>NC_011144.1:0-1270000 GCF_000017265.1 Phenylobacterium zucineum HLK1 | reverse complement strand
CGGACGCGAGCGTCCGGGCGCCCGATGCCTTCCGGTGGCCTTCCGGTGGCCTTCCGGGCGCCTTTCGGGCGCCTTGCCCCGGCCGCGGGGGTCCGCGATGGTGGCCGGGCCTTGAAGGACCTCCCGGGACATTGCGAATGATCCGTTCCCTGCGCGCGGCCCTCGCGCTCTGCGCCGCGCTGCTGCTCGCCCCCCTCTCCGCTCTCGCCGCCTCGGCCGACGCGCCGCCGCCCCGCTGGGCGCATGCCGCCTCCGACCTGAAGGCCGATCCGGCGATCCGCTTCGGGATCCTGCCCAACGGCATGCGCTACGCCATCCGCCGCCAGACCATTCCGCCGGGCCAGGCGGCGCTGCGCCTGTGGATCGACGCCGGCTCGATGATGGAGACCGACGCCCAACAGGGCCTGGCCCACTTCCTCGAGCACATGGCCTTCAACGGCTCGAAGAACGTCAAGGAAGGCGAGATGACCAGGATGCTGGAGCGTCTCGGCCTCGCCTTCGGCCCCGACACCAACGCCTCCACCGGCTTCGGCGAGACCATCTATATGCTGGACCTGCCGCGGACCGACGCCGAGACCGTGGACACCTCGCTGATGCTGATGCGCGAGGCGGCCTCGAACCTGACCATCGAGCCGGCCGCCGTCGACCGGGAACGCGGCGTCGTCCTCTCCGAGGAGCGGGCCCGCGACACCCCCGGCTACCGCATCTACAAGGACCGCCTCGCCTTCTGGCTGAAGGGCCAGCGCGCGCCCGAGCGGCTGCCGATCGGCGCGGTGGAGGTCCTCCGCTCGGCCCCGGCTTCCGAGATCGCCGACTACTACCGCCGCTGGTACCGGCCCGAGCGGGCGGTGTTCGTGGCGGTCGGCGACTTCGACGTCGACGCCATGGAGGCCAGGATCCGCGAGCGCTTCGGCGACTGGCGCGCCGAGGGCCCGGCCGGCGAGCCGCCGGTGCAGGGCCAGGTCCAGCCGCGCGGCCCGGAGGCCAAGCTGGTGGTCGAGCCCGGCGCCTCCCTTTCGCTGCAGGTGGCCTGGATCGCCCCGCCCGACCTGTCGCCCGACACCACGGCCAGGCGCCGGCGCGACCTGATCGAGGGCCTGGGCCTGGCCGTCCTGAACCGCCGCTACGCCAGCATCGCCCGGCGGAGCGACCCGCCGTTCATCGCCGCGACCGCCTACACCTTCCAGCAGGAGGACGAGGCCGACATCGCCGTCGTCGGAGTGGCGGCCGAACCGGCGCGCTGGGCCGAGGCCCTCGCCGCCGCCGAGCAGGAACAGCGCCGGGCCATCCTCCACGGGGTCCGGCAGGACGAGCTGGACCGCGAGATCGCCGAACTGCGCGCCCGGCTGACCGCCGCCGCCGCCGGCGCGGCCACCCGGCGCCCCGCCGAGCTGGCGGGCGAGATCGTGGGCTCCCTGGCCGACGACGAGGTGGTCACCTCCCCCGCCGACGAACTGGCCCTGTTCGAGGCGGTCGTGAAGGACCTGAAGGCCGACACGGTCTCCGCCGCGCTGAAGGCCGCCTTCCACGGCGAAGGCCCGCTCGTCTTCATGGCGAGCCCCCGCCCCGTCGAGGGCGGCGACAAGGCCCTGCTCGCCGCCTTCGAGGCCTCGCGGCAGGTCGCCGTCGCCCCGCCGTCGGAGGCCGCCGACGTCGCCTGGCCCTATGACAGCTTCGGCCCGCCCGGCAAGGTCGCCGAGCGCCGCGAGGCGGCCGACCTCGGGACCACCTTCGTCCGGTTCGAGAACGGCGTGCGGCTGACCGTGAAGCCCACCGAGTTCCGCGACGACGAGGTGCTGGTCCGCGTCAACGTCGGCGACGGCCTGCTCGACCTCTCGCCCGGGCGGCAGAGCCCGGCCTGGGCCGCCAGCGCCTATGTGGAGGGCGGCCTGAAGAAGATCGATGCCGACGACATGGAGCGCGTGCTGGCCTCCAAGGTGTTCGGCGCCCGCTTCGGCCTGGGCGACGACGCCTTCGTGTTCACCGGCGCGACCCGCACCGGCGACCTCGCCACCCAGCTCCAGGTGCTCGCCGCCTACGTGGCCGAGCCGGCGTTCCGGGAGGAGGCCTTCCTGCGCCTGAAGGCGGCGGGCAAGACGATCCACGACCAGTTCGAGTCCACCGACTTCGGCGTGCTCAGCCGCGACCTGAACGGCATCCTGCACCGCGGCGACCGCCGCTGGACCTTCCCCAGCAGGGAGGAGATCGCCAGCGCCCGGATCGAGGACCTCGCCGGCCAGCTCGCGCCGCACCTGGCCGACGGCCGCATCGAGGTGGTGATCGTGGGCGACGTCACGATCGAGGACGCCGTCGCGAAGGTGGCGGCCACCGTCGGCGCCCTGCCCCCGCGGCCGGAGCCCGGGCCGATCCCCGCGGCCGCGCGCCGCGTCGGCTTCCCCGAGGGCGGCGACCCGCCGATGGTCCTCACCCACAAGGGCCGGGCCGACCAGTCCATCGGCTACGTCGCCTGGCCCACCGAGGACTACTGGGCCGATCCGCAGCGGGCCCGCGAGACCGCCATCCTGTCCGAGGTGCTGCAGCTTCGCCTGCTGGACGAGCTGCGCGAGGCGCAGGGCGCGACCTACTCGCCCAACGTCGGGGTCAGCCACAGCCTGACCTGGGAAGGCTGGGGCTACATCGCCGCCAGCGTGGAGGTGCCGCCCGACAAGCTCGACGGCTTCTTCGCCGACGTGGCCAAGATCGCCGGCGACCTTCGGGACGAGGAGCCCACGGCCGACGAGCTCGCCCGGGCCAAGACCCCCAGGATCGAGCGCCTGCAGAAGGCGCGGCTGACGAACCAGTACTGGCTGGCCGAGCTGTCAGGCGCCCAGTTCGATCCCCGCCGGCTGGAGTCCATCCGCCAGAGCGTGCCGGGGACGCAGAAGGTCACCGCCGCGGACGTGCAGGCCGCCGCCCAGCGCTGGCTGCGGGCCGAGCGCGCCTTCCGCCTGGTCGTGAAGCCGGCCGCCCCCTTGAGCGGGAAGTGAGCGGGCAGATCGTCCTTCGCCCGGCCACGATGGACGACCTGGCGCTGCTGCGGCGCTGGGACGAGGAGCCCCATGTGGTGGAGTCCGATCCCAACGACGACTGGGGCTGGGAGGTCGAGCTCGCCCGCGACCCCGACTGGCGCGAACAGCTCGTCGCCGAGGCGGGCGGCCGTCCGGTCGGCTTCGTCCAGATCATCGACCCCGCGCGCGAGCAGAGCCGCTACTGGGGCGACTGTCCGCCCGGCCTGCGCGCCATCGACATCTGGATCGGCGAGGCCGACGCGCTCGGCCGCGGCTACGGAACGCAGATGATGCGGCAGGCGATCGCCCGCTGCTTCGCCGATGCGGCCGTCACGGCGATCCTGATCGACCCGCTGCAGAGCAACGTCCGGGCGATCCGCTTCTACGAGCGGCTGGGCTTCCGGGCCGTCGGTCCCCGCCGGTTCGGCGAGGACGACTGCCTGGTCATGCGCCTGGAGCGGCCGGGCTCCTAGGCGGCGGCCTTCTCGTCGCCGTAGACCGGCGCGTCCTCGGCCGGCAGGAAGGCCTTGCCGCGGATCGCGTCCGAGATCTTCTCGGCGATCATGATGGTCGGGGCGTTGGTGTTCCCGCCGACCAGCGTCGGCATCACCGAGGCGTCCACCACGCGCAGGCCCGACAGGCCCTGCACCCGGCATTCGCCGTCCACCACCGCCATCGCATCGCCGGCCACGCCCATGCGGCAGGTGCCGACCGGGTGGTAGATCGTCTCGGCCGCGCGGCGGATCCACGCGTCGATCTCGGCGTCGGTCCGCACGTCCTTGCCCGGCGAGTATTCGGCGCCGCGATAGGGATCGAGCGCGGCCTGGGCGGCCACGTCGCGCATCATCTTCACCCCCTCGCGCATGGCGCGGCGGTCCTCCTCGGCGGCGAGGTAGTTGGCGAAGATCGCGGGGTCGGCCATCGGGTCGGCCGACTTCAGCCCGACCTTGCCGCGGCTCTCGGGCCGCAGCTGGCAGACGTGGAAGGTGAAGCCGTCCTTGTTCACCGACACCTTGCCGTGGTCCTGCATGATGGCCAGCACGGTGTGGATCTGCAGGTCGGGCCGGTCCAGGTCGGGCCGCGAGCGCAGGAAGGCGCCGCTCTCCAGGAAGTTCTCCCGGCCGATGCCCTTGTTGAACAGCATGTAGTTCAGCCCGACGAAGAGCTGCTTCACGCCCTTGCGCATCGAATAGATCGTGATCGGCTGCGGGCACTCCCACGACAGGCACGCGTCGAGGTGGTCCTGCAGGTTGGCGCCCACGCCCTTCAGCTCGTGGACGGCCTTGATCCCGTGCTTGCCCAGGTCCTCGCCGTCGCCGATGCCGGACAGCTGCAGGATGTGCGGCGACTGCACGGCGCCCGCCGCCACGATGACCTCGGCGTCGGCATAGACCGCGCGCGCCGGGTTCTTGCCCTCGACGATCTCGACGCCGACGGCGCGGCCGTTCTCGAGGAGCACCCGCGTGGTCCGCGCGCCGGTCAGGCAGGTCAGGTTCGGACGGTTCAGGACGGGGTGCAGGTAGCCGCGCGCCGCGCTCCAGCGCTGCCCGTCCTTGATGGTCATCTGGTACGGCCCCCAGCCTTCCTGCTGGTAGCCGTTGAAGTCGCTGGTCACCGGATGGCCGGCCTGGGCCCCCGCCTCCACCGCGGCGCGGTAGATCGGATTGGGCGAGGCGGCCTTCGAGACGTGCAGCGGCCCCTCGTCGCCGTGCCAGGAATCGGCCCCGCCCTCGAAGGTCTCCGAGCGCTTGAAGTACGGCAGGACGTCGGCGTAGCCCCAGCCGGTCAGGCCCATCTGCCGCCACTGGTCGTAGTCGCGCGCGTGGCCGCGGATGTAGATCATGCCGTTGATCGAGGACGAGCCGCCCCAGCCCTTGCCTCTGGGCCACCACAGGCGGCGGCCGTCGAGGTGCGGCTCGGGTTCGGTCCAGAAGCCCCAGTTGTAGGGGCCCTGCTTGCCGATCAGGGCGCCGACGCCCGCGGGCATCCGCACCAGCAGCGAGGCGTCCTTGCCGCCCGCCTCCAGCAGCAGCACCTTCGTCTGCGGGTCCTCGCTCAGGCGGTTGGCCAGGACGCAGCCGGCCGAGCCCGCGCCGATGATGATGTAGTCGTACCGCTCCACGGCGCTTCTTCCCTAACCTTGTTCAGTTGGCGCAAACGTGACGCAGGCGTCACGTTTCTGCAAGGCCGCCCCAGCGTCAGCCGGCGTCAGGCCGAAAGCAACGTCACCGCCATGGTGAACAGCAGCAGGGCGAAGGTGCAAAACCACAGCAGGAACCAGGTCCGCCACAGCGCCGAGAAGGTCCCCAGGCCATAGGCGCCCTTCAGCTGGAAATACATGTGCGCCGGGATGGCGAACGGCAGGGTCAGCCAGAGCAGCGCCGAGACGATCCCCCCGATGCGCGTGCCGATGGCCAGCGCCATCACCAGCCAGGAGATGAAGGTCAGGGAATAGAGGACGAAGACGCCGTGGTCGTAGAGGGTGAAGCCGCGCTTCCACAGGAACAGCGAGGCCACGAACGGGATCGAGATCGGGATCAGCAGGAACGAGAATTTGTAGAACGCCTGCTGCAGCTTGTAGAGCGCCAGCTCGGGGTTCTCGAGCTTGTGCCTGATCTTCTCGTCGAGCTTCTTGTTGCCGGTGTTGACCGCCTCGCCGATGTCCTCGTCGAACACCGTCCTGACGTTGGTCTTCACCCGCCCCTCGCCCGTGACGTTGCCGATCTGCTCGCCCGCCGCCTCGGCCGCCGCCCGCGCCCGGTCGACCCGCGCCTGCGCCGCCGCCCGCTCCTCGGGGCTGGCGTTGTCGAGGGCGACCTCGGCGTTGGCCAGCTCGGTGTTCTTGCGGGCAAGGTCGGCGGTCGCCAGGGCCTGCTGGCCGACCACGTTGTCGGCGGCGTCCACGGGGAAGTAGCTCAGCCCCATGAACAGCACGAACATCGTGAACAGGAACATCGCCAGCGGCGAGACGTAGCGCGTGCGCCGGCCGTGAACCCACTCGCGCGTCAGCCGCCCGGGCCGGAAGGCCAGCAGCGGCACCGTGCGCCAGAAGCGGCTGTCGAAGTGCATGACCCCGTGCAGCACCTCCTCGCCGAGGTGCGCCAGGGTCCGGTGCAGGTGGGCGGCCTGGCCGCAGTTCGCGCAGAAGCGGCCCTCGACCTCGGCGCCGCAGTCCGCGCAGACGTGCTGCGCCTCGCCGGCCTGGCCCGCCGGCCGCTGGGCGGCCGATCCCAGGCCGCCGCCGTGCACCGCCCCGGCCACTGCGCCCGCCGCGTCCACATCCACCATACGCAACCCCCGTCCTCGGGGCGGAATGTGACGGGATTGACGCCGGGGAACAAGGGTCCCTCAGCAGGCCGTCAGCGGCCCTTCCACTGCGGCGGGCGCTTCTGGGCGAAGGCCATCGGCCCTTCCTTGAAGTCCTCCGAGGTGAACAGCGCCGCCACGGCCGGATACTTGCCCTGGCCGCGGATCGCCGCCTCCAGCGTCGGCTCGTCCAGGCCCTTGTAGACGGCCTCCTTCGAGGCGCGGATCGACATCGGCGAAAGCTCGCAGACCTGCTGGGCCCACGCGCGCGCCGTGCGCATCAGGTCCTGCGGCGCGGTGACCTCGGCCACGAAGCCCAACTCCTTGCCCTCGGCCGCCGACACGCGCCGGGCGGTGAGGATCAGAGCCATGGCCCGTTTGACGCCGATGGCCCGGGGCAACCGGTGCAGGCCGCCGGCCAGGGCCGCCAGGCCCACCCGCGGCTCGGGCAGGGCGAAGGTCGCCGCCTCGGAGGCGATGATGATGTCGCAGGCCAGGGCGATCTCGAACCCGCCGCCCATGGCCACGCCGTTCACCGCCGCGATCAGCGGCTTGTTCAGGTCGAACCGCGAGGTCAGGCCGGCGAACCCGCTGGGCGGGCTCTTCATCGCCCCGCCGGAGGCCTGGTGCTTCAGGTCGTTGCCGGCCGAAAAGGCCTTCTCGCCCGCCCCTGTGACGATGCCCACCCACTGGTCCGGGTCGGCGGCGAAGGCGTCGAAGGCCTCGTGCAGCTCGAAGTGCGCCGGCGAATGCAGCGCGTTCATCACCTCGGGCCGGTTCAGGATGAAGGTGGTGATCGGCCCTTCCCGCTCCACCCGGATGAACTCGTACGCCATGGCCCGTCCTCCCTTGTGCCTTGCGGGCATCAAGGGAGGGGCGCCGCCACGTCCGTCAAGGCGCGGGTTCGGCCACGCAGGCGCCCTGGAGGGCGGCGACCAGCCGCGTCACCGGAATTCCGTCAGCTCCCGCCGGTAGCGCTTCCAGTTCTCGACGTAGTGGTGGGCGCCGGCGGCCATGACCATCGCCTGCTGCTCGCTCACCTCCCGCACCACCTTGCCCGGCGCGCCCATGACCAGCGAGTTGTCGGGGATCTCCTTGCCCTCGGTGATCAGGCAGTTGGCGCCGATCAGGCAGTTCTTCCCGATCTTCGCTCCGTTCAGGACGATCGAGCCGATGCCCACCAGGGTGTTGTCCCCGATCGAGCAGCCGTGGAGCATCACCATGTGGCCCACGGTGACGTTCGCCCCGATGGTGAGCGGCGAGCCCAGGTCGGTGTGCAGGACGCTGCCGTCCTGCACGTTCGAGTTCTCGCCGATGATGATCGGGTCGTTGTCGCCACGCAGGGTTGCACCCCACCAGACGGACGCGTTCTTCTTGAGAATCACATTGCCCATCACGGCGGCCGTCGGCGCAATCCAGTATTCGTCATCGTTTGGTAATTGCGGCGTCACATTGCCTAAGTTGTAGACACTCATCTCGCTGCCTTATTTCTTGCCGCCGATGGGGCGTTTAACGACTCGGAAAGGGCGTTACGATCATTCTAGTCGGGCGATTCGAGAGGACGGAAGTCCTCCCGGTAGCCGCCGCGGGGGCCCCTCGCCTCCGCGTCTCGCGCTGGACGGAGTTGGATGGCGCCGAGTTCGTTGCTCTCCCGGGCCTTTCCGCCCGGACCGGACCAAGCCGGCGAGCCCCCGGGCTCCGCACGCCGCCGCTCCCGCCGTCACCTGATCACCGAAGGGCGCTCCCGCATCCGGGACGCCCTTTTTTCTTGCCCCCAACGGAGGCCTTGATGAGCAAGCGAGCCCTGAAGCGACAGCTGCGCGAAGGCGCGTTCGACGCCGGTCAGTTCGAGGGGGACGATAAGATCCGCCGGCTGCCGCTCGACCGGGGCTGGTCGCCGCTCGCCCACCACAACGACGACCGCGACCAGGCCTACCTCAAGACCATCAAGGCCAAGTCGCCGGGCCAGCAGCAGCTGATCGAGGCCATCGATTCCAAGAACCTCGTCATGGCGCTCGGTCCCGCCGGCACCGGCAAGACCTACCTCGCCATCGCCAAGGCGGTGGAGGCGCTGGAGAGCGGCCGCGTCGGCCGCATCGTGCTCTCGCGCCCCGCGGTCGAGGCCGGCGAGTCCATCGGCTTCCTGCCCGGCGACGCCGAGGACAAGCTCGCCCCCTACCTGCGGCCGCTCTACGACGCCCTGTCCGACCGGCTGTCGATGAAGCGGGTCCGGGCCCTGATGGCCGAGGGCGCCATCGAGATCGCCCCCGTCGGCTTCATGCGCGGCCGCACGCTGAACAACGCCTTCGTGGTGATCGACGAGGCGCAGAACTGCACCTACGTGCAGCTCAAGATGCTGCTCACCCGCCTCGGCTGGCATTCGACGATGGTCGTGACGGGCGATCCCAACCAGTCCGACCTGCTGCCCGAGCTGTCCGGCCTCGGCGGCGTCGCCGACCGCCTGGAGGAGCTGGGCAATGTCGCGGTGGTCCGGCTGGCCGAGCGCGACATCGTCCGCCACCCGCTGGTGGCCGAGATGCTGGGCGTCCTCTGATCGGGGCCGGGACGGCGCCCCAGCCGACGCTCTAGTCGCAGGGCGCCGTCTCTCCCGAGCCCAGGTCGATCCGGAAGCACTGGCGCTCGCCGGTGTCGCAGTCCTCCACGAACAGGCGCACCTCGTCGTCGGCGTCGGCGGCCGGGTGCGCGGTTTCCAGGAAGTGCAAGGCCGCGTCCTCGAAGCTCACCCCCTCGACCAGATGCCCGCAGGCCGGGGCCTCGGCTACGGGATGCACCGAGAAGCGGCGTTGCAGGGTCGGCAGGTCGGTCGTCATGGGCGCTCCTTCGCCCCCTCCAACGCCCCAGACGGCCAAAGGCGCCATGGCCAAGCTTGCATGGCCCCGCCCCCGCCGGTACTTGGAGCGCGCCGATTGGCCGCGCCTTCCGCAGCTTCGGCGGCGCTCCGCGGCCTTCGCGGGCAGCCTCCGTCCCGCGCGACCGGCCACGGTTCGGGAAAGCAGCGCCCGGAGTGCGAGTGGATGAGCAGCCCTGAAGCCGGCGCGGCCAAGCCGCCCCAGGCGGCGGATCTGGAAGCCGAGGATCTCGGCGCTGTGGATCTCGACGCCGAGGCCGCGCGGGCCGCCGAGGGGCTCAAGGACCAGATCGAGGCGGTGAGGCGCCGCATCCGCGAGGCCCGCGAGGCCCTCCAGAAGCAGGCCGAACGCCAGCGCGCGCTCCGCGATCCACAGGATTGAGCGTCCGCCCGAACTCGCCCGACAGGGTAGAATCGCCCCGCTTTTAACAACCCTCAGGTGTGGTATGGTCGGCCGAGCGGCGGGACGGCCAGAGGGGCGCCATGACCGACTATCGGCTCTATTTCCTCGACGAAGCGAACCACATCCGCGGCGTGGTCGAGTTCGACTGCGACGGCGACGAGGCCGCGGCGGAGCAGGCCAGGCGCCATGCCGACGGTCGCAAGATGGAGCTCTGGAGCCGGGATCGCTTCGTCCGCACCTTCGCGCGCAGCTCCGAAGACGCCTGACCCGACCTGACGCCTGCCTGTAGAGCCGAAGCTTTTCCGCCCTTACGGCGCAGCTTCCGGCGAAAGCTTGGCCATATGTTGCTTATTTGCACCGCTCCGAAAGAACGGTCTGCTCACGGAGACTTCAACGAACCCAGGCTTCGCTTTGCGAGTTGTGGCCCGGCTAAATCTCGGAGCTGGGTTGAATGGTCTATTACAACGCGCACGGCGAAGCGATGCCGGAGTCCGCGACCGAAGATGGTCGCATCGCCGGCACCTCGGCAGGCAATGAGACGATCCAGGCGCCGGCCGGGAACTCGTCGGTTTCGGGCGAAGGCGGCGGCGACCTCCTGATCGGATCGTCCGGCGACAACCGCCACTGGATCACCCACCCCAACGACCGCGTCCAGGAGGCGCCCGGCGGTGGCATCGACACCCAGATCGGCTGGACGTCGATCAAGCTCGCCCCGAACGTCGAGAACCTGCAGGTCAACAACCCCTTCAACTACGCGGTGGGCAACGACCTCGGGAACCTGATCATCGTCGACAACAGCACCCACTGGATTTACGGCGCCGGCGGCGACGACGTGCTGGTGGGAGCGACGACCGAAAAGGTCACCTTCGTGGTCCGCGCCGGCGAGGGCTCGGACGTCATCTACAACTGGAACGGCAACAGCCAGCTGCAGCTCTGGGGCTACGGCCTCGAGACCGCCGGCGAGATCCGCAGCGCCATGACCCAGGAGGGCTCGGACGTCGTCCTGCGGTTCGACAACGGCGAGAGCCTGACCTTCCGCGACCAGACCCTGGCCGGCTTCCAGGATCGCCAGTTCCTGGTCGAGCTCGACCGCTCGCAGCTCGGCGAGATCACCTTCGCGGACGAGTTCGACAGCCTGCAGATCTACGACCCGTCGCTGCAGACGGGGGTCTGGCGGGCCGACTTCGGCGGCAACCTGAAGGACGAATGGGCCTACACCATCACGTCCAACGGCGAGCGCCAGATCTACATGAAGCCCGGCTTCTACGGCCAGGGCGAGAAGGATCTCGACTACGCCCCCCACTCGGTGGACGACGGCATTCTCACGATCCGGGCCGAGCGCCTGGAACAGGACCAGCGCGAGGCCGCCTGGGGCCGCGAATATTCCTCCGGGATGCTCAACACCATGGGGGTGTTCGAGCAGAAGTACGGCTACTTCGAGATGCGCGCCGAGCTGCCCGCCGCCCTCGGCGCCTGGCCGGCCTTCTGGATGATGCCGACGCCCTATGTCGCCCAGGTCGAGGCCGACATCATGGAGGGCCTGGCGGCCACGCCGAACGTCGACTACCGGCGCGCCTGGGGCGGCGACGCCAACATGTACGACAATGCCTACAAGATCGATCCGTCGGGCTTCCACACCTACGGCATGCTGTGGACGCCGACGACCGTCACCTTCTACTTCGACGACGTGGCCGTGCTGTCGGCCCCCACGCCGGCCAACTGGCAATATCCCATGGCCATGATCGTCAACCTGGCGGTCGGCGGCTGGGGCGGCGAGCCCGACGAGCGGATGTACCCGGCCGAGCTGAAGGTGGACTACGTCCGCGCCTACGCCCTGGCCTCGGGCGAGACCGAGATCGAGGTCGGCGAGCCCGAGCCGCCCGCCGCCACCCTGCGCACCGACGGCGGGACGACCAGTGGCCAGGTGAGCGCCCCCGTCACCTTCGACGGCAGCGGAGAGCCCGTCACCACGGCGGCGATCGCCGTCCATGACGACCGGCCCACGACCTTCCCCGAGGAGAAGACCTTCGTCATCTGGGAGGACGCCGGCGCCGTGTTCGGCGCGGTCGCCGGCGGCGGGACGATCGGCGAGGCCACGCCCCTGATGGCCGGCGATTCCCGCGTGTTCACCGGCTCGGGCACCTGGCTGACCGATGGCCGGGTGGCCCTCGCCTACATGCAGCCCGACGGCGACGGCCAGGCGGCCTGGGTGATGGTGTTCGACCCGTCCAAGAACACCTTCATCCGCCACGAGCTGGGCCCGGCCACCGGCGACATCGACATCGTCGCCACGAAGAACGGCGGGTTTGCGGCGAGCTGGGACGCGCCCGACGGCACGGTCATGGGCCGCGGCTTCGACGCCTTCGCCTACGACGGCGAGGGCTGGTTCGGCCCCGCCCGCCAGCTCACCGGCGACCTTGTCGGCGTGACCGCCGGCGGCGAGCTGATCGCCGAGAGCGGCGCCGGCCAGCAGCTCTACGACATGATCAACCCGCCCCGCGGCGTCGACGCCGTGGTGTCCATCGGCCCCATGGCGGGCGTCGCCCATGCCGAGGGCACGTCGGGCATGACGCTCTACACCTTCACGGTCACCCGCGACTGGGACCAGAGCGAGAAGGTCACCGTCGGCTGGCAGGTCCGCGGCCAGGGCGCGAACCCGGCCGACGCCCTCGACTTCCTGGGGGACGCCCTGCCCTCGGGCACGGTCACCTTCGAGATCAACCAGACGACCGCCTACATCCAGGTCTGGGTGAACGGCGACGCCTACCAGGAGGCCGACGAGGAGTTCCTGGTGACCCTGGTCAACCCGGTCGGCGCCAAGCTCGGCCAGGCCACGGCCACCGGCTTCATCACCAACGACGACACCGGCGGCGAGCCCCCGCCGCCGCCTACCGAGCCGCAGATCAGCTTCGCCACCAGCAGCGTCGCCCTGGCCGAGGGGAACACCGGCTCGACGGCGTTCAGCTTCACCGTCGCCCGCTCGGGCCCGAACGGCGAGGTTTCGACGGTCAACTGGGCGGTGAGCGGCGGCGTCGACGCCGACGACTTCGCGGGCGGCGCGCTGCCCTCCGGCACGCTCACCTTCGCCCCCGGCGAGACCCTGCGAACGATCACCATCGAAGTGGCCGGCGACACCACGGCGGAGGCCGATGAGACCTTCACCGTCACCCTTTCGGGAGCGGACGGCGCGACGCTCGGAACCGCCACGGCGACCGGGACCATCACCAACGACGACGAATCCGCGCCGCCGCCGCCGGACGACGGCGAAGGCCGCGTGATCAATTCGCCCGGCCCGGGCTCCACCCTCACCGGCGGGGCGGGCGACGACACGATCAACGCCAGCCAGGGCGCCGACGTCATCACCGGCGGCGAGGGGAACGACGTCTTCGCCTGGGCCGCCGAGCCCTGGGCGCCTGCGCGGGTCACCGACTTCGCCGTCGGCTCCGACACCCTGGACTTCTCGAAGCTCTTCCAGGCCGCCGGCTACGCTGGCGCCGACCCGGTGGCCGACGGCTACGTCTGGCTGTTCGACGATGGGGCCGGCGGCACGAAGGTGCTGTTCGACCGCGACGGCCCGGCCACGGGCCAGGAGTGGCCCAACTACGTCCTGCAGCTCGAGGGCGTGGCCGCCGGCGGCCTCACCTGGGGCCAGCTCTCGGGCGAGGGCTCGGCCGAGCCGCCCCCGGATGACGGCGGCGGCGATGATGGCGGCGATGACGGCGGCGACACCGGCGGCGGCGACACCGGCGCGGGCCAGGTGATCAATTCGCCCGGTCCGGGCTCCACGCTATCGGGCACGGCCGGGAACGACACCATCAACGCCAGCCAGGGCGCCGACGTGATCACCGGCGGGGCCGGGGACGACGTCTTCGCCTGGGCGGCAGAGCCCTGGGCGCCGGCGCGGATCACCGACTTCGCCGTCGGGTCCGACGCCCTGGACTTCTCGAAGCTCTTCCAGGCCTCGGGCTACTCGGGCGCCGACCCGGTGGCCGACGGCTACGTCTGGTTCCTCGACGACGGCGCAGGCGGCACGAAGGTGCTGTTCGACCGCGACGGGGCCGAGACGGGTCAGCAGTGGCCCAACTACGTCCTGCAGCTTGAGGGCGTGCCCGCCGCCGGCCTGACCTGGGCCCAGCTCTCGGGCGGCGGCGCGGGCGAGCCCCCGCCCCCGCCTCCGCCTCCACCGCCTCCCCCGCCGCCGGAAGAGGACGACGGCGAGGGCCGCGTGATCGACTCGGCCGGCCCCGGCTCGACCCTGACGGGAGGCTCAGGCGACGACACGCTCAACGCCAGCCAGGGCTCGGACGTCCTGACCGGCGCCGGCGGGGCGGATCATTTCGTGTTCGCAAGCGAGCCCTGGTCGCCGGCCCGCATCACCGACTTCGAGGCGGGCGTGGACAAGATCGACCTGTCCGGCCTGTTCGACACCGCCGGCTACACGGGCTCGGATCCGTTCGCCGCGGGCTACCTGCGCCTGATCGACGACGGGGCTGGCGGGACGAAGGTGCTGTTCGACAGCGACGCCGGGGGGCCGACCCCGGAGTGGCCGAACTACATCCTGCAGATCGAGAACGTGGCGCCCGCCCAGCTCTCGGCCGGCGACTGGATCTTCCAGTAGCTAGCCGGCGTAGACCTGCGGCCGCAGCGGCTTGACCCGCACGGCCAGGCCGGGGGCGACCCCGGCCGGCAGGGCCGCGCCGTGGGCCCTCAGCTCGACGGCGCGGCCCTCGATCAGGCACTCGATGCGCACGTCCGGGCCGCGCGCCGCCACGGCCCGGACCTCGGCGGCCAGGCCTGCCCCGTCGGCCGGGGCGAAGGCGACCTCGTCGGGCCGGAAGAGCACCTCCACGGGCCCCTGCGGCGCGCCCGCCGGGGCGGCCGATTCCCAGTCCGCGACCCGCAGCCGGTCCTTCTCGACCACGCCCGCCATGCGGCAGGCCGCGCCCAGGAAGTCGAAGACGAACGGATCGGCCGGATGCTCGTAGACCTCGTTCGGCGTCCCGAGCTGCACCAGCTCGCCGTCGCGCAGGATCGCCACCCGGTCGGCGAGATCGAGGGCCTCCTCCTGGTCGTGAGTGACGAAGACGGTGGTGACACCGGCGCGGTCGTGCAGCTCGCGCAGCCAGCGGCGCAGGCCCCGCCGGACCTGGGCGTCGAGGGCGCCGAACGGCTCGTCCAGCAGCAGCATCCTGGGCTCGATGGCCAGAGCCCGGGCCAGCGCGACCCGCTGCCGCTGCCCGCCCGAGAGCTGGGACGGATACCGGCCCTCGTAGCCCTCGAGCTGCACCAGCCCCAGCAGGCGGCGCACGCGTTCGGCGATCTCGTCCCGGGAGGGCCGCTCGGCCCCGCGCCGCACCGACAGGCCGAAGGCGATGTTCTGCGCCACGGTCATGTGCCGGAAGAGCGCGTAGTGCTGGAACACCATCCCCACCCGGCGGCGGCGCACCGGCAGGGCCAGGAAGTCCTCGCCGCCGAACCGCACCTCGCCCGCGTCGGGCGTCTCCAGGCCCGCGAGCACCCGCAGCAGGGTCGTCTTGCCCGAGCCCGACGGGCCCAGCAGCGCCAGGAACTCCTTGTCCCGCGCCCGCAGCGAGACGTCCCGCAGCGCCGGGAAGCGGCCGAACGTCTTGGAGACCCCGCGGATCTCCAGCGCGGCCCCGTCAGTGTTTGCAGCTTGCGGCAAGTTCACCGGCATGTCGCCATTCGAGGACCGTCTTGAGGACGAGGGTGACGAGCCCGAGGCCCGCGAGGATGGAGGCCGCCGCGAAAGCGCCGACGAATTCGTAGTCATTGTAGAGCACCTCGACGTGGAGCGGCAAAGTGGTGGTCAGGCCCCGGATGCTGCCCGAGACCACCGAGACCGCGCCGAACTCGCCCATCGCGCGGGCGTTGCAGAGCAGGACGCCGTACAGCAGCGCCCAGCGGATGTTGGGCAGGGTGACCCGCCAGAACGTGGTCCAGCCGCCGGCCCCCAGGGTCAGCGCCGCCGCCTCCTCGTCCGAGCCCTGCCCCTGCATCAGCGGGATGAGCTCGCGGGCGACGAACGGCAGCGTGACCAGCACCGTGGCCAGGACGAGGCCCGACGTCGCGAAGATGATCCTGACGTCGTGTTGCAGCAGGATCTCGCCGAACCAGCCCTGGGCCCCGAACAGCAGCACCCAGACCAGGCCCGAGACCACCGGCGACATCGAGAACGGCAGGTCGATGAAGGTGACGAGCAGGCTCTTGCCCCGGAACTCGAAGCGGGCGATCGCCCAGGCGGCGGCCACGCCGAACACCGCGTTCAGCGGGACCGAGATGGCGGCCACCGTCAGCGTCAGCCGGATCGCCGCCAGGGCGTCGGGCTGCCGGAGCGGCTCGATGTAGGCGCCCAGTCCCTTGGAGAGCGCCTGCTGGAACACCACGCCCAGCGGCAGGACGATCAGCACCCCGAGGACGGCCAGGGCGAGCGCGAGGAACAGGGGCGCAAGGCCCGGCAGTCGGATTCGCGACCCCGTCATGCGCGCCCCCGCCCCGCCGTCGCCATCTGGGCGGCGTTCACCGCCAGGAGGGCCCCGAACGAGATGACCAGCATGGCCAGGCCGATGGCCGCCGCGCCGGCGTAGTCGTACTGCTCCAGCTTGATGACGATCAGCAGGGGGGCGATCTCGGAGGTCATCGGCATGTTGCCGGCGATGAAGATCACGCTGCCGTACTCGCCCACGCCGCGGGCGAAGGCCAGGCTCAGGCCCGACAGCAGCGCCGGGGTGAGCACCGGCAGGGTCACCCGCCAGAACCGCTGGAGCGGCGTCGCCCCCAGCGTCAGCGCCGCCTCCTCCACCTCGGCGTCCAGCTCCTGCAGCACAGGCTGGACGCTGCGCACCACGAACGGCAGGCCGATGAAGACGAGGGCGAGGAACACGCCGAGCGGCGTGTAGGCGACCTTGACGCCGAGCCGGGCCAGCGGCTCGCCGAGCACCCCCGTCGGGGCGTAGATGGCGGTCAGCGCGATCCCCGCCACCGCCGTCGGCAGGGCGAAGGGAAGGTCCACCAGGGCGTCCACGATCCGGCGGCCCGGGAAGGCGTAGCGGGTCAGCGTCCAGGCGATCAGCAGGCCGATCGGCACGTTGGCCAGCCCCGCCAGCGCCGCCGTCGTGAAGCTGAGGCGCAGCGCGGCCAGCACCCGCGGCTCGGTCAGCGCCGCCCACACCCCGCCCGCGCCCAGCTCCCAGGGTCGCAGGACGAGGGCGGCGAGCGGCAGCACCACCAGCAGGCCGAGGTAGGTCAGCGTCCAGCCCATGGCGAGCGGGAACCCCGGCAGGATGCTGGGCTCCTTCCAGCGCCGGCGGGGCTTGGGGGCGGCGATCGCCGCGGCGGCCGTCATGTCAGCGCCGGTAGATCCGGTCGAAGATCCCGCCGTCGGCGAAATGCTCGGCCTGCGCCTTCCGCCAGCCGCCGAACTGGCCGTCGATGGTGACGAGGGGGATGTCCTTGAACTTCGAGCGGTACTTGGCGAGCGCCTCGGCGTTGCGGGGCCGGTAGTGGTTCTTGCCGATCAGGTCCTGCGCCAGCGGGCTGTAGAGGAAGTTCAGATAGCCCTCGGCCTGGATGCGGGTCTTCCGCCGGTCGACGTTGCGGTCCACCAGCGCCACCGTGGGCTCAGCCAGGATCGACAGGCTCGGATAGACGATGTCGAACCTGTTCCCGAACTCGGCCTGCGACAGGAAGGCCTCGTTCTCCCAGGCCAGCAGGACGTCGCCGATGCCGCGCTCGGCGAAGGTCGTGGTCGAGCCCCGCGCCCCGGTGTCCAGCACCGGCACGTTCTTGTAGAGCCGCGCCAGGAAGGCCTGCGCCGTCTGCGGCGTGCCCCCCGGCTGCTTCAGCGCCCAGGCGTAGGCCGCCAGGTGGTTCCAGCGCGCGCCGCCCGAGGTCTTCGGATTGGGCGTGATCACCGCCACGCCGGGCCTGGCGAGGTCGCCCCAGTCGCGGATCTTCCACGGGTTCCCCTTCCGCACCAGGAACACGATGGTCGAGGTGTAGGGCGCGGAGTTCTGCGGCAGGCGGCTCTGCCAGTTGGCCGGCAGCAGCTTGGCCCGCGCGGCGATCTCGTCGATGTCGTAGGCGAGCGCCAGCGTCACCACGTCGGCCTGCAGCCCGTCGATCACCGCCCGGGCCTGCCGGCCCGAGCCGCCGTGGCTCTGGTTGATCGTCAGCGTCTGGCCCGTCCGCCCCTTCCAGTAGGCGGCGAAGGCGGCGTTGATGTCCTTGTAGAGCTCACGCGTCGGATCGTAGCTGACGTTCAGCAGGGTGAGCTGGCTGGCCCTTGCCGTACTCGCTCTTGACTGGGCCTGCGCCGCCCCGGGGAGGAGGAGCGGCGCAGTCCCAGCCGCCGCAGCGCCTGCGGCTCCCACCTTGAGCAGGCGGCGACGAGAGAATTCCGTCTGGGTCATGATCGGTGATCCGGTCTGAAGGATTGGGTCTGGGGTTTGGGTCAGAAGGCGTACTGGGTGCGGAGGGACCAGATGTTCAGGTCCTGGCCCACCTGGGCGCCGTCGGGGGGCGTCAGGGCCCCGGCGCCGAAGGCCGTCCCGCCGGGCGAGAGCCGGTCCACCTCCACGCGCTGGTAGTCGGCGAGGAAGCGGACGTTGGCGTTCGGATACCAGTTGAGGCCCAGGGTCAGGATCTTCTGCCGCCCGCCGCGGACGGCGCCGGCGACCGGAGCCCAGCCCGGTGCGCCCGGCCGGAAGTCGAGGTCGAGGTCCGAGTAGCGCGCGGCCAGCTCCCACACGCCCCAGGCGCCGGAGCCGAGGTCGAAGGGCGTCTCGACCCGCGGGGCGTCGAAGCCGCCGCTGGCGGCGTTGTACCGCCTCGGCTGGCCGGTCAGCGTCCAGGCGCCCTGCACGTACCAGCCGGCGAACGCCGGATCGTCCAGGCCGGCGGTCCTGCGGTCCACGTCGATCCAGAAGTGCTCGGCCTGCAGGCTGAAGGCCTTTTGCTGCAGCCCCAGCTCGACGCCGTAGGCCGAAAGGCCGTCCGCATCGATCGATCCGGTGTCCACCAGCCGGGTCCCGTCGACCCGCAGCTCGGGCCGTTCGCGCAGGCGCACGGGCGTCGCCGCTCCGCCGGGCGGGACGTCGGGCCCCGTGGCCGCCGGGTTGAGGATCAGGTTCGCGTTCGCGCCCAGGTGAACCAGGCTGTCCGGCGTCCTGTAGGGGACGTAGGTCGCCCGCCCGATCGCCCCGAGCTGCTCGTCGTAGCTGGAGACCCCGATGGTGTTGCCGGTCACGTAGCCGGCCAGGGTCCAGCGCTCGCCGCCGGCCAGGATCGCAGCCCCCGTCCGCCCGTCGCCCCCTGCCAGCCCGCGGACCAGCTCGGCCGGCGCGGCCCGCTCGGGGAACAGCGAGGCGGTGTTCGAGGTGGCGTCCTCAAAGCCCGTGACCGGCGCGAAGGCGCCGAGACGCAGGCGCACCAGCCTCAGCCCCGCGTACTCGACGTAGGCGTTGGTGATCTTCCCGGCTTCCTCGGCGCCCGAGCCGCCGAAGTCGAACATCAGGTTGTACGCCCAGTCGCCGAAGGCCTTGCCCTCGGCCCCGAGGCGCACCCGCCGGAAGTTGGCGCCGTCGGCCAGGTCGCGGGCCCGCTCGGCCTCGGTCGCGTCGCCCAGCGAGCCGCGCCGGAAATCCGAGGCCGCGGGGCCGGGCCCGCGCTGGTCGTAGCGAGTCGCGTCGAGCTGGACGATTCCCCGCAGCGAGGCGGTGAACCGCCCGTCCCCACTGGCGATCGTCGGCCGGCCGTTGGCCAGCGAGACGGTGGTTGCGTCCACCTGGTCGCGGATCGCCTGGTCCGCGGCGGCGCCCTGGGCCTTCAGGTCCAGGATCTGCTGCTCGAGCTCGTCGTTGCGGCGCTCCACCGCGTCCAGCCGCCCGATCAGCGCCAGGAGTTGCTCCTGGCTGATCCCCGTGGGCGGCGCGCCTGCGGTCGGGATCGCCTGGGCCAGGACCGCCGGCGCGGCGCTGGAGAGCAGGACCGCCAGCGCCAGGCGCCGGGCGGTGGTGCGGATCGGTGCGGCCATGAAGCGTCCCCCTCGTTCGATGGGAACGAACTAAGCCCAATAATTCCTATGTATCAAATAGGATTACACTGCAAGCGGGCTCAGTTTTCCTGAACCCGGGCGAGCGGCCGGCTATTCCGCCGCCAGCAGCGTGCGGCCTGCGGTGAACGAGGTCTTCTCAGCCAGCTCGGCCTTGGCCGCCTCGTACTCGGCGGCGAGCTGGGCGATGCGCTCGGCGGCGCTCGGGATGTCCTTCACCGCTCCGATGCCCTGGCCGCAGCCCCAGATGTCGCGCCAGGCCTTGGACTTCTGGTTGCCGCCCGAGCCGAAGTTCATCTTCGACGGATCGCTCTCGGGCAGGTTCTCGGGGTCCATGCCGGCCGCGCGGATCGACGGCGCCAGATAGTTGCCATGCACGCCGGTGAAGAGGTTCGAATAGACGATGTCGTCGGCGCTGGAGGCGACGATCATCTCCTTGTAGGCGGCGTCGGCGTTGGCCTCCTGCGTCGCGATGAACGCCGAGCCGATGTAGGCCAGGTCCGCGCCCATCGCCTGGGCGCCCAGGATGGCCCGCCCATTGGCGATCGAGCCCGACAGCGCGACGGGACCCTCGAACCACTCGCGGATCTCCTGGACCAGGGCGAACGGCGAGAGCTGGCCCGCGTGGCCGCCGGCCCCGGCCGCCACCGCGATGAGTCCGTCGGCGCCCTTCTCCACGGCCTTCTTGGCGAAGCGGTTGTTGATGACGTCGTGCAGCACCACCCCGCCGTAGGAATGGACCGCCGCGTTCACGTCCTCCCGCGCGCCCAGCGAGGTGATGACGATCGGCGCCTTCCACTTGGTCGAGGCCTCAAGGTCGTGCTCCAGGCGGTCGTTGGTCTTGTGGACGATGTGGTTCACCGCGAACGGAGCCGAGGGCGTGTCGGGATGGTCCCGGTCCCAGGCGGCCAGCTCCTCGGTGATCTGGTGCAGCCACTCGTCCAGCAGGCTCGCCGGGCGGGCGTTCAGCGCCGGGAACGAGCCCACCACGCCGGCCTTGCACTGGGCGATCACCAGCTCCGGCCCCGAGATGATGAACAGCGGGCTGGCGATCACCGGCAGGCGGAGGCGGTCACGGAGAACGGGCGGCAGGGCCATGGGCGCTAGGTCCTCGAACGGTTGTTGGATTTACAACGTACAACATCATGCCGCAGGGGCGAAACGCATTTCCTCTGGACTGACGCCACGTCCGGCAAGCTGATTGGCGCCATCGCATTCCCGGGGAGGACGAGACATGCCCGAAGCTCTGATCATCGACGCCTGCCGCACGCCGCGCGGCATCGGCAAGGTCGGCAAGGGAGCGCTGGCCGACTTCCACCCGCAGCACCTGGCCGCCACGGTCCTGAAGGCCCTGGCCGAGCGCAACGGCCTGAAGACCGAGGAAGTCGACGACATCGTGTGGGGCACCTCGTCCCAGCGCGGCAAGCAGGGCGGCGACCTCGGCCGGATGGCGGCCCTCGACGCCGGCTACGACGTCCGGGCCAGCGGCGTCACCCTCGACCGCTTCTGCGGCTCGGGCATCACCGCCGTGAACATGGCCGCGGCCCAGATCATGTCGGGCATGGAGGACCTCGTCATCGCCGGCGGGACCGAGATGATGTCCTACACCGCCGCCACCGCCTCGATGCAGGGTCCCGACGGCGGCCCGGCTCTGATCGATTCCGGCAACACCCGCCTTCGCGCCCGGCACCCGCAGTCGCACCAGGGCGTCTGCGCCGACGCCATCGCGACCATGGAAGGGATCACCCGCGAGGCGCTGGACGAGCTCGCCTACGTCAGCCAGCAGCGCGCCGACGTGGCCATCCGCGAGGGCCGCTTCGACCGCTCG
This sequence comes from Phenylobacterium zucineum HLK1, assembly GCF_000017265.1. Taxonomy (NCBI): domain Bacteria; kingdom Pseudomonadati; phylum Pseudomonadota; class Alphaproteobacteria; order Caulobacterales; family Caulobacteraceae; genus Phenylobacterium; species Phenylobacterium zucineum. The sequence continues at coordinate 1,248,517 of NC_011144.1, read as the reverse complement.
CTCGTGCCGGTCTATCGCGACGACGGCACGGTGGCCCTCGACCGCGAGGAGTTCCCCCGCCCGCAGACCACCCGCGAGGGCCTGGCGGGCCTGAAGCCCTCGTTCGAGGCCATGGCCAACGTGCCGCTGGACGACAAGGGCACGACGCTCGCGGGCCTGATCAACCAGGTCTATCCGGACCTGAAGATCCGCCACTTCCACCACGCCGGGAACTCCTCGGGCGTGGTGGACGGCGCCGCGGCCGTCCTCCTGGCCTCGCCCGAATACGCCAAGAAGAACGGCCTCAAGGCCCGCGCCCGCGTGGTCGCCATGGCCAACGTCGGCGATTCCCCGACCCTGATGCTCAACGCCCCGGTCCCGGCGGCGAAGAAGGTGCTGAAGAAGGCCGGCCTGACCCCCGACGACATCGACCTGTGGGAGATCAACGAGGCGTTCTCGGTCGTCGCCGAGAAGTTCATCCGCGACCTGAACCTCGACCGCGAGAAGGTCAATGTGAACGGCGGCGCCATGGCCCTCGGGCACCCGATCGGCGCCACTGGCTCGATCCTGATCGGCACCGTCATCGACGAGCTGGAACGCCGCGGCCTCCAGCGCGGTCTCGTCACCATGTGCGCCGCCGGCGGCATGGCCCCCGCGATCATCGTCGAGCGGGTCTGACCCCGCAAACCTCCCCCGCTCGCGGGGGAGGTTTTCTACTTGGGGCCACCCTTCGTCCACTTCTCCAGCAGCCTGGCCGCCGCCTCGCGGCCGCCGATGCCGAAGGCCAGGGCCGCCGCCACCGCCGCCGAGCCCAGGATCAGGCCGAACGCCAGGATCACGATCTCGTCGGCGATGCCCATGAAGCGCAGGCCCATGGCCGTGGCCAGGGCGATGGTCGCCCACTTCACGATGTCGGACGCGAAGCCGTCGGCGCCGTTGGTCGACCGGTCGATCAGCGCGGACAGGAAGTTCGCCACCATCACCCCGATGGCGATGATCACCCCGCCGAACAGGACGTGGCCGGCCAGGTCAAGGATCTCGGCCAGCATGCCGGCGATCGCCGCGAAGGCCAGCAGGCGCGCGGCCTCCACCGCCGAGAACAGCATGATCGCCACCAGCGCCAGGCGCGCCACGACCTTGGACGGGGTGAGCCGCGGCGCCGCGCCTTCGACCTCGACCGTCCCCGGCGGCGGCTCGGCCTGGCCGACGCCCAGTCCCTGCAGGCTGCGGTCGAAGCCCAGCGAGGGCAGCAGCTGCTCCAGCAGGCTCGCCACCCAGCGGCCGATCACGAAGGCGATGGCCAGCACGATGGCCGCCGCCAGGATCCGCGGCAGGGCGTCCAGCACCGTGGCCAGGACCGCCACGGCCGGGTCCGAGATCGCGCTGACGCCGAGCTGCTGCAGGGCCGCGATCGTCACGGGGATGATGATCAGCACGAACACCAGCGTGCCGACAGTCTTCGACAGGCCCGAGGCGCCGGTCACCCGCGACAGGCCCGCCCGCTCCAGCCAGGCGTCCATCCGCGCCGCGGCCAGCCCCGCCTCGACGACGCGCCGGGCAAGGGTCGCCACGATGAAGCCGACGAAGAAGATCACCACCGCCCCGATCAGGTTCGGGATGAAGGCGGTCACCTCCAGCAGCAGGCCGTTCAGGGGCGCCACGATGCTGTTCAGGCCCAGCATCGAGAGCGCCGCGATCAGGCCGATCAGCAGCACCAGCCAGTAGCCGAGCTGGCCCAGCTGGTAGCCGGCGGTATCCTTGGGATCGGCGCCCGCGTTGTGCTGCTTCACGCCCGGGATGCGGTCGATGATCCGCGCGAGGCCCCATTGCGCCGCCTTCGCAAGCGCGTGCGCCGCGAACAGGATGACGACGGCGATCAGGATGCGCGGACCCCAGTCCATCATCATGTCCTGGGCGCGGTAGTAGTCGATGGTCGGCATCGCGGTCCTCCCGGTCTCGGCCGGCGAGCTTAAGGCCGAATCGGGCCCCCGCGATGCCGCTGGGTGAACTTGACGCGATCGTGCGCGGCGGCCCATCTGCCCCCATGTCGGACGCACGCCTCCTGGACCCTGGAATCACGCCCGCGGGCGAGGACGCCTGGCGCGCCCTGGTCGCCAAGACCCTGGGCGAGAAGCCCTTCGAGAGCCTGCTGAAGCAGACCGCCGAGGGCCTGCCGATCCAGCCGCTCTACGCCCAGGCCCCGCAGGGTCCGGCCTTCCCGCCCCGTCCCTTCGACGCCGAGCGGCCGTGGGACGTGCGCACGCTCACCGCCCATCCCGATCCCGCCCGCGCCAACGCCGAGCTGCTGGCCGACCTGGAGGGCGGCGCGGCCTCGGTGACGGTGAGGATCGACCCGACCGGCCAGGCCGGCGTCGCCGTGGGCTCGGCCGAGGGGCTCGCCCGCGCGCTCAAGGACGTGGTCGTCGAGCTGGCGCCGGTCGGCCTCGACGCCGGCTTCCTGGGCCCCAAGGCCGCCGACTGGCTGCACGCGGTCGCCAAGTCCTCGCCGGGCGCGAAGCTGGCGTTCAACCTCGATCCGCTGAGCGCCTTCGCCGAGGCCGGCGAGAGCCCCGGCCCGGTCCAGAGCCATCTGGTCAGCGCCGCCACCGTCGGCGTGCGCCTCGCCCAGCCCTACCCGCACGCTCGGCTGTTCCTGGCCTCGGGCCGGGTGGTCCACGAGGCCGGCGGCGGCGAGGCCCTCGAGGTCGCCTTCGCGGCGGCCGCGGCGGTGGCCTACGCCAAGGCGCTGGTCCGTGCGGGCCTTCCGATGAACGAGGCGTTCGCGCGCATCGCCCTCGGCCTCTGCGTCGACGCGGACTATTTCGTCGGCATCGCCAAGCTGCGCGCCGCCCGGGCGGTGTGGGCGCGGATCGCCACCGCCTGCGGCGCCGATCCCCTGGCGCGGATCGAGGCCCGGTCCTCGCGCCGGATGCTGGCGGCAAGGGACGTCTACACCAACATGATCCGGCTCACCGCCGCGGGCTTCGCCGGCGCGGTCGGCGGCGCCGATACGGTCCAGCTCGGCCATTTCACCGACGCGCTGGGCCTGCCCACCGCCTTCGCCCGCCGCGAAAGCCGCAACACCCAGCTCGTGCTGATGGAAGAGGCCAGCGTCGGCCGCGTCGCCGACCCCGCCGCCGGCTCGGGCTACATCGAGGCGCTGACCGACGAGATCGCCCGCGCCGCCTGGGCCCGGTTCCAGGCCATCGAGGCCGCCGGCGGCCTGGTCGCCGCGCTCGAGAAGGGCGACGTCGCCCGCGAGGTCGAGGCCGCGAACGCCGCCCGCGGCGAGCTGAAGATCCTCGGCGTCAACGCCTTCCCGCCCGCCGACGAGGCGCCCGCCCAGGTCGAGCGGCCCACGCCCGTCCCGGTGGACGCGCCCTCGCCCCGCCTGCCCGGCCCCGACGGCCGCTGCCCGCCGCTCAAGCCCATGCGGCTGTCCGAAAAGTACGAGGCCCTGGCATGAACACCCTCGTCTTCCTCCGGTCGTCCGCAGGGCGATCCGGGGGACCCAAGCCGCCTCGCCACAACGACGCCGTCAGCATGGGTCGCCCGGACATGCCGGGCGATGACGAACTTTGGGATCTGCGTTGATGTCCTCGTTCCCCGATTTCGCCGCCCTGCCGTTCGACGCCGAGCTTGCGTCCGCCCCGCCCGCGACCGGCGAGGCCTGGGCCACGCCCGAGGGCATTCCCGTCAAGCCGGCCTATGACGCGTCCGACGCCCACGGCCTGACGGAGCTGTCCGGCTATCCCGGCCTCGCGCCCTTCGTCCGGGGCCCCTACCCCACGATGTACGCGACCAATCCGTGGACCATCCGCCAGTACGCGGGCTTCTCCACGGCCGAGGACTCCAACGCCTTCTACCGCCGCAACCTGGCGGCCGGTCAGATGGGCCTGTCCATCGCCTTCGACCTGGCCACCCACCGCGGCTACGATTCCGACCATCCGCGCGTGCCCGGCGACGTCGGCATGGCGGGCGTGGCCATCGATTCCATCCTCGACATGCGCACGCTGTTCGACGGCATCCCGCTCGACAAGATGAGCGTGTCGATGACCATGAACGGCGCCGTGCTGCCGATCATGGCGCTCTACATCGTGGCGGCCGAGGAGCAGGGCGTCCCGCACGAGAAGCTGTCGGGCACCATCCAGAACGACATCCTCAAGGAGTTCCTGACCCGGAACACCTACATCTACCCGCCCGGTCCCTCGATGCGGATCATCGCGGACATCTTCGCCTACACCTCGAAGGAGATGCCGCGGTTCAACTCGATCTCGATCAGCGGCTACCACATGCAGGAAGCCGGGGCGACGCTCGACCTGGAGCTGGCCTACACCCTGGCCGACGGCATCGAGTACGTCCGCGCCGGCGTCGCCGCCGGCATGAGCGTGGACCAGTTCGCCCCGCGCCTGTCGTTCTTCTGGAACGCCGGCATGAACGTCTTCATGGAGATCGCCAAGCAGCGGGCCGCGCGCCTGCTGTGGGCCAAGCTCATGAAGCAGGAGTTCGACCCCAAGGACGCTCGCTCGCTGTCGCTTAGGGCCCACACCCAGACCTCGGGCTGGTCGCTGGCCGCCCAGGACGTGTTCAACAACGTCGCGCGGACGGCCATCGAGGCCATGGCCGCCACCGGCGGCCAGACCCAGAGCCTGCACACCAACAGCCTCGACGAGGCCCTGGCCCTGCCGACCGACTTCTCGGCCCGCATCAGCCGCAACACCCAGCTCTTCCTGCAGATCGAAAGCGGCCAGACCCGGGTGATCGATCCCTGGGGCGGCAGCTACTACGTCGAGGCCCTGACGGCCCAGCTCGCCGAGCGCGCCCTGGCCCATATCGCCGAGGTGGAGGCGCTCGGCGGCATGGCCAAGGCGATCGAGGACGGCCTGCCCAAGCGGCGCATCGAGGAGGCCTCGGCCCGCACCCAGGCGCGGATCGATTCGGGCCAGCAGAGCGTCGTCGGCGTGAACCGCTACAAGCCCGACGTCGCCGACGACATCCCGGTGCTGAAGGTCGACAACACCGCGGTCCGCACCGCCCAGATCGCCAAGCTGAACCGGCTGAAGGCCGAGCGCGATCCCGAGGCCGTGGCCGCCGCGCTCGACGCGCTCTCGGCCGGCGCCGCCGGCGACGGCAACCTGCTGGAGCTGTCGGTGAACGCCGCCCGCGCCAAGGCCACCGTGGGCGAGATCTCCTACGCGCTCGAGAAGGTGTTCGGCCGCCACAAGGCCCACGCCGACGCGGTGAAGGGCGTCTACCTGCGCGAGGCGGGCGCCACGCCGGCCGCCGACCGCGCCCGCGCCATGGCCGAGGCCTTCCGCCAGGCCGACGGGCGCAGGCCCCGCGTCCTGATCGCCAAGATGGGCCAGGACGGCCACGACCGCGGCCAGAAGGTGATCGCCTCCGGCTTCGCCGACCTCGGCTTCGACGTAGACATCGGCGACCTCTTCCAGACCCCGGCCGAGACCGCCGCCCAGGCGGTGCGCGACGGCGTCCATGCGGTGGGCGCGAGCTCCCTGGCCGCCGGCCACCTGACGCTCGTTCCCGAGCTGAGGGCCGAGCTGGCCAAGCTGGGCCGGCCCGACATCGTGGTCTTCGTCGGCGGCGTCATCCCGCCCGAGGACTTCAAGGCGCTGGAGGAGATGGGCGTGGCGGCGATCTTCCCGCCCGGCACCGTCGTGCCCGAGGCCGCCATCGAGGTCCTGGACCGCCTGAACGAACAGCTCGGCTACGCCCAGGAGGCGGCGCAGTAGGCGGCTACTCCGCCGCCTGCGGCGCGGCCTTCGCGGGGACGGGCCTGCGCCGCGTCTGCTTGATTAGGAACGACCAGAGGCCGAAGCCGCCCAGGGCCGCCAGCGCCAGGCCGCCCAGGAACACCACGGCCTCGTAGGCGATCCCGCCCACCTTGCCCGCGTGCAGGGGGTAGAAGCTGTTGTAGGCGCGCATCCCGGCGCCGAGCGCCATCGCGTCCACCGTCCCCAGCACGCGCTCGTCCGACGGATCGATCCAGACCACGGTGCGGCCGTTCGGATGCCACTCGCCGGGCTGCTTCATCCGGATCGTCGCCGGCGCCCCCGGCTTGCCGGGCGTGGAGGCCATCCGCAGCGTGGCGTCGGGGAAGGCCGCCTGCGCGGCCGACAGCGCCCGCAGCCAGTTCACCTCGCCCTCGCCCGCGGCCGGCGGCTTCGGCGCGGCGGGGCCCGGCGCGGCGGCGGCCATCAGGCCCTGCGTCGTCTCGTGGAAGATGATCGCACCGCCGGTCAGGCACAGGACGAACACGGGCAAGGCCGTGATCACGCCGAGGTTGCGATGCGAGCCCACCAGGTCCGCCCGCTTGGTCAGGGTCTTCGGCCAGACCCGCGCGCCGAAGCTGCGCCAGGCCGGCAGCCAGACGATCGCGCCCGTCAGCACCAGCAGCGCGCCGGCGATCCCGGCGGCGCCGACGACCTTGTCCCCCGTCTCGCCCGCCAGCAGCCGGTGGTGCAGCTCGAACAGCCAGCCCTCCGCCCGCTCTGTCGGCGCGAACCGGACCAGCAGCCGGCCGTCGGCCGCCGCATAGCCCTGGTCCTTGTCGGTGAAATAGACCCGGTGGACGCCCAGGTGCGGACCGGCCAGCGTCACGTTGCGCACTTCTCCCGGCGCCTGCGCCTGGATCGCCTGCACCGCCGCGCCCAGCGCCCGCGGCGAGGCCGCGACCCCGCCCCGCGCCTCGGGCACGGTCAGCTTCACCCACGGATCGCGCAGCACCAGCAGGCTGCCGCTCAGCCCCAGCACGACGAGGATCAGCGCGAGGATCGCGCCGGCCCAGGCGTGCAGGGTCCTAAGCAGGCCCATCAGAACCGCCGCGCCACCGTCAGCGTGAAGGTCCGCCCGCGGCCGGCCCAGTAGCGGTTGTTGTCCGTGGGGTTCTGGGTGTCGCTGAAGTAGCTGATGTACTGCTCGTCCAGCAGGTTCTGGATGCCCAGGCTGACGTCGGCCGCCTCGAGCCGCCACGTGCCGACGGCGTCCACCACGGTGTAGCCCTCGAAGGCGTTGGCCGCCGGCTCGCCCTCGAAGCTCCGGCTCTCGAACGTCTGCGCCTGGACGCGCAGCGAGGCCGGGCCCCACGTCCCCTCGGCGTAGACCGTCAGCCGGTCGGGCGAGATGTTCGCCCCGTTCAGGTCGCGCTCCAGCGTCCCGTCGCCGTCGCCGTCGGTGCGCCCGTCCAGCTTGGAGTAGGCGCCGCCCACGGTGAGCCAGTCGGTCGCCTGCACCCGCAGCGTGGCCTCGAAGCCGTCGATTTTGGTCTTCTGCCGCTGCACGTCGAAGGTGCCGCCCGCGTTGAGCACCAGCAGCGCGCCGCGGTCCGACTTGGATTCGAAATAAGCCAGCGAGGCGCGCCAGCGCTCGCGCGCCACCTCGACGCCCACCTCGACGTTGTCCGAGACCACCGGCTCGACATCCAGATAGGTGTCCACGTCCCGACCGGGGGTGTTCACCGCCCGCAGCACCCGGCCCACGTCCGGCATGGTGAAGCCCTGGGCATAGGAGGCGTAGGCGGTGACGCCGTCCACCACCGTGACCGTGCCGCCGACGTTGAACAGGGTTTCCTCGAAGCTCGGCGAACCGCCGGCCACCTCGACCCCGCCGCCGGCCGCGAAGACCGTCACGTAGTCGTCCACCTTCAGGGTGGCGTTCTCCTGGCGCGCGCCGGCCGACAGGTGCACCCGCCCGTCGAACAGCGCCTGGCGCAGCTGCAGGAACGGGGCGAGGCTCTCATAGGTGGTCTTGGGCACCCAGTAGCGGTCGGTCAGGATCAGCGCCTGGAAGGTCTTGTCCCGGATGCCGTCGAGGCCGACCAGGTACTTCAGGCCGGGGATCGCCTGCACCTCGCGCTCGTAGTCCAGCTTGAAGCCCAGCTTCTCGGAGTTGTTGGCCGACTGGTCGAACAGCGTGCCCACCGGGGCGATGCGCGGATCCTGGAAGGTGCCCTCCCGGCCGCCGCCGAAGGTGCCCTCGTAGTCGTGGCCGTAGGCCTGGGCGGTGAACGTCCCGCCCAGGAGGTCCCGGTCGCGGTAGGTGGCGGCGACCGAGGTGACCTTGTTGCGCGGCGGGCGGCCCTCCTGCGTCCCGCGCCAGCCGCTGGTCGGGCGGCCGGTCGTCCGGTTCCCCGCGACCACGCGATAGTCGCCGTCGCCCTCGAGCTGGAAGTGGTTGGCCATGATCTCGATGCGGCGCGTGTCGGTCAGGTCGAGGCCCGCCTTGCCGAACAGCGAGAAGGAGTCGGAATCCTGGATGTCGCCCTGGGTGCTGTCCGGGCCGATCCGCAGGCCGTCCGCGTCATAGAACGCGCCGCGCTTCTCGTAGGCGGCGCCCGCGGTGAAGTCCCAGACGCCGAAGTCGCGGCCGGCGATCCCCGCCAGCTTGTAGCCCAGGCTGTCGCCCTCGCCGCTGTCGTCGAAGGTGGTCTGGCCCATCACCTTGCCCGTCCAGCCGGCGGCCTCGCCCGGCGTCGAGACGGTGACGTAGTTCACCACCCCGCCGGTGGCGCCGATGCCCTGGATGGCGTTCGAGCCGAACACCACCTCGACCCGATCGATGAAGAACGGATCGATGGTGAAGCCGTCGCGGCTGTCGTCCCGCAGCGGCGTCGACTGGGGCACCCCGTCCACCAGATAGAGCGGCGAGCGGCCGCGCACCGTCTCGCCGAATCCCGAGAGCTTCTGGCGGGTGGGCGAGAACGAGGGGGCCAGCGCCGCCACGGCCTCGACGGCGCTCTGCGACAGCGCCTGCTGGGCGGTCAGCTCCTCCTGGCCGATGACCTGCACGGTGGCCGGCGTCGCCGCCCGCGGCTGCTCGACGCGCAGCGCCGTGATCACCACCTCGTCGAGGTTGATGGGCGCGGGCTCCTGCGCCTGGGCCATGCCCGCGGCCAGCGCCGAAAACGCCGCCCCGGCCAGCCACGTCCTGCCTGCCCGCCCCATCCAGAAAGCTCCGTCTGCAAATGCTTCGCAGCCTCATAGGCCGACGCAGTTGCAAGTCAATCTCATCAGCACGGAATTCTCGCCGACGGGTTCGGAACGGCGCCCGGCTTGACTATGTTTGGAAGGCGACTGGCGCGTCTCGCGCCGCCTCCCCAGGGAAATGCCGATATGTATATTCTGCCAGACCTTCCGTACGCCCATGACGCGCTCGAGCCGGCCGTCTCTGCCGACACCCTGCGGACCCACCACGGCAAGCACCACAAGGCCTACGTCGACAAGACGAACGAGATGGCCCCCAAGGCCGGCCTCGACGGCCGTCCGATGGAGGACGTGGTCCGGGAGTCCCGGCGCATGGGCGAGCAGAAGCTGTTCAACAACGCCGGCCAGGCCTGGAACCACGCCTTCTTCTGGCAGTGCATGACCCCGAACGCCCGCCCGCCGTCCGGCGATCTGGCGCAGGCCATCGACAAGGCCTTCGGCGGTCTCGACAAGCTGAAGGAGGTGTTCGTCGCCGAGGGCGTGAACCACTTCGCCTCGGGGTGGGCCTGGCTGGTCGCCGGCGCCGACGGCCTGAAGGTGACCTCCTTCCACGACGCCGACTGCCCGCTGGTCCACGAGGGCGCCTTCCCGCTCCTCGTCTGCGACGTGTGGGAGCACGCCTACTACCTGGACTACAAGAACGACCGGAAGGGCTTCCTGGAGCGCTGGTTCGACGAGGTCGTGAACTGGGAGTTCGTCGAGCGCCAGTACGCCGCGGCCCAGGGCCAGGGCGAAGGCTACCGCTACCCCGCGCCGACCTAGCGCGCGGCGCTCAGGTCGAAGAGTCCCAGGTCCACCTGCTCGTCCACGTTCTGCGAGACGAGCACCCGCCCGCCGGGCGCCAGGCCGATCTCCCCCGTTCCGGTGGGCAGCACGGCGATCGGGCGCGGCGGGCCCGACCAGGGATGCAGCCACAGCGAGGGCGCGGCTTCCCGCCGCGCCCTCAGCACATAGGCCCCCTCCGGACCCACGGCGAAGGCGTCGGCGCTGCTCAGGCGCGCTTGCGGAACCGCGCCGCCGTCCAGCGCTTCCAGCGGTCCGCCGCCCACGGGAACCCCGAACAGCCGCCCGTCCGGACCCGGCCGCATCTGCCCCCAGGCGCGCTCGGCCAGCGTCCGCGGCGAGGCGCCGGGCGCGAGGGCCAGCTCCATCACCCGGTAGCGTGCTCCCGTCCGCTGTAGGTAGCGCAGGCTGCGCCCGTCGGGCGACCAGGCGGTCTCCAGCTTGTCGGTCCCGTCGTCCGTGACGGCGCGCAGCCGCGAGCCGTCACGAGCCACCGTGTAGATCTCGGCCTTGCGCCCCTTCACCGCCACGAAGGCCAGGCTGCGCCCGTCCGGCGACCAGGCCGGCGAATGGACGTAGGAGCCCACGATGTTCGTCAGCCGCACCGGCTGCGTCCCAGGCGGGCTGATCCACAGCTCGGACGAGCCGGAACGGTTCGAGACATAGGCCACCGCCCCGTCGGCGGCGCCCTCGGGCTCCCAGTCCGCGCCCGCCGCGTTGGTCACCGGCGTGACGGCGCCGTCGGGGCCGACCAGCGCGATGTTCGTCCGCCCGCGCGGCAGCTCGACCGCCAGCCGGTTGCGGCGGTCGATCGACATGCGGCTGAAGGTGAGCTGGCCGAAGCCCAGGCTGATCCGCCGCGGCTCGCCGGGCCGGCGCGTGTCCACCGTCCACAGTCCGAACTCGCCGCCGCGGTTCGAGGAATAGAAGAGATGCCGGCTGTCGGCCGACCAGACATAGCCCGCCGCCTTCCAGCCATCGGTGGTCAGAGCCTGCTCGCGACCGGTCGTCAGGTCCTTCACGAACAGGTCGTCGGCCCCGTGCAGCAGGGTGCGCCGGAAGGCCACCCGCCGCCCGTCGGGCGAGACCATCGGGTCGCTGTCGCCCAGGGTGTCCGCGGGCGGGTTCGTCAGGTCGCGCACCGCGCCCGTGGTCAGGTCCACCGCCCGGATGCGCCAGAGCGCGTCGGGCGCCGGCCGGTCGCCGATCGCCAGGGTGTTCGCATCCAGCCAGCTCACCCGGGTGTAGGTGGACGACTGGCACTGCGCCGCCACCCGCTCGGGCCCCAGCGGCACGGGCGCGACCACCAGCTGGCACGGCCCGTTCGGCACGGTGCGTACGAAGACGATGCGGTCGCCCGCCGGCGACCAGGCGGCGCTGTGGTCGTCGGCCGGATGGCTGGTGATCCGCACCGGCGTGCCCTGGTCCACGCCGCGGATGTAGAGGTCCCGGCCCACCGTGGAATCCGGCCGCTGCGAATAGACGATCTGCTGGCCGTTCGGCGAGATCGCCGGGTGCGTCTCCAGTCCCCGTTCGGCGGTCAGCGGATGGTACGAGGTCGCCGTCCAAGCCACCGGCCGCGGATACAGGGCGAACGCCGCCGCCGCGCCCGCGGCCGCGATCCCCGCCGCCGCCGCGGCCCAGGCCCACCGGCGGCGCACGCCCGCCTGTACTGGCGCGGCGGGCGCGGCCTCGTCCCCGGCCGCCATCGCCGCCCGCCGCGGCTCGCCGCCGGCCTGCAGCCGGTAGCCGACCGTCGGGATCGTATCGAGGTGGATGCGCGGCTCTCCCGCCAACGCCTTGCGCAGCTGCGCCACGCAGCGGTTCAGCGCCCCCTCCGTGACGATGCGGCCTTCCCAGCACAGGTCGATCAGCTCGTCCCGGCTGACCGGATGGCCGCGGGCCCGGTGCAGGGCCACCAGCACCTTCATCACCCGCGGCTCCAGCGTCGTGACGCGGCCGCCGATCTCGACCTCCAGCGCGGCCGGACGCACCTGCGCCCCCGCCAGGACGAACGGCAGTTCGCGCGCCAGCGTCAGCTTCGGCCAGAGAGCGACATGCTCGTTCATCGCGAAACCATCACGAATAAATCACGCCCGCAGCCGCGCCGCCCCGGCCGCAACATCGGACAAACCGCCCGGTCTGAACAGCCCAGTTCGCCGGGATTACACCGATGTCACGTATCACCGTTCTGCTATTCACCACCGCCCTCGCCTCCCCCGCCGCGGCCCAGGACAGCGCCGTGCGCTCGGCCGCTGACGCCTTCGGCGAACGCGTCGGCATCGAGCAGCTCGGGCTCTACAACGAAGGCCAGGTGCGCGGCTTCGACCTGAACAACTCCGGCGCCTACCGCATCGAGGACGCCTATTTCAGCCGCGCCGCGCCGATCAACGATCCCGTCCTGGCGGGCGTCGGCGTGCGGGTGGGCGTCAACGCCGCCGCCCTGGCCTACCCCGCCCCGTCGGGGGTGGTGAACTACCGCCTGCGCGAGCCCGCCGCCCGCAACAGCCTCACGCTCGGCGGCGGCGTCCGCGACTACCGCACCCCCACGGTCGAGGCGAACGGCTCGTGGAGCGACGCCGGCGGCCGCTTCGGCCTGGCCGGGGGGATCGTCTGGCGGCCGGTCGCCCGCTGGGGGGCTGGCACCGAGGGGGATGCGGTGGACGCCGGCCTCGTCGGCCGCCTGGCGCTCGCCGAGGGCCATGTGCTGCGCGCCTTCGCCAGCGCCTACGTCCGCGATTACGACGGGGACTACGCCTTCAAGTCGGCCGACGGCGCCGTCCCGCCCGACGCGCGCCGGACGCACGAGTACTCGCCCGTCTGGGCTCGGGTGGAGGCGATGAACGCCAACATGGGCGTCCTCTACGACGGCGAACTCGCCGGCTGGTCGGTGGACCTGGCCGCCTTCCGCTCGATCTTCGACACCGAGCGCACCGACTTCACCCTCGTGGAGACCCGCGCCGACGGGACGGCCGAGGCGACCCTGTTCCTCTCGCCGCCCAAGCGGAACGTCTCGGATTCCGGCGAGGCCCGCATCAGCCGCGTCTTCGGGACCGGCCCGGTGGATCACCTCGTCTCGGCCTCGCTGCGGGGCCGCCGCAGCGAGGTGGAGCTGGCAAGCAGCCTCGCCGTCCCGCTCGGCCCGCTCACCCTGGCCACCGACGTCGCGCCGTCCGAGGAGCCCGCCTGGAGCGGGAGCCGCGGCCTCGACGTGGTCGAACAGGTCACCGGCTCGCTGGGCTACGGCCTCGCCTGGGGAGACCGGCTGCAGGTGCGGCTGGGCGTCCACCGCACCCGGTACGAGAAGGACGTGCTGACGATCGCCGGCGTGCGCACACGCGGGACCGAGGAGACCATGCTCTACAACGCCTCGGCCGTCGTCGGCCTGACCGGCCGCACCGCCCTCTTCGGCAGCTGGGTGACGGGCCTGGAGGAAAGCGGCGTCGCGCCCCAGTCGGCCACCAACCGCAACGAGGTTCTGCCCCCGGTCGAGGCCGAGCAGTTCGAGCTGGGCGTCCGCCACGCCCTCACCGACAACCTGACGTTCATCGGCGCGCTGTTCGACGTCTCCAAGCCCACCATGGGGATCCGCGCCGACGGCTCGTTCGGCCATGTGGGCCAGGTGGCGCACCGCGGCGTCGAGGGCTCGCTCGCCGGCCGCCTGGGCGAGAAGACCCGCATCGTCCTGGGCACCGTCGCCTTCCGGCCGGAGGTCTCGGGGCCGCTGGTGGAGGCCGGCGTGGTCGGCGACCGCGCGGCCGGCATCTCCAGCCTCGTCGCCAACGCCAGCGTCGAGCGCCAGCTGGGCGGCGGCTGGTCGGTGGACGCCCAGCTCAGCTACTGGGGCGAGCGCTGGGCCGACAGCCGCAACACCTTCAAGACCCCGGCCCAGGTGCAGCTCAACCTCGGCGCCCGCCGCAGCTTCGAGCTCGGCGACCATCCGGCCCAGTTCCGGCTGCTGGCCTCCAACGTCACCGGCGCCGACGGCTACTGGGCCTCGCCGTCCGGCCTGCTCTGGCCGATCGGCGCCCCCACCGTCCGCGCCCTGCTGTCGGTCCGCTTCGGCGGCTGATCCCTATTCCCACCAGTAGGGCGCGCGCTTGCGATCGCCGGTGACCACCTCGTTCATGGTGGCCGGATCGTACAGCCGCCCGCCCAGCATCACCCGGTGGACCTTCTCCGAGTTGCGGATGTCCTGCGTCGGGTCGGCGTCCAGCACCACGAGGTCGGCCAGCTTGCCGGCCTCGAGCGAGCCGATGTCCGCGTCCATGCCCAGCGAGCGGGCGGGCACGATGGTGCCGGCGCGCAGCGCCTCCACCGGGCTCATGCCGCCGCGCACGAAAGACCACAGCTCCCAGTGCGAGCCGATGCCCGCCTGCTGGCCGTGCGCCCCGATCGAGACCGGCACGCCGCGCTTGGCCAGCTTGTGCGCCTCGCGGGCGCTGTCGTCGTCCACGTAGTCGCCCTCGGGCGCGATCGGCCGGCGGACGGTCTCGGCGGCGAGCTGCGCGGGCGGGGTGTGGGCCTTGACGATCGGCTGGTCGAACACGTCGGTGTGCGCCCGCCAGTAGCGGTCCCCGTCCAGCCCGCCGAACGTCACCACCAGGGTCGGGGTGTAGTAGGTCGAGCTCTGGCCGAAGTAGCTCAGCACGTCCTCGTAGAGGTTCATCTGCGGGATATTGTGCTCGAGGGTCGAGTTGCCGTCGGCCACCAGGGTCATGTCCTGGCCGAACAGGGCGCCGCCCTCGGCCACCACCTGCATGCCCTCGCGCCGGGCCGCCTCCACCACCTGCTGGCGCTGCTCGCGGCGCGGCTGGTTGTAGTTCTTCACGCTGTGGGCGCCCTGGGCCTTCAGTCGCCGCACGTGCGCCAGGGCGTCGTCCAGGCTGTTGATCTCGGCGTAGCTGCGGGCGGCCTTGGCGCCGTAGACCACCTCGCCGGTCGAGAAGATCCGCGGGCCGACGATCTTGCCGGCGCGCTGCATCTCCTGGGCGGCGAAGGCCTCGGCCGCGCGGGTCGAGGGATCGTGGATCGTCGTCGTCCCCAGGGCCAGGTTCACCAGCAGCGACCAGTTCTGCTGCGGCGTCATCTCGTCGACGCCGTAGGGGCCGTGGGCATGGGCGTCGATCAGACCCGGGATGATCGTCTTGCCGGTGACGTCGACCGTCCTGGCCCCCGCCGGGATGGCGACCTCGCCGCGCCGGCCGACCGCCGCGATGCGGTCGCCGCGGATCACGATCACGCCGTCGTCGATCGTCCCGGCCCCATTCCCCGCCATGGTGACGATCCGCGCGCCGGTCAGGGCCGTGACGCCCGTCGGCTTGTCGGCGGCGACCTCGGTGGAGAGCGAGACGCCGCTCGTCGGCGGCTCGAACTTGGCCGCGGCCTCGCCGGCCGGCGCGCTGCGGAAGAAGCTCCCGCTCTCGGCCGTGTAGACCGTCGGGCCCGCGCTCCAGTGCAGGCGCCGGCCGCCGTCGGACCAGTGGATCCACGTCGCCCCGCCGTGGCTGACGCGGGTGACCGGCATCGGCCCGCCCTTCAGGTCCACCGCCACCTCCTGCCCGCCGGGCATCAGCGGCATGACGTGCGCCTCGTAGTTCTGCCGGAAGGCGAACAGCGCCCCGTCGGGCGAGACGCTGTAGTCGGTCACCAGCTCGCCCTGGGCGTGGACGCGCTTGGCCTCACCGTTCAGGTCGGTGGAGACGAGCTGCTGCTTGCCCTTCTCGGAGGCCACCATGAACACGCGCTCGCCGTCCGCCCCGAACTGCGGCGCGCCCATGTCGCGGGCGATCCGCACCGGCGTCCCGCCCGAGGCGGGCACGCGATAGACGCCCGGGTTCTCGGACCAGGCCCGCGCGGTCAGGAAGCCGCCCTCGCCCTTCTCGAACACGATCGTGCGGCCGTCCGGCGAGAACTGCGGCCGGGCGTAGTGGCCGGGCTGGTTCGTGACGTCGCGCGCCGTCCCGCCCGAGGCGGCCACCGTCTTGATTCGGCCCAGACCCGCGTCGGTCCAGCTGACGAAGGCGATGGTTCTGCCGTCGCGCGACCAGGCCGGGAACAGCTCGAACGCGCCGTCGTCGCCGCGCGTCAGGCGCCGGGCCGCGCCGCCCGCCATCGGCTTCACATAGAGCTTGCCGAGGCTCTCGTAGACCACCTGCCGCCCGTCGGGCGAGACGGCGGCGTAGCGGGTCATCTTGGTGGCGAAGCGGTCGGGGGCCACCTGCACCTTCGGGTGCGGCGCCTCGATCACCGCGCGGGTGTCGTTCACCCGGAAGGGGATCACCCGGGCGTTCGCGCCGTCGGCGTCCACGCGGCGGATCTTGCCGCCCGCCCAGAACACCAGGGTCTTGGAATCCGGCGTCCAGGCCAGGTTCGGATAGAGGCCGACGACCGCCCAGGTCTCCTGCATGTCGCGGTCGAGGTCGTCGTAGACCTTGCGCTCCACGCCCGAGGCCAGATCCTTCACATAGAGCCGCGACTGCGTCCGCTCGCGGCGGATGAAGGCGATCTTCTTGCCGTCCGGCGACGGCGTCGGCCGCACCGACCCGCCCGGCCCGGCCACCGCTGTCGAGGTCTCGCCGGTCGCCAGCTCGTAGCGCTCGATGTTGAACAGGTCGGTGTTGGAGTCCTGGGCGTACTCGAAGATCGGGCCCGGTGTGATGTTCCGGGTGAAGTAGATCGACTTGCCGTCGGGGGCGAAGATCGGCTCGCCCAGCTCCTTCTGGTGCTGTTCGTTCGGCCGCTTGACCAGCGGCACGCCGCCGCCGCCCGAGACGTGGTACAGCCACACCTCGCCGGTGCCGAGCGAGCGGCCGGTCGTGAAGTGCTTCTTGGCGGCGATGAACCGGCCATCGGGGCTCCAGGCCGGCTGGTTCAGCAGGCGGAACTCCTCCTTGGTCACCTGCCGCTTGTCCGAGCCGTCGGCGTTCATCACCCAGATGTTGTCGCCGCCGCCGCGGTCCGAGGTGAAGGCGATCCGCTTGCCGTCCGGCGAGAAGCGCGGCTGCACCTCCCAGGCCATGCCCTCGGCGATCCGGGTCGGCGTCCCGCCCGAGATCGGCATGACGTAGATGTCGCCCAGCAGGGCGAAGGCGATGGTCCGGCCGTCGGGGCTGACGTCCAGGTCCATCCAGGTGCCTTCGTCCACGTTGATCGGGACCTGGCGCACCTGGCCCACCGTCGGCGGGTTGTTCACGTCCCACTTGGCGGGATCGGCGGCCGGGGCCGGGGCCGGGGCTGCGCCGGTCGTCTGCGGAGGAAGCGGGTCCTGGCGGTTCTGCGGGCTCGCGGCCTGGTCCTCCGGTCCCTGGACGGGCGGCTGCGGCGGGGGCGGCGTCTGCGCCCAGGCGGCGGAAACGATGGCGGACGCGGCGACCGCGGCGAACAGCTTGGACTTCATGAGGCCCCCCAGACGAAGGCGCCATTGAGCCCAGGTCGGGCCTTGCGCGCAACCGCTCCAAGCAGGACGGTGTTCGCCGAAATCCTGGGGAGTCGGGGAAGAAAATGATCCGCCACGCCGCCTGCGCCGCCCTTGGCGGCCTGCTCGTCGCCGCCTGCGCCAGCGCGCCAGCTCCATCCGCGCCGACGTCCGCCCCGGCCGCCGACCTCTCGCCCCAGGCGCGCTGGGAAGCCGGCCAGGCGGCGTACCTCGCCTGGAACACCCGCCGCCACGGCTGGAAGACCACCGACAGCGGCCTGCAGTACAAGGTGTTGAAGCGGGCCCCGGCCTCGGCGCCGCGGCCCGAGCCCGGCGCCACCGTGACCATCCACTACACGGGGACGTTCATCGACGGGCGCAAGTTCGACTCCTCGCGCGACCGCGGCGAGCCGGCGACCTTCCCGCTCGGCCGGCTGATCAAGGGCTGGCAGGAAGGCGTGCCGATGATGCGCGTCGGCGAGCGCTGGCTGTTCGCCATCCCCGCCGACCTGGCCTACGGGAACCGCAACCGCGACCCGATCCCGAACGGCAGCGCGCTCCTCTTCGACATCGAGCTCATCGCCGTCGAGGGGAACGCCGTCCGCTGACCTCCTCCTCCCCCGCCGGGGGAGGGGGACCATGCGCAGCATGGTGGAGGGGCTGGCCCGAAATGCTCGGCTCGGGACCGGCCTTCTACAGGTCGTCCGGCCGGCGCGCCGCCGTGACCGTCACCTCCGAGCGCCGGCC
The DNA here is from genome assembly GCF_000017265.1 of Phenylobacterium zucineum HLK1. Taxonomy (NCBI): domain Bacteria; kingdom Pseudomonadati; phylum Pseudomonadota; class Alphaproteobacteria; order Caulobacterales; family Caulobacteraceae; genus Phenylobacterium; species Phenylobacterium zucineum. The sequence goes on along the minus strand of NC_011144.1, from coordinate 1,230,592 downwards.
GCCGCGCAGGACCTGCAGCCGCAGCCGGCTGCCGGGCGCCGCCGCGGCGATGGCCCGGGTCAACCCGCCGGCGCCGGTGATCTCCTCCCCGTTCACCGCCGTCACCACGTCGCCGGGCCGCAGCGCACCCGCGGCAGGACCGCCGCGCGCCACGTCGACGATCAGCCCGCCGCGCGCGCCGCGCGCGCCCAGCCGAGCCGCCAGCGGCGGGGTCAGGTCCTGGACCCCCACGCCGAGGTAGCCGCGGGTCACCCGGCCGGACTTGATGAGCTGCTGGGTGACGTTCTCGGCCAGGTCCGCGGGGATCGCGAAGCCGATGCCGACCGAGCCGCCGCTGGGCGAGAAGATCGCGGTGTTCACCCCCACCACCCGGCCCTGCAGGTCGAAGGACGGCCCGCCCGAGTTGCCGCTGTTGATGGGCGCGTCGATCTGCAGGTAGCTGACGTAGGCCTCGCCGATCTCGCGGCCGTGCGCCGAGACGATCCCGGCCGTCGCCGTGCCGCCCAGGCCGAAGGGGTTGCCGACCGCCACCACCCAGTCGCCCACCTCCGGCAGGGCCGAGCGCGCGAAGCTGACGAACGGCAGCTCGCGGGCGTCCACCTTCAGCACCGCCAGGTCCGAGGGCGGGTCGCGCCCCACCAGCCGCGCCGGAAGCTGGCGGCCGTCCGCCAGGGTCGCGACGATCTCCTGCGCGCCCTCCACCACGTGGTTGTTGGTGACGATGTAGCCGTCGGCGCTGATGATGAAGCCCGAGCCGGCCCCGCGCTGCACCGGGACCGCGAAGCCGGGCAGCCCGCCCTGCGGCGTCCCCTGCAGCCAGGGCAGCGCGCCCTCGGCCACCGCCAAGGTGTCGATCGACACGACCGCCGGCGAGACCCGCTTGACGATCGGGGCGAAGGAACTGGGCGCTCCGCCGGCCGGGGTGGCGATCACCGGCGGCTGCACCGCCGTGCTCTGCTCGGCCGGCGGCTCGGCCTGCCGCTGCTCGCAGCCGGCGAGCCCCAGGATCAGGGCGGGCGCCAGGACGGCCGCCAGCACGCTCGCGTCAGCTCTCCTCATCTCCACCTCATATGTCGAAGGTCCCCGCTCCAACGCCCGGCCCGCCGGCCGGTTACACAGGAGCGCCCGGCCGCGGGCAAGTCGGAACGCCCGCCCGTTCGAACCGGGCCGAGCTGACCCGAGCGTGTCACGCCGCTTCACAACTCAAGGCTGAACTGTCACGATACCGTCGGTATCCGGGGGGATGGGCATGATTGTGCGCTGCGCGTTGGTGACGTCGGCGGCGGCCTTGCTGGCCGGCTGCGCGACCAGCCTTTCGACCACACCGGTGCGGGATCGCACCGCCACGACGTCGGCGCTGACCGGCGTCTCGTACAGCCTGCCGATGCTCAAGTACGACATCGCGCTGAAGCGGGCGCTGGAAGGCTGCCCGAGCTCCATGCCGGTCCCGGTCGGGAGCGGGCGGACGCTTCAGCTGACCTCCGGCGCGGTGGACGTCAGCGTCTCGGCCGAGGTGAAGGAAGCCTACGTCCGCGGCGAGGCGTACGCCATCGACTACCCCGCGCTCAGCGCGCCCTTCGCGACCTCCGCCTTCGCCTTCCAGACCCACCCGAACGGGACCTTGAAGGCGATCAATGCGACCGCCTCCGACCAGACGGCCGACATCCTGAAGGAGGCGGTCAAGTTCGGGGTCGCCGTCGCCTCCATGAGCACCGGCGCGCCGGCGCTGGACCTGGCCGCGCTCGGTGTCTCCGGCGGTCCCGAGACGCTTGCGCCCCCGCCGGCGTTCGCGGATCTGCCTGCCTACGCCGAGAGCGTGACCATGGTGGCGTGCAAGCCCGACGCGGCCCTCCAGCTCGCGGCGTTCAAGGCCAACGCCGAGGAGCAGAAGACGAAGGCCACGACGCTCAAGGTCGCGACGGCGGACGTCGCCCGGCACACGACCGTCGCAGGCCAGCGCCGGGCGACGAGCGCCCATGTCGACAAGCTGGACTCCGCCATCCAGGCGATGGACGACGCCCAGCGCGACCTGGACAAGGCCAAGGAGGCCGGCGCCGACCTGCTCGCCGGCTTGTCGGCGTCGGACCGGACGCAATGGCCCGAGGCCTTCGACGCGCCGCTCGCCGGGCGGATGCCCTTCTCCGACAGCGGCCGCAAAAAGCTCGAGGACCTGCTCGAGACGAAGACGGTCACCGTCCTGCGGCCCAGCCGGTTCGCGGCATGGCTGAAGGCCCATCCGGATCAGGCCGAGGCCATGAAGGCGCACCCCGTCTTCAAGACCTACTTCACCCCGGCCGGGGCCATCGTGGACGATCCCAGGACCCGGCCGGAGTGCACGGGCGCGGACGCCACCCCCGCCAAGTGCCTGGCCGCCTTCAGCGGCGTCTCGGCCGAGCTCGTGCGCGTGCACGCCACGCCCGCCTGCGTCCCCGGCGCGCAGCGCGGGTTCGAGTGCGCGCGCGAAGGCGTCCAGGTCCAGGAGGAGCGCTTCAGCCGCCGGCGCTCCCAGCAGGGCCGGCCGGACGCGCCCGCCGCGATCGTCCGGACGGCCGGGCCCATGGGCCGGCTGGCCCGCGACGACCGCGCCGATCCCGGCATCTTCATCCGATCGCAGGCCGAGGCCCGGCTCAAGCTCTGCCGCAGCGCGTCCGGAGACTGCCCGGCGAGCGCCAAGGCGGTCCATTCCGGACAGCCCGTCTCGGCCCCGCAACTGGGGCAGCTGCGGTTCCTGCCCTTCCGGAACGAGATGCTGGAAGCCGCCGAACTGTCGCTGGTCCTGCGGGACGACGGCACGCTCGACAGCTTCAGCTACAAGAAGACCCGGGCGGCGGGCGCGGCGGGGGCCGCGGCGGCCAGCGACGCCGCCGGCCAGATCAAGGCCTACGAGGACGCCCGCCGGACGAAGGCCGCCGACGACCTCAAGGCGCAGCGCGCCGAAGCTCTGGCCAAGCTTCAGTTCGAGATCGACGTCCTCAACAAGAAGGCCGACCTGATCAAGGCGCAGACGCCCGACACGCCGGGTGAGCTCGACGCCCTGAAGGCCGAACTCGCCCGCACCACGACCGAAACCGCCCTGGCCGAGGCCAGGCTGGCCAGGCTGAAGGCGGAAGCCGCGCTCGCCGAGGAGCAAGGCGAATGAGGCGCGCGCTCCGTTCGCTGGCGGCATGCGGCCTCGTGGCCGGGGGCCTCGCCGCCTGCGGCGGACCGGGCGGGCCGCCGCCCGACGCGGTGGAGGCGGCGGAGGCGGTCGCGGCGTCCGCCGCTCCGGCCGACGAGGCGACGCCCGTCGTGGTCTTCCGTCCGCTCTCGCGCCTCGTCCCGCCCGGCGAGGTCCGCGTCATCAACGGCGAGCCCGTGCGCCCGCGCGACTGGCCCGCCATGGTCGGCGCCGTCATCGAGGTGCGGGACCGGAACGACCGGGTCGTCGAACGCAGCATCTGCACCGGAACCCTCGTCGGACCGCGGGTGATGCTGACCGCCGCCCATTGCGTGGACGGCGGCAAGGACAAGCCCGAACTGCCCGTCAGGATCGAGCTCGACGGGGCCGCGGTCGACGCCAGGTGCCGGATGCACGCGGCCTACGCCGCGGCGCCGAAGCCTGCGACCAGGACGCCGCGCGACAGCGCCGACTACGCGCTTTGCCTGCTGGGCCTCGACCTCCAGGCCCTCGACGCCTACCGCACCCTGGAGTTCGAGAGCATCGACCGGGACACCTCCCCCGATCGCCTCAACTGGGTGCTGGTGACGGGTTACGGCTGCACCGAGGTGGCGTTCAACGAGCAGTGCGAGCCGGTGTTCGGGCCCGCGAAGGCCAGCCTGCTCGCCGGCAACGCCGCCATCTCGCGGCGGCCCTCGCCGGGGCCGGAACGCAACTATCTGCAGACGCGATCGGCGACGTCCAGCGACGCCGCCCTGTGCCCCGGCGACTCGGGCGGGCCGCTGCTGACCGGCGCGACGCTGCAGGACCAGACGGCGAGCCGGCGGATCGTCGCCGTGAATTCCTCGATCGCCGTCCCACGCTGCAGCGCGGTCGGGTTGACCAGCCGCTATTCGGCCCTCGCGACGTCCGACTTCCGGACCTGGTCCGACCGCTGGATCGCGGACTCCGGGCGGCCCACCGTGTGCGGCGTGAACAAGCGGCCGGGGGAGTTCCCGTGTCGCGCCTGAGGCGCGGTGGGGCCTGGCTCGCCCTCGCCCCGGCGCTCTGGCTCGGTCTCGGGCCGGGCCTGGCCGCGGCGGAGCCGGCCGTCGCCGTACGGCCGACAGGGCCGCATCTGACCCGCGAGATGCTGGAGACCTTCGCGGGCTTCGTCCCCCCCACCAGGCTCAGTCCCGACCGCTATCCCGAGGCCGGGCGCTTCACCCCTCAGGAGATCGTCGAGGTCCTCTGCGGCCGCGCGTCGCCCGACTATCTGGCGCTGCTCAAGCAGAGGAACGGCCTCAGCGACGCCGACCTCAGGCGGCCCGCCGGCGAGCGGGCCTACCAGATCGACTTCATCCACTGCCCCTATGTGGCGAAATTCGAAACGCCGAAGGTCTATGTCGCGGAAAGCGGCGACACCTATGCGCAGATCCGGGAAGCCTTCACCGGGGTGCAGGGCACGCCCGCCTCCAACGCGAAATTCTTCGGCGTCCCCGAGGGCGTGATCCGCTCGGGGCGCCTGAGGCCCGGCGACGAGCTTCGGATCCCCTACGCCACCGCGGCCTCGATCCTGCCCGCCGACGAGGCGTCGGCGCTCTCCGAGAATCTCAAGCCGGCCTCGGGCCGCCTCGTGGCCAACTATGTCCAGTTCGGGCCGTCGACCACCGGCCGCATCGTCACCTACGTCGGCGACTCCGGGGTCGACGCGGTCCCCGAGAAGCCGGCCGAGTGCGGCCCCGATCCCGTCAGGCCCTTCGACGCCGCCGCGGTCGTCGCCGCCTACGAGTTCGCCGTGAAGCGGGCGGCGGCGCTGAACCAGCGGGTCGAGCATCCCGTCGACGTTATGGTCGCCGACAACGGCTTCTTCGGGGCCCGGCCCAGGCCGGCCGGCGGCTATGACTTCCGCACGCCGGAGTTCGACGGCCGGCACTTCGACACGGCGACCTACGGCCGGCGCCTCGGCCCGGTGCTCGAGGACCCCCAGGGCCAGCAGACCTATCCCGTCAACTATCAGAACGGGCTCAGCCCGGCGGGTCCGCTCAGCGGCCACGGCACCCACGTCACCGGCCTGGTGCTGGGCGGGACGGAATTTCTCCCGCACCGGTCCAGGGTGTACGGCCCGGGCGTCGGGTGGCTGAAGCTCACCCAGCTCAACGTCGGCCGCGGTTCGGCCACGCTGATGGCCGGCTCACAGCGGGAACTGAGCTCCCAGCTGCTGCTGCTCCAGGGCTCCCGGATCGTGAACCTGAGCCTCACCTACGACGGCCGGGCGAGCGGCATTCCCGCCAGCTTCACGTTCCTGGACGAGGCCTCCGACATGAAGGGGGTGGGCCGGCACCTCTTCGTGGTCGCCGCCGGCAACGACCGGCGCGGCAACGCGGCCGACTACCAGCCGGCCGCCAGGGGCGGGATCGGCGTCGCGGCCTCGGTGATCACCGTCGCGGCCACGGACCCGGCCGGACGGCTCACCAGCTTCACCAACATCGGCTCCACGAACGTCGACGTCGCGGCCCCCGGCTGCAACCTGGAGTCCTGGACCTCGGACGCAGGGCCCGCGGTCGCCCTGAGCGGCACCTCCCAGGCTGCGCCGCTCGTCACGTTCCAGGCCAGCCTCATCCGCTCGCTGACCGGCGCGGACCCTGCGGACCTGAAGATCCGCATCGTCTCCAGCGGCGACCTCCTGCACCCCGACGACGCGCGGAAGGTGTCGGGGCATACGCGGATCGACATCCCGCGCTCGCTCTACGTCTTCGACGACTATGTGCGCTGGAAGGCCGGCGCCGGCGAGCGCGCGGTGCTGGGGCGCGTGGTGAAGGCCTCGGGCCTCGTCTGCCGGGACGACGACCTCAAGGTCGACCTCGCCGAGCTTCGGGCCTTCAAGCAGGATCCGGCCCAGGCCTACGCCTTCCGCCGACCGTCCGCCCAGAACCGCCTCGCCGTGTGCGCCGTCGCCACGCCGGGCGCCGCCGATGTGCTGGTGGTGGAGCCGTCGGTCGAGGCGACGGGCGACCACCCCGCCTCGCCCGAGAGCCTGCCGGGCGCCCCCGGCCGGTACATCACCATCCCGATGCGGGATGTCATCGACGTGACCATGAGGATGAAGGATGCCGGCTGACCGCAGGATCCGGGGACTGGCGGCCGGCGCCCTCGCCGCGCTCGCCCTGCTCACGCCGCCGGCGTGGTCTCAATACGCTGCGCAGGGCGACATGACGGGCATCCAGGTCCGGATCGTGCGCGACCATCGCATCGAGAAGCGGCGCGCGGCGATCGTCATGCAGGACTGGCTCTACTGCTACCCGCCGACCGGCGACGTGATCCTCGTTCCGAAGGGCTACATGACCGACTTCGCGTCGATACCGCCTCTCGCCGACCGGCTGATCGACGTGTTCGGCGACAACGTGGAGGCCGCCGTGGTGCACGACTGGCTCTACGCCGTGGGCCAGCCCGGCCGCCGCGAAGCCGCCGACGACCTATTCCGCTACGCGCTCAAGGAACAGGGCGTCGGGCTCGTGACCCGGAACGCCATGCATGCCGCGGTGAAGCTCGGCGGCGGCGGCGCCTACGGACGCGCGGGCGAATGGGACCGCCGCTTCGGCGATCCGCTGACAGGCAAGCCGCTTGCCCGCTCCCCCTTCAAGCGCCGGACGAGCGCGGTCGTGACGCGGCTTTCGGACTGCCGGAGGATGGAGTCCATCGCCGAGCTCGGCCGCCTCCAGAGCCGGTTCGGGTCCTCGCAATGGCCCCGCGCGGTCCGCTAGCCGCGGCGGCGGGCGGGAACGGAGACGGGTGGTGCGGGCGGCCGGGGTCGAACCGGCACGAGCCTTGCGGCCCTACGGATTTTCGTACCACTTCGGCTTTCGCCGCCGCCGACGGTGCGTCGGCGTTCGTGGTCTGGACTATCCCTTCGCCCTGGCCAGCTGGCCGTAGGCGCCGCCCGTCTAGTCTCTACACCTTCCCAACGCGGCGTGGCCGCGCAGGGCTTGGCTCGGGATCGCCATCTGACAGGGTTCCCCGAATTTGAGCGGTTCTACGTCCGGGGTTTCCCCCGGCGCACTCAAGCGTCAGTTCAAGTCCGTTGCGTCTACCAATTTCGCCACGCCCGCACGGCGCGCCGTATCTATCCCTCGTCCGCGGCGTTCGCCAAGGCGGCTCGGGCGAGACTGGTGCGCTCAGGTCGGCGGGTCTTCGGCGGCCGGGGCGGGAGCCGCGGCGGGCGCAGGCGCGGCCGTCGGCGCCTCGGTCTCGGCCGGCGCCGGGGCGGGCGCAGGCTGGGCGGCCTGAGCAGGCTGTCCGGCGGCCGGCGGCGGAGGAACCTCCACCACGGGCGGGCGGTCCGCAGGCTCGGCCTCGGCCGCTTCGGACGTGTCGGCGGCCTCGGCAGGCTCGGCCTTGGCGGCCGCATCCTCGGCGGCGTCCTCGGCCGCGGGGGCCGCGGGCGCGCTCTCCGGCGGCGTCTCCACGGTGGGCGCCGGCGGGGGCGCGGCGGGCGTCGCCGTTCCGCCCCATTCCGGCGCCCGCAACTCCACGTCGCGGAACATGCCGTGCACGAAGGCCGCCACGCTCACGACCGCCAGCGCCGCCAGGGCCCTGCGCTTCGCCGTCCGGCCGGCGAACGTCCCGTCCACATAGCTCATGGCGCCACCTTACGGCCGCCGCGCCCGGCCGCAACCATCCACCGCGGGCCACCGCGGGCTTGACCGTGCCGCCCGGGCTTGCGACGTGCGCCGGGCGATGATCCTGACCCTCTCCTGCCCCGACCAGCCCGGCATCGTTGCCCGCGTGTCCGCCCTGCTCTTCGAGCGCGGCGCCAACATCCTCGACGCCCAGCAGTTCGACGACGAGGAGACCGGCCGGTTCTTCATGCGCGTGGTGTTCGATCCGGGCGACGCCGGCGCCGAGGCCTGGCGCGCCGCCTTCGCGCCCCTCGCCGAGCAGTACGCCATGACCTGGACCCTGCGCGGCCGCAAGGAGCGCCGCCGGGTGATGATCCTCGCCTCGCAGCAGGACCACTGCCTCTCCGATCTGATCTGGCGCTGGCGGCAGGGCGAGCTGCAGATGGATCTGACCGCCGTGGTCTCCAACCATCCGGCCTCCACCTTCCCCCACACCGACCTGCAGGGGATCGCCTTCCACCACCTGCCGATCACGCCCGAGACCAAGCCCCAGCAGGAGGCCCGCCTCTGGTCGCTGATCGAGGAGACCCGGACCGAACTCGTGGTCCTCGCCCGCTACATGCAGGTGCTCTCCGACGACCTCGCCGGCAAGCTCGAGGGCCGCTGCATCAACATCCACCACTCGTTCCTGCCGGGCTTCAAGGGCGCCCGCCCCTACCACCAGGCCCACGCCCGCGGGGTGAAGGTGATCGGCGCCACGGCCCACTACGTCACCGGCGACCTCGACGAGGGCCCGATCATCGAGCAGGACGTCGAGCGCATCAGCCACCGCGACACGCCGGCCGCCCTGATCCGCAAGGGCCGCGACATCGAGCGCCGCGTGCTGGCCCGCGCCGTCCGCTGGCGCCTGGAGGACCGCGTGCTCCTCAACGGCCGCAAGACGGTGGTCTTCACGGACTAGGCCCGAGCGCGTCAGGCGAAAGTGGAGGCCGGTTTCGCCGTCCGACGCGCGACCACTAAGAACCCCAGGCCTCCCACAGCAGCTGCGCGCCCACCAGGATCATCAGCACGTAGATGATCGTGTAGAACCGCTCGGCCTTCACCCGCCGCACCAGCCAGACGCCGGCGAAGGTGGAGGCGATCGCCACCGGCGCCAGCACCGCCGAGGTGGCCAGGTTCTCCCGCGTGAACTGGCCGAGGGCGACGTAGGCCGGGACCTTCACCCAGTTCACCACCGCGAAGAAGATCGCGGTCGTGCCCACCAGGCTGGCGGGCGAGAGGTTCTTCGGCAGCACCCACATCTGGAACGGCGGCTGGCCGGCGTGGGCGATCTGGCTGGTGAAGCCCGAGGCCACCCCCAGCAGGGCGCCGACCGGCCACGGCGCGTTCGAGGGCGCGGCGACCCGGCCGCCCCGCTGGCTCCACAGCCGCTGCGCGGCGAACAGGATCGAGATCGCCCCCAGCGTCGCCAGCACGGCCACCGCCGAGACCTGCGCGGCCAGCAGGTAGCCCAGGAAGATGCCCGCCGCCGCGCTCGGCAGCATCAGGGCCAGCACGCCCCGGTCCCAGGTCTTCCGGAACGCCCAGACCCCGACCACGTCCTGCACGATCAGGATCGGCAGCAGGATCGCCGCCGCCTGCACCGGCGAGATGGCCAGGGCCAGCAGCGGCATGGCCACGGCGCCGACGCCGGCGAAGCCGCCCTTGGCCAGCCCCATCATCGTCACCGCCGGCACGGCGAGGACGTAGAAGAGGGGATCGGTCAGCATGGGCGCGCGGCGGCCTTGGGCGAGTCCGGCCTCAGAAGATCGTGTAGCCGCCGTCGATGACGAAGCTGTCGCCGGTGTGGAACTTCGAGGCGTCCGAGGCCAGGTACACCGCGATGCCCGAGAAGTCCTCGCCCTCGCCCCAGCGGCGCATCGGCACCCGGCCGATGGCCTTCTCGTTGAAGGTGTCCCACGCCTGCAGGCCGGCGGTCATGTCGGTGGCGATCCAGCCCGGCAGGATGGCGTTGGCCCGGATGCCGTAGCGGGCGTACTCCACCGCCAGCCCGCGGATCATGGCGATCACCCCGGCCTTGGTCGAGGCGTAGGCCTGGTTGCGCGGCGCGCCGTGGATCGCCGAGGTGGACGAGGTCACCACCATCGAGCCGCCGGGGTCGCCCGCCTCGGCCCGTTCGATCATGTGCTTGGCCGCCTCGCGGAAGGTCCAGAACACCGCGTCCAGGTTCACCGTCGTGACCCGCCGCCACTTCTCGGTGGTCATCTCGTGGAACGGCGCGCCGCCGCCGACGCCGGCGTTGGCGGCCACGAAGTCCAGTCGCCCGAACGTCTTCAGCGCCTCGGCGACGCCGGCCACCACCGCCTGCTCGTCGGCCACGTCCACCTTCTGGACCAGCACCTCGACGCCGTAGCCCTTCAGCGTCGCCTCGGCCTTGGCGTTCTTCTCCGGGTTCTGGCCCCAGATCGCCACCTTGGCCCCGGCCGCGGCCAGGCCCTCGGCCATGCCGAGGCCGATGCCGCCGTTGCCGCCGGTCACCAGCGCGACCTTGCCGGTCAGGTCGAACGGTTTGAAGGCCATCTCGTCTCTCCCCTTTTGCTTGCCCGCCACTTGCGCGGGCGACGTAGGGGAGGTCAAGGCGGCCCTATTCCGCCGGCGCGGGCGCGGCCGCCTCCCCGCCTCGCCTGAACCGCGCCATCAGCCGGTCGCTGATCCCGCGGCACAGCACGTAGAACGCCGGGGTGAACAGGAGGCCGAAGGCGGTCACCCCCGCCATGCCGAAGAACACCGCCGTGCCCAGCGCCTGGCGCATCTCGGCGCCCGGCCCGCTCGCCGTCACCAGCGGCAGCACGCCCAGGATGAAGGCGAACGAGGTCATCAGGATCGGCCGCAGGCGGGTGCGCGCCGCCTCCACCGCCGCGGCCCAGCGGTCCAGCCCGCGGTCCTCGGCCTGCTTGGCGAACTCGACGATCAGGATGGCGTTCTTGGCCGCCAGGCCGATCAGCACCACGAGCCCGATCTGGGTCAGGATGTTGTTGTCCTGGCCGCGCAGGTTCACCCCCAGCATGGCGGCCAAGAGGCACATCGGCACGATCAGGATGATCGCCAGCGGCAGGGTCACGCTCTCGTACTGGGCCGCCAGCAGCAGGAAGACGAACACCACCGCCAGGCCGAAGGCGATCGGTCCCGTATTGCCGGCCTCCTTCTGCTGGTAGGCGAGTTCGGTCCACTCGTGGCCGAAGCCCTCGGGCAGGCGCTCATCCGCCATCTGCTCGACCGCCGCCAGCGCCTGGCCCGACGAGTAGCCGGGCTTGGTGTCGCCCTGCAGCTCGGCCGCCGGGAACAGGTTGTAGCGCACCACCCGGTAGGGCCCGGAATCGTCGCGCACCGTCGCCACCGAGCCCAGCGGCACCATCGCCCCGCTGTCCGAGCGGGTCTGCAGGCGCACGATGTCCGAGGCCTCGTCGCGGAACGGCGCGTCGGCCTGCGCGGTGACCCGGTAGGTCCGGCCCAGGTAGTTGAAGTCGTTGACGAAGCTGGAGCCCAGGTAGGTCGACAGCGTCTCGAACACCCGCTCGGGCGGCACGCCGGCCAGCTCGGCCTTGTCGCGGTCGATCTCCGCCCACAGCCTGGGCGTCGAGGTGTTGAACAGCGTGAAGACGCTGGTCAGCTCCTCCTGCTGGTTGCCCTGCATCATCAGGTCGACGGTGGCCTGCTCCAGGGCGCGGTAGCCCATGCCCTGGCGGTCCTGGACGATCAGCTTCCAGCCGCCGCCGGTGCCGATGCCGCGCACGGGCGGCGGCTGGATGACCAGCACGTTCGCGCCGGGGATGGCGCCCAGCCGGGCGCGCAGGGCGTCCAGCACCTCCTGGTCGTCCACCCCTTCCTTCGCCCGGTCCTCGAAGTGGGTCAGCGACAGGAAGATGGTGCCGGCGTTGGGGGCGTTGGTGAACGTCGCCCCGTCCAGCCCCGCGAACGCCGCGGCGTGGATCACGCCCTTGGTGTCCAGCGCCTCGTCGGCCACCCGCCGCACGATCGCGTCGGTCCGCGCCAGCGACGAGCCCGGCGGCAGCTGCACGACGGCGATGAAGTAGCCCTGGTCCTGGGCCGGGATGAAGCCGGTGGGCGTGGCCGCGAACCGCCAGACGGTGAACAGCAGCAGCACCGCGTAGATCGCCAGCATCAGAGCCACCCGCCGCACCGTGTGGCCGGTCAGCCGCCCGTAGCGGGCGCTCAGCCGCTCGAAGGCGCGGTTGAACCAGGCGCCGAACCGCTGGAACGGCGCGCGCCAGCCGCGGGGCCGCGGCGGATGGGCTGGATGCGGCCGCAGCAGCAGCGCCGCCATGGCCGGCGAGAGCGTCAGCGACACCAGGCACGAGATCAGCGTCGCGCTGGCGATGGTCAGGGCGAACTGGCGGTAGAACTGGCCCGAGATGCCGGTGATGAAGGCCGTCGGCACGAACACCGCGGTCAGCACCAGGGCGATGGCGATCAGCGCCCCGCCCACCTCCTCCATGGTCTTGTAGGCCGCCTCCTTGGGCGTCATGCCGGCGGCCAGGTTCCGCTCGACGTTCTCGACCACCACGATGGCGTCGTCGACGACGATGCCGATCGCCAGCACCAGGCCGAACAGCGACAGGTTGTTCAGCGAGGCGCCGAAACCCGCCATCACCAGGAACGCCCCGATCAGCGAGACCGGGATCGCCAGCACCGGGATGATCGCGGCCCGCCAGGTCTGCAGGAACACGACCACCACCAGCACCACCAGCACCACCGCCTCCAGCAGGGTCTTGCGGACCTCCTTGATGCTCTCGGCGACGTATTCGGTGGGGTTGTAGATGACGGTGTAGGCCAGGCCCGGCGGGAAGCTCTCGGCCGCCGTCTTCATGGTCTCCAGCACGCCGTCGGCGGTGGACAGCGCGTTCGAGCCCGGCCGCTGGCTGATGCCGATGACCACCGCCTTCTGGCCGCGGTCGAGGTAGGCGTTGACGTTGTAGTCCTGGGCGCCCAGCTCGACCCGCGCCACGTCGCGGACCCGCACGATCTGCGGCCCGTCGGCGCGGATCACCACGTCCTCGAACTGCTCGGGCGCCACGAGGCGCCCCTGGGTGCTGACGTTCAGCTCGAAGGCCGCGCCCGCGTCCGAGAACGGCGGCGCGCCGACCGTGCCCGCGGCCACCTGCACGTTCTGCCCGCGCAGGGCCTGCACGATCTCGCCGGCGGTCAGGTTGTGGGCGGCGGCCTTGTCCGGGTCGATCCAGACCCGCATGGCGTAGTCGCGCGCGCCGAAGATCTGGGCGTCGCCCACGCCCTCCAGCCGGGCGAGCTGGTTGCGCAGCTGCAGCGTCGCGTAGTTCGAGATGTATTCGGGGCTGCGCGAGCCGTCCGGCGAATAGAGGTGGATCACCATCAGCAGGTCGGGCGAGGCCTTGCGGGTGACCACGCCCAGGCGGCGCACCTCCTCGGGCAGGCGCGCCTCGGCCGAGGCGACCCGGTTCTGCACCAGCACCTGGGCGGCGTTCAGGTCCGTCCCCAGCTTGAAGGTGATGGTGATCGTCAGCCGCCCGTCCGAGGTGGACGAGGAGGACATGTAGAGCATGTCCTCGACGCCGTTGATCTCCTGCTCCAAGGGCGTCGCCACGGTGTCGGCGATCACCTCGGCCGAGGCGCCCGGATAGACCGCCGTCACCGTGATGGTGGGCGGGGCGATCTCGGGATACTGCGCCACCGGCAGGGTGGGATAGGCGAAGGCCCCCACCAGCACGATGATGATCGAGATCACGGCCGCGAAGATCGGCCGGTCGATGAAGAACCTGGAGAAACGCACGGGCCTACTCCGCGTTGGCGGCGGCGGTGGCCTGGGCGGCCGGGGGAGAGACGACATCCGGGCGCGGCGCGGTCGGCGCCTGGGCCACGATCCGGCCCGGCTGCGGCACGACCTTCATTCCCGGACGCACCCGCTGCTGGCCCTCGACGACCACCCGGTCGCCCGCCTCCAGCCCGGCGCGCACGACCCGCAGGCCGTCGACCAGCGGGCCCAGCTCCACCTTGCGGGGCTGGACGACGTTCCCGCTCGCCACCACCAGCACGATCTTGTCCGACTGGTCGGTCATCACCGCCGCGTCCGGGACCAGCAGCGCGGGATAGGCGCCCGAGCCCAGCAGCCGCATCCGGCCGTACATGCCCGGGGTCAGGAACAGGTCGGGGTTGGGCACGATCGCCCGGCCGCGGATCGTGCCCGAGCCGGTGTCGAGGGCGTTGTCCACGAAGTCCATCCGCCCGCGCCAGGCGTAGCCGGTCTCGTCCTGCAGCTGGATCTCCACCGGATTGGCCGCGCTGCGCGAGCTGGGCCGCGAGCCGTCGCGGTTCTGCCGCTGGTACTTCAGGTAGACGCTCTCCGAGCCCGTGAAGGCGAAGCGGATCGGGTCCAGCGAGACCACCGTGGTCAGCAGGGTCGGCTCGGCGCCCTCGGCGGCGACCAGGTTGCCCACGCTCACCCGCCGGTCCGACACCCGGCCCGAGATCGGCGAGGTCACGCGGGTGAACGAGACGTCCAGCGCCCGCGCCTGCTCGGCGGCGCGCGCCGCGCCCACCGCCGCCTCGGCGGACCGCGCCTCGGCCAGCCGCGCGTCGTGGACCGCCCGGCTGACGAAGCCCGTCTCCAGCAACTTCTGCGCCCGCTCCAGCTCCAGCTTGGCCCGGGCCGCCTGGGCCTCAGCCTGCCGCACCTCGGCGCGGGCCTGGGCCAGGGCCGCCTCGTACGGCCGGGGGTCGATGACGAACAGCAGCTGGCCCTTCCGGACCAGGTCGCCGTCGCGGAAATGGATCGAGCGGACGTAGCCCGAGACGCGCGGGCGCACCTCGACCTCGTCCACCGCCTCGAAGCGGCCGACGAACTCGTCCCAGTCGACGATCTCGCGCTGCAGCGGCGCCGACACGGCCACCGTCGGCGGACCCTGCACGGGCTCCGCCTTCCTCGCCCCGCATGCGCTCAGCACGAGCGACAACGCGGCCGCAACGGCCAAACGGACCGTCCCCGACATGCGGAATTCCCCCTGGAATGTGGATCTGGCTGAGCGTCGGACGCCCGTCGCGGCGGCGCTCGTCGTCCTAGCTGGGAACGCTCCCAGGCCCTGTCCAGAGCTGCGCCGTAAGTTAACACCGTTAACGTAAGGGAAGCCTGCGCGTCAGGCGCCGTCGGCCTCGTCCAGGAACGCCCGCGCCGCGTCCGCGAACCGCCGCCACGCGGCGTCCTGCTCCAGGATGATGTGGTTGCGGCCCTCGAGCGGCAGGAAGCGCGCGCCGGGAATCCGGCTGGCGATCTCGCGTCCCGTGGCGAACGGCACGACCGCGTCCCCGCGGCAGTGCGCGACCAGGGTCGGCGCGGCGACGCGGGGCAGCAGGGGCTCCACGTCCGCCTCGGCCCCGCAGCGCTGGATGGCGTAGGCGTTCTCGCCGTTGGTCGACAGCTTCTGGGTGGTGTTGAACCAGTGCTGGTCGTCGGATCCGCCGTCGGGGATGAACAGCGACGTGAACATCTGCCGGAAGGCCGGCGTATCGAGGTCCCAGCCCGTCCGCGTCAGCGTCAGCATGGCCTCGCGCCGCTCGCGCTCCTCGGGCGTGGCGTGCAGGGCCCACCCCTTCACGAAGCCGCCCAGGAGCACGATCCGGCGCACCCGTTCGGGATGGCGCACGGCGTAGGCCACCGCCACGCCCGCCCCTTGCGAGATGCCCAGCAGGTCGAAGCGCTCGAGCCCCGCGGCGTCCACCACCCGCTCCAGGTCGTCGACGAACGCCTCGACGCTGAAGGGCGCGTTCCAGTCCGAGAGGCCGTTGCCCCGCTGGTCGTAGCGGACGAAGGCGCGCCCCTTCGTGAACTCGGCGATCCAGTGCCGCCAGATGGGCCCCTCGGCGTCGCGCTGCAGGTGGGTCATCCAGTTGGCGGTCTTCACCAGCGGCGGCCCGCCGCCCTGCACCGTGTAGGCGATCGAGACCCCGTCCGAGGCGCTGCAGAAGCGGATGTCGGCCGCCGGCGGCGCTGCAGCGGCCCGCACCGCCGCCGGTCGAGCGCGCAGGTCGGCGGGCGCCTGGCCGCCGGCCGCCCTCAGGCGACGCTCGGCCAGCGCCCGGTGCTCGTCGGCGTCGCGGGTCCGGCCCGCGGATTCAAGCAACCCCACCAGCCGCCGCCACGGCTCGGGCGAGTCGCCGTCCAGCTCCACCCAGGCCCGCGCGTGGGCGATCGCCGTCTCGGGCGGCAGCGCCCGGCCGGTCAGCTCGCGCAGCACCTGCCCCCGCCAGCGCACGACGTCCTCTCGGTGCGCCACGCTCCAGGCGCGGAAGCGCTCGCAGCGCGGAAGCTCCAGGCCCTCCAGCAGCTCGCCGCCCCCCGCCGCCGCCTGCAGCGCCTCGGTCGGCGCCCGGGCGACGCCCCGCTGGGCGAGGGACTTCAGGCGCCGCCAGTCGACGGCCTCGTCGGGGAGCCGGATCTCGACCCACTCGCGATCGGCCAGCAACCGCACCTCGTCGCCGCTGTCGACGACCGGCCGCAGCTTGCTCAGGCTCCAGCGCAGCGCGCCGCGCGGATCGTCCGGCACGTCCCAGAACAGCTCGCACAGGCGCTCGCGCCGCTCGGGCTTCCCGGAGATCGTCAGATAGGCCAGCAGGGCGCGGGTCTTGCGCGAGGCCGGCAGCAGTTCGGCCGCGCCGTCCCGCCGGACCGTGAGCGGGCCGAGGAGCTGGAGCTCGAAGGGTTTGGCGGCCTCGCCCATCCGTCGAAACTAGCGCCGCCCCCGCGCGCCTACAATTACAACGTTCTTTCAAACGGCGGCGTCCACGCCGCGACGTCAGAAGCGACGCCGTCGGGCCGGCGCCCGGCGCACCCAACGCCTGAAAGGACCATCACATGGGCATCAACGTCGCGACCGTCGCACCGGACCGCGTCTACGAGGTCGGCATGGGCTTCTGGGCCTCCAAGACCCTGCTCAGCGCCGTCGAGCTCGGCGTCTTCAGCGTGCTCGCCGAACGGCCCATGAGCGCCGCCGAGCTGGAGGCCCGGCTTGGCCTGCACCCGCGCGCCACCGCCGATTTCCTGGACGGCCTGGTCGCCATCGGCATGCTGGACCGCGCCGGGGCGGGCGCCTCGGCCCTCTACGCCAACACGCCCGAGACGGCGGTCTTCCTGGACCGCGCCAGCCCCAGGTACGTCGGCGGGCTGCTCGAGATGGCCAACGCGCGCCTCTATCCGTTCTGGGGCGACCTGACGAACGCGCTGCGCACCGGCCGGCCGCAGAACGAGGCCGCCCGCACGGGCAAGCCGGTGTTCGAGGAGCTCTACGCCGATCCGGCCCGCCTCGAGCAGTTCATGGACGCCATGACCGGCGCCTCGCTCCGCAACTTCGAGGCCTTCGCCGAGAGGTTCGACTTCGCCCCGCACCGCTCGCTGGCCGACATCGGCGGGGCGACGGGCCTGCTGTCCTGCATCGTCGCGAGGCGCCACCCGCACCTGGCCTGCGCGACCTACGACCTTCCCGTCGTCGGTCCGATCGCCGAGCGCCGGATCGCCCGCGAGGGGCTCGCCGGGCGCGTTCGGGCGGGCGCGCTCGACTTCCTCGCGGAGGAGCTGCCGAAGGCCGACGTGATCACCATGGGGATGATCCTCCACGACTGGAATCTCGAGCATAAGAAGATGCTGATCGCCAAGGCCTACCGGGCGCTGCCCGAAGGCGGCGCGCTGGTCGCCATCGAGAACATCATCGACGACGAGCGGCGGACGAACGCCTACGGCCTGATGATGTCGCTCAACATGCTGATCGAGTTCGGCGACGCCTTCGACTTCACCGGCGCGGACTTCGCCGGCTGGTGCCGCGAGGCGGGCTTCTCGCGCTGCGAGGTGATCCCGCTGGCGGGGGCGGCCAGCGCCGCCGTGGCCTACAAGTAGCCGGAGAATGGCCGGCGCGAACGCCTCAGGCGGTCGGCAGCAGGTTCAGGCTGCGGCGCGCGCCATCCTCGCCCAGGTCGTCGTTGGCCGAGGGGAAAGGCGGGCCGATGGGCGGGCGGGCCTCGCCCTTCAGCTGGCGCCAGACATGGCCGAACAGCTCGCGCACCTCGTTGGCGGCTGCGCCGTCGGCGTCGATCTCCAGCACCGAGCGGGCCTGGGCGAAGGCGGTCTGGTAGACGACGCGCGAGCGCAGGGCGACCGGCGCCACCGGCAGGCTGGCGAACCGCAGGGCCTCGAAGGCCTTCAGCACGCCGGGCGGCTCGGCGCCGTTGCGGGCCGGGGCGCACTGGTTCAGCACGATCAGGCCCTCGCGGCCCAGGCGCTGGATCACCGCCACCGACAGCACCGCGGCCGCCAGGTCCAGGTAGGTGGGCCGCGCCACCGCCAGGCACAGGTCGGCCACCTTCACCGCCTCGGCCACGTCGGCCTCGGGCGCGGCCGGGGTGTCGATGATCAGCAGCTCGACGCCCGCGCGGGCGCAGGCCTGGGTCAGGGGGAACAGCTTGGCGGCGCTGGTCTCGAACAGCACCGAGGCCGCCTCCTCGCGGCCCTTCAGCACCTCGCAGGCGCTGCGCATCGGGTCGGCGTCGGCCAGCACCGCCTTCACGCCCATGGCGCGGGCGGCCAGGGTCAGGTTGACGGCGACCGTCGTCTTTCCCGCCCCGCCCTTGCGGGACATCACGGCAAGCGTCTTCACCAGGACCGCCCCATCTCCCGGGCGCTCCTTCGGCGGGCGCCCTCAAGCGCCGCCATTTGCGCACATCTTATCCACAGCGGAAAGAGGACCCTTTACGGGCCCTCCGAATCGCAGGTGGCCGACGGCCCCGGCTACTGGCCGTTGTGGCTCAGGCCGCGCTGGGTCTGGCTGCGGTCGAGGTTGGCGCGGGCTTCCGCCTTCTGCCGCTCCCATTCGCTCTTCAGCTGACACACCCGCTTGGGCATGCGCGAGCCCAGGACCGCTTCGTTCTTGCAGACCATCGGGTCGGCGTCGGCGACCTTGGCCTTCTTGTCGGCGGCATCGGCGGCGGCCGGCGTTCCGTCGGCCAGCAGCAGCGCGGCGGCCAGGATGGAGACGATCATCGTACTTTCCCCACAGACAACTCTACCCACGATAGGCCAACGGCGTTCGCGCATCAAATTACCCGTTTGTCACGACGCGCCTTGCGCGCCGCCGCGCCTATTCGACCTCGCGCGCCTGGGCGATCCCCGCCGCGGCCAGGGCCGCGATCAGCTCCTGCACCACGCCCGCCAGCGCCTCGGGGTCGCGCGCCCGGACGACGAGGTTCGAGCCGTAGCCCTCGGGCGTGAAGAACGGATAGCTGCCCAGCGACATGTCCGGATGGGCCTTGGCCACGCCCTCCAGCGGCGCGGCGATCTGGCCCTCGCCCGCGCCCTCGACCCGCACGGTGCGCGAGACGGTCGGCCGCCCGCCCCGCAGGCGCGGGCCCACGTCCTCCAGCATGCCGCGCATGATCTGCGGCACGCCGGCCAGGGTGAAGACGTTGCCGATGGTGAAGCCGGGCGGGCCCTGCACCGGGTTCTTCACCAGGTCCGCCCCCACCGGCACCCGCGCCATCCGCCGCCGCGCCGCGTTCAGCTGGTCGCCGAACCGCGCCTCCAGCATGGCGATGATCTCGGGATGCTCGATCAGCTCCACCCCGAACGCGGCGGCCACCGCGTCGGCGGTGATGTCGTCGTGGGTCGGCCCGATCCCGCCGGTCGTCACCACGTAGTCGTGGCGCGCGCGCAGGGCGTTCAGCGCCTCGACGATCTCCTCCAGCACGTCGGGCACGGTGCGCGCCTCGGCCACGTCGACGCCGAGGACGCCCAGGTAGCGGGCGATGTCGCGCAGGTTGGTGTCCTGGGTCCGGCCCGAGAGGATCTCGTCGCCGATGATCAGCACCGCGGCCGTGACGCGGTCGGGAATGGCCTGGCTCATGAGGCCACTCTCTAGCCGGTCATTCGGGGGCTTGCTATCGGCCCACGCCATGGACTTCCCCTCGCCCCTGATCCGCGGCCGCCTGGTCTCGCGCTACAAGCGCTTCTTCGCCGACGTGGTGCTGGACGACGGGACGCCGCTCACCGCCCACTGCCCGAACCCCGGCGCCATGCTGGGCCTGAACACGCCGGGCCTGACCTGCTGGCTCTCCCGCTCCGACGACCCCAAGCGCAAGCTCGCCCACACGCTGGAGCTGGTGGAGGCCGACGGCGGGCTCGTGGGGATCAACACCCTGCACCCCAACCGCCTCGTCGCCGAGGCCCTGGCGGCAGGCGCCATCCCCGAGGTCGCCGGCTACGCGTCCCACCGCCGCGAGGTCCGCTACGGCGAGAACTCCCGCGTCGACTTCCTGCTGGAGGCGCCGGACCGCCCGCGATGCTGGCTGGAGGTGAAGAACGTCCACCTGATGCGCCAGCCGGGCCTGGCCGAATTCCCCGACTGCGTGGCCGCGCGCTCCACCAGGCACCTGCGCGAGCTCGCCGCCATGGCCGCCCAGGGCGACCGGGCCGTCGTCCTGTTCGTCGTCCAGCGCACCGACTGCGACCGCTTCAGCCCCGCCGCCGACTGCGACCCGAAGTTCGCCGCCGCCCTCGCCGAGGTGGCGTCCGCCGGGGTCGAGGTGCTGGTCTACGGCTGCGAGATCGACGCGGCCCGCGTGCGCCTCGGCCGGCCGCTTCCCTGGGACACATCCGGGACGGGGCGGCCGGCCTGACGCCCTACTTCCCCCCGAGCTGGTCCAGCACGAAGGCGTAGTACTCCGCCATCTCCTCGTAGCGGCGGAAGCGGCCCGACTTGCCGCCGTGGCCGGCCTCCATGTTCACCCGGAAGACCAGCGGATTGTCGTCGGTCTTGGTCTCGCGCAGCCGCGCCACGTACTTGGCCGGCTCGTAGTACTGCACCTGGCTGTCCCACAGGCCGGTGCCCACGAAGATCGCCGGATAGGCCTGGGCCTTGATGTTGTCGTACGGCGAGTAGCCCAGCATGTAGCGGTAGTAGGCCGGGTCCTTCGGGTTGCCCCACTCGTCGAACTCGTTGGTGGTCAGCGGGATCGACTCGTCGAGCATGGTCGTGACCACGTCCACGAACGGCACCTGGGTGACGATCACCCGGTAGTCCTGCGGCGCCTGGTTGGCCACCGCCCCCATCAGCAGGCCGCCGGCCGAGCCGCCCATGGCGCCCACCCGCTCCCTGGCCGCGTACTTCTTGGCGACGAGGTGGCGGGTGACGTCCACGAAGTCGTTGAAGGTGTTCTGCTTCTTCAGCAGCTTGCCGTCGTCGTACCACTTGCGGCCCATCTCCTGGCCGCCGCGGATGTGGGCGATGGCGTAGACGACCCCGCGGTCCAGCAGGCTCACCGCCGGCAGGTTGAACGCCGGGTCCATCGAGATGCCGTAGCTGCCGTAGGCGTACTGGAACAGCGGCGCGGTCCCGTCGCGCTTGAAGCCCTTCCGGTAGACCAGCGAGACCGGGATCTTCGTCCCGTCGCGGGCCGGGGCCCAGACGCGCTCGGTCACGTACTGCGAGGGATCGTAGCCGATCACCGGGGTCTGCTTCAGCAGGGTGCGCTTGCCGGTGGCCAGGTCCAGGTCATAGGTCGACAGCGGCGTGGTCAGCGAGGTGTAGGTGTAGCGCAGCGCCGTGGAGTCGGCCTCGGCGTTGGTCCCGAAGCCCATGGTGTAGGCCGGCTCGTCCGCCGCCACGAACTCCGAGCCCCCATCGGGCTTCAGCAGCCGCAGCCGCTTCAGTCCGCCCGAACGCTCCTCGATCGCGGTGAAGGTGTCGAACAGCCGGAAGTCCTGGATGAACACGTCGGCCCGGTGCGGCACGAAGTCGGTCCAGCGCGCCTTCTCGCCCCAGGCGCCGTCGGGCGCCTGCATCAGCCGGTAGTTCGGCGCGTCCCAGTTCGTGCGGATCACCCAGCGCCCGGCCAGGTGGTCGGCCTGGTAGAGGTGGTCCCGCTCGCGCGGCGCCACCACCTGCAGCGCGCCGGGCGCGGCGGCCGGGGTGCAGCGCTGCTCGGTGGCCGTGGTGCTCTGCAGCAGGACGCACAGGTACTTGTCCGACCGCGTGCGGCCGAGCCCCATGTAGAAGCTGTCGTCCGCCTCCTCGTAGACCAGCCTGTCGGCGCTGGCCGGCGTGCCCAGCACGTGCGCCTTCACCCGCTTCGACAGCAGGGTCACCGGGTCCTTCTCGATGTAGAAGATCGTCCGGTTGTCGTCGGCCCAGACGATGTTGGGCTCGATGTTCTCCACCGTGTCGCTCAGCACCTGGCCGGTGGCGAGGTCCTTCACCTTCAGCACGTACTGGCGCCGGCCCACCGTGTCCTCGGCCCAGGCCAGCAGGCGGTTGTCCTGGCTCACCACCGCCTCGCCGACGTTGAAGTAGCCCTTGCCCTGCGCCATTGCGTTCTGCTCGAGGAGGATTTCCTCGGGCGCGGTCATCTCGCCCTTCCGGCGCGCGAGGATCGGGTAGTCCTTCCCGGCCTCGAAGCGCGTGTAGTACCAGTAGCCCCGCTCGCGGTACGGCACGGACGCATCGTCCTGCTTCACCCGCCCGACGATCTCCTTGTAGAGCGCTTCCTTCAGCGGCTTGTTCGCCGCCAGCACCGCGTCGGCGTAGGCGTTCTCGGCGGCCAGGTGGGCCAGCATCTCCGGGTTCTTCCGGGTGTCGTCGCGCAGCCAGTAGTATTCGTCCGTCCGGGTCCCGCCCGGCGCCTTCACCTCGTGGGGGCGCTTGGCCGCCCGCGGCGGCTCCGGCGTCGTGGGCTGAGTCTGGGCCTGGGCCTGGGCCGCGCCGGCCAGCAGGACGGCCGCCGCGGCGGCGAAGGTTGCGATGCGCATGGTGTTCCGAAATTCCCCACGACCGAGAGGCGGCGGACGCTGGCATGCGTTCCTTCGTCCCGCAAGCCGCCGCGCCGGTTGAATTCCCGTGCTACGATTGCGACATAGGCCGCGGAGTTCATGATGACCGACATCCTCGACGCCGAGCACCGCACCGGCCAGATCAAGCTGCACAAGCCCGAAGACTTCGAGGGCATGCGCAAGGCCGGCCGGCTGGCCGCCGAGTGCCTCGACATGCTGACGCCCCACGTGGTCCCCGGCGTGCTCACCGAGACGCTGGACGACCTGGCCCGCGAGTTCATCCTCGACCACGGCGCGATCCCGGCCTGCCTCGGCTACCGCGGCTACACGCGGACCACCTGCATCAGCCCCAACCACATCGTCTGCCACGGCATCCCGGGCGAGCGGGTGCTGCGCGAGGGCGACATCGCCAACATCGACGTCACCGTCATTGTGGACGGCTGGCACGGCGACACCTCGCGCATGTACGGCGTCGGCGAGGTGGCCCCGCGGGCCAAGCGGCTGGTGGACGTCACCTACGAGGCGCTCGAGCGCGGCCTGGCGGCCGTGAAGCCCGGCGCCACGACCGGCGACATCGGCCACGCCATCCAGTCCTACGTCGAGAGCATGCGCTGCTCGGTCGTGCGCGACTTCTGCGGCCACGGCCTGGGCCGCGTGTTCCACGACGCGCCCAACATCCTGCACTTCGGCCGCCCGGGCGAAGGCGCGGTGCTGAAGCCCGGCATGTTCTTCACGATCGAGCCGATGGTGAACCTCGGCAAGCATCCGGTGAAGCTGCTCTCCGACGGCTGGACCGCGGTCACCCGCGACAAGTCGCTGTCGGCCCAGTGCGAGCATTCGGTGGGCGTCACCGAGGACGGCGTCGAGATCTTCACCCTCTCGCCGGCGGGCATCTTCAAGCCGCCGATCCAGGGCGCCTAGGGCCCCATGATCCTCAGGGCGTGGACCGGCCGGATCCGGACCGCGGACGAGGCGGAGTACGCCGCCTACATCGAGGCGACCGGCGGGCGCGAGTACCTGGCCACCCCCGGCTGCCTCGGCTGGCAGATGATCTTCCGCGACCTGGGCGACGGGACCTCCGAGGTCTCCACCCTCTCCTGGTGGACCGGCATGGACGCCATCCACGGATTCGCCGGGCCGGAGCCCGAGCGCGCCGTCTACTATCCCGAGGACGACCGATTCCTGCTGGACCGGCCCCCGCAGGTCCGCCACCACCGGGTCGTCGCCGGCGCCCTGCCGACGGGCGGCTGAGGGGCCGGTCGCAAAAGTTACAACCTCCTCACTTGCCACTCCGGCGGGGAACAAGGCAGCTTCGCCCTCCGACGGGGAGTGGCAAGAACATGCTTTCGATCAGGAATCTCGCGCAC
The DNA here is from genome assembly GCF_000017265.1 of Phenylobacterium zucineum HLK1. Lineage (NCBI taxonomy): Bacteria > Pseudomonadati > Pseudomonadota > Alphaproteobacteria > Caulobacterales > Caulobacteraceae > Phenylobacterium > Phenylobacterium zucineum. The sequence continues at coordinate 1,206,613 of NC_011144.1, read as the reverse complement.
GTCTACGCCAACGGGACGCGCGCCTTGGACGGCGTCGATCTCGAGATCGGCAAGGGGATGTTCGGCCTGCTGGGCCCGAACGGGGCCGGCAAATCCACCCTGATGCGCTCGATCGCGACGCTCCAGACCCCCACCTCGGGCGAGATCCGGTTCGGCGACATCGACGTCATCCGCCAGCCCGAGCAGCTGCGCCGCACCCTGGGCTACCTGCCGCAGGACTTCGGCGTCTATCCGCGGGTCTCGGCCTACGACCTCCTCGACCACATGGCCGTGCTGAAGGGGATCGCCGGCAAGGGCGAACGCAAGCAGACCGTCGAGGCCCTGCTGCACCAGGTGAACCTCTGGGACGTGCGCAAGAAGGCCGTGGCCGGCTACTCGGGCGGCATGCGCCAGCGCTTCGGCATCGCCCAGGCGCTGATCGGCCAGCCGCAGCTCATCATCGTCGACGAGCCCACCGCCGGCCTCGACCCCGAGGAGCGCAACCGCTTCCTCAACCTCCTGGCCGAGATCGGCGAGAACGTCGTCGTCATCCTGTCGACCCACATCGTCGAGGACGTCGCCGACCTGTGCCCCCGCATGGCCGTCCTGGCGCAGGGCCGCATCCTCAAGGAAGGCGCCCCGTCCGAGCTGATGGCCGAGCTGAACGGCCGCGTCTGGCGCAAGGTCATCGACCGCCACGAACTCGACGGCGAGAAGGCCCGCCACGAGATCATCTCCACCCGCCTGGCCGGCGGGCGCACGGTGATCCACGTCCTGGCCGCGGCCCGCCCCGATCCGGGCTTCGAGCCCGCCCCGGGCGGCCTGGAGGACGTCTACTTCTCGACCCTCGCCGCCGCGCGCCGCGCCGCCTGATCCCGGAGCGCGTCCCATGTTCGGCAAGATCGCGGCCTTCGAGCTGCGCTACCAGGTCCGCCAGCCGATCTTCTGGATCACCGGCCTGATCTTCTTCCTGCTGGTGTTCGGCTCGGTCGTGATCGACCAGATCCAGATCGGCTCCGGCGGCAACATCCACAAGAACGCGCCCGTCGCGATCGGCACGACCACGCTGATCATGACGCTGTTCTTCATGTTCGCCTCGACGGCGTTCGTGGCCAACGTCATCGTCCGCGACGACGAGACGGGCTACGGCCCGATCGTCCGCTCCACGCGCATCCGCAAGTTCGACTACCTGTACGGCCGCTTCGCCGGCGCCTTCGTCGCCATCGCCCTGGCCTTCCTGTTCGTGCCGCTGGGCGTGTTCGTGGGCTCGCTGATGCCGTGGGTCGATCCCGAGACGCTCGGGCCGAACCGGCTCTCCGACTACGCCTTCGCCTACGTCTACCTGGCGCTGCCGGGTCTGTTCCTGGTCTCGGCGCTGTTCTTCGCCCTGACCACTGTCACGCGCTCGATGATGGGCGCCTACATCGGGGTCGCCGGCTTCCTGATCGCCTACTTCGTGCTGATGGGCGCCCTGCGCGACCCCAGCCGGATCGAACTCGCCGCCCTCGCCGAGCCCCTGGGCCTGGCCGCCTTCCAGGCCGCCACCCGCTACTTCACCGCCGCCGACGCCAACACCACCATGCCGGCGGTCGCGGGCGGCCTGCTCTGGAACCGGGTGATCTGGCTGTCGGTGGCGCTCGCCGCCCTGGCCGCCGCCTACCCCCTGTTCCGCTTCGAGACCAAGGGCGCCAGGACCCGCCGCAAGGCCGAGACGAAGGCCGAGGAGGCCTACGTCCCGCCCGCCGGTCCGCTGCCGGCGCCCAGCTTCGGCGCGGCCGCGGCCCGGGCCCAGCTCGTGAAGCGCACCCGCTTCGAGATGGCCCAGGTGTTCAAGAGCCCGGCCTACGTGGTCCTGCTGCTGCTCGGCCTGTTCAACAGCATCGGGGCGCTCGCCTTCGGGGCCGAGCTGCGCGGCTCGGCGCTCTATCCGGTGACCCGCTGGGTGATCGACGTGCTGAACGGCTCGTTCTCGCTCATCGTCATCATCATCGCCATCTACTACGCGGGCGAACTCGTCTGGCGCGAGCGCGAGCGGCGCACGCACGAGATCGTCGATTCCACGGCCGTGCCCGACTGGGCCTTCGTGGTCCCCAAGACCCTGGCCATCGCCCTCGTCCTGCTTTCGACGCTGCTGGTCAGCGCCGCGGCGGGCGTGATCGTCCAGACCTTCCACGGCTACACCGACTACCAGTTCGGCAAGTACCTCGCCTGGTACGTGGTCCCCTATGCGGTGGACTGGACGCTGCTGGCGGCGCTGGCGGTGTTCCTGCAGGCCATCTCGCCGCACAAGTTCGTCGGCTGGGGGCTGATGCTGGTCTACCTGATCGCCACCCTGACGCTCTCGCAGGTCGGGTTCGACCACAACCTCTACCTCTACGGCGGCTATCCGCCCGTGCCGCTGTCGGACATGAACGGCCAGGGCGACTACTGGAAGTTCGCCGCCTGGTTCCGCGCCTACTGGTCGGCCTTCGCGGTGATCCTGCTGGTGCTGGCCTATGGCCTGTGGCGGCGGGGGACCGAGACGCGCCTCGCGCCGCGCCTGAAGCGCCTGCCGCGCCGGCTGGCCGGTCCCGCGGGCCTCGTCGGCGGCGTCGCGCTCGTCGCCTTCGTCGCCCTCGGCGGCTACATCTTCGTCAACACCAACGTCTGGAACGACTACCGCACCGCCATCGACGACGAGCGCTGGCAGGCCGACTACGAGAAGCGCTTCCTGCGGTACGAGACGCTGGTCCAGCCCTCGATCACCGATGTGGTCCTGGCGCTCGACCTCGACCCGCACGCCCCGCGGCTGGTCACTGAGGGCCGCTACCAGCTCGTCAACGACTCCGGCGCGCCGATCCGCCAGCTCCACCTGCGCCTCGACCGCGACACGGAGGCCGAGAAGATCGTCCTGTCGCGGCCGGCGAAGCTCGAGACGCACCCGCGCTTCAACTACCGCATCTTCACCTTCGAGACCCCGCTGCAGCCGGGCGAGCAGGCCACGCTGAGCTTCACCACCGTGATGCAGCAGAAGGGCTTCCGGAACCGCGGCAACACCACCCGGCTCGTCGACAACGGGACGTTCGTGAACAACTTCGAGTTCGCGCCCGTCGTCGGCATGGACAAGAACGACCTGCTCCGCGACCGCGCCAAGCGGCGCAAGTACCGCCTGCCCGCCGAGATCCGCCCGCCCAAGCTGGAGGACATGACGGCGACCGGCCGCAACTACCTGGCCAACGCCGACTGGGTGAACGCCGACATCACCATCACCACCGTCGCCGGCCAGACGCCGATCGCGCCGGGCTACCTCGTCTCGGACGTCACGCGGGACGGGCGCCGCACGGTGCGCTACCGCACCGACGCGCCGGTGCTGAACTTCTTCTCGGTGCAGTCGGCCGACTACGCGATCCGCAAGGTCGACTACAAGGGCGTGGAGCTGGCGATCTACTACGACGCCCAGCATCCCTGGAACGTGGACCGGATGATCGATGCGCTGAAGCTGGGCCTCGACTACTTCCAGGCGAACTTCAGCCCCTACCAGTTCCGCCAGGCGCGGATCCTGGAGTTCCCGGCCTACGCGTCCTTCGCCCAGGCCTTCGCGAACACCATGCCCTATTCAGAGAGCATCGGGTTCGTCACCGACAACACCAAGCCCGACAAGATCGACTTCGTCACCTACGTCACCGCGCACGAGCTGGGGCACCAGTGGTGGGCCCATCAGGTGATCGGCGCCGACATGCAGGGCGGCACGGTCCTGTCCGAGACCCTGGCCCAGTATTCGGCCCTGATGGTCATGGAGAAGACCTACGGCCAGGACGCCATCCGGCGGTTCCTGAAGCGCGAGCTCGACACCTACCTGCGTTCGCGCGGCGGCGAGGCGATCGAGGAGCTGCCGCTGATCCGGGTCGAGAACCAGCCCTACATCCACTACCAGAAGGGCGGCATCGTCATGTACCTGCTGCGCGACCGGCTGGGCGAGGAGAAGGTCAACGCCGCCCTGCGCCGCGTGCTCGCGCAGTACGCCTTCAAGGGCGCGCCCTACCCCCGTTCGCAGGACCTGGTCGACGCCCTGCGCGCCGAGGCCGGGCCCGAGCACCAGCAGCTCATCACCGACCTCTTCGAGAAGATCACGCTCTACGACCTGAAGACGAAGACGGCCACGGCCCGCAAGCGTCCCGACGGCCGCTACGACGTGACCCTGACCATCGAGGCCCGCAAGATGTACGCCGACGGCCAGGGCAAGGAGACGCCGGCCCCGCTGCGTCCCGGCGAGCTGTTCGACGTCGGCGTCTTCACCGCCGAGCCCGGCAAGCCCGGCTTCGGCAAGGACGACGTGGCCTACTTCCGTCTGACGCCCCTCCGGGACGGCGCCCAGACGATCACGGTCACGGTGGACAAGCCGCCCAGGTTCGCGGGCGTCGATCCCTACAACAAGCAGATCGACCGCAACTCTGACGACAACGCCATCAAGGTCAGCGTCGAGGGCTGACCGCGCCATTACGGCGCTGGCGGGTTGAACCGCCGGCGAAATGCTTAGCGGAAGTTGCATCCGCGCGCCGGCGGGGCTCCCGAAGTCCCATATTGGGTAATCGTCTTCGTTTGGAAGCTGGCCCGGACCTTGCTCGCCCGGGGCGGGGTCAGTATGGCCAAGTTCCGTTTCGGACCAGTCCGGGACGGCCAGTCTCCGGAGCGCGTACCATGTCGAAGATCCTGCCCGCCCTCGCCCGCCTCGCCGCCGCCGCGGCCGCCGTGTGCGCCGTCGGCGGGACCGCGCATGCGCAGACGAGCACCACGACCTCGACCACCGCCAGCATGAACATCACCCAGCCGCTGCAGCTGACGAAGGTCACCGACCTGGTGTTCGGCACCATCATGCGGCCGACGTCGGGCAGCGGGAACGTCATCATCGACGCCCAGTCCGGAAACCGGAACGTCACCGGCAACGCCAGCGGCGTGACCGGCGGCTCGGCCGCCACCCCGACCCGCGCGGCGTTCACCGTCTCGGGCGAGGCGGGCATGAACATCACCGTCACCGTGCCGGGCTCCATGACCATGACCCGCGGCGGCGCCGATCCGATCACCGTCAGCCTGAACTCCACCATGGGCGGGGGCCAGCTCTCCGGTCCGACCGGCGGCACCGGGACGGCCGCCTTCGGCGTCGGCGGCCAGCTCGCCATCAGCGACAGCACCCCGCCCGGCGCCTACACCGGCACCTTCAACGTGACCGTCGCCTACAACTAGGCTTGCCAAGCCGGAACGCATGGGGAACATTGTTCCTCATGCGCGGTCTGGCCGGCATAGAGGACGCCTCCGGCGCGCCCGATCTCTTCGCGGCGCCGGCGCCCCATTTCGCGGGCCATCGCGAGCGGCTGCGCCGCCGCGCGGTCGCCGGCGGGCTCGCCGCCCTGCCCGACTACGAGCTGCTCGAGCTCTTCCTCTTCCGCTCCATCCCCAAGAAGGACGTCAAGCCGCTGGCCAAGCAGCTGCTGGCCCGCTTCGGCTCGCTGGGCGCCGTGCTCGGCGCCACGGCCGCCGAGCTGCGCACCGTCCCCGGCGTCGGCGAGAGCGTGGCCCTCGACCTCAAGCTGCTGCACGAGGCGACCCTGCGCACGGCGAAGGAGCAGGTGGGCCGCCGGCCGGTGATCTCGTCCTGGTCCGCCCTGCTGGCCTATGTGAAGACCGCCCTCGCCCACGAGAGCCGCGAGCAGTTCCGCGTCCTGTTCCTCGACAAGAAGAACCAGCTCCTCGCCGACGAGGTGATGAACCACGGCACCGTCGACCACGCCCCGGTCTACCCGCGCGAGGTCGTCCGCCGCGCCCTCGAACTGTCGGCCAGCGCCCTCATTCTGGTGCACAACCATCCCTCGGGCGATCCCACCCCCTCCTCCGCCGACGTCGACATGACCCGCCAGGTCGTCGACGCGGCCCGCGCCCTGCGCATCGCCGTCCACGACCACCTCGTCGTCGGTCGCGACGGCGTCGCCAGCTTCAAGGCCCTCGGCCTCATGTGAGGACTGACGCCAAAATACCTCCCCCGCCCGCGGGGGAGGGGGACCGCGAAGCGGTGGAGGGGGCGCTGCCCGCACCATGAGAGTCACCAGCAACGTCCGACAGCGCGCCCGCCGCCTGCGCAAGCGCATGTCGCTTCCGGAGGTGATGCTCTGGCGCTGCCTGCGCGGCCGCGAACCGGGCAAGCCGGTCTTCCGCCGCCAGCACGCGCTCGGTCCCTATGTGCTGGACTTCTACTGTCCGTCCGCACGGCTGTGCGTGGAACTCGACGGCGGGGCGCATGGCTTCGGCGACCGGCCCGCCGCCGACGCCCGCCGCGATGGGCGCCTTCGCTCGCTCGGCGTCTCCACCCTGCGGCTCAGCGCGTCCGAGGTGATCTCCTCGCCCCAGGTCATCGCCGACGCCCTGCTCGACCTCGCCCGGCGACGCGCCAGCGCCCCCTCCACCCCTTCGGGGTCCCCCTCCCCCATGAATGGGGGAGGTTCCTGAACGCGCTCCGACCAACCTCCCCCGCCCGCGGGGGAGGGGGCGCTACCCCGGTCCGTTGTTCCGGAACGCCCGCCAGAGCTGCCAGACGCCGTAGAAGACCAGGCCCTGGGCCACGGCCGAGGCTAGGGCCGCGGGCGCCAGGCCCAGCCGGAACACCCACGCCTCCGAGCGGCTGTTCACCGCCCAGAACATGGCTGTCAGCGCGACCGAGCCCGCCAGGGCGCACACCGCGCCGATCACCGCCTGGCCGATCGAAGGGGTCCGCCTGTCCGCCACGAAAGCCTCCTGTCCGCCGTCACTCTCGCGCGCAGGAGACTGCTTCGCCTTGACGCGGGTCAACCGGTTGCGGCGCCCCGCAAAGTCCGCCACCTTGGATTGCGTTGGGATGGGGGCGCATTTTGAGGGACGTGATGCGAATCCGCTGGGACAGGGTTCTTCCCCTGGCCGCGGTCGTGATCTTCTGGGTCCTGGTGTTCGTCGCCGGATCCAGTTTGAGGGACTTTTGGCCTTAGGCGTGTCGAACAGAGGGGCCGTCCGGCTGCGTCGGGCGGCCTCATCCACCACTGGGGCATCTACTGGGGCATCGCCTCGCGCGGGATGATCGCGCCCACGTGCCGGACCACCACGCCGGCCAGCGTCCGCCCCGCCGCAGTGGCGGCCTCGGGGCCTGCGCCGTCCAGCCGCGCGGCCAGGTAGCCCGCGTTGAAGCTGTCGCCCGCCCCCGTCGTGTCCACCGGCTTAACCGTCTCGCCCGGCGCGATCCGCACCGGCGCCTCGCCCGGCCGCAGGATGGTCAGCGAATGGTCGTGCCCGCGGTGCAGCACCTCGGCGCCGGCCTTCGCCCACCGCTCGGGGGCGTCGCCCATGCCCAGGGCGTCGAGGTCCTCGGCGCTGGCCGACACGTAGCGCGCCGCCAGCGCCGCCCGGTCGATGGCCGCGCGGGCGGTCTCCACGTCGGGCCACAGGCGCGGGCGGTAGTTCAGGTCGAAGCCGACCGCCTTCGCTCCCGCCAGCAAGCCGTCCAGCATCGTCCGGCCGGCCTCGCCCACCACCGCCAGGGTGATGGCCGACAGATAGGTCAGGTCCGCCGCGCGGGTCGCCTGCGCCAGCGCCTCGCCGTCGGCCAGTTCGGGAAGCTGGCGCACCGGCGCCTCGCCGCGCCAGTAGAAGAACCGCCGCTCGCCGGCCGCGTCCCGCTCGATGGCGTAAAGCCCGGGCAGCCGGCCCTCCACCCGCGCCGCCAGGCTCGCGTCCAGGCCCTCGGCGGCCATCAGCTCGGCCACGCCGCGGCTGAACGGGTCGTCCCCGCCCAGCACCGTGGCGTAGGCCACGTCATGGCCCAGCCGGCTCAGGTAGACGGCGGTGTTGAAGGTGTCCCCGGCATAGGCGATCTGCGCCCGGCCCTCGCCGGCCAGGCTCAGCTCGACCATGACTTCGCCCACGGCGACGATGCGTGCCATGGGCGGTCTCTTAGGCTGCTTCGACGGTGAAGGTCAGCCCCGCGTGCTTCGAAAGCCGCTCGACCAGCCGGTCCTGCAGCGCCGCGCCCGGCGTCCAGATCCCGCCCGCCACGTCGGGGGCGTTCACCAGGGCGATCGCCGTCTCGGCCAGCATCTTGGACGTCGAGCCGTAGCCGGGGTCCTTGTCGCCCTTGACCGAGGCGCGAACCTGCCGCCCGTCCGCCGCCGCGCCGACGAACAGCACGTCGAAGAAGCCGGTCTCCCGCTCCTCCTTGGTCGGCCCCTCGCCGGGCTTCGGGCCGCCGCCGGGCAGCGAGCCCAGGTCGGTGAAGCCGGGCCCGCCACTGGGCCCGCCCATCACCATCTCGTCGTAGGCGAAGTCGGTCCCGTAGGCGTGACCCATCAGGAGATTCGAGCGGTGCACGTTCTTCACGTTGATCACCGCCATCATGAACGGCGCCACCGGTCCCACGTCCGGGTCGTCGTAGGGCGCGTTCGAGGGCGGCGCGGCCGGCCCCTCGAAGCCCGGCGTGAGCCCGTAGTCGCTCATCATCACCGCCAGTTGCGAGGGGTCCTTCTGCAGCGCCTCCATGGTGGCCTTGCCGCTGGCCGCCGTGCCGCCCGACAGGCCGCCCTTCATGCCGCGCACCCGGCCCTTCACCCGCGGGACCGGCCCGCCGAGGGCCTTCTTCGCCGCCTGTTGGGTGAAGTAGACGCCCAGCTCGAACGGGATGGAATCGAAGCCGCACGAGAACAGGATCCGGGCGCCCGTCTCCTTCGCCCTGGCGTCGTGGGCGTCGATCATCCGGCGCATCCAGTTGGGCTCGCCGCACAGGTCCAGGTAGTCGGTCCCGGCCTCGGCGCAGGCCGCCACCAGGTCCGAGCCGTAGAGCTGGTAGGGCCCGACCGTCGTGATCACCGCCTTGGCCCGCCGCACCATCTGCCGGACCTGCGCCGGATCGGCGGCGTCGCAGACCACCAGCGGCGTCTCCTTCGGCGCGCCGATCTCGTCCCGCACCGCCTCCAGCTTCTCGGCCGAGCGCCCGGCCATGGCCCACTTCACCTCGCCGCCGACGCCGTAGCGCTGCGCCAGGTGCTCGGCCACCAGCCGCCCGGTGTAGCCGGTGGCGCCGTAGACGATCAGGTCGAACTCGGCGTTGGGGTTCATGGACGCTCTCCCTCGTGCGTGAGGCGCGACCATCACGAATTTACAGCGTCCTAGCAACCGCTCGCTTAAGGTCCGGGCGTGACCGAGCTGGGAATCATCGAGGGCTTCTTCGGCCGCCCCTATTCGTGGGCCGAGCGGGCCGACATGGTCCGGACCCTGGGGCCGGCGGGCTACGGCTTCTATCTCTACGCGCCCAAGGCCGACGCCTTCCTGCGCAAGCGCTGGCGCGAGCCCTGTCCCGACGCCGAACTGGAGCGCCTGGCCGCCTTCGCCGCCGCCTGCCGGGGCGCCGGCGTCCGCTTCGGCGTGGGCCTCTCGCCTTACGAGCTCTACCGCGACTTCGACGCCGCCGCGAAGGCCGACCTCGCCGCCAAGCTCGACCAGCTCGCCTCGCTCGGCCTGGACGACCTCGGCGTCTTCTTCGACGACATGCGCGGCGACCTGCCCGATCTCGCCGCCCGTCAGATCGAGATCGTCCACTGGATCGCCGGGCGCGTCCCGCAGGCCCGCATCGCCGCCTGCCCCAGCTACTACAGCGACGATCCGGTGCTCGACCGCGTGTTCGGCCAGCGCCCGCCGGACTATCTGGAGGATCTCGGCGCCGGGCTCGATCCGGCGATCCGCCTGATGTGGACCGGCGAGGAGGTCTGCTCCCTGCAGGTCACCCCCGCCCACCTCGACCGCGTCGCCGGGCAGATGCGCCGCAAGCCGTTCCTGTGGGACAACTATCCGGTCAACGACGGCCCGCGCATGAGCCGGCGGCTGCACCTGCGCGCCTTCACCGGCCGGCCGGCGGCCATCGGCTCCCGGCTCGCCGCCCACGGGATCAACCCCGCGTCCCAGGCGGTGCTCAGCCGCATCCCCGCCCTGACCCTCGTGGACAGCTACCGCCAGGGCGAGGCCTACGAATACGCCGCCAGCTTCCGCCGGGCGGCCGTGCAGGTGCTGGGCGAGGACTTCGCCGCCCTCGTGGGGCGCAACCTGCTGGCCCTGCAGGAGTCCGGCCTCGACGGCATGACCGACGACCACAAGGCCCGCCTGCGCGAGCGCCTCGCCGTCTTCGACCACCCCGCCGCGCGCGAGATCGAGGCCTGGCTGGACGGCGCCTATGCCCTCGGCGCCGACGAGCTGCAGACCCAGTAGCGCGCCCTGTTTCCGCCCCGCCCTTGCGGCTAGAGAAGGGGCGTGATCTCCCGCCGCGCCCTCGTCTCGCGTCTTGGCCTGCTCGCCGCGGGCGGGGCGGCCCTCTATCTCCTCCGCGACCGGCTCCCCTGGCCCGCGCCCGGCGTCGAGTTCGCCGGGGGCGAGCGCACGCCGTGGATCCCGATGCCGGGCCGCGGCGGCCTGATCGAGCTCCCAGCCGAGGCGGCGGGCGTCCCGCTGCGGGTCGTGGTGGATTCCGGCGCCGAGTTCTCGGCCATCGACCGCAGCCTCGCCCAGCGGCTGGAGCTGCCGCAGCCGGTCGCCCTGCCGATGCTGGCCTACGGCGTCAGCGGCGAGCCCAGCCTGACGCACACCGTCCGCTTCGACCTCGCGCTTCCGGGGCTGACCGTCCGCGGCATGCGCGCGGCGGTGCTCGACATCGCCGGCCTGTCCGCCGCCACCGGCCGGGACTTCCAGATCCTGCTCGGCCGCGACGTCCTGCGCGAGCTGGTGGTCGAGGCCGACTTCCCCCGCCGCCGCACGGCCTTCCACCGGCGGGGAACCTACGCCCGCCCGCACGACGCCATCGCCGTCCCGGTCACCCTCCAGGGCGGCGCGCCGATGACCCCCGTCCGCATCGAGGGCGCCGCGCCGCTGCGGGTGATGGTCGACACCGGCGCCACCGGCGTGCTCGCCCTGTCCGCCGAGGCCGCACGCACCGCCGGCCTCCTCGCCCCCGGGCGCGAGGTGCGCAGAGCCCACTCCGTCAGCCTGGGCGGGGTCAGCCTCGACCAGATGGTCCGCGCCCGCACGGTCGAGGCCGCCGGGGTGACGCTGCGCGACGTCGACGTCCAGGTCTACGCCCCCAGCGTGCGCGGGCCGATCCCGCCCGGCCTCCTCGGCACGGGCTTCCTGGAACGCTTCCGGATGGTGCTGGACCTGGCCGCCGCCGGCCTGTTCCTCGTGCCTCCCGGCCCGACCCTCGTGCGGGAACCAAGGCTCTAGCGCGGCATTCCGGCATCCAGGACTTCGGATAGGGAGATGCCGTCCATGACCCGCGCGATCTTTGTTTGCGCCGCCGCCGCCTCCGCGCTGGCCCTCGCCGCCTGCGGCCAGCAGGCCGAAAGCCCCGGCCAGACCGAGCCGGTGAACGCCGCCCAGGACGCGGTGGGCGCCGCCGTCGGCCAGGTCTCCGCCTCGACCATGGGCGCGAACTCGACGGAAGCCTTCGTCGCCAACGCCGCCATGAGCGACATGTACGAGATCCAGGCCGGCGAGATGGCCCAGCAGAAGGGCCAGTCGGCCGACGTGAAGGCCTTCGGCAAGATGATGGTCGCCGACCACACGGCCATGTCGAACGAGATGAAGCCGGCCGCCCAGGCCGCCGGCCAGACCCCGCCGGCCGACCTCGACGAGCGCCGCAAGGGCATGCTCGACAACCTGCGCGCCGCGAACGGCGCCGACTTCGACCGCGTCTACCTCGAGCAGCAGGAGGCCGCCCACCAGGAGGCCCTGACGCTGATGCGCGGCTACGCCGACAACGGCGACAACGCCCAGCTCAAGGCCCTGGCCCAGAAGGCCGCGCCGAAGATCCAGGCCCACCTCGACCGGGTGCGCCAGATCCAGCAGGGCGCGGGCGCCAACTAGCCCCCACCCGGACTCGATGTCCCGAGGCGCCCGCCGGCCCCCGCCGGCGGGCGTCTTGCCGTGCGGTCGGATAAAATGCGCAACATCCGACAGTTGATGGAACGCTAGGCCGCGCTCGCCCGTCTCCTTCCCGCATCCCCCAACTGAAGCGAGAGGAGCCGGACGTGTCGCTCTCAGACTCCGCCCCACTTTCCACGCCGCCCAAGCGCGGCGACGGCGCCGACGCCCACGACGGCGGCCACGCCCATGGCCTGCGCGAAGCCCGCAGCTGGCTGACCGGCGAGGCCTTCCAGAACTTCGCGCGCTCGCCCTCGACCACGCTCAGCATGATGGGCGGCAAGTCCATCACGCTCGCCACCGACCGGGTGCGCGCCGCCCCGGCGCTGACCCCCACCCTGTCGGGCGCCCTCGGACAGAACGCCATCGGCCTCGGCGTCTGGGGCCTCATGGCGCCGAAGAGCGTCAACCGGTTCCTCGGCATGGACGCCAATCCGCAGATGGTCCAGCTGCTGTTCGGCGCGCGCGAGATGGCCACCGGCCTGCGCCTGGTCAGCGACCCCACCTGCACCACCGCGCTGTGGAGCCGGGTGGCGGGCGACGTCTTCGACATCGCCGTGCTGCGCTCCCTGGACCGCCCCGACAATCCCCAGCGGACGAACGTCCGCATCGCCATGGGGGTCGTGCTCGCCGTCACCGCCCTCGACGTGCTCGCCGCCGTGCGCATGAGCACCGTCAAGCGCACCTGCGACTGAAGGAGGACACCGCGATGAAAGCCATCTGCTGGCAAGGCAAGAAGGACCTCCGCTGCGAGGAGGTGCCCGATCCGGTCATCGAGGATCCGAAGGACGCGATCATCCGCGTCACCTCGACCTGCATCTGCGGCTCGGACCTGCACCTGATGAACGGCTTCGTGCCGACCATGTGCAAGGGCGACGTAATGGGCCACGAGCCCATGGGCGAGGTCGTCGAGGTAGGCGCCGAGGCCCGCGCCGCCGGCCTCAACGTGGGCGACCGGGTGGTGGTCCCCTTCCAGATGATCTGCGGCCAGTGCGAGCAGTGCCGGGCCGGCAACTTTTCGGTCTGCCAGGTCACCAACCGCAACGCCGACCTCGCCAAGGCCTTCTTCGGCGACACCACCGCGGGCCTGTTCGGCTACTCGCACATCACCGGCGGCTACGCCGGCGGCCAGGCCGAGTACATGCGCGTGCCGTTCGCCGCCACGACGGTCATCAAGGTCCCCAAGACCGGCGCCGACGAGAAGTACGTCTTCCTCTCCGACATCCTGCCCACCGGCTGGCAGGCGGCGGCCTTCGCCGACATCCAGCCCACCGACACGGTCGCCGTCTGGGGCTGCGGGCCCGTGGGCCTCTTCACCGTCCTGTCGGCGATCGCCATGGGCGCCGAGCGGGTCATCGCCATCGACGACGTGCCCGAGCGGCTGGAGATGGCCGCCACCCTGGGCGCCCAGGTGCTGGACCGGCGCGGGACCAACGTCATCCAGGCGCTGAAGGACATGACCGGCGGCCACGGCCCCGAGAAGTGCATCGACGCCGTGGGCATCGAGGCGCACGGCCCCACCGCCGTGCTCGAGCTGATCGACCGCGTGCAGACCGCCCTCAAGCTCGAGACCGAGCGGCCGATCGCCCTGCGCGAGGCGATCATGGCCTGCAAGTCGGCCGGCACGGTCTCGATCCCCGGCGTCTACGGCGGGATGTCCAACTCCATCCCCATGGGCGCGGCCATGAACAAGGGCCTGACCATCCGCACCGGCCAGACCCACGTGAAGCGCTGGGCCGACGACCTGCTGCGGCGGATCGACGAGGGCGAAATCGACCCCACCTTCCTGATCACCCACACCGCCCCGCTCGGCCAGGCGCCCGAGCTCTACAAGCTGTTCCGCGACAAGCAGGACGGCTGCGTGAAGGTGGTGCTGAAGCCGTAGGCCGCCGCTCCGCCCGGGACGTCATTTGACGCCCCGGGCAACGATGGGCCCGGTCCGCCGGTTACCTTCCCAGGAATAGGAGACTGCGCATGAAGTGGCTGAACGTGATCACCCTGGCGCTGGTCATCATCGGCGGGCTCAACTGGGGCCTGGTCGCCCTGGGCGGCCCGGAGATGGACCTCGTCGCGAACCTCTTCGGCGGCCAGGACGCCGCCCTGTCCCGCATCGTCTACGGCCTCGTGGGCCTCTCGGCCCTGTGGCAGCTGATGCCGTTCTTCAAGGCGATGCGGATGGGCGAGGCCGAGGCCGAGGCCGCCCATCACGGCCGCATGACCACGCGCTAGGGCAGGCTCCCCCGCGTGGACGTGGCGAGGCCCCGGCTCCGGCTGGGGCCTCGTTTCGTTCGGGGTCCGGTTTTAGGTGTGGAGGCGCCGCCCGGACGCCGCTAAGCCCGGGGGCATGACCCAGCCGCCCGAACCCACGCAGGCCCCGGCGCCCCCCCCGGCGCCCCGCGGCGCCCTGCCGGTCATGCTGCTGCTGGTGTTCCTCAGCCTGATCGGCTTCGGCGTCGTCATCCCGCTCCTTCCGTTCTTCGCCATCGTGTTCGAGGCGAAGGCCTGGCAGGTCACCCTGCTCTTCTCGGTGTTCTCGGCCGGCCAGTTCCTGGGCGAGCTGACCTGGGGTCGGCTCTCGGACCGCATCGGCCGGCGGCCGGTCCTGCTGATGACCATCGTCGCCTCGGCCCTGGGGTACGTCGCCCTCGCCTTCGCGCCGAACATCTGGTTCGCGGTGGCCGCCCGCGCCGTCGCCGGCTTCTTCTCGGGCAACATGTCGGCGATCCAGGGCTACATCGTCGACGTCTCCCCGCCCGAGCGCCTGGCCGGCCGCCTCGGCCTCGTGGGCTCGGCGTTCGGGGTCGGCTTCGTGGTCGGCCCGGCCCTGGGCGGCCTCCTGGCCCGGCCCGAGCTGGGCGCCGCCGGCTTCCGCCCGCCCCTGCTCGTCGCCGCCGGGCTCTGCCTGGTGGCCGTGGCGGGGCTGCTGATCTTCGTGCGCGACCACCGCAGGGTCGCGCCCGCCGCCGCCTCCGCCGCCGCCCGCGTCCGGCGCAATCCGCTGGCGGGCCTGCGCGAGGTCGCCGGCCACCCGGTCCTGGCGCTGGTGTTCGCCACCATCTTCTTCGGCTTCTTCTCCAGCGCCGGGCTCTGGTCGGTGCTCGGCCTGTGGATGGACGCCCGCTTCGCCTGGGGCCCGCGCGAGGTGGGCTTCGTGATGGCGCTGACCGGCGTCGCCGCCGCCCTCACCCAGGGGATCCTGTCGGGCGCCATGGTCCGGCGGATCGGCGCCGGCGCCACCATCTCCATCGGCTTCGTGGTCTCGGCCATCGCCACGGTCGCCATGGCGGGGGCGCCCTTCGGCTGGCTCGCCGCGATCCTCCTGCTGGCCTCGGTCACCGGCCACGCGGCCTGGCAGCCCGCGGCCATGTCCATCGCCTCGCGCTCGGCCGGCGCCGACCGCCAGGGCGCGGTCCTGGGCGCGGCCACGGCGTCCGGCTCCCTGTCGCGGGTGCTGGCGCCCCTGATCTCGGGGCCGCTGTTCTCGGGGATCGGGCCCTGGGCGCCGGTGGCGCTCTCGGGGCTCGTCATGCTGCCCGCCGCCTGGCTCGGCTGGCGGGCCGCCCGGGCGCTGCGGACCTGGATCGAGACCGGCCCGCAGCGCGTCTAGGGGGCCTACTTCGGCTGCGGCGCCGGCGCGGCCGCGCCGTCCGTGGTCGTCATGCCGCTCGAGTCCGACGGCGGCGTCACCACTACCGCGGTGTTCGAGCCCTGCGGCGTCTCGGCCACCGCCGCCGCGCCTTCGGCGGCCGCCCGCAGCTGCTCGTCGCTCACCTGGCTTTCCGGCAGGGTCGTGCTGACCTCGGCCTGGGCCGCGCCGGTGTCCACCTCGGCCTCGCGCTCGCCGCTGCAGGCCGCCAGCACCGCCGCGCCGGCGAACAGCGCCGCGGCCGCCGCCGCATTCCGGGGCATCCTCGTCATCGGTCTCTCCATGTCTTGACGGATCGACGGAGAAGCCCCGGGCCGCCGGGTCGGTTCCCGGGGAGCGCCTTACTTGGCCTTCATCGCGGCGATGCAGGCCTCGTGCATCTTCTTCATCTCGGCGTGGTCGTGCGGACCGGCCTTGGCGCCGGCCGCCGGACCCGCATGGCCGTGGCCGTGCGGATGGCCCTGGCCCGCCCCGGCCGGCGCGGCGTCCGGATGGCAGTGCGCGGGCCCCGGCGCCGCCTGGGGCGTAGCCTGGGGATTGGCCGGAGCGGCCGCACCGGCGTGGTGGCCGTCGCCGCCCCGGGCGTGGTCGGCGTGGTGGTGGGCCGCGGCGGGCGGGGCGCCCAGGGCCGGGCCGGCGGTCAGCGCGGCCGCGGCGGCGAGGGCGAGGAAGGTCTTGGTCACGGAAACATCCTTGTGCTGAACGTCCCCGACCACTGGCCCGCCTCGCCTCCGCCGTCCTTGCGCCCGCACAACCTTGGCCCCTACAGGCGCACGCCCCGCAGCCGCAACGCGTTGCCCACGACGCTGACGCTGGACAGCGCCATCGCCCCCGCCGCGATGGCCGGCGACAGCAGCCAGCCGAACACCGGATAGAGCAGGCCCGCCGCGATCGGCACGCCGGCGGCGTTGTAGACGAAGGCGAAGAACAGGTTCTGGCGGATGTTGGCCATCACCGCCTTCGACAGCCGGCGCGCCTTCACCAGCCCCTGCAGGTCGCCCCGCAGCAGGGTGACCCCCGCGCTCTCGATCGCCACGTCCGCGCCCGCGCCCATCGCCACGCCCACGTCGGCGGCGGCCAGCGCCGGGGCGTCGTTCACCCCGTCGCCCGCCATGGCGACCTTGCGGCCCTCGGCCTTCAGCTTCTGGACGACGGCGGCCTTGTCCTGCGGCAGGACCTCGGCCTCGACCTCGTCGATGCCCAGGCCGCGCGCCACCGCCAGGGCCGTGGTGCGGTTGTCGCCGGTCAGCATCACCAGCCGGATCCCGGCGGCCTTCAGCGCGCGGACCGCCTCAGGGGTGGTGGCCTTCACCGGGTCGGCGATGGCGAACACCGCCGCCGGCGCCCCGTCCACGGCCATGAAGATCGCCGTGGCGCCGTCCGCCCGCAGGGCCTCGGCCTCGGCCGCCAGCGGCCCGGTCTCGACGCCCGCCTCGGCCAGGAACCGGCCCGAGCCCAGCAGCACCCGGCGGCCGTCCACCTCGCCGGTCACGCCCTTGCCCACGGGCGAGTCGAAGGCGGCCGGCTCGGCGAGCACGAGCCCCCGCGCCTTCGCCGCCCGCACGATGGCCTCGGCCAGCGGATGTTCGCTGCTCCGCTCCAGGCTGGCGGCCAGCCGCAGCAGCTCGGCCTCCTCGAAGCCCGCCGCCGGACGGATCGCCGTCACCGCCGGCCGGCCCTCGGTCAGGGTGCCGGTCTTGTCGATCACCAGGGTGTCGATGGCCTCGAAGCGCTCCAGCGCCTCGGCGTTCTTGATCAGCACGCCCGCCTGCGCCCCGCGTCCCACGCCGACCATGATCGACAGCGGCGTCGCCAGGCCCAGGGCGCAGGGACAGGCGATGATCAGCACCGACACCGCCGCCACCAGGGCGAAGCCGAACTTCGGATCGGGCCCGAACGTGGCCCAGGCGGCGAAGGCCAGGACCGCCGCGGCGATCACCGCCGGCACGAACCAGCCCGAGACCATGTCCGCCAGCCGCTGGATCGGCGCGCGGCTGCGCTGCGCTTGGGCGACCATCTGGACGATCTGCGACAGCAGGGTCTCGGCGCCGACCTTCTCGGCGCGCATGACGAATGAGCCGGTCTTGTTGATCGAGCCGCCGATCACCGTCTCGCCGGCCTCCTTGGTGACGGGCATGGATTCTCCCGTGACCATCGACTCGTCGATCGCCACCCGGCCCTCGAGGATCGTCCCGTCGACCGGGACCTTCTCGCCCGGCCGCACCCGCAGCCGGTCGCCGGCCAGCACCTGGTCCAGCGGGACCTCCTCGTCCTCGCCGTCCGCGCGCACCCGGCGGGCGGTCTTGGGCGCGAGGTCCAGCAGGGCGCGGATCGCCCCGGAGGTCTGCTCGCGGGCGCGCAGCTCCAGCACCTGGCCCAGCAGCACCAGCACGGTGATCACCGCCGCGGCCTCGAAATAGACCGGCACCGCGCCCTCGGCCGTGCGGAACGCCGGCGGGAACACGTCCGGGGCGATCACGGCCACGACGCTGTAGAGCCAGGCGACCCCGACGCCCATGGCGATCAGGGTGAACATGTTGAGGTTGCGCGTGACGA
This sequence comes from Phenylobacterium zucineum HLK1, assembly GCF_000017265.1. Lineage (NCBI taxonomy): Bacteria > Pseudomonadati > Pseudomonadota > Alphaproteobacteria > Caulobacterales > Caulobacteraceae > Phenylobacterium > Phenylobacterium zucineum. The sequence continues at coordinate 1,188,480 of NC_011144.1, read as the reverse complement.
GCGAGCGCCAGCCGCGCTCGAAGAACGGCCACCCGGCCCACAGCACCACGGGCGTGGCCAGGGCGAACTGGACCCAGTGCGAGACGCCCGGCGGGATCAGGTGGTGCAGCCCCGGGACGACGTGGGCGCCCATCTCCAGGGCGAAGACCGGCAGGGTCAGCGCCAGGCCGACCCAGAACCGGCGCGTCATGTCGGCCAGCTCGGGGTTCGGCGCGGCGTCCGCGGTCACCAGCTCGGGCTCCAGCGCCATGCCGCAGATCGGGCAGCTCCCGGGCCCCTCCTGGCGCACCTCGGGGTGCATGGGGCAGGTGTAGATGGTCCCCGGCGGCGGCGGCGGCTCGGGCGGCCGGCTGTCCTTCTCCAGGTATTTCGCCGGATCGGCGACGAACTTCGTGCGGCACCCGGCCGAGCAGAAGTGGAAGGCCTCCCCGCCGTGCTCGGCGTGGTGCGGCGTCGTCTCCGGGTCCACCGTCATGCCGCAGACGGGATCGACGGCCTTGCCTGCGGCCTGGCCGCCGCCCGAGCAGCAGGAATGGCCGCCCTTATGGTCGTCGTGATGGTGGTGATGGTGGTGCTCGTGCGCCTTGGCCATGCCGCAGCCTCCGTTGCTTCCTTATACCCCATGGGGGCATCAGCCGTTAGCCGCACATATACCCCCATGGGGCATATTGCAATTACCCCGGGAGGGTATATTGTCAGAACCCGAACGGAGCCCGCCATGAACCGCGAGAACAAGCCGCGTCTGCTGAACCGCCTGAACCGTATCGAGGGGCAGGTGCGGGGCATCGCCCGCATGGTCGAGGAGGACCGCTACTGCATCGACGTGCTGACCCAGATCCAGGCGGTCCGCGCCGCCCTCTCGAAGGTCGAGACCGAGATGCTGCGCGACCACCTGGGCCACTGCATCGAGGGCGCCATCGTCAGCGGCGACAAGGAGGAGCAGCGCGCCAAGGCCGCCGAGCTGGTTCAGCTCCTGGAGCGCACCGCCCGCTGAGCCCGAAAGCCCCGCCAGTCCCGGCGCAGCCGGATCACCAGCAGGATCAGGCCCGTCACCACCATCGGCAGCGTCAGCGCCGCCGCCGCCACGAGCACAGGATGGTTGAAGTCATCGCCCGACTTGAAGTCCAGGATGTGGACCCGCCAGAAGAAGTCGTAGAACCGCCACAGGTTCGAGCGGCGGCTGGCGATCTCGCCCGTCTCGGGCGAGAGGTAGAAGCTGGTGCGCTCGGCGTCGTCGAAGTCCACGCGCCAGAGCGGACCCTCGCGGCCGGTCTCCTGCGGCGCCTCGTCGAACCAGCGCACGGCGACGGGCCGGCCATCGCCTTCGTACAGCGCGCCGGCCAGCTGGCGGGCCTCGGCCTCGCCCATCGGCGTGATCGGCCGCCCCGTGGCGGCGTCCACCACCCGCACCTTGCCGTCGGCCGCCTTCAGGCTCCAGATCGTCCCGCGCAGGGTGGTCCGGAGCGTGGCCTCCACCGGCTCGACCCCGGCGGCCTGCGCCGCCTGGGCCGCGCTCAGCAGGCCATCGGTCGGCAGCGCCGCCGGCTGGAAGGACGCCACATGGTGTTCGCTGCGCACCGTCTCGATCGGGATGGCCGTCATCACGAGGCCGCCCAACACCCAGCCCAGCACCTGCAGGCCGACCACCAGGGCCAGCCACTTATGGATCTGGGTCGACCAACGAAGCATCCGATTCCCCCCGTTCACTGACCAGGACATTACCCATGCGAGCCCGCGCGAGCGACCTCGATAGACGCAAGCTCCTGAAAGGGGCGGCCGCCCTCGGCGGCGGGGCGGCCCTTGCGGGCCTCCTGCCCGGCTGGGCGCAGAGCGCCGCGGCCGGCCTGCCGGCCCTCACCGGCGAGGACATCCGCCTGACCGCCGGCCACTTCCCGCACCGGGTCGAGGGCCGCGTCGGCCACGCCGTGGGCATCAACGGCACGGTGCCGGCCCCGCTGATCCGGCTGAAGGAAGGCCAGAACGTCCGGCTGCACCTGACCAACAACCTGGCCGAGGACACCTCGATCCACTGGCACGGCCTGCTGCTGCCGTTCGAGATGGACGGCGTGCCGGGCGTCGCCTTCCCCGGCGTGCGGCCGGGCGAGACCTTCACCTACGAGTTCCCGGTCATCCAGAGCGGCACCTACTGGTACCACAGCCACTCGGGCCTCCAGGAGCCGATGGGCCACTACGGCCCGATCATCATCGATCCGGCCGGCCCCGACCCCGTCGCCTACGACCGCGAGCACGTGGTGGTCCTCTCGGACTTCAGCTTCGTCCATCCGCACACGATCTTCCGCCGGATGAAGGCCCAGGGCGGGGTGTTCAACTTCCAGAAGCAGACCGTGGCGGGTCTGCTCGCCGGCCGCGACCAGACCCTGGCCGAGCGGCTGGAGTGGGCGAAGATGCGGATGGATCCCACCGACATCTCCGACGTCACCGGCGCGGTCTACACCTACCTGATCAACGGCCACGGCCCGGCCGACAACTGGACCGCCCTCTTCCGCCCGGGCGAGCGGGTGCGCCTGCGGTTCATCAACGCCGCGGCCCAGACCATCTTCAACGTCCGCATCCCGGGCCTGAAGCTGACCATCGTGGCCGCCGACGGCCAGGACGTGCGCCCCGTCGCGGTGGACGAGTTCCAGATCGGCAACGCCGAGACCTACGACGTGATCGTCACGCCCGCCGACGACCGCGCCTTCGCCCTGGTGGCCGAGGCGGTGGACCGCTCGGGCATGGCCCTGGCCACCCTCGCCCCCCGGGCGGGCATGCGCGCCGAGGCCCCGCCCCTGCGCGAACGCCCCCTCGGGACGATGAAGGACATGGGCATGGACATGTCGGCCCACGGCGGCGGGCACGGCGCAGGCCATGCCGCCCCGGCCGCCGCCGATCCGCACGCCGGCCACGGCTCCGGCGGACACGCCGGCCACGCCATGGCCGCCGCCGCCGCTCCGGTCCCCGGCATGGCCCCGCCCCGCGTCCGCGGCTCGGACGTCATGGGGCACGAGATGGACATGCTCGACTTCTCCAAGGCGCCCCAGGTCGAGCCCGGCCCCGGCGTGCAGTCGATCGCGCCCATGCCCCAGGACCGCACCGGCGAGCCCGGCCAGGGCCTGGAGAGCGTCGGCCACCGCGTGCTCGTCTACACCGACCTCGAGGCGCTGCACCCGAACCCGGACACCCGCCCGCCGGAGCGCGCGCTGGAGATCCGGCTCACCGGCAACATGGAGCGGTTCATGTGGGGCTTCGACGGGAAGAAGTATTCCGACGGCCCGCCGCCCTACACCTTCCGGACCGGGGAGCGCGTCCGGGTCACCCTGGTGAACGACACCATGATGACCCACCCGATCCACCTGCACGGCCACTTCTTCGAGCTGGTCCACGCGCCCGTCGGCCGCCTGCCGCGCAAGCACACGGTCAACGTCGCCCCCGGCGGCAAGGTGACCTTCGACTTCACCGCCGAGGCGGGCGACTGGGCCTTCCACTGCCACATGATGTTCCACATGCACGCCGGGATGTTCCAGGTGTTCGCCGTCCGCGACGGAGCCGCCGCATGATCCGCCCCGCCCTCCTCGCGCTCGTGCCCGCGGCCCTCGCCGCCCCGGCCCTCGCTCAGGACCCGCACGCCCACCACCACCCGGCGCCCGCCGCCGAGGCCCCGCCGCCCGCGGCGGACCCCCACGCGCACCACAAGGCGCCGCCGGCCGATCCCCATGCCGGGCACGCCATGCCCGCAGATCCTTACGCGGGACACGCGACGCCGCAGGCGCCGGCCGATCCTCACGCGGGACACGCCATGCCCCAGGCGCCGGCCGATCCGCATGCAGGCCACGCCATGCCCCAGGCGCCGGCCGATCCGCATGCAGGCCACGCCATGCCCCAGGCGCCGGCCGATCCGCATGCGGGCCACGCCATGCCCCGCGCCGCCGACCTGCCGGTCGGGACCGCGCCGGCCCCGCCGCCGCCGGCCGACCGCCAGGCCGACGCCATCTTCGGCCGCGCGCAGATGGACCGCGCCCGCGCCATCCTGGCGTCCGAGCACGGCGGCATGCGCCACTGGAGCCTGCGCATCGACGAGCTGGAGCTGCGCCCGCAGGACGGGTCCGACGGCTTCGCCTGGGGGGCCGAGTACCGCGTCGGCGGCGACGTGAACCGCCTGGCGCTGAAGACCGAGGGCGAGGGCGAGACCGGGGGCCATCTGGAGTCCGCCGAGGTCCAGGCCCTGTGGTCGCGCGCGCTCGGGCCCTACTTCGACCTGCAGGCCGGCGTGCGTCAGGACTTCCAGCCCCGCCCGCGCCGCACCTACGCCGTGCTCGGGGTCGAGGGGCTCGCGCCGTACTGGTTCGAGGTGGGGGGCGCGCTGTTCCTGTCCGACGAGGGCGACGTCTCGGCCAGGCTCGAGGCCGCCTACGACCTGCGCCTCACCAACCGCCTGATCCTGGAGCCGTCCGCCGAGGCCAACCTGGCCGCCTCGGACGACCCGGCCACCGGCGTCGGCTCGGGCCTCTCGGACCTCGAACTGGGCCTACGCCTGCGCTACGACCTTCGTCTGCGCGAGGTCTCGCCGTATGTCGGGGTGAGCTGGGAGCGCAAGTTCGGCGACACCGCCGACTACGCCCGCGCCGAGGGCGAACCCGTCGAGGACACCCGCCTCGTCGTCGGCCTCAAGGCGTTCTTCTAGGAAACCCTCGCTCCGCTCGGGCCCTCTCCCGTCCTCTCCCCCGCGAAGCGAGAGGGAGAGGATCGAGGAGAGGGCCGGTTCGCGTCAGCGAACCGGAAGACCGCTAGTGCTGCCGCGGCCCGCACCCTCCTCCCCCGTCGGGGGAGGGGGACCGCGACAGCGGTGGAGGGGGCCGGCCCCATCCACCGAGCCCGCCGGCAAGCCCCCACCCCCATGCTGCGCATGGTCCCCTTCCCCCGTCGGGGAGGAAGGGGGAGCAAGCTCCGACAGCCCTCAGACTAGTGCTGCAGCCGCCCGTCCACGTCCTCACGCAGAAGCCCTCCTCCCCCGTCGGGGGAGGGGGACCGCGATAGCGGTGGAGGGGGCCGGCCCCATCCACAGAGCCCGCCGGCAAGCCCCCACCCCCATGCTGCGCATGGTCCCCCTCCCCCGTCGGGGAGGAAGGGGGAGCAAGCTCCGACGGCCCTAAGCCTAGTGCTGCAGCCGCCCGTCCACGTCCTCGCGGACGCTGCCGACGCCGGCGTCGGCGAGGGCCTTGGCCTTGTCCTTCAGCGTCGAGCCCTCGCCTTCCGGACCGGTCTGGCGATGGAGCTCCTCCTTCACCTGGCCGTAGGCGCGCTCGGCCACGGTGCGGGCCTCGTGCAGCGAGCTCTTGGCCATCTCGCGGCCCTTGCCCACCAGCTTGTCGCGGTGCGGGCCGATGTAGCGGTTCTCGGTCCGGCTGGCCGGGATCGAGGCGCCGATGGCCATGCCCACCGCCACGCCGATGGCGCCGAGGATCAGGGGCTCGGTGTCCAGCGTCTCCTGGTAGCGCTGCTGCGCCTGGCGGCTCATCGTGCTGGCCCGCGTCGAGACCGCGCCGGTCAGGCCGGCCATGCGGCCCTTGGCGGTGGAGGCGCCGTCCGCCGCGCCGCTGCGGGCGTGGTGGGCGGCCTCGGCCACCTTCTCCTTGGCCTCGCTGATCTTGCCCTTGGCCGCGCCGACGGCGCCCTTGGCCTTCGCCTTGAGCTTGGCGGCCATGCCCTCGCTCTCGTCGTAGCCCTCGTAGGTCTCGTAGTAGCCGGCGCCCGAATAGGCGTCGTAGTCGCGCCGCTTGCGGCCCTGGCTCAGCGCCAGCCAGGCGATGCCCGCGCCGATCATGGCGACCGGGATGGGATTTTCCTTGGCCTGCTCCACCACCGTGGTCAGGACCTTGTTGCTCGTTCCGCCCATGATCCTCGTCGCCTCGTCGAACAGTTCCTTGGGTTGCATCTTTTCCTTCAGGGCCTCGACCGTCCGGTCGATCTGCCCGCGCGTGGCCTCGACCTCGCGCTCCACTTCCGCCGATGACTTGGCCATCCTCACCTTCCCTTCACGAGCTGGGCGTCTTTCTGCAGCTGCCGCGCCGACCGGTCGGGCGTCAGGTTCTCGGGCTTCATCATCTTCATGCCCGCACGCACGAGGACGATCCCGATGGCGGCCACCACCACGCCGACGAGCAGCGAGGCGAAGGCCGGGTGCATGTATTCCGACAGCGCCTGGACCAGGGCCGCCAGCAGCACGCCCAGCGCCGCCAGCAGCAGCACGCCGCCGGCCACGATCTCGCCGACCGCCTTGCCGGCGAGGTGCATCTTCTCGGTCATCTCGGTGCGGACGAGCTCCGATTCCTTGCGCACCAGGGTGGCCAGGTCGGTCGTGAGCTGGGAGACGAGCTCGGGCAGCGTCCGCGCGTCGGCGCCGATGCGGGGATCATCCATGCGTCACGTCCCCCGCCGTTCGGGCGCATCCTCGTCCACGCCCAGCACAGAGGTCTGGTCCTCCACGTCCGAGGGGACGAGGCCGGGCGTCTCCACCTCGGCGTCGACGCCCGAGGCGCCGGTCATGCCCCCCGAAAGGCCCCCCGAGAGGGCCCCCGAGAGGCCCAGGGTCTCGTCGGCGGTCGCCGCCGGGCCGGCCGCATAGGTGGACGTCTCGGCCGGCGGATAGGTCGTCTCGCCCGCCGTATCCGAAAGATCGCCCGCGTAGTCGCTCGTCAGGCCCGTGGCGCTCTCGCTGGCGCGGACGAACCGGCCCAGCGCGATGCCCGCCAGCACGGCGCCGCCGATGAACGCCGCGGGATGGCGGCGGCCGAAGTCGCGCACCGCGTCCAGCAGCTCCTCGGGCTGCTTGTCCTCCAGGTTCCGGGTCAGCTTCTCCAGCCCGTCGGCCGCCTGTCCGATCAGCCGCGCGGCCGGGCTCTGGTCGGCCTGGGCCAGCTCGTCGCCGGCCCGCCGGACCGCGTTGGCGAAGTCGCCCAGGGTCTTGGTGGCCGTCTGGGTCCGCTTCTGGGCCTCGGTCCGGGCCCGTTCCTGCGCCGCCGAGGCGAAGGTCTGGGCCTCCTGCTTCAGCGCATGGCCCGCCTGGCCGATGGCCGCCTTGGCCTGGCCCTTCTTGCCCGCGCCCCGGGTGTCGCCAGAGGTGTCGGCCGAAAGGCCGCCGGTGGTGTCGATATCGGTCATGGTCGTCTCCGCAAGCCGCACGCCCGAGCAGGCGAATTCCGCGCGCGCGGCCGCGTCTGCCGGCCCCGCGCCAGAGCTAAACGCGCCCGACCGCCGATCGGTCCGGCCGCGCGGGGCGAAAACCGCAAAAATCTTCGCGAGTTCCGGCCGAAGTCTGACCGCAACCGGCAGCGCCCCCTTCCACCCCGCCCGCCCGGGCCTGTAGGGTCCGGCGCATGAAAGCCCTCATCGTCGCCGCGGCGCTCCTCGCCGCCGCTCCCGCCGCCCCGGTCCTGGCCCGCGAAGCGACCGCCGACACCGGCCCGATCTCGGCCCAGCGCATCTCCGACATCACCCGCGAGCTGGCGAGCGACGCCTACTTCGGGCGCGCGCCCGGCGGCCCGGGCGAGCAGAAGACCGTCGACTATCTGGTGGAGCAGTTCAGGGCGCTCGGCCTCGAGCCCGCCGGCGACGACGGGACCTATGTGCAGGAGGTCCAGCTCTACCGCTTCCAGACCGCCCCCGGCGGGGCCTACCGGCTCACCGCCCCCGGCCTCGACCGCACCCTCGCCACCCAGACCGACCTGCGCGTCGAGACCCAGCGCCCGACCCCGCGCATCCGCATCGAGAACGCCCCGCTGGTGTTCGTCGGTTACGGCGTCACCGCCCCCGAGCGCGGCTGGGACGACTTCAAGGGCGTGGACCTGAAGGGCAAGATCGCCGTCATCCTCATCAACGACCCCGATTTCGAGGCCAAGGCGGGCGAGCCGGTCGCCGGCAAGTTCGGCGGCAAGGCCGCCACCTACTACGCCCGCTGGACCTACAAGTACGAGGAGGCCGTGCGCCAGGGCGCCCTGGGCGCGCTGATCGTCCACGAGACCGCCGGCGCGGCCTATCCCTGGAGCACCGTGATCGCCGGCGGCGGCGAGAGCTACGACGTCGTGCGCAAGGACCCCGCCGCCGACCGCCTGCTGCTGCAGGGCTGGATGCAGCGCGACCTCGCCGTCGAGCTGTTCAAGGCCTCGGGGCTCGACTTCGAGGCCCAGAAGGCCCGCGCCCGCACCGCCGCCTTCACCCCCGTCGAGCTCAAGGGCGCCGCCTTCTCCGCCGACTACGGCAACGCGGTCGAGAAGCTGACCAGCCGCAACGTCCTGGGCGCCGTCCGTGGCTCCAGGCATCCCGACGAGACGGTCATGTACAGCTCGCACTGGGACGCTTACGGGGTCGGCGCGCCCGACGCCGAGGGCCGCACCATCCGCCCCGGCGCGCTCGACAGCGCCACGGGCGTGGCCGGGGTCATCGAGGTCGCCCGCGCCTTCAAGGCCGGCCCACGCCCCGAGCGCACCGTCCTGTTCGGCCTGTGGACCGGCGAGGAGCGGGGCCTGCTGGGGTCCGAGTTCTACGCCCAGACCATGTCCTATCCGGTGGGCAAGATGGTCGCGAGCATCGCTTTCGACACCCTCCAGCCTCTCGGCCCCACCCGCGACGTGGTGCTGATCGGCTCGGGTCAGAACCAGCTCGAGGACCTGCTGAAGGCCGCCGCCGCCAAGCGCGGCCGCACCATCACCCCCGACCCGCGCCCCGAGCGCGCGCTCAACTACCGCGCCGACCACTTCTCGTTCGGCCGCCGCGGCGTGCCGACCCTGCTGCTGATGGCCCTGGCCGGCGGGCCCGACCTCGTCGAGGGCGGCCGCGCCGCCGGCGACAGGTGGGTCGAGGACTTCACCGCCCGCTGCTATCACCAGACCTGCGACCGCTGGGAGCCGACCCACGACTACAGCGGCGCGGCGGCGGACGTGAACCTGGCCTACGAGATCGGCCTGCGGCTGGCGAACTCCCGCGCCTGGCCGGACTGGAACGAGGGCTCCGAGTTGAAGCCCATCCGCGCCGAAACGGCGGCCGCACGGCGACCCTGACGGCCCCGTTCAGCCTGGGTTCAGGGGCGGCCCCGCAGGCTTGGCGGCAAGCTCAGGAGGCCTCCCCATGCGTAAGATCCTTGCCGCCTCTCTCGCCGCCGTCACCGCCGCGGGCGCGGTCGCCGCGACCGCCGCCCCGGCCGAGGCGCGAGACTACCGCCGCCACTACCGCCACCGCGACAACGACGACGCCGCGGCCGCCGCCATCGTGGCCGGCGTCGCGGGCCTGGCGCTCGGCGCCGCCCTCGCCGGCAACAGCAACAGCCGCACCTACTACAACGACGGCTACTACGGCTCCCGCTACGGCTACGGCGCCCCCTACGGCGCGCGCTACGGCTACGACTACCGCTACGACCGGCCCTACGCCTACGCCCCGCGCGGATACGGCTACGGCTACCGGACCTGCACCGCCAAGGAGCGGTACTGGGATCCCTACGCCCGCCGCAACGTGACGGTGAAGCGCCGCTACGCCTGCTAGCGATTTCCGGGATCACGGCGGTTGACGGGGTGTTTAGTTTAAACTAAACACGTTCTCACTGTAGAACGAGTTCTCGTCACCCGGACGCAAGGCTTGGAGCCCGCCCCGCCCCTCGCCCGCCGCGTCTCACCCCTCCCCCCGAGTGCGCGGCCGCCCGGGTGACGAGCCCCACCGCGAGGCGAGTCGTCCCCCCATGCTGTCACCCGTGCGCGTGCGCTATGTGATCCGCTGGTCCCGGGTTCCGGAGGCCGTCGCCCTGACCGCCTCGGCCCTGGGCCTGCTGGCCGTCCTGCTCGGCGCGATCTAGCGCGGAAGATCGCCCGGCCGGGTCCCTCTCCGATCCCGGCCGGGCTCCTCCCCCCGTTCCCCCGTCCCCGCGGCCTAACCCACGAACAGCCAGCCGTCTCCGAGGCTCGCGAGCTGCACGCCGACCAGGGTCACCTGCGCGCCGCCGTCGATGCTGACCACCACGTCCGCGCCCACCTGGGCGGCGGTGTAGGTCGAGCCCGCCAGCAGGTTCACGCGGTCGCCCTCGGCGAAGTTGAAGTCGAGGATCCGGTCCTCGCCGGAGTCTCCCCAGGCGTGGAAGGTGTCGGCCCCTGCGCCGCCGGTCAGCGTGTCCGCGCCGCGGTCTCCCGACAGCCAGTCGTCGCCGTCGCCGCCGAGCACCACGTCCGCCCCCTGGCCGCCGCGGACGATGTCGTTCCCGGTCCCGCCCTCGGCGGTGTCGTCGCCCAGGTTGCCCAGGACCGCGTCGCCGCCCGCGTCGCCGAACAGCCGGTCGTTGCCTTGGCCGCCGACCACCCAGTCCCCGCCGTCGCCGCCGCGCACCAGGTCGTCGCCGATGTTGCCGTGGGCGTCGTCGAAGCCCGAGCCGCCGTAGATCTCGTCGGCCCCGTCCCCGCCGCGCAGGAAGTTGCTGCCCTCCGAGTCCTCGATCCGGTCGTTCCCGGCCCCGCCGAACACCCGGTCGTCGCCGAGGTCGCCGTACAGCCGGTCGTCGCCGTCGTCGCCGTTGATCAGATCGTCGCCCTGGCCGCCGCGCAGGGTGTCGGCCCCCGCCCCGCCCGAGACGCTGTCCGCGCCGGTGTTGCCGTGCACGTAGTCGTCCCCGCCGCCGGCGGTCACCGAGTCGTTCCCGGCGCCCGCCTGGAAGCTGTCGTTCGCCATGCCGAAGACGGCGATGTCGTTCCCGGCCGTGGCGACCGGCGGACCGCTCCCGCCGCCGCCGCCGCCTCCACCGCCGCCGCCGATGTCCGCGCCGTTGATGTCGGTGGTCTTGTCGTCGAAGCGCAGCCGCTCGATGTTCGACAGCCGGTCGGCGCCGTCGGTCCCCGAGACCTCCACCACCCCGCCGCCCAGGGCGGTGATGGTGTAGTCCGCGCGGTTCCCCGAGAACACGGCCACGTCCAGCGACCCCGCCCCGCCGTCGAGGGTGTCGTTCCCGTCGCCACCGTTCAGGGTGTCGTTCTCGGCCCCGGCCGCCAGGCTGTCGGCCCCCGCCCCGCCCGACAGGCTGTCGTTGCCGCCGGCCCCGATCAGGGTGTCGGCCCCGCCCGCGCCGGTCGCGTTGACCGACTCGATCGAGGTCATGCCGCCGGCGTCGAACAGGTTGTCGTCCGCATCGCCCCCGTAGGTGATGGTGTTGGGGGCCAGGCCCGTGCGCGACAGGTCGCCGGTGATCACCACCCGCTTGCCGTTGAGCACCAGCTCCTCGACGTTGGTGATGGTCAGGTCCGGGGTCCCGTCGCCGTCGAAGTCCAGCTCCATGGACGTGCCGTCGGCGCTGGGCTTGATCGTCGCGCTCATGCCGGGCGGCGGCGCGGGCGCCTCGATCACCACCTCGTCCACGCCCTCGCCGCCGTCCACGCCCGTGGCCGGGCTGTCGGGGGTCCAGGCGAAGGAATCGCCGCTGGAGCCGCCGGTGACCATCGGCGCGGGCACGTAGTCCGCATCGCCCAGGTTCGCCGCCGTCAGGCTCAGGCTGCTGGTGTTCTCCAGCCGCATGAAGTCGGTCCAGGCGTTCCCGCCGCCGTCGGCGTCGATCTGGATGACGGCGGCGTTGCCGTCCTGCACCAGCCGCATGTAGCCGTCCGCGAACGGATCCGTTCCGGGGGTCCAGCCGGTCAGGCGCGCGGCCAGGGCGTCGGTGATGTCCAGCACGTCGCCGCCGGGGCCGGCCTGGAAGTCGGTCGTGACCACCATGCCCCGCGTGGAGCCGGCCAGCGACAGGGTGTCGGCGCCCGCGCCCAGGGTGATCCGCGAGGTCTCGCCCGCCTGGGTGTCGACGCTCACCCGGTCGGCCCCGCCGCCGGCGTTGACCGTGTCGTTGCCCGAGCCGGCGTCGATGGTGTCGGCCCCGGCGCCGCCGTCGTCCAGCACCGTCGCGATCGGCCCGCCGTTGCCCACCGGGCTGCTGGTCTCCACGAGGCCGTCGCCCAGCAGCAGGTCCGCGCCCGCCCCGCCCGAGAGGGAGTCGGCGCCCGCGTGGCCCGCCAGCAGGTTGTTTCCGGCGTCGCCCGCCAGGGTGTCGCCGTGGGTCGAGCCCGACAGGTTCTCGAAGCCCGTGGCCGTGACCGTCACCCCCGCCGACGCCTGCGCGCCCGCCGTGGCCAGCGAGACGTTCACGCCGGCCGACATGTCGGTCCCGTTGCCCTCGAAGCTCAGCGTGTCGACGCCGGCGCCGCCGTCGACGGTGTGGGTCCCGTTGCCCACCTGGATGAGGTCGTTCCCGCCGCCGCCCGAGAGGCTGTCGTTCCCGGTGACGCCCGTGCCGTTCGAGCCGCCCCAGATCCAGTTGTCGCCGCCGTCGCCCGACAGGGTGTCGTTGAACGCCGTGCCCGAGACGTGCTCGATCCCGATCAGGGTGTCCGAGCCCATGCCGGTGGCCTGGGCCACGCCCTGGGTGGCCAGGTCCACCGTCACGCCCGCGGTCGCCCCGGCGCTGAACGAGACCCGGTCGATGCCCGCGCCGCCGTCCAGCACGTCGTCGCCCAGGCCGCCGGCCAGGAAGTCGTCGTCGGCCCCGCCCGAGAGCGTGTCGTTCCCGCCGGCGCCGACCAGGCCGTCGTGCCCCGCGCCGCCCGCGATGCTGTTGCCCCCCTCGTCGCCGATCAGGGTGTCCCAGAACGCCGTGCCGACGACATGCTCGACGCCGGCGATCGTGTCCTCGCCGACGAAGGCCGAGCCGTCCCAGCGCTCGCCCGTCCCGTCGGCCAGGCTCACGCGCACCGCCGCGGAGGCGGCGGAGTAGTCGACGGTGTCGTTCCCGGCGCCGCCGTCCATCGAATCCGCGCCGGCCCCGCCGATCAGCCGGTCGTCGCCGCCGCCGCCCTTCAGCGTGTCGGCCCCGTCGCCGCCGTTCAGGGTGTCGTTGTAGGTGACGGTGAAGGGCGCGCCCGAGACGATGGCGTATTCGTCGTGCACCGTGATCGCGCTGGCTTCGTCGGGGAACACCGCCCCGTCGCCCAGCAGGGTGTCGTTGCCGGCCCCGCCCGCGAGGCTGTCCGAGCCGCCCCAGCCGGCCAGGATGTTGGCCGCGCCGTCGCCGGTGAGCGTGTCCCCGCCCCAGCTCGTCCCCGAGAGGTTCTCGAAATTGCTGAGGCGCATCGCCCCGTTGCCGGTGGTCTGGGCCGCCCCCTGCAGGGCCAGCGAGACGACCAGCGGGTTCGTCAGGCTGGTGGCGTAGAAGCCCAGGGTGTCCGAGGTCCCCGCTCCGCCGTCCAGCACGTGGGCGCCGGCGCCGACGAAGACGAGATCGTTTCCGGCCCCGCCCGAGATGGACTCGGTCCCGGTGTCCAGGCCCCACAGCCAGTTGTCGCCGGCGTCGCCGGTCAGGGTGTCGTTGTACTGCGAGCCCGACAGGTGCTCGACGCCGGTCAGGGTGTCGACGCCCCAGCCGGTGTTCTGCGCCCCGGCCGCCGCCAGGCTGACGTTCACGCCGGTGGTCGCGTCACCATAGGCCGCGCGGTCGTTGCCCGCCCCGCCGTCGATGGAGTCGTCCCCGAGGCCGCCCACCAGCACGTCCACGCCGGCGCCGCCCTGCAGGGTGTCGTTCCCGTCCTGGCCGCGCAGCGTGTCGTCGTCGTCGCCGCCCTGCAGCAGGTCGCCGCCGCCCGCGCCTTGCAGCACGTCGTCGCCGGCCAGCCCGCTCAGCGTGTCCGGCCCGTTCCCGCCGTCCAGCGTGTCGTCCCCGCCCGCGCCGGTCAGGCTCTCGCCGCCGTTCGCCGAGACCACGGCGTCGTCGAACTTCAGCAGCTCGACGTTCGTCAGGGTGTCCGTCCCGTCGGGTCCCTCGACCGTGATCACGCCGTCGCCCGCGATGGCGATCGTGTAGCTGCTGCGCGCGCCGCTGAAGACCGCCGTGTCGGTCCCGCCGCCGCCGTCGATGGTGTCGTTCCCGGCGCCGCCGGTCAGGGTGTCGTCGCCTTCCACGCCTTCGGGCGAGCCGGCGAACGGCGTCAGGCTGGTGACGATCACCCCGTTCAGGGGTCCGATCTGCCCGTCGCCCCACAGGACGTCGGCGCCGCTCCCGCCCGCGAGCACGTCCGCGCCCTTCATGCCGGCCAGGGTGTTCGCGCCGCCGTCGCCCGTCAGCGTGTCGGCGCCGACCGTGCCCGACACGTTCTCGACGCCGGTCAGCGTCCAGGCGCCGCGGCCGGTGGCCTGCGCCGTGGTCTGGTTCAGGTCGACCGCGATCGCGCCCGTGATGGCGTAGGCGGTCACCAGCGTGTCCGAGCCGTCGCCGCCGTCCAGCGCATGGTCGCCGTCGCCGACCATCAGCGCATCGTCGCCCCCGCGGCCCGACAGGTCGTCGCTGCCGCCGTTGTGGCCCCACAGCCAGTTGGCCTGGTCATCGCCGGCCAGGGTGTCGTCGCCGCTCGTGCCCGAGACCGCCTCGACGTTGACGATGGTCTTCGAGCCCTGGCCCGTCGCCTGCGCCGTGGTGACCGCCAGGTCGACGTTCACCGCCGCGCCGCCGTCGAAGGCCACCCGGTCGAAGCCCGCGCCCCCGTCCACCGAGTCCGTCCCGGCGCCCAGGTAGATCAGGTCGACGCCGTCGCCGCCCTGCACCGTGTCGTTGCCGGTCCAGCCGCTCAGGAAGTCGTCGCCCGCGCCGCCGTCGATCAGGTCGTCGCCGTCGGCGCCGCTGATGTTGTCGGCCCCGCCCAGGCCGCTGAGGGTGTCGGCCCCGGCCCCGCCCGTCAGGGTGTCGTCCCCGGCCGTGCCGGTGTTGCTGGCGTTGTGGACCGGCGGGGCGATCGTCTGGTCGTCGAACTGCAGCGCCTCGACGCCGATGAGCGTGTCCGTGCCGCTGGCGCCCGCCACCGTGACCGTGCCGTCGGCGGCGGTCGTGACGGTGTAGTCCGCGAGGTCCCCGGCGAAGACCGCCGTGTCGCTCCCGGCGCCGCCCTCCAGGCGGTCGTTGCCGGCCCCGCCGATCAGGGTGTCCGCCCCGTCGCCGCCGGTCAGGGTGTCGTTGTAGGTGACGGTGAACGGCGGATCGGCGATCGGGCCGTCGTCCTCGGCGGTGGTGATCCCGCCCGCCACGTCGCCGTAGATGGCGCCGTCGCCCAGCAGCCGGTCGTTCCCGGCCCCGCCGTCCAGGCTGTCCGACCCGCCCCAGCCGGCCAGCACGTTGGCCGCCCCGTCGCCGGTCAGGGTGTCGCCCGACAGCATGTTGCCGGACAGGTTCTCGAAGCCCGACAGGGCCATCACGCCCTGCCCGGTGTCCTGCGCGCCTGTCGCGGCCAGCGAGACGCTCACCGGTCCGGTCAGGGTGTTGCTGAAGAACGACAGGCTGTCGATCCCGTCGCCGCCGTCCACCGTATGGGCGCCCCGTCCGACCGAGACCAGGTCGTCGCCCGCGGCGCCCGAGATGCTGTCCGAGCCGCCGGCGCCCCACAGCCAGTTGGCGCCGCCGTCGCCGGTGAGGGTGTCGTCGTGGTTCGAGCCGGTCAGGTGCTCGATGGAGACCAGGGTGTCGGTCCCCCAGCCGGTGTTCTGCGCCCCGGCCGCCGCCAGGCTCACGTTCACCCCGTTCGTGGCGTCGAAGTAGGACGCCCGGTCGGCGTCCGCCCCGCCGTCCAGCACGTCGTCGCCGGCCCCGCCGGTCAGCAGGTCGACGCCGGCGCCGCCCGAAAGGCTGTCGTTCCCGCCCTCCCCGCGCAGGATGTCGGCGCCGTCCTCGCCGCCGAGCGTGTCCGCCCCGTCGCCGCCCGCGACGGTGTCGTCGCCGGCGCCGGCCAGGATGCTGTCGGCCCCGCCGGTGCCCGTCAGGCTGTCCGCGCCCGCGCCGCCGTCCAGCAGCGAGCTCACCGCCACGGCGCCGTCCGAGAACTGCAGCGTCTCCACGCCTGTCAGGGTGTCGACGCCCTCCGCGCCCACGGTGTCGGTGACGGTGACCGAGCCGTCGCCGTTGACCACGATCTGGAAATCCGCCCGCGCGCCGCTGAAGACCGCCGTGTCGGCGCCGTCGCCGCCGTCGAGGGTGTCGTTCCCCTCGCCGCCCGACAGCGTATCGTCGCCGGGCGAGGCCGCCAGCAGCAGGGCCGAGACGCCGGCCGTGCCCGCGCCGTCGGTGTCCACCGAGACCACCCGGTCGCCGTAGATCCGGTCGTGGCCCGCGCCGCCCGAGAGGCTGTCGGCCCCGCCGCCGCCGGCCACCGTGTTGTCGCCGCCGTCGCCCGCCAGGGTGTCGGCGTGCCCCGACCCCGAGACGCCCTCGAAGCCGCTCGCCGTCACCGAGCCCTGGCCGGTCGCCTGCGCGCCGCCCTGGGCCGCCAGCGAGAACGCCACCCCACCGAACGTCTCGAGCGTGTTGCCGTTGAACGAGACCACGTCCAGCCCGGCGCCGCCGTCCAGCGTGTGGCTGCCGGAGCCCACCTCGACCAGGTCGTCGCCGTCCCCGCCCGAGATCAGGTCGTTCCCCTGGCCGCCGTACAGCCAGTTGGCCCCGGCGTCGCCCGTCAGGGTGTCGTCGCCGTCCGAGCCCGAGACCGCCTCGATGCCGCTCAGGACATCCATGCCCTGGCCGGTGTTCTGGGCCACGTCCTGGAGGTTCAGGTCCACCGTCACGCCCGGGTCGCCCAGGTTCGCGGCGCCGAAGTAGCTGACGCGGTCGATGCCCGCGCCGCCGTTCAGCACGTCGTCGCCGCTCCCGCCGCGGAGGAGATCGTTGCCGTCGCCGCCCAGCAGGGTGTCGTCGCCGTCGCCGCCGATCACCACATCGTGGCCGCCCCGGGCCTCCAGCCGGTTGGCCCCGCCGTCGCCCTGGAGCCGGTCCCAGCTCTCGGTGCCGATGGCGTTCTCGACGCCCGCGATCGTGTCCTCGGCGACCCAATCGCCAAGGTCCGCGTCGAACCGCGAGGCCGCGCCCCCCGCCAGGTCCACGAACACGCCCAGCGGATGGTCGGCGCTGGAGTACGCCACCGTGTCCGTCCCGGACCCGCCGTCGATGGAGTCGTTCCCCGCGCCGCCGGTCAGCCGGTCGTCGCCGCCGCCGCCCTTCAGGGTGTCGGCGCCGTTCCCGCCCTCCAGGGTGTCGTTGTAGCCGACCTCGAAATAGGGATCGGGGTCGGGCTGGACCCCGTCGTCGTCATAGGTCGTGATCGCCCCGTCGGCGTCGGGGAAGATCACGCCGTCGCCCAGCAGCGTATCGTTCCCGTCGCCCCCCGACAGGCTGTCCGAGCCGCCCCACCCGGCCAGCACGTTGGCCAGGCCGTCGCCGGTCAGGGTGTCGGCGCCCCACATCGTGCCCGACAGGTTCTCGAACCCGTTCAGGGTCATCGAGCCGTTGCCGGTCGCCTGCGCCGATCCCTGCAGCGCCAGCGAGACGACGATCGGGTGTTCGAGGCTGAGCGCGTAGAAGCCCAGCGTGTCCGAGGTCCCCGCCCCGCCGTCCAGCATGTGGTCGCCCGCGCCCACCTGCACCAGGTCGTCGCCGTCGCCGCCCGAGATGGTCTCGGTCCCGAAGTCCAGGCCCCACAGCCAGTTCGCGGCGTCGCTTCCCGTCAGCCGGTCGCTGTGGTTCGAGCCCGAGACCTGCTCGACGCCCATCAGGGTGTCCGTGCCCCAGCCGGTGGCCTGCGGGCCGCTCAGCGACAGGTCCACGGTCACGCCGCCCGTGGCGCCGGTGTAGCTGATCCGGTCGATCCCGGCCCCGCCGTCGACCGTGTCGTTTCCGTCGCCGGCGTTGATCTGATCGCGGCCGTCGCCGCCCAGGATGCTGTCGTCGCCGGCGTCCCCCCAGACGAGGTCCGCCTCGCTCCCGGCGTCGATGGAATCGTTCCCCTCGCCGCCGCGGATCATGTCCGCCCCGGCGTCGCCCGTGATCGTGTCGTCTCCGGCGCCGCCGCCCAGAGTGTCGTCCCCGCCCAGGCCAGTAACGAGGTCGGCGTCCACGCCGCCGTCGAGCACGTCCGCGTCCGCGGTTCCGTTGAATTCGGCCATGGTCCCCACCATCCGAGATCACGCGCGCGCGGACTTTCAGTCGCGGCGCACGACATTTCTGGGAGAACGCCGTTATGTTCTTTCGGCGTACTCTCCCCCCAAGGGGGTAGACGGTATTGGCGTAGGGAACCCTCTCGCTTCCCCCAAATGGGGGAGGCGCGTCAGTTTAGCGCTGCGGCGTCCAGCCGGCGGCGGATGAAGTCCGCGGCCAGCAGGATCGACTGCTTGGCCTTGGGCGTGTTCATCCGTTCCCAGACGTGGGTCTCCTCGGACCACAGGCGCACGGTCAGGTCGCCGCCGGCGTCGCGGACCTTGTCGGCCAGCCGCACGGCGTCGTCGTAGAGGATGTCCCCCTGGCTCGCGTGGATCAGCATCGGCGGGAAGCCGTCGAAGGATCCGAACAGCGGCGAGGCGACCGGGTCCGTCGCCGACAGGCCGTTGAGGTAGAACCTGGCCACCAGCGCCAGGCTCTCCATGGTGTAGGGCGAGCTGCCCATCAGCGAGGCGGCCGTGACGCTCCAGCTCTGCAGCGACAGGTCCACCCAGGGCGACAGCAGCACCACGCCCCCGGGCAGGCCGAGGCCCCGCGCGTTCGCCTGCTGCAGCGCCGAGAGCAGCACCGCCGCCCCGGCCGATTCCGCCAGGGCCACCACCGGCTCGTCGGGATAGGTCCGGCGGAACCAGGCCCAGGCCTCGACGATGTCCTCCACCGCCGCCGGACAGGGATGCTCGGGCGCAAGCCGGTAGCTGGGGGCGAAGACCTGCGCCTCGGCCGTGGCGGCGAACCGGGCCACCAGCTGGGTGATCCGCGGGCTGCGCTCGGCCACGAACGAGCCGCCGTGGACGTAGAAGACGTGGCCCCGCGGCTTGGCGGCCTTGGGGGCGAACCACTCCGACGGCGCCGGCGGCGAGGACAGCACGCCCGGGCCCGCCACGCGGATCGCCTCGGCCTCCATCATCGGCAGGATCGGGGCGTCGAACCGCTCGTGGATGCGCCGCTGGCGCTCCACGTAGGCCAGGAACGCCTCCGGACCCGCCGCGTGCGCCCGCACCGCCTGGCGCATGGAGCGGGTGACCAGCCACTGCATCGTCTTGTTCGCCGCGCGCCGCGCCAGAGACTTCAGCGCCGCTTCGCCGGGGCGGTCCATGATCTGGACGCCCCCCAGGCCAGCAAAGGGCTGGCCAACCCCCACCGAAACGCTCATTACTCGGTCCTGAACACTTACCCCGTGGGCGACCATGAGCGATGATGACGCGTTCGACCAGCGTTTGTTGAAGTCGGCGACCGCCTATTCGAAGCTCTATCCCAGCATAGGCGCTCGCCTGAAGGCGGCCTACGAGTCGGGCCATCCGCTGGCGCGCGAGGCCGCCCGCGCCATCCGCGCCGCCGCCGAGCGGGCCGACGGCGCCCGCGCCCAGCACCTGCGCGACGTCCACGGCCTCTCCCCTCAGGAGACCCGCATCGTCCTGCATCTGGTGGACGGCGGGGCGGTCTCCAGCGCCGCCCTCGCCCTGGGCGTCGCCGAGAGCACGATCCGCAGCCACCTCAAGTCCACCTTCGCCAAGACCGGCGTCCGCCGCCAGGCCGACCTGCGCTCGCTGCTGCCCGGCGGCTGAACTCCCCCATCTGGGGGAAGCGCGGGACCGCGCGGTTTCCCTACCCTGCGCCGCGGGGGGAGTTGCATCCATGCCGCGTCTGTTCACCGCGACCGACCGGCCGCCGGCCCGGGGCGGCGGCGCGAGCCGCGTCGTCGTCCGCTGGCGGCGGCTGGCCGAGACGCTGGCGCTGGCCGCCTCGCTCGCCGGCCTGGCCGCCGTGCTCCTCGGCGCGCTCTAGCGCGCCCACTTCCTCGGGGCGCGCTCTAGCGCGCCCAGCGCCTCGCGGCGCGCAACCCTCGCGCGATTGACCGGCTTCCGGTCGCATAACAAGTTACGCTTCAGGGGGGGGTAAGCGTAATGAGTCCGTGGCTTGGAGGCGTGGTTCCGGGGCGGACGGGCGTCGTCCGCGGCGGCGGATGATCGCCAACGACGAACACTGGACGGCGGTCGCCGACCTCTTCGCCGCGGCCGCGCTGGACGGCTCCTGGCCCGTCGCGCTCGAAGGCCTGGCGGACGCCTGCGGGGCCGAACGCGGCGAACTGATCGGCGTCGGCGCCGACCGCGCCGTCCCCTTCAACTGGATGACCCGCATGGACCCGTCCGGGCTGGACGAGTTCGTCGGCATGGGCGGAGGCGATCCGGCGCGCAATCCGCGGGTGCGGATGGGCCTGCGCGCGCCGCTCCTGGCCAGCTGGCACGACGTCCGCTGCGCCACCGAGGACGAACTGCGCCGCAACTTCGACTACGCCGACTACTGCCGTCGCTGGGACATCCCCTACGGCAGCCAGTCGACCCTCATGCGCGACGACGGCATGCTCATCGGCCTGGCCGTGCTGCGGGGCGAGCGCCGCGGCGTGCCGCAGGCCGAGGACCGCCGCGCCTTCGAGTCTCTGGTCGGCCAAGTCCGGGCGGCCGTGCGGACCCAGATCACGCTCGAGGGCCAGGGGCCCGCCCTCCTGGCCGGCGCGCTCGAGTCGGCGGGCGTGGCCGCCTTCGTCTGCGACGGCGCCGGCCGCGCCCGCGCCCACACGCCGGCCGCCGAGGGGGCGCTGCGCCGGGGCCTGCTCCGGCTGCGGGGCGGGCGTCTGGACGCCGCCAGGGACGAGGACGGCCGGGCGCTGGAGGCCGCCGTCCTGCGCGCGGCCCGTGGGACGGCGCCGCGTCCGCTGTTGCAGACGCTCGTGCTCCGCGCCCCCGGCGATCCGGCGGCCTTCGAGGTCGTCGACGTCGCCGCGCTGCCGCTCCGTCCCCACGGCCTGGGCTTCGAACCGCGCGCCCTGGTCATCGTCCGCGGGGCGCGCCGCGACGACCAGCTGCCGGAGCTGCTGCGCCAGGTCTTCGGCCTCTCCCCGGCCGAGGCCGACATCGCCGTCCGCCTGGCCCGCGGCGAGTCCCGCGAGGCCGTCGCCGCCCGGCGCGGCGTGTCGCTCGAGACGGTCCGCAGCCAGGTGAAGGCGCTCTTCGCCAAGCTCGACATCGGCCGCGAGGGCGAGCTCGCCGCCCGGCTCGACCGGCTGCGCTAGCTCATCCAGCGGCGCGGGTGCCGCCAGCCCAGTTCGCGCACCTCGCCCGCCGCCAGGCCCAGGGTCCGCATCCGCGCCAGGGTCAGCGGGTTGACCGCCTGCACCGGCTCCAGCCCGCCCACCGGGCTCGTCGCGACGCGGCCGGCGGCGATCGCCCTGTCCACGGCCCGCCACTGGGCCTGGTCCCGGTCCGCGAGGCCCACGGCGTAGTAGTGGCGGAGCGGCCGCGGCTCGCCCTCCACCTCGATCATCACGCCCACCAGCCATCCGGCGGTGATGCTCGCTGCGTTCGCGGCCTGCTGCATGCCCGCTAGTTAGCCCGGCCGCGCGCCCGGGCAAGCACCCTTGCAGATTCCGCCGCGCGAAACCCGCCGGCTTAACCGAGGCCGACCTTTCCGCGCGCCGCGTCCTGAACCGCAAAGCTTGGCCGTAGCCGGCTTCGACTGGCCGGCGCCCCCCCCGACGTCTGGCGTCCGCCCCGCCTTAACGGCGGTTAGCCACGTCCGTCAGCGTTACCTTAGCTTCTCGGCGCCACATTCCGGACGTATTCGGGCGAGGTCCCGGCCGCGCCCGCCGAAGGAGCTTGCCGTGAGCGACGCCCAAGGCCCTGCCCGCCGGTTGCGGGTCCTGCACGTGGACGACGACGCCATGAACCTGCGCGTGGTCCAGGAGATCCTCGAGGCGTTCGGCCACTCGGCCGTGATGGCCGCCTCCGGCGACGAGGCGCTCGAGCACCTCTCGCGCGAGGCCTTCGACGTGGTGCTGATGGACATCCACATGCCCGGCATGACCGGCGTCGAGGCGGTCCGCCGCCTGCGCGCCTCGGCCGGGCCCGGCCGCGACACCCCGGTGATCGCCGTCACCGCCGACGTCCTGTCGCGCCGGCCGCAGGAGTACGTGGCCCTGGGCTTCAACGACTTCGTCGCCAAGCCCATCCTGGTCTCGGGGCTGATGGCCTCGGTCACCCGCGCCGCGGCCGCCCGCGCCACGCCGCTCTCCCGCGCGAGCTGAACCCGCGAAGGCCGCTCCTAGTCCGCGTCGGCCTCCACCGGCGGGGCCGCGATCGGCTGCGGCGCGCCCGACAGCGCGTCCTCCAGCGCCTGCCGGTCGAGCTGCCCTTCCCAGCGGCTGACCACCAGGGTCGCCACCGCATTGCCGACGAAGTTGGTCAGCGCCCGGCACTCGCTCATGAACCGGTCGACGCCCAGGATCAGCGCCATCCCCGCCACCGGCACGCTGGGCACGACCGACAGCGTCGCGGCCAGGGTGATGAACCCGGCCCCCGTGACGCCCGCCGCCCCCTTCGAGCTCAGCATCGCCACCGCCAGCAGCAGCAGCTGTTCGCCCAGCGGCAGGTCGATCCCCACCGCCTGGGCGATGAACAGGGCCGCCAGGGTCATGTAGATGTTCGTGCCGTCGAGGTTGAAGCTGTAGCCGGTGGGCACCACCAGCCCGACCACCGTCTTGGGCGCCCCGGCCCGCTCCATCTTCTCGAGCAGGCTGGGCAGCGCCGCCTCCGAGGACGAGGTCCCCAGCACCAGCAGCAGCTCCTCCTTCAGGTAGCGGATCAGCCGCAGGATCGAGAAGCCGTGCAGCCGGGCGATCGCCCCCAGCACCACCAGCACGAAGATCAGCGAGGTGGCGTAGAACGTGCCCACCAGGGCCGCCAGGTTGACGATGCTCTCCAGCCCGTACCGGCCCACCGTGAAGGCGAACGCCCCCAGCGCCCCGATGGGCGCCGCCCGCATGAAGATCGCCACCAGCCGGAAGAACGCCTCGGCCACGGCGTTCAGCACCGCCAGCGCCGGCTCGCCCCGCTCGCCGATCATCGCCAGCGCCAGGCCGAACGGGATCGAGAAGAACAGCACCTGCAGGATGTTGCCGCTGACGAAGGCCCCGGCGACCG
This sequence comes from Phenylobacterium zucineum HLK1, assembly GCF_000017265.1. Lineage (NCBI taxonomy): Bacteria > Pseudomonadati > Pseudomonadota > Alphaproteobacteria > Caulobacterales > Caulobacteraceae > Phenylobacterium > Phenylobacterium zucineum. Next base: position 1,165,470 of record NC_011144.1, on the reverse strand, counting down.
TCGCGGGGATGATGTCCATCAGGAAGCCGGTGATGGTCATCTCGTGCGACTTGGCCGCGTAGTCCTGCACCGCCCCGGCGTCGAGGGTGGCCGGGTCGACGTTCATCCCGGCGCCCGGCTGGACCACATTGGCCACCACCAGCCCCACCACCAGGGCGAAGCTGGACACCACGATGAAGTAGCCGAACGCCTTGGCCGCCACCCCGCCCACCTTGCCGATGTCGCGCATGCCGGCGATGCCCGTGGTGACGGTCAGGAAGATCACCGGGGCGATGATCATCTTCACCAGCTTGATGAAGGCGTCGCCCAGCGGCTTCAGCGCCTCGCCGGTCTCCGGCCAGAAGTGGCCGATCGCCCCGCCGACGGCGATCGCCACCAGCACCTGCACATAGAGCTGGTTCCAGATCGGCGTGCGCCTGATGGGCGCCGCCGCGCCGGCCGCCGGTAGTGTCGCCAAGTGTCGTCCCCCAACTTCCTCGCGGCGAGGCTATAAGGGTCCGCCGGCCCCAGAACCAGCCGCGGCCTCAGAACCAGTCGAGATCCGTGCGCCGCCCGCCGATCACCACCGCCTTCAGCCGCGCCTTGCCGTCGCGCCCCACCGAGACGACCGCCAGCGGCGTCTCCCCGTCCGGCGTCCCTTCGGCGCCCCGGACCAGCGCCGCCTCCATCCGCTCGGCCTGATCCTGCTCGGCGTGGAAGCGGTCCACGCCCAGGTCCAGCACCGCCGTCATGTCGGGCTCCATCTGGGCCCCCTCCGGGCCCGGCCGCCCGCGCGGCAGGCAGGTGAGCCGTCCCCGCACCGCCACCGGGCCCAGCCGCTCGGCGCCCGCCCGGCTGTCCGCGAATCCCGCCGCCCGGTGGCGCCCGCCCGCCGGGACAAGCGCGATCCATCCCCTGATCCGCGACCGCGGGTCGCCCTCGGCGCCGGGCGGACAGGCGCTGTCCCCGGCCGGCCGGTCCTGGATCTGGAACTGCAGGTAGTGCCCGCTCAGCAGGCTGCGGGGATCGTAGGCCTCGATGGCCAGCCGCACCTCCCGGCCCTGCGCCCGGGCCACGCCCTCGCGCACGACGAGGCCGATCAGCGCCAGGGCCAGCAGCCCCGCCGCCGTCACGATCCGCGCGGGCGTCCCGAACCTCACGCCGCCCGCCCCCGCTTCAGCAGCAGCGCCACGACGAGGGCCGCCACGGCGCAGACGGCGAACACCGCCGCCGAGGTCATCAGCCCGACCCCCAGGTTGAACAGCAGGCTCGCCCCCGCCGCGAACAGGCCGACCACCCCGGCCCCGGTCACCGCCGCGTGCCGGTCGTGCCGGCCCAGGACCAGGACCGCGGCCGCGAGCGCCAGCCAGGCGACCGCGTGCGGCACGCCCCGGAAGGCCTCGCCCAGGCCGGCGGCCCCGAACCAGATCAGCGCGCCCCACGTCCACCAGCCGTAGAGCGGGCTCGCCACGCCCTCGCGGCCGTCCCGCAGACCGCGTGCAACCAGCGCCAGCGCCGCCAGCACGGCCGCCGCCGCGAGGAACAGCGCTTCCGGATGGCGCGGCGCGATCTGCGTCAGCGACAGGACCGCCGCGATCGAGGCGATCCCCGCGGCGTGCGCCAGCGGCGTCGAGCGCCAGGCCAGCGCCGTGGCCGCCCCCAGCGGCGCGGCCCAGACCAGCCAGCCGGGCCAGCGCGGCGCGCCCTCGAACCAGCCGCTCCCGCTCATGTCGCCAAGGCCGATGAACAGCAGCGCCACCGCCGCCGGCCAGGGCGAACGGCCGGCCAGCGCCAGCAGGGCGGCGGCCAGGCCCGCGCCCCGCAGCGCCGCCTGCGCATCGCCCGTCAGGTCGAAGATCTGCCCGGTCAGCCCGATGGCCGCCCCGAACACGATGGCCGCCACGGCCAGCAGCGCGTGCGTCGTGACTGTCCGCTCCCGCGCGCTGGCCCATGCCGCGCCGCCGGCCGACGCCAGGAAGACGCCCAGGATCAGCCCGAAGCGCACGATGCGGGGAATCGCCGACCAGTTGGCCGCCACGAAGGCCACGGCCGCCGCCGCGGCCAGCAGGGCGCCCAGCACCGCCAGGGTCGTCGCCGCGTCCAGCCGGCGGGCCTCGCCCAGGTCGGCCAGGATCGCCTCGCGGCTGGCCGCCGGCACCAGACCCCTGCCGATCCAGCCGTCCAGGTCGCGCTCCAGGCGCCGTCGGTAGCTCGCCATCCGGGCCTCCCCGCGGCGAGGGTGCCCCAGCTTCCCCGCAGGGGCAACGCGGCGGGGAGACGGAGCGGACTCCACCGGGAATTGCAGGAACCGGTTTGCCGCCGCCGACAGCGGCCCGGCGTACCCGGCCTTCCACTCGCCCCGCGCGCGCCTCGCCGCCGCTCGCCCGTCTTCCCTTGGCGATACGGCGTACGGCAAAGCCTTGTTGACGCCGCCGATTCCATCCCCGATCTTCGAAACCAAGCGCCACAAAGGTGCGATCGAAGAACCGGCTTGGGGGAACGTCCTGATGATTTCCAGAAAGACTCTAATGCTGTCTTGCGCCCTGATGGCGCTGGGCGGCGGCGCGGCGCAGGCTCAGACCGTCATCGAAGAGCTCGTGGTCACCGCCGAAAAGCGCGAGCAGTCCCTGCAGGACGTGCCCGTCGCGGTCTCCGCCTTCACCGACGAGCGCCGCGAGATGGTCGGCATCAACTCGGTGCAGGACCTGACCAACTTCACGCCGGGCCTGGCCTATTCGACCAACAACGACCGCATCAACATGCGGGGCATCGGCCGCTTCACGAACAACCGCTCCTCCGAGGGCGGCGTGGCCATGTACAACGACGGCGTCTACACCTCGTCGGTGACGGCCTTCGCGCGCTCGACGCTGTTCATCGACCGCACCGAGGCCCTGCGCGGGCCCCAGGGCACCCTCTACGGCCGCAACTCGATCGGCGGCGCGCTGAACATCATCTCCAAGCGGCCCACCGACGACTTCTACGCCGAAGTGCGCGCCGGTATGGGCAACTACGACACCTGGATGACCGAGGCGGCGATCTCGGGCCCGCTGGTGGGGAACATCCGCGGCCGCCTCGCCGGCTCCTACAACTCGCAGGGCGAGGGGTACTTCACGAACCTCAATCCGAACGGCAAGTCCGAGGGCGGCCGCGGCGACCAGTGGCAGGTCGAGGGCCAGCTCGACGGCGAGCTGGGCGACGGCAAGCTCGAGTGGTGGCTGAAGGTCGACAGCGCCGAGTGGCACAACCTGGGCCGCGGCCCGGGCGGGCGCACCACCATCACCTACGGCCTGCGCGACGTCACCTCGCCGCTTCAGGCGGCCCTGACGCCCAACTCCGCCGCGCTGGGCCTGCCGCTGGGCCTGCCGGGCAACCAGTGCCAGTTCTGCTTCGACACCGACGACGGCAACTACATCAGCCTCGAGAACAACGGCTACGCGTTCAACGCCACGCTGCACCTCGACAGCTTCGATGTGAAGTACATCGCCGGCTACACCTACTACGACTACCGGCTGCAGACCGACCTCGACGCCACCTCGCGCCAGGCGCCCTTCCAGCTGCCGGTCAGCACCCAGCCCTACTATCCGCGGCGCAACAACCAGTACCAGGAAGAGGTCTGGTGGTTCTCGAACGAGATCAACATCGCCTCGACCTACGACAGCCCGCTCCAGTGGCTGATCGGCGCCTACCAGTTCCGCGAAGGGTCCAACTACACCCTCTCGGACGCCCGCCATCCGGACGATGCGCGGTTCGAGAACCCCACCCTGTTCTCGCTTAATCCGGCGACCCAGCTCATTCCGGCCGCCCCGAACCCCGAGCGGCGCTACGCCTACGGCAGCTCCGAGAACCGCAGCGAGTCCTACGCGGTCTTCGGCCAGGCCGACTGGCAGTTCACCGACGAGCTGAAGTTCACCGCCGGCTTGCGCTACACCTATGACCGCAAGCGCTCGTTCGAGAGCGCGCGGCTGTTCTGCCTCTACACGGCCACCTGCCCGATCTCGCGGGTCACGGGCCGTCCGGTGGACGTGACGGCAGTGGCCGCGCCGGGGACCAGCACCGATCCGGCCGTCTACCTGCCCGCCTTCACCGATCCCACGACGGGCCTGCGCCACCGCGGCCTGAAGTACGACTGGAGCGGCATCACCGGCACCCTGGGCGTCGACTGGCAGCCCGATCCGGACACCCTGGCCTATGCGAAGTACACCCGCGGCTACAAGGCGGGCGGCTTCAACTCGGGCACCACGACCCTGACGCCGAACGTCACGACCCAGGAAGAGACCATCGACGCCTACGAGGTCGGCCTGAAGAAGACCTTCGGCGGGACCTTCCAGGCCAACGCCTCGGCCTTCCTCTACGACTACCAGGACATCCAGGTGCCGATCACGGGCCGCGACCCGGTGACCGACCTGAACGTCACCCGCTTCTTCAACATGCCGAAGGCGCGGATCGTCGGCTTCGAGCTGGAGACCATCTGGCAGCCGATCGACAACCTGCAGATCCTGGCCAACTACTCCTACCTGAACGCCGAGCTGAAGGAGGCCTGCTGCTTCCAGGATCCGGAGGACCCGCGCGGCCTGCAGCCGGGCGTGGTGCTGGCCGGCAACACCGCCGCGGCGCTCGCCAGCCCGACGGCGGGCCTCAACCAGGACCTCGACGGGGCCAAGCTGCCCTCGTCCACGCCGCACCGCGTGACGTTCAACGTCAACTACACCTGGGAATTCGACGTCGGCGAGCTGTCGGCCTCGCTGACCCACGTGTGGAAGGACAAGACCTACTATTCGATCTTCAACCGCTACTACAACGAAGGGAAGGCGTGGCATCAGACCGACGCGCGCCTGCTCTGGAACGACATCGACGACCGCTACACGCTGATCGCCTACGTGAAGAACATCTTCGAGCAGGAAGGCGTCGCCGGCGCCGACGGCTCGCGGATCAACACCGGTCCGAACACCGGCTTCATCAACCGCACCATCTCGTACGTGCCCCCGCGCACCTACGGCGTGGAGCTGCAGTACCGGTTCTAGGCCCCGGCTTCGGCCAGGAGAGCAACGACCGCCCCGGCCCCACGGCCGGGGCGTTTTCGTCTGTCCCCCCACCCCCCTCCCCCCTCGGGGGAGGGGGACCGCGATAGCGGTGGAGGGGGCCCGCCCCACGCTCCGAGCTAGGTTGCAGGCCCCCGTCGACGCCCGCCCCCCTCCTCCCCCGTCGGGGGAGGGGGACCGCGACAGCGGTGGAGGGGGCCGGCCCACGCTCCGAGCCCCCGGCAAGCCCCCACCACCATGCTGCGCATGGTCCCCCTCCCCCGATGGGGGAGGAGGTTGCATGATGCGGGACTAACCCCCTACCGGCAGGCCGCGATCGCGCGTTCCAGCTCCGCCAGGCGCTTCTGGCGCAGCAGGCGGCCGGCGGCGAGCAGCTGGTAGCGGTCGGCGGCGCCCGCGGCGTTGCGCAGGGCCGCGTCGGTGTCGGGATAGCGCGGCGGGGGACCCAGCGAGCGGGGCACGCAGCTCCGCTCCGGCCGCGGGCGCGCCTGGGCCGGCGGCGGCTCGACCTGCACCACCGGCGGCGGGCTGACGGCGATCACCGGCGGGGGCGCCGCCGGCTTCACCCGCCCGGCGCCCAGCGTCTCGCATCCGGCGAGCCCCAGGCCGGCGCCTGCGGCCAGCAGGATCTTCAGGCCCCGGCGCAACGTCATTTCAGGGTGGAGAGGACCGCCTGGTCGGCGCTTTCCATGCGGGCGCAGACGTCGATGCCCTCGGGCTGCTGCGACAGCAGCCGGCGGGCGGCGTCCTTCGGATCTCCTTCGGGAGTCCCACCGGAACTCTCGTAGGCCGCCTCGGTCAGCCGGTTCGCCCCGGCCGCGGCGTGACAGGCCGCGAGCTGCGCCTTCCACAGCGACTGCGAGCGGTCGGCCTGCTGGGTCAGCTCGGCGATCCGGCGCTCCAGCACCGCCCGGTCGGCGGTCCAGTCCGCCCAGGCCAGGCCCAGGGTCGCGGCCAGCACCATGGCGAGCGCCGTCGCCACGGGTCCCGCCATCCGGCTCGTGAGGGCATGCCTGAGGGAGTGGATCATCGCGCCTGGCCTCGTAGCTCCGATTCAGCGAGCGCCGCCGTCCAAAGTCAACGACCCGCCTGTGTCCTTTTCTGGACCATGGCCGGTTTGCGGCCGAGGCGCCTGCGACAGCGCCTCGCGCACCACCCGGGCGAGGTCGTCGATCTCGAAGGGCTTGCGCAGGATCACCGCCCCGCGTCCTACCGCCTGGCGCACCGCGTCGGTCTCGGCGTAGCCGCTGGCGAAGACGATCGGCAGGCCGCCGCGCCGGGCCCGGGCGGCCGTGGCCACCTCGGCGCCGTTCATCCCCGGCATGGCGAAGTCCAGCAGCAGCAGGTCGGGCTGGACGCGGTCCAGCTCGGCCAGGGCGGTCGGGCCGTCGCCGGCCGCCTCCACCTCGTAGCCCAGCAGGTCCAGGCTGTCGCAGACCAGCCGCCGCACCTCGTCGTCGTCGTCCACCACCATCACCCGCGCGTTCGGCGGCGCGGCGTGGCCGGCCTCGGCGCGCGCCGCCTCGGGGCGCTCCGCTGGCGCGGCGTCCGAGCGGCGCAGAAGCAGCGAGACGGTGGTCCCCTCGCCCGGCGCGGTCTGGATGACCGCCTCGCCGCCCGCCTGCCGCGCGACGCCGTACACCTGGCTCAGGCCCAGGCCCGTGCCCTTGCCGACGCCCTTGGTGGTGAAGAACGGGTCGAACGCCCGCTCGGCCACCTCGGCCGGCATGCCCTTGCCGGTGTCCGAGACGCAGAGCTCCAGGTAGGTGTCCGGCGGCAGGGTCGGGTGGCCAGCCGGGATGGGCCTCGGGCGGGTGACGATGGTCAGCGTGCCGCCGTCGGGCATGGCGTCGCGGGCGTTGATCGCCAGGTTCAGCACCGCCAGCTCCAGCTGCGTGCGGTCCGAGACCACCGCGATCTTGTCGTCGTCGAAGCGGAAGTCGAGGGTCACGTTCGGCCCCAGGGTGCGGACCAGCAGCTGGCGCATGTCGCGGATCAGGTCGGCCACGACGAACGGCTTCAGCTCCAGCTTCTGCGCCCGCGAGAACGCCAGCAGCTGCTTGGCGAGGCTCGCCCCGCGCTCGGTGGCGTGCAGGCCGTGGGCGGCGTAGGCCTTCACCTTGGCGGGATCGTCCGCCCGCCGGGAGATCAGCTCGAAGGCGCCCTGCACCACCTGCAGCAGGTTGTTGAAATCGTGGGCGATGCCGCCGGTGAGCTGGCCCAGCGCCTCCATCTTCTGGCTCTGGCGCAGGGCCTCCTCGGCCTTCTCCCGCTCGGCCATCTCGACGGTCAGCCGCTCGTTCGCCGTGGCCAGTTCGTCGGCCCGCCGCTGCAGCTGCAGCCCCGCGCGGGTCAGCACCGCCAGCAGGGCGTAGGCCACCAGGGTCAGCACCGCCAGCCCGCCGTGCCGCATCAGCACCCCGGCCAGCGGCTGCGGCCGGGTCGAGAGGTAGACGGCCCCCAGCCGGACCCCGGACTCGGTCACCTCCCGGGTCACCAGCACCGCCCCGCCCAGGCGGCGCGCGCCGGGCGGCGGGGCGGTCTGCGGCGGCGCCGCGCTCCCCTCCTTGGCGTAGGCCACCAGCGGCCGCCCGCGCGCGTCGTAGGCCGCCGCCGAGACCACGGCGGGGTTCAGCCGCAGGGCGCCGAGCTGCTCGCTCAGGGTCTCCCGGTCCTGGAACGCCAGCGCGCCGCTGACGCTGCCGGCCAGCAGCTGGGCCTGGGCCACCGCGTCGGCCGCGGTGCTGCGCCGGTAGTTGAGCTCGTTGAAGCCGCCCAGCAGCAGCGCGAAGGCGGTCAGCGCGAGCGCCGCCATCCAGGCGAGTCCCACCTGCCGACGGTCCGTAAGGTCAGGCCAGGCCAGCTTCATCGCTTCACCGTGAGCGCCACCGACAGCAGTTTCGAGGACAGGCCAAGGCCGCTGCGCTGGGCTTCCGCCAGGTCAACGTAGAACCGCACCCGCTCCTCGAACACCACGAAATGGATCATCCCGCGCGCGCCGCCGCGGGCCGCGTCGGTCACCGTCAGCACCGGCTGGCCGCGCACCGCCGCCAGCGCCTGGGCCGCCGACTGCCGGTCCGAGCCCGAGGCGTACATCACATGGCAGCCCGAGCCGCGGTCCACCTCGGCCATCCGCACCACCGCCAGCGGCCGGCCCGAGACGGTCTGGCTGCGCGAGGCCCGCTCCAGGGCGCCGGCGAACGGGTCGCGGCCGACCACGCAGATGCGCAACGCCGGCGCGGTCTCCAGCACGCCCGGGGGCCAGGAGGCGAACGCGGCGAACTTGGCGAGGAACGCGGCCTTCACCTGCGTCTCCAGCGGCTGCGCGCCGGCCGCCGCGGGCGCGAGGGCCGCCGCCGCGAGCGCGGCCGCCGCCAGCCGGGTCCGGGCGGGTGCTCCCATCAGCGCATCCAGCGCAGGCCGACGTGGACGCTGCGCGGGATTTCGTTGCGCCGCGCCTCGCTGGCCTCGGCGTGGCGGGCGTGCAGCAGGTTCAGGCCGGTGAGCGACAGCTCCAGGTCCTCGCGCACCTTGAAGGCGAGCCGCGCCTGGGCCTCCACATAGCCATCCGCGCCCACGTAGTCGGCCGGCGCCAGGCGCGGGATGGCGTCGAAGGCGCGAACCCCGACGTCCAGGCTCAGCCGGTCGGTCAGGTCGATGTGCGAGTTGGCCTTGAGCCACCAGGCGGGATCGGCGCCGGCGGCCTCGAAGCCCGACAGGTCGATGACCCCGTCCTTGATCCGGAACTGCTTCTCCAGCCGCACGCCGCCGACGCTCAGCCGCCAGCGGTCGGTGACCTGCACGTCGGCCCAGGCCTCCACGCCCCAGGTCTCGCCCTCGATGCCGTTGCCGACGACGATCGGCAGGGTCCCCGGCGGGGTCAGCTCGTTCGTCCGGATGTCGTCGTAGTCGTGATAGAACAGCGTGATCGAGGCGGTCGCCCGCGGCGTCAGCCGCCCGCGCCAGCCGCCCTCGTAGGCGATCAGCTTCTCCGAGCCCATCACGCCCGGCCGCACCAGGCCCTCGATGGTGAAGTCCCGCTCGATGCGCGAGGGATTGCGCACCGCCCGCGACACCGAGGCCCACAGGAACTGCCGCTCGCTCACCCGCCAGCCGAGCCGCGCGCTCGGCATCCATTCGGCCTTGGTGTAGCTGTTCGTCTCCAGCTTCACCCCCACCGCCAGCAGCAGCTCGGGGGTCAGGGCGATTTCGTCCTCGACGAACAGGTTGCCGATCTCGGTCGTGCGCCGCGGCGTCGCCAGCAGCTGCGGCTCGAGGAGCGTGCGGAACTCGTCCTTGGTCACCCGGTAGCCGCCGCCGGCCACCAGCTGGTGGCGCGTCCCGATCGGCCGCGAGACCTGCAGCGCCGCGTCCCAGACCCGCTGCTCGTCATGGGCCTGGCGCGCCTCGCGCTCCATGACGTCGTAGTAGCCCTGCAGCTCCAGCTGTGTCCCTCCGGCCGTCCGCCGGGTCCAGCGGGCCACCAGGTTGCCGCCCCGCGCATAGCCCGAGGCGAATCCCAGGCTCTCGGGGATGTCGGCGTCCTGCACGTCGCCCTGCAGGGTGAAGGTGTCGCGGTCGCCCGCCACGTCGACCCGGAAGCCGGCCTGCCAGCCGTCCCAGCCGTCGTTGGCGTCGGCGCCGTCCGCCGTCTCCAGGTCGCCGCGCCGGAAGGCGGTGACGTAGACCCGGCCCGCGGCGATGTCGCCCAGCGGGCGACCCGCGCGCAGCCGCACGTCGCTGTCCAGCGTCCCGAGGTTGGCCGCCGCCAGCAGGCCGTCGGTGTCGAAGGCGCTCTTGCTGACCACGTTGATGACGCCGTTCACCGCGTTCGCGCCCCACAGCGTCCCGCCCGGCCCGCTGATCACCTCGATGCGCTCGATATCCTCCATGACGAGGTGGTGCTGGTCCCAGTCCACGCCCGAGAACAGCGGGGTGTAGACGCTGCGCCCGTCGACCAGCACCAGCTGCTTGTTCGAGCTCTCGAAGCCGGCGAAGCCGCGGCTGCTGATCGAATAGTCCAGGGCGTCGATCCGCAGCACCTCGACGTTGGGCGCGAGCCGCAGGGCCTCGGGCAGGCTCATCGCCCCCGAGCGCAGCAGGGCCTCGTTGGTGATCAGGTAGATGGAGGCCGCCGCGTGGCCGAGCGGCTCGGGCCGCTTGGAGACCGAGGTCACGTTGACCTGCGACAGCTCCTCGATGGAGAGCTCGCCCAGCGCCTGGGCGGGTCCCGGCGGCGCGGCCGCCTCCTCCGCCTGCGCCGTCCCGGCGGTCAACCCCGCCCCGGCCAGCGCCCCGGCCAGCGCCGCGACCGCCGTCGCGGCCGCCAGCCGCGTCCGGACTCCCTCGCCTCTCCGCCGCATGACCCCCCCTTGCTCGGGCGGCGCCCCCGCGCCGCCGGTCGTGTTCAAACGCACGAGGGCGAAAAAAGCTTCACCGTCACCGGAACGCCGAAGCTCCCGCGCGCATTCCCCGGTCATGGGAAAATGGATCGGCATCCTCATCGCCGCGATCGTGGCGCTCGCGGTCGTGGGATTCCTCGTGGACGCGGCCCGCGCCATAGCAGGCTTCCTGCTGGTCGTCTGCCTGATCGTCCTGGCCGTGCAGGTGTTCTGGAAACGCTCGCGCGGCTGACGCCCCTTAAGCCGGCGCCTTGCTGTCGGCGGCCTTGCCTGCGGGCTTGAGCGCCTGGCCTTCCTCGAGCGCGTCCACCACCATCGCCAGCCGTTCGGGCACCGCGTCCTCGGCCACCTTGCCATAGAGCCCGCGCAGGTCGCCCTCCAGCTCGGCCAGCCGCTGCTGGCGGCGCGCGGCGCGGGCCTTCGACCACATCACCACCGCCAGCCCCGCCAGGAACGGCCCGCTCACGGCCGCGGCGATGGCGGCGATCTGGGCTGCGGGGGCGAGGCTGTTCATGCGTGAGGCCTTCTTCGAACCGACGAGCGAAGCGCGCCGCCGCCAGCTTGACAACTGCAAATGATGTTCCCGCGTCGGTTTTGTTCCGCCCGGCCTCAACCGGCCGCCCGTCCCGAGGACTCCTCGCCGTCCGCCGCCGCCGGTTCCGCCAGCGTCCAGCGCAGGATCGCCCGCAGGAGCGCCGGCGGCTCGATCGGCTTGCTGACCAGGTCCTGGAACACGCCCATCGCCTCGCGCCGGTCGGGCGCCACGTCGGCCGAGAACGCCAGAATCGGGGCGTCGCGGTTCGGCCCGTGGCCTTCCCGGATCGCGTTCGCCGCCGCCCAGCCGTCCACCCCCGGCATCCGCAGGTCCATCAGGATCACGTCGAAGGGCGCCAGGCGCGCCGCCTCCACCGCCTCGGCCCCGCTCTGGGCCTCGGTCAGGTCCACCCCCAGCGGCGTCAGGATCGAGCGGACGATCTCCAGGTTCTGCGGATTGTCGTCGGCGGCCAGCACCCGCACCCCGGCCATCACCTGCACGTCCGGCGCCTCGTCGGCCTCGGCCGGCGCCGCCGCGGCCGGCTCGGCCGGGGCCTCGAACCAGAACGTCGAGCCGCGGCCCGGCGCGCTCTCCACCCCGATCCGCCCGCCCATGGCCTCGACCAGGCCCTTGCTGATCGCCAGCCCCAGGCCCGTCCCGCCGTGCGCCCGGGTCGTCGAGCCGTCCACCTGGCTGAAGCGCTGGAACAGCTTCTCCATCGCCGCGGCCCCGATCCCGGGCCCGGTGTCGGCCACCTTGCAGGTCAGCCGCCGCTCGGCCGGATCGTAGGCGCACGACAGCCGCACCGAGCCCGACTGGGTGAACTTCACCGCATTGCCGACCAGGTTCATCAGCACCTGCCGCAGCCGGTCGGCGTCGATCATCGCCACGGCCGGCGCCGCCGGCTCCAGCACCAGCTCCAGCCCCTTGGCCTGCGCCTGCGGCCCGAACAGGTCCAGCACGTCGCGCGCGCACTCGGCCGGGTCGGTGGGCCGCGGCTTCATCTCCAGCCGCCCGGCCTCCAGCTTCGAGAAGTCCAGCACGTCGTTGACGATGGCCAGCAGCGTGCGGCTGGCGGTCGTCACCTTGGCGGCGTAGCCCCCCGCCGGCTCGGGCAGCTTCAGCTCGTCCAGGAACGAGGCGAACCCCAGGATCGAGGTCAGCGGCGTGCGGATCTCGTGGCTCATGTTGGCCAGGAAGTCCGACTTCACCGTCGCCGCCCGCTCGGCCTCGGCCACCGCCGCCGCCAGCCGCGCCTCCAGCTCGACCCGCTCGGTCACGTTGCGCGAGACGTCCACGAACTCGACGGGACGCCCCCGCTCGTCGCGCACCAGCGAGGGGTTGCCCTCGATCCACACCCAGCCGCCGGTCTTGCAGGCGACCCGGTAGCGGATCGGCGTTCCCGGCGCGCGGCGGCCGCGCAGCATGTCCATGTGCGCGTGCAGGAAGGCGGCCTGGTCCTCGGGATGGACGCCCTCCAGCATCTGCTGCCCCACCAGGTCCTCGGGCGAGAAGCCCGAGAGCTTGACCACGCTGGGCGACAGGTAGGTGATCTGCCCCGTCACCGTGGAGCGGCTCATCACGTCGGTGACCCGCTCGGCCAGCAGCCGGTACTGCGACTTGGCCTCCTCGGCGTCGGCGGCGCGCGCCTCGGCCTCCTGGCGGGCCGCCTCCAGCTCCTCGCGCATCAGCCGCCGGTTGCGCAGCAGGGCCGCCACCTGGAAGGCCAGCAGCGCGTCCACCAGCAGGAACAGCTGCAGCACCATCAGCCGCGCGGTCCAGCCGCCGCTCGTCATGGCCAGCGGGCCGTGGTCCTTCAGCGTGAAGCCCACCGCGATCGAACAGGTCAGCATCACAGCCACCGCCGCGCCGAACATCTCCAGCGTCAGGCAGGCGACCAGGATCGCGGGCGGGATCAGGAAGGTCAGCGGCCAGCTGTCCTGGCCGAACACGGCCACCGCCAGGCCCGCCAGTCCGGTCAGCGAGGCCGCCCCGGCGCGCGACATCGGCCGTTCCGCCAGCCAGCCCCGCCACTCCACCAGCACCAGCAGGCATGGCGTCAGCAGCGTCAGCCCCAGGGCGTTCGACACCGACCAGAGCATCAGGTGGTCGAGGAACCGTCCCTCGCCCATCAGCCCGAGGTAGCTTGAGGCCAGCGTCGCCGAGATCACCGCCGACAGGCAGGCCGAAAGGGCCATGGCGGCCAGGTGCCAGGCGCGGGTCACGTCCATCTGGCCGCCGATCAGCTTGCCCGCCACCGTCGCGCACAGCACGACCTCCAGGCTGCTGCACAGCGACAGCGCCACGCTGGGCTCCAGCCGCCCGCCCGCCGCGATCTCTCCCGCGAGGCTGCCGGCCAGGCCCGCGGCCACCCAGATCCACCAGTTCCGGACCGGGGCCCGCAGCAGGCAGGCCAGCACCGGGGCGTTAGCCAGCCAGATCGGGGCCACCTTGCCGGCTTCCTTGGGCGCGACCATGCCGACGTACGACAGGCCCGCCACCACCGCGACCAGCAGGGCGATGCGCCACAACAGGGCCGCGCCGGCGGGCGCGAGCGGGGGGAACGCGGTCACCATCCCTCAACTGGACCGCGCAACGCCCCTCTATTCCGTTAACGCGGGGGCAGCGGGGGCGGCTTTAGCTCCGCGCCCGCGCCGGCCAGCCGCCCCCGGACTGCTCGGCGGCGCTCAGCGCCACCCCGTCCAGGTAGATCTGCTGCGGCGCCGCCGGCCCGCCCCGTTCGGCCGGCGCCGGCCGCAGCGCCGCCCCGGCGCTCGACCCCAGCGCCGCGGCCAGGGCCGCGCCGATCAGCAGCCGCAGCGCGGCGCTCCTTTGAGGATCGGGTTCACGCATCGGGCGCCCAAACGAGCGACCGGCCCCTGCCGTTCCCGCTCCACATTTCATCGGTCGGCCCGGAACAATGCCCTTCGACCCCCGGTTGTGGCGCCGCGACGGGACTTCGAGGGACGTGACCAGCTTCCCCCCGTCGCCGGGCCCCGGCGAAGCTCCGAGCGCCGGGGCCCACCCCCCTTCCTCTCCCCCCCACCCCTCCTCCCCCCTCGGGGGAGGGGGACCGCGAAGCGGTGGAGGGGGCCGGCCCCACGCTCCGAGCCCCCGGCAAGCCCCCACCACCATGCTGCGCATGGTCCCCCTCCCCCGTCGGGGGAGGAGGGTGATAGCCTGCCCCTCCATGTACGCACCGAAGGCGACCGTGGGCCGGGCGCGCGCCCTGCGGCGGCGGATGACCCCGCCCGAGGTCCGGCTGTGGCGCGTCCTGCGCGGCAAGGCCCTCGACGGCCTCCGCTTCCGCCGCCAACACCCGATCGGTTCCTACGTGCTCGACTTCTACTGCGAGGCCGCCGCCCTCTGCGTCGAGGTCGACGGCCAGCGCCACTGGCTCGGCCGCGCCCAGGAACGCGACGCCGAGCGCGACGCCTGGCTCGCCGCCCGCGGGATCCGCACCCTGCGCCTCTCGGCCAGCCTCGTCCTGGAGGACATGGACGCCGCCCTGCGCGCCATCGCCGCCGAAGCCCGTCGACGCCCGCCCCCCTCCTCCCCCATCGGGGGAGGGGGACCGCGATAGCGGTGGAGGGGGCCGGCCCCATCCGCCGAGCTAGGTGGCGAGCCCCCACCACCATGCTGCGCATGCTCCCCCACCCCGATGGGGGAGGAGGTGCGTGATGCGTCACGCACCGCGTCCAATCGTCGACTGTCAGGGGGAAATCGGCCGGCTCCGCTCGGGTCCAGGGGAATGCGAGGGGAGTGTGCGGAGCCGGCCTTTCCGACCGTCACGCGGGGGGGGGCTTCGTGCGGTCGGATCGGAAAACGCCGTTCCGGATTCGGCGTTCCCGCCGCCGTCGCATTTTTTCTCACGCCCCGCCCCAGCGTCCATTCGCCCCACGACGAACCCCCTCGCCGGGCCCGCCTCCCGCGTGCGAGGCTCAGGGCGGAACGCGGGTTCCGCGGACGCGTTACGGTGCAGCTGGTTCGAGGGGGGAACGGCCATTTCGCAGACCATCGCGCCTCAGCCCGGCCCGACGGCCGCCGGCGATCTGGAGCGCCGGGTCGCCGACATCCTCGACGGCCTGGGCGAAGGATTCATCACCTTCGACCTCGCCTGGCGGATCACCTACTGCAACCGCGCCGCCGCGACCCACCTGGGCCTCGATCCCGAGACCGCGCTCGGCCAGGTCATCTGGGACCTCGTCGACAACCCGCCCGAGGGCGCCCTGCGGCGCTTCCTCGCCCGGGCGATGGCCGAGCGGATCACCGCCGAGGAGGAGGTCCCCTCCGACCTGCATCCCGGCCGCTGGCTGCAGTTCCGCGTCTTCCCGCTGCACGACGGGCTCTGCCTGAACTTCCGCGACGTGACCGAGCGGCGGGCGCAGGCCCAGCGCGAACGCGCCCAGGCCGAGCGCCTGGCCCAGCTCGAGAGCCGCCGCGCCTTCATGCTCGAGGTCGCCGACACCCTGCGCGCCCTCTCCGATCCCGAGCAGATCCTCGCCGCCGCCGCGCGCCTGCTGGGCGAGCGGCTCGGCGCGGCCCGCACCGGCTACGCCCAGATCAGCGAGGACGGCGCGCGGATGGTCATCCTCGGCGACTGGAGCCGCGGCGACGTCGAGCGCCTCACCGGCGTCACCCTCTCCCTCGACATCTTCGGCTCCGAGGCGCTCGCGACGCTCAAGGCCGACCGCCCGCTGTTGATCCGGGACGTGACCACCGATCCGCGCACCGCCGCCTTCGCCGAAGGCTACCGCGGCGTGCAGGTGGGCGCCCTGCTCGACGTGCCGCTGGTGCGCGAGGGCCGGCTCGAGGCCTTCGTCTTCTCCAGCTGCCCCGAGCCCCACGCCTGGACGCCCGAGGACGTGGCCCTGGCCGAGGACGTCGCCGCCCGCACCTGGTCGGCCCTGGGCCGCGCCCGCTCCGAGATCGCCCTGCGCGAGAGCGAGGCCCGCTTCCGCGCCATGGCCGACAGCGCCCCGGCCCCCGTCTGGGTGACCAGCGCCGCCGGCGGCATCGAGTTCGTCAACCGCGCCTTCAGCGAGCTGGCGGGCAAGTCCCCGGAAGAGCTGATGGGGAACGCCTGGCTCGCCCTGATGCATCCCGAGGACCTCCAGCGGGTCGGCCCGGTGCGCGAGGCCGCGCTCGCCGAGCTGACGCCCTTCAACTGGACCGCCCGCTTCCGCGGCGCCGATGGCCAGTACCGCTGGATGCGGGCGTCCTCCCAGCCCCGGTTCGACTCCTCGGGCGCCTTCCAGGGCTATGTCGGCATCGCCATGGACGTCACCGACGCCCGCCGCGCCCAGGAGCGCCAGCAGCTGCTCATCAACGAGCTGAACCACCGGGTGAAGAACACCCTGGCCACCGTCCAGTCGCTGGCCCACCAGACCCTGCGCGAGGGGATGGTCACCCGCGAGGCCCGCGACCGGTTCACCGACCGGCTCCTGGCGCTCTCGGCCGCCCACAACGTCCTGACCCGCGAGAACTGGGAGAGCGCCGAGCTGTCCGAGATCGCCCGCGAGGCGGTGCGGCCCTACAACGACCCGCAGGCGCCGCGCGTCCTTCTGGAGGGCCCCACCGCCCGGGTCGCGCCGAACGTGGCGCTCGCCGTCTCCATGGCGCTGCACGAGCTCGCCACCAACGCGGTGAAGTACGGCGCCCTCTCCGTCCCCGGCGGCCGCGTCGCCGTGGCCTGGCGCTTCGCCCCGGCCGGAGACGCCGTCGAGCTGGAATGGCGCGAGACCGGCGGCCCGCCCGTCACCCCGCCGGAAGGCCGGGGCTCCGGCTTCGGCTCGCGCCTGCTGATCCAGGGCCTCGCCGCCGAACTCGGCGCCCCCGCCGAACTCGACTACCGCCCCGAAGGCGTCGTCTGCCGCCTCCGCGCCCCCCTCGCCCGCTGACGCCCGCCCCCTCCTCCCCCGAGGGGGGAGGAGGGGGACAGCCTGCCCGTCCATCTACGCTCCCAAGGCGACCCTCAGCCGGGCGCCGAAGCCGCGCCCTCCTCCCCCATCGGGGGAGGGGGACCGCGATAGCGGTGGAGGGGGCCGGCCCCACGCTCCGAGCACCCGGCAAGCCCCCACCACCATGCTGCGCATGGTCCCCCTCCCCCGAGGGGGGAGGAGGGCGACAGCCTGCCCGCCCATCTACGCTCCCAAGGCGACCCTCAGCCGGGCGCCGAAGCCGCACCTTCCTCCCCCATCGGGGGAGGGGGACCGCGATAGCGGTGGAGGGGGCCGGCCCCACGCTCCGAGCACCCGGCAAGCCCCCACCACCATGCTGCGCATGGTCCCCCTCCCCCGAGGGGGGAGGAGGGGGACAGCCTGCCCGTCCATCTACGCTCCCAAGGCGACCCTCAGGCGGGCGCCGAAGCCGCACCCTCCTCCCCCATCGGGGGAGGGGGACCGCGATAGCGGTGGAGGGGGCCGGCCCCACGCTCCGAGCCGCCGGCAAGCCCCCCCTTACACCGCCACGAAGCTCTCGAACCCGCCCCAGATCATCCGCTTGCCGTCGAAGGGCATGGTCGCCGGGTCGCTCTTCAGGCGCGGGTCGGCCATCACCTTGGCCATGGTGGCGTCGCGCGCCGCCCGGTCCGGATAGGTGGCCCACGAGAACACCACCACCTCGTCGTCCTTGGCCTGCACGGCGCGCGGGAACGAGGTCAGTTCGCCGTAGGGCACGTCGTCGGCCAGGCACTCCACGTACGACAGCGCGCCGTGCTCCATCCACACCTGCGCGCCCAGCCTCGCCATCTCCTTGTAGGCCTCGAGATTGGCCTTCGGCACCGCCAGCACGAAACCGTCCACGTAGGGCATGCGAGCCTCCTTCGTCTGCTGCTCTCACCCTAGGACGAAGATCGCACGCCCGTCCCGACAACGGCCCGTCCGACGGCCGTTGACAGCCGCCCATTATTCTATATTTCTCGAATTATTGAACCTTGGAGCCGCACATGAAGCGCCTGCACCTGCACGTCAACGTGCCCGACCTCGACAAGTCGATCGCCTTCTACGCCACCCTGTTCGGCGCCCAGCCGTCGGTCGTGAAGGACGATTACGCCAAGTGGATGCTGGACGATCCGCGCGTGAACTTCGCCATCTCCACCCGCGCCGCCTCCACCGGGGCCGCCGGCCTCGACCACGTGGGCGTCCAGGTGGACAGCGCCGCCGAGCTCGCCGAGCTGGCCGGCCGGCTCAAGGCCGCCGGCGCCGAGACCTTCGACCAGGAGGCCACGACCTGCTGCTACGCCCGCTCCGACAAGAGCTGGGTGTCCGATCCGGCGGGCCTGCGCTGGGAGACGTTCTTCACCTTCGGCGAGGCCACGACATACGGGGAGTCTCCGGAGGAGGCGCAGGCGAAGCTCGCCCCCGCCGCCGTAGCCGCGCCCGTCGCGGCGACGTCCAGCTGCTGCGGCTGACACGAAACCTTCGCTTGGCTCGTTTCGACGGTTCTGGCATTCCCGAAACATGGAATCCGACACCGCCATCCAGGCCCTGAGCGCGCTCGCCCATCCCAGCCGGCTGGAGATCTTCCGGCTGCTGGTCCGGGCGGGCGCCGAGGGCATGGCCGCGGGCGAAATCGCCCGGGCCACCGGCGCCCTGCCGAACACCCTGTCCACCAACCTCGGCATCCTCGCCGCCGCCGGGCTCGCCGCGTCCCGCCGCGAGGGCCGCTCGATCATCTACACCGCCGGCTACGACCAGATGCGCGGCCTGCTGGCCTTCCTCATGGAGGACTGCTGCGCCGGCAAGCCCGAGATCTGCGCGCCGCTCGCCGAGGCGGCCGGCCGCGCCTGCGACGCCCCATGACCGCCGCCGCCCTTCCGGCGCCCAAGCCGATGTCCCTGTTCGAGCGCTGGCTGACCCTGTGGGTCGCCCTCTGCATCGTCGCCGGGATCGCGCTCGGCCAGCTGTTCCCCGCCGCCTTCCGGGCCATCGGCGCGATGGAGGTGGCCCAGGTCAACCTGCCGGTCGCCGGCCTCATCTGGCTGATGATCGTGCCCATGCTGATGAAGGTCGATTTCGGCGCCCTGCGCCAGGTCGGCCGCCACTGGCGCGGCATCGGCGTGACCCTGTTCGTCAACTGGGCGGTGAAGCCCTTCTCCATGGCCCTGCTGGGCGCGGTGTTCATCGGCTGGCTGTTCCGCCCCTGGCTGCCGGCCGGCGAGATCCCCTCCTACATCGCCGGCCTGATCCTGCTGGCCGCCGCCCCCTGCACGGCCATGGTGTTCGTCTGGTCGAACCTGTGCCGAGGCGAGCCGAACTTCACCCTCAGCCAGGTGGCGGTGAACGACGCCATCATGGTGGTCGCCTTCGCCCCGATCGTCGGCCTGCTGCTGGGCCTGTCGGCCATCGTCGTGCCGTGGCAGACGCTGCTGCTGTCGGTGGGGCTCTACATCGTCGTCCCGGTGATCCTCGCGCAGGGCCTGCGCGCGGCCCTCCTGCGCCGCGGCGGAGAGTCCGGGGGCGAGGCGGGGCTGCAGCGGGCGCTGGCGGCGATCGGCCCGGCCTCCCTGGCCGCCCTGCTGGCGACCCTCGTCCTGCTGTTCGGCTTCCAGGGCGAGCAGATCCTGGCCCAGCCGGCGGTGATCGCGCTGCTGGCGGTGCCGATCCTGATCCAGGTCTACTTCAACGCCGGCCTCGCCTACCTGCTGAACCGCTGGACCGGCGAGGCGCACTGCGTCGCCGGGCCCTCGGCCCTGATCGGCGCCAGCAACTTCTTCGAGCTGGCGGTCGCCGCGGCCATCGGCCTGTTCGGCTTCCGCTCGGGCGCGGCGCTGGCCACCGTCGTGGGCGTGCTGATCGAGGTGCCGGTGATGCTCAGCGTCGTGGCGATCGTGAACCGCACGCGGGGCTGGTACGAGGCCGGCCCCGCCGTGCGCCGGCTGGCCGGCCGCTAGGCCCTACTGCGGCGTCGGCTGGGCGACCCCGCCCGCCGTGCCGGTCGGCGGCGTCTCGGCGACCGCCGGCGGCCCTTCCGGCGGCACCACGCCGGTCTGGCCCGCGTCGGGGGCGGTCATCAGCGGGTCGGCGTTCCGCGGCTGCGAGGTGTCGGGCATCGCCGCCCCCACCTCGGAACCTTCCGGCGCGGTGCCGGTCGGCCGTTCGCAGGCGGCTAGGCCCAGGGTCATCGCGGCGGCGGCGGCGATCGCGAGCGGGGCGGTCTTCATGCGGGGGGTCCCTTCCTCCATTGGTCCCCGCCTCAACGCGCCAGCTGCGCCAGACGCTCCGCCAGCCTGCGCACCGTGTTCCAGTTGCGCGCCGTCCCCGGCCCGCCGGGCGGCTTCGCGTTCGCCAGCTTCGAGCGCCCCGCCCCTTCCGGATAGGCGATGTAGAGGCAGCCCGGCCCCGGCGCGAACCGCTCGCCCATCGTGGCGTACCGCTCCAGCGGCGAGAGGTCCTGCGGCGCCTCGCCCTTCAGGAACACCGCCATCAGCTTCGAGGGGCTCTCCTGCGCGAAGTCGGCGAAGGGATTGGCCGCGATCGTCGCCTCCAGCTGGCCGAGGTCGCGCACGAACGCCTCGGCGGCCAGGCCCAGCTCGCGCTGGAGCGCCGCGGCCACCTTGTCCTCCACCGCCGCCGCCGGCTCGGCGCTGATCACCACCGCATTGCCGCTGGCCAGCAGGGTCTCGGGCTCCTCGAACCCCTCGGCCGCCAGCAGCGCGCGCCACTCGTCCATCTTCAGCGTCCGGCCGCCGACGTTCACCGCCCGCAGCAGCACCGCCAATGGCCTCATCCCTGCGCCGCCCGCTCCCAGTCCAGGAACTCCGGCTGCTCCAGCAGGCGCGCGGCGTAGGCCCCCGCCCGCCCGTCGTCGCCGAAGTCGGAGAGCCGCACGCCGTAGGTGCGGAAGCGCGTCGCCACCGGCGTGTAGAAGGCGTCGGCCACCGACCACTCGCCCGCCAGGAACGGCCCGCCGAAGCGGTCCAGCATCCCCGTCCACAGCTCGACGATCCGGCGGATGTTCCGGTGCGTGGCCTCCGACAGCTCCACGTCCCGGGGCTGGGCGGCCAGGTCCATCGGGCACTCCCCGCGCAGCGAGGCGAATCCCGAATGCATCTCGGCCGCCGCGGCCCTGGCCAGCGCCCGCGCCACGGGGTCCTTCGGCCACAGCGCCGGGACCTGCTCGGCCGCCCACTCGCTGATCGCCAGCGAATCCACGATCACGGTTCCGTCATCCAGCTTCAGCGCCGGCACCAGCCCGGAGGGCGAGTGCGGCCGGATCTGCTCGAACGTGCGGTCGTTCTCCTGCCGCAGCTCGATCAGCACCTCCTCGAAGGCGATCCCCGCCCGCTTCAGCACCAGCCACGGCCGCATCGACCAGGTGGACCACTTCTTCGTCCCGATCACGAGCTGCATGGGCCGCGTCCTTCCTTGCGAGACTGAAACAACTCCGCGCTTGCCGCCCGCGGCGTCAGCCCGTCAACCTCCAATTCCATAAGAACGACAAGACCAGGAAGCGCCCCCCGATGACCGCCGCCGTCACCCCCGGCGTCGAGAGCGCCACTGCGCCCGACCACGCCCCGCCGTTCTCCCGCGCCTACACCCGCTATGCGATGGGGCTGCTGCTCGGCATCTACATCGTCAACTTCCTGGACCGGCAGGTGATCAACATCCTGGCCGAGCCGATCAAGCGCGACCTCGGCCTGTCCGACACGGCCCTGGGCCTGATGAGCGGCCTGGCCTTCGCCCTCTTCTACACCGTGCTCGGCATCCCGCTGGCGCGCCTGGCCGAGCGCAAGAACCGGGCCTACATCATCGGCGGCTCGGTGGCCGTCTGGTCGGGCTTCACCGCGCTCTGCGCCACCGCCGGCAACTTCTGGCAGCTCGTGCTCTACCGGATCGGCGTCGGCGTCGGCGAGGCCGGCTGCACCCCGCCCGCCCACTCGCTGATCGTCGACTACGTGCCCAAGGAGAAGCGCTCCTCGGCCCTGGCGTTCTACTCGATGGGCACCCCGCTCGGCAGCCTGCTGGGCCTGGTCCTGGGCGGGCTGATCGCCGACGCCTACGGCTGGCGGATGGCCTTCCTGGTGGCGGGCCTGCCCGGCATCGTCTTCGCGATCCTGGCCTTCACCACCCTGAAGGAGCCGCGCCGCATCCTCGCCCGCCACGCCGAGCAGGTGAAGGCCGCCCAGGCCACCTTCGGCGAGACGGTGCGCTACCTCACCGCCAAGCCCACCTTCTGGCTGATCGCCCTCGGCGCCGCCATCAAGGCGTTCATCGGCTACGGCCACGCCCCCTTCACCGCCAGCTTCTTCCTGCGCGTGCACGAGGGCGAGATCGCCGCCCTGGCCGCCGGCTTCGGCCTCGGCCCCGTCGGCTTCCTGGGCCTGGCGCTCGGGATCATCGCCGGCGTCGGCGGCGCGCTCGGGGCCTGGCTCGGCGGCTGGATCGCCGATGCGGTGGGCAAGACCAACGTCGGCAACCACATGGTCACCCCGGCCATCGCCAGCCTCGCGGGCGTGCCCGTCTACTGCGCCGCGGTGCTGGTGGATTCCGCGCTCGTGGCGCTGGCCCTGCTCACCCTCAGCTACTTCCTGGGGACCATGTGGTACGGCCCGGTCTACGGCACAGCCCAGTCGATCGTGCCGCCGCACATGCGGGCCACCGGCGCGGCCATCCTGCTGTTCATCGTCAACCTCGTGGGCCTGGGCCTGGGCCCCCTCGCGGTGGGCGCCCTCTCCGACTGGCTGAACGTCGGCCAGGGCCTCGGCTCGGCCGAGGGCATCCGCTGGGCCCTCATCGCCGCCGCCTGCACCGGCGTCCTGGCCTTCCTCGGCTTCTGGCTCGCCCGCCGCACCCTCCCCGTCGACTCCGTCTCGTAAGCCCCCCTCACGTCCACCCCTCCGGGTCCGACGGCGCCGCGTTCCACCCCGCCCGGCGCCGCTCGGCCGCCTCGGGATCCTCCTCCAGCGCCTTCAGCCGGCGCGCCGTCGCCTCGCCGTCCGACGGCGGGATCCACGGCCCCGGCTCCTCCATCACCGGCGTGCGGGTCTCGGGGTCGGGGTACCAGCTCACCACCCGCTTCCAGCCGCGCGCGTCCACCTCCAGCGAGAACCGGCGCATGCACATCACCGTCATCTCGGGCGGCTCGGCCGGGCTCGTCGCCTTCAGCCCGCCCCAGGTCCTGGGCCCCAGCTTGGCGGCGTACCAGCGCAGGTGCTCCAGCCGCACCTTGGCCAGGAACGCGGTGTCGGGCGTCGCCGCCTTGGCCAGCTCCCAGCCCTCGGCCGCCAGGGCGTCGGCCTGCACCTCGCGCGCCAGCCGGTAGGCCTCGGCGAACTGCGGCTCGCGCGCCAGCCAGGCGTACACCGTCGAGGCCGCCGGCATCTGCGGGTCGCGGCAGATGGCCGACAGCGCCTCCCCGCCGCACAGCCGCACGAAGATCGCCTCGGCCGTCTCGCGGCAGTAGCCGCAGGGCCGCCCGATCGCCGAGCCCCGCCCCGCCTCGATCCGCGCCGCCTCGATGGCGCGCCGGAACAGCCCCCGCTGCGCCATCCACTTCGTCACCGTGCGCACGTTCGGCATCCCGGGCTCGCGGCACATGCCGCGCAGGGTCTCCCCCTTCCGCGTCCGGGCCAGCACCTGCCGCGCCATCCCCGGCGACCAGCGCACCCGCGCCCCCGCCGCTCGCCCCGCCGCCCTCCCCGGAACTTCTGCGCCCATCCCAGCCTCCCCGCCCCGCTTCGCCTCGGCGAAAACGAAAAAAGGCGCCCCCCCAGGACGTACCCGGGGAGCGCGCCGCTCTCCCACGCCAGGGCGCGCGCGGAGCGCGGGGAATCCCTTCCCACGCCCCTCCGCCCGCCGACCCGGCGCCAGCTCCAAACCTGTCCGAAAACCCGCCGCCGCGCCTATCCGGCCGGCCGCTCAGCCCACCCGCTCAGGCCAACCCCTCAGGCCGGCCCCGCGCGCACCTGCGACGACTGCCACAAACCCTGCCAGAAACGCGCGCAAATGTCAAGAACAAAAACAGAACACCCCCCGCTCCTCCCCCATCGGGGGAGGGGGACCGCGAAGCGGTGGAGGGGGCCGGCCCCATCCGCCGAGCCCACCGGCAAGGCCCCTCACCCTGCCCCGCCCCCTCCTCTCCCCCGGCCGCCCCGCGCCAGAGAGGGAGAGGGTGAGGAGCGACCACGGAGAAGCCTATGAAGCACCCGCTCGTTGTCGCAGAGGACGCGGCCGGCCAACGGTCTGACGCTTGTCCGCTCGTGACTGAGGCTGTGTAAGAACTCAGAGGCCTTGAAAGATCGACGCCGCCCACAGCGCCATGGCGATCACAAAGAAGGCTCTGGCAAGCAGAACAGCGAGCGACAATGCCTTGTCGTTGAGTTGCCGATGATGCCCTCCCCAGATCCAAAGGAAGGCGGCGCCGGTGAAGAACCCGGTTGTGGAAGGAAGCGCGGTCTTGGCGCCGGGCGTAGAGCGTAGCCGCTCTGCCCTCCACCACGCCCAGAACATCGCCCCGCAGTAGGCCAGCACCGAGAAGACGGCGAGGCGGAAGAGGTCAAAGGCGAACATCGCGTCCCCGTCGCGGCAGAGCTTAAGCGTGTGGGAATATACTCTTGTACGCAACGGCGGAGACTGCATGAACCGGCGAAGCAGCTCAGACTCCTGACATCACGGTGTCGGAGGCGCGGGAATGAGCCGCTTCGTCGAGGGTGCGCCCCATTCGCTCCTGACGAGCGATCGGCCCCTCATCTCAACGCACGGCTGGAAGGACCCGCGCGCGGCGCTACTATTTCCGCTGTCGCCGACCAAGCTGTTCGTCGCCACCAATGGCAGAGAGCAGACTGCAAGGCTCCTGCAGCGAAATTCCCCGAATGCGCTGGTGCGGTACGTCAACGATCAGATCGCCCGCTGCGCCGTGGACTTCGTGATCGGGACGAATGACTCCCAGCTGCCGTTCGTCGAGCGACGCTTGCGCAATTTCGGTGAAGAACCGATCCCGGGTCCCATTGGAAAGGGACAGCCGAACTGCCCTAGCTAGAGAATCCGCCGTCTGCGCATCGCTGGCGACAACTCCGCCTCGGCAGTCGAGTAGTTGCCCGCGCGAATGTCCGGATTTGAGCGGCAGGAGAACGTCCGCTTCTCTAATCGGGCATGGGGGTCAAGCTCCTGATGGCTTGATGGCCGGCGGTCGTTCACGCGGGTCACGCTTCTCTTCGCAGTCTGGTGGCTCCTGTTGAGCGGAGCCGCTGCACGCATGCATGGGATCAGGGTCTGGAGAGCCTCGCTCTTGGGCGCGCTCTGAGGCGCAGCAGACATTTTCGGCTTCATCCATCCCGTCGTCCGCGTGGGACGATCCGGCCAGTGTCGGATCTGAGGTCTGGTCAGGTCATGCCGCAGCCTCCGATCCGTGCCGGAAGTCGGAGCCGTCGAGCCACATACGGTGGAGCAGGACGGCGAGTTTTCGGGCCACGGCGACGATGGCGCGTCGGCGGCCTTTGGCCTTCATCAGGCGCATGCCCCAGGCCTTGAGCTTGGACCAGGCGATGGAGCGCATGAGCATAGCGTTCGCGGCCGCGTAGAGGGCGGCCCGCACGTCGGCGTCTCCAGCGTGGGAGATGCGGCCCGGGTTGTCCTTCTCGCCGCTTTGGAAACGCCTCGGCGTCAGCCCGAAGTGGGCGCCGACAGTGCGCGAGCTCTTAAAGCGGGAAGGGTCGTCAACAGCCGCCTTGAAGCTGACGGCAGTGATCTCGCCGACGCCCGGCACACCCATGAAGCGGCGGCACACCGCATCTTCGTGGGCGGCCTGACGAACGCGCCGGTCAAGCTGCAGGAACGTATCGAAGAGTGTCTGCCGCGCCTCGAGCATCGGCAGCAGCGCGTGGCTTAGTCCTGCGTCATTGATGATGATGTCCCGCACCGCGCGATCGAAGGCTCCCCGCGAGAGCCGCATAGGCAGCTTGACGCCGAAGACCTTCAGGACGCCCCGGATTTCGTTCTCCAAGTCGATGCACTTGCGCTGCATCACCTTGCGGCTCGTGAGCAGGGCCCGCGTGTACAGGCTCTCCTGGCTCTTCACGTGGACCCGGCTGTACCAGCCGGACCGGAGGATCTGGGCGATGCCGCGGGCGTCGTGCCGGTCGGTCTTATTGCGCATCGCCGAGAGCGCTGCGCTCACCTGGCGAGCCTCCATGCAGATGACGTCGTACCCCGCCTCGGCCAGACCTGCGGCCAGGTGATGCGATAGATTTCCTGCTTCGAGGCCCACCTGGTGGATCGGCGAACCAAACTCCTGCAGGCACCGGATCAGGTCCGACAGCTCGGACGAGACCGAGCGCTCCAGCCTGACCTTGCCGGCCTCGTCGATGATGCAGATCGCCACCGAACGCAGCGACACATCCAGTGCAGCGTAGAACATCTTCGTCTCCCTTCTGCCCCGGCTCCGCCGAGACACTACTGGGAGCTCACCCCTCGCAGGGCTGCCCGATTACGCATGCTCCTGGCGCACAGCAGACTGCGGTCTCTCTTGTTCCGGCGCCTTGGCGCAGGAAGAGGCCGCCGGGCGCCGCGCCCCTCGCCCCGCCCCCACCCTGCGAGTGACGCGCACTTTCAACCTCGACCGGTTCGGAAACTGAACTAAAAGGGCCCGCCCGACGGCGCTCGCCCCTGCCGCCCGCGCCGGCCCCTTCGCCGCCCCGCCCCACTCCCAGCCCCCCGCTCTCCCCAGTCCCAGTCCGCGTCCCAGTCCGCGTCCCAGTAGCGTTCGAGTAAGCGTCCATGACCATCCCCAACGTCACCACCGTCTCCGCCGCCACGCCGAACGGCGCGTACAAGGCGGGCGACACCATCCTGATCGAGGTGACCTTCGACCGGCCGGTCGACGTGACCGGAACCCCGGTCCTGGCGCTCTCGAGCGGCGGCTCGGCGAGCTACGTGGAGGGCGGCGGCGGCGCGGCCCTGACCTTCAGCTACACCGTCCAGGCGGGCGACACGGCGGCCGACCTCGACTACGCCTCGACCGGCGCCCTGACGCTCCCGGGCGGCGCTTCGATCAAGGACGCGGGCGGCGCCGACGACGCCGACCTCGCCCTGCCGGCGCCGGGCGGGCCGGGCTCGCTGGGCGCCGCCGCGGCCATCGTCCTCGACACCACCGCGCCGACCGTCGCGATCACCGCCGGCGCCGGCGCCCTCGCCGCGGGCCAGACCACCACCCTCACCTTCACCTTCAGCGAGGCGCCGGGCGCGAGCTTCACCGCCGCCGACGTCGCCGTCTCGGGCGGGACCCTCAGCGGCTTCGACGGCTCGGGAACGGTCTACAGCGCCACCTTCACGCCGAGCGCCGCCTTCACGGGCGCGGCCAGCGTCACCGTCACGGCGGGCAGCTACGCCGACGCCGCCGGCAACCTCGGCGCCGGGGGCGCCACGCCGACGCTGACGGTCGACACCCAGCGGCCCGCCCTGGCCAGCGGCATCGCCATCTCGGACACCGCGCTGAAGATCGGCGACACCGCGACCGTCACCTTCACCTTCACCGAGGCGGTGAGCGGCTTCACGGTCGACGACGTCGTCGTCCCCAACGGCGCGCTCAGCGACCTCGCCAGCGGCGACGGGATCACCTGGACCGCCACCCTGACGCCCGGGACCGGCGTGACCGACGCCGCCAACGTCCTGACCCTGGACTACACCGGCCTCGTCGACGGGGCCGGCAACGCCGGCTCCGGCACGGTCTCCTCCGGCCCCTACGCCGTGGACACGATCCGCCCGTCCCTGGCCAGCGGCATCGCCATCTCGGACACCGCGCTGGAGATCGGCGACACCGCGACCGTCACCTTCACCTTCACCGAGGCGGTGAGCGGCTTCACGGTCGACGACGTCGTCGTCCCCAACGGCGCGCTCAGCGACCTCGCCAGCGGCGACGGCGGGATCACCTGGACCGCCACCCTGACGCCCGCCGCGGGCGTCTCCGACGCGACCAACGTCCTGACCCTGGACTACACCGGCGTCGCCGATGCGGCCGGCAACGCCGGCTCCGGCTCGGTCTCCTCCGGCGCCTACGCCGTGGCCACCCTGTCGCCGCCGACGGCGACGGTCGGCCTCAGCGACGCCGCGCTCGGTCCGGGCGAGACGGCCACGATCACCTTCACCTTCTCGCGGGCGGTCACCGGCTTCACCCTCGCCGACGTCACCGCCCCGAACGGCGCGCTCTCGAACCTGACCACCGCCGACAACATCACCTGGACGGCCACCTTCACGCCCGCCGCCGGCGTCTCCGACGCCACCAACGTCATCACCGTGGACCTCACGGGGGTGGAGGGCGGCGCCGGCAATCCCGGCGTCGGCGCCGCCACCTCGGCCAACTACACGGTCGCGACCGCGCCCGCCCCCGAACCGGAACCCGACCCCGCGCCCCCCGCCCCGCCGCCGGTCACCGTGATCCAGCCGTCCGTTCCCGGCGGCTTCGGCGAGATCCACGGCAGCGACGCCGGCAACCTGATCGACGTGGCCTCGCTCGTCACCACGTCGGGCGGCGCCATCGTGCTCGCGGGCGGCGGCGCCGACACCGTGGTGGGCGGCTTCGGGACCGACTACCTGCACGGGGGGACCGGCTCCGACACCGTCCTGGCCGGCGCCGGCCTGGACACCGTCCGCGGCGGCATGGGCGAGGACTTCCTGCACGGCAACGTCGGCGACGACGTCCTCTTCGGCGACCTCGGCGACGACACCCTCCACGGCGGCCAGGGCGCCGATGTGGTCCAGGGCGGCCTCGGGGCCGACACCCTCCTCGGCGACCTCGGCGACGACGTCGTCCGCGGCGGCCAGGGCGACGATCTGATCCTCGGCGGGGACGGCGACGACTTCATCTCGGGCGACCGGGGCGCCGACACCCTGTTCGGCGGGGCCGGCGCCGACACCTTCCACAGCTTCGGCGCGGCGGGGATCGACGTCATCGCCGATTTCGACGCCGCCCAGGGCGACCGCCTGCGCCTGGACCCCGGAACCGCCTACACCGTGCGTCAGGCCGGGTCGGACACGCTGGTCGACCTCGAGGGCGGCGCCCAGGTGCGGCTGGTCGGCGTGCAGCTCTCGAGCCTGCCCGAGGGCTGGATCGTCTGAGCACGGGCGGGGGGCTTCGGCGCCGGCCGAGCCCCCTTCCCCACCGCTGCGGAACCTGCCTAACCTGCCGCCCGACACAGACCGCCCCAGAGGGCGGCGCATACCGGGGGAGCAGCACGCCCATGGCCACGTCCACGACCGCGCCCCCCGGGGCTTCTGGGGCTCCCGGGGCTCCCGTCGCCGCCCCCCACTTCACGCCGTTCTACAGGTCCACGGTGCTGTGGCTGCTGGTGGTGGCCTACACCTTCAACTTCATCGACCGGACGATCATCTCGACGATCGGCCAGGCGATCAAAGAGGACCTGAAGCTCACCGACCAGCAGCTGGGCTGGCTGGGCGGGCTGTCGTTCGCCCTGCTCTACACCACCCTCGGCATCCCGATCGCGCGCCTGGCCGAGCGCTGGAACCGGGTGAACATCATCTCGATCGCCATCGTGATCTGGTCGGGCTTCACGGCCCTGTGCGGCCTGGCGACCAGCTACCTGCAGCTCCTGCTGTTCCGCGTGGGCGTGGGCGTGGGCGAGGCGGGGCTGTCGCCGCCGGCGCACAGCCTGATCAGCGACTATTTCGAGCCGCGCGCGCGGGCCTCGGCCCTGTCGATCTACTCGCTGGGCATCCCGTTCGGCACCATGTTCGGCGCCATCGCCGGCGGCTGGATCGCCCAGAACGTCAGCTGGCAGGCGGCCTTCATGCTGGTGGGCCTGCCCGGCGTGCTGATCGCCATCGCCATCAAGCTGGTGGTGAAGGAGCCGCCGAGGGGCTGGGCCGACCGGCGGCTGGCCGAGCAGGCGGCGGCGGAGAGCGCCGAGAGCGCCGAGAGCCCCGGCGCGCTGGGACGCGAGGCCTCGGAGGCCGGGGCGCCGAACCCGCCGCTGTCGTCGGGGGAGGCGGAGGCGGTGAAGCCGCCCTCGATCCTGGCGGTGACGAAGCGGCTGTTCGGCTCGTGGGGCCTCTTCCACATGGGCGCGGGGATGACCCTGGCCAGCTTCGCCGGCTACGGGGCCGGCGCGTTCGTGCCGCCCTACTTCATCCGCCAGTTCGGCATGGACCTGGCGACCGTGGGCCTGATCGTGGGCCTGGTGTCGGGGGTGGCGAACGGGGCCGGCACGCTGATGGGCGGCTTCCTGACCGACTTCGCCAGCCGGCGCAGCGCGCGCTGGTACGCCCTGGTGCCGGCGATCGGGCTCCTGGTCGCCACGCCGCTGTACCTGGTGGCGTTCACCGCCGCGGACTGGCGGGTGACGGTGGCGGTGTGGATGGCCGCGGGCCTGCTGCACTACACCTACCTGGGGCCCACGTTCGGGGTGGTGCAGAACGCCATGGACGTGCGGATGCGGGCGACGGCGGTGGCGATGCTGCTGTTCGTGGTCAACCTGATCGCGCTGGGGTTCGGCCCGCCGTTCACCGGCTGGCTGATCGACGTGCTGGCCCAGGGGGCGTGGGCGGACGGCGGCGGCGCAGGGGCCTTCACGGCGGCCTGCCCGGGCGGCGTCGGGCCCGCGGGCGCGGCGGCCGGCGTCGATGCGGCCTGCAAGGCGGCGATGGCGGCGGGGACCCAGGGCGGCGTCGTCGGCACGACGCTGATCTACGCCTGGGCCGGGCTGCACTACCTGCTGGCCGCCATCACCCTGCCGCGGGACATAGCGCGCGCCCGGCAAGGTCAGATTTGACATCCGGCCGGCGCGCCCTCATTCCCGGGGCATGATCCCCCGCTACACCCGCAAGGAAGCCGCCGACGTCTGGGCGCCCCAGACCCGCTTCAAGATCATGTTCGAAATCGAGGCCCACGCCGCCGACAAGATGGCCGAGCTGGGCGTCATCCCCCGTGAGGCGGCGCGGGTGATCTGGGAGAAGGGCCGCAACGCGGTCTGGAACCCCGACCGGATCGACGAGATCGAGCGCGAGGTGAAGCACGACGTCATCGCCTTCCTCACCCACGTGACCGAGGTGGTGGGGCCGGAAGCCCGCTTCCTGCACCAGGGCATGACCAGCTCGGACGTCAACGACACCACCCTGGCGGTGCAGCTGGTGCGGGCGACCGACCTGCTGCTCGAGGACGTGGACCTGGTGCTGGCGGCGCTGAAGCGCCGGGCCCTGGAGCACCGGATGACCCCCTGCGTCGGGCGCAGCCACGGCATCCACGCCGAGCCGACCACCTTCGGCCTGAAGCTCGCCGGCCACTACGCCGAGTTCCAGCGCGCGAAGGAGCGGCTGGCCATGGCGAAGTTCGAGATCGCCACCTGCGCCATCTCGGGCGCGGTCGGCACCTTCGCCAACGTGGCCCCGGAGGTCGAGGCCTATGTCGCCGACAAGCTGGGCCTGGCGGTGGAGCCCGTCTCGACCCAGGTGATCCCGCGCGACCGGCACGCGGCCTATTTCGCGGCCCTGGCCGTGGTGGCCAGCTCGATCGAGCGCCTGGCCGTCGAGATCCGCCACCTGCAGCGCACCGAGGTGCTGGAGGCCGAGGAGCCGTTCGACCCGGGCCAGAAGGGCTCGAGCGCCATGCCGCACAAGCGCAACCCGATCCTGACCGAGAACCTGACCGGCCTGGCCCGCCTCGTCCGCTCGGCCGTGACGCCGGCCATGGAGAACGTGGCGCTGTGGCACGAGCGGGACATCTCGCACTCGTCGGTCGAGCGCGGCATCTGCCCGGACGCCACGGTCCACCTCGACTTCGCCCTGCGCCGGCTGGCCGGCGTGGTCGAGCGGCTGGTGGTCTACCCCGAAAACATGGCGAAGAACCTCGACCGCCTCGGCGGCCTGGTGCACTCCCAGCGGGTGCTGCTGGCCCTGACCCAGAAGGGGCTCAGCCGCGAGGCCAGCTACGCGGCCGTCCAGCGCAACGCCATGAAGGTCTGGCGCGGCGAGGGCGACTTCCTGGGCTTCCTGAAGGCCGACCCCGAGGTCACGCTGTCGGACGCCGAGCTCGAGCCGCTGTTCGACCTCGGCTACCACTTCAAGCACGTGGACACCGTCTTCGCCCGGGTGTTCGGCGAACAAGGGAGCTTGACCGCCGCCGCGTAACCCAGCGTCACTTCCCTCGGATCGAGGGAGGACGACGATGGACATGCAAGGCATCCTGGCGCGCCAGAAGGCCGCTCACCTGCGGGACGGCGCGCCGACGGCGGAGGAGCGGATCAACCGCATCGACCGCTGCATCCGCCTCCTGATCGAGAACCGGACGGCGATCGAGGACGCGCTCAATCAGGACTTCGGCTCCCGCTCGCGCGAGGCCACGGCCTTCACCGACGTCTCGGGCTCGATCGGCCCGCTGAAGCACGCCAAGGCCCACCTGCGGAAGTGGATGCGGCCCGAGAAGCGCAAGACCACCCCGGCGATCCTGGGCCTGTTCGGCGCCAAGGCCGAGGTCCGCTACCAGCCCAAGGGCGTGGTCGGCGTGATCAGCCCCTGGAACTTCCCGGTGAACCTGACCTTCGCCCCCCTCGCCGGCATCCTGGCCGCCGGCAACCGGGCGATGATCAAGCCGTCGGAGTACACCCCCGCCACCTCCGAGCTCCTGAAGACCATGTTCGGCTCGGCGTTCTCGGAGGAGGAGATCGCCGTGATCACCGGCGGGCCCGAGGTGGGCGAGGCCTTCTCGCGCCTGGCCTTCGACCACCTGATCTTCACGGGCGCCACGAACATCGCCCGTCACGTGATGCGGGCCGCGGCCGAGAACCTGGTGCCGCTGACGCTGGAGCTGGGCGGCAAGAGCCCGGTGATCCTGGGCCAGTCGGCGGACCTCGGGGTCGCCGCCGCACGGATCATGAACGGCAAGACCCTGAACGCCGGCCAGATCTGCCTGGCGCCCGACTACGTCCTGGCTCCGGCGGACAAGATGGAGGGCTTCGTCGACGCCGCCCGCAAGTCGGTGTCGAAGATGTTCCCGACCATCAAGGACAACCCCGACTACACCTCCATCGTCGCCCAGCGGCACTACGAGCGGATCATGGGCTACGTCGAGGACGCCCGCGCCAAGGGCGCCCGCGTGGTCGAGCTGAAGCCCGAGAACGAGGACCTGACCCAGCAGGAGCACCGCAAGATCGCCCCCACGCTGATCCTCGAGCCCACCGACGACATGAAGGTGATGCAGGAGGAGATCTTCGGCCCCGTGCTGCCGGTGAAGAGCTACCGCAGCCTGGACGAGGCGATCGGCTACGTGAACGGCAAGGACCGGCCCCTCGGCCTCTACTACTTCGGCGACGACGCCGCCGAACGGGAGAAGGTGCTGGCCTCGACGACGCCGGGCGGGGTGACCGTCAACGACGTGATCTTCCACGTCGCCCAGGAGGAGCTGCCCTTCGGCGGCATCGGCCCCTCGGGCATGGGCAGCTACCACGGCCTCGACGGCTTCCGCGAGTTCAGCCACCGCAAGGCGATCTTCACCCAGATCAAGAAGGACATCGGCCCGCTGCAGGCCATGCGCCCGCCTTACGGCCCGGCGATCCGCAAGTACCTCGACGGCCAGATGAAGGCCTGACCCTTCCGGAAAAGCAAAAGGGCGCGCCTTCCGGCGCGCCCTTTCTGATTCCGCGATGTGCGGCGCTGCTAGTTGCCGGACTTCACGCTCTCGCGCGCCTGGGCCAGCAGCTCGGCCATCTTCATGCGGACCTCGCCCTCGGTGATCGAGACGCCCGCGCCCTTCAGGTCCTCGAAGACCTTGCGCAGCACGTCCTCGTCGCCGGGCAGCTCGAAGTCCGACTTCACCACCGCCTTGGCGTATTCCTCGACGTTCGACAGGCCCATGAGCCCGGCCGCCCATTGCCCCAGCGCCTTGTTGCGACGCGCGTGGGCTTTGAACTCCTGCTCCTGGTCGAGGGCGAACTTCTTCTCGAAGCCCTGCTCGCGTTCGTCGAAGGTGGTCATCACGTCCTTGGGGTCAGCATCACGAAGCGGGCGTTCCCATATCGCTTGCGGGCCGGCGCCGCAATCGAAACAGGCGCCCTCACCAGCCTGTTTGCGCCCCGATGCGGCATCCGCTAATTTTGGCGGGCCTGAATAGGGCGAGAACCCCGAGTCGGACCCCGCGCGCGAGGAATCAGCCGCGCGCGTTTTTCGTTTCACCGACCGGCGCCAACCCTCGCCATGGAGAAGGCTGTTAGATGACCCGCCGTAAGAAGATCTACGAGGGCAAGGCCAAGATCCTCTACGAAGGTCCGGAGCCCGGCACGCTCATTCAGTACTTCAAGGACGACACCACCGCATTCGACGCGACGAAGAAGGCCGTGCTCGAGGGCAAGGGCGTTATCAACAATCGCATCAGCGAATACATCATGACGAAGCTGAACTCGATCGGGGTTCAGAACCACTTCATCAAGCGCCTGAACCTGCGCGAGCAGCTGATCCGGGAAGTCGAGATCATCCCGCTGGAGGTGGTGTGCCGCAACGTGGCCGCCGGCTCACTGTCCAAGCGCTTCGGCCTGCCCGAGGGCCAGGCCCTTCCCCGCTCGATCATCGAGTTCTACCTGAAGGACGACAAGCTCCACGACCCGATGGTCGCCGAGGAGCACATCACCGCCTTCAACTGGGCCTCGACCCAGGAGATCGACGACATGATGGCGCTCACCCTGCGGGTGAACGACTTCCTCACTGGCCTGTTCTCGGGCGTCGGGATCACCCTGGTGGACTTCAAGATCGAGTTCGGCCGCATCTGGGAGAACGACTTCTCGCGGATCATCCTGGCCGACGAGATCAGCCCCGACAGCTGCCGGCTGTGGGACTCCCAGACCAACGAGAAGCTCGACAAGGACCGTTTCCGCCGCGACCTGGGCAATGTCATCGAGAGCTACACCGAGGTTGCCAGGCGGCTCGGCATCATGAAGGAGATGCCCACCGTGATTCAGGGGGGACTCCACTAGTGAAGGCGAAGGTCCACGTTTTCCTGAAGCCCGGCGTCCTCGACGTGCAGGGCAAGGCGGTCGAGCAGGCGCTGCATGGCCTGGGCTGGGGCGGCGTCGAGCACGTCCGAGTCGGCAAGACCATCGAGTTCGACCTGCCCGGCGCCGACCGCGCCGCCGCCGAGGCCGAGGTCAAGGCCATGTGCGAGAAGCTCCTCGCCAACACGGTGATCGAGAGCTACCGGGTGGAGGTGGCGTGAAGCCCCGCGCGGCCGCCCTGATCGCGGCCGCCCCCATCGCGCTCGCCTTCGCGCTCTCCGCCTGCGAGCGCGCCAAGCCGCTGGGCCCCGACCCGGCCGCGCCGAACACCGCCACCGCGTCGCAGGCCCCGGCCACGCCCGCGCGGCCGCCCGCCTGGATCGAATGGCGGGCCGACAAGGACGGCGGCCCACGCTCCTACCAGGCCGGACCGTTCACGGTGACGCTCACCAAGCAGGCATCCGAGGCCGGCCTTCGGCCCCACCTCGCCATTTCCGACGGCAAGGGCGCGCCCCTGAACCTGCCGGGCTCGGGCGGCTCGATGACCACGGCGCAGGCCGAGTTCACGGCGGCGGCGCTGGATCGCCAGTCCGAGGGACAGCAGCTCCTGGTGCGAACCTACACCTACGGGGCCCACTGCTGCTTCGCCTACCAGCTGGTCGAGCGCCAGGAGACCTCGCGAGGCGCGCAGTGGATCGTCCACGATCTCGGGCAGTTCGACGGCGCGGGCATGCCGACGCCGAAAGACGTCGACGGCGACGGCCGGCTCGAGCTGCTCGGCGGCGACCAGCGGTTTCTCTACGCCTTCGCCGCCTACGCCTTCAGCGCCGTCCCGCCCCAGGTCTGGGAGCTGGTCGGCGGCAAGCTCGTCGACGTCTCGGCGGCGCCGCGTTATCGCCCCGCCTTCGAGGCCGATGCGCCCAGCGCCGGCGCCCTCTGCGCCGAGCGCCGGGAGCCGGGCTCCTGCCTGGCCTATGCCGCGACGATGGCCCGGCTCGGCCGCCTTTCCGAAGCCTGGCCGCTGATCGACGCCGCCGATCCGGGCGCCAAGGACCCGTCCGCCGCGATGGAATGCTGGGGCGGGCGCACGCTCTGCCTCGACGACCGGGAGATCCCCGTGGCCTCGTTCCGCGACAAGGTCGAACGCTTCCTGGAACACCTGGACTACCTGCCGGCGCAGGAGGCCGTCCGATGATCCGCGCCGGCGCGGCGCTGCTCGTGCTCGCGCTCGTCGGCTGCGCCCCGGGCGAAGACGAGGCCCCGCCGGCCTACATCGCCCTCGACTGCGGCCAGCCGTTCGAGACCCTGAAGGCCCGGGTCACCGCCCAGCCGCTCACCGCCGCACCCAAGGACCCCGCCGAACCCTACCGGTTCTACTCCAGCCCCGACGGCCGCACGTCGTACCTCGTCACCGAGCCGGGCGCGCCCGGCCACCCGGCGATCATGATGCAGGAGGCCAAGGGGGGCGATGTGATCACCACCGGCTGTCCCTACGGCGACAAGGCCGGCTACGACGAGCTCCACGCCTATCTCGACGGCCTCAAGACCTGGCGGCGCAAATGAGCGCGCTTGACGTAGAGGCCCGGCTCGACCACCTGAGACGCCCATGACCAAAGCCGCCGTCATCGTCTTCCCCGGCTCCAACTGCGACCGGGACTGCAAGGTCGCCATCGAGCGCGCCACGGGCGCCCGGGTCGACATGGTCTGGCACGGGGAGACCGAGCTTCCCTCGGGCGTGGACCTGATCGTCCTGCCGGGCGGGTTCTCGTACGGCGACTACCTGCGCTGCGGCGCCATGGCGGCGCTCTCGCCGATCATGCCCGAGGTGAAGGCCGCGGCCGAACGTGGCGTCGCCACCGTGGGCATCTGCAACGGCTTCCAGGTCCTGTGCGAGGCGGGCCTGCTGCCCGGCGCCCTGCTGCGCAACGAGAAGCTCAAGTACGTCTGCAAGCCGGTGGAGCTGGAGGTGGTCAATTCCCAGACCCGCTTCACCGCCGGCTACCAGGGCCGCCGCCAGGCCGTGATGACCGTGGGCAACGGCGAGGGCAACTTCTTCGCCGACGAGGCCACGCTGGACCGGCTGGAGGGCGAGGGCCAGGTGGTGTTCCGCTACGCCGACAATCCCAACGGCTCGGCGCGCGACATCGCCGGCATCGTCAACGCGCGCGGCAACGTGCTGGGCATGATGCCCCACCCCGACCGAGCGTTCGAGGCCGAGCTCGGGTCGGCGGACGGCGCCATCCTCTTCCAGAGCGCCCTCGCCAGCGCCTGACGGCCGCGCTAGCGTCCCCGGCGTCGAGTTGCCCGGGGACCTCTGCATGACCTTCAAGACCCTGCTGCGCGCGGCCGCCGCCTGCGCCGCCATCGCCCTGCCCGCCCAGGCCCAGACCCCGACCCAGACCCCAACTGGGGCGCCGACGCCCCCGATGACGCCGGACATTCCGGCGACGTTCGCCGCGCCCACCCAGCACTACGACTACGAGAAGCGCACGGTGATGATCCCGATGCGCGACGGGGTGAAGCTGCACACGATCCTTCTGGTCCCCAAGGGCGTGAAGGACGCGCCCATCCTGCTGACGCGGACGCCCTACAACGCCAAGACGCCCAGCGGGCGGTTCAACTCGCCCTACGCCGCCGCGGCCGGGGCCCAGATGGACGAGCCGTTCCTGGCCGACGGCTACATCCGCGCCTACCAGGACGTGCGCGGCAAGTACGGCTCCGAGGGCGATTACGTCCTGACCCGCCCGCTGCGCGGCCCGCTCAACGACACGCCCGTCGACCACGCCACCGACGCCTACGACACCATCGAGTGGCTGGTGAAGAACACGCCGGAGACCAATGGCCGGGTCGGCGTGATCGGCTCCTCCTATCCGGGCTTCACCAGCGCCATGGCGCTCATCGACCCGCACCCGGCGCTGAAGGCGGCCGTGCCGCAGAGCCCGATGATCGACGGCTGGATGGGCGACGACTGGTTCCAGAACGGCGCCTTCCGCCAGACCATGCTCGCCTGGTTCATGCGCCAGATGACCGAGAAGGGCGCCGGTCCCGACCTGCCTCGCGACGCGCTGGACGACTACGAGAACTACCTGCGGGCCGGCAACGCCTGGGACTTCGGCCGACGCGCGGGCCTCGACCAGATCCCGGCCTTCCGCAAGATCGTGGAGCATCCAGCTTACGACGCCTTCTGGCAGAACCAGGCGCTGGACAAGATCCTGGCCAGGCATCCGTTGAAGGTCCCGACGCTGTGGGTCGGCTCGCTGTTCGACCAGGAGGACATCTACGGCGCCGTTCACGCCTACCGCGCCACCGAGGCGAAGGACGCCGGCAACGACATGAACTTCCTGGCGCTCGGCGCCTGGCGGCACTCGGGGGTGAACTACGAGCAGCGCCAGCTGGGGGCGGCGATCAAGCTGCCCGGCGACACCGCCACCGAGTTCCGCCGCAAGGTGCTCAAGCCGTTCCTCGACCAGCACCTGAAGACGAACGGCCCCAAGGCCGACATCGCCCCCGTGACGATCTTCGAGACGGGCTCGATGGAGTGGCGCCGCTACGATCGCTGGCCGCTGGCGTGCGAACGCGGCTGCGCGACGCAGATGCGGCCCCTCTACCTGCAGCCCGGCCTGAAGCTCGGGTTCGAGCCGCCGAAGGGCGCGGCCTATGACGAGTACGTCTCCGACCCCGCCAAGCCCGTGCCGTTCGTGCCCCAGCCGGTGCGGGCGGACGATCCCGACCAGTGGCGCTACTGGCTGGTGTCGGACCAGCGCCACGCGGCCAGCCGCCCCGACGTGCTGACCTACGTCTCCGAGCCCCTGACGACGCCGCTGCAGATCTCGGGCGAGCCGATCGTCAACCTGTTCGCCTCGACCAGCGGGACGGATTCGGACTGGGTCGTGAAGCTGATCGACGTGCATCCGGACGTCGTGCCTTCCGACCTGGCGCTCAGCGGCTACCAGATGCCCATCGCCATGGAGATCTTCCGCGGCCGCTATCGGAACAGCTTCGAGACGCCCTCGCCAGTCCCGGCGGGCAAGGTCCAGACCTACCGTTTCGAGCTTCCGACGGCGAACCACGTCTTCCAGCCGGGCCACCGGATCATGGTGCAGGTGCAGTCCAGCTGGTTCCCGCTCTACGACCGCAACCCGCAGACCTACGTGGAGAACATCTTCTTCGCCCCGCCGGCGGCCTACCGGAAGGCGACCCAGCGCGTGTTCCACACCCGCGGGGCCGCCTCGTCCATCGAGCTGCCGGTCGTCCCGGCGAACTAGCCGCCGGGGAACGGCGCCCCGCCGTCAGACGATCCAGCCGGGGGGCAGGTCGGCCAGGCGGACGCCCGCCAGCGACATCTCGCCCCCGCCGGTCATGCGGATCACCGTATCGGCGCCGACCTGCAGGGCTTCGTAGCCCGTCCCCGCCAGCACGTTCACCCGGTCGCCCTGGGCGAAACTGAAGTCGAGCACCCGGTCGAGGCCGGCGTTCCCGTGGGTGTGGAAGAGGTCGGCCCCCGCCCCGCCGGTGATGGTGTCGCTGCCCATGTCGCCCGAGATCCAGTCGTCGCCGCCGCCCGCGTAGATCAGGTCGTCGCCCTGGCCGCCGCGGACCCAGTCGCTTCCCAGGCCGCCGTGCAGGGTGTCGTCGCCCAGGTTCCCGTAGACGACGTCGTGGCCGCCCTCGCCGTTCAGCAGGTCGTTGCCCTGGCCGCCGACCACCCAGTCGTCGCCCTCCCCGCCCGAGACGGTGTCGTTCCCGAGGTTGCCGTGGGCGTCGTCGAAGCCCGACCCGCCGTAGATTCGGTCGTCGCCGCCCCCGCCGCGCAGGAAGTTCCGTCCGCCGGGATCGCGGATGATCTCGTCGGCGTCCGTGCCGATGAGCCGCGTGTCGCCGAGGTCGCCGGCCAGCTCGCGCGGGCCGGCCGGACCGGCGCCCGGGCCGGCGGCGAGGTCGGAAAGCGCGATCCGCGACCCATCGGCGAAGACCACGACCGAGACGCCCTTCAGGATCGCGTTCTGATTGAGGCCGCTGGTTTCGGTCAGGCGCACGCTGCCGTCGGGGAGCGCCTGCACGGCGTACTGGTCCGCGCGCCCGAGGACATGGACCGTGTCGAACCCGCCCTGGCCGTCGACCACGATGGGATTGCCGGCCGTGCCCACGGCCCGCGTGGCGAGCGCCGCGTTCCAGGCGCCGGGGTCGAAGGTCGTGGCCCCGCCCGCCCCGGACGTCCCGGTCAGCGGCACGCCGTTCACCTGAACGCCGTGGAAGAAGACGTTGCCGCTTCCTTCCGGCGCGATCCGCAGCTGGTCGATCCGCGTCAGGCCCGGCAGCTCGAAGGTGAAGGTCTGGGTCTGGGTGAAGCGCACGCCCTCGCCGTTGACGTAGCCGCTGTCGAGCGGCTTGAGGGCCGCCGTCCCGCGGTCGACGCCGTTGATCCAGATGCGGATCGTCGGCGCCTGGCCGCCGGACAGCGCGCCGGTGACGTCCACCGTGACGGTCGTCTCGAGGCTGTCGGCGAGCCGGGCCGCCTGCGGCGCGTCGGGGCCGTACAGGAAGAGCCGGTCGCCGGCGGCGCTGCCGGTCAGGGCCGCATCGCCCGAGCCGCCGCCTATGGTCGTTTCGCCGCCGAACCAGGCGGTGACCACCGCCTCGGCCAGCTTGCCGTCGATGTTGTAGTTCTGATCGTAGTAGGTCCCGAGGCGGCCGGGGTCGTTGTTGATCAGCCACACGCCCTGCAGCCAGGCGGGCTTGCTCACGGCCCAGGTCTCGAAGAAGGCCTGCCACCAGTCGGCCTGCTCGCCCTGGTCGGCGGCCCGCGCGCCCGTCCCGATGAAGCCGTCCGAGGTGGCGATCCTGTCCGACGCGCCGTCGAAGCTGGGCAGTCCGGTCTCGGTGAAGATCACCGGCTTGCCGACGTGGGCGGCCATCCGCCCGAGGAACTCGACATAGTCCTGCTGCTGGCCGAACACCTGGGCGTCGCGCCAGCCCGCCTTCAGCTCGGCGACGGTGGGATCGGTGTTGCTGGTGAGGCTGGGGAAGACGTCGAAGCCGGCGACGTCCAGCCGGTCCCAGAAGCCGATCTGGGTGATCTCGTTCACCGGCGCGCCGACCGCCACAGGCGCGAGGGCGGCGTAGGTCAGCTGGCCGCCGTAGACGCCGCGCACCGCATCGATGATGTCGTTCCAGTAGGCCGTGTACTGCGGCTTGGTGGCGGCCACCATCTCGTTGCCGATGCTCAGCACGTCCGCGCCCTGGGCCTGGGCCAGCCGCGCCCAGTCCAGGATGTGGGCCTTGTAGGCGGCGAAGAAGGCGTCCGGGTTCGAGATCGTCAGGTCCGGATTGACCATGTTGATCCAGGACGCGCTGTTGTACTGGTCGAAGGCTGGGTCGTGGACGACCAGCTGCGGCTTCAGCACCACCTGCAGCCCCTCGGCCTTGGCGGCGGCGACGGCGCGGCCGACGTCGGCCAGGCTGGCGGTCTGGTTCTGGCCGTTCTCGATCACCTCGCCGATGGCGCCGGTCCGCAGGTCGGCGAGCGCCACGTTGCTGAACACCACGTGGGTCGCGCCGTTCTGTGCGGCCCGGTCGATGAGCTCGACCACGCGGGAGTCGGCGTAGCCGCCGGCGCTGTAGGTCGAGAGCGAGATTCCCTGGACGTTGAAGGATTGCGGCACGGTCTGGCTCCGTCGCGCGAGGCCTCGCGCCCGCAAACCGAGGGGCTCGCGGGATGCGCGGCTGCGCTGTCATTGGGGGGTGACGTTCCTTAAGGACGCGTTTGGCCTGAAGGACGCGATGTGATGGGGCCTCTGGTCGTGTCGGAATCGGGCGTGAAAGTGGCCGCCCGGCGCGCCTTCGCGCGGCGTTCCGACGCAGGCTTGACCGTAACGTGGATCATCGAACGGCGGGCGGGAAAGGGAGCCCTATTCGCTGCGCTCACCTGTCCCGCCGCCGGTGGCGAAAGGAAGGGCGCTGCGCGCGAGCGCAGCGCCCTGTTCTCATGTGCGTCTTGTGCGCGGGG
Organism: Phenylobacterium zucineum HLK1; assembly: GCF_000017265.1. Taxonomy (NCBI): domain Bacteria; kingdom Pseudomonadati; phylum Pseudomonadota; class Alphaproteobacteria; order Caulobacterales; family Caulobacteraceae; genus Phenylobacterium; species Phenylobacterium zucineum. The sequence goes on along the minus strand of NC_011144.1, from coordinate 1,123,580 downwards.
CCGCTAGTGGCGGCCGTCGCGGGTCTGGCGGTTCTGGCCCGTTCTGGTCGCGGCCCGACTGGCCGCCCTGGCCCTCACTCTGGCCCTGACTCTGGCCCTTCTGGCCCTTGTTCATCGCATCGTTGTCGCGCCCGCCGGCCTGCTGCTGACGCTGCTGCTGCTGTTGCTGCCGTTGTTGCTGCTGCTGGTTCTGGTTCATGCCCTGATTGGCCATGGGGATGCTCCCTGCACTGCGGGCGCCGGGCGGGCGCCCTCGCCCCGGACCAACCGGGCGGACCGGCCGGATGTTCCCCCCTATCGCGCTCCCGGCAGAGTCCCGCTAGAAGGCGCCCCATGAGCGCCCAGCCCGCAAAGACCATGGCCGAGAAGGCCGCCGAGTACGGCCTGAAGCCCGAGGAATACGACCTCATCGTCAAGCGCCTGAACCGCGAGCCCAACGACGTGGAGCTGGGCGTGTTCTCGGTGATGTGGTCCGAGCACTGCTCGTACAAGAGCTCGCGCAAGCACCTGGTGAAGTTCCCGACCAAGGGGCCGCGCGTGATCCAGGGGCCGGGCGAGAACGCCGGGGTCATCGACATCGGCGACGGACAAGCCTGCATCTTCAAGATGGAGAGCCACAACCACCCGTCCTACATCGAGCCCTACCAGGGCGCGGCGACGGGCGTCGGCGGCATCATGCGCGACGTCTTCACCATGGGCGCGCGGCCGGTGGCGCTGCTGAACGCCCTGCGGTTCGGCGATCCCGCGCATCCGAAGACGAAGCGCCTGGTCTCGGGCGTGGTCTCCGGCATCGGCGGCTACGGCAACTGCGTGGGCGTGCCCACCGTCGCGGGCGAGACCAACTTCCACCGCGGCTACGACGGCAACATCCTGGTCAACGCCATGTGCGTGGGCCTGGCCGACGCCGACAAGATCTTCTACTCGGCCGCCCCCGCGCCCGGCCTGCCGGTGGTCTACTTCGGCTCCAAGACCGGCCGCGACGGCATCCACGGCGCGACCATGGCCTCGGCCGAGTTCGACGACGCCTCGGAAGAGAAGCGCCCCACCGTCCAGGTGGGCGACCCCTTCGCCGAGAAGCTGCTGATCGAGGCCACGCTGGAGTTGATGGCCTCGGGCGCCGTGGCCGCGATCCAGGACATGGGCGCGGCCGGCCTCACCTCCTCGTCGGTCGAGATGGCCGGCAAGGGCGGCGTCGGCATCGAGCTCGACCTCGACGCCGTGCCCCAGCGCGAGGAGGGCATGACCGCCTACGAGATGATGCTGTCCGAGAGCCAGGAGCGCATGCTGGCGATCCTGAAGCCCGGCCGCGAGGCCGATGGCCACCGCATCTTCCAGAAGTGGGGCCTGGACGCCGCGGTGATCGGCAGGACCACCGACACCGGCCACATCGTGCTGAAGCACCAGGGCCAGGTAGTCTGCGACGTGCCGCTCGCCCCGCTGTCGGACGACGCCCCGCTCTACGACCGCCCCTGGGTCGCCCCCGAGGCCGCGCCCCGGCTCGACCCGGCCGACGTCCCGGCCCCCGGCGACTGGAAGGCCGCGGTGCTCAAGCTGATGAGCGCCCCCGACATGGCCTCCAAGCGCTGGATCTGGGAACAGTACGACCGCCACGTCATGGCCGACACGCTGGAGGATTCGGCCACCGGCGCCGACGCCGGCATCGTGCGCGTCCACGGGACCCGCAAGGCGTTGGCCGTCACCTCCGACTGCACGCCCCGCTACGTCCAGAACGACCCCTACGAGGGCGGCAAGCAGGCCGTCGCCGAGGCCTGGCGCAACGTCACCGCCGTGGGCGCCCTGCCGATCGCCATCACCGACAACCTGAACTTCGGCAACCCCGAGCGGCCCGAGATCATGGGCCAGATCGTGCGCGCCATCGAAGGCATGGCCGAGGCCTGCCGCGAGCTGGACTTCCCGGTCGTGAGCGGCAACGTCAGCCTCTACAACGAGACCAACGGCGTCGCCATTCCCCCCACCCCCACCGTGGGCGGCGTCGGCCTGATCGAGGACTACGCCCACCGCGCCGACTTCTCGAACCTGGCGGCCGGCGAGGCCCTGGTGCTGGTCGGCGAGACCCAGGGCGAACTCGGCGCCTCCATGTACCTGCGCGAGATGCTGGGCCGCGAGGACGGCGCCCCGCCACCGGTGGACCTGGCCGTCGAGCGCCGCCACGGCGCCTTCGTGCGCGAACTGATCCGCACGGACCGGGCCCGGACCGTCCACGACCTCTCCGACGGCGGCCTGATCGCCGCGGCCGCCGAGATGGCCCTGGCCTCGAACGTCGGCGTCACTCTCACCATCGACGGCGCGCCCCACGCGGCCCTCTTCGGCGAGGACCAGGCCCGCTACCTGATCGGGACGGCCGATCCCGAGGCGATCCTCTCGGCGGCGAAGAAGGCCGGCGTGCCGGCCGCCGTCGTGGGTAGGGCCGGCGGCGAGGCCGTGGCGGTCGAGGGCCTCTTCACCCTGCCCCTCGCCGAGCTGCGCCAGGCCCACGAAGGCTGGATGCCGGCCTATATGGGCGACTAGCCGCCCTCCTCCCCCATCGGGGGAGGGCGCAGCCCGACGATCGGCGCCCGGCAAAAAGGGCGCCGTCGGGTCGGGAGGGCGGCAGCCCGACGATCGGCGCCTATCAAGAAGGCCCTGTGACGAGACGCCTCCCCGCCCCGGCTGGCGTTCGCCTCGCCGCCGGGCTAGCAGACCGCCCGATGATCCGCCTCGACAACATCTCCAAGCAGAACGGCCACCAGATCCTGTTCATCGAAGCCTCGATGAGCATCCAGAAGGGCGAGAAGGTCGGGCTGGTCGGCCCCAACGGCGCCGGCAAGACCACCCTGTTCCGCATGATCACCGGCCAGGAGCAGCCCGACGACGGCGTGGTCGCCATCGATCCCGGCCTGACCATCGGCTACTTCAGCCAGGACGTCGGCGAGATGTCGGGCCAGAGCGCCGTCGCCGCGGTGATGGACGGCGTGGGGCCCGTCAGCGCCCTGGCCGCCGAGATGGCCAGGCTCGAGGCGGCGATGGTCGATCCGGCCATGATGGAGCCGGGCCGGGCGGACGAGCTGGACGCCGTCATCCAGCGCTACGGCGAGGTGCAGGGCCGCTTCGAGGAGCTGGACGGCTATGCGCTGGAGGCCCGCGCCCGCGAGGTGCTGGCCGGCCTCAGCTTCAGCCAGGAGCGCATGGACGGCGACGTCGGCCTCCTGTCCGGCGGCTGGAAGATGCGGGTGGCCCTGGCCCGCATCCTCCTGATGCGGCCCGACGGCATGCTGCTGGACGAGCCCAGCAACCACCTCGACCTGGAAAGCCTGATCTGGCTCGAGTCCTTCCTCAAGGGCTACGACGGCGCGCTGCTGATGACCTCGCACGACCGCGCCTTCATGAACCGCATCGTCGGCAAGGTGGTGGAGATCGACGCCGGCCAGCTCATCACCTACTCGGGCGACCTCGACTTCTACGACCAGCAGCGCGCGCTCGGCGAACAGCAGCGCCAGGCGCAGTACGAGCGCCAGCAGGCCATGCTGGCCAAGGAGATCAAGTTCATCGAGCGGTTCAAGGCGCGCGCCAGCCACGCCGCCCAGGTCCAGAGCCGGGTGAAGAAGCTCGACAAGATCGAGCGCGTCGAGCCGCCGCGCCGGCGCCAGCAGGTCCAGTTCGAGTTCCGGAGCCCGCCGCGCTCGGGCGACGACGTGATCAGCCTCAAGGGCGTCCACAAGGGCTACGGCGACCGGCCGATCTACGAGGGCCTGGATTTCCTGGTCCGTCGTAAGGAACGCTGGTGCGTCCTGGGGGCCAACGGCGCCGGCAAGTCCACCCTGCTGAAGCTGGCCGCCGGCGCCGTCGCGCCCGACAAGGGGACCGTCAGCATCGGCGCCAGCGTGAAGATGGGCTACTTCGCCCAGCATTCCATGGACCTGCTGGACGGCGAGGAGACGATCTTCGAATCCCTCGACGGCGCCTTCCCCCATGCCGGCCAGGGCGCGCTGCGCACCCTCGCCGGATGCTTCGGCTTCTCGGGGGACGATGTCGAAAAGCCCTGCCGCGTCCTCTCCGGCGGCGAGAAGGCCCGCCTGATCATGGCCCGGATGCTGTTCGACCCACCGAACCTGCTGGTGCTCGACGAGCCGACCAACCACCTCGACATGGCGACCAAGGAGATGCTGGTCCAGGCCCTGGCGGACTTCGAGGGGACCATGCTCTTCGTCAGCCACGACCGCCACTTCCTGGCGGCCCTGTCCAACCGCGTGCTGGAGCTGACGCCCGAGGGCGTCCATCAGTACGGCGGCGGCTACACCGAATATGTCGCCCGCACGGGCCAGGAAGCCCCGGGGCTGCACCCGGGCGGCTAGGGCCGCCCGGCGCCGGGCTGCGCGACGGTCCGGCGAAAGCGGCGCGGCGGCGCGCCGTACTCGGCCGCGAAGGCGGACACGAAGTTGCTGGCGTGGGCGTAGCCCACCCGCCACGCGATCTCCTTCATCGGCAGGTCTCCGGTCTCCACGAGGCGGCGGGCCTCGGAGAGCCGCGCCAGGCGCAGCGCGCGGTCGGGGCTGGCCCCGTGGAGGGCCTCGAAGGCGTTGAGGAACCGGCGCAGTCCCATCCGCGCGGCCTTGGCGAGCTCGGCGGCCGACGGCGGGTCGCGCAGGTCCCGCACCAGCGCCTCGCGCGCGCCGTGAACCGCCGCGGTCTCGGCGGAGGTGAGCGTCGAGGCGTCGAAGGCCGTCATCTCCGCGCCCAGCACCTCGGTGAGCAGACGCAGGGCCACGGCTTCCCGATGCAGGCGCTGGAGCGACCCGCCAGCCCCGGGCGCGCCGAGCTCGCCGACCAGGGCGCGGGTGGCCGCCTTGATCGGCCGCTCCCGGATCACCGTCTCGCGCGCACGGCTCTCCACGAGCGGGCGCAGGCCCTCGGGGACCTCGCCGTCGAGCAGGGAGGTCAGCAGTTCGGGCGAGACCGCGACGCTGAAGAAGCGGAACGCCTGCGGCCCGGGAAAGCGGAAGACCCCGGCGCGATCCTTGGTGACCAGCAGGGCGGCGCGCCACGGCCTGAACCGGAAGTCCGGATGGTCGGCCGTGGACAGCGTCGCCTGGCCCGAGATCGGCATCCAGACCGAGACGGACGGCGGCGCGTCGCTTTCGCCGGCCACGCGGTGCTCGGTGGGGCCCCGGGTCTCGATGCAGCCCAGGTTCATGTGGAAGCCCGCGCCGAACGTGACCCGCTCGTAGCGGCCGGTCCAGTTGGGCCCGGACATGACCGTGACGCCGTTGGGATCCAGGCGGACCTCGCCCGTCTGATCCACGATGCGCCAGTCCGGCGACTTCATCGGAAAACCACGCCCCACAACCCTGCCGGCAGCATCTCATAAGAAACGACGCGATCCAATAACGCGGGTCCGTGGCGAGGGGGCGCGGCCGGCTGGTACCCGGAGGGGATTCCACGGGAGGCGGTCATGGCCACGTACATCGTCACCAGCACCGCCGATTCCGTGAGTTCGCCGCCGGCGGGGTCCTTGCGCGAGGCGATCCTGCTCGCCGAGGCGAATCCGGGGGCGGACACCATCGTGTTCGACCTGGCGGATGGGGCGACCATCACCCTGGCCGACGACCTGCCGCAGATCCTGCAGGACCTGGTCATCGACGGGAGCGGCGCTCCGGGCCTGACGATCAGCGGCGCCGGGCTCTACCGGGTGTTCTGGGCCGGCGACGTCAGCGTCGAGATCAGCGACCTGACCATCGCCGACGGCCTGGCCCAGGGCGGGCGCGGCGGCGGCGGCGACGACCAGCGTGGCGCCGGCGGCGGCGGCGCGGGCCTGGGCGGGGGGATCTTCGCGGACGGCGCAGACCTGACGCTCCGCCGCGTCACGTTCACCGGCAACGGCGCGGTGGGCGGCGACGGCGGCCAACGAGGCTCTTCCGGAGGGTTCTTTGGCGGCGGCGGCGGCGGCATGGAGGCCGACGGCGGAGACGCCGACCTGCCGATGTTCATGGGGCCCGGTCGGGGCGGCGGGGACAACGGCGGCGAACCGGATATCGGGCCGGGCGGCGCGGGCGGGGACCACAGCGGCGGCGGCGGCAGCGATTTGTCCAGCGGCGGCGGCGGCGGCTTCGGCGGCGGCGGCGGCGGCGGCGGTCACTCCAGCTCGGGAGGCGCGGGCGGCTTCGGCGGCGGCGGCGGCGGCTCGAGCAGCTCAGCCGCCACCGCGGTCGCCGGCGGCTATGGCGGCGGCGCTGGCGGCTACGCCGCGACCGGCTTCCAGGGCGGCGGCGGGGCGGGCCTCGGCGGAGCCGTGTTCGTGCGCGACGGCGGGACGATCACCCTCGAGGATGTGACCTTCGCCTCAGGCAATTCGGTCGCGGGCGGCGCAGGGTTCGAGACCGGTTCGGCCGAGGGCGCGAACCTGTTCCTGATGGGCAGCGGCCTGGTCGTCTACAGGGTGACGGCGGGGCGGACGGTCACCCTCGGCGGCGGGTTCGAGGGCGAAGGGCCGATGCAGCTCACCAAGACCGGCGCGGGCGCCCTCGTTCTGACCGGCGCGGCGGACGTGCACACGCTGCTCGTCAGCGATGGGGTTCTCCGCGTGACCGCGAATCTCGGGACGACGGACGCCACGGTGACGAGCGGCGCGACGCTGGCCGGGACCGGCGCGGTCGGCGCCGTCGCAGTGCACGGCGGCGGCGCGTTGGCGCCCGGAGCCAGCCCGGGCGTGCTCGACACCGGCGCTCTCACCCTGCTGACCGGCGCCACCCTGGAGGTCGAGCTCGGCGGCGCGGGCGCGGGCCAGTTCGACCGGCTGAACGTCACCGGGACGGTGAGCCTGGGCGACGCCTTCCTCGACATCGTGCTGTTCGGCGGCTTCACGCCGACGGTGGGGCAGAGCTTCCTGCTGATCGACAACGACGGCGCCGATGCGGTGACGGGCGAGTTCGTGGGCTTCGCGGACGGCGTGGCGGCGACGGTCGGGAGCCTGCGCTACACCGTCGACTACCAGGGCGGCGACGGCAACGACGTGGTGCTGACCGTCTCGGCCGTCCCGCCGCCGCCCGGACCACGCCAGATCCCGACCGTCGGCGGCCCCGGGAACGATTTCGCCGTGCTGGACGACGCCGGGAACACCTATGCGGGGGGCGCGGGCGCGGACCTCGTCATGGCCGACGGCGGGACCGACTTCGTCCACGGCAACACCGGGAACGACACCCTCCACGGCGGCTGGGGCGACGACAGCATGCACGGCGGCCAGGGCGAGGACGTGCTGTACGGCGGCGACGGCGCCGATGTCCTGTTCGGCGACAGGGGCGACGACTTCGTGCACGGCGGCGCCGGCGACGACGTGACCGACGGCGGCGAGGGCTCGGATGCGCTGGCCGGGGGGCAGGGGGACGACGTGCTGCGCGGCGGGCAGGGCGCCGACGTGCTCGCCGGCGACCGGGGGGCCGACACCCTCGCGGGCGGCGCGGGGCCGGACGTGTTCCGCTTCATGGCCGGCGGCGGCGCGGACGTGGTGGCCGACTTCGACGCCGCGGAAGGCGACCGGATCCAGGCCGCCGGGCCCTACGCCGCCGTCCAGGCGGGCGCGCACGTCCTGGTGGACTTCGGGGACGGCGACACGGTCATGCTGGAGAACGTTGCCCTCGCCGCCCTGCCCGACGGCTGGATCACGATCTGAGGGCGGCCGCCACCCAGGCCGCGCGCTCTTCGGGCGCCAGGATCCTCGGCGCCGCCACCGGCGCCGCTGTCAACGCCCCCGCGCCACGCTCAGACCGCTTGGTTCACCCGCCTGGCCTGCTGGGTCTCGCGGCCCGGCGGTTGCCCGAACTGGCGACGATACTCCCGCGTGAACTGCGGCACGCTCTCGTACCCCACCTCGTAGGCTGCGACGCTCGGCCTCAGGCCCTTGGCCAGCATCAGGCGCCGCGCCTCGATGAGCCGCAGCTGCTTCTGGAACTGCAGTGGCGACAGCGAGGTCACGGTCCGAAAATGCTTGTGGAAGGTCGACGGGCTCATGCGGGCCGCCGCCGCCAGTCGCGCCACCGGGATCGGCGCGGCGAAGTCCTTGCGGAGGATCTCCACCGCCCGCGCGATCCGCCGCGCCTGGCTCGCGGGAGAGCCCAGCTGGCGAATGGCGGGGCCGTGGCGCCCTGCGAGGAGCCAATAGTGCATCTCGCGCACCAGCTGAGCCTGAAGCACGGGAATGGAAGCCGGCCGCTCCAGCAGGGTGACCAGGCGCAGCGCGGCGTCGGCCGCCTCGGCGTCGGTGGGCTGGAAGCGGAGCGCCGGGCCGGCGTCGACGGCGGCGGCCTTCATCTCGTCGCAGAGGCCGGCGATCACGGCCGCGTCCAGGTCGAGCGCCAACGCAAGGTAAGGCGCGCCGCCGCTTGCCTGGGTGATCTGGCTGACGGTCGGCGCGTCCGCGGTGAGCAGCATGGAATCCCCGGCGCTGAAGGTCAGGGTTCGGCTCCCCATCGTGACCTGCTTGGCGCCTTGCACGACAAGACAGATCAGCGGCCGCTCGATCGCGTGCCGCAGTTCGCCCGTCGAGGTCGTGCGCACGAGGTTCAGCCCCCTGACGGACGTGCGGGCGACGCCCGCCGCGTCAGCATGCCGCTCGGCGTAGCGGCGAACGGCCTCGCGCAAGGCGTGGGTCATGCGGACATCCTTACCGGCTGATCGCGACGGTAGGGCTCGGTCGGAGTTTTAGGCAAGGTTCTCGACGCATCGGGCAACCCGCCCTCGCCCGAAGAGGGGATACGACGGCGGAAACGCCCGCCGCGCAGAGGGACCGCCCATGGCCACGCACACGACACCACGGCATCGCGGCGTCGTCATGACCGGCGAGAACGGCGACGAGGGTCGGAAGGCCTTCTACATCCTGATCGAGGCTCGGCCGGGCCGCGAAGACGAGGTTCTGCAGATGCTTCGGGATATCCGAGCCTGCGTCGAGCACGAGCCCGCCACGGGGCCGTGGTACGCGGTGCGCCATTCACCCACGACCTTCGCCATTTTCGAGACGTTCCCCGACATCGCCGGGCGCGATGCGCATGTGGCCGGCGGGGGTGGCGACATCTTCCGCGAAGTCGCGCGAATGAACCACCTCCTCATCCGCCCGGCGCATGTGCAGAAGGTGGACGTCCTTCTGTCCAAGCAGGTGTTCACCTGGCCGCCCGGCGTCTCCTAGGCGCCAGCTGCCGACTCCCCGACCACCCACTGCAGTGGATGGGTCCAGCCCGGCCCGGCCGAGACCGGACGCCCTCGCCCCCCTCCTCCCCGCCGGCGGTTCTCGCGCTAAGCTGCGGGGGATGGAGTCGTCCCGCGCCCGCCTCGCCCCCCACCGCGAACAGGTCCTGGACCTGGTCGGCCGGCCCGGCTCGCGCTGGCGCATTCCGACGCCGGCCGCGGTGCTGGACCTCGACGCCTTCGAGGCCAATGTCGCGCTCATGGCCGGGCGGGCCCGCGCGGCGGGCCTGGCGCTGCGGCCGCACGCCAAGTCCCACAAGTGCGGCTGGGTCGCGGCCCGGCAGGTGGCGGCCGGGGCGGCCGGAATCTGCTGCGCCAAGCTGGCCGAGGCCGAGGCGATGGCGGACGCCGGGATCGCCTCCATCCTCGTCACCTCGCCCATCGCCGGCGAGGCGCCCGCCCGCCGCGCCGCCGCCCTCGCGCGCCGGCTGGCCGACTTCCGCATCGTCGTGGACCATCCGGACGGCGTCGCCGAGCTGGCCGCGGCGTGCGCCGACGCCGGCGCCGACGCCGACTCCGCCGACGCCGACGCCGACGCCGACGAGGGCGGCGCCGGGAAGCCCGGGGCCGGAACGCCGCTCCAGGTGCTGATCGACGTCGACGTGGGCCTCGGCCGCACCGGCGTCCCCGCGCCCGCCCAGGCCCTGGAGGTCGCCCGCGCCGTCGCCGCCGCGCCCGGCCTGCGCCTGATCGGGCTGCAGGGCTACGGCGGCCACTGGCAGCACGTGAAGGGCGCCGGCGCGCGGGCCATGGCCGTGGCCGAGGGCATGGAGCGCCTGCAGGCCGTGCGCCGCGCCCTGGAGGAGGCCGGGTTCCCGATCGACGTGGTCACCGGCGGCGGCACCGGCACCTTCGCCACCGACGCGGCCCTGGGCGTGCTGACCGAGGTCCAGCCCGGTTCGTACGCCTTCATGGACCGCGAGTACCGCGAGGCCCTGGGCGAGGACCCCGACGGCGCCTTCGCCCAGAGCCTGTCGGTCGCCGCCACCGTCATCAGCGCCAACCATCCGAAGTGGGTGACGGTGGACGCGGGCCTGAAGGCCTTCGCCACCGACGGCCCCCTGCCCCAGCCGCTGACGGCGAAGTTCGCCGGCTGCGACTACCGCTTCTTCGGCGACGAGCACGGCATGCTGATGCGGCCCGAGGCGCCGGTGGCGCGCGGCGAGCGGGTGGAGCTGGCGCCCGGCCACATCGACCCCACCCTGGACCGCTACGACGTCCTCCATCTCGTGCGCGGCGAGGTGCTGGAGGCGGTGGTCCCCATCGAAGCGCGCGGAGCGTCCCAGTGAGCGATCCCGAACGTCCCGCCCCCGACCGGCAGGCCCTCGACCGGCAGGCGCTGGTCCGCGCCGCCGCCCACGAGGTGCTGCTGCGCCGGATGATCCGCGAGCTGGAGATGGAGGTCCCCGGCTTCATCGAGCGCCTCGCCGGCCCCTACGAGCCCTCCGGCCGCCGCGGCGAGGTGTTCGACGCCTTCCTGGCCGAGGTGGACGACCACATCAGCCTGCTGCTGTCGCAGGTGCGCACCGAGATCGACGAGAGCTGAGGCCTCTCCAGGCCGTCACGAAGCTTTGCCCTAACGATCAAGCCGGCGTCATCGACGCCGCCTAACGCCGCTCCACCGCCGGACCTCGCCTTGGGGGCCGTCCGGCGCAGCTGGAGAGTAGGACCATCATGCATCGGAACAGGAAGGCGCTCGCCGCAGGCGTTGCGTCGGGGGTCATCGCATTCGTGTTGCTGGGCGGCGCCGCACGGGCCGAGAACGCGGCGGACGGGCCGGCGGGAGATGCGGTGGACGAGGTGGTCGTCACCGGCTTTCGCGGCTCGCTGGTGGCCGCGCGCGAGCTGAAGCGCGACGCCGAGATCGCCTCGGACGTGATCGTCGCCGAGGACATGGCCAAGTTCCCCGACCTGAATCTGGCCGAGTCCCTCCAGCGCCTGCCGGGCGTGGCCATCAACCGCGAGGGCGGCGAGGGCCGCCGGGTCAGCCTGCGCGGGCTCGGCCCCGACTTCACCCGCGTCCAGCTCAACGGCATGGAGGTGCTGGGCAATGTCGACTCGCCCATGGACAGCCGGGGTCAGACCTCGCGGGACCGGGCCTTCGACTTCAACGTGTTCGCCTCCGAGCTCTTCACCCGGGTCGAGGTGCGCAAGTCGTTCTCGGCCGAGCAGGACGAGGGCGGCATGGCCGGAACGGTCGGCCTCTACACCGCCAAGCCGTTCAACTACGACGGAACCCGCGCGGCGCTGTCGGTCCAGGGCGGGACCAACTCGGCCACCGAGGACCTCCAGCACCGCCTCGCCGGCATGTTCAGCCGCAACTGGGACGATCGCTTCGGCGTGCTGGTCTCGGCCGCCTGGTCGAAGCGCGAGACCGAGGAGCAGGGCTACAACACCTACAGCGCCAGCGCCGTGACCCCGGGCGCCACCGACCTGTCGCCGCTCAGCGCCTCGGACCGGGCCAAGGTGCAGTCGGGGACCCTGGTCTTCCAGCGCGGCAACCGCCTGTCGGTCTGGGGCTCGGACCAGGAGCGCCTGGGCCTGACCGCCGCCGTCCAGTGGCGGCCGATCGACACCCTGACCCTGACCCTGGACGGCCTCTACGGCGAGTTCACCAACGACCGCAGCGAGCTGCACCTCGCCACCCGCGCCTCGCAGGGGTCAACGGTCCTGGGCGGCGCGGTGCGCCACTCGGGGATCACCAGCCCGCCGCCGCGGCTCAACGCGGTCCGCTGGGACCAGCACGACTCGGTGCTCTACGCAGACGTGGACAACACGGTCTTCGCCACCGAGACCCGGCGGCAGGAGACCAAGAACACCTTCCAGCAGGTGGTGCTGGCCGGCGAATGGGCGCTCACCGAACGCTTCCGGGCCAGCGGCCACCTGGGCCACGAGCAGTCGGACTACGACATCCCGATGTCGGACAAGTTCTACACCGAGGCGTTCGGCGGCCTCGTCACCGACTACAGCGCCGACGGACGCGACGCGCGCAACACCTACAGGTGGGACACCACCGACCCGAACAATTTCCGTGCGCACGAGATCGACTTCTCGGCCACCTACCAGAAGACCCGCCTCGACAACGCCGAGCTGAACCTGGCCTACGAGTTCAGCGACGCCGCCACGCTCAAGGTCGGCGGCTCGTTCCGCGGCTTCCGCAACTCGGGCTACGCCCAGTCGGCGGACGACCTCTTGAAGACCGCCTGGGAGACCGGCGCGCTGGACGACCGGGTGAACGACTACTTCCAGGTCTTCGACCGGCACGACGACCAGTCCTGGGTGATCGTCGACTGGGACAAGGCGCTGGCGAGGTACGGCGTCACGCGCACGGTGGGCGCGCCCCGCTCGATCTACGCGGTCGAGGAGGACACCACCGCCGGCTACGCCCAGCTCGACTGGCGCGCCGAGCTCTTCGGTCGCACCGTCCGCGGCAACGTCGGCGCGCGCGCCTACGAGACCGAGCTCACCTCGTCGGGCGTCGCCAACGTGGGCCCGGTGACGGTCAGCAACAACTATTCGGGCGTGCTGCCGGCGTTCAACGCGGTGATGGAGCTGACGCCGCAGGTCCAGGTGCGGGTCTCGGCGGCCCAGAACATCAACCGCCCCTCGCTCACCGCCTACGCCATGAACGGCTCGGTGAGCCGTGACGCAAACTCGGGCTTCGTCACGGTCAGCATCGGCAACCCCGAACTCGACCCCTACACCTCCGACGAATTCGACGCCGCGGCCGAATGGTACTTCGGCGGGGTCGGCCTGCTGGCGGCCGGGGTGTTCCACAAGAGGATCGACGGTTTCGTGGTCAGCGAGCGCGTCACCGACGTGCCGTATTCCTCGACCGGCCTTCCCGACAACCTGCTGCCCGGCGTCGCCGGCTCGGCCAACGTCGACGAGTTCACCCGGCCCATCAACCTCAACGACGCCGAGCTCACCGGCTTCGAGCTCAGCCTGCAGACCGACTTCTTCTTCCTGCCGGGCTTCCTGCAGGACATGGGGGTGGTGGCCAACGTCACCTTCATCGACTCGAAGACCACCTATCCGAACGGCCAGACGGGGCCGATCTGGGGGATGAGCGACGTCACCCACAACGTCACGCTCTACTACGAGACGGCGAAATGGGGCGCGCGGGTGTCGTCCAACTACCGGTCGGACTATCCGATCGACCAGGGCGGCTTCCGGTCCACCACCTACGTGGACGCCGCGGCCTTCTATCAGCTCACCGACAAGATCCGGCTGACGGTGGACGCCATCAACCTCACCGACGAGCGGGAGATCCAGTTCAACGGCGCCCAGGCCAAGCGCCTGTGGAACGAGACCTCCAGCGGACGCACCGTCTTCGTCGGCGCGAACGTCCAGTTCTGATCGACCCTGCCGGACACGCCGCCCGTCCCTCTGCGGGGGAGACGGGCGGCTAGTCCAGCGCCCGCTTCAACAGCTCCAGCGCGGCGGCGGCGAAGGCGCGCATGTTGGCGCTGCGGTCGGCCTCGCCCGTCTCGACGGTGACGACGGCCTCGACCGGTCCCGAGATCGCCACGCAGGTGTGGCCCGGCGCATCGCCGTAGGGGTTGCCCGTCGGCCCGGACGCGCCGGTCTCGGAGACGCCCCAGGTCGCGCCGAACCGCTCGCGGGCGTTGCGGGCCAGCAGCAGGGCGTAGGGCTCGCTGGCCGAGCGCATGCCGGCCAGGGCCTCCTTCGGGATCTCGGTCAGCAGCACCCGGGCCTTGGGCGTGTAGACCACCGCCCCGCCGAGGTAGTAGGCGCTGGCGCCGGCCACGCTCAGCAGCGCCGCCGAGACCAGCCCGCCCGAGGAGCTCTCGTTGACGGCCACCCGCTCGCCGCGGGCCTTGAGCCGATCGCCCACCTCGGCCGCCAGCCGTTCCAGCTCTTCCATCCGCGTTCCCTCCCCCTGCCTCTCGACGTACCGCGCCTTCGGCGGCCATGATGGCCCGATTGAAGACACAAGAGCATACTGCGGGAGGATTTCGATGGACGCCCAATCCCAGTGGACGGGCCTGGACGCGGGCCGCCTGGAGCGGATCACCGACCACATCGAGCGCAACTACATCGAGCCGGGCAAGATCGCCGGCTGCCAGGTGAGCGTCGCCCGGCACGGCCACCTCGCCTACTTCCGCTCGTTCGGGCTGATGGACCGCGAGCGGAACAGGCCCACGCGCGACGACACGATCTACCGCATCTATTCGATGACCAAGCCGATCACCTCGGTCGCGCTGATGACGCTCTACGAGCAGGGCCATTTCCAGCTCAACGATCCGGTCAGCCGCTTCGTCCCCTCGTGGAAGGACCACCGCGTCTGGACCGCGGGCGAGGGCGATACGATGTCCACCGAGCCCGCGCACCGGCCGGTCAGCTTCCGCGACGTGCTGACCCACATGGCTGGCTTCACCTACGGCGGCGGGCTGCCGGGCGTGGGCGTCCAGCACCCGATCGACCACATCTACCGCGGGCTGAAGGTCCGCTCGTTCGGCAGCCAGGACAGCATGCAGGTCTTCCTGGACAAGCTCGGCCAGGTGCCGCTGCGCTACCAGCCGGGCACGGCCTGGATGTACTCTCTGGCGACCGACGTGTGCGGGGCGCTGGTCGAGCTCATCTCGGGCAAGCCGTTCGCCGAGTACCTGCAGGAGACGATCTTCGAGCCGCTGGGGATGAAGGACACCGCCTTCTTCGTGCCCCCGGAGAAGCAGGACCGCTTCGCCGCCAACTACCAGCGGATGCCCGACAAGACGCTGAAGCTGATCGACGATCCCGAGACCAGCCACTACCTCGCCGATCCGGGGTTCAAGTCGGGGGGCGGCGGGCTCGTGGGGACCAGCGCCGACTACCTGCGCTTCTGCGAGATGCTGCGCCGGGGCGGCGAGCTGGACGGCCAGCGGGTGATTGGCCCGCGCACCCTCGAGCTGATGCACATGAACCACCTGCCCGGCGGCCAGGACCTGACCCAGGTGGCGCTCGGCACGTTCTCCGAGACCGCCAACGAGGGCGTGGGCTTCGGCCTCGGCTTCGCCTCCACCCAGGGCCAGGTGCAAACCGGAACGCTCGGCGCCGGCGACTACTACTGGGGCGGCGCGGCCTCGACGATCTTCTGGGTCGACCCGAAGGAGGATCTCTGCGTCGTCTTCATGACCCAGCTGATGCCGTCGGGGACCTTCAACTTCCGCGGCCAGCTGAAGAGCATCGTGTACAGCTCGATCATCGACTAGGCGGCCGGGCGGGGGTATAGCCCCCGCCATGCCCATGGCCCTCGAAGACTTGGAAGCCGCACTGCGCGAAGGCTTCCCCGACGCCGACATCCAGATCCAGGACCTGGCCGGCGACGGCGACCACTACCGCGCCCGCATCGTGTCCAAGGCCTTCGCCGGTCTGCCGCGCGTGCGCCAACACCAGCTGGTCTACGCCGCGCTGAAGGGCAGGATGGGCGGCGAACTGCACGCGCTGGCGCTCGAGACCTCCGCCCCCGGCTAGCGCGCCGTCCTGACACGCTTGACCCTGAGGGTCCCCGTCCCTAGCTCTTGGCCAGCCAATTTGCGCCGAAAGGGCGAGCTGATGACCGACGCTGCGACCGCCAATCCCGTGCACGAGTGGATCGCCCAGGCGGTGGCCGACCACCCCGTGATCCTGTTCATGAAGGGCGTGCCCGAGCAGCCCCGTTGCGGGTTCTCCGCGGTCGTCGTGCAGATCCTCGACCACCTGGGCGTGGACTTCACGGGCGTCGACGTGCTGCAGAACGAGCAGCTGCGCGACGGCATCAAGACCTACTCGGACTGGCCGACCATCCCGCAGCTCTACGTGAAGGGTGAGTTCGTCGGCGGCTCCGACATCGTCCGCGAGATGTTCCAGTCGGGCGAGCTGAAGACCTTCCTGTCCGAACAGGGCGTCCTCGAAGCGTGACCGCGCTGCTCGAGCCGCCGGAGGGCCGGCAGGTCTTCCGCCTGACGTTCGAGCCCACGCCAGACGATATCGACGAGAACGGCCACGTGAACAACGTGGTCTACTTGCGCTGGGCCCAGGACATGGGCGTTGCGCACTGGAAGAGCCTGGCGCCGCCCGACGCGCAGGCCACGTGGGCGTGGGTCGCCCTGCGCCACGAGATCGACTACCGGCGGGCCCTGCTCCCCGGCGAGACCGCCCAGGGCCGCACCTGGGTCTCGGGCGCGGCCGAGGGGCCACGGTTCGACCGTTTCATCCGCATCGACGGCCCCGACGGCCAGATGTGCGCCCAGGTCCGCACGACCTGGGTGCTGATCGAGCAGGCCACAGGCCGGCCGCGGCGCGTCCCGCCGTGGATGGTGGAGATGTTCGCCTGAGGGCGTGAACCATAGCGGCGGTCGCGGGTTCGGGTCCCTTAGGGGCTTCCAACCATCTGACGGCCTGTGTCGATCAACACCTTCGTCTCCGATCTCATCGCGCGCCTGGACTGGATGCCGCCCTGGATTCTGGGGCTGGTCGCCATCGCGCTCGCCCTCGCCGCCGCCCTGGGCGCTCACGAGCTGCTGGTCAGGGCGGTGCGCCGGGGCCTGCGCCGCCGCAGCGAGTTCACCCGCTCGCTCGTCATCCGCACGCGGGGGCCGGGCCGGCTCGCGCTGATGTTCCTCGCGGCGAGCTGGGTCGTGCGGGTCACCCCCATCTCGGGACGCGAAGCCGCGCTCATGCAGCACGGGCTGCTGGTCGCCTTCATCATCCTCTGCGGCTGGGTGGTGATGACGGCGCTCGACATCGCCTCGGCGATCTACATGCGTCGCTACCGGGTGGACGTGGCCGACAACCTCCTGGCCCGCAAGCACCTGACACAGGTTCGGATCCTGCGGCGGGCGCTGGCCGTGCTGGTGATCCTGCTGACCGCCGCCTTCGCCCTGATGACCATTCCGGGGGTCCGGCAGCTTGGGGTCAGCCTGCTCGCGGCCGGCGGCGCGGCCGGCATCATCGTGGGCCTGGCGCTGCAGCCGGTGCTCTCGAACATCATGGCCGGCATCCAGATCGCCCTGACCCAGCCGATCCGCATCGACGACGCCCTGATCGTCGAGGGCGAGTGGGGCGTGGTCGAGGAGATCACCTCGGCCTATGTGGTCGTCCGCATCTGGGACAAGCGGCGGCTGATCGTGCCGCTGAAGTACTTCCTCGAAAAGCCGTTCCAGAACTGGACCCGCACCACCGCCGACCTCATCGGCGTCGTCCTGCTGTACCTGGACTATTCCACCCCGCTGGAGCCCCTGCGGGCCAAGCTCAAGGAGATCGTCGAGGCCTCGCCGCTGTGGGACCGGGAGGTCATGGTGCTGCAGGTCACCGACGCCCGGGAGCGGACGATGGAGGTGCGCTGCCTCGTGGGCGCCCACAACTCGGGCGCGGCGTTCGACCTGCGCTGCGAGGTGCGCGAGAAGCTGATCGCCTTCCTGCAGGAAACCTATCCCCACGCCCTGCCGCGCGACCGGATCGACGTGCGCCCCGTCAGCGCCGACTTCGACGGCCTGCAGCCCGAGGACACGCCCCAGCGGATGCAGTAGCGGTCATTCGGTTTCGTCGGGAGGGGCCTCCTCGGCCTGGCCCGCCGCCTCGGCGTCGGACTCCGACGCCCCTTCGAGCAGCGCCCGCGCCCGGGCGGCGTAGCCGCCGCCGTGGGGATTGTTGATCACCGCGGCCAGGACCTTCCGCGCATCGTCCTTGCGTCCGACCTTCAGGAGGGCGAGCCCGGCCCTCACAGAGTTCTCCTGCACGGACGGCGCCAGGGCCCGCGCCTCCAGCAGGACGGTCATGTCATTGTCGGTGGGGAACTCCGGCTCCACGCTCCGCGCCAGGCCGTAGGCGTACAGCGGGCGGAAGTCGCGCTTGTCGAGGGCGTACGCCTTGGCCAGGAACGGCCGGCCGGCGCGGAAGCGCTGCTGACGGTTCTGCGGCTCGCGCAAGCCCGCCAGCACCTGGCCCATGCCGGCGAGCAGCACGGTCTCCAGATCGTCCGGACGGGCCGCCAGCTGGGCCTTCATGATCGCCTCCCCCGCCGCGACGTCGCCCATGACGTACTCGGCGCGGGCCAGGGTGCGCTGAGCGAATGGGTCGTCCGGCAGGCGCGCGGCGCGCCGCCGCACACTGTCGAGGAAGCCCTGGTCGAGCCGGCCGGTCCGCGAGAACAGCAGGCGCACATGGTCCAGCAGGAATTCGTCGGCGCTGGGCTGCAGGCGCGTGACCGTCATGGCCGGCGGCGTCTTCAGCGGGTCGCGCACGAGGTAGAGCTGCAGCTTGTCGTAGCGGCGCAGGACCCGCGTCAGCTCGCGCGAGTCCATGCCGGTGGCCGCCTGGAACGCTTCGACCGGCGGCGCGCCGCCCGCGATGGCGGTGATCGCCTTGTCGAGCTGGGCCGCCCGCTCTCGGTCGCTGTACATGTAGTGCGCCAGCAGCCAGGCCTGGGAGTAATAGGCCGCCGTATCGCGCCGGTGGGTCTCGGCCGTCGTCTTGGAGAAGACCTCCTCCCACGGCAGCCAGCGGGCGAGGAAGACGGCCGCCGCCCGCTGGGGATTGTAGCCGCCGACCTTCACCCCCTCGTCCGTGATCTCGGCGGTCATGAAGTACTCGGCGAAGCCCTCCACGAACCAGGCCGGATAGGCGGCCGGGAAGTTCTCCAGCATGAAGTGGTGGGCGTATTCGTGGAACAGGACGTCGTCGGCTTCGAGGCTGCGCTCGGTCGCCACCGCGGCGATCACGCCCTCGTTCGACGCCGCATAGAAGCCGTGGACCCCGGCCCCGAGA
Source organism: Phenylobacterium zucineum HLK1 (assembly GCF_000017265.1). Taxonomy (NCBI): domain Bacteria; kingdom Pseudomonadati; phylum Pseudomonadota; class Alphaproteobacteria; order Caulobacterales; family Caulobacteraceae; genus Phenylobacterium; species Phenylobacterium zucineum. Next base: position 1,104,599 of record NC_011144.1, on the reverse strand, counting down.
CTGGGCCGCATGCGGCGCAGGTCGCGCAGGCCGTCCACCAGATAGACCTGCACCTTCGTCGCCGGGACCGTGTCCAGGGTGCTGGGATGGAACAGCCGCAGCATGGCGTCGAAGGTCTGCAGCTTGAGGGCGTAGTCGCGCACCTCGCCCTCGCGCCCTTCGCCGTAGACCACGAAGCGGTCGGTCTCGGCCTTGTACCAGGCCGCCTCGGCGTTCGCGGCCGACGCCAGCACCGCCAGGCCGGCCACCGCCCCCGCCACGATCCGCCGCAGCATCACGCCCTCACCCTGAAGTTGCGCCGACCGAAGATACATCGGCCCGGCCGGCTGTCGAGCGGCGGGACTTAAGGGCCGGTCCAGGCCAGCAGGGGGTTGAGCAGGAACACAGGGGATCTGCGTTCGAGGCCAAGCTCGCGCCAGGTGAAGCTGAGATCCACGTGTCCCCTCGCGAACGACCGGCAGGGGTCGAGCCGGCGGCGACCGAAGGCCAGCGTCACCGCCTCCCCCTTGCGCTCCACGTAGAACGCGAAATCGGCCTTGGCCGTGCAGCCGTTCGAGGCGACGCGGATGGTGAGCCCCTCGCGCGCGGCGTCCGCGCGGTAAAGCGGCTCGAGCTCGGCCAGCGCAGCGCTCTGCGGGGCCAGGATGCGCGGCGGCGTGGTGGCGCAGCCCGCCAGGGCCAGGGCCGCCAGGACGAAGACTCTGCGGTTCATTCCCCCGATCATACGCAGGGATCATACGCAAAAGGCCCCGGATTTCTCCGGGGCCTTCGCGAAACTTCGGAAATTCGGCGGCGTCTTACGACGCGTAGAATTCGACCACGAGGTTCGGCTCCATCTTCACCGGGTACGGCACTTCGGCCAGTTCCGGCGCGCGGACGAAGGTGGCGCTCATGCCCTTGGCGTCCAGGGTGATGTAGTCAGGGGTATCGCGTTCCGACGACTGCAGCGCTTCCAGGACCAGGGCCATGTTGCGCGAACGCTCGCGCACCGAGACCACGTCGCCCGGCTTCACCCGGTAGGACGGGATGTTCACCCGCTTGCCGTTCACCAGGACGTGGCCGTGGTTGACGAACTGACGGGCGGCGAACGGGGTCGGCACGAACTTGGCGCGATAGACAACCGCGTCCAGGCGCGACTCCAGCAGCGCGATCAGGTTCTCCGAGGTGTTGCCCTTGCGGCGCGCAGCTTCCGTGTAGATGCGGACGAACTGCTTCTCGGTGATGTTGCCGTAGTAGCCCTTCAGCTTCTGCTTGGCGCGCAGCTGCAGGCCGAAGTCCGAGACCTTGGACTTGCGGCGCTGGCCGTGCTGGCCGGGGCCGTAGGCGCGGCTGTTGACCGGGGACTTCGGGCGACCCCAGATGTTCTCGCCCATCCGGCGGTCGAGTTTGTACTTGGCGCTATGGCGCTTCGACATATTGCACTCTCTATCGACCCGAGCCGGCGCTGCCGTCATGGCGGCGCGATTTCAACGGCGGCTTCGCATCATCCCGTCATAGGCTCCCGACCGCTCGGGTCGCCCCGGCGGTTGGAAGGGCGCGTATATGCTGGGCTCTCCTCTCGGAGTCAACCTTCGGCGGCGCCCACGGGCGGCAGCCGGTAGCCGCCGTCGAGCAGCTCGGTCCTGGGCAGGTAGGCCCGCATGAACAGGGCGAACGGCGCGGCCGGAGCGGGCAGCCAGTTGGACTCCCGCTCTGCGCCGGGGGTGTCGTGGCCGATCCAGATGTCCAGCGAACCGTCCTCGTTGGCTTTCAGGCCCGGCGTTCGATCGCCGATGGCGTACCGGTCCAGCGGGTTGTCGGCAAAGAAGAACTGCCCGTCCTCGGTCGCCTCGTAGAGGCTGAGCGACCAGAACGCGTCCACAGGAAGGTGGCCGCTTGCCGGGAAGTGCAGCCGCCAGGCCTTCGTCCCGTCGAACAGCGAGCGGCCGTCGGGCGCCTGGGCGCGCATGTACATCGCCTCGGCGGGCGGCAGGGCGGCGAGGCCCGAGAGCGCGACGGCGGCCCTGTAGAGGTAGTCCTGGTCGAAGTCGCCGAGCCGGGCGCTGGGGTAGGACCAGCCCTCGATGAAATCCATGCCGCCGAGGCCGCCCTTGCGCACGGCCTTGCGGGCCTCGGCGACGCCGGCCTCGATCTCCACCGCCTCGGACTCGCCGAAACGGCCGGCGTCGAAACCGTCCAGCAGCCCCAGGGGGGCGATCCGGCGAAGGATCGCGAGGTCGGTCACCGGCGGCGGGTTGGCGGCGAGCAGCGCCGCCGCGCCGGCGAAGTACTCCGGCCAAGGCGCCTGCCGCGGAGGGTACGGCCCCGGCGCCGCGCAGGGCGGCCCCTGCATCGACAGCCCCGCCTGCACCTCGCGCGCGGCCTCGAGGTCGTGCGGACCGTCCACCAGGATTCGCGCCAGGGCCCAGACGTGGTTTGTCGGCGCGCGGATCACGTTCCAGCCTTCGGCCGCCTCGGCCGGGCCCACCAGCCGGAAGGTCCCGCCGTCCGGGCCGGTCGTCCGCGTCCCCAGGATGGCGAAGTTGTTGGTGTAGGCGTCCATCAGCGCGAGCGAGAGATACCGCTCGCCCGCCGGCGGCAGGGTGATCGTCACCGGCCCGGCGGCGAGGTCCACCTGCGCCGTCGAATAGAGCGTGTCGTTGTTCGGCGTCGTCACCGCCCGGTGCTTGTGGTTGGCCAGGTGACGCACGTGGGTGAAGACGCCCATGTGGTGACCCAGGGCCTGGCCCCGCTGCCGCGTGGTGGCCACCTCCACCAGCGGCAGGGTGTAGATCCAGGCCTCGCGGGCCGCGGTTCTCAGGTCGGTCATGGCCCCTCCTCTCCCCTTGTACGCCGGACGACCGCGTCCCCGGCGGTCCGGGCCTCGTCCCACCACCGGCGGATCAGCTCGCCCGCCGGGCCCGGCCGCGCGAGCTTCACCCCCTGCCCGGCCCACAGGGACATCATTTCGGGATCGCCCGCCCGGTCCGCGGCCGCACGGAGCGGCTGGGTCAGGCGGTTCTGCACGGGATAGGCGGGCACGTCCTCCTGGACGTCGTGCATCTCGCGCATGAAGCGGTTCTCGACGCCGCGGGCATAGCGGCCGGTGAAGGCGCGCGTGAGCCGGGTCGGGTCGTCTGCGGCGGCCGCCAGCGCGCCGCGCCAGGTGGCGCCGGTCGCCGCCTCGTCGGCCAGCAGGAAGGCGGTGCCCATCTGGACCGCGTCCGCGCCGAGCGCCAGGGCGGCGGCGACCCCGCGCCCGTCCATGATCCCGCCCGCGGCGATCACCGGCAGGTCCACCGCCTCGCGGATCGTCGTCACCAGCGCCATCGTCCCGACCAGGCTGCCCTCGATCCCCGCCAGGAAATTGCCCCGGTGGCCGCCGGCCTCGAAGCCCTGGGCGCAGACGCCGTCGGCGCCGGCCTGCGCCCACGCGCGCGCCTCGGCGACGGTCGCCGCCGTGCCGATCACCAGGGTGCCGGCGCCGTGCAGGGCGTCCACCTGATCCCGCGTCAGAATGTCGAAGGTGAAGGAGGCGACCGGCGGAGCCGAGCGGATCACCGCCTCCAGCTGGGAGTCGAAGTCCGGCGCGTACTGGTTGGGCAGCGCCGGCCTCGCCGCGCCCAACTCCTCGTACCACGGGGCCAGGCGGGCGAGCGCGGCGTCCACCTCCCACCGCTCGGGCGCAGCCTTGGGCGCCATCAGCAGGTTCACGCCGAACGGCGCGTCGAGCGCGGCCTTCAGCGCGGCGACCTCGGCCTCGATGTCCGCCGCCGCCATGGCCCCCGCCGCCAGCCAGCCCATGCCCCCGGCGCGGCTCACCGCCAGCGCGATGCCCGCCGTCGTCGCTCCGACCATGGGGGCCTGGAGGATCGGGATCGGCAGGTCGGCCAGCAGCGTGCGCAGGTTCATCCGTCGCCCTCGGGCGCGCCCTTGCGGGCGATCTTCTCCAGCACCTTGCCGCGTCCGCGGGACAGGGCGGTGACCACGCCCCGCAGAGTGCGGACCTCCTGGTCCGTGAACCGCGCCCGGCCCAGCGCGCTCCGGAGGTTCTGAATCATGTTCGGGGTCTTCTCCGGCGGGTGGAAGAAGCCGGCCGTCTCCAGTTCGCGTTCCAGGTGCTCGTAGAAGCCCAGCAGCGCCTCGCCCGTGGCCGGCGGCGGCCCCTCGCGGAAGTTCGGCGGAGGGCGGTCGGCCGCGGTCGCCCGCCACTCGTAGGCGTTGATGGCGACGGCCTGGGCGAGGTTGAGGGAGCGGAAGCGCGGATCGATGGGAATGGTCACCACCGCCTGGCACAGCGCGATGTCCTGGGTCTCAAGCCCGGCCCGCTCCCCCCCGAACAGAAGACCGACCCGCTGGCCGGCGGCCGCGGCGGCGTGCAGATCGCCCGCCGCCCGGCGGGGCGTCAGCACGGGAAGCTGCAGCTCCCGCGGCCGGGCCGTGGTCGCATAGATGAGCTGCAGGTCTGCGATCGCGGCCGCCACGCTGTCGTAGACCCGGGCGGCGTTCAGCGGCCAGTCCGCGCCGGAAGCCGAGGCCCAGGCGCGTTCAAGGGGCCAGCCGTCCCGCGGATTCACCAGGCGCAGGTCCGACAGGCCGAAGTTGGCCATGACCCGCGCCACGGCCCCGATGTTTTCCGCCAACTGGGGCGTGTTCAGGATAATGACAGGCGCAGGATACGAAACTTCGGACATGCCGCGTTTAGAGAAGCCCCGCCGCACGAACGCAACCCTTTGCCGCCGGGGCCTGCTGGCCGCAGGCGGGGCCACGCTGCTGGCCGCCTGCGGATCCGGCGAGCCGCTCACCGCCTCGGTGACGCCCAGGCTGCGGATGGACCGGCTGAACGAGGAGATGGCCGAGCTGGCCCGGCGGGCCCGCCCCGGGGCGCTGGGCGTCGGGCTGATGAACCTGGAAAGCGGCGAGGCCTTCACGCTGGCCGGCGACCGGCGGTTCCCGATGCAGAGCGTCTTCAAGATGCTGCTCGGCGCGGCGGTGCTCTCCGAGGCCGACGCCGGCCGGCTGCCCCTGGACGAGCGGCACAGCCTCACCGAGGAACAGCTCTCCCCGCCCTACTCGCCGATCGCCGAGGCCTGGCCCGCTCGGCGGGACTACACGGCCCGCGAGCTGCTGACCGCGGCGGTGTCTGTCAGCGACAACACCGCCGCCGACGTGCTGATGAAGCGGATCGGCGGCCCCGGCGCGGTAGACGCCTGGCTGCAGGCGCGCCGGATCGAGGAGATCCGCGTCGACCGCTATGAGCGCCAGTTGCAGACCGAAGCCCACGGCCTGCCCTCATTCCGGCCGAGCTGGCGGACCGAGGCGGCGTTCTCCACGGCGCTGGCGGCGCGCCCGCAGACGGCCCGGATGAGCGCGATGCGCGCCTACCTCGCCGATCCCCGCGACACGGCCACACCGCGGGGAATGCTCGAGTTCCTGAGCCGGCTGAACGCCAACGAGCTGCTCAGCCCCATGTCGACGCTGCTGCTGCTCCAGCTGATGACCGACACGCCGACCGGCGCGCGGCGGCTGAAGGCGGGCCTGCCCGACGGGGCGATCCTGGCGCACAAGACCGGCACGGCGCGGACCGACCTCGGCCTCAACGTCGCCATCAACGACGTCGGCATCTTCACCCTGCCCGACAAGCGGTCGTACGCCCTGGCCGTCTTCCTCGCCGGATCGACGCTGGACCGCGCCGCCCGGGAGGCCATCTTCGCCGACGCGGCGCGGATCGCCGTGCGCGGGGTCGGATAGTCGCGCCCCACGGCCTTTGCGTCGGCGTCGCTCGGCGGCTATACGGCCCCCTCAACGACGTACACCGCCCGGAGCGCTTCCCCCTCATGGCCAAGATCAAAGTCGCCAACCCTGTCGTCGACCTCGACGGGGACGAGATGACCCGCATCATCTGGAAGCTCATCAAGGACAAGCTGATCTTCCCGTTCGTCGACCTGCCGATCGAGTACTACGACCTCGGCATCGAGCATCGCGATGCGACGGACGACAAGGTGACGGTCGAGGCGGCCGAGGCCATCAAGAAGCACGGCGTCGGCATCAAGTGCGCGACCATCACCCCGGACGAGGCCCGGGTGGAGGAATTCAAGCTCAAGAAGATGTGGAAGTCGCCGAACGGCACGATCCGCAACATCCTGGGCGGGGTCGTCTTCCGCGAGCCGATCATCTGCCGCAACGTGCCGCGCCTGATCCCCGGCTGGACCCAGCCGATCATCGTCGGCCGCCACGCCTTCGGCGACCAGTACAAGGCCACCGACTTCGTCGTGCCCGGCAAGGGCAAGCTGAAGATCAGCTGGGAAGGCGAGGACGGCCAGAGGATCGAGCACGACGTGTTCGATTTCCCCGGCGGCGGCGTCGCCATGGGCATGTACAACCTGGATTCCTCGATCCGCGAGTTCGCCCACGCCTGCTTCGCCTACGGCCTGAACCGCAAGTATCCGGTCTACCTGTCGACGAAGAACACCATCCTCAAGGCCTACGACGGGCGCTTCAAGGACATCTTCGCCGAGATCTTCGAGGCCGAGTACGCCGCGAAGTACAAGGAAGCCGGTCTCGTCTACGAGCACCGCCTGATCGACGACATGGTCGCCTCGGCCCTGAAGTGGTCGGGCGCCTTCATCTGGGCCTGCAAGAACTACGACGGCGACGTGCAGTCGGACCAGGTCGCCCAGGGCTTCGGCTCGCTGGGCCTGATGACCTCGGTGCTGGTGACGCCGGACGGCCGGACGCTGGAGGCCGAGGCCGCCCACGGCACGGTCACCCGCCACTACCGCCAGCACCAGCGCGGCGAGAGCACCTCGACCAACTCGATCGCCTCGATCTTCGCCTGGACCCGCGGCCTGGAGCACCGGGCCAAGCTGGACGGCAACGAGGACCTGGCGCGCTTCGCCAAGACCCTGGAGCAGGTCTGCGTCTCCACCGTCGAGAGCGGTTCGATGACCAAGGACCTGGCGCTGCTGGTCGGCGACACCCAGGGCTGGCTGACCACCGAGGGCTTCATCGACAAGGTGGCGGCGAACCTCGAGAAGGCGCTGGCGGCCTAAACCACAGCCACCATGGCACGTCGAGACGCCCGCCCGGCCCCGCCGCGGCGGGCGTCTTGCTGTTCGGCTATTGTTGTTCCCTATTTGTTCGGTAACATCGCGCCGACGAGAACGGGAGAACGACCATGACCCTCGGCTATGTGACCCTCGGCGCCCACGACCCTGAAGAGGCGACTAAATTCTTCGATCCGACGCTCGGCGCGCTCGGCTACGAGGCCTCCCGGCCCTTCCCCGGCTGGGTAATGTACGGGCCGAAGGGAAAGGATGCGATCCTCGGGATCTGCAAGCCCTACGACGGCAAGGAGCCGCGGGCGGGCAACGGGAACATGCTGTCGTTCCTGGCGAGCTCGAAGGAGCAGATCCAGGCGGCCCACGCCGCCGCGCTCGCCAACGGCGGCACGTGCGAAGGCCCGCCGGGCTATCGGCCGAGCGACGCCACCAGCGGCTTCTATGCCGCCTACTTCCGCGATCCGGTTGGCAACAAGCTCTGCGCCTTCCTGATGGACTAGGCGCCGAGCAACGCCTTCACGGCGGCGAGGCCCTCGGCGGCCTTGCTGGCGTCCGGGGCTCCGCCCTGGGCGAAGTCGGGTCGGCCGCCGGCGCCTTGGCCGCCCATGGCCAGAACGGCCGCCTTGGCGAGCTCCGCGGCGTTGAACTTCGCCGTGGCAGAGCCGGTGACCGCCACCGTCACCGCAGCCTTGCCGTCGGCCACGCCCACCAGCGCGATGACGCCGTCGGGGAGCTGCTTCTTGAACTCCTCGGCGATGGGCCGCAGGTCCTTGCCGCCGACGCCCTCCATGACCCGGGCCATGACCTTGACCCCGCCGATCTCCTCCGGACCCGCCGCGGCTCCGCCGCCGCCGCCCATGGCGAGCTGCCGCTTGGCGTCGGCCAGCTCCTTCTCGAGCTTGCGGGCCTGGGCCTGCAGGGCCTCGATCCGGGCGGAGACTTCCGAGACCGGGACCTTGAACTGCTCGGCCAGCGACTTGGCCACCGACGCCTGCTCCAGCAGGTAGCGGCGCGCCGCCTCCCCGGTCAGCGCCTCGATCCGCCGGACCCCCGCGGCCACGCCCTGCTCGGAGACGATCTTGAACAGCGCGATGTCGCCGGTGCGCGCGACATGGGTGCCGCCGCACAGCTCGACCGAGTAGTCGCCCTCGCCGTCCAGGGCCCGGCCCAGCGTGAGGACGCGAACCGAGTCGCCGTACTTCTCGCCGAACAGCGCCATGGCTCCGGCATCGATGGCCTCCTGCGGGCGCATGTTCTTGGTCTGCGCCGGCAGGTTCTGGCGCACGACGGCGTTCACCTCGGCCTCGATGCGCTCTATCTCCTCGGCGGTCAGCGGCTGGCCGTGGCTGAAGTCGAAGCGGATCCGCTCGCCGTCGACCATCTGGCCCTTCTGGGTCACGTGCTTGCCCAGCACGTTGCGCAGGGCCGCGTGCAGCAGGTGGGTGGCCGAGTGGTTCGAGCGGGTGCTGGCGCGGCGCTCGGCGTCCACCGCCAGGCGCACGCGTGCGCCGGGGACCAGCTCGCCCTCCAGGATCTCCAGGTCGTGGACGTGCAAATCGCCGGCCTGTTTCTGGACGTCGGTGACGCGGGCGCGGCCGCCCTGCCACTCGACCTCGCCCTGGTCGCCCGCCTGGCCGCCGCTCTCGGCGTAGAAGGGCGTGCGGTCGAACAGCGCCTGCACCCGCTGGCCGGCGCCGGCGCGCTCGATCTCCTGGCCTTCCGACACCAGCACCAGCAGCTCGCCGGTGGCCTCGGTGTTGTCGTAGCCGGTGAAGTCGCTCGGCCCCAGGCGGTCGCGGATCGAGAACCATTCGGCCGCCGCGGCCACCTGGCCCGAGCCCACCCAGTTCTCGCGCGCCATCTCGCGCTGGCGGGCCATCGCCTGCTCGAACTCGTCGAGGTTCACCGTCAAGCCCTTGGCCCGGACGGCGTCCTGGGTCAGGTCCAGCGGGAAGCCGTAGGTGTCGTAGAGCTTGAACGCGGTCTCGCCCGAGAGCACGTCGCCGTCCTTCAGGCCGGCCGTCGCCTCCTCCAGCAGCGTCATGCCGCGGCCGAGCGTGCGGCGGAACCGCTCCTCCTCCTGGCGCAGGGTCTCGACGATGGCGGGCTCGGCCCGGCGCAGCTCGGGATAGGCCTCGCCCATCAGGTTCACGAGCGTCGGGGCGACGCGGTGCATCAGGGGCTCGTCCGCGCCCAGCAGGTGGGCGTGGCGCATGGCCCGGCGCATGATCCGGCGCAGCACGTAGCCGCGGCCCTCGTTCGAGGGCAGGACCCCGTCGGCGATCAGGAAGCTGGACGAACGCAGGTGGTCGGCGATCACCCGGTGAGAGGGCGTGGTGTCCGAGCCCTCGGCGCGCAGCTGCGCCTTGGTCGAGGCGATCAGGTCCTTGAACAGGTCGACGTCATAGTTGTCGTGCACGCCCTGCAGCACGGCGGCGATCCGCTCCAGGCCCATGCCGGTGTCGATCGAGGGCTTGGGCAGGTCGGCGCGCGTGCCGTCGGCGAACTGCTCGAACTGCATGAAGACGAGGTTCCAGATCTCGACGAAGCGGTCGCCGTCCTCGTCCGGGCTGCCGGGCGGGCCGCCGGGGATGTGCTCCCCGTGGTCGTAGAAGATCTCCGAGCAGGGACCGCAGGGGCCGGTGTCACCCATCGACCAGAAATTGTCGCTGGTCGGGATGCGGACGATCTTGTGGTCGGGCAGGCCGGCGATCTTCTTCCACAGGGCCGCGGCCTCGTCGTCGGTGTGGTACACCGTGACCATCAGCTTCTCGACCGGCAGCGCCCACTCCTTGGTCAGCAGCTCCCAGGCGTGGCTGATCGCGCGCTCCTTGAAATAGTCGCCGAACGAGAAGTTCCCCAGCATCTCGAAGAAGGTGTGGTGGCGCGCGGTGTAGCCGACGTTGTCGAGGTCGTTGTGCTTGCCGCCCGCCCGGACCGACTTCTGCGAGCTGGCCGCGCGCGGCCACGGCGAGGCCTCGGCGCCGGTGAAGTAGTTCTTGAAGGGCACCATCCCGGCGTTGACGAACAGCAGCGTGGGATCGTTCTGCGGCACGAGCGGAGCCGAGGGGACCACGGCGTGCTCCTTGCGCTGGAAGAAGTCCAGGAAGTGCGTGCGGATCTCGTTCAGGCTCGCCATGTGGTCTCGTCTTGCGGAACGGGGACTTCGGCCCCCTCATGTGGGGGCCGCGTCCGTTTACGCGAAGACGGGGGTGAAGGGAAAGCGTGGGAACCGGCGCAGATCCGCGCTCAGAGCTTCTTCGCGTCAGAGCTTCTCCACGACAGCGCCGACGGCTGCGATCCGCTCCACGTCCGCATAGACCTCGCGGCGCAGCTCGGAGGCGAAGATGTCCGGATCGAGTTCGCGGTAGCCCAGCCGGCAGGCCCGCTCGCGCGCGTGCCTGCGCAGGCCGGCCAGCAGGATGTCCGTTCCCTCCACCATGGGCGCACCGGTGTAGAGCAGCAGGCGTCCGCCCGGCGGCAGGCGGCTCATGGCCTCGTCCGCCCACCGAAGCGCGATGGCCGTGCCATGCCGGTCGCCGCCATCGCTGTGGGTGAGTCCGCTCGCCGCGATGAAGGGCGGATTGGCGACGACGAGGTCCGCGTCGGGGTCCAAGTCGGAGAGGCCGTCGGACCGCACGGCGGCGGCGGTGACGCCGGCGTGCGCGGCGTTGATCCGCGCCAGGCGCAGGGCGCACTCGTTCACGTCGCCGAGCTGGACCAGCTCCGCACCGCCGAGCCGGGCCGCGACCACTCCGCCGACCCCGGCCCCCGCGCCGATTTCGACCACCTTCCGCGCCGCGGCCTTGCCGGTCAGCTCCACGCGCAGGAATTCCGCGAATCGGTAGCTGTCGGGACCGAGGAACACCTTGCCGGGCTCGCGCGAACCGAGGGCCGAGTGGAGGAAGAGCGTCCCGGCGAGCCGCGATACGCGAAGGGTGGAGCGATAGCCGCCCTCTTCCTCACGCAGCGCCCCGGCCTCCGCCAGCAGAGCCTCGATCTCGCCGTCGATGGCGCCGCTCGGGAAGGGCAGCCCCCATCCCAGCACGTCCCGAAGGTTGCGCTCGCCTAGAGGCCGGCGACGGCGATGTGTCCGCCAGGAGGTCGGGTTGAGGGGCGTGACGAAGTCGTAGCCCCTCTGGTCCAGAGCCCCGAGGAGGGCGAGAAGCGCGTGGTCCGACTGAGTCTGAAACAAGGGTCCGCCCGGTTGTGCCGGGCTGGAACGCGCAAGCTGGGCTTTCGCTGCACCCGCGGCTCGCGCATGGCCGGGAACGAAAAAGGACGCCTGGGGGGCGGCCCCCAGGCGTCCTCGCCTCTGTGGCTTGCGCCTGCGCGCAGGGTGGAGGCGGCGGACCGGGTTGGCGGGGAGGCCCGCCGCCGGCGCGGCGCAGGTCCAGAGGAGTCTTTCCGGCCCTGGCTCAGAGCGAGCCGTCGGCCTCGTCGCCCTCGCCCTCGGACGGGCCGACCAGCAGCTCTTCCTCGATCGCCGACTTGGCGCCGCGGACCTTGGCCTCGATCTGCTCGGCGATGTCGGGGTTCTGCTTCAGGAACTCGCGCACATTGTCGCGGCCCTGGCCGATGCGCTGGGAGTTGAACGAGAACCAGGAGCCCGCCTTCTCGACGACGCCGGCCTTGACGCCGAGGTCGATGATCTCGCCCAGCTTGGAGATCCCCTCGCCGTACATGATGTCGAACTCGACCTCGCGGAACGGCGGGGCGACCTTGTTCTTGACCACCTTCACCCGGACGTTGTTGCCGACGATCTCGTCGCGTTGCTTGACCGAGCCGGTGCGGCGGATGTCGAGGCGCACCGAGGCGTAGAACTTCAGCGCGTTGCCGCCCGTGGTGGTCTCGGGCGAGCCGTACATCACCCCGATCTTCATACGGATCTGGTTGATGAAGATGACCAGCGTCTTGGCCTTGGAGATGGAGGCGGTGAGCTTGCGCAGCGCCTGGCTCATCAGGCGCGCCTGCAGGCCCGGAAGGCTGTCGCCCATCTCGCCCTCGATCTCGGCCCGCGGCGTCAGCGCCGCCACCGAGTCGACCACGATCACGTCCACGGCGTTCGAGCGCACCAGGGTGTCGGTGATCTCCAGCGCCTGCTCGCCGGTGTCGGGCTGGGCGACCAGCAGGTCGTCCAGGTTCACGCCCAGCTTGTGGGCGTAGGACGGGTCGAGCGCGTGCTCGGCGTCCACGAAGGCGGCGGTGCCGCCGGCCTTCTGCACCTCGGCCACCACGTGCAGGGCGAGCGTCGTCTTGCCCGAGCTTTCCGGCCCATAGATTTCGACGATGCGGCCCTTGGGCAGGCCGCCGATGCCCAGCGCCATGTCGAGGCCGAGCGAGCCCGTCGACACGGACTCGATCTCGACGATCTTGCCCTTGTCGCCCAGCTTCATCACCGAGCCCTTGCCGAAGGCCCGATCGATCTGCGCCAGCGCCGCCTCGAGCGCGCGCTGCTTTTCTCCGTCTTCCTTGCCCACGAGCCTCAACGCCGACTGAGTCATATCCAGCGCCCTCTATCCCACGATTCCGCCAACCCGGCCGTCGAACTCACGCCGTCGCCGAGGACTCATGCGTACCTCCTTTGTTCCAGGTTCGCAAGATGTTCTTCGCGAGCGGCGCGGAACGCCCTCGCTGGGATGGCTATTTCGATTTGTCCTCTGGCGGCTGGGATTCGTCACTGGCCGCTACGAACTGTCGCTGGCTCGACGAGAACTCTCCTCCGCGAGGATTCCGCTTCCGCCGCCAAGCGGCGACGCAGCGCGCCCAACGGCTGCCGGTTGACGACATGGCTCCGCTCGCGCTGAAGTCGCGGCGGGGGAGTGCTTTGATCACCAGCTGCAGTTCTGCATCGATGACGGACGGCCGCGGTGGATAAGCGCGCGCTGTCGGAGCGCGACATCTGCACGAAGTTCATCACGCCTGCGCTGCGTCGCGCCGGGTGGGATGAGCAGACTCAGTTCCTTGAGGAAGTCTCCTTCACCAAGGGCCGCATCACGGTTCGCGGTAAGCTCGTCTCCCGGGGCAAGGCCAAACGCGCCGACTACATCCTCTACATCAAGCCGAACGTTCCGATCGGCATCATCGAGGCCAAGGACAACCGGCACGCCGTCGGCGACGGGATGCAACAGGCGCTGGAGTACGCCGACATCCTGAACCTGCCGTTCGCCTTCTCTTCCAATGGCGATGGCTTCGTCTTCCATGACCGCACGGGCGCCGCCGACCAGAAGGAAACTGACGTCGCGCTGGACGCCTTCCCGACGCGAGCCGAACTTTGGAGGCGCTACTGCGCCTGGAAAGGGCTGACGCCGGAGGCCGAGGAGGTCGTCCTTCAGGACTACTTCGACGACGGGAGCGGCAAGGCTCCTCGCTACTATCAGGTCAATGCGGTCAACGCGGCCGTCGAAGCCATCGCCAAGGGCCGCGACCGCGTACTGCTCGTGATGGCGACCGGCACGGGCAAGACCTACACCGCCTTCCAGATCATCTGGCGGCTGTGGAAGGCCGGCCAGAAGAAGCGGATCCTTTTCCTGGCCGACCGGAACATCCTGGTCGATCAGACCATGGTTAACGACTTCCGCCCATTCGGGCCGGCGATGGCCAAGCTGTCCACCAAGTCCAAGACCATCGAGCGTGCGGACGGCACCGAGGTCGATCTCACGCTCGCGATGGACAAGCGCCGTCGCGTCGACACGGCTTTCGAAATCTACCTCGGCCTCTATCAGGCGATCACCGGACCCGAGGAGCGGCAGAAGATCTTCAAGGACTTCTCCCCCGGCTTCTTCGATCTGATCGTGATCGACGAGTGTCATAGAGGCAGCGCAGCCGACGATGCGGCCTGGCGCGAAATCCTGGAGCACTTCTCGGGCGCCACCCAGATCGGCCTGACCGCCACGCCCAAGGAGACGACCTACGTCTCGAACAGCGCCTACTTCGGCGAGCCGGTCTACACCTACTCCCTGCGCCAAGGCATCGCCGACGGCTTCCTCGCTCCCTACAAGGTGATCAAGGTCCACATCGACCGTGACGTCGAAGGCTACCGGCCCGAGAAGGGTCAGGTCGACCGCGACGGAAACGAGATCGAGGACCGAATCTACAATCGCCGGGACTTCGACCGAACTCTGGTGCTGGACGACCGGACCAAGCTGGTCGCGGCCAAGGTCACCGAGTTCCTGAAGGAGAGCGGCGATCGCTTCCAGAAGACCATCGTCTTCTGCGTCGACGAGGAGCACGCGGCTCGCATGCGTCAAGCCCTCGTCAACGAGAACAAGGACCTGTGCGACGCCAATCACCGTTACGTCATGCGGATCACCGGCAGCGACAAGGACGGCCTCGACCAGCTGGGCAACTTCATCGATCCCGAGTCGCGCTATCCGGTGATCGTCACGACCTCGCGTCTGCTCTCAACCGGCGTGGATGCCCAGACCTGCCGCCTGATCGTGCTGGACCGCGCCGTAGGCTCGATGACGGAATTCAAGCAGATCGTCGGCCGCGGCACTCGTGTGAACGAGGACGCCCGCAAATTCTACTTCACGCTCATGGACTTCCGGGGCGCCACGGATCATTTCGCCGATCCCGAGTTCGACGGCGATCCCGTCCAAATCTACGAGCCGGGCCCTGGACAGCCAGTCTCGCCTCCTGACGACCTGCCGCCAGGCGGGGAGATCAGCGAGGAGGGCGAGGAGTTCACGGGCGATCCCGGGGTGATCATCCGCGATCCCTGGAACACGGGTAAGGGTGGCGGCGATCCCGTCCGCAAGGTCTACGTCGACGGCGTCGGAGCGCATATCATCGCGGAGCGCGTCGAGTATCTCGACGCAAACGGCAAGCTCGTCACCGAATCTCTCCGCGACTACACCAAAACGGCCCTTCGCAAGCGCTACGCGAGCCTGGATGAGTTCCTGAAGCGCTGGAACACGGAGGCGCGCAAGCAGGCCATCGTCGACGAGCTGGAGGCCGAGGGGCTGCCGCTGGACGTCGTGGGACACGAGCTGGGCAAGGACCTCGACCCCTTCGATCTCATCTGCCACGTCGCCTTCGACGCCAAGCCGCTCACCCGGCGCGAGCGAGCCGAAGGCGTCAAGAAGCGGGACGTCTTCACGAAATACGGGCCGCAGGCGCGCGCCGTACTGGATGGGCTCCTGGCGAAGTACGCCGACGAAGGCGTGCTCAACCTGGACGACCCCAGCGTCCTGCGGATCCCGCCATTCACCCAAATGGGCAGCGTCGTCCAGCTCATCCGGGCATTTGGCGGCAAACAGGGTTTCGATCGCGCCGTCCACGATTTGCAGGACGCGCTCTACCAGGACGTCGGTTGACGATGCCGTGGTTCGGAGCGCGTGAACTTGCCGACCACGCATTCATCGACCGTCTACAGCGGCACCGGCGTGAGTTCCTGGACTCTGACTCTCTTGAGGCGGCGGCGGCACAGCTCGCCGGAGACGACTTCCGAGGAACGAGGAGATTTCTTCGCCAAGTGTGTCGATGGGGCGGGTACTACGGCATCGCTGTGCGGGTAGCGGCTTCCAATCCCGACGATGACATTCGGAACGCGTTCAGTTGTGCGCATGAGAAGCTTGAGCGCGATGATCCAGTGGCCGCGTTGCGCGCCATCAACCGGCTTCGCGGCCTAGGTCGCCCGGCGTTTGCCTCGAAGTTCCTGCGTTTCATGCGGCCTCAGTCCGCGGCCATATTGGACAGCGTTATCAGCCGCGCGACGGGCTTCCGCCTGAACGTGCAGGGCTATGCGAATCTTCTTCAGGCCTGCCATGGAGCAGCGGCGCACCTTGCCGGCGTGGGCGTGCTGTGTCCCATCCGCCCGAACGGCCAGTGGTACGTCGCCGACATCGAGGCTGCACTGTACGCTGACATTATAGGTCTTGAGTCATGAGCGTTCGCACTATCGTCAAATCCATCCAGGACGAGATGCGCAAGGATGCCGGCGTCGACGGCGATGCCCAGCGCATCAGCCAGCTCTGCTGGATGTTCTTCCTCAAGATCATCGACGACCAGGACCAGGAGCTGGAGTTGGTCCAGCCGGGATACGAGTCGCCTGTGCCGGACGAGTTCCAGTGGCGAAACTGGGCCGCTGATCGGGAAGGCATGACCGGCGACGCGCTGCTGAGCTTCATCAACAACGAGCTGTTTCCAGCCCTCAAGAACCTGCCCATCACCGGTCCGCGGCGCCACCGCGCCATCGTGGTCCGCAGCGTCTTCGAGGACGCCTACAACTACATGAAGTCCGGCCACCAGCTGCGGAAGGTGGTCAACAAGATCGACGATGTCGACTTCAATGACCTGTCCGAGCGCCAGCACTTTGGAGACATCTACGAGCAGCTTCTCAACGACCTGCAGAGCGCTGGCAACGCAGGCGAGTACTACACGCCCCGCGCCGTCACGGCGTTCATGACGGACCGGATCGACCCGAAGCCAGGCGAGATCCTCTTCGACCCAGCCTGCGGCACCGGCGGCTTCCTCACCTGCGCGATGCGCCACATGCGCGAGCGCTATGTGAAGCGGCCGGAAGACGAGGCCTTAATGCAGGCCTCGCTTCGCGCGGTGGAGAAAAAGCCGCTACCGCACATGCTGGCGGTCACCAACATGCTGCTGCATGGGGTCGAGGATCCCAGCTTCCTGCGCCACGACAACACCCTCGCGCGGCCCTACATCAGCTGGGGTCAGTCCGACCGCGTCGACATCGTCCTTACCAACCCGCCGTTCGGCGGCCAGGAAGAGGACGGCATCGAGACCAACTTCCCGGCCCACTTCCGCACGCGCGAGACGGCCGACCTCTTCCTGGCGCTAATCGTCCGTCTCCTGAAGCCGGGCGGCCGCGCGGCGGTGGTGCTGCCCGACGGCACACTCTTCGGCGAGGGCATGAAGACCCGGCTCAAGGAGCACCTGATGGAGGAGTGCAACCTCCACACCATCGTCCGGCTCCCCAACTCGGTCTTCAAGCCCTACGCCTCCATCGGCACCAACCTCTTGTTCTTCGAGAAGGGGCAGCCGACGGAGGAGACTTGGTATTGGGAGCATCGGGTCCCCGAGGGCCAGAAGGCCTATTCCATGACCAAGCCCATCCGGCTTGAGCACTTCGCCGACTGCGTCGCCTGGTGGGGCGGCACAGCGCGTGAGGCACGGCAGGAAGGGCCGCAGGCTTGGCGCGTGACCGCCGAGGCGGTGAAGGCGCGCAACTACAACCTCGACATCAAGAACCCGCACACCGTCGAGGAGGACCATGGCGACCCCGCTGAGCTGTTGGCCGAGCTGCGCGCGGCAGAAGCGAAGGCTGCTGGCCTGCGCGACCAGCTGAAGTCGATCCTGGCCGAGGCGCTCGCGCGATGAACGCGGAGCGGCTGTTGGCGCACTACGAGGAGATCGCCGAGGCACCAGATGCGGTGGCGAGGCTACGGCGGTTCGTAGTGGATATCGCGGTACGAGGCGCGATCGTCGCGCACGACCCCGTGGAGAAGCCCGATCCGGAACTGCTCGCGCGGCTAGGGCAGCCGTCTGCGTCCTCCGAAGGATCGCCGCGGGGGTGGCTGCGGGCAAGAGTGGGCGATTTGCTCGACTTCCAATATGGGAAAGGTCTTAAGGCTTCAGACCGAGAAGACGCCGGTCCAATACCGGTCTATGGCTCCAACGGTGTGGTTGGTTTCACCTCCGTGCCGCTGACACGGCAGCCATCCATCATTGTAGGAAGGAAGGGTTCGGCCGGAGCGTTGAACCTGTGCACGGTCCCATCTTGGACTACCGACGTCGCTTATTTCATCGAAGTGCCTAGTTATTTTGACTTCAACTACTTGTTTCACGCGCTGACCGCTCTCGACCTCGGCACCCTGGGTAAAGGCGTGAAGCCAGGCTTAAGTCGATCAGACGCCTACGCCCTAGTCCTCGCGGTGCCTCCTGTGGGTGAACAGCGCCGCATCGTCGCCAAGATCGACGAGCTGATGGCACTCTGCGACGAGCTGGAGGCGGCGCGGACGGCGCGGGAGGCGGCGCGGGACCGCCTGGCGGCGGCGAGCCTCGCGCGCCTGAACACCCCCAACCCCGGGACCTTCCAGGCCGACGCCCGCTTCGCCCTCGACGCCCTGCCGGCCCTCACGGCCCGCCCCGGTCAGATCGCGCAGCTGCGGAATACGATCCTGAGCTTGGCTGTTCGCGGCGGCCTATCGGGCAATCCTGCCTGGAGTAGGCAAGCAGTTCGGCTTGGCGACTTCGCGAGTTTGCAGAATGGCTATGCGTTCAAGAGTGAGTGGTTCTCCAAGTCAGGAACGCGCTTGGTGCGGAACGCGAACGTAGGGCACGGCTCCCTGAACTGGTCGGATGAGGTGCGCCTGCCTGACACAATGATCCATGAGTTCGAGCGCTTTCGCCTAAACGAAGGCGACATCGTGCTCTCCTTGGATCGTCCCTTCATCGTTTCCGGGACTAAGGTGGCGCGAGTAGCGAAGGAGGATCTCCCTGCGTTGCTCCTCCAGCGCGTTGGCCGCTTCGTTCTGTCGAAGGAACTCGATGCGAGCTACCTCTTCCTCTGGATCAACTCTCCGCACTTCTCCGCTCAGATTGATCCCGGCCGGAGCAACGGCGTCCCGCACATCTCATCGAAGCAAGTCGAAACCGCCGAAATCTATCTCCCGCCCCCTGCCGAGCAGCGGCGTATCGCCGCTGAAGTGGAACGGCTGATGACCATCTGCGACGAGCTGGAAGCCAGCCTCACCGCCGCCGATTCCACCCGGCGGAAGCTGCTCGAAGCCCTCCTGGCCGAGGCCCTTAGCGAGCCGGCCATAGCGAAGGCTGCCTAATGTCGCTCGCGCGCAGACGGGCCCCGATGCGCGTCCCCTACGAGGCTGCCGACTTTCCATCTGGGTCTGTCCGCAACACGAAGAGCCATCTCGATGTCAGCTGGGACGAGATCCTATGGGCTGCCCTGACGGTCGGCAGGCCCAACATTCATGCCGTGTTCGACTACGGCGCAGCCTCCCTGCACGAGGCCCTGTTCAGGATCTCCGCCGTCAGGCTTGCCGTCGAACAGCGCGTCCATTGGGACCCTCGGCTTCGTCGAACCGACGCCTTCAGGAGACTCGATCCTACGGAAAAGGGGGCGGTCAGCTACTTCCTCGGCATGACCTTCTGCAAGGTGTTTGCCTCACGGATGCTCAATACGCCTTGGCTCCTCCATCTCGATGTCTTCAAGGACCAAGTCGGCGCCATGCTCCACGAGCGATCACGACCAGATCTGATAGGTCAGAACGCGTCCACCGGAGACTGGTACTCTTTCGAAAGCAAGGGCCGCAGCTCCCCTCCCACGACGGGCGACAAAGACAACGCCAAGGGACAGGCGAGTCGGATCGCATCGGTGGACGGCCAGGCGCCCGCGCTGCACATCGCCTCCTTCACCTTCCTACGCAGCGAGGAGTTGGAGTTCTACTGGCGAGACCCGGAGCCTCTCGGCGAACCCATCGTCATTTCCGACACCGAAGGAGCGTGGCGCTGGCACTATGAGCCCGTGACGATGCTCTGGCGGGCGGCCGCCTCAGACGCAGCAGACGCCCCCGACGCTGAAGCTCGGGTCAAAAGCCTCGAAGATGTCGATCTCGGCGTCGCCATTCACCCGAAGATCGCCCGCGCCCTTGAGAACGACGACTGGTCCACGGCACGGAAGATCGCCCTCGGCATGCAGCAAGAGCTGCGGGAGCTTAGCTACGAACCGGACGGCGTGGCTATCCGTACCGGTCCCTCTTGGACTCTGCCTTTCCGCAGTGACGAGCAGCCCTTCGGTTAGGTCCGCGCATGCTCTTCTCCAACGCTCTGTGGACCTTCGTCGCCCCGGCTCAGCGGCTCGTCGCGCCCGCCCTTCTCGACGCAGTGTAGCCGCAATGGGCGTCAATCTCGTCGTGGCGGTGACGGATAGCGACTGGTTCGAAGCCCTCCGCTATCGCACTGACCTGACCGAGGTGAACTTCTGGGCGCCCTCGGCGGCAAACTTCCGCGCCCTCCGGCCCGGCGAGCTGTTCCTGTTCAAGCTGCATGCGCCGAGAAACGTCATCGTGGGCGGCGGCGTGTTCGCCCACGCCAACGCCATGCCGTGTTCCCTGGCTTGGGCGGCATTCGGTGAAGCCAATGGCGCAGCCTCGGCACAGGACATGCGCCGCCGGATCGCCCGCTACCGGCGCACCGATCCAGCGGACCGTAGCGACTTTCCCATCGGCTGCCGCATCCTGACCCAGCCGTTCTTCTTCGATGAATCGGACTGGATCCCAGTACCCACGAGCTGGGCCGCCAACATCGTCTCGTTCAAGACCTACAACACCGATACGAGTGACGGCCTCGCCCTATGGGACGCGGTCGAAGGGCGGCTGGAGCGACTTCGCACGCCTGGAATGTCGGAGGAGGCCGCCCGGTTCGGCGCCCCGCAGCTGATACGGCCGCGGCTCGGTCAGGGGGCGTTCCGCGTGCTGGTCACCGATGTTTATGGCCGCAAGTGCGCCATCACGGGCGAGCGGACGCTGCCGGCGCTCGAGGCGGCTCACATCCGTCCTTTTGCCGAAGGCGGCTCTCACGAAGCGCGGAACGGTCTCCTGCTGAGGCGCGACATCCATAGCCTGTTCGACGCCGGCTATGTGACCGTCACGCCCGACCACCGGTTCGAGGTGAGCCGCCGCATCCGCGAGGAGTTCGACAACGGTCGGCACTACTACGCCCTTCACGGTCAGCCGATCCGCACGCCGGACCTGCCGACCCAAGCGCCCGATCCGGTGGCGCTGACCTGGCACAACGAGAACTGCTTCAGGGGGTGACCATGGCTGAGGGGAACGTTGAAGCGGGCGCGACGCAGGCAGCATTCGCGCGGTTCCAGCGCTTGATCGCAGCAGAGGACGGCGGCAGGCCGTTCACCAACTTCCAGGAGGGCGCGGCGGCGGCCTGGGAAGGCTACAAGCCCCGCCTGCGCGACCACGCCCTCAAGCTGCTCGCGCCCCGCGAGTGGCAGGAGACGCAGATCGGTTCAGGGACGATCCTCCAGCACGTCATCGACGCGACCGAGATCCAGGACAGCCGGATCAACCTCACGAACAATCTGGTCTTCTGGCAGAACCGGTACGGCCACGCGAACCGCGACCATCGGGTCTTGCTGGAGGCGCAAACCGACCCTGGCTTGCGCCGTGAACTGGAGCGCCTCTTCTATGACCTTTATCGCGGCGTGGAGGCCGAAGAGGGCGCCGTCTTCGCTCGGCTAAGCCACCTCACCGGCGCCAAGTACCCGCTCATGGCCTATCTGTTTTTCCTGAAGGACATGGACCGGTTCATGCCGATCCAGCCGACAACCTTCGATCGGGCGTTCCGCGAACTAGGCGTCGAGCTGGTCACGCTGCACAACTGCTCCTGGGACAACTACCGACGCTTCAACGCCGCCCTAGCGGAGGTGCGCGTGCGCTTGGCGGAGCTTCCTGGCCTATCGAGGACCCGTCTCGTCGACGCGCATTCGTTTCTCTGGCTGCTGATGAAGCTGCCCGAGCCTTTGGGCGACGGCCGAGGTAGGCGCGGCACGACCGCTGGGCGGATCGTCGGCGGCCGGGAGCGCGCGATCATCGAGATGCGGTTGTCCATCGAGAACACAGTCCGCAACTCCAACGGCCAGTTGGTTGAGCGGATTGTCAAAGACAAGCAAACCGATCTCACCTCGACCGAACTCGATCGACTGCTCGAAGAACTTCTCGACGTTCAGGGCAATCGGTGCGCCCTCACAGGGATCGCCTTGGACTTCACCAAGGACGGAGACCGCGCCCTCTACCCGTCGTGCGACCGCATCGACAGTGCGGGACACTATGTTCGAGGAAACGTCCAGGTCGTGGCCCGCTTCATCAATTTCTGGAAGGGCCCGAGCGACAACGAAGAGTTCAAACGGCTGCTGATGCTCGTAAGGGAGGGGAACTCGGATGGGAGTGCCGAGCCGGTTCGTCACTGAGTACCCTGAACGGTGCCTCGCGCTGCTCGATGCAGCGGAGCCGATCGCGCGAAAGCAGGACCTGCTGACGTCGTTCGCGCTGCTTGCGGCGGCCTCGGTGCTGGTGATCCCCTATGAACGCCTCAAGGGTCATCATCCCAACAAGCAGGAGCGCGGTTCGGCGCTCTATGAAGAACTTCGACAACTCGAGCGCAGGCCCTGGCAGGACGCCCCCTTCTGGGCCGGCGCCGCCCCCGAAGCCTGGCAGTTCTCGCGGATCATGGGCGACCCGAACGATGTCGCCTCTTGGAAGGATCAAGCCGGGCGCCCCTCGATGTCCGCAGAGGCGAACACGATCAACAAAAGGAGGGCGGGCGAGGTACTGCGCGTAATGCGAAACGCACTGGCGCATGGGAACGTCGTCTACCTCAACAAGGCTGGCAGAGAAGCTGCAGGCACGCCCGCCTATTTCATTGCGTTCCTCTCAAGGTACGAGGAAGACGCGGCGCAGAGGGAGAAGAGCGAAACTGACCTGCCCCCTTCCTGATCCCTCGGTTTGAGTGAGAGTCCGTCACCCTGAGGAGACGGACGTGAAGAAGAGCAGGTTCAACGAGGCGCAGATCATCGGCGTGCTGCGGGAGCAGGAGGCCGGGAGCCCGACGGCGGAGGTTTGCCGGCGGCATGGGATCAGCGAGCAGACCTTCTACCGGTGGAAGGCGAAGTACAGCGGCATGAACGTGTCGGATGCCCAGAAGCTGAAGACGCTGGAGGACGAGAATCGGCGACTGAAGAAGCTCTTGGCGGAGTCCATGCTCGACGTGTCGGCGCTGAAGGACCTGCTGGGAAAAAACTGATCGGGCCTGCAGCGCGCCGGGAGGCCGTGCTTCGCCTGATGGCGGAGCGCGGCTTCTCGCAGAGGCGCGCCTGCGGGCTGGTCCAGGTCGATCCGAAGACAGTGCGCCGCGTGGCCCAGCCAGGCGATGCGGAGGTACGCGCCCGGCTGCGGGGCCTGGCGGCGGAGCGACGCCGCTTCGGCTACCGGCGGCTCGGCATCCTGCTCGAGCGTGAAGGCGTCAGCATGAACAAGAAGAAGCTCTTCCGGCTGTACCGCGAGGAGGGCTTGGCGGTGCGAAGGCGGCGCGGCCGCAAGCGCGCCACCGGCACGCGGGCGCCCATGGCGCTGCCGGACGGGCCGAACCAGCGCTGGAGCCTGGACTTCGTGGCCGACACGCTGAGCTGGGGCCGGCGCTTCCGGATCCTGTGCATCGTCGACGACTTCACCCGCGAGGCGCTGGCGCTGGTGGTCGACACCTCGATCGGCGGCCATCGCATGGCCCGCGAGCTGGACGCCCTGATCGCCCGGCGCGGCCGGCCGGCGACCATCGTTAGCGACAACGGGACCGAGATGACCAGCCGGGCCATGCTGGAATGGACCAACCGCACCGGCGTCGACTGGCATTACATCGCGCCCGGCAAGCCGCAGCAGAACGGCTTCGTCGAGAGCTTCAACGGCAAGCTGCGCGACGAGTGCCTGAACGAGGAGGTCTTCGCCAACCTCGCCGAGGCCCGGGCTGTCATCGAGCGCTGGCGGCTCGACTACAACCACGTCAGGCCGCACTCGGCGCACGGCGGACTGACCCCGGAAGCCGTGCGTCTGAACCCCGCGGCCGGCCGGCTGCGCAACTTGATCAGCTCCACCGCCCGGCCGCTACCGCCGGCGCTGGAGATCAGCTACCAACCCCCTGGGCTCTCATAATGATCGAGGGACCGGCGGGGGGCAGGTCAAATGTGGGCGATCGTGTTTGGGCGAAGGCGCCGGGTTACGGCTTCCTCGGCGTAGGTGAAGTGATCGGGCCGCCGCAGGCCGCGTCCGATTTCAGGATCGAAGTCGATGGCGCCGAGCGCCCCGCTCTGGAGGTGCTCACGCAGGCCAACTACCACCGCGAGTACGCAGGCGATCCCGAGCGTTCCGAGTACTTCATACCGGTTCGTTGGCTCCACACTGTCGACCTAGACAAGGCGGTCAACGAGATCGGCCTCTTCGGTAACCAGAACACCGTCTGCAAACCGACGACGCCGAAGTGGCGCACCACCGTCGATCGGCTCAAGGCGAAGTGGAACGTCAGCTAGTTGGCAGCGACGACCTCACTCCCGCGGCGCGCCTTCTTCGAGTGGGGCGGCGCACTCACGCCACTGCGCGAGGGTTCGAACTTCCAACTCGTCGAAGGGTGCTGCCGACCCGCGCACGGAAAGCCCATGCAACAGGAACGCCTAATGAGCGCTGAAGGTAGGCAAGAGCCGAGAGAAGTCCCCCCGCACCCCCGAGAAGGATGACAGCCTCTAAGAGCCCAGGTGACCTGCCCCCCGCCGGTCCCTCGATCATTATGAGAGCCCAGGGGGTTGGTAGCTGATCTCCAGCGCCGGCGGTAGCGGCCGGGCGGTGGAGCTGATCAAGTTGCGCAGCCGGCCGGCCGCGGGGTTCAGACGCACGGCTTCCGGGGTCAGTCCGCCGTGCGCCGAGTGCGGCCTGACGTGGTTGTAGTCGAGCCGCCAGCGCTCGATGACAGCCCGGGCCTCGGCGAGGTTGGCGAAGACCTCCTCGTTCAGGCACTCGTCGCGCAGCTTGCCGTTGAAGCTCTCGACGAAGCCGTTCTGCTGCGGCTTGCCGGGCGCGATGTAATGCCAGTCGACGCCGGTGCGGTTGGTCCATTCCAGCATGGCCCGGCTGGTCATCTCGGTCCCGTTGTCGCTAACGATGGTCGCCGGCCGGCCGCGCCGGGCGATCAGGGCGTCCAGCTCGCGGGCCATGCGATGGCCGCCGATCGAGGTGTCGACCACCAGCGCCAGCGCCTCGCGGGTGAAGTCGTCGACGATGCACAGGATCCGGAAGCGCCGGCCCCAGCTCAGCGTGTCGGCCACGAAGTCCAGGCTCCAGCGCTGGTTCGGCCCGTCCGGCAGCGCCATGGGCGCCCGCGTGCCGGTGGCGCGCTTGCGGCCGCGCCGCCTTCGCACCGCCAAGCCCTCCTCGCGGTACAGCCGGAAGAGCTTCTTCTTGTTCATGCTGACGCCTTCACGCTCGAGCAGGATGCCGAGCCGCCGGTAGCCGAAGCGGCGTCGCTCCGCCGCCAGGCCCCGCAGCCGGGCGCGTACCTCCGCATCGCCTGGCTGGGCCACGCGGCGCACTGTCTTCGGATCGACCTGGACCAGCCCGCAGGCGCGCCTCTGCGAGAAGCCGCGCTCCGCCATCAGGCGAAGCACGGCCTCCCGGCGCGCTGCAGGCCCGATCAGTTTTTTCCCAGCAGGTCCTTCAGCGCCGACACGTCGAGCATGGACTCCGCCAAGAGCTTCTTCAGTCGCCGATTCTCGTCCTCCAGCGTCTTCAGCTTCTGGGCATCCGACACGTTCATGCCGCTGTACTTCGCCTTCCACCGGTAGAAGGTCTGCTCGCTGATCCCATGCCGCCGGCAAACCTCCGCCGTCGGGCTCCCGGCCTCCTGCTCCCGCAGCACGCCGATGATCTGCGCCTCGTTGAACCTGCTCTTCTTCACGTCCGTCTCCTCAGGGTGACGGACTCTCACTCAAACCGAGGGATCAGGAAGGGGGCAGGTCACAGCGTCAGATCACAATGGCCATCCCATCGCCTCAGGGCCGCTCCACCGCCTGCTGGAGCGCCTCGGCCAGGCGCTGGCACAGCCGCTCGCGGTCGGCGGGATCGTCCAGGCCGTTGTTGTCGATCGCCCGTGACATCGCCGCGCCCATGATGATCGCGCCCAGGGTGCGGGCTCGGATCGGCGCGTCCTCGCCGCCCAGCCATTCCTCCATGGGTTCGTAGAAGGCGACCTGGGTGTTGCGCCGGATCATGGGGCCGGCCTTCGGCGAGGAGGCCGAGCGCAGGATGATCTGCAGCACGGCCAGCTTGTGGTCGGCCATGGGCTCGAGCAGCAGCATGCGGGCCGCGCGGGCGCCGAATTCCTCCCGCGGCCCCTCGAGCAGATCGCGCACCGAGCCGCTGTCGGCCAGCACCTCGGCCAGGAGATCCTCCTTCGAGCCGAAGTAGCGCAGCACCAGGGCCGGGTCGATGCCGGCCTCGCCGGCGATGCCGCGGATGCTGGCCACGTCATAGCCCTCCTCGGCGAACCGGGCCCGGGCCGCCGCCAGGATCGCCGCGCGCGTGGCCGCCGCGTTGCGCGACCGCGGCGTGCATTCCGGCTGGCTCATGAAAAATCCTCCATGGTTGTCAACAACCGTTGACTTGTTGCCGGTCCGAGTCAATAAGTCATCACACGTTGACTTGATGCCGCGCGCGCCTCCCCGCGCGCCGAGGGGATAGAAATCGATGCGGACCTTCCGAACGCTGGCGCTCACCGCGCTGGCGAGCTTGGCGCTTGTTGGCTGCGGACGGAAGGAGGGACCGCCCGTCGCGGCCGCCCCCGCGGTTTCGGTCGCCACGCCCCTGAAGGCGACGGTGCGCGACTGGGACGACTTCACGGGACGCTTCGAGGCCTCGCACCGGGTGGACGTGCGCGCCCGCGCCGGCGGTTACCTCCAGGCCGTGCACTTCCAGGAGGGCCAGACGGTCCGCAAGGGCCAGCTCCTCTTCACCCTCGATCCGCGTCCCGCCCAGGCCCAGCTCGCCGCCGCCCGCGCCCAGGCCGACCTGGCCCGCGCCGAGCTGAAGCGGGCCGAGAGCCTGCTGGCCGCGACCGCGATCTCGCAGGAGGAGTACGAGAACCGCCGCTCGGCCGCCGCGGTCGCCGAGGCGACCCTGCGCGCCCGCCAGCTCGACGTGGAGTTCACCCGCGTCACCGCGCCCATCTCGGGCCGCATCTCGGCCCGGCGGGTGGATCCCGGCAACCTGATCGCCGGCGGCACCTCCGCGGGCGACGTGCTGACCACCATCGTCGCCGCCGACCCCATCCACTTCATCTTCGACGCCTCGGAGGCCCAGCTGCTGAAGCTGCAGCGCCAGACCGCCGGCAAGGGCGGGGTGCCGGTGCAGGTGCGGCTGCAGGACGAAGCGGACTACCGCTGGACCGGGACGGTGGATTTCCTCGACAACGCCGTGGACCCGGCCTCGGGCACGATCCGGCTGCGCGCCCGCATCCGCAATCCGGACGGCTTCCTGAAGGAAGGCATGTACGGCTCGGCCCGGATGGCCGGCGCCGGCGCCTACGAGGCGCTGCTGATCCCCGAGACCGCCGTGGCCTCGGACGGTCCGCGCAAGGTAGCCTATGTCGTGGCCGCGGACGGCCAGGCGCAGAGCCGGGCGCTGCAGCTCGGCCCCGTCGTGGACGGCCTGCGGGTGATCCGCGCCGGCCTGAACCCGACCGACCGGGTCGTGGTGAACGGCGTCCAGCGCGTCCGCCCAGGCCAGAAGGTCCAGCCCAAGACCGTCACCATCAGCCGCACGGCCCAGGCGGCCGAGCGGCCCGCCCCGGCCGCGGCGCCGGCCTCCACCGCCACCATCGTCCGCTAGGCCGCCCCGCCAGATGAGCTTCTCCCGCTTCTTCATCGACCGGCCGATCTTCGCCGGCGTCATCTCGGTGTTCGTGGCCCTGCTCGGCCTCTTCGCCTACCCGCAGCTGCCGCTGTCGCAGTACCCGGAGATCGCCCCGCCGACCGTGGCGGTGATCGCCAGCTATCCAGGCGCCTCGGCCGAGACACTGGCCGAGACGGTCGCCGCGCCGCTCGAGCAGGAGATCAACGGCGTCGAGGACATGCTCTACATGACCTCCTCGTCGGCCAACGGCACGGCGCAGATCACCGTGACCTTCCAGCCGGGGACCGACCTCGATGCGGCCCAGGTGCTGGTCCAGAACCGCGTCGCGCTCGCCGAACCGCGCCTGCCCGAGCAGGTCCGCCAGATCGGCGTGACGGTGAACAAGCAGTCCACCGGCTTCCTGATGCTGGTGGCGCTGACGTCCAAGGACCCTTCGGTCGACGTCGACTTCGTCGGCAACTACGCCAACTCCAGCCTGCGCGACCGGCTGCTGCGGGTGCCCGGCGTCGGCGGCGTCCAGCTCTTCGGGGGCGGCTTCTACTCGATGCGCGTCTGGATCGATCCGGACAAGGCGGCCGCGCGCAATCTGACGGCCCAGGAGATCGTGGCCGCCCTGCGCGGGCAGAACGTCCAGGCCTCGGGCGGAGCCCTGGGCCAGGCGCCGACGGACGCGGGCGTGGCGACCGAGCTTCCGGTGGACGTCCAGGGCCGCCTCGGCACGCCCGAGCAGTTCGCCGACGTCGTGATCCGGACCGACGACCAGGGCCGGGTCACGCGGGTCCGCGACGTCGCCCGGGTCGAGCTGGGGTCGCAGGACTACAGCATCCGCGGCTACTTCGGCGGGGAGCGCGGCATCGGCATGGCCGTGATCCAGCAGCCGGGCTCGAACGCCCTCTCCACCGCCGAGGCCGTGCTGTCCGCGGTCGAAGCGGCGAAGGCCGACTTCCCGCCCGGCGTCGA
The DNA here is from genome assembly GCF_000017265.1 of Phenylobacterium zucineum HLK1. Lineage (NCBI taxonomy): Bacteria > Pseudomonadati > Pseudomonadota > Alphaproteobacteria > Caulobacterales > Caulobacteraceae > Phenylobacterium > Phenylobacterium zucineum. The sequence continues at coordinate 1,076,155 of NC_011144.1, read as the reverse complement.
ATACACCATCCCCTACAACCCGACGGAGTACGTCCAGGCTTCGGTGGAGGCCGTGCAGCACACGCTGATCGAGGCGGTGTTCCTCGTCGTCATCGTGATCCTGGTCTTCCTGCAGACCTGGCGGGCGGCGCTGATCCCGATCCTGGCGATTCCGGTGGCGCTGGTCGGCACCTTCGCCGTGCAACTGGCCCTTGGCTACTCGATCAACTCGCTGTCGCTGTTCGCCCTCGTGCTGGCCGTCGGCATCGTCGTCGACGACGCCATCGTGGTGGTCGAGAACGTCGAGCGGAACATCCGCGAGGGGCTCAGTCCCCGCGAGGCGGCCTACCGCACCATGGACGAGGTCAGCGGCGCGCTGGTCGCCATCGGCCTCGTGCTGCTGGCGGTGTTCGTGCCCACGGCCTTCGTCCCCGGCATCCCGGGCGAGTTCTACCGCCAGTTCGCCGTGACCATCGCCGCGGCGGCCACCATCTCGCTGCTGGTCTCGCTGACGCTGTCGCCCGCGCTCGCCGCCCTGCTGCTGAAGCCGCACCGGGAGCACCACGACGAAGGCCCGCGCTGGCTGCGCCCGCTGCAGGCCGCGGGACGGACGTTCAACCGCGCCTTCGACGCGCTCAGCGAGCGCTACGGCCGCCTGACGGCCCGGCTGGTGCGCACCAGCGTCCTCGTGCTGGCCGTCTACGGCGGCCTGCTGGCGGTCACCGGCTGGCGCCTGGCGGTCACGCCCACCGGCTTCATCCCGCAGCAGGACCAGGGCGTGCTGATCGGCGTCATCCAGCTGCCGCCCGGCGCCTCGCTGGAGCGGACCGACGCCATCGTGCGGCGGGCCAGCGCCGAGGTGGCCAAGATGCCGGGCGTCGAGAACGTGGCCGGCATGGCCGGCCTCGACGGCGCGAGCTTCTCCAACGCCTCCAACGCGGCGACCATGTTCATCCGCCTCAAGGACTGGGACGAGCGCGGCAAGGCGCTGGGCGCCGACGCCGTGGCCGGCGCCATCATGGGCCAGCTGGGCGCGGTGGAAGAGGCCAACATCTTCGTCCTGTCGCCCCCGCCCGTGCAGGGCCTGGGCAACGGCGGCGGCTTCAAGCTGATGGTCCAGGACCGCTCCGGCGCCGGCTACGAAGCCCTCGAAGAGGCCGCGAACGGCCTGATGGGCGCGGCCGGCCAGCGCACGGATGTGCAGGGCGTGTTCAACCAGTTCAACACCGGCGCCCCGCGGGTGACCGCCGACGTCAACCGCGACAAGGCGCTGATGATGGGCGTCCAGCCGCAGGACGTGTTCAGCACTCTTGGGACCTACCTGGGCTCGACCTACGTCAACGACTTCACCCTGGGCGGGCGCAACTTCCGCGTCACCGCCCAGGCCGAGCCCTCGGGCCGCGACGACATGGCCGACATCGCCGGCCTGCGGGTCCGCTCGGCGCAGGGCGGGATGGTGCCTCTGGGTTCCGTGGCCGACCTTCGGAGCGACACCGGCCCCACGCGGGTCGTGAGGTTCAACCTGTTCCCCGCCGCCGAGGTGATCGGCTCGGCCGCGCCGGGCGTCTCGACCGGCCAGGCGCTGGGGACGATGGAGCAGCTCGCCGACCAGACCCTGCCGCAGGGCATGAGCTACGAGTGGACCGAGCTGGCGTTCCAGGAGAAGGCCGCCGGTGACACCGCCGGGATCGTCTTCGCCATGGCCGTGCTGCTGGTGTTCCTGGTGCTGGCCGCCCAGTACGAGGCCTTCACCCTGCCGCTGGCGGTGATCCTGATCGTCCCGATGTGCATCCTGGCGGCGCTCATCGGGGTCAGCCTGCGGGGCCAGGACAACAACATCCTGACCCAGGTGGGCCTCGTGGTGCTCGTCGCCCTGGCCGCCAAGAACGCCATCCTGATCGTCGAGTTCGCCAAGCAGGCCGAGGAGCGCGACGGCCAGACCCGCTTCGAGGCGGCCGTCACCGCGGCCCGCACGCGCCTGCGGCCGATCCTGATGACCTCCTTCGCCTTCATCTTCGGCGTCGTGCCGCTGATGCTGGCGACCGGCCCCGGCCAGGAGATGCGCCAGGCCCTCGGCACCACCGTGTTCTCCGGCATGTTGGGGGTGACCTTCTTCGGACTGGTGTTCACGCCGGTCTTCTACGTGGTCTGCCGCAAGCTGGCCGAGCGTCTGCCCAAGCCGCCGCCCAAGGACGCGCCGGCGACGACCCAGATCGAAGGGAGCCGCCCGTGAGCGCCCGCATCCTGCTGACGGCCGCCGCCGCGGCCGCCCTCGTCTCCGCCTGCGCCACCGGCCCGGACTACAAGGCGCCCGGCGCGATGGCCGGGACCTCCGGCGCCTTCGTCGGCGCCGGGGCGGCGCCCGTCGAGGCCGCCGAGCCCCCCGCCGACTGGTGGCGGCTCTACCAGGACCCCGCGCTGGACCGCCTGATCTCCGAGGCGCTGGCCAACAACCGCGACGTGGCCGTGGCCGCCGCCAACCTGGCGCAGGTCCGGGCCTCGCTGTCCGAAGCCCGCGTCGGCCGCCTGCCGTCCACGACGGCGAGCGGCGGGGCGGCGCGCAGCCGCCAGCCCGACCCCGCCACCGGCCGGATGGTGGAGGGCGACACCGTCTCGGCGGGGCTCGACGTCTCGTACGAGGTGGACTTCTTCGGCCGGGTCGGCCGCGCGATCGAGGCGGCCCGCGCCGACCGCGACGCGGCCCAGGCGGCGCTGGACGTGGTGCGGGTCTCGGTCGCCGCCGAGACCGCCCGCGCCTACGCCGACGCGTGCGCCGCCGGCGCCCAGCTGGAGGTCGCCGGCCGCTCGCTGGCGCTGTCCGAGGAGACCGCCGCCCTCACCCGCCGGCAGCTGGACGCCGGCCGCGGCACCGGCCTCGACGTCGCGCGCGCCCAGGCCCAGGCCGAGAGCGCCCGGGCGGCCGTCCCGCCCCTGCAGGCCCAGCGCGACGCCGCGCTGTTCCGGCTGTCGGTGCTGACGGGCCGCCCGCCGGCCGAGGTCTCGCCCGCGGCCGCCGCCTGCACGGCCATTCCGCAGCTCGAAGCGGCGATCCCCGTCGGCGACGGCGCCTCGCTGCTCGCGCGGCGTCCCGACGTGCGTCAGGCCGAGCGGCGCCTGGCCGCGGCCACCGCCCGCATCGGCGTGGCCACCGCCGCGCTCTATCCGCGCGTGACCCTGGGCGGCTCGCTGGCCAGCGTCGGCGGCGAGGGCCGGGACCTGGGCGACCAGGTCTCGTTCAGCGTCGGCCCGCTGATCAGCTGGAGCTTCCCGAACATCGGGCTCGCCCGCGCCCGCATCGCCCAGGCCGACGCGGCGGCCCAGGGCGCCCTGGCGGCCTTCGAGCAGACGACCCTGACCGCGCTGCAGGAGACCGAGACGGCGCTGTCCGCCTATGGGCGCGAGCTCGACCGGCGCACGGCCCTGCGCCGCGCCCGCGACGAGAGCGCGGAGGCGGTGCGGCTGGCGCGCCTGCGCCAGGGCGCCGGGCTGGACAGCTTCCTGACCGTGCTCGACGCCGAACGGACGCTGGCCGGCCTGGAGGCGCAGCTCGCCCAGTCGGAGGCCCTGGTCGCCTCGAACCAGATCACGCTGTTCAAGGCCCTGGGCGGCGGCTGGCGCACGGACGGCGGCTGAGGCCGCTCACGCGGCGGCTTCGATCCTGCCCGCACCTCCGCGGGCGAGACCCCGGGCCACCGCCTCGCCCACGACCAGCAGGACCGGTCCCTCCGCGCGGAAGCCGGCGGCGGCCGTGAGCCCCGCGAGCGTGCCGTCGAACAGGATGCGCGCGTCCGGCCGACCGACCGACTCCAGCACCAGCGCCGGAGTCGCCGCGCTGCGGCCCGCGGCGACGAGCGCCGCGGCCAGGTCGGGCGCCGCGCCACCGCCCATATAGAGCGCGACCGTGGCCTGCGGATCGGCGGCGGCCGCCATGTCCAGGCAGGGGGCGCCGTCCTTCAGCGTGGCGGTGGCGAACACCACCCGACGCGCCTCGCCCCGGTGGGTCAGCGGGAAGCCGAACTGGGCCGCGGCCGCGCAGGCGGCAGTGACGCCGGGCACGATCTCGACCGCGACCCCGCGGGCCGCGAGGAACGCCGCCTCCTCCCCCACCCGCCCGAAGACCGAGGGATCGCCGCCCTTCAGCCGGACCACGTCGAGGCCCCGGCGCGCCAGGCGCAGCATCAGGCGGTTGATGGTCTCCTGCCGCAGGCTGGGCCGACCGGCGCGCTTGCCGGTCTGGACCTTGAGACAGGCGGCCGGCGCGAGCGCCACGATCTCTTCGGGGACAAGGGCGTCGTAGAGCAGGGCCTGCGCCGACTGCACCGCCCGCAGGGCGCGCACGGTCAGGAGGTCGGCGGCGCCGGGGCCGGCGCCCACTAGGCGGACGCGGCCGGGAACGGGATCAGGCGGCATGGCGCACCTGCGGACTGGTTGCGGAAAGGAGACGGGCGATCTCGGGCCGGCACGAGCCGCAGGACGCGCCGGCTCCGGTCGCCCCGGCCACGGCGTCGAGGTCGCGGGCCCCGTCGGCGATGGCGGCCTCGATGCGCGGCTGGCGCACGCCGCGGCAGGCGCAGACCACGGGGCCGGCCTCCACCGCGCGGCCGGGCGCGCGGCCGACCAGCAGGGCCGCCCGCTGGAGGGGGTCGAGCACGCCGCCGGCGAACAGCTCCGCCAGCCAGTCCCGGGGCGGCAGCTCGCCGGCCGCCGCCAGGAACAGCACCCGCTCGAGCCGCCCCTCCGCCAGGAAGGCCTCGCGCAGGACGCCGGCGGCCGGGTCCTCGAAGCGCAGCACCTCGGCCGGCGCGCCGCGGGCCAGCGCCCGGCGCACCGCTTCGCGCTCGGCGCCGTCCCCCCGGCCGGCGAACTCGTGCAGCTGGCAGGCCGGCTGTGGGATGCGCCGCCAGACCAGGTCGCAGCCTCGCGGCGGCTCGACGGCCGCTGGGGCGAGCAGGAAGCCGCGCCAGGTCTCGCGATAGGGCCGCACGCGGGCCGGCGTGTGCTTGAACTCGGGCTGGCCCGAGCGGGGATCGGTGCGCGCCGCGACCAGCGGGTTGGCGCGGCCGGCCGGGGCGAAGGCCTGCGTCCAGTGCATCGGCAGGAAGACCGAGCCCGGCCGCTGGCGATCGGAAAGGCGGGCGGTCGCCACGGCCTCGCCCTGCCGGGTGACGATCCGGGTCAGCGCGCCCTCGGCGATCCCCAGGGGCGCGGCGTCGGCGGGGTGGATCTCCACATAGGGCTCGGGCGCATGGCGGCACAGCTCGGGGGCCAGCCCGGTGCGGGTGAGCGTATGCCAGTGGTCGCGGACCCGGCCGGTGTTGAGCGCCAGCGGATAGCCGGGATCCACCGGCTCGGCCGGCCCCTCGGCCGCCACCGGATGCATGCGCCCCCGCCCGTCAGGCGTCTGGAACCGCCCGTCCGTGAACAGGCGCGGCGCGCCCCCGGCGGCCGTCACCGGCCACTGGACCGGCTCCAGGGCGTCGTAGGCCTCGGGCGTGAGGGCGGCGAGCGGGCCGAGGTTCAGCACCCGGTCCGGATTGTCGTAGGCGGTCAGCCGCGCCCATTCGCGGAACACCTGCGCCGGCGTGCGCCAGCCGAAGGCCTCGCCGAAGCCCATGGCCGTCGCCACGTCGGCGACGATCCGCCAGTCCGCGCGCGCCTCGCCGGGCGGGGGAAGCAGCGGCCGCTGGCGCGAGATGCGGCGCTCGGAGTTGGTGACGGTCCCGTCCTTCTCGCCCCAGGCCAGGGCGGGCAGGCGCACGTGGGCGAAGGCCGAGGTGTCGGTCGCGGCCATGACGTCGGACACCACGACGAACGGACAGGCGGCGAGCGCCTCGCGGACGCGGCCGGCGTCGGGGAGGCTGACCGCCGGATTGGTGGCCATGATCCACAGCGCCTTGATGCGGCCCTCGCGCACCGCCTCGAACATCTCGACGGCCCTCAGGCCGGGCCGCTCGGCGATCGTCGGCGCGCCCCAGAAGCGCCGGACCCGGGCGCGGGCGGCCTCTTCGAAATCCATGTGGGCGGCCAGCGTGGTGGCCATGCCGCCGGTCTCGCGCCCGCCCATGGCGTTGGGCTGGCCGGTGATCGAGAACGGGCAGGCCCCGGGCTTGCCGATGCGGCCGGTGGCGAGGTGGACGTTCAGGATGGCCAGGCCCTTGGCCACGCCCTGCGCCGACTGGTTGGCCCCCATGGAGAAGAGGCTGACGGTCCGCGGCGTGGCGGCGAACCAGCGGAAGAAGCGCTCGAGGTCGGCGAGCGGCACGCCGCAGTCGGCGGCGACGGCGGCGGGCGACTGGTCGGCGCGTGCGAGCTCGGCCTCGGTCTCGGCGAAGCCCCCGACGTGGGCCGAGAGGAACGCCAGGTCGATCGCGCCCCGCCGGATGAGGTCGGCCAGCAGGCCGTTCCACAGCCTCACGTCGGTCTGCGGGGCGATGGGCAGGTGCAGGTCGGCGGCTTCGGCCGTGTCGGTGCGGCGCGGGTCGATCACCACATGGCGCTGGCCGCGGGCGCGGGCGGCTTCCAGGCGGCGGAAGAGCACGGGGTGGGTCCAGGCGGCGTTGTGTCCGGACAGGACCACGAGGTCGGCCAGGTCCAGGTCCTCGTAGCAGCCCGGGACGAGGTCGGCGCCGAAGGCGAGCTTGTGGGCCACAACCGCCGAGGCCATGCACAGCCGCGAGTTGGTGTCGATGTTGGCCGAGCCGATGAAGCCCTTCATCAGCTTGTTGGCGGCGTAGTAGTCCTCGGTCAGCAGCTGGCCCGAGACGTAGAAGGCGACCGAGTCCGGCCCGTGGCGGGCGATGGCCTCCCGTAACCGGCGCGCGACCAGCCCGGTCGCCTCGGCCCAAGTCGCGGGGCGATCGCCGATCGTCGGATGCAGCAGCCGCCCCTCCAGGCCGACCGTGGCCCCCAGGGCGCTCCCCTTCGAGCACAGCCGCCCGAGGTTGGCCGGATGCGCCGGATCGCCCGCCACCGACAGCGCTCGGCCCTCGGCCTCAGCCGAGATCCCGCACCCGACGCCGCAGTAGGGGCAGGTCGTCCTCACACCCGCCCCACGAGGACGCGACCGCCCTCCACCCGGACCCGCGCCACCGGCGCGCAGCCCTTGCCGCGGTCGGCCCCCAGCGGCTCGCCGGTGGCCAGGTCGATGGACCAGTTGTGCAGGGGGCAGGCGACGGCGTGGCCGTGGACGATGCCCTGGCTCAGCGGTCCGCCCTTGTGAGGGCAGGCGTCCTTCAGGGCGAAGATGCGGCCGTCGCCGGTGCGGAACACGGCGATGTCGCCATCCGGCGTCGGCACGCGCCGCGCGCCCCGCGCGGGGATGTCGGTCACGGCCCCGACGTCCGTCCAGACGGTAGGGTCCTTCACGAGAGCGTTCATGCGGGGGCGAACTCCAGGCGGCGGGTGAGCGGGTTGAACTCGGCGGCGTCGCGGCCGGCGACCCGCTCGGCCCAGGGGTCGACGCGGGCGAAGCGCTGCGAATAGGCGAAGCGGTCGTAGAGGGCGCGCCGCCGGTCGGGGTCGCAGACGGCGGCGCGGATGGTCTCCAGCCCCACCCGGTCCATCCACTTGTAGATGCGCTCCAGGTACCAGCCCTCCTCGCGGTAGAGCTGGGTGACGGCGCAGATGGTCCAGACCGCCTCGTCCTCGGTGGCGACCTTCGTCAGGAGCTGGGTCCCCTGGATGTGCAGGCCAGCGGCGCCGCCGACGTGGATCTCGTAGCCGCTGTCGACGCAGACGACCCCGATGTCCTTGCAGGTGGCCTCGGCGCAGTTGCGCGGGCAGCCCGAGACGCCGAGCTTGACCTTGGCCGGGGTCCACGAGCCCCACATGAACTTCTCGAGCCGCACGCCCAGGCCCGTCGAGTCCTGGGTTCCGAACCGGCACCAGTCCGAGCCGACGCAGGTCTTCACGGTCCGCAGGCCCTTGGCGTAGGCGTGGCCCGAGACCATGCCCGCGCGGTTGAGGTCGGCCCACACCTTCGGCAGGTCGTCCTTCTTCACGCCCAGCAGGTCGATGCGCTGGCCGCCGGTCACCTTGACGGTCGGGATGGCGAACTTCTCGACCACGTCGGCGATGGCGCGCAGCTCGGCCGCCGAGGTGAGCCCGCCCCACATGCGCGGAACGACGGAATAGGTGCCGTCCTTCTGGATGTTGGCGTGCACCCGCTCGTTGACGAAGCGGCTCTGGCGGTCGTCGCGGTAGTCGCCCGGCCAGGCGCACAGGAGGTAGTAGTTGAGGGCCGGCCGGCAGGCGGGGCAGCCGTCGGGCGTGGTCCACTCCAGCGCCTGCATGACCGCAGGCATGGACTTCAGCCCCTCGGCCAGGATGCGCCGGCGCACCTCGTCGTGGCCCTTCCCGGTGCAGCCGCAGACCGGCTTCGGCCCCGTCTGGACCTGGAAGGCGTCGCCCAGCGTAGCCTTCAGGATCCGCTCGACGACGGGCGTGCACGAGCCGCACGACGCCGAGGCCTTGGTGTGGGCCCGCACCGCGTCCAGGGTCGCATGGCCCTGTTCGGCGATGGCCTGGACGATGGTCCCCTTGCAGACGCCGTTGCAGCCGCAGACCTCGGCCTCGTCGGCCATGGCCGCAACGGCGGCGCTAGGGTCGAGGCCCCGAAGGCCCTCCGTCACCGCCTGGCCGAAGACCAGGGTCTCGCGGATGTCGGAGACCTCGGTCTCCTGCCGCATCAGGTCGAAGTACCAGCCGCCGTCGGCGACGTCGCCGAACAGCACCGCCCCGGCGAGGCGGCCCTCCTCCAGCACGATCCGCTTGTAGACGCCGCGCCCGGCGTCCCGGAACACGATGTCCTCGCAACCCGAGCCGCCCGCGAACCGGCCGGCCGAGAAGACGTCCACGCCCGAGACCTTCAGCCGGGTGGAGAGCACCGCGCCCTCCCAGGCGGCCTCGCGGCCCGTCAGGGCGTCGGCGAGCGTGCGGCACATCTCCCAGATGGGGGCCACGAGGCCGTAGCACTGGCCCCGGTGCTCGACGCACTCGCCCACGGCGTAGATCGCCGGATCGGAAGTGCGCAGGGCGTCGTCCACCACCACCCCGCGGCCGACCTCCAGGCCGCTGGCCTTGGCCAGGGTCGCGTTCGGCCGGATGCCGACCGCCATCACCAGGAGGTCGCAGGGCAGCACGCGGCCGTCCTTCAGCCGCAGGCCCGCAACCCGGCCGTCCCGACCCACGATCTCCTCGGACTGGGCCTCCAGCACGGTCTCGACGCCGCGGGCGGCCATCGCCTCGGCCAGCAGGAAGCCGGCGGAGGCGTCGAGCTGGCGCTCCATCAGGACGTCCATCAGGTGGACGACAGTGGCCGCCATGCCCCGGCGGGCGAGGCCGTAGGCGGCCTCGATGCCCAGAAGGCCGCCGCCGATCACCACCGCCCGCGCGCCCGGCCGGGCGGAGGCGGCGATCATCGCCTCCACGTCGTCGAGGTCGCGGAAAGTGACGACGCCGGCGAGGTCAGCGCCCGGCAGGGGCAGGCGCACCGGGTCCGACCCCGTGGCGAGGACCAGCCGGTCGTAGGGCAGCGCAAGGCCGCCCTCCCCGCGCACCATCCGGGCCTGGCGGTCGATGGCCTCCACCCGCCGGCCGGCGTGCAGAGCGATCCCGTTGTCGCGGTACCAGGCCTCATCGTTCAGCACGATGTCGGCGAAGGTCTTCTCCCCCGCCAGGACGGGCGAGAGCATGATGCGGTCGTAGTTCACCCGCGGCTCGGCGCCGACGATGGCGATCTCGTAGCGGCCGGGGTCGCGCTTCAGCACCTCCTGCACCGCCCGGCAGCCGGCCATGCCGTTGCCGACGACGACGAGGCGTTCCCTGAGGGTGGTCATGATCGCCTCCTAGAGCCTGAGGGGCGCGCCGGCGGCCTCGCCGGCCCAGGTGCGCCGCCAGCGGGCCTTGACCCCGGTGAGGCAGGCCAGGGCCACGAGGGCGAGGGCGGCGAAGGCGAGCAGGCCCGCCTGGTAGCTGCCGGTGACCTGCTTGGCCCAGCCGAGGCTGGAGGCCAGGTAGAAGCCGCCGATCCCGCCGGTCATGCCGACGAGGCCGGTGACCACGCCGATCTCCTTGCCGAAGCGCTGCGGCGCGAGCTGGAAGACCGCCCCGTTGCCGGCCCCGAGCGCCGCCATGGCGAAGAGGATCACGGCCAGGGCCATCCAGACGCTGGGCGGCTGGAAACTGGCCAGCGCGAGGCCGAGCGCGGCCAGCAGGTAGACGACGCTCAGCGTGCGCACCCCGCCGAAGCGGTCGGCCAGCGCCCCGCCCACCGGCCGAACGAACGAGCCGGCGAACACGCAGGCGGCGGTGAAGAAGCCCGCGGTCACAGCCGGCAGGCCGTACTCGGCGTTGAAGTAGATGGTCAGGGAGGACGACAGGCCCACGAACCCGCCGAAGGTGACGCCGTAGAGCAGCATCAGCCACCAGGCGTCGGCCGTGCGGAGCACCGAGAGGTATTCCGAGAGGCGCTTGGGCGGCGGCCGGTCCGGCGCGTCCCTGGCGAAGACCAGATAGACGACGAAGGCTGCGGCGAGCGGCAGGGTCGCCAGGCCGATCACATTCTCCCAGCCGAAGCGCTGGGCCAGGGCTGGGGCGAACAGGGCCGCGAGGGCCGTCCCCGAATTGCCGGCGCCGGCGATACCGAGGGCCAGGCCCTGGTGTTCGGGCGGGTACCAGCGCGAAGCGAGCGGCAGGGCGACAGCGAAGGACGCCCCCGCGACGCCCAGCACGCAGCCGAGGGCCAGGACCTGGGGATAGCCGCCGATCCCCAGCCGCCAGGCGGCCGCGAGGCCCGCCAGCACGACGAGCTGGCCGATCAGGCCGGTCCGCTTGGGACCGATGTGATCCACAAGCACGCCCGCGAAGAGGCGCAGCACGGCGCCGGCCAGCACCGGCACGGCGACCATCAGCCCCTTCTCGGCCGGCGTCAGGCCGAAGTCCGTGGCGATGGCGACGCCGAGCGGCCCCAGGATCACCCAGACCATGAAGCTCAGGTCGAAATAGAGGAAGGCGGCGAAGAGGGTCGGCGGGTGGCCGGCCTTCAGGAACGAGCGCGCAGACATGCGGATCAGGCCCCGTGCGGATTGCGGTGGAGCGGCGGCGTCGCCGTGTGGGAGGGCTCGTCCTTGAGCCTGTCCGGGGGCCGCGAACGCCGTTGTCCTGGGCCTGGGTTCGATGAAAACGCCGCCTCGGCGGCTCGTCACCCCGATACCGGCCCCGGCGCCCACGGGGCCATGCCGCAGTGCAAAATCACGGCGCCGTAGGCGGCGCGATGACCAGAATTCAGGCGCTGAGCGCCCCGGCCGCCGCGGCGTGGAGGTCCGGGCGGTAGATGGGGGCGGCGGCCGCCGCGGCGTCCAGGCTGGCGGGAATCTGGCCCCACCGCTTCATCTCGCCGAGCAGCCAGGCGGCGTCCCGCGGCTCGGGCGCGCCCGAGCCGTAGACGATGTGATCGAGGCCGGCGGCGATCAGCTCGGGCTCCAGGCGCAAATGCTCCGGCCGGGCCAGCAGGTCGGCGACGGCGGCGCGGTTCCCCGGCGCTTCGGCCCAGGCGGCGGCGCGCAACAGGGCCCGGAGCACCGCCTGCAGGCGCGGCGGGTCGGCCTCGGCCCAGGCCCGGGTCACGGCGAACACCTTGTCGGGCGCGCCGGGCCAGAGCTGCCCGGCGCGCACGGCGACCTGGCCGGCGCCGGCCGCCACGGCGGCGGCGGCCCACGGCTCGCCCGCGCAGAAGCCCTCGATCACGCCCCCCGCCAGCAAGTCGGCCATGCGCGGCGGCGGCGCGACGGTGAGCCGGACATCGGCATCGGGATCGATCCCCCCCTGCTCCAGCCAGGCCCGCAGCAGGTAGGCATGGATCGAATAGGGGAACACCACGGCGAAGGTGAGCGGGCTGGCGCCCGCCTCCCGCCGCTGGGCGACGAGCCGCGCCAGGCCGGCCGCCGGAATGCGGGACGAGATCGCCACCGCCGCGCCGCCCCGCGCCAGGGCGAGGGGGACGATCAGCGGCGCGGGCTCGCTGCCGACCCCCAGCGCCGCCGCCAGCACCATGGGCGCCAGCATGTGGGCGCCGTCGAGCGCTCCCACCGCCACCTTGTCGCGCACCGTGGCCCAGGAAGCTTCCCGGCTCAGCTCGACCTGCAGCCCCTCCTCCGCGAAGAAGCCGCAGGCGCGGGCGGCGATGAGCGGCGCAGCGTCGCTCAGCGGCACGAAGCCCAGTCGGATCCTCATGGCCCCTCTCCCTTCAGCACGCCGGCGAACGCCAGGAGGTCGGCGGCCACGGCGGCGATGGGCCGGCCCGCGTCCATGGAGAGCTTGCGCAGAACGCGGTACGCCTCTTCCTCCTCCAGCCCGCGCTCCTTCATCAGCAGCGCCTTGGCCCGCTCCACCGTCTTGCGGGAGGCGAGGTCGGCCTTGGCCTTGGCCAGGTCCTGGCGCAGTTGGTTCATGAGGGCGAAGCGGCTCATGGCCACCTCCAGCACCCCGCGCACGCGGCCGGGCGCGAGGCCGTCCACCACATAGGCGGCGACGCCGGCCCGCACGGCCTCCTCCGCCAGCCCCGGCTCGGAGCGGTCCACGAACATCACCACCGGCCGCGGGTTCGCGCGGCTCGCCTCGCGCAGGCTCTCCAGCGTGTCGCGGTCGGGGCTGTCCGCGGCCACCACCACCACGTCGGGTGCGAAGGCCGCGGCGGCGGCCTCGTCGAAGGCGGCGGCGTGCCGGACCTCCAGCGGATCGATTCCCGCCAGGCCTTCCGTCACGAGGGCGGCCCGGGCCGGGTCGGGGTCGACGAGCAGGACGCGCATGCCGGCCGAGTTAAGCCGGGCCGGGCCGGCGGGCCGCCGCTCCTCGGCGCGATCGGCGCTCAGGCGCGTCGAACGCCTGCCGGCCGGGCGCCCGGCGCCCGGTTTTCCGGCGCCGCGCGGGTCGCTAGGCCGTGACGGGCCGGAAGGTGCGCGGCGCCGCCGCCAGGGTGCGGGTCACGCCCAGGCAGATCAGCAGCTGGCCGCCGAAGTAGAGCCCCCAGATCCCGAGCCCGATCCCCGGCGCGCCGTCCCAGGGCCCCAGCTGGCCGAAGATCAGCAGGTCCGAGGCCACGAACATCAGGGCGCCCACGCCCGTGGAGGTCCGCGGGAAGCGGCTCATCCAGGCCATGGCGGCCATGGCGGCGAGGCCGGCGGTGTAGAGCGCCACCGCCGGCGCCCCGGCCCGGTCGGCGGGCAGGCTGTAGGCGGCGGCGCAGACCAGCAGCACGAACGCGGCCGCGCCGGCGATCCGCGCCGGGCTCAGCGGGCTGCGCAGGTTCTGGGCGTAGAGGGTTATGGCGATGACGTGCCCGACCAGGAAGGCCACCGCCCCGACCTGCAGGCCCACGGCGTCCAGCAGCACGTCGCCCAGGGCGCCGAAGGCCATCACCGCGGCGATGCGGATCCCGTCGGCGTCCTTGGCGAGCAGGGCCGCGTAGAGCGCCAGCAGGCCGACGCCCGACCCCTTGGCGGCCACATGCAGGGCCTTCGGCAGCTCGAGGTCCCAGGTGAAGATGTAGCCGACGCCGCCGGCGATGGCGGCGGCCAGGACCAGCCTGGGCAGGAAGTCGCGCGCGTGCATGTCATGTCCCCCCGATCACGTCTTTCCGACTCGCGTTCGCCGAAGATTGGTACCACGCCTACGGATTGACGCCGCAGCCGCGCCGCGCTTCGGTCGCCCCCTGTCCTAGCGGGGGTGTTCTCGATGAAGTCGCGTGCGTTGCTGGCCGGTGCGGCCCTGGCCCTGGCGTTCGTCTCGGCGGCCGGCGCGGAAGTCGCCCGGCGCGAGGTGGGCCAGATCGTCTACGAGGGCGCGCCCGAGACGCCCGCCGCGCTGCAGGCCGCCATCGCCCCCTACTACGACGCGCGCTACGCGGTGTTCGAGGACTGGCTGCCGGACGGCTCCATCCTGATCGCCACGCGGTTCGGCGAGACGAACCAGATCCACCGGGTGAAGGCTCCCGGCGCGGCCCGCACCCAGCTCACCTTCGCCGATGAGCCGATCAACGCGGCCATCGTGCAGCCCGGGACCGAACGCTTCCTCTACCCCCGCGACGTCGGCGGGGCCGAGTACTACCAGGCTTGGCTGCGCGACCTTTCGGGGAACGAGGTCCGGCTGACCGCGCCCGACACCCGCAACCAGAGCTTCGTCTTCTCCAAGGACGGCCGCCTCGTCGCCTGGAGCCAGGTGAACCGGGGCGATCCCAACTACGACATCATGGTCGCCGACCCGGCGAACCCGGCCGGCCGGCGGCTGGTGCACGACGGCGTCGGCGCCCTGGCTCCGCAGGACGTCTCGGCCGACGGCCGCCACCTGCTGGTCAGCCGCTACAACTCGGCGGCCCATGTGGAGCTGTTCGTGCTGGACGTTGAGACCGGCAAAATCGCGCCGGTGGGCCCGACCGGCCGGAAGATCGCCTACGCCGGCGGCGCCTTCGTGGACGGCGGCCGGTCGGTGATCGTGCTGTCCGACGACGGCTCGGAAGTGACCCGGCCGGTGGTCATCGACATCGCCACGGGCAAGGTCCGCGATCTCGATTCCGGCGCGAAGTGGGGCGCCGAGGAGATGGACGTCTCGCCCGACGGCCGCACCATCGCCTACGCCGTCAACGAGGAGGGCTATTCCAAGGTCGTGCTGCGCGACATCGCCAGCGGCCGGGAACTGCCCGGGCCGAAGCTGCCGCTCGGCGTGCTGACGGCGCTGAAGTTCTCCCCCGACGGGTCCAGGCTCGGGCTGTCGCTCTCCACCTCCACCAGCTCGGGAGACGTGTGGTCGTACGAGCTCGCGGGCGGAACGCTGGTGCGGTGGACGCAGAGCGAACTGGGCGGGCTCGATCCGGCCAGGCTCGTGGAGCCGGAGCTGTTCCGCTACCCGACCTTCGACAAGCGCTCGATCCCGGCGTTCATCTACAAGCCGAAGGCCGCGCGGCGGGGCGAGAAGCTGCCGGTGGTGATCCAGATCCACGGCGGGCCCGAAAGCCAGGAGCTGCCCAACTTCAACCCGCGCCGGCAGTCGTGGGTGAACGAGCTGGGCGCGGCCGTGATCATCCCGAACGTCCGCGGCTCGTCGGGCTACGGCAAGACGTACCTCGCCCTCGACAACGCCGAGAAGCGCGAGGACTCGGTCAAGGACATCGGCGCCCTGCTGGACTGGGTGGCCAAGCAGCCCGACCTCGACGCCAGCCGCGTGGCGGTGGTGGGCCAGTCGTACGGCGGCTACATGGTCCTGGCGGTGGCCGGCCACTACAACGACCGCATCGCAGGCGTCATCGACCTCTACGGCATCTCGGACTTCATCACCTTCCTGAACAACACCGAAGGCTACCGCCGCGACCTGCGCCGGGCTGAATACGGCGACGAGCGCGATCCCAAGATGCGGGCCGTGTTCGAACGCATCGCGCCGATCAAGATGAGCGCGAGGATGAAAAAGCCGATGATGGTCTTCCAGGGGGCCAACGACCCGCGCGTGCCGCGCACCGAGTCCGAGCAGATGGTCGCCACGCTGCGGGCCCAGGGCACCGAGGTCTGGTACGTCCTGGCCAAGGACGAAGGCCACGGCATCCAGAAGAAGGCCAACCAGGAAGCCGTCCGCGCAACCGAGGTGCTGTTCCTGAAGAAGGTGCTGGGGATCGGCGAGTAGCGGGCCTTACGCGAACGCCGGCGCCGCGGCCCGCAGCCGCGCCGCGTCGCGGGCCGGCGGGGCTCCGAACAGGCGGGCGTACTCGCGCGAGAACTGCGAGGGGCTCTCGTAGCCGACCTCGAAGGCCGCGTGCTGGGCGTCGCGTCCCTCGCCGATCATCAGGCGGCGGGCCTCCTGCAGCCGGAGCTGCTTCTGGTACTGCAGCGGGCTCATGGCGGTGATCGCCTTGAAGTGCTGGTGCAGCGCCGAGGGGCTCATGCCGGCGGCCCGGGCCACCGCCTCGATGCTGAACGGCCGGTCGAAGTTGGCGCGGATCCAGGCGATGGCGCGGTTCACATGGGCGATCCGGCTGTCGGGCATGCCGATCTGGCGCACGAGGCCGGCCTGGTCGCCGGTGAGCAGGCGGTAGTGGATCTCGCGCCGGATCAGCGGGGCGAGCGCGGGGGCGTCCTGCGGCGCGTCCAGCAGGGCCACGAGGCGGGCCGCGGCGCCGGCGAGCTCGGGCGTGGTGCGGCTGACGTGCAGGCCGCGGCCGCTTTCGGCCCCCGCCGCCGGCAGCGGCTCCAGCAGCAGCTCGCCCAGCAGGACGGGCTCGAGGTCGATCCGCACGCATAGGTACGGCCGCTCGGGGCTGGCCTCGGTGACCTGGCCGGTGAGGGGCAGCTCCACCGAGATCACCAGATGGGACGTGGCGTCGTAGCGGAAGGTCTCCTCGCCCACCGTCGCCACCTTGGCGCCTTGCGCGATGATGCAGACGGCCGGCTTGTGCAGCACCGGCACGGCCGCGGTCGGGCCCGAGGCGTGGAACAGCGCCAGGCCAGGAACGGGCATGTCGACCATCCCGTCGGGCTGGGCGTGCCGGGCGATCAGTTCCGCGAGCTCTTCCATGCCGAAGGCGTTCCACACGCGCGCGGGCGGCGCAACCGCGACAGGCTTTTCCTGGAGGATCGGGCAAGAACGGCGGAGGAGCGGTCTAACGCCGTTCGGCCGGTCCGGCGCATCTCTCGGGCCTCGCAGCAAAGGAGACGGCGATGTCCGGAATTGAGAACAAGGTGGTGCTGGTGACCGGGGCCTCGAGCGGCATCGGCGAGGCGATCGCCCGCGACCTGGCCGCGGGCGGGGCCGCGGTGGTGATCGGCGCCCGGCGGGTCGAGCGGCTGGAGGCGCTGAAGGCCGAGATCGAGGCGGCCGGCGGCCGGGCCCTGGCCAAGGCGCTCGACGTGACCTCGCGCCAGAGCGTGCAGGCGTTCGTGGACGCAGCCCGCGAGGCGTTCGGCCGGGTCGACGTCATCGTCAACAACGCCGGGATCATGCCCCTGTCGCCCCTGGCCGCGCTGAAGGTGGACGAGTGGGACCAGATGATCGACGTCAACATCCGCGGCGTGCTGCACGGCATCGCGGCGGCCCTGCCGGTCATGGAGGCGCAGGGCGAGGGCCAGATCGTCAACATCGCCTCGACCGCCGGCCACCAGATCCTGCCGTCGGGCGCGGTCTACTGCGCGACCAAGTTCGCGGTCCGGGTGATCTCGGAGGCCCTGCGCCAGGAGACCGACAAGGTGCGGGTGACGGTGGTCTCGCCGGGCGCCACGACCTCGGAGCTGGCGCACACCATCACCCACGCGCCGACCGCAGCCTTCGTCGACGAGTACCGCAAGCAGATCCTGCCCGCGGAAGCCATCGCACGGGCCGTCCGCTTCGCCATCGAGCAGCCGGCCGACGTGGACGTCAACGAGGTGGTCGTCCGGCCGACCGTCACCACCCGCTGACCGCCCGAGCGGCGCGCCGCGTCAGGCGGCGCGCTTCTCGAACCCGCCCTCCTGGGAGACCTGGAAGCGGGCGATCAGCTGGGCCAGACGCTCGGTCTCGGACGCCAGGGTGTGGGTGGCGGCGGTGGCCTCCTCGACCATGGCGGCGTTCTGCTGGGTGACGCCGTCGAGGTTGTTCACGGCGGTGTTCACCTCCTCCAGGCTGGTCGCCTGCTCGGCGGTCGAACTGACGATGTCGGCGATCGCGGCGTTCACCTGGGCCACCTCGGCGACGATCCGCTCCAGGGCCTCGCCGGTGCGGCCCACCAGGGACACCCCTTCGCCGACCTGAGCGCTGGAGGCGGCGACCAGGGACTTGATCTCCCGCGCCGCCTCGGCCGATCGCTCGGCCAGGGCGCGGACCTCGATGGCGACGACGGCGAAGCCCTTGCCGGCCTCGCCCGCGCGGGCCGCTTCCACCCCGGCGTTGAGCGCCAGCAGATTGGTCTGGAAGGCGATCTCGTCGATCACCCCGATGATCTGGCCGATCTGGGTCGAGGAGGCTTCGATGCCGTTCATCGCCGCGACGGCCGCCCGGACGATCTCGCCCGACTGCCGGGCGTGGTCCCGGGCCGCGCCCACCACCTCGCCGGCCTGGCGGGCGCCTGCGGCCGTGCGCTTCACGGTGGCGGTGACCTCGTCCAGCGCCGCGGCGGTCTCCTCGAGCGTGGCGGCCTGCTGCTCGGTCCGCTGGGACAGGTCGCGCGAGGCGCCCGACAGCTCCGAGGCGCTGCCGCGGACGCGGGCGTTGACCTCGACGATGGCGCGCAGCGTCTCGTCCAGCTGATCGGCCGCGGCGTTGAAGTCGTCCTTCAGCTGGCGGTAGTGGTCGGGGAAGGCCGCCCCGATGCGGTGGGTGGCGTCGCCCCGGGCCAGCTGGCCCAGGCCCTCGGCCAGGGCGCCGACGACCAGTTCGGCCTCCTCCTCGGACGCGCGGCGCACCCGCTCACGCTCGGCGGCGGCCTGGGCCTCGCCGGCCCGCGCGCGCTCGGCGTCGCCCATGGCCGCTTCCGCCCGGTCGCGGGCCTCGGAGGCCTCGGCCAGCATCGCCCCCGACCGCTCGAACATCGAGAAGAGGTTGTGGCCTACCCAGATGATCACGCCCGCCTCCACGAGCAGGATCACTGCGTGCACTAGGACGCGGGCGATGTCGCCCCCGCCTGGGAAGACCGCGGCCGGCAGCAGGAAGGACAGCAGCAGGTGGTGGGCCGCCACCAGGGCCGTGGCCGCGCCGATCACCCGCCAGTCGCAGTAGACGATCAGGACGGCCAGGCCCGCGAAGTAGGCCATGTGCATGTCGATCTGCCAGGGGTGGCCGGAGAAGGCGCCCACCAGCAGGGAGATCTGCGCCATCTGGGCGACGCCGGCGGTGATCCGGACGACCGGGCCGGCCTTCAGCAGGCGCCAGACGACGGTCACGCCGACGGCCGTGCCCAGGGCGGCGAGGCCCAGGCCCAGCCAAGCGCCCCCGACGAAGGCGGCCGCGGCCGCGATCACCGGGACGAGAATCCAAAGGCCGCCGATGACGATGCGGTCGGCGAAACTGCGCTGTTCGGCGATGGTCTGGAACACGCGGGCTACCTCAGCTTTCCACACAGGGCCGTGCCGGCCGGCGCGACCGAGAAGAGCGCGCCGGCCTGGCGCAGGCGGGCCTGGGCGCGACCTTCCGGGTCGCGCACGACGACGATGAAGGGGACGGCGCCGAAATCGCGGATGACGCCGGCCTTGGCGGCCGCGGCCATCACGGCCTGCTGGCTCCACCACGGAGGGAAGACGCCGGCGGCTTCGGCCGGATCGGGAATCTTGGACGATCCCAGCAGGACGGCCGCCGTCAGGAGGCCGATGGCGCCGCAGATGGCGCTCGCCAGCAGGCTGTCGCGGACCGTCGTGCTCATGGCGACGCTTGTGGCTGCGCCAACCTTTCCCGAGAGCTAAACGCCGTTATGCGAGCTCACGCGCCGGTTGAGCCAGCTTTGGGAAACACCACTATGGGACGGCGCCCAGGCCGATTTGCGGGGCAGGAGCGGCCGACCTGCGGCGAGATGCCGCAGCCTCTGGCGCGGCCGGCCAGACGGGCCCGGCGGGCTTGCCAGGGCCGCCGGCGGCGGCGAAGAGGGCGGCGAAGTCCGTTCGGGAGAGTCCCGCCTTGGCCCCGCACATCCTCGTCACCGGCTCCACCCGCGGCATCGGCGCCGCGATCCAGGCGGCGCTCGCGGCGAAAGGCGCCCGCGTGGTCGGGCACGGCCGCACCGACGGGCCGGGGGTGATCGGCGCCGACCTCGCCGACCCGGGCGCGGGTGACGTCCTGTGGGACCGCGCGCTGGCGGCGCTGGACGGGCGGATCGACGTGCTGGTCAACAACGCCGGGGTGTTCGAGGCCGTCGCCGTGGACGCGCCGGCCGAGGACTGGCAGGGCGCCTGGAGCCGGACGATGCAGATCAACCTGCAGGCCTCGGCCGATCTCTGCCGGCGGGCGGTCCTGCACTTCCGCGAGCAAGGGCGCGGGGGCCGGATCGTCAACATCGCCAGCCGCGCGGCCTATCGCGGCGACAGTCCGGCCCACTGGCACTACGCCGCGTCGAAGGCCGGCATGGTGGGCATGACCAAGTCCATCGCCCGCGGCTACGCCCGCGAGGAGATCCTGGCCTTCGCCGTCTGCCCGGGCTTCGTGATGACCGGCATGGCCGACGAGTACCTGGCGAGCCGCGGCGGCGACAAGCTGCTGGCCGACATCCCCCTGGGCCGGGTGGCCAGCCCCGAGGAGGTCGCGAGCGTGGCCGCCTACCTCGCCCTGGAGGCGCCCGCCTCGATGACGGGCGCGGTCCTGGACGTGAACGGCGCCAGCTTCGTGCGCTGAGGCGGGCGCTAGGCCAGCGCCCGCTCGGTCGCCTCGATCTCGTCCTTGATCCAGTCGTGGCCGGTGGTCACCAGCACGCCCTCGATCGCCGAGATGTGGCCCCGCAGCCGCTCGCGGATCTCGGAGGGGACATCCTGCTGGGTGGCGACCCACCGGGCGATCTGATGGACCGCGAAGGCGGTGTGCAGCGCGAGGCGGTCGCGGTCGTCTTCGGAGAGCTTCATCCGTGTGGCCTCCCTGATTGGCAAAAGCATAACACGCAGAGGCGAAATCGGCTCAGCCGCCGCTGGGTCAGGCCGCGACGCTGGCCCACAGCTTGCGGAATGTCCCCCGGTAGTCGGGCTCGAGGCGGGTGGACGGCGCGTCGAAGACCATCGTCGCGCGGCTCACCGCATCGTACGGCGTCCAGGTCGGCAGCTTGGGCGTGCCCGGATCGCCCGTCGCCGCCATGGCGACGATCGCCGACGATAGCTCGTCCGCCAGACGCGCGCTGACGAGGTTCGCCCCCTGGAGACCGCCGCGAACCTCGCCGGCGCTCGGCCCCACGTCCACGCCGTGCGTGGCGCCATAGCGTCCGCCCCACGCCGGGCTCGGGGCCTTCCAGAGGTAGACGTAGGCGGGCGCTGCGCCGAGGGCGGCCTTGCGCTCGGCCATGGCGAAGCTTGCGCCCCGCCCCTGGTCGCTGATGATCCGCGACTGGATGAGGTAGGGCGAGGCTCCAGGGTCTTCCTGGCGATAGAGGTCCAGCACCTCGGCCGCGCGGCCTCCGACGCGGGTGGCGAGCATCTTCAGCACCCCGTCCCAGGTCTCGTTGAAATTCCGCTGCCGATAGGTCCGCTCGTCTAGGGTCGTCGAGACGATCATCGGCACGTCGGCGCTGACCTGCGGGGCGTCCGGATCGAACGGGTGACGCGGCAGGGCCACGCCGTCCAGCACCGGCGTGAACGAGTTCGGCGCCTCGCCTTTCGCCCGCCGCTCCGCCTCCATGTCCGCCTGCGCCGAGAGCAGGTCGTGGAACGGCATGGCCTGCAGCTTGCGGATGTCGCGGCCCGCGACGCCCACCCCGGTCAGGAAGGCGTCCGCCGTCGCCTTGGCGCGCTCGCGGGGGGCCACCCGCAGCATCGCACCGCTCATCTGCACCGCGCGGTGGAACAGGCCCTTGGCCGACGGCATCGCCATGAGGGCGCTCACCTTGGCCCCGCCGCCCGACTGGCCGATGATCAGGACGCGATTGGGATCGCCGCCGAACGCCTCGATGTTGCGGTTCACCCAGCGCAGGGCGGCCACGAGGTCCAGCATCCCCGCCATGCCGCTCTGGGCGAACTCTGCCGGCGCGCCGCTGTCGGCCAGATGCAGGAAGCCGAAGGCGCTCAGGCGATGGTTCACGCTGACCACGACGCAGTCGCCGCGCCGCGCCTGCATCTCGCCGTCCATGCCGGGCGAATTGCTGGAGCCGCCGTAGAAGCCGCCGCCATGGAAGCGGACGATCACCGGCTTCCTCGCCGTCCGTGACAGATCGGGCGTCCAGATGTTGAGGTTCAGGCAGTCCTCACCCATCCCGCCGGGCTGGTAGTCGAGATAGATCAGGTTCGCGTAGTCGCTTCGCCGGTCGCCCGGCATCTGCGGGCAGATGTTTCCGTAGTCGAGGGCGTCGCGCACGCCGGCCCACGGCTTGACCGGCTGGGGCGGCAGGAAGCGGTTCTTCCCGGAGGTGTCGGCGCCGTAGGGCACGCCCTTGAACACCTTGATCCCGCCGGAGACCAGGCCGCGGAGCCTGCCCTCGGCCGTCTCGACCACCGGGAAGATGTCGGTCGTGGCGGCCGAGGCCGCGCCGCCCAAGAAGAACGAGGCGCCTGCGCCGGCCAGGATCGCCCGCCGGCTCGTATCGAAGGTCATGCCGTAACTCCCCCGTGACTTCGTGCTAGCTGCCGCCCCGCACGGCCGGGAACCGGGCCATGAAGAGGCGCTCCTCGCGGAAGGGATCGTTGGCGAGCGTCGGCGGCGCGTCGAACATCATCACCGGCCGGCTCGCCACGTCGTAGGCCGGCCAGTCCGGCAGGCCGGGGTGGTTGGGATCGCCGTCGCGCGCGAAGGCGAGCCAGGCATTGGCCATGGCCTCGGTCATCGCCCGGGTCTCGTCCGTCTCGGGGCCCGTCAGGTGCGGCGCCTTCGCGACGTTGTCGAACATGAAGGGCAGGTCGATCGTGTGCTCGGAGAACCGCCGGCCGTCCTGCACCGGCGAGCGCCAGGTGACCTGATAGACCCAGGTGGGATTGGCTGCGCCGTTCATGGCGTGGCGCAGCTCGGCCATCATCGTGGCGTTGGTGATGTAGGCCCGCCAGGAGGCGATCTTGAAGAAAATCTCGGCGGTTGAACCGGACGGCGTCGACGCCTTGAAGACCTGGACGGCCTCGGCGACCGCCGCGGGTGGAATGATCCTGGCCAGGCGCGCCTTCAGACCCGCCTCGTCCATGGCGAAGATCGCCGGATCGCGGCCCAGCTGGTTCGACAGCTCGGTCTGGGTCGTCCCCAGCATCAGCGGAACCCTGGCGCTCCGCCGCGGCGCGTCGGGAATCCAGGGATGGGCCTTGAAGGAGAACCCGTCGATCACCGGCTCGAATCGGTAGCCCGCCGCCCCGATCACCTGCCGCTGCGCCTTGCCCAGCGCATCCATCGGGACCTGCTGCAGCCGGCGGGCGTCGGCGGGGGCGATGTCGAGCGCCCTGAGCAAGCCGTCGGTCAGGGCGCGCGCCTGGTCGGGCGTGTGGATCCGCAGGTGCGAACCCGACTGCACGATCCCCTTGTGGAACAGGCCGTTCGCCTCCTCGCCGGCGAAGCAGACGCTGACCTTCCGTCCGCCGCCCGACTGGCCGTAGATGGTGACGTTGTCGGGATCGCCGCCGAACGCCGCGATGTTGGTCCGCACCCACTTCATCGCCGCGACGAGGTCCAGGTAGCCGACATTGCCCGACTGGCCGAATTCGGCCCCCAGTTGCTGGGACAGGTCGCAGAAGCCGAAGACGTTCAGGCGGTGGTTGACCGTCACGATCACCACGTCGCCGCGCCTGGCCATATTGCTTCCATCATAGAGGCCGCTCGCACCCGTGCCGGCCTCGAAGCCGCCCCCGTGGAACCACAGCATCACCGGCCGCCGACGGGCGGAGCTCGCCTCGGGGGTCCAGACGTTGACGCGCAGGCAATCCTCGCTGATCGGCCCGGGGGTCGTCAGGATCGTGCGTGGCTGGGGGGCCTGGTCGCCGAACTCGAACGCATCGCGCACGCCCGCGAACCGCTCAGGCGGCGGGGGCGGCAGAAAGCGGCCCGCGCCGGAGGTGTCGGCCCCGTAGCGCATGCCGCGGAAGACCTCGACCCCGTTCTCGCGCCGGCCGCGATATCGGCCCTCGGTCGTCTCGACCACCCGCCCCTCGGCGCTCTGCGCCCGCGCGCCGCTCACGGCCAGCAAGGCCGCGGCGGACCCGATCAGCCCCCGGCGGGACAGCCCCAGGTCAAGCATACGCGCGCCTCCCCTCGTTCTTGTTGCTTCGGCCGCTTGCCGCCCATTCGTACCGTATTTTCGAAAATCGACAACAGGGTCGGGCGGTGGTTCGCGGGCTTTGCTGCCGCCGGGGAAACACCCCTAGGTTCCCGCCCCATGAACTTCGACGACGTCATCCTCGGCCGCCGCAGCATCCGCGGCTACAAGCCCGATCCCGTGCCGCGCAAGCTGATCGAGGAGATCCTGGCCCTGGCGATGCGGGCGCCCTCCTCGATGAACACCCAGCCGTGGAACTTCTACGTCCTCACCGGCGAGCCGCTGGACCGGATCCGCGCGGGCAACACCGAGCGGAACCTGGCCGGCATCCCGCATTCGCGCGAGTTCCGCACCGGCGAGGCGTTCGCCGGCGTGCACCGCGAGCGGCAGATCGGCGTGGCCAAGCAGCTCTTCGCGGCCATGGGCATCGCGCGCGAGGACACGGCGGCGCGGCAGGACTGGGTGCTGCGGGGCTTTCGCCAGTTCGACGCGCCGGTCTGCGTGATCGTCACCTACGACCGGGTGCTGGCCAGCAGCGACGACACGCCGTTCGACTGCGGCGCGGTGACCAACTGCCTGGTCAACGCCGCCTGGTCCCGAGGCCTGGGCTGCGTGATCAACAGCCAGGGCATCATGCAGTCGCCGGTGGTGCGCGAGCACGCCGGCATCCCCGACGACCAGGTGATCATGAAGGCCATCGCCCTGGGCTGGCCGGACGAGGCCTTCCCGGCCAACGCGGTGGTGTCCGAGCGCAAGCCGGTCTCGGAAGCGGCCGTGTTCCTCGGCTTCGACGAGTAGGCGGGCGCCCTACTCGCTCCGCTGCAACAGGTCGGCCAGCTCGGCCTGCCACAGCTCGGCCCAGGTGTGGCTGCCATGGCCGCGGGTCCGGTCGCTGGCCGGCAGGAGGACGTAGCGGGTCGTCTTCAGCCGCCTGGCGGCCGCTTCGGCGATGCCGAGCTCGGGCGGATTGATGAAGTCGTCCGCCGAGTTCACCCACGTCATCGGCGCGGTGATCTTCTCGAGGTCCTTCGAGGGATCGTAGGTGCGCGAAGAGGCCACCTGCCAGACGAAGTCGTTGGCGTCCATGGCCGCGACCCGCCGCGGAACCTCGGCGGCGAGCCAGGCGTCGGCCGCCTCGCGGGTGGGCAGGCTCGCCTGCATCTGGATCGGCGCCGATCCGGCCAGCAGCAGCAGGTGGACGGCCGAGCGCAGGCCCTGGACCGGCTGGGTCTCGTAGTCGCCGCCGCGGTAGGCGGGGTCGGTGGTGATGGCGTCGATCGCCATCCTGCGCCACAGGCGGTTGCGGCCGGCGATCTCCACCGGCTGGCAGGCCATGGGCATCAGGGCCTTCGCCCCGTCCGGCCACTGCTCGGCCCACATGAAGCCGTGCATGCAGCCCATTGAGGTGCCCATGATCAGCCGCAGCCGCCTCACCCCCAGCTTCTCGGTGACGAGCCGGTGCTGGGCCTGGACCATGTCGGCGTAGTCGTACTTCGGGAACTTCGCGCGCAGGCCGTCCGAGGGCTTGGACGAGCCGCCATGGCCGATGTTGTCGGGCAGGATGATGAAGTACTTCGCCGGGTCCAGCAGCCCGCCCGGCCTGAACAGCACGTCGGCGAACTGCGGCTGGAGGAACTGGCGCCCCGAGCCGCCGGTGCCGTGCAGGACCATCACCGCGTTGTCGATCTCGCCCGCCGCGTTGCGGTGCGGCTGGCCGAGGGTGTGGTAGCGGATGCGCAGCTCGGGCAGCGTCTCGCCGCTGCGGAACCGGAAGTCACGGATCGTCCAGTCCTGGGTGGCCGGCGCCGGCGGCGCGGCGAGCGCGGACGCGGCGACGGAGAACGCGAGGGCGAGGCCCGCGAGGGCGGCGGAGAACTTCATTCGCAAACTCTAGGACACTGCGGCCAGCGGGGTGGGATCGTCGTGGCGTCCGGCCACCTTCGACTGGAACCAGGCGATGCCGGCCTCGTGCTTGGGCGAGAGCACGCCGGGGCGATAGACGCCGGCGGCGAGGTTGCGCTGGACCATCTCGCAGATCTCCTTGTCCTGGGCGGTGACCCGGTCGGAGACCACGAACATCTCGGCCAGTTCGGCGGCGCGGGCCGGGTCGAAGAAGTAGAAATAGTCGAGGCGCGTGCTCTCGGGGCCGGTCGCGGTCATCCGCTCGACCATGTAGCCGTGCCGGTAGGTGTTGATGGCCAGGTTCGGCCACATCCAGGCCCAGAGGCCGGCGTTGACCGAGCCGTCGCGGGCGGGCGCGGCGTGGAAGACGATCTCGCCCTCGATCTCGACCCGGTAGTCGGCGACCACGATGTCCTCGTCGAACTCGGGGTGGACCATCGGCAGGTGGTATCCCTCGAGATAGTTCTCGACGTAGGTCTTCCAGTTGCAGGCGATGTGGTGGGTGCGCCGCTCGGTCAGGCCGAACTGCGGCAGGTCGTCGGCCCAGCGGCGGTCCAGCGGCGCCATGAGGTCGGCCAGGGGCGCGGCGGCGACGTCGAGGTTCACGAAGACCATCCCGCGCCAGGTCTCCACCCGGATCGGATAGAGGCCGAACTGGCGCGGATCGAAGCCCGGCGCGGCGCCGAAGTCCACGGCGCTGCGCAGGCGCCCGTCGAGGGCGTACTTCCAGCCGTGGTAGCGGCAGGTGAAGTGCTCGCCGCAGTTGCCGGTCCCGTCGGGCACCAGGCCGCCGGCGCGGTGGCGGCAGACGTTGTGGAAGGCGGCCAGGCCGCCGTCGTTGCGCACCACGACCACCGGGGCCCCGCCAATCACGTCGGCGATGTAGTCGCCCCTGGACTGCAGCATCGAGACATGGCCGACGAACTGCCAGGTGCGCCGCAGGATGCGGGCGCGATCGGCCTTCAGCGCCTCTTCCCCGCGATAGAGATCGACCGCCAGCATGGGCCCCTCCGTTCCGCGGACCTGTTCTAGCGCCGCCGGATGACGAGATACAGCGCCGCGCCGGCTAGGATCGGAACGAGGCTGTAGGCGAGCTCGATCGGCTTGCCGGTGGCGATGAGGCCGGCCGAGCAGGCGATGGCGACCGCCGCCGTCGCCACAGCGGCCGCCCGTTTGCCGGGCGGGAAGCTCCCCGAGAGTCGGATGAGCGAGAGGCCCGCCAGGATGTAGGCGTAGAGGCTGAGCAGCACCGCGACGTTGATCAGCACTCCGAACTGCTCGCCCAGCGTCGGCGAGACGGTCATCACGGCCACGAGGCTCATCAGGACGCCGACCGCCAGCAGGTTGACCGCCGAGGCCTTCTCGCCGGGCCGGGTGCGGAAGACGCGCAGGAACGCCCCCTCGTCGGCGGCGCCGCGGCTGGTCTCGGCGGCCACCAGGGTCCAGCCCACCAGGCAGCCCGAGGTGCGGACGAAGGCGAACAGCGCGATCAGCGCCGCCCCGCCGACGCCCAGCATCAGCCGCGCGGCGTCGGCGAACGGGGCGTCCGACCTGGCGAGTTCGGCCGCGGGCAGGAGGCCCATCAGCGCGGCGCTGGCCGAGATGTAGATCGCCGCCGCCGCCAACACCCCGAAGAGCGTGGCGCGGGGCACGTTGCGGGCCGGGTTCCGCACCACGGCGGCCACCGCCGCGGCGCTCTCCAGCCCCAGGAAGGCCCAGAAGGCATTGAGGCCCGAGTCGCGGATCGCCGCGGGGACGCTGAGGTCCCGAGGATTCCACGAGGCCAGGAAGGTCTCCGAACTGAACCAGAGCCAACCCAGGCTCGCCGCCAGGACGACGGGAAGCAGGCCGAGCGCCAGGGTCCAGCCCTCGATCCGGGCCACCGTGCGCGGTCCGATCCAGCTCGCAAACACCGAGACCCAGATGGCGGCCAGGGTGACGGCGAGGCGGGGCCCCTCCCCCGCCAGCGCCGGCGCGAGGAAGCCGGCGTAGCCCGCGACGGCCAGGGCGATGGCCACGTTCCCGAACCAGCAGAGCGACCAGTAGACGACGGTGGTCTGGACGCCGAACAGCCGTCCGAGTCCCGCCTGGACGTAGCCGGCCAGGCTGCGCGCCTCGGGCGCGGCCGGACCCAGGAAGGCGAAGAGGCCGCCGATGGCCAGGGCGGCGGCGGTGGCCGCCAGCCAGCCCAGGATCGAGATGGATCCCACCGCGCCCAGGGTCGCGGGCAGCAGGTAGACGCCCGAGCCGATCATGCTCCCGGCCACGAGGGCCGTGGCGCCCAGGACGCCGATCCGGCCGTGCCCGGCGCCGTCGTTGTGCGCGGCCATGACTGTTCTCCCCTTTGGGGAGGCTAGCCCGGCGCCGGCGCCCCGCCTAGTAGCGCTGCTCGACGGGGGCCACGCCCCACTTCGGCGGCGGCGGGACGTAGGCCCGGAACCGCTCGATCGCCTCGGCCGTGCTGTCGGCGTAGACCAGCATGTCGACGTACTGCTGGGCGATGAAGCCGTTGTCGGCCATCTGCTGGATCGTCGCGCGCAGCAGGTCGTAGTAGCCGCTGACGTTCACGAACCCGCAGGGCTTGGCGTGGAAGCCCAGCAGCGCCCAGGTCCACTGCTCGAAGATCTCCTCGAAGGTGCCCGGGCCGCCCGGGAGGCAGAGGAAGCCGTCGGACAGCTCGGCCATCCGCCACTTCCGCTCGTGCATCGAGTTGACCACCACCAGTTCGGTGAGGCCGGTGTGGGCGATCTCCTGGCTGACGAGGTCGGCGGGCATCACCCCCACCACCTTGCCGCCGGCTGCGAGCGCGGCGTCGGCCACGGCGCCCATCAGCCCCACGCGCCCGCCGCCGTAGACCAGCGTCAGACCCTCGCGGGCGATCAGCGTCCCGGCGGCGACGGCCTCTTCCATGAAGCGGGGGTCGGTTCCCGGGGAGGACCCGCAATAGATGCAGACGCTCTTCACGAGCAGCTCGACTCCAACCTGTGCCCGAAAGGGCGCTCCCCATAAGCCGTTTGGAGACCCGTGTCACTCGCGCTGGTGTTGGTCCCTTTCGCCAGCTACAACGTCGCCACGGCTCGTCGCGTGGATTGGCCGGACGTCGCGACGGAAAAGCGGCGGAAGACTTCTATCTCGGTAGGTTACGGCGAATGGCGAGCGGCACGGTCAAGTGGTTCAATACGGCCAAAGGCTTCGGTTTCATCCAACCTGACGACGGCGGACAAGACGTCTTCGTCCATATCTCGGCGGTGGCTCAGGCGGGGCTCGACGCCCTGAACGAAGGCGACCAGGTCGAGTACGAACTCGAACAGGACCGTCGGTCCGGCAAGCTGGCGGCGACCTCGATCGTCGTGACGGCGCAAGGCGCGCCTGCGCCGCGTCGCTCGGGCGGCTTCGACCGCGGCGAGCGCAGCGGCGGCTTCGGCGGCGGCGGCGGTTACGGCGGCGGCGGCGGCGGCGGCTTCGGCGGCGGCTCGCGCGGCGGCGGCTTCGGGGGCGATCGTCCCCGCGGCGCCGTGATGGGCTCGGGCTCGGGCGTGGTGAAGTGGTTCAACCCGACCAAGGGCTTCGGCTTCATCAAGCCGGAAGGCGGCGGTCAGGACATCTTCGTCCACATCTCGGCCGTCGAGCAGGCCGGCCTGTCGGGCCTCAACGAGGGCCAGACGGTCGACTTCGACCTGGAACAGGACCGTCGGTCGGGCAAGACCTCGGCGACGAACCTGAAGATCACCGGCTAACAACCGGACGGCGGAAACGGGCCTGGACGACCAGGCCCGTTTCCAGCCGTGCTGAAACGCGCGCGGGCGCAAGGCGTTGATCGTCCTCGAATTCGAGGGACCGCCTTGAAGGAGCCCATATGCGCAAGATCCTGACCGCCGCGCTATGCGGCGCGCTGGCCGCCCCCGCGGGCGCCGCCGCCGCCCTGGGGCAGGTCCTCCCCGGCGCGCCCCCCGCGCCGCAGACGCCGGCGCCGCCGGCCCCCGACATCCTTATCATCCCCGAGACTCCGGCGCCCCCGCCTGCGGAGCCTCTCCCCGCCATGCCTGCCGGCCCGGCGCTCGGCGATCCCGCGCCGCCGCCCCCGCCGGCAGAGGACGGGGACGAGGACGGCGAAAAAGAGAAGAAAAAGAAGCTCGTCACCAAGGAGAAGGCCGGCGGCGCCGTGGGCGGCCTGCTGGGCGGCCTGGCCGGGGCGGCGGGCGGGCCGCTGGGCAAGATCGCCGGCAGCTTCGTGGGCAAGCAGATCGGCAAGGCCGTCATGGACGGCGATGACGACGATGAGAAGGACGACAAGGGCAAGGACCGCGAGGACAAGGACGTGGACGCCCCCGTCCTGCAGGTCGAGGCCCCGCCGCCTCCGCCGCCCGCCGCCGGCGACGCCGCGGTGCTGACGGCCGCCGCCGAGGCGGCGCCCGGCGCGGACCCGGCCCAAGTGGCCGCCACCCCGCCCCTCGCACCTCTGGCGCCGACAGATACGACGGCGTTGGTCGCCCCCGGCGAGGACCCTGCGGGCCTCGCGGGGGACATTCCGCCGCCCGAACCGGTCCCGGGGTCCGGACCGCCGCTCGGCTAGCGGACGGGGTTCGGGCGGGCCGCGCCCCCGCCAGGCAGTTCGACGCTGTAGGGTCCGAACCGCGGGTCCGGCTCCATGTAGTCGGTGGAGACGTACTGCGCCCCCGAGGCGAGGGCCGCCGCCTGGCGCGTCCGGTCGCCCTTGCGCGCTTCCCAGGTGTCGGCGTCGGCCCGCGTGCGGACGATGAGGCCGGCCTCCACGGCGGTGCGGATGCGGCCGGCGTCCTCCACCGGATGGTTCAGGGTGATGTAGGCCGCGGCGGGCGAGGTCTCCTCGACGTTCACGAACGCCGCCCGGCCCTCGAGGCTGCGGCGCTCTCCCCGGTAGACCGCGACCTGCGCCGGCGGACAGTCGCAGGCGAACATCACCCGGCCCCGGGCGGCCGCCAGGCGCGGCCAGCCGCCGGCGCCCACGGCCTCGCGCAGGGTGGCGTGGCGTCCCTGCACCTGGTCGGGCGTGACCAGCGCCTCCTCCGGGAAGACCTGCCGGATCTCGGCGTCGATGCGGTCCATCGCGGCCGCGTCGAAGGCGGGCGCCTGCACCGCCCCCGGCCAGGACAGGCCGCCCTCCTTCAGGTTCAGCAGGATCAGGATCGGCACGTGCTCGGGGTTGGCGAGGGACCAGGCGCGGATCTCGCGCAGGCAGCCGAGGAAGGTCGGGCAGGTGGAGCGGTAGTCGACGTCGGGGACGTGCAGCACCTTCAGCCCGGGGGCCTTGAGGGGCTCCAGGCCGTAGGGCTCGGCCGCCGCGCCGGCCATCCGGCGGCCGAGGGGCCTGGCGAACAGGCCACCCTGCGGGTCGTCGACGATGTCGATCTCGAGCTGGCGGGCGCCGGCGGCGAGCTGCTCGGCCAGGGGGCGGTGGCTGTAGTCGAGGGCGTCGGCCTGCCGCGGATTGACGGCGCGGATGGCGGCCATCTCGTTCGCCGAGATCGCGAGCTTGTAGGAGTTGTGGGTGCCGATCGCCTGGATCGCGTTCATCGGCAGGGCGTCCACGGCCGCGCGCGTGCACCCCGGCGCGCCCGAGGGGCGCTCCAGATCGCAGTCGGGCGAGACAAGGGCGGCGGCGAGCATCAGGGCGAGCATGGGGGACCTCTAGCGGCGCCGCCCGACAGTATGGTGACGGTCAGATCCAGGGAATGGGGCGGGGCTCGGGAGGCAGCCGGCCGGACAGCACCTCCTCCAGCAGCTCGGCCAGCCCCGGCGGGAAGACGCGCTCCTGCGTCGTCAGCAGCTCCTGGTGACGCCACCAGCGGATGTCGTCGATCAGCTCCCGCTCGACGGCGTTCCACCCCCCACGATCCGGCTCGGCGCCCTCGCAGCGGGCGAGGAAGTAGCTCTCCCGGAACAGGGTCGGCTCCGGCATCCGCATGACCCCCTCGCGACGCCACAGGACAGGCCCCAGGTCGAAGTCGAGGATGCCGGTCTCCTCGCGGATCTCGCGCATGGCCGCCTCCGCCGGCGTCTCGCCGGGCTCCACCCCGCCGCCGACGGTGAACCAGGCGCCCGGACGGTCCTTCGCGCTGGGCAGGCGGCCCTTCATCAGGAGGATGCGGTCCTCGCGGTCGAGCAGGACGACGCGGGCGGTCGGCCGTACCGGCAGGTCGCTTAGGGGCAGGTCGGTCAAATTACGCTCCAGGCCTCACAATGTACGCCCCGCGGATATCGAAACCTTAAGATGTAGGCTGCAGCCTATGCGGATCGTACGCCGAACCCGAAAGCGGAAGCCAGATGAGCCAGGAGATCCGCACCAGCCGAAGGGACCTCGTCTCGCGCGTGGCGACGCTCGAGCTGCTGGTGGCCGACCTCGTCGACCTGCTCTGGCGGCTGGACCCCAAGGCCATGGACGTCCTGGCCCGCGAAGCCGGCCATGACCTGGAGATCCAGAACAGCCGCATCCCCCTGCCCGCGGGCGAACACCAGCGCGAGCGGCTCTTCAGCGTCCTGAAGGACCGCCAGCGCATGCTTCGGGCGCGCCGGACCACCGCGGCGGCGTAAGCCGGCGTAAACCATCTAGGGAAACCACGACTTAAGCCGGGCCGGCTACGGTCAAGCTTCGTCTACGACAGGATCAGGCGCCCCACGTGGAGCTGATGTCGCACCGGCTGCTGGGGTTCGCGTTCGCGGGGGCCGACCTCCTCCTGGAGGTGGGGCCGGACGCGCGCATCGCCTTCGCGCTGGGCGCCAGCGAGACCCTCTCGGGCGCGGCCGAGACCTCGCTGGTCGGGCGCAGCTGGCGCCAGTTCGTGGACGACGCCGACCATGCGATGGTCGAGGCCCTGTTCGCCGGCCTGGATCCCGGCGCCCGCGCCGGCCCGGTGACCGTGCGGCTCACCCCCGGACAGGGGCACGGCCAGCGCCTGGCGGGCCTCGCCGCCTTCCGCCTGCCGCAGAACGGCGGCGCCATCTCCTGCGCGCTCTCCCGGGTCAGCACGGGCGGGGTGGACGGCCTGCTCAGCCGCGCCGACTTCGAGGCCGCCGCGGCCCGGCTCGCCGAGGATCCGGCGATGGAGATGGCTCTGATCGAACTGGAGGGCCTCGGCCGCCAGATCGAGGCGGCCGGCGAGGGTCGCGACAAGCTGCTGGACCAGCTCACCGGAACGCTGCGCGCGCTGTCCCACCGGGGCGAGACCGCCGCCGAGCTGGGCGATGACCGCTACGCCCTCGTGCGCCGCCGGGGGGAGCCGGTCGAGGCGCTGCAGGACCGGCTGAAGAAGCTGATCGACGCCGACGTGCAGCCCGCTGCCGGCGCCGTGGCCATGGGCGGGGTGGACGGCGCCAAGCAGGCGATGCGCGCCCTGCGCTTCGCCCTCACCAGCTTCATGGAGGGCGGCTTCGCCCAGATCCAGCCCGACAGCCTCAACCAGGCGCTGGACCAGGCCCTGGAGGGCGCGCTCGACGACGCCCGCACGCTGAGCGCCACCATACGCGACCGGCAGTTCCGCCTGACCTACCAGCCCGTCGTGCGGCTGATGGACGGCCGGGTGAGCCACCACGAGGTGCTGGTCCGCTTCGGCGAGGAGGCCAGCCCCTTCCCGACGATCCGGGCGGCCGAGGAGATGGATCTCATCGAGCCGCTGGACCTGGCCATCCTGACCGAGGCCCTGCGGGTGCTGGAGCGCGAGCCGAAGCACCGGCTGGCGGTGAACATCTCGGGCCGCACCATCGGCTCGGACGCCTTCGTCAGCCGGGCCATCGCGCTGCTGCGAGCCAAGCCGGCGACCAGGGACCGGCTGGTGCTGGAGATCACCGAGAGCGCGGCCATCGACGACCTTGCCCAGGCGGACCGGCGGCTCGCGGCCCTGCGCGAGGCGGGCTGCGAGATCTGCCTCGACGACTTCGGCGCCGGCGCGGCCTCGCTCGCCTACCTGCAGCAACTGACCGTCGACATCGTGAAGATCGACGGGCGCTACATCCGCGAGCTGCAGCACGGCGGGCGCGAGAGCACCTTCATCCGGCACCTGGTGAACATGTGCCGCGAGCTGGGCGTCGAGACCCTGGCCGAGATGGTCGAGACCGCCGACGCCGAGCGCGCCGTGCGGCTGGCCGGCGTCGACTACGCCCAGGGCTGGTTCTACGGCCCGGCCTCCGAGACCCTCGAGCTGAAGATCAAGCCGCCCGCCATGCGACCCGCCCTCGCCCGATAGCTTTCCCGATCACGAGGACTCGAACGGGCCGCCGCTAGCCAACGGCGCGAGCCGGGGCGTAGGGTTTTCCCATCGGGCGGCGTTGGCCGGCCCAGTCGGTCGTCGGCCGCTCATCACAAGCGCCTCGGACGCTTCCGACCCCCGCAGGTTCCGGGGGAAACGGGGGCGTCCGGGACGCCTTCGGTGCGTGGGAGAACGACCATGGCAATCCAGGAAAAGGGGTCCGTTCGGGCGCTTGCGCTCGTGGGCCCCACAAGCGCCGGCAAGACCGCCCTGATGGAGGCCCTGCTGCACGCCACCGGCGCCGCCGACCGCCGGGGCGAGGTGGGCGACAGCAGTCCCGAGGCCAAGGCCCGCGGCCATTCGGTCGAGCTGAACCTGGCGGGCTTCGAGTTCATGGGCGACCGCTACGCCGTCGTCGACTGCCCCGGGTCGCTGGAGTTCTGCGCCGAGATCGACGCCGCCCTGCCCGCCGTGGACCTGGCCGTCGTGGTGGCCGAGCCCGACCCCGCCAAGGCCGTGCTGCTGCAGCCCACCCTGCGCGAGCTGGAGCGCCTGGGCGTGCCGCACGCCCTCTTCATCAACAAGATGGACCAGGCCCGCGGGTCCCTCCAGGAGCTGCTGGAGGCGCTGGCCCCCGTCTCGTCCTCGCCGCTGGTGGCCCGGCAGATCCCGACGTGGGAAGGCGACAAGGTCTCGGGCTTCATCGACCTGGCGCTCGAGCGGTGCTTCGTCTGGCGGCCGGGACAGCCCAGCCAGCAGGTGGACATCCCCGGCGAGCTGCGCGACGCCGAGGCCGAGGCGCGCTTCCACATGCTGGAGCAGATCGCCGACTTCGACGACGAGCTGCTGGAGCAGCTCCTCTCCGACGTGGTCCCCAGCCGCGACGCGGTCTTCGCCGACCTCGTGCGCGAGATGAACGCAGGGCAGATCACGCCGGTCTTCTTCGGCTCAGCCCAGAACGGCTTCGGCGTGCGCCGCCTGCTGAAGGCGCTGCGCCACGAGACGCCCCCGCCATCCCGCGCCGCCGAGCGGCTGGGCGTCGAGGCGGGCGCCTATGTGCTGAAGGCCGCCTACGCCGGCCAGTCGGGCAAGCTGGCCTACGCCCGCGTCTTCGGCGCCCCGCTGGCGGACGGGGCCGAGTTCGTTCTGCCGGACGGCCAGAAGCAGCGCGCCGGCGGCCTCTTCGGCGTCCAGGGCGCGGCGCTGAAGAAGATCGCCGAGGCGCCGGTGGGCGAGGTCTGCGCCATCGGCAAGGTCGAGGCCGCCCAGGCGGGCCAGATCCTCTCCACCACCGGCCGGCCGCAGCAGGTGAAGGCGACCGCCCGCCCGCGCCGGCCGCTGTTCGCCGTCGCCCTGATCGCCAAGAACCGCAACGACGACGTCCGCCTCTCGGGCGCGCTCGGCAAGCTGGTCGAGGAGGACCCGGGTCTGTCGCTGACCCACGACGCCGAGGCGCGCCAGGTGCTGCTGGCCGGCCAGGGCGAGGGGCACGTGCGGCTGGCGCTGGAGCGGCTGAAGCGGCGCTTCGGCGTCGAGATCGACACCCAGCAACCGAAGACCCCCTACCGCGAGACCATCCGGGGGGCGGTGACCCAGCGGGCGCGCCACAAGAAGCAGTCCGGCGGCCACGGCCAATTCGCTGACGTGACCATCGAGGTGAAGCCCCTGCCCCGCGGCTCCGGCGTCGTCTTCCAGTCGAGGATCGTCGGCGGCGCCGTGCCCAGGCAGTGGGTCCCGGCGGTCGAGGACGGCGTGCGCGACGGCCTCGCCCACGGGCTCCTGGGCTTCCCGGTCACCGACCTGGAGGTCACGCTGGTGGACGGCATGACCCACAGCGTCGACTCCTCGGAAATGGCCTTCCGCACCGCCGGGCGCCTGGCGATCGAGGAGGCCCTGAAGGCGGCCGGCACGATCCTCCTGGAGCCGATCGAGAAGCTGGTCGTCTATTCGCCCTCGCCGAGCGCCTCGAACGTCACCTCGGCGCTCACCGCGCGGCGGGGCCAGATCCTGGGCCTGGGGCCGCGGGAGGACTGGCGCGGCTGGGAGCGGATCGAGGCCTACCTGCCGCAGAGCGAGCGCCAGGACCTGATCGCCGAGCTGCGCGGGCTGACCCAGGGCCTGGGCGCCTTCGAGGCCGACTTCGACCACATGAGCGAGCTCCACGGCCGCCTCGCCGAGGAGGCCGCGAACCACGCGAGGGAGGGAGCGTAGGGAGCCGAGGAAGAACGCGTTCGCTCTCCTCTTTCGTCATCGCCCGGCTTGTCCGGGCGACCCAGCCTGGGGCGGCGCCGCCCCTGCTGCGGACGGGCGTCGGGATGGGTGGCCCGCATGACGCGGGCCATGACGACAGGGGAAGAGGCGGCCCCTACTCGGCCGGTTCGGGCTGGGGCTGCATCTGGGCCATGAGCGCGTTGTCGATCTCGTCGGCGCGCTTGGAGGCCGGGCGGTTCCCGCACCGCTCGACGTAGGCCTGGAACGTCGCACGCTTCTCCAGCGTGCCGAACTCCATGCCCCAGCCGAGGTGCGAGGCGATGTAGAGGTCGGCGGCCGTGAATGCCTCGCCGGCCAGGTACTCGCGGTCCTTGAGCGCCCCCTCGAGGGTGTCGAGGACGGTCTTCATGTCGCCGAAGCCGAGCATCATCTTCTGCTCGTCGGAGAGCTCGATACCCAGCGTCTTGACGCCCACGGCCTGCTCGATCGGGCCGGCCCCGAAGAACAGCCAGCGGTAGTAGGGGCCGCGCAGGCGGCTGCCGTGCGGCGGCGCGAGGCCCGCCTGAGGGAACGCGTCGGCGAGATAGGCGCAGATCGCCGCGCACTCGGTCACGACCGTCCCGCCGTGGACTATGGTCGGGACCTTGCCCATCGGATTGACCGCCAGGTACTCGGGCGACTTGTTCTCGCCCCAGGCGAGCACCTTGGTGGTGTAGGGCTGCCCCACCTCCTCCAGCATCCACCGGATGATCCGGCCGCGGGACATGGGGTGAGTGTAGAAGACGAGTTCGTCCGACATCGCGGAACTCCTTGCGGTTGGTCGCCAGACCCGCGGCGATCCTACGCCGACCTGCTGACAGGGCCTGTCAGCAGGTCGCGTTATCCGGCCATCAATGGATCAGGCGCGCGCCGCGACGAGGGCCGGCCGCGAGCGCAGCCACAGCTCGGCGATGGCCAGGTTCGGGACCCAGCAGAGCCAGGCGATGGCCACATAGGCCTCCTCGGGGTGGACGCCCGCCAGGGGCGAAAGCGGGATGTAGACCCGGAGGGTGACGGCGGCGAAGGTGAGCGCGAAGGAGCGGACCATCCAGGCGCGATGCGCCTCGAACCGCCGCGTCCGGGCGAAGCGCCAGGCCTGCAGCGTGGTGAAAATCCAGGCGACCGCGAGCAGGCCGAACCCCCAGGCCGCCACCGGGCCCGCCGACGTTCCCGCCGCCAGGGCCAAGCCCGAGACGCCGCCGATCAGGCAACCCGCGGCGTAGGTCCGGCCGAGCCACCGGTGCAGCCAGGGCCCGCTCGCCCGCACCCGCGGCATGAACTGGAAGGCGCCGATCAGCAGCGCGGTGGACGCGCCGCCCGCGTGCAGCACCAGCCACGGCTGCACGAAGCGGTTGGCCATCACGTTCGGCGCCATCAGGCCCACGCCCGCCACATAGCGGTAGGAGACCAGCGCGACGAGCACGCTGAGCAGGGCCCCGAACGCCCACACGCCCTTGGAAACACTCGCCTTCATCACGTTTCGCCCTCCTTGCGGCGGTCCTGCGATGGAGGCGAACCTGCCGATCCGGCGGGGCCGCGGAAGGCCGCTTTGCGCGAACGGCGCCCATTCTGCGCGAGCGGCGCCGCATGGCAGACTTGGGCCGTGATCCGACTCGGCCCGCCCCTCGCCAGACGCCTCGCCGCCGAGACCGCGCTGCTGACCGCCATGGGCGTCGTGGTGGCCTTCCTGGGCCCGTTCCAGAGCGCCGCCTGGCCGCTGGGCCTGCGGATGGCCTACTGGCTGATCCTGATCGTCGGCGGCGGCGCCATCGGCATCGCCCTGGACGAGGCGGCGCGCCGCCGGCTCGCCGGCTTCTGGCCGCGGCTGCTGGCGGTGAGCGTCGGCATGACGCCCCTGGTGACCCTGCTGGTGGTGGTCGTGGCGCACCTGCTGCTGGGCTCGCCCCTGCGCCTGCTCGACCCGGCCGGGCTGGCGTTCCAGGTCTTCCTGCTGAGCTTCGCCATCATGGCCCTGCGGCAGCTGGCGCTGGCCCGGACGGAGCCTCGACCGCTGCCGGGCGCCGCGTCCGGGGCCGAGCCGCCGCCGGACCCGACCGCCGGGTTCCGCCGGCGGCTGTCGGCGCGGCGGCGGGCGGCGGCGCTGATCGCGGTGGAGGCCGAGGACCACTACCTGCGCGTCCACACCGACGCCGGCGACGAGCTGGTCACCGCCCGCTTCGGCGACGCCCTGGCCGAACTGGCCCAGGCGCCCGGCTTCCAGACCCACCGGTCGTGGTGGGTGGCCGCCGACGCCATCGAGACGGTGCGCTGGCGCCGGGGCGCAGGCGAAGCGCGGCTGAAGACCGGGCTGGCCGTCCCGATCAGCCGCCGCCACGCCGCGGCGTTGAAGGCGGCCGGCTGGTTCTAGCCCCCTGTCCTGGGCCCCGATCCTGTGCCCGCCCCTAGACCTGGGAGGCGGCCCAGGCGGCGATGTGGCGCTCCAGCACCGTCAGGGGCATGGGCCCCGACAGCAGGCCGCGGTCGTGGAAGGCGGCGAGGTCGAACTTCGGCCCCAGCTTCTTCTTCGCGTCCTCGCGCACCTTCACCCACACGGTATGGCCGACCTTGTAGCTGTTGGCCTGGCCCGGCGAGACGAAGTAGCGCTCGACCTCGCGCTGCGAGCGCGAGCGCGTGTTGCCGATGGTGTCCACGAAGTACTGGGTCGCCTGCTCGCGGGTCCATCGCTTGTGATGGATGCCGGTGTCGGTGACAAGGCGCGCGGCGCGGAACAGCATCGACTGCAGGTAGCCGGCGCGGCCCAGCGGATCGTTCGCATAGGCGCCCATCTCGTCGGCGAGCTGCTCGGCGTAGAGGCCCCAGCCTTCGGAGTAGGCCGAGAAGCCGTAGCCGGCGCGGCGCAGCAGCGGGATCTTGTCGCTCTCCTGCATCAGGGCGATCTGCAGGTGATGGCCGGGCGCCGCCTCGTGGTAGGTCAGCGTCGGCAGGTTGTAGCGCGGCCAGTCCGCCGTGTTCTTCAGGTTGATGTAGAAGGCGCCGGGCCGCGAGCCGTCGAGGGCCGGCGACTGGTAGTAGCCGTTGGACGCCCCGTCCTGGATGAACACCGGCACCCGGCGTACCTCCACCGGCGCCTTCGGCAGGGTGCGGAACACCTTCGGCAGCAGGGGGTCGAGGTCGCGAATCTGCCGGTTGAGATCGGCGATGATCTGCGCCCGGCCCTCGTCGGTGTCGGGGTAGAGCTGCTTCGGATCGTTGTTCAGGACGGCCAGCCGCTGGGAGACCGTGCCCTGCGTAAGGCCCTGCCCCTTGAGGATCTCGTCGATCCGCGCGCTGATCTCGGCCACCTGCTCCAGGCCCATCCGGTGGACCTCTTCCGGCGTGTAGTCGGTGGTGGTCGAGTTCTTCACCGCGTCGGCGTAGTAGGCCTCGCCGTCGGGCAGGGCCCAGGCGCCGGTGTCCGGCCGCGCCTTGCCGCGCAGGGCCTCGACGGCGGCGATCTGGCGGTCCAGGGCCGGGAACACCTCGGCGGCGACGATCTTCTCGGCGCGGGCGGCCCAGTCGCCGGGCAGGTTCGCGTCCTTCGCCTTGCCCGCGATCGAGGTGACCATGACGGTCTTCGCCGCCGGCTGGCCGCGCAGGGCCTTGAGCTGGCCGATGGTCAGCGGGACCACGAACTCGGGCGGCACGGCGCCCAGGCCCACGTCGTGCCGGAAGCGCTCCAGGTCCTGGTCGAGCTGGACGCCGAACGCCGACAGGCGCGACAGGTAGGCCTCGGCGTCCTCGCGGGTCTCGACCCGGTGGGTGGAGTCCAGGAAGTCGGGGATGTCCTGGTACGAGCCGGTGCGCTGGCTGATGACATAGGGGCTGTAGTTGCCGCCGACGTTGCCAAACTTGTACCGGTCGCCCGAATAGACCGCCCGCTCCTCGCGGTAGAGCACCACGTCGAGGTCCACCTGGGCGGCGGGCGAGAGCCGGGCGCGGTCGATGGCCTTGAGCGCCTGCACGTGGGCGCGGGCCTCCTCGAGGCGCCGGCCCTTGGCGGCCAGCGACACGTCGTCGAGCCGGGCCTTCAGCGGCGCGCGGGCGCCCTTGTCCATGCCGAGCTGGGTGGCGAACTCGGGGCTGTCGTCCACGCGCGCCTCGAACATGCGGTCGAGGATGGCGCGGAGCCGGGCGTCCTCCGAACCTTGCGCCACGCCCTGGGCCAGGGCCGGCGTGGCGGCGGCCAGCGCGGCGCCGGCGGTGGTCAGCAGGAAGCTGCGGCGGTCCATCCGGGTCATGGGATCCTCTAGGCTTTTTGGGCGGCGATGTGCCGGTCGACCACGCCTTCCAGCACGGTCAGGGGCATGGCCCCGGAGAGCAGAGTCGCGTCGTGGAAGCTGCGCAGGTCGAAGCGCGGGCCGAGGGCGGCCTTGGCCTTCTCGCGCAGGCGCAGCCAGGTGAGCTTGCCGACCATGTAGCTGCAGGCCTGGCCGGGCCAGACGCAGTAGCGCTCGATCTCGGTCGTGGCGGCGGAGGTCGGCGAGCCGTCGATGGACGTCATGGTCTCGATGGCCTTCTCGCGGCTCCAGCGCATGGCGTGAAGGCCGGTGTCGACCACCAGACGCGCGGCGCGGAACAGCGAGGCCTGGATCTGGCCCAGCTCGCCCAGCGGGTCGTCCTCGTAGAGGCCCATCTCCAGCGCCACCTGCTCGGAATAGAGCGCCCACCCCTCCGAATAGGGGGAGAAGCCGGCGATGCGGCGCAGCATCGGCAGGTCGGCCTCTTGCTGCAGCGAGCGCTGCAGGTGATGGCCCGGGATCGCCTCGTGGTAGGTGAGCGTCTTGAGGGTCCAGCGCGGGTTCTCGGCGGAATCGCGCAGGTTGATCCAGTAGATGCCGGGCCGGGAGCCGTCGAGGGCGGGCCGGTTGTAGTAGCCGCCGGGCGCGCCGGCCTCGATGAACTTGGGCACGCGGCGGATCTCGACCGGGGCCTTGGGCAGGGCGCCGAAGGCCTGGGGCAGGCGCGGCTCGATCTCGCGGACCAGCTTGTTCAAGTCGGCGATCAGCTGCTCCTTCGCCGCGTCGGTGTTGGGATAGAGCTGCGCCGGATCGCGGTAGAGGTGCTGGATCCGCTCGCCGACCGAGCCCTGCGTCAGACCCTGGCCGCGCAGGATGACCTCGGCGCGGGCCGAGAGCACCTTGGCCTGCTCCAGGCCCAGCTCGTGGATCTCCTTCGGCGTCAGCGTCGTGGTGGTCGAGCTCTTCAGGGCGTCGCGGTAGTAGGCCTCGCCGTCGGGCAGGCGCCAGCAGCCCGCCTCATGCACCGCCTTGGGCTGCAGCGAGGCGAGGAGCGCGATCTGCCGGTCCAGCGCCGGGACCACCTTGTCTTGGTAAATCTTCGCGGCCTGGCCGGCGTAGTCCCCGGCGATCCCCTTCTCGGCCGCGCGGGTCGCCACCGACGTGACCAGCGGCGAGGCGGTCGGATCGGTCTTCAGGCCCCGCATCTGCACCAGGGCGCGCTCCAGCACGAAGTCGGGCGGGACGACTCCCAGGCTCACGTCGCGGCGGGCGCGCTCGGTCT
The DNA here is from genome assembly GCF_000017265.1 of Phenylobacterium zucineum HLK1. NCBI lineage: Bacteria > Pseudomonadati > Pseudomonadota > Alphaproteobacteria > Caulobacterales > Caulobacteraceae > Phenylobacterium > Phenylobacterium zucineum. The sequence continues at coordinate 1,034,422 of NC_011144.1, read as the reverse complement.
CCTGGTCCATCACCGCCGCGAAGGCCTCGAGGCGCGAGAGGTAGGCGTCGGCGTCGGCCTTGGTCTCGACGCCGTGCTGGGTGCCGAGGAAGTCCGGAATGTCCTGGTAGGCGCCGGTGAGCTGCGACAGGACATAAGGCTGGCCCGCCCCGCCGTTGCCGTAGGCGTAGCGCCGGTTGGCCTCGTCGTTGGCCTGCGTGGTGAACATCACCGCGTCGTAGTGCGGGACCTCCGAGGGGCTGAGCGCGCCGCGGTCGATGGTCTTCAGGCGGGCGAGGTTGCGGGCGTTGCGCGCCTTGTCGGCGTCGAGGCCGGCGATGGACTGGTCGTCCAGCCGCGCCTTCTGGGCCAGGCGCGGGCCCTTGTGCAGGCCGAGCCGGGTGACGCTTTCGGGCGAGTTGTCGAGGATCTCCTCGAAGATCTGGTCGAACAGCGCCCGGAGCTTGGCGTCCTCGGGCGTCCGCGACTGGGCGCGGGCCGCGGCGGGCGCGAGGGCGAGGGCCGCCGTGGCGGTCAGGAATGCGCGGCGGTCCATCAGGCTTGCTTCTCCCGGGCGATGTAGAGGTCGACGACGTTTTCGAGGGCGGTCAGCGGCATGGAGCCCGACAGCAGGACGGCGTCATGGAACCGGCGGGGGTCGTACTTCGGCCCCAGCGCCTTCTGGGCCTTCTCGCGCAGGCGCAGGATGGTGACCTTGCCGACCATGTAGCTGCACGCCTGGCCCGGCCAGACCGAGTAGCGTTCGATCTCCTGGGCGGCGAGCGGCTCGGGATCGCCCTCGATGGCGCGCATCTCGGCGATGGCCTTCTCGCGGCTCCAGCGCAGGTGGTGCAGGCCGCTGTCGGTGACCAGCCGGGCCGAGCGCAGCAGGGCGTCGTGGATGTAGCCCAGCTCATTGAGGGGCTCGCCCTGATACAGACCCATCTCCTGGACGACCTGCTCGGAATAGAGCGCCCAGCCCTCGGCGTAGGCGCCGAAGCCCATCACCCGGCGGATCATCGGCAGGTCGGCCTCGAGCTGCATGGCGATCTGCATGTGATGGCCCGGATTGCCCTCGTGGTAGGTCGTGGTGGGCAGGAACCAGTAGGGGCTCTCGGCTGTGTCGCGCAGGTTCAGCCAGTAGACGCCCGGGCGCGAGCCATCGAGGCTGGGCCCCTCGTAGTGGGTGGACGAGCCGCCCTCGGTGGCCGGCGGGATGCGGCGGATCTCCAGCGGCGCCTTGGGCAGCGTCCCGAACTGCTCGGGCAGTCGCGCCGTGATCTTCTTCACCACCTCGTTGAGGTCGGCGATGATCCTGGCCTTGCCCGCGTCGGTGTTGGGATAGACGCCGGTCTTGCTCTCGTAGAGGGCGATGTAGCGCTCGCCGACCGTGCCCTTGGTGTAGCCGAGCTCCCGGAACAGCACGTCGGCGCGGGCCGACAGCTCGGCCGTGACGTCGCGGCCCAGCTTGTGCACCTCGTCCGGGCTGATGCCGGTGGTCGTCTGGGCCTTCAGCATGTGGGCGTAGTAGGCCTCGCCGTCGGGCAGCCGCCAGCAGCCGGCGTCGTGCACCGCCTTGGGCTGCAGCGACTTCAGCAGCGCCATCTGCCGGTCGAGGGCGGGGATGACCTTTCCCTCGTAGGCCTTCGTCGCCGCCGCCATCCAGTCGCCCGCCACGCCGGCGGCCTTCGCCTTGTTCGCCAGGGACGTCACCAGGGTGGACGTCTCGGCCGGCTGGCGCAGGACCGTCATACCCGCCAGGGCGCCGGCGATGGCGAAGTCCGGCGGGATCACGCCCAGGCCCGCGTCGTGGCGCACGCGCTCGACCTCGGCGTCCATGTTGCGGGCGAAGGCCTCCAGGCGGGCGAGGTACGCCTCGGCGTCCTCGCGCGTCTCGACCGTGTGCTGGCTGTCGAGGAAGTCCGGGACCTCCTGCCAGGCGCCGCAGATCTGGGCGAGCACATAGGGGCTGCCGCCCGTCGGATAGGCGAAGCGGCGGTTGCCCTCCTCGGTCGTCTCCAGCTCGAACAGCAGGGTGTCGTAGTTCACCGCGGCCATGCCCGAGAGCTGCCGGCGGTCGATGGCCTTCAGGCGACGCAGCTGGTCGGTGTTGCGGGCCTTGCGCCGGGCGACGCCCTCCAGCGAGGCGTCGTGCAGGCGGGCCTTGGCGGCGGCCCGCTCGCCCTTGTCGAGGCCGAGGGAGGTGACGAGCTCGGGGCTGTCGTCCAGCGTCTCGCGGAACACCTCGTCGAGGAACCGGGCGAGCTGGGCTTCCGCCGCCGAGGAGGGCGAAGAAGCCGTCTGGGCGTAGGTCCGGGTGGCGGAGAACGCCGCGAGCGCTCCCGCGGCGATCATCAGTTGGCGTCGGTTCTGCACGCGCGCCTCCCCCTGTGACTTTCGTTGTGACGCGAAGGCTTAGAGGCCGCGGGTCCGGGGCTGCAAGGCGAAGGCGCACGGAAACGGCATTAATTCCCGGTAATGCGGAACATCATGCCCGGCCGCCCTAGGAAAAGGCGCGAGGATCGGCTGATATGCCCCCGCTCGCAGGCAAGGATTCCATCACGATGTTACGCGTTTCGCGGCTGGGACTGGCCGCCGCCTTCTCGCTCTCGCTCGCCGCGGCGGCGCAGGCCCAGACCACGCCGGCCCAGGCTGACCGCGCCATCCAGCAGATCCGGTCCAGCGCGGGCTTCAAGACGGCCATGGCGACCCTGGATGCGCAGCACGAGCGGATCATCGCCGACACCATCACGCTCACCGAGATCGAGGCGCCGCCCTTCAAGGAAGAGAAACGCGCGCGGGCGTACATGGAGATGCTGAAGGCCCACGGCCTCACGGACGTCGAGATGGACGCCGAGGGCAACGTCATGGGCCTGCGCCGCGGGACCGGACCGGCCGGCGGCAAGGTGGTGGTTATCGCCGCCCACCTGGACACCGTGTTCCCGGAGGGCACGAACGTGAAGGTCCGCCGCGAGGGGACCCGGCTGTTCGCCCCCGGCGTCGGCGACGACACCCATTCGCTGGCCGTGCTGCTGGGCTACATCCGCGCGCTCGACGCGGCGAACATCAAGACGAAGCGCGACATTCTGTTCGTCGGCAACGTCGGCGAGGAAGGCCCGGGCGACCTGCGGGGCGTGCGCCACCTCTTCACCCAGGGCGAGTACAAGGACCGCATCGCCGCCTTCTTCTCGATGGACGGGACCAGCGCCGAGCGGGTCACCTACGGAGCGGTCGGCTCGCGGCGCTACCGCGTCACCTTCAAGGGGCCGGGCGGCCACAGCTACGGCGCCTTCGGCATCGTCAACCCGATGGCGGCCATGGGCAACGCCGTGGTGGCGATGAATCGGCTGGAGGTCCCGAAGGAGCCCCGGACCACCTATGCGACGAGCGTGGTCGGCGGCGGCACCAGCGTGAACTCGATCCCCGACGCCATCTGGCTGGAAGTGGACATGCGCTCCGAGAGCCCCGAGGAACTCGCCAAGCTGGACGCGAAGTTCAAGACCCTGGTGGACGAGGCCGTGGCCGCCGAGAACGCCGCCCGCTCGACGGCGCCGGGCCAGATCAGCGCCGAGCTGAAGCTGATCGGCGACCGGCCCACCGGCGCGACCCGGGAGGACGCCGAGATCGTCCAGCTGACCTCCGCCGCCGTCCGCGCGGCGGGCTACAAGCCGGTGCTGGGCGCCAGCTCCACCGATTCCAACATGCCGATCAGCCTGGGTATTCCGGCGGTCACCATCGGCTCGGGCGGACGCGGCGGTCGCGCCCACGCCCTGGACGAGTGGATCGACGTCGAGAAGTCCAACAGCCTGCGCGGCATGGGCGTCGGCCTGGCGGCGCTGATCGCCATGGCGAACCGCTAGGGCGGCGTGCGTAAAGCCGTCGCGGTCGTCGGCGGCGGGCCGGCCGGGCTGTTCGCCGCCGAGCGCCTGGCCGCGGCCGGCTGCGCGGTCACCGTGTACGAGCGGATGCCCTCCCCTGCCCGCAAGTTCCTGATGGCGGGGCGCGGCGGGCTGAACCTGACCCACAGCGAGGACTTCGAGGCGTTCGTCGGCCGCTACGGCGCCGCGGCCGCACGCATGCGGCCCTACCTCGAGCGCTTCCCGCCGGCGGCCCTGGTCGCCTGGGCCGCTGGCCTGGGCCAGCCTACCTTTGTCGGCTCCTCCGGGCGGGTGTTCCCCAGGGCGCTGAAGGCCTCGCCGCTGCTGCGCGCCTGGCTGGCGCGGCTGGCGGAGCTGGGCGTGACGATCCGCAGCCGCCACGAATGGCGGGGCTGGACGGCCGACGGCGCCCTCGCCTTCCACACGCCGCAGGGCGAGACGGCGGTGCGGGCCGATGCGGTCGTCCTGGCGCTGGGCGGGGCGAGCTGGCCGCGGCTGGGGACCGACGGGGACTGGGCTGAGCATCTCGTTCCGGACGTCGCCCCCTTCCGGCCGGCCAACATGGGGTTCGACGTCGCCTGGAGCCCGGTGATGGAGGGCTTCGCGGGCACGCCGCTGAAGGGGATCGCCCTCGCCTTCGGCGGCCGGACGGTGCGCGGCGAGGCGATGGTCACGCGCTATGGCCTCGAGGGCGGGGCGCTCTACGCGCTATCCGCGCCGCTGCGCGACGCCATCGAGGCGCAGGGTTCCGCAACGCTTCAGATCGACCTGCGCCCCGACATGGAGCTGGACGAAGTCGCCCGGCGGCTGGCCCGGCCGCGCGGGGCCCAGTCGCTGTCGAACCACCTGCGCAAGGCGTTGAAGCTCTCGCCCGTCGAGACCAACCTGCTGCGCGAGGCGCACGGCAAGGACCTGCCGGCCGAGCCGGACGCCCTGGCGCGCGCGATCAAGGCCGCCCCGATCCGCCTGACGGGCGTGCAGGGCCTGGCCCGCGCCATCTCCTCGGCCGGCGGCGTCAGGCTGGACGCGGTGGACGCGCGCCTGATGCTGAAGGCCCGCCCCGGCGTGTTCGTCGCCGGCGAGATGCTGGACTGGGAAGCCCCCACCGGCGGCTACCTGCTGCAGGCGAGCTTCGCCACGGGCCTGGCGGCGGCCGACGGGGTGCTGGCGCAGCTAGGCGGCGGCGCCCGCGCGGGCTGAGGCCTCCACCGGCCAGGGGTCGACCGTCACCCGGCGCATGTGGCGGCGCTGGCCGGGGTAGTCGTTCAGGGCGAAGTGCCAGACAGAACGGTTGTCCCAGAAGGCCACCGAGCCCGGCTCCCACCGGAACCGGCAGGTGAAGCCCTCGTAGCGGGAATGCTCGAAGAGGTAGTCGAGCAGCGGCTTGGATTCCCGCTTGGACCAGCCGTCGATCCGCAGGGTGAAGGCCGGATTGACGTAGAGCGCCTTGCGGCCCGTCTCGGGGTGGACGAGCACCACCGGGTGGACGTACTCGCCGACGTAGCCGTCGGCCTCGGCGACGGACATCGCGCTGCGCTTCTGGGCCGAGTGGCCCCTGGCGGAGTACTCGCGGCTGGCCGAGTGGACGGCGTTCAGCCCTTCCAGCGTCTTCTGCAGGCCGGGCGACAGGGCCTCGAAGGCGGCCGCCTGGCTGGCGAACAGGGTGTCGCCGCCGAAGTCCGGAACCTCCACGGCGTAGAGGATCGAGCCGATCGACGGCCGCTCCAGGAAGCTCATGTCCGAGTGCCAGCCGCCGCCGAAGTTCACCCGGTCCTGCGGCTCCTTGATGATCTCCATGACCGCGGGCTGGCCCGCCATGCCGGCGACGAAGGGATGGACGTTCAGCGGGCCGAAACGGGCGCCGAAGGCGACCTGCCGCTCGGGCGTCAGCGCCTGGCCGCGGAAGAAGATCACCTGATGCTCGACGAGGGCCCGGCGGATGGCGGCGATCGTCTGGTCGGGCAGGTCCTGCGACAGGTCCACGCCGGAGATCTCGGCGCCCAGGGCGCCGGCGATGCGGCGGATCTGAAGGCTCTGGCTCATCCGAGGCTCCTCCTGGCCGAACGCTACTACGCGCAGGCGACGGCGCCACCGGGGGAAGACTGATGAGGCTTGCAGCCCCGCTGAAAGGCCCTAGCGGCGGGGGCGGTCGTCCAGCACGTGCAGCCGGCGGACCGTGAGCTCGTCGATCTCGAGCCGGCGGATGCGCATGCGGCCCACGGCGAGGCGGCCGATGGCCAGGGCCCCGACCGCGACGGCGCCGACCGCCAGCGCCCCCACGGCCGCGGAGGCGAGCGCACCGGCGGCCAGGGAGCCGGCGGCGAGGGCGCGGGCGGGCGGGCGGCGATCCACGGCGACGATCCGGCTCATCTGCAGTCTTCCTCCAGGGCGCGGCGCACCTCGGCCATGACGCCGGCCCAGTCGCCGGGCCGGGGCTGCCGGAACAGCCGGACGGAAGCATACCACGGGCTGTCGGTCCGATCGCGCAGCCAGCGCCAGTCGGCCCGGTGCGGCAGAAGCACCCAGGTCGGCTTGCCCATGGCGCCGGCCAGGTGGGCCACCGAGGTGTCGGAGGTGATCACCCGCGCGAGCCCGGCCACGAGACAGCGCGTGTCCTCGAAGTCCGCCGCCCCGGTGGCTTCGGGCGCGAGATTGCAGGCGCCCGGCAGGGCGAGCAGCTCGGCCCCGACCTCGGGCGGCGGCGAGCGCTCGATGTCCTGGGCGAACAGCGGGTTTCCCCGCGGCATCACGCCGATCCCCGCCCCGCCCTCGCCGGAGGGCAGGTAGGGCGCCGGGGGGATGGATTCGAGCGTGGTCCCCATCCGCCACGGCAGCGAGCCGGACATGACCCAGGCGTCGTGCCGCGGCAGTTGCACGGACCCGCGCGTCGCCACCACCCGCACGCCCAGGTGCGCGAAGAGCCGCTCCAGCGCCGGCGGACACATCAGGGTGACCGCGACGCCGCGCTCGCGGAGCACGGACGCATAGCGGGCGAACTGGATCTGATCACCCAGGCCCTGCTCGTGCCAGATCAGCAACGACCGGACCGGCTCGCCCCGCCACTCGGGGTAGGAGAAATGAGGGCGCGGGTTCGCCCCCGGCCGGCGGGCGCGGGCCTCATAGAGCGGCCAGGCCTCGGCGTACCGCCCGGCCCGCAGCAGCAGGAGCGCGAGCTGCAGGGTCGCCACGTGATCGCCGGGGTCGGCCGCCAGGGCGTTGCGGTAGATCGTCTCGGCCTCGTCCCAGCGCCCCTGCCGGTCGAGCAGCAGGCCGAGGTTGCGGGCGGCCTCGGGCAACGGCGCGGCCGCGAGGATCAGGCGGTAGAGCCGCTCGGCCTCGTCCTGCCGTCCGGCGGCTTCGGCGGCCACCGCGTACTCGAAGACCTTGCCGACGGAGAGCGCCTGACCCTGAGCCGCGGACATGTCAGCGGGCGTCGAGGGCGGCATGCACTTGGTCCAGCACGCTTCCCCAGTCGCCCGGCCGGGGCTGGCGGAACAGCCGGACGGACGGATACCACGGGCTGTCGGTCCGATCGCGCAGCCAGCGCCAATCAGCGTTGAACGGCAGGAGCAGCCACGTGGGCTTGCCCATCGCGCCCGCCAGATGCGCGAGCGCGGTGTCCACCGTGATCACCAGATCGAGCGCCTCCACGCGCGCGGCGGTGTCGGCCATGTCCCGCGCGCCGGTGTCCTCGACCGCCAGGCTGACGACGCCCGGCCAGCCGGCGATCTCGGCGCAGATCGCGTCGGGCAGCGAACGGTTGGCGTCGTTGACATGAATCTGGCTGCCCTTGCCGACGAACCCGATCCCCGATCCGCCCGGGCCTGCCGGAAGGTAGGGCGCGGCGGGGACGGCCTGAAGCGTCGTCTCCATGCGCCAGGGCAGCGAGGCGGCGAACGCCCAGGCGTCGTGGCGGGGGATCTCCAGGCTGCCCTCGGCCGCGAGCACGGTGACCCCCAGCGGCTCGAAAAGGCGCGTCAGCGCCGGATTGCAGACCAGGGTCACGTCAACGCCCCGCGCCTTCAGCAGCGGCGCATAGCGGGCGTGCTGGATCTGATCGCCCAGGCCCTGTTCCGGCAGGATCAGCAGCGAGCGGACGGGGCCCCCAGTCCACTCCGGGAAGCTGAGCGCGGGCTTGCGCACGCCGGTGTGGGCGAGCCGCGCCTCGTAGAGCGGCCAGCCCTCCGCGTAGCGTCCCATCTTGAGCAGCAGGCAGCCCAACTGGAAGCGGAGGCGCGGGTCGTGCGGCGCACGGGCCAGCCCCTGACGGTACAGCGCCTCGGCCTCGGCGTCGCGGTGCTGGTCCTCGCAGAGGAGCCCGAGGTTGGCGATGGCCCCGAACGAGCCGCGCGTCTCGATCAGCTCCCGGTAGAGGCGCTCGGCCTCCTCGGGGCGGCCGCCGTGCTGGGCCGCATAGGCCCGGCTGAAGGCTTCATCGGCAGGGGCCTGCGGTTCGGCCGGAGGGGAACTGGACACGTCGGACGCTTCGCTTGGGATGGAACGCCGATCTTTGGAGGCGCCCGGCCGCGGAGGCAAGCGTCACGCGGCCTTCTGCAGCTCCTGCTTCACGCGCTCGGCCAGGGTCTTGATGTCGATGGGCTTGGGCAGGAACGAGACGTTCCGTTCCCCCTCGAGCAGGTCCGAGAACTCGCTCTCGGCGTAGCCCGAGATGAACATCACCGGAGCCGCCCCCAGATAGCCGCGGGCCTGCTTGAGCAGGTCGGGCCCCTGCATGCCGGGCATGACCACGTCCGAGATCATCAGGTCGATCTTGCCGGCGTTGGCCTCGGCCAGTTCCAGGGCCTCCTCGCCGCTGGCCGCCTCGATCACCTCGTAGCCGCGGGCCCGCAGCAGCTTGGCCGCCACGCCGCGGACGGCGTCCTCGTCCTCGACGAACAGGATCCGGCCGGCGCCCGACAGGTCGCGGGCGGCGGGCCGCTTGGCCTTGGCGATGGGCTGCGGCGCCGGAGCCACCACGGCCGCCGGCACGTGGACCGGCAGGAAGATCCGGAAGGCCGCGCCTTCGCCGGGCCTGGAGTCCACGCTGATCCAGCCGTCGGACTGCTTGACGATGCCGTAGACGGTGGCGAGCCCCAGGCCCGTGCCCTCGCCCACCGGCTTGGTGGTGAAGAAGGGGTCGAAGATCTTGTCCAGCGCCTCGGGGGGGATGCCGGGGCCGTCGTCCGAAACCTCGATCAGCGCCTGGTCGCCCTGGGCCGTGGGATAGCCCATGCCGCGGGCCTCCTCCTGGGTCAGCCTGGCCGTGCGGATGCGGATCGCGCCGCCGCCGTGGGTCTTGATCGCGTCGCGGGCGTTGACCACCAGGTTCATGATGGCCGTGTCGAGCTGCCCGCGGTCGGCGCGCACCTGCGGCAGGTTGCGGCCGTAGTCGGTCGCGAGCTTGACGTCCTCTGGCAGCAGGCGACGGAGCAGCACCTCGGATTCCGAGATCATCTCGCCCACGTCCAGGATCTCGCGCTGGACCGTCTGCTTGCGCGAGAACGCCAGCAGCTTGCGGACGAGGTCGGCGGCCCGCATCGAGGTCTGCTTGATCTCGTTCAGCCCCTCGTACGAGGGATCGCCCACCGGGTGCCGGGTCGCCAGCACGTCGAGCTGCATCAGGATGGCGGTAAGCAGGTTGTTGAAGTCGTGGGCCACGCCGCCGGCGAGCTGGCCGATGGCCTGCATCTTCTGGCTCTGCGCGAGCTGCAGCTCGATCTGCTTCTGCTCCGAGACGTCGACCAGATAGGCCACCCAGCGGCCGTCGCTCTTGGAGAGGTACAGGTGGGCGATGCGGGTCGGGTCATGGGCGAGGCGGACCTCCAGCGGCGCCTTGCCGTCGGCCAGCCGCTGGGCCGCGTCGGCCCGGCTGGCGGGCTCGATCAGGCCGCCGAACGCCTGGCCCGCCTGGCCGCCGCCGGCCACCGCCTTCAGCGCCGGGTTGGCCTCGACGATGGTGGCCAGGAACGGGTCCTCGCCATCCAGCAGGGCGGCGCCGAAGGGCGAGGCGGCGGCGAAGGCGTCCAGCACCTTGGGCGGCGGGGCCTTGGCCGTCTGGAAGGCGTTCAGCACCTCCATGGCCGCGGATGGCAGCGCCAGCGTTCCGCCGCCGCCGGTGAGGCGCACGAGATAGCGGCGCGGGCCGACCGGCGAAATGAGCGCCGTGCGCTCCTCGCCCGCGGCCTTCAGCAGGGCGCGGCCCAGCTCGCCCCGGCGGGCGGCGGCCAGGGCGCCGAACAGGCTGGCGGCGGCCGCGCCGGTCTTGGGCAGGCGCATGGCCGGACCCATCGCCTCGCGCCAGGCCGCGTTGGCGAACGACAGCCGTCCGTCGGGCGTGGCGATGGCGGCCGGCTCGTCCAGCGCCTGGAGGAAGACGTCGGCGCCCTGCTCCGGCTCGGCCGCGGGCTCTGTCCCCGTGCGCAGCACGAAGAGGCCCAGGCACGAGACGCCGGCCAAGCCGATCAGCAGCAGCATGCTGGCCAGGGTCTCGGGTCCGGCGTCGAGCGCCGGCGCAGCCGCGAACGCCACCGCCATCAGGAAGAAGACGACGGCGGCCCCCGTCAGGAGGTCGAAGCGCGGCTTTGGCTTGGACGGCGGCTCGGCCATGGCGAGCGACGGCGCCTCCGGCGAATCAATCGTCTGCATTGTGTCACAGGGGCTTGGCCACGGCACGACGTCCGCGGTTGAGGATGAAGCCGATGATCTTGGCCACCGCCTCGTAGTGGGCGGGGGGGATCATGTCGTCGATCTCGACGGCTGCGTAGAGGGCGCGGGCGAGGGGCGGATCCTCGATCACGGGCACGCCCGCCTCCTCGGCGACGGCGCGGATCTTCAGCGCCAGGCTGTCGAGGCCCTTGGCCACGCACATGGGGGCCGGCGTCTCGCTGGCGTCGTACTTCAGGGCGACGGCGTAGTGCGTCGGGTTCATCACCACGACCGTGGCGTCGGGCACCGCGGCCATCATCCGCTGGCGCGCGCGGGTGAAGCGGATCTGCTTCTGGCGCGCCTTGACGTGCGGATCGCCCTCGACCTGCTTGAAGTCGTCCTTCACCTCCTCGCGGGTCATCTTCATCCGGTGGAGGTAGCGCCGCTTCTGCCAGATCCAGTCGGCGCCGGCGATCGACAGGGTGAGCGCGGCGACGGCGAACACCAGCCGCTTCAGGATGTCGACCGCGAACGGCATCATCGCCAGGGGATCCAGGGCGGCCAGCTCGGCCAGCTGCGGGATGTAGGGCTGCAGCAGCCACCAGCCCAGCGCGCCGGTGACGATCACCTTCACCAGCGACTTCAGGAAGTTCACCAGGTTGTCGAGGCCGAAGATCTTCTTCAGCCCGGCGATCGGCGAGAGCTTCTTGAGGTCCGGCTTCATCTTCTCGGCCGAGAAGATCAGGCCCGTCTGCATGAGGTGGGCCGCCACCCCGCAGATCGCGGTGGCGCCGAGCACTATGGCCAGCGCCGGCGCCGCTGCCATGATGACGTGGCGGGCGATGTCGACGCCCCCTGCGCCGTGGAGGTCTATGGCGTGCGGCCGCTCGACGAAGGGCAACAGCTCGGAGGCCATCTTCCGCGCCAGCCAGCCTCCCGTCACGGCCAGGGCCGCCGCCCCGGCCGCCAGGGTGGCGAACGAGGACAGGTCCATGGTCTTGGCGACATCGCCCTGGGAGCGGGCCTTCTCCAGCTTCCGCGGGGTGGCCTCTTCTGTCTTGGAGGACTGTTCGGTTTCGCTCATGAGCCCAGGAACATCCCTATGAGCTCACGGTAGCGGTCGACCCAGACCATGCCGATCACGCCGAGGCTGACGGCGAAGACCGACAGGCCCAGCAGCACCAGCAGCGGCGAGGCGATGAAGAACACCTGGAACGTGGGCATCACCCGCCCCACCAGGCCCACGGCGACGTTGACGATCAGCGACAGGACGACCACCGGCGCGGCCAGCTGGAGCCCCAGGGCGAACGCGCGGCTGGTCGTCTGGATGGCGAGCTGGCCGGCATCGCCCACCGGCACCTCGCGGCCGAAGGGGAAGATGGCGTACGAGCGCACCAGCGCGGCCAGGAACATGTGGTGCAGGTCGGTCGTCAGGATCAGCACGATGCCCAGCATGCCCAGGAAGGTGCTGAGCGTCGGCGTCGGCTGGGCCTGCATCGGGTTGGCGGTCTGGGCGAACGACAGCGTCGTGCCCAGCGAGACGATTTCGCCCGCGGTCGCCAGCGACAGCATGAAGATCCGCAGGATGGCGCCGATCATCAGGCCGATGAGCAGCTCGCGGATCACCTCGCCCGCGAGCGCGCCGGCGCTGGCGGGGATGGGTGGCGCGGTGGCGCCCAGCACCGGGAACAGCATCAGGGCCAGGGCCAGGGCGAACGACAGGCGGATTCGCGCCGGGATGAAGGTCTCGCCCAGGCCCGGGATCAGCATGATGATCGCGCCGAGCCTGGCGAAGACCAGGCCGGCGGCGAAGACCTGCTGGGCTGTGGCGTAGGATTCCATCGGGCGGGCGCGCGCCGCCTCACATGGCCGCGATGCGGGCGGCGATGTGGCGCATGAAGCCGCTCATCAGCGCGCCCATGAGCGGCAGGAAGATGAGCAGCGAGATGAAGATCGCGACGATCTTGGGGGCGTAAACGAGCGTCGCCTCCTGGATCTGGGTCAGCGCCTGCAGCAGGCCGATGCCCACGCCGACGATCAGCCCCACGATCAGCACCGGCGCCGACAGCTGGATGGTGAGCCAGATCGCGTCGCGGCCGACGTCCAGAACCTCGGCGCCGTTCATGGAAACCCCTGTGGAAACACGCTGAAACCGCGGACGACTCCGCTGGCGCCAGAGTCGGCCCCGCATGGTTAACGAACGGCTACCGGTGGGCAGGAATTGCCTAGGGGCCCTAGAGCCCGAGGTCCTTTTCCAGCGTCCGTGCGGCCCCTGCCGGGGTCGCCTTCCCGGAGTCCCGATCGACGCTGTAGTTGGCCGCGCGCATGGCCTCGACGGGGATGGCCCCGACCAGCGGCCGGAGCGCGGCGAGCAGGCGCGGATCGTCCCGGCGGGCGGGCGAGATCAGGATCACGGCGTCGTAGGGCGGGATCGCGCCCCTGGGGTCCGGCAGCACGACGAGCCCGCCGGCGGCGATCCGTCCGTCCGAGGAGAAGGCCGAGATGACGTCGGCCTCGCCCCCGGCCAGCGCCCGGTACATGAACGTCGGCTGGTAGGAGCGCGCGCTGCGGAACTTAAGGCCGTAGGCGGCCTCGACGGCCCGCCACTCGGGGCGCGAGAGGAACTCCAGATCCGAGCCCAGCGCCAGGCCCGGCGCCTCGCGGGCCAGGTCGTCCAGGTCGGCGACGCCCAGCGCCCTCGCCCGATCCGGCCGCATGACGAAGGCGTAGGCGTTCTCGAACCCGAGCGAGCCCAGGACGCGCACGCCGTCGCGGCGGTCCAGCTCGGACGTGAGCTGGTCCAGGACCGCCGCCCGGCCGGGGTTGTCGGCGCGGCCCAGGACGTTGGTCCAGAGCGTGCCGGAGTAATCCACGTAGACGTCGATCTCCCCGGCGGCGAGGGCCCGGTAGGCGACCGCCGAGCCCAGGTCCTCCTTGCGGGCGACGCGGGCGCCGGTCCGCTCCAGCCGGTGGGCCATCAGCTCGGCCAGGATGTACTGCTCGGAGAAGTTCTTGGCGCCGACGACATAGGACGCCCCGCCGCCCAGGCTCGTCAGGACCAGGCCGGCCAGCGGCAGGAGCGCGAGCGCCGCGCCGACCGCCAGGCCGGCCAGGCCCGCCCATCCCAGCAGGGGTCGGCGCAGCCGCAGAGCGGTCTCGACGAGGCCGAGGAGCTGGTCGGCGGCCAGGGCGAGCCCGGCCGAGGCGGCGCAGCCGAAGAGCACGAACACCCAGTTCTCGGTCTGCAGGCCGGCGAAGATGTAGTTGCCGAGGCTGGTCTGGCCGACGGGCGTGGACAGGGTCGCCGCGCCGATGGTCCAGACGGCGGCGGTGCGCACGCCCGCCATGATCACCGGCGCGGCCAGCGGCAGTTCGACCTGCCGGAGCTTCTGGCCCGCCGTCATGCCGAGGCCGTCGGCGGCCTCGCGCACGGCCGGATCGACGCCTGCGAGCCCCGCCACCGTGTTCCGCAGGATCGGCAGCATCGAATAGAGCGTCAGGGCCAGGAGTGAGGGCAGGAAGCCGAGGGCCGAGAACCCGCCGCCGAACAGGCCGTGGGCCAGGGCCGAGAGCGCCAGCAGCAGCGGGTAAAACAGCGCCAGGAGGGCCAGGCTGGGGATCGTCTGGATCAGGCTGGCGAACGCCAGGACGGGCCAGCGCAGGCGCGCGCTGCGGCTGGCGGCGATGGCCAGCGGCAGGCTGATCCCCACGCCCAGCAGCAGCGCGCTCCCGCTCAGCAGGACGTGCCAGGCCAGATAGTCCGGCAGCAGGTCGAAGGCGGCCTGGACGCGCGGGCTCATGCGCCGAACCTCTGCGCCAGCCGCTCGGCCTGGCGCCGCGGGGCCTCCAGCAGCGCGCGCACGTCGGGATCCTCGGTCCGGGCCAAGAGGTCCGCGGGGCGGCCGTCCGCCAGGATGCGGCCCGCCCTCATCACCACGACGCGGTCGGCGAGCAGCACCGCCTCGGCCATGTCGTGGGTGACCATCACCGTGGTCAGGCCCAGCCGCTCGTGCAGCCGGCGGTAGTCGGTCCCCAGGGCGTCGCGGGTCAGCGGATCGAGGGCGCCGAACGGCTCGTCCATCAGCATCAGCGACGGCTCGGCCGCCAGGGCGCGGGCCACGCCGACCCGCTGGCGCTGCCCGCCGGAGAGCTCGGCCGGCAGGCGGTCACGGACCTCGGCCGGCAGATCCGTCAGCTCGAGCAGCTCCGCCACGCGTGCGGCGATGGCCGGGGCCCGCCAGCCCAGGAGGGCCGGCACGACGGCGATGTTCTCGCCCACGGTCCGGTGGGGGAACAGGCCCACCTCCTGGAAGACATAGCCGATCCGCCGCCGCAGCAGGTGCGGCTCGGGCGCGGCGGCCACGTCCTGGCCGAGCACCCGGACGGTCCCGCCGTCGGGCCGCACCAGACCGTTGATGGTCTTGAGGAGGGTCGTCTTGCCCGACCCCGATCCGCCGACGAGCGCCACGAACTCGCCCTCGGCCACCGAGAGGCTGACCGCGTCCAGCGCCGGGCTGGGACCGTACCGCTTGGCGACGGACTGGAGCTCGATGGCGGGGTCCATGGCCAAGCCCTAGCACGGGCCAAGGCTCCCCGCCGCCATCCTCGCGCGTTAAGACTGCACCCTCGTCGTCAAAGGAGTATCCGCATGCGCCACATGATCGCCCTCGCCGCCACGGCCGCCCTCGCTGCTTCGGCCGCCTCGGCGCAGACCGATTCGGTCACCACCGAGCTGAAGAACAGCGCCGGGCAGGCGATGGGCTCCGTCACCCTCACCCAGGGCCCAAAGGGCGTGGTCATGCGGGTGGAGGCCAAGGGCCTGACCCCCGGCTGGCACGGGCTGCACTTCCACGAGAAGGCGGACTGCTCGAAGTCGGACTTCACCTCGGCCGGCGGCCACACGCACGGCGGCGGCGAGCGGGTCCACGGCCTGCTGAACCCCGAGGCCAACGAGACCGGCGACCTGCCGAACCTCTACGCCGGCGCGGACGGCGCGGGCGCGGCGGAGGTCTACACGACGCTGACCAGCCTGAAGGCCCTGCGCGACGCGGACGGCTCGGCGGTGGTGATCCACGCCAACGCCGACGACCACAAGACCCAGCCGATCGGCGGCGCCGGCGCGCGCGTGGCCTGCGCGGTGATCAAGTAAGCGCAGCGACTCATCCCCGTCACGGCGGGAAATCCATCGCGATCCGCGGGAGCGGGCCCCCGGCTTCCGCCGGGCGGCCCCGCCCCGCGCTCAGATCGGCATCTGCAGGATTTCCTTGTAGGCGCTGATCACCTGGTCGCGGACGGCCAGCACGGTCTCGAGGCTGGCCTCGGCCGCCGAGATGGCGGTCACCACGTCGACAAGCTCGGCCTTGCCCTGAACCTGGGCGGCCATCTGAGTCTCGGCCTGGCGCGAGGCCTGGATGGCGTCGCCCATGGCGGCCTTCAGGATCTCGCCGAAGCCCGGACCCGCGCCGGGCTCGGTGACGCCGCCGGCGCCCTCGAGGCCCATGGTCTTCTGGGCGGCGGCGTAGGCCTTCGCGGCGGCGAGCGGCGTGATCATCGCCTAAACCCTCACTTCTTGAGCAGGTCGAGCGTGCGCGTCTCCATGGCCCGCGCGGTCTCGATGACGTTGAGGTTGGCCTCGTAGGCACGCTGCGCCTCGCGCATGTCCATGGCCTCGACCAGCGAGTTCACGTTCGGCAGCTTCACGTAGCCGCGGTCGTCGGCGGACGGGTGGCCCGGGTCGTACTCCATCCGGAACGCGCTCTGGTCGGGCTCGACCCGACTCATCCGCACGCCCTGGGCGGCGCCCGCGACCCGCGTCGGCTCGAACACGGGCGCCTGGCGCCGGTAGGGATCGCCGCCCGGGACCTTGGCCGTGGAGTTCGCGTTGGCCAGGTTCTCGGCGATGATCCGCATGCGGGCCTGCTGGGCCCGGAGCGCGGAGGCGGCGATCGCCTGGGCGACGCCCGAGAGGGAGCGGGGCATGGGTCAGCCTTCCTTGCGCATCAGGCGCGACCCGCGGGCTTGGTCGCCAGCCGCAGGATGCCCAGGGACTTCTGGTAGTAGCCGATCGCCGCGTCGTAGTTGATGCGCGCCTCGGCCATCTTCATCATCTCCTCCTCCAGCACGACGGCGTTGCCGTTGAGCGTGGTCTCGGAGCTGGCGGTCTCCCGGGCCTTGTAGGCCGCGGCCGAGGGGCTGCGGGCGTTCTTCGGCTGCATGTGGCCCGGCTGGGTGGCGGCCATCGCCGCCGACACCTGCAGCCGCGTGCGGAAGCCGAACGGCCCGACGTCCTGCGGGACGTAGCCGGGGGTGTCGGCGTTGGCCACGTTCTGGGCGATCACCTTCTGGCGCTCGGTGAGGTGGCTGAGCCGGCCTCGCAGCATCTGGAACAGCGGGATTTCGGCCAAGTTCATGGCCATCATGGTGAATAAACAGGGTTAATCGGCTCTTAAGAGACTCAGGCGCGATTGGGGCGACAAAGGACCTCCGCCGCAGAAGCGCCCATGGATCTCACCTCCCTCCTTCGAGCCTTCTTCGCGCTCGCGATCACCCTGGGGCTGATAGGCCTGGCCGCCGTGGCGCTGCGGCGCTACGGGCCCGAGGCCCTGGCCCGGTTCGGCCACGTCCAGCGCAAGGAGCGCCGGCTCAAGATCGTCGAGACCCTGGTGCTGGATCCCGCGCGCCGGCTCGTGATCGTGGATTGCGACGGGCGCGAGCGGCTGCTGCTGCTGGGCGAAGGCCGCCTCCTGGGCGATGCGAAGACGGACGGCCGCTGATGCTGCGAGAGCTCTACCGCTCGACCTGCGCCCTGTCGGCCGAGGACTGGCGCAAGGCGGCCATGCTGGCCGCCGTGGCCACCTTCGCCGCCCTGTTCTTCCCCGCCGCCGCGGCGGCCCAGGCGCTGAACATCGACCTCGGCACCGGGGCGGGCCTGACCGAACGGGTGGTCCAGCTGGTCGGCCTGCTGACGGTCCTGTCGCTGGCCCCCTCGATCGTGATCATGACCACCTCGTTCGTGCGGATCGTGGTCGTGCTGTCGCTGCTGCGGACCGCCCTGGGCGTTCAGCAGAGCCCGCCCAACGCGGTGATCATCTCGCTGGCCCTGTTCCTGACCGCCATCGTCATGGGCCCCACCTTCGAGCGCTCGTACCAGGAGGGCGTGAAGCCGCTGCTCGACCAGCAGATCGAGCTTCCGCAGGCCTTCGATGCGGCGGGCGCGCCGGTGAAGACCTTCATGCTCTCCCAGGTGGACCCGGAGGACCTGGCCCTGTTCGTGCGCCTGTCGCGTATCCCCCGGCCGGCGACCATGGAGGACACGCCCCTGCGGGTGGTCACGCCGGCCTTCATGATCTCGGAGCTGAAGCGCGCCTTCGAGATCGGCTTCCTGCTGTTCATCCCGTTCCTGGTGATCGACCTGGTGGTCGCCAGCGTGCTGATGAGCATGGGCATGATGATGCTGCCGCCGGTGACGGTGAGCCTGCCCTTCAAGCTGATCTTCTTCGTGCTGGTGGACGGCTGGCGGCTGGTGGCCGGCAGCCTGGTCGAGAGCTTCCAGCGGGGAAGCGGCGCCGGCTAACCCGCGCGGCCGGGCGGCGGCGTCGCCCTAGCTGGCGGCGGCCTTGGCCGCGGGCGCGGCGGGCCCAGGAACGGGCTTGGGGGCGGGCTTGTCGGTGGACGCCTTGCCCGCGGGCGGCTTGCCGGTGGGCGAGGGCTTGGCCTTGAAGCGGTCCTTCATGCGGGCGACCCAGCCGGCGAACGCCTCGTTGTCGGCGCTGACCCGGCCGAAGTCGGCGACGCTGAGGCGGCCCGACGGCGCGCCGGACAGCGCGATCTTGAGCGCCTCGGGATTGTTGGCCTTCTCGTAGAAGCCGGCGTACTGGCGCTCCAGCCTCGCGAGCGCCGCCTCGTCGCCGGCCAGGCTGTAGGCGACGCCGGCGCGGAGCAGCTTGCCCTCCTCCTCGGCGGTGAGCGGCTCGGGCTTCTTCCAGCGCTCGCCCAGCGACTTCTCGAACAGGGGGCCGGCGGCGGTCCAGTTCTTCTGTTTCCAGGTGATCTCGGCGCGCAGCTCCTGCGCCTCGCGCGACTGGTCGCGCTCGATGATCTCGAGGGCGCTCTCGAAGCGGCCCAGCGCCGCCCAGGCCCGGGCCTCGATCTGGCGGCGCTCGGTGTTGAGCGCGGTCGGCAGGACGGTGGTGCGCGAGGCGTTGATCGCCTGCAGGGCGGCCTCGGGCTTGCGGTCCATCAGGTAGATCAGGGCCAGGTCCGTGGAGACCTGGGCGCGCGGCACGCCGTCGAGGCGGTTCTCGGCCTGGTACTTCAGGAGCTCGGCGGCCTGGGGCAGCAGGTCGACGTCCACCAGGCGGCGCACCAGCCGCCGGACCATCAGGTCGCCGTCCGCGCCGATCGGGGTCAGATCCTTGAAGTCGTAGAACAGCGCCAGGGCCTGCACCGGCTCGAGCCCATCGGCCATGCCGTCGAGGAACAGGGCCCGGAAGGCGGCCGAAAGGTCGGCCTGGAGCTGCAGCGCCTCGGGCAGGTCGGGCAGGCGCCCGCCCGCGGTCCGCAGCGCCTCCAGCGCCTCGCGGTAGCGGCCCTGGTCGAGGTAGAGGTTGCCCAGCGCGCGGATGGTCTCGAGCTCGGTGGCGTCGCCCCGCCAGCGGTAGCGCAGGCCGTCGAAGACGGTGGCCGCCTGCAGCGGGGTGAGCTTGCCGGTCTCGAGCCGGATCTGGGTGGCGCGCAGCACCGCCGGCGCCGAGATCGAATCCACCGGGGCCCGGGCGATGGCGGCGTAGATGCGCAGGGCGCGATCCTTGGCGCCCTGAAGCTCGATGATGCGGGCCTGGACCAGCCGGCTGTGCAGCTCCTCGACCGAGCCGGCCTTCTCCTGCAGCGCGAGGCGGATGCGCGCCTCGGCGCCCACGAGGTCGCCCTGGGCGAGCGAGGCCTGGGCCTCGGCCCTGGCGAAGCGCGCCTTCCACTTGGGCGAGAACAGGGCGAACGATTCCGCGCCCCGGCCGAACTGTGCCCGCGCGTCCGGCCAATGGGCCAGCTGGCTGGCGACGTACGAGCGCCACATGGCGCTGGAGGGGTCGCCGGTGAGTGCGGGGGTGGACAGGTCCGCTTCGGCCTCCTTGTAGCGCCGGGCCAGCACCCGGGCGA
This sequence comes from Phenylobacterium zucineum HLK1, assembly GCF_000017265.1. NCBI lineage: Bacteria > Pseudomonadati > Pseudomonadota > Alphaproteobacteria > Caulobacterales > Caulobacteraceae > Phenylobacterium > Phenylobacterium zucineum. The sequence goes on along the minus strand of NC_011144.1, from coordinate 1,014,764 downwards.
CGCCGCGCAGGCCGCGGAATTCGGGATCGTCGAGCATCTCGGGATGCTCGCGCGCGATGGCGTTCAGGACGCCGATCGCCTCGAACGACAGCTCCGAGCCCACCAGGAAGCGGGCGAAGGCCATCCGGGCCGACACCGGCGCCCCGCGCTCCTTGTTGCCGCCCTCGGCCGCGGCGGCGGACAGCAGGGCGCTGTAGCGTTCGAGGAAGCCGCCCTCCCCGGTCTTCGCCCACTCCTCGGAGATCAGCGCCGGCATGGCGGCGGGCTTGGGCGCCCCGAGCTCGGCCTGGACCTTGTCGCGGATCGCCCAGGCGGGCGACAGGGTCAGCCCCTGGGCGCTGCCGATGCGGACGATGTCGCCGTCGCGGGCCACTGACAGGTCCTCGATGAAGGACTCCACGGCCAGGCCCTGGACCGACGGCAGCAGCGCCATCTCGACGTAGTCGCGCCGGCTGGGCAGGCCCTTGGCGGGGCCGAGGGCGGTCACCACGGTCAGGGCGTCGCCGACCACCGGATCGGCGATCCGCACCACGCGCGTGGCGCCGGCGACCGGCGCCTTGACGACGGGCGGCCCGCCGGCCGGCTCGCGGCCCAGGCGGACGATTCCGGGCTGGGACTGCGGTCCGGGGCCGAAGGCGATCGTCCAGGTGTTGCCGACGGCGGTGGCGAAGACCGGGATGTCCTTCGGCGCGTCGATGCGCAGGGCCGCGTGGTCGGCGCCCTTGAAAGCGCGCACGCCCGTCACCTGCTTCAGCCCCTTGGGCGCATCCGAGACGTCGAGGCTGGCGGGCGCGTCGAACACCACCCAGACCGCGCCGCCCCGGCGGAAGACCGCCGCGCCCGCCGGATTGGCCCAGGTGAAGGACAGCTGCGCCTGGCCGGCGGCGACCTTGACGTCCATCTTCACGATCCCGCCGGGCGGCAGGGGGTTCGGACGCTGGGGCTCGGGCTCGACCTGGGCCACCTCGGCGGATTGGGCGTCCGGCGCCGGGGGCTTCTCGAAGACGTTGACGTAGTGGGCGCCGTCGGCGGCGCCGACCTTGGCGTCGGCGTCGTCGGCCAGGGTGATCGCCAGCTGCAGGCGCCCGCCGACCCGCCGTTTCTCGGCGGTCTTGATCCAGCGCGGCGGCGAGGTGCGCAGCCGCGAGATGTCCGGGTCGGCGTCGCGGCTGAAGGTCAGGACGAGGACTTGGCCCTCGCGCCGCGACGAGACGCTGGCCCCGCCCTTCCAGTGGAACTCCAGCCGCGAGAAGGCCTCGGCCTGGGCCACCCGCACGTCGAGCGGCCCGTTCGCCACCGCCGTGGCCGCCGGCGCAGCCACGCCCGCAGGCGCCGCCACGCCTGCGATGCAGGCGGCGGCGACGCCGGAACGCAGGGCGCGGCGCAGGCTCATCGGGTCAGCCGGCTTTCGGCGGCGGCGTCGCGGCGGCGGGCGCGCGGGGCGCCGGCGCCGCCTTGGCGGGCGGAGCCGCCGGCTGGGCGCTGTTCTGGGCAAGCGCCTGCGCCTTGGCCGCGGCGGCCTGGGCGTCGGTGAAGCGCTTGGCGAGGCCCTCGGTCAGCTTCTTGGCCTCGGCGGCCGGCATCTGGGCGATGATCGCCGAGAGCGCCCGCTCCTTCATCTTGGCGGCGATCGGCAGCCGGACCGAGTCGTCGAGGGCGGTGAAGCGCGGCGCGGCGTCCTTGGCTTTCATGCCCTCGAACACCTTCACCAGGCGGTCGATCTCGGCGGCTTCCTTGTTGTCGGCCTCGGTGAGCAGCCCCTGGACCTCGCCCTTGAGGCCGTTCAGCGCCTTGATCTTGGCGTCCAGCTTGGCCTCGGCGGCGGCCATCAGGGCGAGCTGGGTGTTGAGGTCGTTCTCGCGCTGGTCCAGCACGCCCCGGCGTTCGCCCAGGCTCTGCAGCACCTGCAGCTCGGCGGGCGACAGGCCGGCCTGCTTGGCGAGCTCGGCGGCGGTAGGCGCGCAGACCGGCTTGGGCGCGATGGCCGGCGCGGGCAGGGCGGCGGCGTCCTTCGCCTCGCCTGTCGCGGCGTCGGCGGCCTCGTCCTTGGCGGCCTTCCCGCCCTTGGCCGGCGGAGCGCCCTTCACGGCCTCCTCGGCGAACGCGCGGGCGCCCGAGACGAGGCTCGGGAGGTCCTTGGCGCCGGACAGGGCGTTGATCGCCAGAACCCCGCCGGCGGCGACGCCCACCAGCGGCAGGATGCGGGGCATGGACTTCACCGGCGGGCTCCGAAGCTGGTCAGGGTCAGCGGCGCGTCCTCGAAGAGGTCGTCGTCGAGATTCGCCGCGGGGCTGGCCGCAGGACGGGGGGCGGCCAGGGGAGCGGCCAGGGGAGCCGCCAGGGGAGCGGCCAGCGGCTCGCGGCGCACCAGCCGCTCGGGCTTGGCGCGGGCCTCGCGGGCGGCGGCCAGCAGGGCGCCCAGCCTGCGCTCGGCGTCGCGGTCGGGTTCGATCTCGGACCCGGCCTCGACGGACGGGCGGGCGCGCCCCGGCGCCTGGGCGGGCGCCTGGGCGATCAGCCGCTCCAGCTTGGCGGCCAGGGCCCGGCCCTTCTCGATGCGGTCGGCCAGGGCGTCGGTCGCCTCGTCGGTGGCCGCGCGCAGGTCGGCCAGGCCCTGCTCGGCCCGTTCGGCGGCGGCGTTCAGCTCGGCGACGGCGGTGGCGAAGCCGTCGTGGCTGTCGCGCAGCGCCTTGAGGCGGCGGTTCAGACGCATCCCGAGGCCCAGGGCGGCGACAAGCAGGCCCGCCAGGACCAGGTTCATGATCAGGCCGATGGCGCTCATGCGATCCTCGTGACGGCTTTGCGGGCGTGCGGCGACAGCGGCGCCTCGACCCTGACGGCGATGTGGTGGTTGCGGCGGCCCATGCGGCCGCGGGTGAGCGGGATCGCCCCGGCGCGCAGCTCGATCAGGCTGTCCGGGGTGGCGTTCAGCATCAGGGTGTCGCCGACCTTCAGGTCGAGCACCTTCTGCAGGCTGACCTGCTGCTCGTCGAGCACGGCGCGGACCTCCATGTTGGTGGTCCACAGCTCGGTGGCCAGGTGGCTTTCCCAGATGTTGTCGCGGCCGAACTTCTCGCCCATGAACTGCTGCAGCAGCATCTTCCGGATGGGCTCGAGCGTGGCGTAGGGCAGCAACAGCTCGATGCGCCCGCCGCGGTCCTCCATGTCGATCCGCAGCTTCACCAGGATGGCGGCGTTGGCCGGCCGGGCGATGGCGGCGAAGCGCGGATTGGTCTCCAGGCGGTCCAGGGTGAAGCTGACCGGCGTCAGCGGCTCGAACGCCTCGCGCGCGTCGGCCAGGACGACCTCGACCATCCGCTGGACCAGCACCCGCTCGATGGTGGTGTAGGGCCGGCCCTCGATACGCATGGCCGCGGTGCCGCGGCGGCCGCCCAGCAGCACGTCGACGATCGAGTAGATCAGGTTCGAATCGACCGTCAGCAGACCGTAGTTGTTCAGCTCCTCGGCGCGGAACACCGACAGGATGGCCGGCAGCGGGATCGAGTTGAGGTAGTCGCCGAAGCGGATCGAGGAGATGTTGTCGAGGCTCACCTCGACGTTGTCCGAGGTGAAGTTCCGCAGCGAGGTGGTCATCAACCGCACGAGGCGGTCGAAGACGATCTCCAGCATCGGAAGGCGCTCGTACGAGACCAGCGCCGAGTTGATGATCGCGCGGATGCCGGTGCGTTCCGAAACCTCGTCGTCCGAGAGGTCGAAGCCCAGCAGGCTGTCGATCTCGTCCTGGTTCAGGATGCGCTCGGAGCCGACCATGCCGTCGCCGCCGCCTTTGGGCTCGGCCCAGGCGCCGGCGCCGGCGTCGTCCATCGTGGAAGTGGCTTCGGTGTCTTCGCTCATGGGATCCGGATCTCAGCCGGGGCCTTGCGGCCCTAGTTGATGAGCATCTCCTCGATGAGGACGGCGTTGGCCTTGGACGGGGCGATCACCAGGTTGACCCGGCGCAGGATCTCCATCCGCAGCTGGTAGCTGCCCTGGCTGCCGGCGAGGTCCTCGGGCCGCAGCTCGCGCAGGAAGCTCTGGAACATGTCCTGCAGCCTCGGCATGTTCGGATCGAGGGTCTCCACCGCCTCGTGGTCGGGGAGCTCGAGCGTGAGCTTGAGCTTCAGGAAGGTCGGCCGTCCGTCGGCGGTCTGCATATTCACCACGACGTCGGGCATGGTGTAGAACACCACCCCGTCGGGGCCTTCGCGGACCTGGGCGCCGCCGCCCTCGCCTTCCTTGCCCTTCTCCTCCTTGCCCTTCTTGTCCTTCTTCTTGGCCTTGGCCTCGCCGCCGTGCTCGGCCGCGGCGTCGGGCTTGGGCTTGAGGAGGAAGAACGCGGCTCCGCCGCCGCCGCCGAGCACCAGCACGGCCGCGACGCCGCCGATGATCAGGAGCTTCAGCGGAAGCTTCTTCTTGGCCGGCGGAGCTTCGCCCTCCTCGCCCTCGGCGGGAGTCTCGCCCTCCGGCGCCTCCTTGACCTTCTCCTTGGCCACGCGCGCGTTCCTTAGAATCCTAGCCCGTCCACGCATGGCCCCGTTTGGTTAAGAAGCGGTTTTTAACGCTCCTTAACGGCGGCGAAGGATGCCCGGCATTTTCCGCCGCCCGGCGCCTGTTAACTTTATTAGTTGCTGGAATTCCTTGGCTTTTTGGATTGGCCCGAAGCTTGCAGCGAGCGGGGCAGGAAAGTCGTTCGCCAAGGCCCGCCCGTTAAGATGGACAACGCCCTCTACGTCGGACTGTCGCAGCAGATGGTGCTCCGTCGCGAGATGGAGATCATCGCGAACAACATCGCCAACCTCGACACCACCGGCTTCAAGGTCGAATCGCTCATGCAGAAGACCGACGCGCGCGCGCCGGCCATGACGCTGGGCGGGCCCAAGCCCGTGAAGTTCGTCACCGCCGACGGCGTCGCCCGCGACTTCGGCCAGGGCGCCCTGCGGCGCACCGACGGCGAACTGGACTTCGCCATCGAGGGCCAGGGCTTCTTCCGCCTGCAGGGCCCGGACGGCGAGCGCTTCACCCGCGACGGACGCTTCCGCACCGACGAGATCGGCCGGCTGGTGGCCCAGAACGGCTCGCCGGTGATGGACGAGGGCGGCGGCGAGATCGTCATCGACCCCGAGAAGGGCCAGGTGTCGGTCAGCGCCGACGGAGTGGTCAGCCAGGGCGCCGAGCGGATCGGCAAGATCGGCATGTTCACCTTCGAGACCCTGGCCGCGCTCGAGAAGACCGGGGACAACCAGTACCGCAACACCGCCAACCTGCTGCCGCAGCCCGCCGCCGAGGCCCGCCTGCGCCAGGGGATGCTCGAGGGCTCCAACGTCCAGGCGATCCTGGAGATCACCCGCATGGTCGAGGTGAGCCGGGCCTACGAGCGCACCAACCGAATGATCGATTCCGAAGCCGACCTCTCGCGCCGATCCGTCGAGCGCCTGGGGAAGGTCCAGTAAGGGAGTAGCGACCGATGCAGGCGCTCCGCACAGCCGCCACGGGCATGGCCGCCCAGCAGCTCAACGTCGAGGTCATCTCGAACAACATCGCCAACATGAACACGGTGGCGTTCAAGCGTCAGCGCGCCGAGTTCCAGGACCTGCTCTACCAGACCTTCGAGGCGGCCGGGGTGCAGTCCTCGGACCAGGGCACGATCGTCCCCACCGGCGTGCAGGTCGGCGCGGGCGTGAAGGCCGGCAGCGTCTACCGCATCGCCACCCAGGGCACCCTCACCCGCACCGAGAACAAGCTGGACATGGCGATCGACGGCCGCGGCTTCTTCCAGGTGCTGCTGCCGTCCGGCGAGACGGCCTACACCCGCGCCGGCAACCTGTCGGTCAACGACCAGGGCCAGCTCGTCACCCAGGACGGCTATCCCATCGAGCCGGGGATCACGATCCCGCAGGACGCTGTGGACGTGGCCATCTCCAAGAGCGGCCAGGTCCAGGTCACCCAGGCCGGCCAGACGGCGCCGACGATCGTCGGCCAGCTCGAGCTCGCCACGTTCCTCAACGAGGGAGGCCTTCAGGCCCAGGGCTCGAACCTGTTCAAGGAAACCGCCGCCTCGGGCCCGCCGACCAACGGCATTCCCGGCGAGAACGGCGTCGGCGAGCTGATCCAGGGCTACACCGAAGCCTCGAACGTCGACGCGGTGGCCGAAATCACCGCCCTGATCGTCGCCCAGCGGGCCTACGAGATGAACTCCAAGGTCATCTCGACCGCCGACAACATGCTGGCCACCGCCAACCAGGTGAAGGCCTAAGCGATGCGGACCCTGATCGCCGCCCCCGCCGCCTTGGCACTCGCCGCCTTCGCGCTCGCCGGCCCCGCCCTCGCGGGCCAGCCGGTCACGTTGAAGGCCGAGGTGACCGACGCCGACGGGATCGTCACGCTGGGCGACCTGTTCGACGGGGCGGGCGCGGCGGCCAAGACCCCCGTGGCGGTCCGGGCCGGCACGCACGTGATGCTGAACGCCTTGGCGGTCCAGGGCGTCGCCCGGCGCGCCGGGCTGGACTGGGCCAACGCCCAGGGCCTGCGCCAGATCGTCGTGCGCGGCGGCCAGCCGGCCGCCTCCGCGCCAGCCCCGGCCGCGCGCGGCAACGTCGAGGTGCTCACCTGGGCGCGCAGCATCGCGGCGGGCGAGGTGATCCAGCCCGCCGACCTCGTCTGGGGCAAGGCGGCCGCCGCGCCGGCCGACGCCCCCAGCGATCCCGACGCCGTCATCGGCATGGCCGCCCGCCGGCCCCTGCGCGAAGGCGCCGCCGTCGCCGGCCGGGACATCGCCGCCCTGGAGGTCGTGAAGGCCGGAGAGATCGTCACCCTGACCTTCGACGCCGACGGCATCTCCCTGTCCCTGCAGGCCAAGGCGCTGAGCGGCGGGGCGGCCGGCGAGACCATCAACGTCCAGAACCCCTCGTCGAAGAAGATCGTCCAGGCGGTGGTGACCGGTCCCGGCCAGGCGGCCGTGGGCCCCGCCGCCGGCCACATGAAGCTGAACCGCACCACCCGCGTCGCGCTCCGTTGAAGGAAGCCCCCATGCGTATCCGTCTGACCGCCATCGCCGCCCCCCTGCTGCTGGGCGCCTCCCTCGCCGCCTGCTCGACCGTGACCGAGGCCGTGCGCGGCCCCGAGCTGGCCCCGGTGGGCTATCCGGCCGCCCTGGTGCCGCGGGAACAGAACGTGCTGCCGCTGGCCTCGGCCCGCGAGCCCCTGCCCCATCCGGCCAGCGCCAACTCGCTGTGGCGCGCGGGGGCCCGGGCGTTCTTCGTCGACCAGCGCGCCGGCCGCGTCGGCGACATCCTGACCGTCCAGATCGACATCGACGACAGCGCCAAGACCATCAACTCGACGACCAGCTCGCGTTCGTCGGGGACCACCATGGGCTTCCCGCACCTGCTGGGCCTGGAATCCAGCCTGGGCCGCATCCTGCCCGGCGAGTTCGACCCAGCGAACGCCGTCGACGTCGGCTCGAAGACTTCCAACACCGGCGCGGGCGCGGTGAACCGGGCCGAGAAGATCAGCCTGACCATCGCGGCGGTGGTCACCGGCGTGCTGCCGAACGGCAACATGACCATCCAGGGCACCCAGGAGGTACGCACCAACACCGACATCCGCCAGCTGACCGTGGCGGGCATCGTGCGGCCCGAGGACATCTCGGCGTCCAACACCATCCGCCACACCCAGATCGCCGAGGCCCGCATCAGCTACGGCGGCCGCGGCGACATCAGCCGCGTGCAGAAGACGCCGGCGGGCCAGTCGCTGATCGAGCGCTTCTCGCCTTTCTAAAAGCTAATCGGGATCAATGCGGCGGCGCTGGCGTTAACCTCTCAGAGGGAGCGTCATGCGTCGCCGTAGTCTTTTCAGCCTGCTCACCGCCCTGGTCCTGGGGGCCTGCGCCCACCCGGTCACGCCGCTGGCGGTGGGGCCAGAGATGAGCTGGGGCCTCACCGAAAGCCCCGACGAGGCCAAGCTGGCGTTCGGCCAGGAGGGCACCGACAACGTGGTCCTGATGCTGGCCTGCCAGCCGCGTTCGGGCCAGGTGCTGGTCAGCCTGGTCGCGCTGGAGCGGCGCGAGCGGCCGACGCTCATCCTGAAGGCCGGGGAGGCCTCTACCCGCCACCCGGCGGTCGCAGAGCCCAACATGATCACGGACGGCTTCATCGTCGAGGCGACGACCGGCGCCGACGATCCGGCCTTGCGGAGCTTCGCCGCGGGCGAGCCGCTGACCGTGGGGATCGGCGGGCGACGCACCCACCTGCCGGCCGCGCCGGCGGTCGGGCGGCGGTTCGTGGAGAGCTGCCGGGCCGCCTAGCGTCCGGTCCTAGGCGCGGCGTCCCTTGACCGAGGCGTTGTCGATCCCGAGCGCCGCCAGCGCGGCGCGCACGATCCCCTCCGCATCGAGACCGGCCTGGGCGTACATCGCCTCGGGCTTGTCCTGGTCCTGGAAGATGTCGGGCAGGGTCAGGGTGCGGATCTTCAGGCCGCGGTCCAGCGCGCCGTGCTCGGCCAGGGCGTGCAGCACGAACCCGCCGAAACCGCCGACCGCACCCTCCTCGACCGTGATCAGCGCCTCGTGCTCGCGGGCCAGCCGCAGCAGCAGGTCGACGTCGAGCGGCTTGGCGAAGCGCGCGTCGGCCACCGTCGCCGACAGCCCACGGGCGGCCAGCATGTCGGCGGCCTTCAGGCTCTCGCCCAGGCGGGTGCCGAACGACAGGATGGCCACGGCCGTGCCCTCGCGCACGATGCGGCCGCGGCCGATCTCCAGCGGGTCGGCCAGGGCCGGGATCTCGACGCCCACCCCCTCGCCGCGCGGGTAGCGGAAGGCCGACGGGCGGTCGTCGATGGCCACGGCGGTGGCGATGGCGCGGGCGAGCTCGGCCTCGTCGGCCGGCCCCATCACCACCATGCCCGGAAGCTGGCCCATGAAGCCCACGTCGAACGAGCCGGCATGGGTCGGCCCGTCGGCGCCCACGAGGCCCGCCCGGTCGATGGCGAAGCGCACCGGCAGCGACTGGATCGCCACGTCGTGGACCACCTGGTCGTAGCCGCGCTGCAGGAAGGTGGAATAGATCGCCGCGAAGGGCTTCATGCCGTCGGCGGCCAGGCCGGCGGCGAAGGTCACGGCATGCTGCTCGGCGATGCCCACGTCGAAGGTGCGCTCCGGGAAGCGCTGGCCGAACAGGTCGAGCCCGGTGCCCGAGGGCATGGCGGCGGTGATCGCCACCACCCGCTCGTCGCGCTCGGCGTGCTTGACCAGCTCCTGGGCGAACACCTTGGTGTAGCTGGGGGCGGCGGCCTGGGACTTGGCCTGGGCGCCGGTGACCACGTCGAACTTGACCACGCCGTGGTACTTGTCGGCGGCCTTCTCGGCGGGGGCGTAGCCCTTGCCCTTCTGGGTCACCACGTGGACCAGCACGGGCTTGTCGTCGATCTTGCGGGCGTTCTGCAGGACGTGGACCAGGGCGTCCATGTCGTGTCCGTCGATCGGGCCCACGTAGTAGAAGCCGAGCTCCTCGAAGAACGTGCCGCCCGTCACCATGCCGCGGGCGTATTCCTCGGCCTTGCGCGCGGCCTCCTGCAGCGGGCGCGGGAAGGCGCGGCTGACGGCCTTGCCCAGGTTGCGCAGCGACTGGTAGCCGCCGCCCGACACCAGCCGGGCCATGTAGGCGCTCATCCCGCCCACTGGGGGCGCGATGGACATGTCGTTGTCGTTCAGGATGACGGTGAGCTGCTTGGTGGTCTCGTAGGCGTTGTTCATCGCCTCGTAGGCCATGCCCGCGCTCATCGAGCCGTCGCCGATGACGGCCACCACCTTGTTGTCGCGGCCCTCGCGGTCGCGGGCGGCGCAGAAGCCGAGCGCCGCCGAGATCGAGGTGGCGGCGTGCGCCGCGCCGAACGGGTCGTAGTCGCTCTCGGCCCGCTTGGTGAAGCCCGACAGGCCGCCCCCCTGGCGGAGCGTGCGGATCCGGTCGCGCCTGCCGGTAAGGATCTTGTGGGGATAGGCCTGGTGGCCGACGTCCCAGATCAGGATGTCCTTGGGAGTCTCGTAAACGTGATGCAGCGCGACGGTCAGCTCGACCACGCCGAGGCCCGCGCCGAGGTGCCCGCCGGTCTGCGAGACGGCGTCGATGGTCTCGGCACGCACCTCGTCGGCCAGCTGGCGCAGCTGGGCGATCGAGAGGCCGCGCGTGTCCGCGGGCGAGGAAACCGTGTCGAGCAGGGGCGTGACAGGGGGCATAGGAAACGCTTTGGGGGCGGTTGCGGCTACTGCCGGCGCTCTAACACGAAATCGACGCTGGCCCGCAGGAAATCGGCCCGGCGGCCGAATGGATCCAGGTGCGCCTTGGTCTGGCCGGCGAGCACCCCCAGGCGCTCGCGGGCGGCGTCCACGCCCAGCAGGGTGACGAAATTGGCCTTGCCCTTCTCGACGTCCTTGCGCGCCGCCTTGCCCATGGCCGCCTCGTCGCCCTCGGCATCGAGCAGGTCGTCGACGATCTGATAGGCGAGGCCCAGGTCATGGGCGAAGTTCATCAGGGCGTGCCGCTCGCCGTCCATCGCCCGGGCCAGCACCAGCGGCAGCTCGAAGGCGCAGGCGATCAGCGCGCCGGTCTTCAGCCGCTGCATCCGCGCGACGCCGCCCAGGTCCTCGCGCACGCCCAGGATGTCGATCATCTGACCGCCCGCCATGCCGCGGGCGCCGGACGCGTGGGCCAGCCGCGCCACCAGCTCGGCGCGGATCCCGCCGTCGGGATGGGTGTCGGGATGGGCCAGGATCTCGAAGGCGGCGGTCTGCAGCGCGTCGCCCGCCAGCACCGCGGTCGCCTCGTCGTAGGCCTTGTGCACCGTGGGCCGGCCGCGGCGGACATCGTCGTCGTCCATGCACGGCAGGTCGTCGTGGACCAGGCTGTAGGCGTGGATGCATTCCAGCGCGCAGGCCGAGCGCAGCACCGGCCGGTCGTCCAGGTCGAACATCCGCCCGGTCTCCAGGGCGAAGAAGGTGCGCAGGCGCTTGCCGGGCCCCAGGGCCGCGTAGCGCATGGCCTCCGTCAGGCGGCTTTCCGGCCCCTCCCCCCGGGGCAGGAGCTCGTCGAGGGCCACCGTCACCAGGTCGGCGGCCTCGGCCACGCGCCGCGACAGATCCATCAGCCGAACTCGGCGGGTTCGCTGGCGGGCGCGCCGCCGGCCCCCATGACGATCTTCTCGACCCGCAGCCGGGCGGCCTCGAGCCGCGTCTCGCAGTGGGCCTTCAGGGCCGCGCCGCGCTCGTACATGCGGATGGAATCCTCCAGCGGCGCCTGGCCCGACTCCAGACGGGCGACGATCTGCTCCAGCTCGGCGAGCGCCTGCTCGAAGGTCATGGCGGCGATGTCGGCGGGCTCGGACATGGGTCCCCTCGGAAGGCTGCGACGAACCTAGAACTGGCGCCGGGCCCGGTCCACCCGCTAAGGCAGGCGGGCGGCCGCGACTCCGTCATCAGGCTGCAATCCTGGGCGGATAGCCCGGCGACGTCAGGGGGTGCAATCCGATCATGTCCGTTTCCCGCCGCCGTTTCCTCGGCTTCGCCGCCACCTCCGTCGCCTTCGCGGGTCTGTCGCACGCCTTCGCCCAGGGAACGCCAGAGGCCTCCCGCGGCGAGGCCATCGGCTACGGCGACCTCGTCCCGGACCCGGCCGGCGTCTTCGACCTGCCCCCGGGCTTCTCCTACAAGGTGGTCTCCGAGTTCGGCCAGCCGATGGACGACGGACTGCTCACCCCCGGCCGCATGGACGGCATGGGCGCCTTCCCGGCCGGCGAGGGCCGGGTCGCCCTGGTCCGCAACCACGAAGTCTATCCCGCCGACCTGGAGCGCTCGGCGTTCGGCCGCGACGGAGCGCTGGCGGGCCGCATCGATCCGGCCCGCGTCTTCGACCGCATCGGCGATCGGCCGTTCGCCGGCGGGACCACGACCCTCGTCTGGGACGTGCGCGAGGGCCGCCTCGTCTCGCACCACCTCAGCCTCGCCGGGACCATGCTGAACTGCGCGGGCGGGGTCACGCCCGAGGGCTCCTGGCTCACCTGCGAAGAGACGGTCCAAAAAGCGGGCAGCCAGGGCGCGAAGGACCACGGCTGGGTGTTCGAGGTGCCGTCCGCCGCCCGCGTGCTCGTGGACCCGCAGCCGATCAAGGCGATGGGCCGGTTCCGCCACGAGGCGACCGCCACCGATCCCCGCACCGGCGTCGTCTATCTCACCGAGGATATCGGCGACGGCCTGATCTACCGCTACCTGCCCAACGACCGCGCGCGCCTGCTGGCCGGCGGGCGGCTGCAGGCCCTGGGCTTCAAGGGCGGCGGCGATCCCCGCAACTGGGACGAGGCCTGGTGGGCGCAGGGCGACTGGCGCGAGGTCGTCTGGGTCGATGTCGACGAGGTCGAGAACCCGAACGACGACCTGCGCAAGCGCGGGCAGGAGAAGGGCGCGGCCCCATTCGCCCGAGGCGAGGGCCTGTTCTTCGGCGACGGCGAGCTGTTCGTCGCCTGCACCAGCGCGGGCCGCGAGAAGCTGGGCCACATCCTGCGCTACGTCCCGAGCCCGGCCGAGGGCCAGCCCGGCGAGGCCGACCGGCCGGGCCGCCTGCAGCTCTTCGTCGAGCCGCAGGACGCCTCGGTGATGAGCATGGCCGACAACCTGGCCGTCGCGCCCTGGGGCCACCTGTTCGTCTGCGAGGACAAGGGGCTGGGCCGCAACCAGCTCAGGGCCGTCACGCCCGAGGGCCGGGTCTACACCTTCGGCCGCAACGCCAGGCCGCCGCGCCTGCCGCAGCCGGTGAACACCGAACTGGCCGGGGTGTGCTTCTCGCCGGACGGCTCGACGCTGTTCGTGAACCTCTATTCGCCGGGGACGACCCTGGCGATCACCGGCCCCTGGAAGGACCTCAGGGCCTAGGTCGCGGGCCTCCGCCCCTGCAAGGTCAGGGCCTCGGCGCCCGTTCGAACCGGCGCATCGACCAGTACTTGTAGCCCTCGCTCTCCACGAGCCGCCAGCCGAGCTTGCGGAGCGAGCGGCCGATCATGAAGTTGAAGAAGCCGTGGGCCAGGACCACCACGTCCTCGCCGCCGGCCGCCAGCCCGATCAGCATCGCGGCGGCGCGGTCGGCCCGCTCCTCGGCCTGGGTGCGCGTCTCCTGGCCCTCGTGGTGGTCGAAGAACCACCACCAGACCCGGGCCAGGAAGCCCCACAGCGACGGCGAGAGCCGGATCCACCTGGGCAGGTTCGGCGGCGGCAGCGGCGCCTCGATGAGCATCTCGTGCCGGTGGAACTCGCGGTCCCGGGCCAGCGCCTGGGCGCTCTCGATCGACCGCAGCCGCGTGGACGACACCAGCGCTCCGCAGCGTTCGACGAAGGCCATCAGCGCCCGCGGCGGCGTCTGTCCCGGCAGGATGCCTAGGATCTCGTAATTCGCCCAGAACTCGCGGTACTCGGCCGCGTTCAGCCGCACCTTGCGCGACAGCGCCGGCTCGCCATGCCGCGCGAGGATGATGGCGCCGTGCCGGACGGCCGCCGGCGTCGCCTGGGGCGGGGTGGTCAGGACCTTGTCCATCAGACCCGCGAGCCTATGCCGATGGCGCCCACGCGCGCTACGCCCTTTACCCGTCCGCCAGGGCCCTCACGTGCGCGACCGCCGAGCGAGCCAGAGCTTCGAGGTCGTAGCCGCCCTCGAGCGAGGACACAACCCGACCCTTCGCGCGCGCGTTGGCGACCGACACGATGGCCCGCGTGGCCCAGGCGAAGTCCTGCTCCTCCAGGCTCTGGCCCGCGCCGCCGATGGGATCGCGCCGGTGGGCGTCGAATCCGGCCGAGACCAGGATGAGGTCGGGCGCGAAGGCGTCCAGTTCCTCCATCAGACCCTCGAAGGCGCGCCGCCACGATTCGGCCGAGGCGCCCGGCGGCGAGATGGCGTTGGCGATATTGCCGGGGATGTTCTCGGACGGATGCCCGGTGCCAGGCCACATCGGCCACTGCTGGATCGAGGCCAGGAACAGCCCGGGCTTGCCCTTGAACGCCGCCTGGGTGCCGTTGCCGTGGTGGATGTCGAAGTCCACCACCGCGACGCGGGGCAGGCCCGCCGCCTGGGCCGCGCGGGCGGCGACGGCGACGTTCGAGAAGATGCAGAAGCCCATGGGCGTGGCCGGCTCGGCATGGTGGCCGGGCGGCCGGACGGCGCAGAACGCCCGCTCGGCCTCGCCGGCCGCGACGTCGCGCACCGCCTTCACCACCGCGGCCGCGGCGCGGCGGGCGGCCAGCAGGCTGCCGGCGGACATGTAGGTGTCGGCGTCGAGCTCGTGGACGTCGTGGGCCGGAACGATCCGGAAGATCGAGTCCAGGTAGGCGCGGTCGTGCACGCGCAGCAGGTCGGCCTCCTCGACGACGGGGGCCTCGTTCGGCGCAAGGTCGAGGTCGGTGGCGTCGTTCAGCGCGTCGATCACCGCCCGCAGGCGCTCGGGCCGCTCCGGGTGGCCTTCGCCCGGCCGGTGGTCGAACATGTCGTGGTGGGTGTAGAGCGCGACATCCATATATCCATCATATCGCACTTTCGGGGGGCCGATGACTGATCCCGTGATCCGCCGCGCCGGGCCTGGCGACGCCGAGACGCTGTCGGCGCTGGGCGCGCGCACCTTCGCCGACACCTTCGGCCACCTCTATCCGCCCGAGGACCTGCAGGCGTTCCTCGCCGAGGCGTACGGGCTGGAGCGCACCCGCGCCGACCTCGCCGATCCCGCCAAGGCCGCGTGGCTGGTCGAAGCCGGCGGACAGGCGGTGGGCTATGCGCTGGCCGGGCCATGCGGCCTGCCACACCCCGAAGTGACGCCGGCCTGCGGCGAGCTGAAGCGGATCTATCTTCTGAACGGCTGGCAGGGCGGCGGCCTGGGCGGACGGCTGTTCGCGACGGTCATGGACTGGCTCGAGGCCGACGGCCCGCGGGACATCTGGATCGGCGTCTGGTCCGAGAACCACGGCGCCCAGAGATTCTACGCCCGCCACGGGTTCGAAAAGGTCGGCGGCTATGGATTCGTCGTTGGGCGAACTGTGGATTCCGAGTTCATCCTTAGACGTCGGGCCGAGCGCGGCGCTGCAATTTCGCCAAGATCAATGGTCGGCGAACATAATTCGGCCTAAATCAACTAACCGACCTATCGATTGTTGCTGAGATTTAACGTCGCAACGGGTTCACTCCGGCCGCGGCTTCTGGGAATCTTCCACCTTCGGTGCAGGAGTCTCGGGGAGCTTCGTCGGGGATGCTCAAGATCGGCTACGCGCGACTGGGCGACGAGCAGCTGGGCGACGAGCATCTCGAGCAGCAGCTCGCCGAGCTCGAGAGGCTCGGCTGCCAGGTCATCCGCACCGAGGAGGCCTATGTCGACGGGGCTCCGGCGCCGGTGCTCGCCGCCATCCTCGACTTCATCGCCGAGGGCGACCAGCTCATCGTCACCCGCCTCGAACACCTGGCGACCACCAGCCGCCAGTTGCTCGACGTCGTCGCACGCCTCCAGGCGCGCGGCGCGAGCCTCTACGTGTCGGACGCCGACCTCAGCACCGAGGGCGACGGCGGCCGCGCCCTGCGCGCCGTCCTCGAGGCGGTTGGACAGCTGGAGCCGACCAACGGCGCGCGCCGCCGCCGATCGGGCGCCGAGGCCCACGAGATCCGCGCCCTGCGGCGCGCCGGCGTGGGCCCGGTGGAGATCGCCCGGCGCCTGGGCGTTTCGCGCATGACCGTCTGGCGCAAGCTGCGCGAGATGGAGTCCGAGGCGCGGGCCTAGAGGCCGGCGCGACGCTGGACATCGCGGACCCGCGGCCCCATCCTTCGCGTTCAAACGATTGTTCGCCTTGAGGGCCCGCCCCCGATGTTCATGCGCTTCTTCACCGAGCTGCGCGACGCCAAGGTGCCGGTGACGCTGAAAGAGTACCTCGCGCTGATGGAGGGGCTCGACAAGGGCGTCATCGACCGCAAGGTGGACGACTTCTACTACCTGTCCCGCGCCGCGCTGGTGAAGGACGAGAAGAACCTCGACAAGTTCGACCAGGTGTTCGGCCACGTCTTCAAGGGGCTGGAGAAGCTGGACGACGGGATCGCCGCCGACATCCCCGCCGAGTGGCTGCGCAAGATCTCCGAGAAGTTCCTCACCGAGGAGGAGAAGGCCCAGATCGAGGCCATGGGCGGCTTCGACAAGCTGATGGAGGCCCTGGCCGAGCGCATCCGCGAGCAGAAGGAGCGCCACGAGGGCGGCAACAAGATGATCGGCACCGGCGGCACCTCGCCGTTCGGCGCCAACGGCTACAACCCCGAAGGCGTGCGGATCGGCCAGGACAAGGGCCGGCACGGCAAGGCGGTGAAGGTCTGGGACAAGCGCGAGTACAAGAACCTGGACGACCAGGTCGAGCTCGGCACCCGCAACATCAAGGTGGCCCTGCGCCGCCTGCGCAAATGGGTCCGCGACGGCGCGCCCGACGAGCTGGACCTGGACGGCACCATCAAGGGGACCGCCGAGAAGGGCTACCTCGACATCCACATGCGCCCCGAGCGCCGCAACAAGATCAGCGTCCTGATCTTCTTCGACATCGGCGGCTCGATGGATTCCCACATCAAGGTCTGCGAGGAGCTGTTCAGCGCCGCGCGGTCCGAGTTCAAGAACATGGAGTTCTACTACTTCCACAACTGCCTCTACGAGGCCGTGTGGAAGGACAACCGCCGCCGCCACGCCGAGAAGATCCCGACCTGGGACGTGCTCCACAAGTTCCCCCACGACTACAAGGTCATCTTCGTGGGCGACGCCACCATGAGCCCGTACGAGATCACCTATCCGGGCGGCTCGGTGGAGCACTGGAACGAGGAGGCCGGCGCGGTCTGGCTGGACCGGGTCACCCAGATCTACGAGCACGCTGTGTGGCTGAACCCCACCGCCGAGCGGCACTGGGACTACACGCCCTCGATCGGAGTCATCAAACAGCTGATGAACGACCGGATGTTCCCCCTCACCATCGAGGGGCTGGAGAAGGCGATGAAGGAGCTCGCCCGCTAGTTTTGCGCCGAGCCCGGATCGACCTAAGCTCGCGCAAACCTTTAGGGATTCGCATGACCGATCCCCTCTCCCAGGATCCGCCGGAAACGGAAGAGGCCCAGGCCGCCACCAAGGCCGCGGTCTTCAACGCCGCCGAGCGGCTGTTCGCCCTGCACGGCTTCCAGAACGTCTCGGTGCGCGACATCACCGCCGAAGCCGGAGTGAATCTCGCCTCGGTGAACTACCACTTCGGCTCGAAGGACGCCCTGCTCTTCGAGATCTTCCGCCGCCGCACCGCCGAGCTGAACCGCGAGCGCGCGCGGATGCTGCACGAGGCGACCGCCCGCCACGGCGGCAAGCCGCCGGTGCGCGACATCCTGGAGGCCTACTTCGCCCCGCCGCTGCGCTGGTCGGCGCCGGACAACGATCGCCGCATCTCGCTGCAGTTCATCATCCGGGCCCGCTCCGAGGGCACCGAGGAGATGCGCGAGGTGCTGCGCAACGACGTCAGCCACCTGGCCCGATTCGCCGACGCCCTGATGGCCGCCCGGCCCGACCTGCCGAAGGAAGACCTCTACTGGCGGCTGCACTTCGCGCTGGGCATGCTGCACAACAACCGCTTCGCCGAGTTCGACCGGCTGCACCACCTCTCGGGGGGGCTCACGCGCGAGGGCGACGTCGAGGCGCTCCTGCGGCGGATGCTGGATTTCGCGGAAGCCGGCTTCCTGGCCTGAGCCCCACCGATCCTGCCAAACATCGCCCGGTATGCGGCCACGCCGGTGGCGATGGCGTGAAGCGGCGCCATATCGGCCCCATGCCGAAGATCGTCACCGACGCCCGCACGTTCACCGCCGACCGCGCCTGGGGCGCCCGCGACCTGGCCCTGGTCGAGGGCGCGAGCGTCCGGCTCCACTGGACCGACCAGCCCTACGAGTGGCACGTCAACGACGGCGCCGAGGTCTTCCTCGTGCTCGAGGGCGAGGTCGAGATGCGCTATCGCGACGGCGCCGCCGAGAAGGCGGTGCGCCTCGGACCCGCCGACATCTTCATCGCGCAGGCGGGCGATGCGCACGTCGCCCATCCGATCGGGCCGGCCCGGGTCCTCGTCGTCGAGAAGCAGGGTTCGGTCTGAAGCCGGTTCAGCCCTGGCCGAACTGCCCGGGCAGGTGCGTCACTCCAGGCACGCCCAGGGAGTCGTAGTAGGCCACCGCCCCGTCGGCGAAGTAGTGGCACACCACCGACCGGCGCGAGCGGCTGAGGTCGGCGCGGGGCGAGCCAGCGTGCATCAGGTTCTCGTGCCAGATCAGCACCGTGCCCGCCTTGGGCTGGTAGGTCACGGGCGTCGCGCCCAGCTGCGCGATCATCTCGCTCCAGACCGGCATCACCTTGTCGCCCAGCGGCCCGAAGTCGCCGTCGGTGACCTTCGGGGTGTCGACGGTGCGGGTGTAGATGCGCTTCAGCCGGTGGCTGCCGGGATAGACGACCAGCTCGCCCGACTGCGGCTGCACGTCCTCCAGCGCCGTCCAGACGCCGCACATGTAGCCGGCGGGGAACGGGGTCAGGTGGATGGTGTCCTGGTGGTGGTCCTGCTGCGAGCCGAACACATAGGTCAGGGACTGGCAGGGCAGCGCGGGCGCGCCGAAGATCAGGCCCAGCATCCGCAGCACCTTCGGATGGGCCCACAGCTCGCGCACCGCCGGGTGCTTCTCGTGCAGCCCGTGCATCCGCTGGCTGGAGCCCCACTCGTAGCCCTCGTGCTTCTCGGCCACCGCCGCGTCCAGGGCCGCATTCAGGCGCGCGAGGTGGGCCTCGTCCACCACATCCGGCAGGACCGTGAAGCCGTCGCGCAGGAAGCCGCGCAGGGCCTCGGCCTCGGCGGCGTCGATCTCGCCCTTGGAGAGCAGGCCGTCGATGTGCGCCAGGGCCTCGCCCTCGCTGCGCTCGAACCAGGGCCGCACCGACGGGTCGTCGTAGTCGTAGAAGCTGCTGTCGGCCAGGCCGTCCAGGAACACCGGCACGCCGCTGCGGCGCAGGCTCTCGGCCACCTTGCGCGCGAGCTCGCCCTTGTTGTGGACCTGCAGGGTCAGCGCCTGCCGCGCCAGCGTCGCGCCGGCGCCGTCCTGCAGCTCGAACTCCAGCCTGACCGGGCCGTCCGGGAGCAGCTGGCCGTGGGCGCCCAGCCAGAAGCTGACCGGCTCGGCCGCCAGCGAGAGCGGCTTTGCGAAGGTGAGGCCGCCCGGCCCGCGGACCACCAGCCTGGCCTCTTCCACCGGCCCCGGGGCGCTGGCCTCGACGTCGATGGTGATGAGCCCGGCGGCCGGCCGGTGCTCGGCCGGCGAGCTGGCCCGGAGGCTCGCGCCCCCCGCGGCCGAGGGCTTCTTGAGGAGACCGAACAGCGAGCGCATCGAAAACTTCCCCGACAGAGCGTGCAGGCGCGAAGCACAGGCCCGGCGCCGGATTCCGTCAAGCGCCAGATTGGCGCGGAACTAAGTCATTTCGTGAGGACGATGGTACCTTCCAGCATCAGTTCGCGCTTGGCCTCGCGCGTGAAGGCCTCGTCGAAGCTGCGCAGCACGTCCACCGCCCATTCCGGCAGCTCCAGGTCCGACCGGCCGGTCGCCAGCCGCAGGTAGATGGCCCCGGAGTCGCGATAGAGGGTCGGGTGGTCGTTGTGCGCCACGAAGGTCGCCTGGGAGAAGCCGGCCTTTCGGGCGATGGCCGCCATCGCTTCGCGCGAGAACAGCCACTTGTCGTCCAGGGCGGCGATCTCCTCGGGGCTGCGGTCGGACCGGCTGCGGGCCTCGATGTCGCGGATCAGCCGCTGGACGATGTCGCGGATGACGGGGTCCAGCGCCTCGCCGCGCAGGTCGCCCTCCACCAGTACGCGCTCGAACGCCGCGCGGACGATGCCCCAGCCGTTGAACGGCTCGAAGAAGATCGCCTGCCCGCCCGGCTTCAGGGCCCGCGCCGCAGCGGCGATCCCGTGTTCCGGATGCTCCAGGTGGTGGAGGATCGAGGCGCCCGTGACGAGGTCGAACGCGCCCGGGGACACGTGGTCGCTCATGGCGTCCATCTTCACGCAGACCACCTCCTCGGCCGAGGCGTCGCCCGCGAGGTACTCGGCCAGCAGGGCCAGGAGTTCGCCGGAGAGGTCGGTGGCGACGATCCGCGCGCCGGGGAACAGCCGCCGGCAGGGCACCACCGAGTTCACGCCCGAGCCGCTGCCCAGGTCGAGGATCTTCGGCGCCCGCGCGACCTTGGCGCCGGTGGCCTCCAGCGCCTGGCGGAACAGCTTCTCGAAGTGGTCGCTGGCCGAATAGCGCCGATGGTACTCCTCGGCGTTGGCCTTGAACTGGTCGGTGATCGTGGCCTGGGAGGCGTCGTCGCGGATCTGCCAGACCCGCACCTGGCCGTCCGGATCCTGCAGCAGGGGCGCAAGCGCGGACGCGAACAGGGGCCCGGCCCACGCCGGCAGGTCGCTCGCCGACGCCGGGGGAACCGCCGCAGGCTTGCGGCGCATCATCTGTAACAGCGACGCCATGGCGACTCCGCGGGGTGACTTCAGCCTTCGCAGAAACCCGGAGTTGCGCCCGCCGTCAATCAGGCCGCGAGCGTCCAGGCGAACCGCAGGTCGTCCAGGAACATGGCGTAGGCCTTCGCCTTGGCCTCTGCGTCGGGCACGCGCAGCAGGTACGAGGGGTGGTAGGTGACCACGCCCTGGGCCTGGTCGGGAAGCTGGATCGCCTGCTGGCGGAATTTGCCGATCGGCGTCGGCTTGCCGAACACCGCCAGGGCCGCCGTAGCCCCGAGGGCGACCACCACCCGCGGCTGCACGATCCGCCGCTCGGCGTCCAGCCACCAGCGGCAGGCCGAGACCTCGCCCGCGTCAGGCGTCTTGTGCAGCCGGCGCTTGCCGCGCGGCTCGTGCTTGAAGTGCTTCACCGCGTTGGTGACGAACGTCTCGGCCCGGGGGATGCCCGCCTCGGCCAGGGCCTTGTCCAGCACTCCGCCCGCGGGGCCCACGAACGGCCGTCCCGCCAGGTCCTCCTGGTCGCCCGGCTGCTCGCCCACGAACATCAGCCGCGCCTGCCGAGGCCCCTCGCCGGGCACGCCCTGGGTCGCGTCACGGTAGAGGTCGCACCGCCGGCAGACCTGCACGCCCGCGGCCACCTCCTCCAGCGTCGCCGGCGGCTGGCCGTCGTAGGGCGCGTCGCGGCTGGCGCGGGCGGCGGCGCGCACGATCCGGCGGTCGGGTTCGGTGGGGGCCTGGCGCACCATCTGGCTCGTCCTCACCTCGGCTTTGGCGATCAGTTCGGGAATGAGGCCGGCTTCGGGGAGGTTCCGCCAGTAGCGCCGAGGCATCTCCTTGGTCATGGCCCCGACCTTCAGCCGGGCCGGGTTGAAGATCGAGGCGTAGTAGGTGCGCCAGTAATCCTCCAGGGCGTCGGACGAGGGCGCGTCGGCCGCGTCGGCCCCGGGGGTAAAGGCCAGCGCCTTCAGGTCCCAGTGCGCGCAGACGTCCGGCGTCAGGATCGAGAAGCGCATGTTGGCGAAGCGGCGCGCGAAGAACGGGGCGACCAGCTCGGTGACCCGGTGCGCCGGCTCGAACCAGGCCACATAGGCCTCGCCCTCCTCGTCCTCGACCTGCCGGAAGCGGACGAAGGCCTTCATCTTGTGGGCCGCCTTGTCCACGTCGCGGGCGAACTGCCGGGCCCGGGCGACGTCGGGGTCGGTGGTCATCCGCAGCAGGTCCGGCGCGTCCTGCAGCCGCCAGAGCAGCCGATAGAGCAGCGCGAACCGTTCGTCCGATCGGTGCAGCACCACCTGGCCGGCCAGGTCGAAGAACTCCCGCGGCACGGTGAAGGGGCGCGCGGAGTTCCCCGCCGGCGCGGGCTCCGAGGCGGGAAAGAGGCCGGCCTCGCCGTCCACCGTCCAGAGCACCGCCTCGGGCGGCGTTCCTGCCGCACGCAGCCGCCGGGCCGCGGCGCGCCAGCCGTCGAGGTCGGTCTCGGAGGCCAGGCGCACCACCTGCATCAGAAGAGCTCCAGCTGCTGCGGCGGGGAAACGAATCGGGCGCGAAGGTCGGCCGCGTCGGCCAGGGCGCCAGGCCGCCAGTCGTCGGTCACCACGAACGGCTTCAGCCGGGCGATCCCGCGGGACAGCCGCTTCACGTCCGCGAGCGTGATGCGCTTCAGGCGGCGCAGCTCCAGGATCTGGTCGACGGCCCGCACGCCCAGGCCCGGGACCCGCAGCAGCCGCTCGCGGTCGGCGGCGTTCAGGTCCACCGGGAAGTCCCCGCGGTTCCGGAGCGCCCAGGCCAGCTTGGGATCGACTTCGAGGTCCAGGTCCTCGCCCTCGGCGATGATCTCGGCGCGCCCGAAGCCGTAGAAGCGCATCAGCCAGTCGGCCTGGTACAGCCGGTGCTCCCGCACCAGGGGCGGCCGCTGCAGCGGCAGCCGGGCGGTGGAATCCGGGATCGGCGAGAACGCCGAATAGTAGACCCGCCGCAGCCGGTAGGCGCCGTACAGCGTCTCGCTGCGCTTCAGGATCTCGCCGTCGGTGGCCGCGTCGGCGCCGACGATCATCTGGGTGGACTGACCGGCCGGCGCGAACTTCGGCGGCCGCGCCGCGCGGGCCGGCTCGCGGGCCGCCTCCTCGCCGACGCGCACCGCGCCCATCGCCTTCTTGATTCCGTGCAGGTCCTTCTCGGGAGCGAGACTCGCCAGGCTCTCGTCGCGGGGCAGCTCGATGTTGACCGAGAGCCGGTCGGCGTAGAGCCCCGCCTCGTTGACCAGCGCGGGGGACGCCTCGGGGATCACCTTCAGGTGGATGTAGCCGCGGAAGTCGTGGACCTCGCGCAGGGTGCGGGCCACCCGCACCAGCTGCTCCATCGTGTAGTCGGCGTTGCGGATGATGCCCGAAGAGAGGAACAAGCCCTCGATGTAGTTGCGCTTGTAGAAGCCCAGCGTCAGGTCCACGACCTCGTCCACGCTGAACCGCGCCCGGGGCGTGTTGGAGCTGACCCGGTTCACGCAGTAGGCGCAGTCGTAGACGCAGAAGTTGGTCAGCAGGATCTTGAGCAGGCTGATGCAGCGCCCGTCCGGCGCGTAGGCGTGGCAGATGCCCATGCCGCCGTCGGTGGAGCCTACACCCTTCCCGCCCACGGAATCGCGCGTCACGCTGCCCGAGGAGGCGCAGGACGCGTCGTACTTGGCCGCATCGGAGAGGATGGCGAGCTTGCGCTTGAGATCGAGAACCGCCATGCGCCGACCTTACTGTTCTCATTTTGTTCTGTCCAGCGCATGGCGGGCTGTCAGGAGGTCGCATCCGCCGCCGCGCGGCCGCCGTAGCTGCGCGCGATGGACACGACCCTGCACCCCACGCGGCGGGCCATGCTCGCCGGCGCCGCGACCCTCGCCCTCCCCGGCCTGGCGATGGCCGCACCGGCCCGGCTGACCTTCGCCGTCTTCCGCAACGGCGTGCGCATCGGCGAGCACGTCCTGACCCTCTCGGGCGACCCCGACGCGCGCACCGCGAGCTCCGAGGTGGAGATGGTGGTCAAGCTGGGGCCCGTGCCGGTGTTCCGCTACCGGCACCAGGCGGTGGAGCGCTGGCGCGACGGCCGCTTCGCCGCATTGCGGACCGCCACCAGCAGCAACGGAAGGCGGGAGCGGGTCGAGGCCGAGGCGCAGGGGGCGGCGGTCGCCATAGAGGGCTCGTCTGGGCGCATCCTGGCGCCGGCCAGCGCCCATCCCCTCACCCACTGGAATCCGGCCGCCTTCGCCCACCCGCTGTTCAACCCGCAGACCGGCCGACTGGCGAAGGTGCGGGCGACGCGCGCCGCCCCCGGCCACTGGACGATCCGCGGCGAGGCCGAGATCGACGACTTCTACGACGCGGCGGGCCAGTGGCGGGCGCTCGTCGGCCGCCTCGAGGACGGTTCGAAGATCGAGTATCGCCGGGTGTGATCGCACCCTCCCCGGCCTTCGGGGACTCTGCTAGACCGGCCCCATTGAATTCATCCGTTTCCTGAAGGGGCCGCGCCGCCCTGGCGCGCGGCCGAGACGATTTGGACGATCCGGCCGACGCCTCCCGTCCCGCCGCGGCGGACGACGACCTGCCCGCGCGCGAGGCGGCCTACGAGAAGTTCGTCTGGGACAACCTGCGACGCAACTACCTCGCCCACTACCTGCACGGCATGCTGGGCATGACCGGCTTTCGGCTGATCAACGCCCCCACCTTCCTGCCCGCCTATCTGCACGCGGTCTCGGGCTCGAACGCGATCGTCGGGCTCGGGCTGGCGCTACAGCAGCTCGGCGGGATCATCTCGCCCATCTTCGGCGCCACCAAGGTCGAGCACCGCACCAAGGTCATGCCGGCGGCGCTGTGGATGGGCGGCCTGGGGCGCCTGGCCATCCTGGGCATGGCGGCGGCCGGCTGGATGCTCTCGGGCCAGCCGCTGGTCGTGGCCCTGCTGTTCTTCATCTTCATGTTCGGCGTCTTCATGGGCGCCCAGCGGGTGGTGTTCTCGCTCCTGATGTCGAAGGTGATCCCGCTCAGTCGGCGCGGGCGCCTGCAGGCCTGGCGCAACGCCACCGGCGGGGCGATCGCCGCCGTGCTCGCCTACTTCGCCGGCAAGTACTTCGTCGGGAAGGACCTGTTCGGGAACGGCTATTCGACCACCTTCGCGTTCGCCTTCCTGCTGACCAGCGCCGGCCTCTGGGCGCTGCAGGTGCTGATGAAGGAGCCCGAGCCGCCCACCACCCGGCCGCGGGCCCGCTTCCGGGACCGGCTGCGGGAATTCCCCGCCCTGATCGCCGAGGACCGCGCCTACGGCTTCTTCCTGCTGGTGCAGATGCTGACCACCTCGGCGCGGATCGCCACGCCGTTCTACATCCTCTACGTGGGCCGGATGATCGGGGCCGACGGGGCGATGCTGGGCCTGCTGTCGTTCGCCTTCCTGGGCGCGGACACGGCGGCGAACCTGGTCTGGGGCTACCTGGGCGACAAGACCGGCTTCCGGCTGGTGCTGCTGATCTCGCTGCTGGGCTGGATCGGCGCGACCCTGCTGCTGCTCAACGTGCACGAGGTCTGGGCGACGTTCATGGCCTTCGCCGGCCTCGGCGCCGCGTCCTCGGGCTACATGATGGCGGCCCAGACCATGATCCTGGAGTTCGGCGCCCGCGACGACCTGCCGATGCGCATCGCCGTCTCGGCCACGGCCGAGAGCATCACCGCCACCGCCGGTCCCCTCCTGGGCGGGCTCGTGGCCGAGGCGTTCGGCTACACCGCCGTGTTCGGCGCCTCGCTCGCCTTCCTGGGCGCGGCGCTCGTCATCCTGATCCTCGCCGTGCAGGACCCGAGGCGGCGGACCTAGATTCCGCCCACGGTGTCGGCGGACGGCCCCGCCGCACGTCCTTGGGGCGCAAACCTCAAGGGAGACGCGCCATGCGGATGATCTTCGTGAACCTGCCCGTCCGGGACCTGGAGGCCTCGCGCCGGTTCTACGGAGGGCTCGGGTTCGGCTTCAATCCCCAGTTCTCGACCGACGACTGCCTCTGCGTGATGGTCGAGAGCAACATCGTGCTGATGCTGCTGACCGAGCGGCGGTTCCGCGACTTCATCACGGGCGAGATTTCGGACACCGCCAAGGGCAAGGAGGTGCTGCTGTGCCTGTCCGCCGGCAGCCGGGCCGAGGTGAAGGAACTGAAGGCCAAGGCCCTGGCCTCGGGCGGCCGGGAATGGATGGCCGACCAGGACCACGGCTTCATGTACGGGGCCAGCTTCCAGGACCCCGACGGCCATGTGCTGGAAGCCGCCTGGATGGACCCCGCCGCGGTGGCGCAGGGGGCGCACCCGGAGGCGCAGCCGGCTTAGGCGGCCGCGCGCTTCTCGGCCCCGCCGGCGATGCGGGCGCGGGCGATCTCGTTGGCGACCTCGTTGCTCGGGCGGCGCTCGCGCTGGGCCTGCTCGAGAACCTCGTCCAGGGTCTGGGCCAGACGGTCGAGCTTGACGTCGACCCAGGCCGGATCGAACGCCTCGTCACGGTCCAGGGCGCGGATCTCGCCGGCGACATTGATGATCCCGCCGCCGTTGATGACGTAGTCGGGGGCGTAGAGGATGCCCCGCTCGAAGACGGCGCGGCCGGTGTCGGCGTCGGCGAGCTGGTTGTTGGCGGCCCCGGCGATGATCGGGGCGGTGATCCGCGGCAGGGTCTCTCGGCTGATCGCCCCGCCCATGGCGCAGGGGGCGAAGACGTCGGCCTCGGCGTCGAAGATGGCCGAGGGGGCGACGACCTGGGCGCCGGTCTCGGCGGCGAGGCGCTCGACCGCCTCGCGGTTCACGTCGGCGATGATCAGCTTCGCGCCGGCCGCGTGCAGCTTCCGGGCGAGGTGGCCGCCCACGTGGCCGACGCCCTGCACCGCCACCGTCACGTCGTCTAGGTCGCGGTTCAGCGCCCGGCGTACGCACAGCCGCACGCCCCGGAACACACCTTCGGCGGTCACCGGGCTGGGATCGCCCGAAGCGGCCGGGTGGCCCTCCAGGCCCGCGACGTAGCGGGTGCGCCTGCGGGCGTGGGCCAGATCCTCGGGCGAGACGCCGACATCCTCGGCGGTCCAGTAGCGGCCGCCGACCGCCTCGACCGCCCGGCCGAAGGCCTCGAACAGGGCCGGCGTCTTCTGGGTGCGGGAGTCGCCGATGATCACCGACTTGCCGCCGCCCAGCTCCAGGTCGGCCATGGCGTTCTTGTAGGACATCGCGCGCGAGAGGCGCAGGGCGTCGGTCAGGGCCTCCTCGGCGCTGGCGTAGGGCCACATGCGGCAGCCGCCGGCGGCGGGTCCGCGGGCCGTCGAGTGCACGGCGATAATGCTCTTGAGGCCGGTTTTCTCGTCATAGAAGGCGTGAACGCCCTCGTGTCCTTCGAAAGCCGGGGAATCGAACAAGGTCATGCCGCAGACTCTGCCTTCGCGTGAAAGGTTTTCTCGCCAGCCTCTACGCCCTGGCGCCGCACCTCACAACCCCGCAGCCCGGCGTTCGGCTCCATCCGGCGCGGGCGCCGTGGGGATCGGCGGGGCGCCCGACGGCAGCGGCGCGCGCCGGTCCTTCAGGAAGGCCAGGACGTCGGCCCAGACCACGGGCCCCTGCCGATCGCGGGTCAGCAGGTGGTAGCCCTTGGCGTAGTAGGCCGAGCGGTCCGAGCGGCGCAGGTTGGCGGCGGCGCGGAAGGCGGCGTGCTTCGGGATGATCTGGTCGTTGGCGCCGTAGAGGTACAGCGTCGGCACGGGATCGTCCCCGACGGTCTCGGCCCCCCGGTCCATCAGGCCCACGAGGCCATAGAGGGCGTCCGAGCGCGCGCCCCAGATCATCAGCGGGTCGCGGCCCATGCGGATCAGCTCCTCGCGGTTGTCGGTCGGCGTGATCCGCGAGGTGAGCCAGCGCGGCGGGGTGTAGACCTTGGCGGCCGTGAAGTTGGCCGCGAGCCACAGCATGGTGCGGTTCGGCAGCGGCTGGTCGCGCCAACCCCAGACCGCCGGCGCCAGCAGGATCAGCCGGTCGGCGTCGGGCGGCCGGTCCGAGGCGAAGGCCGCCGCGGCCACCGCCCCGCCCATGCTCTCCCCAACCACCGCGATCAGCGCGTCCGGGTGCCGGCGGCGGGCCAGGGCGACCACCGTGCGCAGGTCCTCGGTCATCAGGTCCTCGCCGGCCCAGATCCCCCGCCCGGGCGAGCGGCCGAAGCCGCGCTGGTCGTAGGCGTAGGTCGTCACGCCCTGCTGCGCCCACCACGGCGCGGCCAGGTGGAAGGCGTTGGCGTAGTCGTTCATCCCGTGCAGCGCGACGATCACCGCCCAGGGGTTCCCGGCATGCGCGCCCTCGGCCTCCCAGGTCGACAGTCCCAGCAGGGCCCCGTCGAAGCTCGCGACCACGTCGGCGCCGATGTAGGGCCCGCGGTAGCCGCCCGGCGGCTCGGCCGGCCGCTGCACCGCCATGGTGCTGCAGGCCGCCAGGCTGAGGGCGGCGATGAGGACGAGGACGATACGCTTCATCGGCAGGCGGGACCCTCCAGGCGCCGCGCCCGGCGGATCACGCCGCCAGGAACGCCTTTTCCTGGGCGATCAGCCCGGCGAAGGACGGCCGCTCCAGGATCTTCGCCACATAGGCGGCGGTCTTGGGGTGGGTTCCCGCGTCGACTGCGCAGTCGGCGTGGGCCATGGTCGCCAGCGGGCTGGCGACGGCGATGTCGGCCAGGGTGAACCGGTCCTCCACCAGGAAGCCCGAGGGCGGGATGACGCCCTCCAGGTAGTCCATCAGCTTGGGGAATTCGACCTGCTGCGCCTCGTCGGCCGCGGCCAGGTCGCCGGGCTTGCCCAGGAAGCGGGGCGAGACGATCCGGTTGAAGACGATCTTGCCCCCGCAGGCGGCGACGATCGTGTCGCCGAACTCCTCGAACCAGATGGTTCGGGCACGCGCCTTGGGCTCAGTCGGGATCAGGTTCGGCTCGGGCCGGACGGCGTCCATGTAGGCGACGATGGCGGTAGAGTCCGCCAGCAGGAAGTCGCCGTCCTTCATGGCGGGGATCTTCCCGAAGGGGCTGGCCTGCCGGAATTCGGGCGGCGCCATGCCGCCGCCGGCGGGGACCACCTCGAACTCCAGCCCCTTCTCGGTCGCGAAGACGATGGTCTTGCGCACGAAAGGCGAGAGCGAGGCTCCATAGATCGTGATCATGCGCGATGCTCCTTTTCGGCCTCGGTCGGCAGCCGCATCCGCCAGACGCCCTTGAAGGTGTCGGGATCGGCCGGCTTGTTGTGCCGCAGGATGACGATCCGGCCGGCCCGCGCCAAGCCCACGGCGACGGCGCGCACCTTGCCCAGCTCGCGCCGCCAGCCGGCGGGGTCGACCGCCTTGGCCACGTCCTCGGGAGAGACAGACTTGCCGGGCGCGGCCTTGTCCAGCAGATCGAAGATTGCGTCCTCGACGGCCTGGCTCATGCTCAGCCGCCCCGCTTCATCGTCTCGCGGGCGATGATCACCTGCTGGATCTGGCTGGTGCCCTCGTAGATGCGGAAGATCCGCACGTCGCGGTAGAAGCGCTCGATGCCGTATTCGGCGATGTAGCCGGCGCCGCCGAAGATCTGCACGGCGCGGTCGGCGACCCGGCCGACCATCTCGGAGGCGAAGTACTTGGCCGCCGCGGCCTCCATGGTCACGCTCTGGCCGGCGTCGCGCTTGCGGGCGGTCTCCATGACCAGCGCCCTGGCGGCGAGCGCCTCGGTCTTGCAGTCGGCGATCATGCCCTGGACCAGCTGGAAGTTCGACAGCGCCTGGCCGAACTGCTTGCGCTCGGCGGCGTAGGCGACGCTGTCGGCGATCAGCCGCTCGGCCACGCCCACGCAGATCGCCGAGATGTGCAGCCGCCCGCGGTCCAGCACCTGCATCGCGATCTTGAAGCCCTCGCCCTCGCCGCCCAGGCGGTTCTCGGCCGGCACGCGGACGTTGTCGAAGTTGACGTCGCAGATGTGCGCGCCCTGCTGGCCCATCTTCTTCTCGGGCTTGCCGACGGTCACGCCGGGCAGGTTGCGCTCCACCAGGAAGGCCGAGACGCCCGAGCCGCCGGGCTTCGACGGGTCGGTGCGCGCCATGACGGTGAAGAGGTCGGCCCGGTTGGCGTTGGTGATGTAGCGCTTGGAGCCGTTCAGGACGTAGTCGTCGCCGTCGCGCACGGCCTTGGTCTGCACCGCGCCGGAATCCGAGCCGGCCTCGGGCTCGGTCAGCGCGAACGAGGTGACGATCTCGCCCGAGGCGACGCCCGGCAGGTACCTGGCCTTCTGCGCCTCGGTCCCGAACATCACCAGGCCCTGGCTGCCGATGCCGACGTTGGTGCCGAAGGCCGAGCGGAAGGCGGGGCTGGTGCGGCCGAGCTCGACGCAGACCAGGCACTCCTCCTCCATGTTGAGGTCGAGGCCGCCGTACTCGGCCGGGATCGACAGGCCGAAGAGGCCCAGCCCTTTCATCTCCTCGATGACGTCGGCGGGAATGGCGTCGTCCTCGGCCACCTTCGCCTCGAGCGGGCGCAGGCGCTCGGCGACGAAGCGGCGGACGGTCTCGATCAGCTGGTCGCGGGTTTCGGCGTCGAGCGCCATGGTGTTCATCCCCCTACTGGCAGGCCTTGGTGGCGATGGTTTCCCGGAAGCGTCCGAGGCCGACGGCGAGGATCGGCGCGCGCCAGGTCTCGACGTGGACGCTCTTCGGGCGAAGCGAACAGGACACCGGCGCGGGCGACGGCGTCAGCTTGTTGCCGGGCCGCACGATCAGCGCCATGGCCCGGTAGTCGAGCGGCTTCTCCGTGCGGTTCCAGATCTTGAGCACCGTGGCCCGCTTCTCGGCCGAGCCGTCGAGCGCAGCGGCGATCTGGCCCTCGGGCGGCGGAGCGAAGGTCTCGGTCACGGCCCCGTCCGGATGGGCGGCGGCGAGCTTGCCCTCCTCGACCTTGAAGAGGACCGGCAGGCCCTTGTCGTCGAGGCGGAACAGGGCCCGCTGGCCCAGCACGATCTGCAGGGTCTCGCCGTCGACAAGCGTCTGGGGCGTGAACGACAGCGGGGCCGGCGGCGTCTCGGGCGCCTCGGGCGCGGGCGGCGCCGCAAGGGCCAGGGCCATGAACGCGGTCGCGAGCACCGTCATCGGCCAGCCTCCGGCGCCGGGCAGACCACCTCGTTCGTGTCGCGCAGCGCGAAATCGCTGAGCAGCACGCCGGCGGTGTCCGGCCGGCGGGGCCAGTGCTCGTAGTTCTGAAGCAGCGGCAGGACGGTGCAGACGCTGGTCGGCTCGGCCGTCCAGCGGCCCGGCTCGGCGGCGTGGAGCAGCCGCGCCCGGTAGTCGAAGGCCTTGGAGAGACCGCTCACCAGCTTCATCAGCACGTCTCCGTTCGACAGCCGCTCCAGGCTGATCACCACGGTCCCGGTGGGCGCGTCCTCGAAGGCGCCGCGGCCGGGCTTGGGCGGAGCGGCGCTGCCGGGCGGCGCCGGCTCGACCGACAGCAGCTCGGGCGGCCCGCCTGCCGGCAGACGCACGGTCGCGCGCTCGCCGACGACGATCTGCACCGCGCCCTGTTCGGTCACCTGCGAGCGGGGCGCCTCCTCACGCGCCTCCTGGGCCGCCGCCGGCGCCGCGACGAGGCCCGCAAGCGCGAAGGCGAGCGCGAGTTGCGCCACGCCCGCACGCCGATGGACGGTCCGGCCTTGCATCTTGGCTCCTCGGGAGGCTAGTCGGCGGGCGCGCAAACTAGTGTTTGAATCCGCCGGGGGCAAACCCCGCGCAGCGACGATCCGGAGGGGAAATGGACGGCGGCGACCAGGACCAGGAATACATCTCGCACCTGAGCACCGTGTCCGAGGGCGAGTGGGCCGGCTGGTCGTACTATCCGGGCGGCGACCCCTACGAGGACCTCGCCGGGCCGTTCTACTTCAGGGAACGGGACGGGCGGCCGGTCTGCGCCTTCCGCGCCGAGCGCAAGCACATGAACGGCGGCATGTTCATGCACGGCGGCTGCGTGATGACGTTCGCGGACTTCTGCCTGTTCGTGATCGCCCGCGAGGCGCTGGCCGACAGCCGCGCCGTCACCGCCACCTTCAACGGCGAGTTCGTCGGCTCGGCGGCCGTCGGCGACCTCGTGGAATGCACCGGCGAAGTAGTGAAGGCCGGGCGCAGCATGGTGTTCGTGCGCGGCCTGATCGTGAACGCCTCGCGCGGCGGCGAGCCGATGATGAGCTTCTCGGCGGTGCTGAAGAAGACCGGCCCGCGCCGCGGCTGAGGCGCCGGCCGGAAACAGACCGGCTCCCGGGCGTTGTGCCGGCAACGCCAGGAGCCGCGCCATGACCAAGGTCCTAGTCCTCTACCATTCCACCTACGGCCACATCGAGGCCATGGCCCAGGCCGTGGCGGAGGGCGCCCGCGAGATCCGCGGCGCCCAGGTAGACCTCAAGCGCGTGCCCGAGCTGGTCCCCGAGGAACTGGCCCGGGAGTCCGGCTACAAGCTCGACCAGGAGGCGCCGATCGCCACTGTGGCCGAGCTGGAGCAGTACGACGCCATCGTCATCGGCGCCGGCACCCGCTTCGGCCGCATCCCCTCCCAGATGGCGAGCTTCCTCGACCAGGCGGGCGGCCTGTGGGCCCGCGGCGCGCTGAACGGCAAGGTCGGCTCGGCCTTCACCTCCACCGCCACCCAGCACGGCGGCCAGGAGACGACGCTGTTCTCGATCATCACCAACCTGCTGCACTTCGGCATGTGCGTGGTCGGCCTGCCCTATTCGTTCGCCGGCCAGATGACCCTGGACGAGATCACCGGCGGCAGCCCCTACGGCGCCAGCACCATCGCCGGCGGCCGCGGCCAGCGCTGGCCGACCCGCAACGAGCTGGCCGCCGCGCGCTTCCAGGGCCGGCTCGTCGCCGAGACCGCCGCCAAGCTTGGCCACGGCGCCCAGGCGATGCTGCGGATGGACATGTCCGGCCCCGAACAGCGCTCGTGGGAAGACCCGCGGGAGGACGACCAGCCGCGGGCTTAGCCCCAGGCCTAGGCCGGCGCCTTCTGCGGCATGCCGGCGGCGGCGGCCGGACGCGCGCGCATCGCCTCGGCCCAGCGGCCGACGTTCTTCAGCTCCTCCGGCGGCTTCAGCTTGATCATGCGGCCGAAGTCGAGCCCGACGAAGGCCACGATGTCGGCGATGGTCAGCCGCTCGCCGGCCAGCCACTCGCTCTCGCCCAGGCGCCGGTCCAGCACCTTCAGGGCCTTCAGGGCGGCCTGCAGGTTGTATTCGCCCACCTGCGGGTTCTGCTGCTCCAGCTTCCCCATCATCGGGTGGGTGTGGCGCACGCCCAGCATCAGCGGCGTGGCGACCAGCATCTCGGCCCGGCGGGTCCACATCTCGATCACCGCCGTCTCCTCCGGCGTGCGGCCGAACAGGTTGGGCTCGGGATAGCGGCTCTCGAGATAGCGGCAGATGGCGACGGACTCGGTGATGCAGGTCCCGTCGTCCAGCTCCAGCATGGGCACGTTGGCCAGCCCCGCCTTGCGCAGGTACTCCGGCGTCTTGTGCTGGCCCTCGATGATGTTGAGGGTGACGACCTCGACGTCGTCGATCCCCTTCTCGGCCATGAACCAGCGCACCCGGCGCGGATTGGGCGCGAGCGGCGTGTCGTAGAGCTTCATCGGCGGGCTTCCTTCCTCGTTTCCGAGAAAAGTGCACGCTCGGTCACTTCCGGTCAAGCTATCCGAACAGGACGCTCGGCAGCAGGCCCACGACCGAGGCGGTCAGGCAGGTGGCGAGGAACCCCGCCAGCATCGCCTTCCAGACCATGCCCACGACCTCGTTGCGCCGCTCGGGGACCAGCACCGAGTAGCCGGCGAGGTTGATCCCCACCGAGGCCACGTTGGCGAAGCCGCAGAGGGCGTAGGTCATCAGCACCCGCGTGCGCTCGTCGATCTCGCCCACCGGGATCGCGCCCATGCGGATGAAGGCGGTGAATTCGGTCAGCACCAGCTTCACCCCCAGCAGCGAGCCGGCCGTCGGCGCATCGTGCCACGGCACGCCGATGGCCCAGGCCAGGGGGGCGAAGACGACGCCGAGGCCGCGCTC
The DNA here is from genome assembly GCF_000017265.1 of Phenylobacterium zucineum HLK1. Lineage (NCBI taxonomy): Bacteria > Pseudomonadati > Pseudomonadota > Alphaproteobacteria > Caulobacterales > Caulobacteraceae > Phenylobacterium > Phenylobacterium zucineum. The sequence goes on along the minus strand of NC_011144.1, from coordinate 981,112 downwards.
GACCGACAGCGGCGCGCCGGCCACCTGCGGCAGCAGGCCCAGCAGCCCGTTGAGCATCGCCACCAGGGCCACGAACACGATGAGGGTCGCGCCGACGTTCAGGACGATCTGCAAGCCGTCGGTGGTGCCCTTGATCAGGGCGTCGATCGAGCTCTCGTAGCGCTTGGAGGCGGCGGGGTCGTAGGCCTGAGCCTGCTCCACATCCGGGTCGCGCGGCACGATGATGCGCGCCAGCAGCACGCCCGCCGGCGCCGAGACGATCGAGGCGGTCAGCACGTGGGCCGCCGCGTTCGGCAGCACGTCCCGCAGGATCGTGGCGTAGGCGACCATGGTCGAGCCCGAGACGCAGGCCATGCCGACGGCGATCAGCATGAACAGCTCCGAGCGCGAGAGGCCGGCCAGGTAGCTGCGGATGAAGATCGGACCTTCCACCTGGCCCATGAAGACGGTGGCGGCGGTGGCCAGGGCCGGCGGGCCGCGCAGGCCCATGGTCCGCTCGAACACCACGCCGAAGCCGCGGGTGATCCAGACGAGGATGCGCCAGTGCCAGAGCAGCGCCGCCAGCGCGCAGACCACCAGGATCACCGGCAGCACCCGGAAGGCGAAGACGAACATCGAGCCGGGGTCGGTCAGCGGATAGGGCTGGTTCGGCGTGCCGGCCAGGAAGCCGAACACGAAGGCCACCCCGGCCTGGGTCGAGGACGCCAGCCCGTCGACGGCGTGGCCGACGCCCTGCAGCGCCACGCGCAGCGCCGGCAGCCCGAACAGCGCGAGGACGAGGATCGCCTGGACCAGGATGGCCCCGATGGCGAGCTTCCACGGGAAACGGCGCCGGTTCTCGGAGATGGCCCAGCAGAGCCCGAGCACCAGCGCCAGGCCGACCAGGCTCTGGGCGTTCGCGAGACTGAACATTCACCCCCCGATGCGCGGGCCCCGATGCGCATGCACGCCGAGTCCGCCCGCGTGGGCGGATACAGGCGCCAGAACCCTAGGAAGCGCAAGCGCGCCCTAAGGTCCTACCCTCAGAGACCCACCATCGAGAGGCCGCGTTCGTCGTAGCGGGCGCCTTCCACCGCGGTCTCGGGCACGGCCGCCGCGATCGCCGCCAGATCGTCCGGGCCGAGCGTCACGTCGGCGGCGCCGGCGTTCTCCTCCAGGCGATGGACCTTCGTCGTGCCGGGGATGGGCACGATGTCGGGGCCCTGCGCCAGCAGCCAGGCCAGCGCGAGCTGGGCCGGCGTATGGCCCTTCTCGGCCGCCAGCCGCGTCAGGGTCTCCACCAGCGGCAGGTTCTTCTGCAGCGCCTGACCCTGGAACCTGGGCATGAACCGGCGGAAGTCGTTCTCCACCAGCGAGTCCTGGCCCTTCACCGCCCCGGCCAGGAAGCCCCGGCCCAGCGGGCTGTAGGGCACGAAGCCGATCCCGAGTTCGCGACAGACCGGCAGGACCGACGTCTCGGGGTCCCGCGTCCACAGCGAGTACTCCGACTGCAGGGCCGTGACCGGATGCACGACGTGCGCCCGGCGGATCGTCTCGGGTCCGGCCTCGGACAGCCCGAAGCAGCGCACCTTGCCGGCCTTCACCAGCTCGCCCACCGCGCCCGCCACGTCCTCGATCGGCACGTTCGGGTCCACCCGGTGCTGGTAGAAGAGGTCGATGACGTCCACGCCCAGGCGCTTCAGCGAGGCGTCGGCGACCGCGCGGATGTTGTCGGGGCGGCTGTTCGTGCCCGCCGGGCGCCCGGCCGCGCGGGCGGCCTCCAGGTCGAAGCCGAACTTGGTGGCGATCTGCACCCGGCCCCGGAAGGGCTTCAGCGCCGCCCCCACCAGCACCTCGTTGGCGGTCATGCCGTAGATCTCGGCCGTATCGAAGAAGGTGACGCCCAGCTCGACGGCGCGCGCGACCAGCGCCTCGGCCTGCGCCGCCTCGACTGGGGCGTTGTAGACGCCGGACAGCCCCATGCAGCCGAAGCCGATCGCCGAGACCTCCAGGCCCTGGGTTCCGAGTTTGCGTCTGTGCATGGGCGGCTCCTTCTTCCGGAGCGGGAATCTTAAGCGCCTCGCGGCGGCCGGCCGCAAGCTCGGCGCGGCCCGGTTGAGCATTACGAAGGTTTAATCGCGAAGGTCGCATCCGCCGGCGGTCCCGGCGGCCTCTTTCCCAGTGAAGCGCATCCAGCGCTGGGGAAGGCGTCGCACCACCATGTCTCTGGCCTTGGCCACCCTGATCCACGAATGGCGGCGGTACACCGCCGCGGTCGTGGCGCTCGCGTTTTCGGGCCTGCTGATCCTGGCGCAGGTCGGGATGTTCGTCGGCATCGTGAAAGGCGTCACCGCCACGATCGACCGCTCCCGGGCCGACCTGATGATCCTGCCGGCCAAGATGGAGAGCCTGATCAACTCGGGCGGCGGCAACCTGCCCGGACGCCTGCAGCCGCAGATCTACATGCACCCCGACGTCGCCGAGGTCGCCTCGTGGGACATCGAGGGCGGCCGCTGGGTCAACCGGCCTCCCGAGGGCCAGCAGGCGGTCACCACCTATGTGAACATCTACATGGTCGACACGCGGCCGAACGCGGTGACGCTGCCGGTCGACTATTCCGAGCAGGTCCGCCAGGCCCTGATGGAGCCCTATGCGGTGGCCATCGACGAGACCCAGCTGAAGCGGCTGGGGGTGAAGCTGGGGGATTCGGCCTCGCTCAACGGCAAGACGGTCCGGGTCCGGGCCGTGCTGACCGGCTATCCCAACATCAACAACGCGGCCGTCGTGGCCTCCCGCGACACCATCCGGCTGCTCGGCTTCATGGCCGACGAGAGCAAGACCGGCCCGCTGATGGTGCGGCTGAAGGATCCGGCGCGGGCCGAGATCGTGCGCGACCAGCTGAACGCCAACGCCAACGGCGCCTACCGCGCCTGGACCCGCGAGGAGCTGCGCAAGGCCGACGAGGGCGCCCTCATGGGCGAGCAGATCATCGGCATCTTCATCGGGTTCTCGGTCTTCCTGGGCTTTCTGATCGGGGTCGGCATCACCTCGCAGACCCTGCGCGGGGCGATCCTCTCCAGCATCAAGGAGTTCGCGAGCCTGCGGGCGCTCGGGGTCTCGATGGGCGCGCTGCGCCTGATCGTGATGGAGCTGTCGATCTGGGTCGGCCTCGTCGGCCTGGTCGCCACCGGCCTCCTGACCTTCGGCATCTACCTGCTGGCCGCCAACGGCGGCCTGCCGATGGGCTTCCCGACGCCATGGGTGATCGGCGTCTCGATCCTGCTGATCGCCATCTCGTGCGCCTCGGGCCTGCTGGCCCTGGGCATCCTGAAGAAGAGCCAACCTGCGGACCTGCTGCGATGAGCGCCAATCCCACCGCGATCGAGGCCCACGGCGTCTACAAGCGCTTCAAGACCGGGCGCACGCACATCGAGGTGCTGAAGCGGGTCGATTTCGACGCCCGCCACGGCGAGGTGACGATGGTCATGGGCCCCTCCGGGTCCGGCAAGTCCACCCTGGTGGCCGCGCTGTCGGGCCTGCTGAAGCCCGACGAGGGCCAGGTGCGCGCGCTAGACACAGACATCTGGGGCCTGCGCTCCGGGAAGCTGGACCGCTTCCGGCTGGACCACTGCGGCTTCATCTTCCAGGGCTTCAACCTGTTCTCGGCGCTCACCGCCCTGCAGCAGGTCGAGATCATCCTGAAGCACCAGGGCCACTCCAAGTCGGTCGCCCGCGAGAAGGCCGCCCTCGCCCTGGACGAGGTGGGCCTGGGCAAGCGCCTGCACCAGCGCCCCGCGGAGCTGTCGGGCGGCGAGAAGCAGCGGGTGGCCATCGCCCGGGCGCTCGCCAAGGACCCGCGCCTCGTCTTCGCCGACGAGCCGACCAGCGCGCTGGACGGCGAGAACGGCCAGATCGTCATCCGCCTGCTCCAGCGGGCCGCCAAGCAGCACGGCGCGGCCGTGATCTGCGTCACGCACGACCCCCGCCTGGAAGCCTACGCCGACCGCATCATCCACCTGGAGGACGGACAGATCCTGGAGGACCGCCGCGCCGCAGAGCCGGCCCAGTCCGCCGCCGACCGTCGTCCCGAACCCGCGCTCCTGGGAGCCTGAGGAACCATGCCCGCCATCTTCCGCAACCGTTTCGTCTGGATCGCCGTCCTCGTCCTCGCGCTGGGCGGCGGCGGCTTCATGTTCATGTCCAGCCAGGCCAAGGCGACGAAGGCCGCCGAGGCCAAGGCCGCGGCCGAGGTCAAGCCCAGCCCCTTCTCGGCGGTCGCCAACGGCAAGGCCGACGTCGAGGGCGGGATCATCCAGGTCGCCGCCCGCCGGGCCGGCGTGGTCCGCGACGTGCTCGTCCAGGAAGGCGAGGACGTGACGAAGGGCCAGATCCTCGCGCGCCTCGAGGACGACGAGCCTCGGCTGCAGGCCGCGCGCGCCGCGGCCGAGGTCCGCCAGGCTCGGGCGGCCCTCGCCCTGCTCGAGGTGCAGCTCTCGGCGGCCCAGCGCGAGGAGCGCCGCCTCCAGGGCCTCGCCCCCTCGAACTTCGTCGCCGCCCAGAAGCTGGACCAGGCGCGCGACGGCGTGCGCGAGGCCCAGGCCAAGATCCTCGCCCAGCAGGCGGTCGTCGCCACCGCCGAGGCGCGGCTGGCCGAGGCCCGCTACGACCAGGAGCTCAGCATCATCCGCGCGCCCGTCGAGGGCCGGATCGTGCGCCGCTACGCCAACCCCGGCGCGGGCGCCTCGACCCTGAACGTCTCCAACATGTTCGACCTGGAGCCGCGCGCCGGCCGCATCGTGCGCGCCGAGATCGCCGAGGGCGCCCTGCCCTACGTCTCGGTTGGCCAGACCGTGCAGATGTCGCCCGAGAGCGACCCGACCAAGACCTTCAACGGCAAGGTCCTGCGCCGGGCGGCTGTGTTCGGCGCGCGCAAGCTGCAGTCGGACGATCCCAACGAGCGCACCGACGACCGCGTGGTCGAGGTGGTGGTCGACAGCTCCGGCGCGCCGTTCCTGATCGGGCAGCGCGTCCTCGTGAAGTTCATGCGCCAGCAGCAGGCGCAGGTCCCGACCGCGCCGCAGGGCTAAGGGCTTCCCCAAGCGCCCTCACCCCCCTGCCGCGGCCGCCTCCCCCGCCTCCTGGTTGGCGGGGGAGGCGCTCCTTTCCCGAAAGCGCCGCGCCTCCGCCACGTCAGCTTGACGCCCCTCGCGCCGCGCCGCACAACGCGCGCCGACTTTTCCGAACACCTGTTCTAGAGGGGACACGCAAATGGCGGACATCCGCTTCGACGGCAAAGTGGCCATCGTGACCGGCGCGGGCGGGGGCCTCGGCCGCCAGCACGCGCTGGAGCTCGCCCGGCGCGGCGCAAAGGTCGTGGTCAACGACCTGGGCGGCTCGGTGGACGGCTCGGGCGGCGGCTCGGACGCGGCCAACAAGGTCGTCGAGGAGATCAAGGCCGCCGGCGGCGAGGCGATCGCCAACGGCTCGTCGGTGACCGACGACGCCGGCGTGGCCCGGATGGTCAAGGACGCCATGGACGCCTGGGGCCGGATCGACATCCTGGTCGCCAACGCCGGCATCCTGCGCGACAAGACCTTCGCCAAGATGGAGCTGGCCGACTTCGAGGTCGTGGTCGACGTCCACCTGCTGGGCACGGTGAAGCCGGCCAAGGCGGTCTGGGAGATCATGCGCCAGCAGAACTACGGCCGCATCGTCGTCACCACCTCCTCGACCGGCCTCTACGGCAACTTCGGCCAGTCGAACTACGGCGCGGCCAAGCTGGGCCTGGTGGGCTTCATGAACACGCTGAAGCTCGAGGGCCAGAAGAACAACATCCACGTCAACGCCATCAGCCCGGTGGCCGCGACCCGGATGACCGAGAACCTGATGCCGCCCCAGGTGCTGGAGCAGCTGAAGCCCGAGTACGTGACCCCCGGCGTGGTGTTCCTGTGCTCGGAAGAGGCCCCGACCGGCACGGTCCTGACCGCCGGCGCCGGCGCCTTCGCCGTGGCGCGGATCGTCGAGACCGAGGGCGTCTACCTGGGCGGGACCGCCACGGTCGAGCAGGTGCGCGACAACTTCGCCAAGATCGCCGATCCGGCGGGCCAGCAGGCCTACATGAACGGCGGCGAGCAGACGGCGAAGTTCTTCCGCAAGATGCAGGGCGGCTGATCGCCCGCACGGCGACCTGACGTTCGGGCGGCCATCTGGCCGCCCGTTTCGTATCTGAAACCGGAAACCGCTTGCGCGGGCTCAAGTGATCGCGCGTAACCTGAAACGAGGGCGTCCGCGAGAGACGCCTCCCCAGGTGGAGGAGCGTTTGGTGGTCAAGGCGAAAACTGCTGCGCCGGCGGGCGCGCTGTCGATGGGCACGGTCTTCGCCTTCGCCAGCGCCAGCATTCCGATCCAGGCGCTGGTGCTGGCCATCAGCGTCCACCTGCCGCGCTACTTCGCCAGCCACATCGGCCTCGAACTGGCCATGGTGGGCGCGGCCTTCGCCATGGTCCGGCTGATCGACATCCCGATCGACGTCGGCCTCGGCATGGCCATGGACCGCACGCGCAGCCGCTTCGGCCGCTACCGCCTCTGGCTGGCGCTTGGCGCCCCGGTGATGATGCTCGGCCTGTGGTTCGTGCTCCAGGCCGGCCCCTCGACCTCGCAGCTCGGCCTCAGCGGCATCCTGCTGTTCCTCTACATCGGCTATTCGATGGTCTACCTCTCGCACCTCGCCTGGGGCGGGGTGCTGGGGCCGACCTACGCGCAGCGCAACCGCGTGTTCGGGGCCGTCATCGGCCTGGGCGTGGTCGGCTCGGTGGCCGTGCTGCTGATCCCGGTGGTGATGCAGTACCTCGGCGCCACCGACGGCGAGGGCGTCCGGGCCATGGTCTGGTTCATCATCCTGGCGCTTCCGGTCACCGTGGTGACGGTGCTGGCCTCCACGCGCGAGCCGATCACCCGCGACCACAAGGCCCACTTCGGCTTCCGCGACTACCTCACCCTGCTGAAGCACGGGAACGTCGTGCGCCTGCTGGTCGCCGACCTGTGCGCCACCCTGGGCCCGGGCTGGATGGCGACGCTGTACCTCTTCTACTTCAATGACAGCCGCGGCTTCGACACCGCCCAGGCCAACCTGCTGCTGATGATCTACATCGCCGCCGGCTTCGCGGGCGCCCCGTTCATGGCCTGGCTGGGCAACCGGATCGGCAAGCACCGCAGCCTGATGGTGGGCACAACGGTCTATTCGATCGGCCTCATGGTCGTGCCGTTCCTGCCGGCCGGCAACTTCCTGGCCTTCGCGCCGGGGATGTTCATCGTCGGCGCCATGGCCGCCGGCTTCCTGGTGATGATCCGCGCGCTGACCGGCGACATCGCCGACGAGATGCGCCTGGCGCACGGCCGCGAGTACATGGGCCTGATGTACGCCCTGACCATCGGCACCTCGAAGATCGCCTCGGGGCTGTCGGCCCTGACCTTCGTGCTGCTGGCGGCGATCGGCTACCAGGCCCGGGCCGGGGCAGTGAACACCCCGGAGGCCATCCGGGCCCTGGAGCTGGTCTACATCGTGGGCCCGATCGTCTTCGTGATGGCCGCCGGCGCCAGCTTCATCGGCTACAAGCTCACGCCCGAGCGGCACGCCGCCATCCGCCGCGAGCTGGACGAGCGCGACGCGATCTACGCCGAGGCCCCCGCGCTGGGCAGCCTGACCGGCGACGACATGCTGGTCGAGCCGCGGCGGCCCTGATCGGCCTCGCTCTAGGGCCTGAGCTTCTCGGCCATCTGCAGGAAGGCCCAGGCGGCGGGCGTGTCGGGGCTGGTCGCCACCAGCGGCCGGCCGGCGTCGCAGGCCTCGCGCAGGGCCACCTCGATGGGAATCTCCGCCAGCAGCGGCACCCCCAGGCGCCGGGCCTCCTCGGCCGCCCCGCCCTGGCCGAAGATCGGCACGCGCTCGCCCGTCGGGCTCTCGAACCAGGCCATGTTCTCCACGACGCCGAGGATCGGGGCCCCGACCTTCTCGAACATGGCCGCGGCGCGGCGGGCGTCGATCAGGGCGATCTCCTGCGGGGTCGAGACCACCACCACGCCGTCCAGCTTCAGGCGCTGGACGAGGGTGAGCTGGATGTCGCCGGTGCCGGGCGGCAGGTCGACCACCAGGACGTCCAGCGGCTCGGCCGCCGTGCCCCAGTTGGCGTTCATCAGGCTGCGCAGGGCCGACGAGGCCATCGGCCCGCGCCAGATGGCCGCCTGTCCCTCCTCGACGATGAAGCCGATGGACATGACCTTCACGCCCCAGGCCTCCAGCGGGTTCAGCCGCTTCTCGGCGTCGAAGGTGGGCTCGCCCTCGGCCCCCAGCATGTGCGGGGCGGAGGGGCCGTAGACGTCGGCGTCGAGCAGCCCGGCCCGCAGGCCGATCTTCGCGAAGGCCGCGGCGAGGTTGACCGAAACCGTGGACTTGCCGACCCCGCCCTTGCCGCTGGCCACCGCGATCACCTTGCGCACGTGCGCCGGGCGCTGGGCCTCGGGCATGGGCTGCAGGCGGGCCTGGGGATCCTCGGAGACGCGGGCGCGGCGGGGCACGGCGACTGGCTGCGGCGCGTCGGCCTCGGCGGTCAGCACCACCTGCGCGGTCTCGACGCCGGGGACGGCGGCCAGCGCCCGCTCGGCGGCGTCGCGAACGGGCCCGTAGAGCGGAATGTCCTGCGCCGGGACCTCCAGCATGAAGGCGGCGCGGCTCCCGCGGATCACCAGGCCGCGCACCAGGCCGGCCGCCGCCAGCCCCTGGCCGGACCTCGGATCGGCCACCCGATCCAGCGCCTCGAGCACCACCGTCCTGTCGGGTCCCGCCGGTTGGATCATGCCGCTTTGCCTTGCTTTGCCGGGGAAGGGGCCTCATATCCGGCTGGAAGCGCCGGTTTACAAGCCCATGCAGGGCTTTAAGCAGAGGACCGCTAGGCCCCACTTGAGTACGACGCGACCTGGCTGATGCCCTGGAACGATAACGCCAATCCCGGCCCGTGGGGCTCGCCCCCGTCCGGCGACGGCGACCGCCGAGACAACACCCCCAAGCGCCCGCGCGGCGGCGGACCCCGCCGTCCCGAAGGCCCCGACTTCAACGCCAACTTCGACCGGCTGGGCCGGCGGCTGCGCGACTTCTTCAGCGGCGGCCCCGGCGGCGGGGTCCGGCCCGGCGCGATCGCCGCGGTCGTGGGCGCGGCCTTCGGCCTGTGGGCGCTGTCGGGGATCTACGTGGTCCAGCCGAACGAGGAGGCCGTGGTCACCACCTTCGGCGCCTATTCGCGCAACGAGGGCCCCGGCCTGCGCTACCACCTGCCCGCTCCTATCGAGCGCGTGCAGAAGGTGCCGGTCACCAGCCTGCAGCGGCTGGACGTGGGCGGCGCCGCCGCCGGCGCGGTGCCGGAAGAGAGCCTGATGCTCACCGGCGACGAGAACATCATCGACCTGCAATTCAGCGTCACCTGGCGCGTCGCCGACGCCGACCGCTTCGTCTTCACCATCCGCGACCCCGAAGGCTCGGTGAAGGCGGTGGCGGAGAGCGCCATGCGCGAGGTCGTCGGCCGCACCAACCTGCTGGACATCCTCACCACCGGCCGCGGCCAGGTGCAGCAGCAGGCGGCCGAACTGATGCAGCGGACCCTGGATTCCTGGGGCGCCGGCGTGCGCATCGACGAGGTGCAGATCCGCTCGGCCAACCCGCCGCAGCAGGTGCTGGCGGCGTTCCGCGACGTGGTCAGCGCCCAGCAGGACCAGGAGTCGGCGGTCAACGAGGCCAACACCTACCGCAACCGGGTGATCAACGAGGCCAAGGGCGACGCCGCGCGCATCGTGCAGGCCGCCCAGGCCTACCGCGAGCAGGCCGTGCGCGAGGCCACCGGCGATGCGTCCCGCTTCAACGCCATCCTGAACGAATACCGCCGCGCTCCGGGCGCCACCCGGGACCGGATCTACATCGAGACCATGCAGCGCGTGCTCGCCCGTTCGAACAAGGTGATCGTCGACAGCGAAGGCGCCTCCGCGCCGATCATCCTGCCGCCCGACGTGTTCCGGCCCAGGACCCAGCCGCAGGCGCCCGCGCCGCAGGCCGTCCCGCAGACGGAGGCCGCCCAATGAGCCGCCGTCTCTGGACCTACCTGATCGTCGGGATCGGCGCCCTCGTGGTGCTGGCCAACACCCTCTACATCGTCGACCAGCGCGAGCAGGCGATCGTGCTGCGCTTCGGCGACCCCGTGCGGGTCGTCAACGCGCCGGACGCGCCGGGCGCGGGCTTGAACGCGAAGATCCCGTTCTGGGAGAACGTGATCAAGTTCGACCGGCGGAACCTGGCGCTCGAGAGCCAGCAGGAAGAGATCATCACCGCCGACCAGCAGCGGCTCGTCGTCGACGCCTTCGTCCGCTACCGCATCTCGGATCCGCTGGCCTTCTACCGGACCCTGCGCGACGAGCGCACCGCCACCGACCGGATCGAGCGGCTGGTGAACTCGTCCCTGCGCCAGGTGCTGGGCTCGGCGCCCCAGACCGAGATCATCTCGGGCGGCCGCGGCCGGCTGATGCAGCTCGCGCGCAACGACGTCGCCCGCCGGGCCGAGGCCTCGCGCTTCGGCATCCAGGTGATTGACGTGCGGATCCGCCGGGCCGACTTCCCGGCCGGCAACCAGGAGGCCGTGTTCCGCCGCATGCAGACCTCGCGTCAGCAGGAGGCCGCGCGCATCCGGGCCGAGGGCGAGCAGCAGAAGCGCGAGATCATCGCCCAGGCCGACCGCGAGGTGACCATCACCCTCGCCCAGGCCCGCGAGCTGGGCGAGACCACCCGAGGCGAGGGCGACGCCCAGCGCACCCGGATCTTCGCCCAGAGCTTCGGCCGCGACCCGTCGTTCGCCGCCTTCTGGCGCTCGATGCAGGCCTACGAGGCGAGCCTGGCCCAGGGGGACACCACCATGGTGCTCTCGCCGGACAGCGCGTTCTTCCGCTACTTCGAGCGGGGCCCGTCGGGCAGCCGCTAGGCCGCTTGACCCGCGAGATTACGCGCGTAACCTGACGTTGGATTACGAAAGTAATCTGACTGCTTACCGCAATCCCCTTCCCCTCTCCGGCCCGTCCGGGGAGGGGTTTTTCGTTTCCTCAGCTCGCCTGGAGCGCCAGGAAGCCGCGGACCTCGTGCAGGTCGCGGGCGATGCGGACGCACAGGGCGTGCATCTCGTCGGTCGGGTCCAGCATGTCGGGGACCATGACCGTCATCATGCCGGCGGCGGAGGCGGCGCGCACGCCGTTGTGGCTGTCCTCCAGGGCCAGGCAGTCGGCCGGATCGACGCCCAGCCGCTCGGCGGCCAGCAGATAGGGATCGGGGTTCGGCTTGGGCCGCGGATAGTCGCCGTTGGCCAGCACCGCGTGGAACCGCTCCAGCAGGCCGTGGCCGCCGATGTGGTGCTCCACCGCCTCGCGCCGCGACGAGGTGGCGATCGCCCGCGGCAGGCCGAGGGCGTCCAGGTGGTCCAGCATCTCCAGCACCCCGGCCTTGAGCGCCACCCCGGCGTGGACGATCTCGCGGAAGCGCCGGGTCGAGCCGTCGCGCAGCGCATCGGTGTCGAAGCCCGGGCCGAAGTGGTCGGTGAGCACGAGCGCGCTGTTCAGCCAGATGTGCCCGATCATCCGCTTCAGGACGTCGTCGGGCAGCTCGTGGCCCATATGGGCGCACTCGGCGACCAGGGCCTCGCAGTAGACCGTCTCGGTGTCCACCAGCAGGCCGTCCATGTCGAAGACGACGGCTTTGACGGGACGCGGGAGGGCCATGCCCGTGGATTTAAGCCGGTTCGGCCGGGCGGCAAGTCACCTGCCGTTTCAATCCGTGACGAACTCGTCGGCCCGGTAGCCCTGGAAGTAGAGCAGCGCGGTCAGGTCGGCGTGGTCCACCTTGGCGTCGGCCTGGGCCGCGACGATCGGCTTGGCGCGATAGGCGACCCCCAGGCCGGCGGCCTCGATCATCGCCAGGTCGTTGGCGCCGTCGCCGACCGCCATCGTCTCGTGCAGCGGCAGGCTCAGGGCCTCGGCCTCGGACAGCAGGGCCGAGAGCTTGGCGGCCTTGCCGAGGATCGGCTCGCCCACGCGCCCCGTCAGGCGCCCGCCCTCCTCGATGAGGGTGTTGGCGCGGTTGTCGTGGAAGCCCGCGGCCTGCGCCACCCGGCTGGTGAAGAAGGTGAAGCCGCCCGAGACCAGCAGGCAGCGCGTCCCGTTGGCGGCCATGGTGCGGACGAGGGTGCGGGCGCCGGGATTGAGCCGGACCCGTTCGTCATAGGCCTGCTGCAGCGCCTCGGCGGAGAGGCCGGCCAGCATGCCCACCCGCTCGCGCAGGGCGCCCTCGAACTCCAGCTCGCCGCGCATCGCCCGCTCGGTGATGGCCGCGATCTCGGCCTTTCTGCCCGCGAAGTCGGCCAGTTCGTCCAGGCACTCGACGTCGATGATGGTGGAGTCCATGTCGGCCACGAACAGCCGCTTGCGGCGACCCTCGGCGCGCTGGAGGCAGGCGTCGACGGCGAGGTCCGCGAGCGCCTCCGAGGCGGCGGCGCGCAGGGTCTTCAGGTCGCCGGTGAGCGAGGCGTCGAGGGCGTCCGGGCCCAGCGGCCGGGGCGACTTGACGGGAAGGCCGGCGGCTGCGAGCGCTTCGGCCGCGGCGGGGGCGTCGCGGCCCACGAGTGTAAGGACAAGCTCCATGGAGCCCCGCATCTGGCTGATCGCCGGGCCCACGGCAAGCGGCAAGTCGGCGCTGGCGCTCCGGCTGGCCGAGGCGAGCGGGGCCGAGATCGTCAACGCCGACTCCATGCAGCTCTACGCGGGCCTGCGGGTGCTGACCGCCGGCCCCGGCCCCGAGGAGACCGCCCGCGCGCCGCACCACCTGTTCGGGAGCGTCGACCCGGCGGACGGCTGGTCGGTGGGCCGATGGCTGCGGGCGGCGAGCGAGGTCATCGCGGACATCCGCGGCCGCGGCCGCCCGGTCGTCGTCGTGGGCGGCACGGGGCTGTACTTCCGGGCGCTGACACAGGGCCTGGCCGAGATCCCCGAGGTCCCGGCCGACGTCCGGGCCAAGGCCGCCGCCGACTTCGAGCGGATGGGCGAGGCGGCCTTCCGCACCCGGCTGGCCGAGGTCGACCCCGCCGCCGCCGCCCGCATCGCCCCGGGCGACCGCCAGCGCCTCTGCCGCGCCTGGGAGGTGTTCGCCGCGACGGGGCAGGCGCTCAGCGACCTGCAGCGCACCGGCGCACCGGCCATCGCGGACTGGAGCGCCGTGGCCCTGGAGCCGCCCCGGCCGGCGCTCTACGCCCGCTGCGACGCGCGGCTGCACGCCATGGTCCGCGAGGGGGCGCTGGAGGAGGTGCGCGCCCTGATCGCGCGGAACCTCGATCCCGCCCTGCCCGCCATGAAGGCCGTCGGGGTGCGCGAATTCGCCGCCCACCTGCGCGGCGAGACCTCCCTGGAGGCGGCGGTGGAGGCGGCGCAGCAGGAGACCCGCCGCTACGCCAAGCGCCAGATCACCTGGATGCGGGGCCAGATGGCCGGCTGGCCGCGCCTGACGGCAGATGACCACGAGGGCCAGTGGAGGCAGTTTCTTGCGCAGGAACCCGGCTTGACGCCCTGAACGCGAAATGCGAATGCACTTTGCAGTCTCTCCAGGGTAGTTACGTGCGCAACGACATCCTTGTACTCACCGGGCGGCCGACAACGGACTGACGATAGGCGTCAGCACCGACCGGTCGCTCGTTCCAGGCCCCTTGCGGGCCTTTTTTATTGTCCTCACGTCCAGAGCCCCTCCCCCGAAAGGTCCGACCATGACCGCCCACCAGACGATCGAAGCCCAGCAGGACACCATCTCGGGCGCCGAGATCGTGGTGCGCGCCCTGATCGACCAGGGCGTGGAGGTGCTGTTCGGCTATCCCGGCGGGGCGGTCCTGCCGATCTACGACGCGCTGTTCGCCGAGCCGCGCCTGCGGCACGTGCTGGTGCGCCACGAGCAGGGCGCGACCCACGCGGCCGAGGGCTACGCCCGCTCGACCGGCAAGCCCGGCGTCGTCCTGGTGACTTCGGGCCCCGGCGCGACCAATGCGGTCACCGGCATCGTCGACGCCCTGATGGACTCCATCCCGATGGTCGTCATTACCGGCCAGGTCGCCACCCACCTGATCGGCACCGACGCCTTCCAGGAATGCGACACCATCGGCATCACCCGGCCCTGCACCAAGCACAACTACCTGGTGAAGTCGGTCGAGGACCTGCCGCGGATCATCCACGAGGCGTTCCACATCGCCACCTCGGGCCGGCCGGGGCCGGTGGTCATCGACATCCCCAAGGACGTGCAGTTCGCCAAGGGCGCCTACCGCGGCCCCGCCGAGGTGACCCACGCCCACAACTACGCCCCCCGCACGAAGGGCGAGCCGTCGAAGATCGCCGAGGCCGTGGCGCTGCTGGCCAAGGCGCGGCGGCCGATCCTCTACACGGGCGGCGGCGTCATCAATTCCGGTCCCCGCGCCGCCGAGCTGGTGCGCGAGCTGGCGGCCCTGACCGGCGCGCCGGTCACCTCGACCCTGATGGGCCTGGGCGCCTTCCCCGCCTCCAGCCCGCAGTGGCTGGGCATGGTGGGCATGCACGGCTCGTTCGAGGCCAACAACGCCATGCACGACTGCGACGTCATGGTGGCCATCGGCGCGCGCTTCGACGACCGGGTGACCGGCCGCCTGGACGCCTTCGCCCCCACCAGCCGGAAGATCCACATCGACGTGGACGCCAGCTCGATCGGCAAGAACGTGCGCGTCGACGTCGGCATCGTCGGCGACGCGGCCAGCGTGCTCGAGGACCTGATCGGCGCCTGGAAGCAGCGGAACCTGAAGCTGGACAAGGCCGCGGTCGCCGACTGGTGGCGCGAGATCGAGGCCTGGCGGGCGCGCGATTCCTTCCGCTACCGGCCGGATTCCAAGCTCATCAAGCCGCAGCACGCCATCCAGCGCCTCTACGAGCTGACCAAGGACCGGGACACCTACGTCACCACCGAAGTCGGCCAGCACCAGATGTGGGCGGCCCAGTTCTACCACTTCGACGAGCCGAACCGCTGGATGACCTCGGGCGGGCTCGGCACCATGGGCTACGGCCTGCCGGCCGCGGTGGGCGTGCAGATCGCCCATCCGGACAGCCTGGTCATCGACATCGCAGGCGACGCCAGCGTGCAGATGACCATGCAGGAGATGTCGACGGCGGTTCAGTACGACCTGCCGATCAAGATCTTCATCCTCAACAACGAGTGGATGGGGATGGTGCGCCAGTGGCAGCAGCTGCTGCACGGCGAGCGCTACTCGCACTCGTATTCGGCCAGCCTGCCCGACTTCGTGAAGCTGGCCGAGGCCTACGGCTGCGTCGGCCTGCGCGCCGAGCACCCCGACGAACTGGACGACGCGATCCGCGAGATGATCGACGTGCGCAAGCCGGTGATCTTCGACTGCCGGGTGACCAAGGAAGAGAACTGCTTCCCGATGATCCCCTCGGGCAAGGCGCACAACGAGATGATCATGGCCGAGGAATCCCGCGACCTGGGCTCGATCATCGACGACGCGGGCAAGCGGCTGGTGTGAGCCTGGACGCGTACGAGGCGCTGGTCGCCCTCGCCCGGCGGCAGCAGGGCGAGGGCCGCTACCGCGAGTCCGAGGAGAGCCTGAACCGGGCGCTGACCCTGCGGCCAGGCAGCGACCTGGCGCGCGTGGGCCTCGCCTACGCCCTGCTGGCGCGCGGCGCGTTCGCGCAGGCCTGGCCGCTGCTGGAGGCGCGCGCCGGCGCCGCCCCCGACCTGGTGCCGCCGGTGACGGCGTCCTACCCCGAGTGGCGCGGCGAGCCGCTGGCCGGCAAGTCGATCCTCGTATGGGTCGAGCAGGGCTTCGGCGACCAGATCATGATGGCGCGCTTCGTGGCGGCGCTGCGGGCCCAGGGCGCCAGCGTCACCCTGGGGTGCCGGACCGCGCTCGCGGCGCTGTTCGCCCCCCTGGCCGACCGGCTGATCGCCATCGACGCCGGCGGCTCGGTGGAGGTGCCGCGGCACGACTACTGGACGCGCTACTTCTCGCTGCCGGGGCGGCTGGGCGTGACGCTCGAGACCCTGCCGGGCGCGCCCTACCTCGCCGCGCCCGCGGACCGGCGCGAGCGCTGGAGCGGCTGGTCCGGCGTGGGCCTGGCCTGGGAGGCCAGCGCCACGGGGGCGGCGGCGCGCAGCAAGAGCCTGCCCGAACCCGACGTGCGCGCCTTGCTCGGCCTTGGCCTGCGCAGCCTGAGCCCGCAGGACACCGGCGCCCGCGACTTCGCCGACACCGCCGCGATCCTGGAGCGCCTGGACCTGGTGGTCAGCATCGACACCGCGGTGGCGCACCTCGCCGGGGCGCTGGGCCGGCCGGTCTGGATCCTGCTGCCCTACGCCGCCGACTGGCGCTGGATGACGGGGCGCACGGACAGCCCCTGGTATCCAACGGCGAGGCTGTTCCGGCAGCCGGCCCCCGGCCAGTGGGCGCCGGTCGCGGCGCAGGTGCGGGAGGCGCTGGCGGCATGGCGCTCGTGACCCCCGCGACCCGCGCGTTGGACGCGGCGGGCGTCGCCCATGAGCTCGCCACCTACGCCTACGACCCGCACGCCGAGCGGGTCGGGCTGCAGGCCGCCGAGGCGCTCGGGGTCCCACCGGACCAGGTGCTGAAGACCCTCATGGTCGTGGCCGACGGCAAGCCCGCCTGCGTGATCCTGGCCTCGGACCGCGAGGTGTCGATGAAGAAGCTGGCGGCTGCCCTGGACGCCAAGGCCGCCGAGATGATGAAGCCGGCCGACGCCGAGCGGATCACCGGCTACCGGGTCGGCGGCGTCAGCCCCTTCGGCCAGAAGCGCCGCGCGCCGGTCGTGCTGGACGCCGCCGCCCTGGAGAAGCCGCGCGTCTATGTGAACGGCGGCCAGCGCGGCCTGCAGGCGAGGCTCGCGCCGGCCGAGATCGTCCGCGTGCTGCAGGCCAAGGTCGCGGCCGTCAGCGCCTAGTGGGCCGCGCCGATGCGGGCGAGCACCTCGTGGGGGATGGCGTAGCGGCGGATCAGCCCCTCGTGATCGGCGCAGTCGCAGGCTTCGTGCTGGACCACCAGCGCCCAGACCGCATCGGCGGCCTCGGCCAGGAGGCGCGCGCGCTGGTCGGGATCATCCGCCCCGTCCGCGTCGTGCTCGCGCAGCTCGGCCAGCGCCGCCTGCACGCGCCACTCGCAGCGCCGAAGGCCGGCGTCGAGGTTTTCCAGGAGTTCGAACCTGAGGACGGCCTCGCCCGTGTCGACCTGCGGGCTTTCGGCGAGGCGCTGAGGCATACGGAGCGGGGACATGCCGCCTCCTTGGCTCTCTGAGGTGGGGCGATGATACCACCGTTACGCGGCCTAGAGTCGCCGCTCGCGCCTATTTGACCCCGAGCCGGTTCAGGACCTCGCGGGGGATGGCGTACTGGGCGACGACGGCGGCCCGGTCGCGCAGGCCCAGCACCTCGCGCTGGACCAGGAAGGCCCACACCGCGTCGGCCGCGGCCTTGAGCGCCTCGGCCCGGCCCTCGCCTCCCTGCTCGAGGTCGCGCAGGACCGCGAGCGCCGCCTCCATCTTGCGGCCGGCGCGGCCGAGCGAGACCGCCTGCTCCTCCAGGAGCTCGTAGCGGAGCACCGCCTCGCCGGTGTCGACGCCGAGGCGGCTCGTCAGGCTCTGGGGCGGGCGCAGCGAGGACATCGGCCGCATGTTGGCGGCCAATGTCCTCCTGGCAAGCGGGACCGAAGCGTCAGCCTTCGCCGAACGCCTCGGCCACGTCGGCCTCCACCGGCCAGAGGCGGTAGCCCCGGCCGACGTCCTCGCGCAGCAGCCGGTCGAGCTGCCAGCCGCTGCGGCCCACGTGCACGCCCATGAGCGCGAGATCGGCCATGATCTCGTCGCGCACGGGATCGGGAACGGCGCGGTTGTCGGCCAGCCGGGCCTCCTCCAGCCGCCAGCCGAAGACGTGGTCGCGGGCGACCTCCAGCACCACGCCCGGCGGACCGGCCCACTCGTAGAAGGCCGACCAGCCGGACGCCGCGTGGGGCATCCGGTCGGCCAGGCAGTTGCGGTACCGCCGGGCCGCCTCGCGCAGCGCCGCCTTGGTCGCGAGCGGCGCCAGCCGCGCCGTGCCGGGATGCGGCGGAGCGCACGGCTCGGGGGTGAGGTCGTCCCGCACCGCCTCGAACAGGGCCCGCACCGATCCCGCCCGCGCCCAGCCCGCCGCGGCGGCCTCGGCCGCGTTGACGCCGTCGCGGAAGCGCAGCGCCTCGTAGGCCTCGCACAGGACGGCGAAGCCCTCGGGCGTGAGTTCGCGGGCGAGGCGGACGGCCTCCTCCATCGGCGCCGGCAGCTCGGCGAGGCGACGGACCAGCTCGACGTCGACGGCGGGCGCGTGGCGCAGCGCCTTGGCCGGCGCGGGCCGGGCCAGCAGGGTGAGCAGCAGGCGGTAGGCCTCGGCGTCCCAGGCGATCTCGCCCAGGCGGCCCAGCACGCGCTCGAGCCCGGCGGGCGCGGCGGCGACCACCGACGGGATCACGTGGCGCAGCCGCGCGCCGAGGATCGCCGCGGCGAGCGCCCGGACGTCCGCGCCCACGGCGAAGCCGAGGCAGACGAGGTGGCGCCGGGCCGCCGGCGCGGTGAGGAAGGCGGTGTGCGGCTCGGGCCAGACGGCGGCGACGCGCGCGGCGAACTCCCCGGCCACCAGCCTGAGGAGCGACGTCGGCTGGGTCCTGGCGCCGGTTTTGGTCCCGGTCCTGGCAGGGCCCGAACCCTGGATGGAGATGAACATCTGGAAGCTCCCGGAGGTCTCTTGCGGACCTCCTCCCGGGAGCGTCCGCGTCAGGCGTTTGTCTTGAGGATCGCGCCCGGATCCGAACCGGCGCGCACGTCAGCGTCAGCCGCCCCGGCCCAGGGGCGGGTGCAGGTCTCGCTGGCGATGAGGTCGCGCGTCGTCATTCGGTGACTCTCGTTCGAGGAGCGGACCGTCTCTCACGATCCGATGGCCGCGTGCAAGGCCGCGGTTGCAGGCCGCACGCCATGGTTAATCGGCTGTGGCCGGAAGGACACGGCGGTTGCGGCGGCCGCCGTCCTGTGACACCTCCTCGGCCACGAGGAGCCCGCCCGATGTCCGACGCCCAGCCCGCCTCCGTCTACGACCTGGCCCACGAGGAGGTCCCCGAGAACACGGCCACCTTCGCCGTGCTGGTGGACAACGAGCCGGGCGTGCTGCACCGCGTGGTCGGGCTGTTCGCCGCCCGCGGCTACAACATCGAAAGCCTCACCGTCGCCGAGACCGACCGCAACGCGCACACCAGCCGGATCACCATCGTCACCCGCGGCACGCCCCAGGTGCTGGGCCAGATCGAGGCCCAGCTGCAGAAGATGGTCTCCACCCGCCACGTCCAGGACGTGACGAAGGACCCGAACGGCCTGGAGCGCGAGCTGGCCCTCGTGAAGGTGAAGGGGACCGGCGCCGAGCGGGTCGAGGCCCTGCGCGTCTCCGACATCTTCCGGGCGAAGGTGATCGACACCACCCACGAGAGCTTCGTCTTCGAGCTGACCGGCGCGCCGGCGAAGATCGACAAGTTCGTGGACCTGATGCGGCCGCTGGGCCTGGTGGAGGTCTCGCGCACCGGCGTGCTCTCGATCCAGCGCGGCGTCGACGTCTTTTAGGGAACGCCTTCAAAGGAACAGGGGCCGGCGCTAGGCTCTTTGACGCGGGGGGCGTGAGCAGGAGAGGTCCGCTTGCCGTCCATCCGCCATGCGATCCCGGCCCTGATGCTCGTCGCGATCGCGACGCCGGCCGACGCCCAGTTCCTCTTCCGCCGCCAGCCAGCCCAGATCGGCCCGCCCGAGGGGACGCCGCCCTACGAGGCCGAGGTCTGGCCCTTCCCGCCGCCCGACCCGCAGAGCTGGTGGGACGACAAGCGGCCGCGGCCCGACGAGGCGGCCGACCCGTTCGGCGGCCGCCGGATCCGGCGCGGGAGCGCCTGCCGACCATCGACAACGGCATCGACGCCTCGACCTACCGGCTGTGGGGGCTGATGCCGCTGCAGTGGCAGTTGCTGCGCGGCGACGAGATGATCCTCGAGGTCTGGACGCGGCCGACGACCAGCGTGCGCCAGACCGTCACTCGCGTGTCGGTGCGCGGCGACGGGGAGGTCTTCGTGCAGGGCCGCGCGGGGCTGGCCTGCTGCGAGGCCGGCATCGCCCGGCGGCTGGGCTTCGACCGCGAGCTGCCGGATGGCTCGGCCGAGCGCTTCCGGGTGCTGCGCGACCACTGGGTCTGGAAGTCGCCGCGCGACGTGCGGGTGGCCGAGGCGGGCGCTGCCGAGGCGGTGTGCGTCGAGGGGACAGCCTACGACCTGACGCTGCTGACCGCGGACGGCGCCCGGACCGTCCGCCGGGCCTGCGATCCCGCCGAGGTGGGCGAGGCGGCCGAGGTGCTGGAGGCCGTGCTCGGCGCGGGGCTGGGGCACGATCCGCGCTTCGACGTGGTGTTCCGCGGCAAGGCCGACTTCAGCATGCCGCGGCAGGCCTATCGCGAGCTGATCGAGAGCGGCGGGCGCCTGCGGCCCGACCCACGCAGCCGCTTCCGCCCGCCCGGCCAGGAGCTGATCCCGGAACCCGAGACAGCGGAAGCGCCCTCGCCCACGCCGAATTGAGAGCCGGTCCTTCAAATCCCCGTCCGCCTGCCCTATATTCATCAGCGTCGGGTTCGCCCGACTATGGGGATAAACGCGCGCGAAATAAGCGGACTGGACCCGGGTGCGATTCCCGGCGGCTCCACCAAGATCTTCCTCCGGGTTATCGCCGGAAAAGTGCGGGGCCGATCAGCATCGACAGACGTGTAAAGGCGTTGCTTTCTCCCGGCCTGACCCACCGTTTCGGGTCATTAAACTAAATGCGAACGATAACTTCGCTGAGGAAGTCCGCCTGGCCGCGTAATGCGGTCCGGTAGAAATCCGACCTAAGCCCTAGGGGTTCAGATCCTTAGGCGGGGCCCGGTGGGGGCCTGGCAACAGAACCCCACCACCTCATTCCGAGCCACGCTCCCTTCCTCCGCCCTCATTCTCCGCATCGTGAGATTTCCACGCCGGGGCGCTTCGCGCCTTGCGCGCCTTACCGCAGGCGCTAACTATCGCGCATTGTTTCGGAGTACCCATGGCCCAGGACCCGCCGGCCCAGGATCTGATGAACTACGAGGCCCTCGCGCAGGACGCGCTGCGGGGGGTGGTGAAGGCCGCGCTGAAGCGCGCCGCCGCGCCCGAGGGCCTGCCCGGGGCGCACCATTTCTACATCACCTTCAAGACTGACGCGGCGGGCGTCTCGGGTCCCGCCGACCTGCTCTCGAAGTACCCGGACGAGATGACCATCGTCCTGCAGCACCAGTACTGGGATCTCGCCCCCGGCGAGACGTTCTTCTCGGTGACCCTGCAGTTCGGCGGCCAGCCCAAGCGGCTGTCGATCCCCTATGCGGCGGTGACCCGGTTCTACGATCCCTCGGTGCAGTTCCTGCTGCAGTTCGAGCCGCCGCCGGCGGTCCAGACCGCGCCGGCCGCCGCCGCGCCGGAGCCGAAGGCCGTTCCCGACGCCGCCCCGCCCGCCGAGGGCGAGGCGAAGATCGTCTCCCTGGACCAGTTCCGCAAGAAATGAGCGCCGGATGAGCGACGTCGCGAGCCCCGAGCCGCAGGCTCTCACCGACGAGGCCATTCTCGAGCGCTTCCAGCGCAGCAAGAACCAGCCGACCGGCTCCCAGACGCTGGGGTTCCGGCTGACGGGCGTCAGCCAGGCCGACCGCTCGGTCGAGGTGGAGTTCGAAGCGCGGGCCGAGCTGCTGCTCAACCCCATGCGCCAGATCCAGGGCGGCTACCTCTGCGCCATGCTGGACGAATGCATGAGCGTGGCCTGCATGGTGGCGTCCGGCATGACCGCCGTCGCCCCGACGCTCGAGATGAAGACCAGCTTCTTCCGGCCCGGCATGCCCGGGAAGATCCGGGGGATCGGGAAGGTGGTGAAGTGGGGCCGGCAGGTCGCCTTCACCGAGGGCGAGCTCTACGACCCCGAGGGGCGGCTGCTCGCCAAGGCCACGGGCACGGCGCTGCCGACGCCCTTCGCCAGCTACAAGAAGTGAGATGCGCCGGCCGGCCCGCCTGATCCTCGTGATCGCGGGCCTGCTGCTCGCGCTCGCGAGCGTCCCCGCCCGCGCCGGGCCGTTCTCGGACTGGACGGCGGTGGTCATCGCCGGCGACTGGCAGGGGTCGGGCGGCGGCCCGACCGAGGCCTTCGACAACGCCCGCCGCGACGTCGCCCGGGCGCTGGGCCGGGTGGGCTTCGAGCCGCAGAACCTGCGCCAGTTCTCCACCCGCCCCGAACAGGACGCGGCGACCCGTCCCGAACCGTCCGACATCGAGAACATCTACGGCGCCATGGCCGAGCTGACGGGCAAGGCGACGGGAGGCTGCCTCTTCTACGTGACCAGCCACGGCACGCCGAAGGGCGCGATCGTCGGCAAGGGCATGCTGGCGCCCAGCGTCCTGGCCGCCATGCTGGACCGCACCTGCGGCCGGCGCCCGACCATCGTGGTGATCTCGGCCTGCTTCTCGGGCGTGTTCGTGCCGCAGCTCGCCGCGGCCAACCGCATGGTCCTGACCGCCGCCCGCCCCGACCGCACCTCGTTCGGCTGCGGCGAGAGCGACCGCTATCCCTTCTTCGACGAGTGCTTCCTGCAGGCGATGCCGAAGTCGCCCGACTTCTCGGCCCTGGGCGCCTCGGTCCGCGACTGCGTCCGGCGGCGCGAGATCGCCGAGAAGGTCAGCCCGCCGTCCGAGCCGCAGGTCTATGTCGGCGCCGAACTGCGGCCCATCCTGCCTCTCTACGGCTTCCCCTAGCATGGCCCCGCTTTGAGAGACTCGTCTTTCCGCCCTACAACCGGATCGATGGTGGGGTGGAGGTTGGGGAGCTCTCCATGCGGTGCGGACTGAAGACGGCCCTCGCGGGCCTGGCGATGCTCATCCTCGGCCCCGCCGCGGCCGCGCAGGAGGCCGAGCCCTCGTCATCCCCGCCGCCGGCGATCGCCGCCGCCGCCCTGCCCGACGCGCCGGTCCCCTACACCCAGATCCGTCCGAAACGGCCCCAGCCCAAGGCGCGCCCGCAGGCGACCGCCCCGCAATCCGTCGCGGGCCAGGCGGCCGCCGCCCAGCCCGCGGCGCCCGCCGTCGCCGGAGCGGCGGACGTGGTCCCCGGCCTGCCCGTCCAGGCCACCGGCGCGCGGCTGTCGCCGGGCGAGACCATTCCCACCGCCGAGCTGGAGGCCTTCGTCGACGGCTGGGTGCGCGACGCCATGGCCCGCGAGCATGTCGCCGGGGCGGCGGTCTCGATCGTCCAGAACGGCCGGGTGGTCCTGAAGAAGGGCTACGGCTTCGCCGACCTCAACCCGCGAAAGGCCGTGGACCCCGACCGGACGCTGTTCCGCATCGGCTCGATCTCCAAGACCTTCACCTGGATCCTGGCGATGAACGAGGTCGAGAGGGGGCGGATGGCGCTCGACCAGCCGATCAACCGCTACCTGCCCGAGAAGACCCGGGTGCGCGGCGAGGGCTACCGCCGGCCGGTCACCCTGAAGACCCTGATGGACCACTCGCCGGGCTTCGAGGACCGGGCCATGGGCCAGCTCTTCGAACGCGACGCCGACCGCATCCGCCCCCTCGACCTCTACCTGCGGCAGGAGCGGCCCCGGCGCGTGCGCGCGTCGGGCGTGGCGTCCAGCTACTCCAACTACGGCACGGGGCTGGCGGGACTGGCGGTCGCCAACCTCAACCGCAAGCCGTTCGAGGACCTGGTCGAGGACGAGCTGCTCACGCCGCTGGGCATGAGCCGCACCACGTTCCGCGAGCCGCGTCCCGAGCGGCGCGGCCTGCCCGCGCCGATGCCGGCGGACCTGCAGGACGACGTGGCCCGCGGCTATTGGTGGCGCGGCGGAGCCTTCAAGGTGCGTCCCTACGAGTACATCGGCCAGATCGCCCCGGCCGGGTCGGCCTCGTCGACCGCCGGCGACATGGCGCGCTACATGCTGGCGCTGCTGGGCGACGGATCCTGGAATGGCGCGACCATCTACGGCCCCCGCGCGGCGCGGGCGTTCCGCCAGCCGATCCAGGCCACCGCGCCGGGGATCAACGGCTGGGCCCACGGCTTCATCGTCTACGGTCTGCCGGGGGGCTATCGCGGCTACGGCCACGACGGGGCGACCATCGCCTTCCATTCCAGCATGGTGGTGGCGCCGCAGCTGGGCCTCGGCGTCTTCATCACGACCAACAGCGACGACGGCCACGAGCTGAGCGGCCGGTTCGCCGAGGCCGTCGTGCGCCAGTTCTACGCCGCCCCGGTGACGTTCCCGCGCCCCGGCTCGGCCGAGCTGCTGGCGGCCCGCGGGGCGTTCGAGGGCTACTACGTCACCAGCCGCCGGGCCCATGGCGGGCTGGAGGGCTTCGTCGGCCTGATGATCGGCGGGACGCAGGCGCGCGTGACGCCGGAGGGCCGGCTGGTCACCGGCTCGGGCGACGAGCTGCGGACCTGGGTCCCGGAAGGCCCGGTCCGCGAGGGCCGGTTCATCGCCGCCGACGGCGACGAGCGGCTGGCCTTCCGGATGAAGAACGGCCGCGCCGTCAGCTTCCGCGACGCCTTCAACGCCGCCCAGATGCAGCGGGCGGCCTGGTGGATGCACCCGCTGCTCCTGGGCGCCCTGGCGGGCCTGACCGGCCTGGCCGCCATCGCGACCCTGCTGGGCGTCTTCCTGCGCAACCGGCGCGACTTCCGCGAAAGCCAGATCCAGGCGCGGGCCGCGCTCACCCAGAACATCCAGGCCGGGCTGTGGCTCGCCGCCTTCGCCCTGCTGGCGGCGTGGGGCATGCAGACGGCCGACCTCGCCAAGGTGTTCTTCGACTGGCCGGGGGCTCTGCTGATCACCGCATCGGCCTGCGCCCTCGTCGCCGCGGCCCTGACCCTGGTCACCGCGGCCGCGCTGCCGGCGGTCTGGCAGGGCGGCCGGCGGGTCGAATCGTGGACCGGGACCCGCAAGGCGTTCTTCACCGTCACTGTGCTGGTCTATGCCGCTTTCTCGGTGGTGCTGGGCCTCTGGGGCCTCCTGTCCCCCTGGAGCGGCTGAACTCCTTAAACCCGCGTTTACCAACGACTGGGTAATTCCTGCCTAGTGGAGGGCGGGAATGATTTGCCGCGCGCCCTCCGGAGTTGGGGGAAGGACGCCCGCGTGAACCAGTTGCTCGCGGCCATTCAGCGGTTCGGGATCGGGCGTCTGGCCGCCATCCTGGGGATCGGCGCGGGACTGGCGGCCGTGCTGTTCGCCATGACCATGGGCCTGGGCGAGCCCAAGGCCCTGCTCTATTCCAACCTCGACCTCAAGGAAGCCGGCTCGATCACCCAGGCGCTGGACCAGGCCGGGATCAAGTACGAGGTGAAGGGCGACGGCTCCACCATCCTCGTCGGCCGCGACAAGGTGGCAGCCACCCGCCTGATGCTGTCGTCGCGCGGCCTGCCGACCGCCGGTTCGGTCGGCTACGAGATCTTCGACGACGCCAAGGCCCTGGGCCAGACCGATTTCGTCCAGCAGCTCAACCGCCAGCGCGCCCTGGAAGGCGAACTGGCCCGCACCATCCGCAGCCTCGACGGCATCACCTCGGCGCGGGTGCACCTGGTGCTGCCCAAGCGCCAGCTCTTCCAGGAGGAGGCCGAGCAGCCCTCGGCCTCGGTCAACATCGGAGTCGGCGGCCGCGCCCCCAGCCCCGAACAGGTGCGCGCGATCCAGAACCTCATCGCCGGCGCCGTGCCCAACCTGCGGCCCGACCGCGTGACCGTGGTGGACCAGCACGCCAAGACGCTGTCCGGCGGCGACACCGGCATGGCCGCCGAGGCCGACAGCCGCAAGTCCGAGGTCGAGCAGCGCATCGCCAAGCAGGTGAAGAACCTGATCGAGGGCGTCGTCGGCCCCGGCAAGGCGCGCGTCAACGTCTCCGCCGAGCTGGAACTGGCGCGGGTCACCGTGCAGCAGGAGACCTTCGATCCCGACGGCCAGGTGATCCGCTCGGAATCCACCACCGACGAGAACAGCCGCGAGAACCAGGAAGACGGCGCGGGCCAAGCCGGCGTGGCCGGGAACCTGCCCGGCGCCGCGGCGCTGGGCGGCGGCGGCCTGGTCGGCTCGCAGAGCGGGCGCCAGGAATCCACCACCAACTACGAGATCTCCAAGACCGTCCGCACCGAGGTGCAGGAGCCCGGCCAGGTGAAGCGCCTGTCGGTCGCCGTCGCGGTGGACGGCGTCACCGCCATCGGCGCCGACGGCCAGCCGGGCGCCTACACGCCGCGCACCGCCGAGGAGATGCAGCGCATCGAGCAGCTGGTCCGCACCGCCGTCGGCTTCAACCAGGACCGCGGCGACCAGGTCAGCGTCATCAACGTCCGCTTCCCCACGCCCGACACGGTGGGCGGCGTCGAGGCGGCGAACCCGCTGATGGGCTTCGATAAGAACGACATCATGCGCGCGGTCGAGATCGGGGTGATGGCGATCGTCGGGATCCTGATGTTGATCTTCGTCGCCCGGCCGCTGCTGAAGAGCGCGACCGGCGGCGGCGGGGGCGGCCTGCCGATGATGATGGGCGGCCCGCAGGTGACCCGCGTCGTCACCACGGCCGACGGCCAGCCGATGCAGATCGCCGCCGACGGCACGGCCCAGCTCGCCCTGCCCGGCCCCGGTCATACCGAACTGGAGAGCAAGATCGACATGGCCCGCATCGAGGGCCAGGTGAAGGCCAGCTCGGTGAAGCGCGTGGCCGAGTTCGTCGAGAAGCATCCGGAGGAGTCGGTCGCGATCCTCCGTAGCTGGCTGCACGAGACGCCATGATCCGCGCGAAGGGCAAGAACGTCGCCGACGCGACCAAGCTGACCGGGCCGGAGAAGGCCGCGGTGGTGCTGCTCGCCCTCGGCGAGGAGCACGCCGAGGTGTGGCAGCAGCTCGACGAGGAGGAGATCAAGGAGATCTCCCAGG
Organism: Phenylobacterium zucineum HLK1; assembly: GCF_000017265.1. Lineage (NCBI taxonomy): Bacteria > Pseudomonadati > Pseudomonadota > Alphaproteobacteria > Caulobacterales > Caulobacteraceae > Phenylobacterium > Phenylobacterium zucineum. The sequence goes on along the minus strand of NC_011144.1, from coordinate 954,003 downwards.
CGATGGCGAGCCTGGGCACGGTCCATTCCAGCGTGGTCGAGGACCTGCTGGTGGAATTCGTCTCGGGCATGTCGGCCACCGGCGCGATCATGGGCTCGTTCGAGCAGACCCAGCGGCTGCTGGCCTCGATCATGCCGCCCGACAAGGTCGACCAGCTCATGGAGGAGATCCGTGGGCCCGCCGGCCGGACCATGTGGGACAAGCTCGGCAACGTGAACGAGGCCGTGCTCGCCAACTACCTGAAGAACGAATACCCGCAGACCGTCGCGGTGGTGCTCTCGAAGATCAAATCCGAGCACGCTGCGCGCGTACTGGCCGCCCTGCCCGAGGACTTCGCCCTGGAGTGCGTCATGCGCATGCTGCGCATGGAGCCGGTGCAGCGGGACATCCTGGACAAGATCGAGCAGACGCTGCGCACCGAGTTCATGTCGAACCTGGCCCGCACCTCGAAGCGCGACAGCCACGAGATGATGGCCGACATCTTCAACGCCTTCGACCGCCAGACCGAGGCGCGGTTCATCACCGCCCTCGAGGAGCGCAACCGCGAGGCCGCCGAGCGCATCCGCGCGCTGATGTTCGTCTTCGAGGACCTGTCGAAGCTGGATCCCGGCGGCGTCCAGACCCTGCTGCGCTCGGTCGAGAAGGACCAGCTGGCCCTGGCGCTGAAGGGCGCTTCGGACGCCCTGCGCGAGATGTTCTTCTCCAACATGTCCGAGCGCGCCGCCAAGATCATGCGCGAGGACATGGAGACCATGGGCCCCGTGCGCCTGCGCGACGTGGACCAGGCGCAGATGGCGATCGTGCAGGTGGCCAAGGACCTCGCCAACAAGGGCGAGATCATGCTGGCCGGCGCCGGCGGCGACGACGAGCTGGTGTACTGATGTCCGGCGCCCCCGAGAAATTCACCTTCGACACCGAGTTCGACGCCGGCGGCGGCGTGGCCTTCGCGGCGCCCCGCCCCAAGCGGATGTTCCCGGCCGACGAGGTCGAGCAGATCCGCCAGGCGGCCTTCGCCGAGGGTCAGGCCCACGCCATGGCCGGCATCGCCGCCCAGCAGGCCCAGGCGCTGCAGGCGATCTCGGCCGCCTGCGCCCAGGCCCTGCCGAAGCTGGCCGAAGTGGCCCACGAGCACCGCACCGGCTCGGCGGCCCTGGCCCTGGCCTGCGGCCGGGCCATCGCCGACGCCGCCCTCGAGCGCTTCCCCGAGGCGCCGCTGCAGGCCGCCCTGGCCAGCCTCGCCCGCGAGATCGAGGCCCAGCCGCGGCTGGTGGTCGGCGCCGAGCCCGCGCTGGCCGAGGCCGTGCAGGGGCTGCTGGACGACGCCGCCCGGGCGGTCGGCTTCGAGGGCGCGATCCAGGTGAAGACCGACGGCGGCCTGCCCCGGCACGCCTTCACCCTCGACTTCGGCGACGGCGCGGCGGCCTTCGACCCGGCCGCCGCGGCCGAACGCGTGACCCAGGCGCTGGAGGCCGCGCTCGCCGCGGAAGGCCTCCACGCCGAACCCCTCATCCCCGGCAGCGAAAGCTAAAGCCCATGGCGGACGACGACCTGAAGCTGGACGAATTCGGACCCGAGGACGGCGCCCTGCCCGAGCCCTCGCCAGACGAGGACAAGACCGCGGGCGACCTCGCCCCGGTGTTCGACGTGCCGGTGAGCATCTCGGCGGTGCTGGGGCGCTCGACGCTCTCGGTCGCCCAGCTGCTGCAGCTGGCGCAGGGCAGCGTGCTGGAGCTCGACCGCAAGGTCGGCGAGGCGATCGACATCTATGTGAACAACCGCCTGGTGGCCCGCGGCGAGGTCGTCATCGTCGACGAGCGCCTGGGCGTGACCATGACGGAAATCATCAAGGACGGTGACGCCGCGGCCTGAGGCCGGGGCGGGGTGAAGGAGATTGCCGATGCGGCTTCTGGTCGTCGGAAAACTGAGCGGACAGCTCTCCGCCGCCGTGAAGATGGCGATGAGCGCGGGCGCCAAGGTCAGCCACGTGGAGACGATCCTCGCGGCGACGCACGCCCTGCGCGCCGGCCAGGGCGCCGACCTCCTGATGGTCGACTACGAGCTCGACATCGCGGGCCTGATCGAGGCCAACGAGGCCGAGCGGATCCGGGTGCCGGTGGTGGCCTGCGGCGTGGGGGCCGACCCCAAGCGCGCGGCCGACGCGATCCGCGCCGGGGCCAAGGAGTTCATCCCCCTGCCGCCCGAGGCCGAGCTGATCGCCGCGGTGCTGGCCGCGGTCAGCGACGACAACCGTCCGATGGTGGTGCGCGACCCGGCCATGGAGCAGGTCATCCAGCTGGCCGACCAGGTGGCGCCGTCCGACGCCTCGATCCTGATCACCGGGGAAAGCGGCTCGGGCAAGGAAGTCATCGCCCGCTACGTCCACCAGAAGTCCCGCCGCGCGAGCCGGCCGTTCATCTCGGTGAACTGCGCGGCCATCCCCGAGAACCTCCTGGAGAGCGAACTCTTCGGCCACGAGAAGGGCGCCTTCACCGGCGCGGTGGCCCGCCGGATCGGCAAGTTCGAGGAGGCCAACGGCGGCACCCTGCTGCTGGACGAAATCTCGGAGATGGACGCCCGGCTGCAGGCCAAGCTGCTGCGGGCGCTGCAGGAACGCGAGATCGACCGCGTCGGCGGGACCAAGCCGGTGAAGGTGGACATCCGCATCCTGGCCACCTCGAACCGCGACCTGGCCCAGGCGGTGAAGGAAGGGACGTTCCGCGAGGACCTGCTCTACCGCCTGAACGTCGTGAACCTGCGCCTGCCGCCGCTGCGGGAGCGGCCGGGCGACGTCGTCGCCCTGGCCGAGCACTTCGTGAAGAAGTACGCCGCCGCCAACGGCATGCCCGAGAAGCCGCTGTCGGCCGAGGCCAAGCGGCGCCTGGCCGCCCACCGCTGGCCCGGCAACGTGCGTGAGCTCGAGAACGCCATGCACCGCGCGGTGCTCCTGGCGACCGGGACCGAGATCGACGAAATGGCCATCCGCCTGCCCGACGGCCAGCCGCTGGCCCCGGCCGATCCGCACGCCAGGGCCGCCCAGGCCGCCTCTCTGGCGGCCGAGACCGCCAGCCGCTCATTCGTCGGCCAGACCGTGGCCGAGATGGAGCAGCAGCTGATCCTCGACACGCTGGAGCACTGCCTGGGCAACCGCACGCACGCGGCCAACATCCTCGGCATCTCGATCCGCACGCTGCGTAACAAGCTGAAGGAATACGCCGAGGCCGGCGTGTCGGTGCCGGCGCCGCAGATGGGCGCGAGCGCGGCCTGACGCGCGGGGCTTTGAGGGGGGCCTATGTCTGACACCGGTACGGCCGGGCGCCTTTCGGGCGCGCCGTCGCCGAAGGAAATCTGGGGCTGGTTCGCCCGGGGCGAAGTGGGCCTCGCGCTGGGCGTCGTCGGCATCGTCGTCCTGCTGATCCTGCCGGTGCCGGCCGTCCTGCTGGACGTGCTGCTGTCGGTCTCGATCACGTCGTCGGTGCTGATCCTGATGACGGCGATCCTCATCAAGAAGCCCCTGGAGTTCACCTCCTTCCCGACGGTCCTGCTGGTCACGACCCTGTACCGGCTGGGGCTCAACATCGCCTCGACGCGCCTGATCCTCAGCCACGGCCACGAGGGGGCCCACGGCGCCGGCAACATCATCGAGACCTTCGGGAAGATGATGATGGGCGGCAACTACGTCATCGGCGTGATCGTGTTCTCGATCCTGGTGCTGGTGAACTTCGTCGTCATCACCAAGGGCTCGGGCCGGATCGCCGAGGTCTCGGCGCGCTTCACGCTGGACTCCCTGCCCGGCAAGCAGATGGCCATCGACGCCGACCTCTCGGCCGGCCTGATCGAGCAGGAAGAGGCCAAGGTCCGCCGCAAGGAGCTCGAGCAGGAGAGCACTTTCTTCGGGGCCATGGACGGCGCCTCGAAGTTCGTGCGCGGCGACGCCGTCGCCGGCCTGATCATCGTGGCCATCAACGTCATCGGCGGCATCCTGATCGGGGTGATGCAGCACCAGCTGCCGCTCGGCGAGGCGGCCGCCAGCTACACCATCATGACCATCGGCGACGGCCTGGTGAGCCAGATCCCGGCGCTGATCATCTCGATCGCCGCCGGCTTCCTGGTCTCGAAGGCGGGCGTCGAGGGCGCGGCCGACAAGGCCCTGGTCAAGCAGCTGGCCATGAACCCGGTCAGCCTGGGCATGGTCTCGGCGGCGGCGGGCGTCATCGCGTTCATTCCGGGCATGCCGATCCTGCCCTTCGCCCTGATCTCGGTCGGCGCGGGCGTCCTGGCGTGGCGCCGCTCCCAGGCCAAGCCCGAGCCCGAGGTGGTGGACCTGTCGGCCGAGGCGCTGCCCGCCGACCAGGAGGAGCCGATCTCCCAGACCCTGGCCATCGACGAGATCAAGATCGAGCTGGGCTACGGGCTGCTGGGCCTCATCAACGACCTGGAGGGCCGCCGGCTCACCGACCAGATCAAGGCCCTGCGCAAGACCCTGGCCGCCGACTTCGGCTTCGTGATGCCGTCCGTGCGCATCCTCGACAACATGCGCCTGCCGTCCCAGGGCTACTGCATCCGCATCAAGGAGATGGAGGCCGGGTCGGGCGAGGTGCGCCTGGGTCAGCTGATGGCCATGGACCCCCGTGGCGGCCAGGTGGAGCTGCCCGGCGAGCACGTCAAGGAGCCGGCGTTCGGCCTGCCGGCCACCTGGATCGACGACGGCCTGCGCGAGGAGGCCACCTTCCGCGGCTACACCATCGTCGACCCGGCGACGGTGCTGACCACGCACCTGACCGAGATCCTCAAGGAGAACATGCCCGAGCTGCTCTCCTACGCCGAGGTGCAGAAGCTGCTGGCCGACCTGCCGCAGCACCAGAAGAAGCTGGTCGACGATCTGGTGCCCAGCGTGGTCACCGTCACCACCATCCAGCGGGTCCTGCAGGCGCTGCTGCGCGAGCGCGTCTCGATCCGCGACATCGGGGCCATTCTGGAAGGCGTGGGCGAGGCCGCTCCGCACACCAGCTCGATCACCCTGCTGGTGGAGCAGGTCCGCGCCCGGCTCGGCCGCCAGCTCTGCTACGCCTACCGCGGCGACGACGGGGCGCTGCCGATCATCACGCTGTCGGGCGAGTGGGAGAACGCCTTCGCCGAGGCCCTGGTCGGCCAGGGCGAGGACAGGCAGCTGGCCCTCGCCCCCTCGCGCCTGCAGGACTTCATCCGCGGCGTGCGCGAGACCTTCGAGCGCGCGGCGCTGGCCGGCGACAGCCCCGTGCTGCTGACCAGCCCCGCGATCCGGCCCTACGTCCGTTCGATCATCGAGCGCTTCCGCGGTCAGACCCCGGTGATGAGCCAGAACGAGATCCACCCCCGCGCGAGGCTCCGGACCGTCGGCGCCATCTGACCGCGGCCGTTCGCCCGTTGCAGGCCGCCGTTCCGGCTGGTAGCCGTTCGGTCCGGACGGGCCCCGATCGGGGTCGCTTTTCAAGTCTTCAGGTTTCGGATGCGGCGACCTCTCGAACGACCCCAGGGCCCGGGCGCGCGGTTCCTCTGGGACCTGCTCTCCTTCGAGCGCCTGATGACCGGCCAGGTGATCCACCTGGTCTACTGGGCGGGGCTGGGCGTGATCGCCGTCATGGCCTTCGGCGTGCTGGGCGCGACCGTCGGCGTGGCGATCCGCGAGGGCACCATCCTCGGCGTCCTTCTGGCGCTGGCCGTGCTGGCGGTCGGCCTGCTGGGCGTCGGCGTCGCGGTGCTGCTGTGGCGCTCGTTCTGCGAGTTCTACGTCGCCGTCTTCCGCATCAGCGAAGACCTCTCGGTCCTGCGCAAGGACGTCGAGGACGAGCGCGCGCGCCAAGGCCGTTCGTAGGGGCGTGATCGCAGGCCTGCTACGGTCGCGCTGAACCGGTAAGACCCCAAACGCGCCCCATTCTCGCCCCCGGATCGCGGTCTCCAAGAGACGGGTGCAGCAGGGGGCGTCACCGCAGCCGTTCACCACCAAGTTGAAGCTCCGCGACCCTCCGGGGCGCGAGGGCGACGCCTTGCGGGCGGACGACGGCGTGCGGCCTAGTCGAGGGAAACACCGGAAATGAGCGCTGGGACCTACTCAGACCTTCTTCGCGCGCTCGGGCAGAACGAGTCCGGGAACAACTACGCCTTCGTGAGCAGCCTGGGCTACCTGGGCCGCTTCCAGTTCGGCGAGGAGGCCCTCCAGGCCATCGGCTTCTACCAGGGCGACGGCAATCCCTACGCCATCGACTTCGTGGGCGCCTGGACCGAGACGGCCCACGGCTACGGCGTCTGGGACAAGGCGAGCTTCCTCGCCACGCCGGCGGCCCAGGACGCGGCCGCCGACGCCTGGTTCGGCAAGGTGTGGCAGGACGCCGCGGCGCTGAACCTGCAGAGCTACATCGGCCAGTGGGTGGCGGGCGTGGAGGTGACCCCTTCGGGCATCCTGGCCGGCGCGCACCTCGTGGGCGTCTGGAACCTGAAGTCCTGGCTGGAGAGCGGCGGGGCGGTCGACACCCGCGACGGCTACGGCACGCCGGTCTCGCAGTACGTCGGCAAGTTCGGCGGCTACGACACGCCCTTCGCCCCCGCCGGGGGCGAAGGTGGCGGCGGAAGCGGCGGCGGCGGCGCGGGCGACGGCGCCGCGGGCCAGTTCCTGCAGGGCGGCGACGGGGCCGACCACCTCGCGGGCGGCGGCGGCGCCGACACCCTCGAGGGCGGCGCCGGGGTCAACGTCCTGCGCGGCGGCGCGGGCGGCGACAGCCTGCAGGGCGGCTGGCAGTTCGACGACCTGCACGGCAACACCGGGAACGACACCGTGGCCGGCGGTTCGGGCGACGACTGGGTCGTGGGCGGCCAGGACGACGACCTGCTGTTCGGCGACGACGGCGGGGACGTGGTGCTCGGCAACCTCGGCCAGGACACCGCTGACGGCGGCGGCGGGAACGACGTGGTCCGCGGCGGCCAGGGCGACGACAGCCTGACCGGCGGCTGGGGCGACGACTTCCTGGCCGGCGACCGGGGCTCCGACACCCTCGCGGGCGGCGGCGGGGCCGACACCTTCCACGTCTTCCAGGGCTCGGGGCTGGACCTCGTGCTGGACTTCAATCCCTGGGAGGGCGACCGCGTCGACGCGCTGGGCCCCTACTCCACCTACCAGAGCGACGCCGGGGCGGTCGTGGACATGGGCGGCGACAGCCGGATGGTGCTGCAGGGCGTGCAGCTCTCGTCGCTGCCCGAAGGCTGGATCGTCTAGCGGGCCTTGCGCAGGCCGAGTTCGTCCAGCGCCGCGGTCTCGCGGCGGCCCTGCGCCTTCACTTCGAGCAGGCGGGCGGACTCGGCCACCTGCTCGTACTTCTTCTGAGCCTCGAAGGCCTCGGCGAGCGCATCGCGGGCGCCGGCCTCCTCGGCGAGGATGACCTCGATCTCGGCCTGGATCGCCGCCTTCCGCAGCCGCAGCCCGTCCAGGTAGGCGGAAAGGCTCAGGCCGGTGTCGGGATCGCTCGCCGCATGGGCCGTCTCGGCCTCGCCCTCGGCGAACAGGCGCGCGAGGCGCTGCTGGGCGGCCATGCGGCGATCCACCACCTCGGCCAGGCGCTTCTGCAGCACCTCGACCTCATAGGACGCGAGCTTGATCAGCGACTGGGACCAGTTGCTCATGCCGCGGCCGCCTCACCAGCCTGGCCCAGGATCATGGCGAGCCCGGCGAAGGACTCCTCCAGCCCGGTGGCGTCGTCCGGGTCCTGGGAGAGGAATGCTTCGAGCGACGGGTTGAGCTCGATCGCCCGGTCGATCAGCGGATCGGCCCCGGCGCGGTAGGCGCCGATGCGGATCAGCTCCTCCATGTTGGCGTAGGCCGACAGCGCCTGGCGGGCCTGTTTCACCACCTCGCGCTCGTGCGGCTGCTGGCAGCCCGGCATGGTCCGGCTGATCGATTTCAGCACGTTGATGGCCGGGAAGCGGCCGCGCTCGGCGATGGCCCGCTCCATCACGATGTGGCCGTCGAGGATGCCGCGCACCGCATCGGCGATCGGCTCGTTGTGGTCGTCGCCGTCCACCAGCACGGTGAAGAGGCCGGTGATCGGCCCCGCCCGCGTCCCGTCGGGCCGGATGGGCCCGGGGCCGGCGCGCTCCAGCAGCTTGGGCAGCTCGGTGAAGACGGTGGGGGTGTAGCCCTTGGTGGTCGGCGGCTCGCCGGCGGCCAGGCCGATCTCGCGCTGGGCCATGGCGAAGCGGGTGACGCTGTCCATGAGGCACAGGACCTCCAGATCCTGGTCGCGCAGGAACTCGGCGATGGCCATGGTCATGTAGGCGGCCTGGCGGCGCTTGAGCGCCGGCTCGTCCGACGTGGCGACCACGACGATGGCGCGTTTCAGACCTTCCTCGCCCAGGGTCTCCTCGATGAACTCCCGCACCTCGCGCCCCCGCTCGCCGATCAGGCCGACCACGACGGCGTCGCAGTCGGCGTTCTTGGCCAGCATCGAGAGCAGCACCGACTTGCCGACGCCCGAGCCGGCGAAGACGCCCAGGCGCTGGCCCCGGCAGCAGGTGGTGAAGACGTTCATGGCCCGCACGCCCAGGTCCAGCCGCTCGCCCACCCGGGCGCGGGCGTGCGCGGCCGGCGGGGGGGCGCGCAGCGGATAGCTGGCCAGTCCCTGCGGCAGCGGCCCCTTGCCGTCGATGGGATTGCCGAAGGCGTCGACGGTGCGGCCCAGCCAGGCGCGCGTCGGGCGCACGGCCGAGCCCTGGGGCTCGATGCGGATCTCGGCGCCGGGGGCGACGCCCTCCACCGGACCGAAGGGCATCAGCAGCGCGCGGGTGTCGCGGAAGCCCACCACCTCGGCGGCCAGCGGATCGTGTCCGAAGCGGGCGATCTCGGCCCGGGCGCCGACGGCCAGGCGGGTCAGCCCCCCGCGGGCCTCGATCAGGAGGCCGTTCACGGCCGCCACGCGCCCGGACACGGTCAGGGGATCGAGCCGCTCCACGGCGGCGACAAGACTCTGCACGAACGCCCCTCAGCCAACGGCGCCGAGAGTCGGCGCTTCGCCGTTAAGAGGGGGTGAAGATTTTGCCTAGTGCAGGGTGGTCTGCAGGCCGGCGGGCGTGCCCGTGGCCCGCGTCCAGGGCAGGCGCTCGCGGCCGCGCTGGACCAGGGGACCGGCCTGCCGCTGCAGGGTCTCGCGGTTGCGCCAGGCGAGCGCCGCCGCCAGCCCCAGGATCGCCGCGCCCAGCACCAGCCCCGGCCGCTTGTGCGCCTCGGTGTAGACCGAGAACGGCCGGCTGCCGTAGGCGTCCGTTCGGGCCTGGCCGTCCGCCGAGGGCGAGTAGAGGCTGTCGTCCTGCGCCTTCTCGCCCTTGCGGCGCGACAGCGGCGGCATGACCGCGGCGTAGACCCTGTCGGTCAGGGACGGCGCCATCGCCTGCGCCAGGACGAGCTGCCGGCCGGCGCCGCCGACGGTGAGCTCGCGCACATGCCGCCGGGCCGCGTGCAGGATCGCGCCGGCCACCACCTCGGGCGCATAGACCGGCGGCGGCACGCGGGCGGGCTCCTCCATCAGGTTGCGGGCGTGCTCGGGGAACGGCGTGCCGATGCTGGCGGGCTTGATCAGCGTCACCTGCACCGGCGCGCCCTGGCGTTGCAGGTCCATCCGCAGGCAGTCGGTGAAGCCCTTCACCGCATGCTTCGAGGCCACGTACGGACCCATCAGCGGCGAGGCCATGTCCGAGACGATCGAGCCGACGTTGATGATCGCCCCGCCGCCGGGGCGGTCCTTCAGGTGGCGGGCGGCTTCGACCGAGCCGTTGACCACGCCGAAGTAGTTGGTGCGGAACAGGCGCTCGTGGTCCTCGACGGGGATCTCCAGGCTGTCGCCGTAGATGCCGACGCCGGCGTCGTTCACCCAGGTGTCGAAGCCGCCGAACCGCGCCGCCGCCTCGCGCGCGATCCGCGCGACGTCCTCGGCCTCCCCGACGTCCGCCACCACGAAGTGGGCGCGGCCGCCGTCCGCCTCGAGTTCGGCGCAGATCTGCAGCAGGGCCTCTTCGTTGCGGGCGGCCAGGACCACGGCGGCGCCGGCCTGGGCCGCGGCCCGAGCGGTCGCGAGGCCGATCCCCGAGCTCGCGCCGGTGATGACGATGACCTGCTGGTCGAGCGGCTTCAGCTTGGCGCGCATGGGGGGCTCCGGATGTCTGAGGATTCAGGTCCTCAACAGGGAGCGCGCGGCGCCTGTTCCCCGCTAGGCGCCGATCTCGTCCTGTCGCCGCCGCGGCAGACGCTGGGCCAGGGCGATCCCGCGCACGCGGGCGTCCTCTATCAGCGGCGCGGCCGTTCGGCGGATCCGCTCGCGGTTGCGCCAGGCCAGGAATCCCAGCCCAACTGCGGCCGCGCCCAGCAGGAAGGCGGGATTCTTCGGCACATAGCGGGCCACGGGGCGCACCATCGGCAGCACGGCGGCGGCGCGCTTCAGGTGCTCGCGGGGGCTGCGGCCCTGACGGAGGCTCGGGGCGGCGTTCGGGTCGGTCGTCTCGTCCATGGTTCTCTGTCCAGCTTCCCCGCCAGAAACCCCGAGCGAGCGGGGCCGTTCCGCCCGCTGTTTCGGACGGGGTGTCCAATCACAAAAGATTCAACAGGGGTGCGACCGAGGGTCCGCAAGCGCGCGCTTGAGTCGGATTCTCAAATCAGATTAACGATTCGGTCAGACGGGCTAGTTTCCATTAACCAGTCTTAAATTAACTCGGCGGCAAGATTGCCGGTGAGGTCCGGGGCGGATTCTGTGAATTCGCAGGGGTTTGCGGGTACTCGTTAGGAGAGGCGAATGCGCGTACTGTTGATCGAGGACGACAGCGCGACCGCGCAAAGCATCGAGCTGATGCTGAAGTCCGAAGGCTTCAACGTCTACACCACCGATCTCGGTGAGGAAGGCGTCGATCTCGGCAAAATCTACGACTACGACCTGATCCTGCTGGACCTGAACCTGCCGGACATGAGCGGCATGGACGTGCTGCGCACGCTGCGGGTCGGCAAGATCAACACCCCGATCATGATCCTGTCGGGCACCGCCGAGATCGAGACGAAGGTGAAGACCTTCACGGGCGGCGCCGACGACTACATGACCAAGCCGTTCCACAAGGACGAGCTGGTCGCCCGCATCCACGCCGTGGTCCGCCGCTCGAAGGGCCACGCGCAGTCGGTCATCAAGACCGGCGACATCACGGTCAACCTGGACGCCAAGACGGTCGAGGTGAACGGCATCCGCGTCCACCTGACCGGCAAGGAATACCAGATGCTGGAGCTCCTCTCCCTGCGGAAGGGCACGACCCTGACCAAGGAGATGTTCCTGAACCACCTCTACGGCGGCATGGACGAGCCCGAGCTGAAGATCATCGACGTGTTCATCTGCAAGCTGCGCAAGAAGCTGGCCGCCGCCGCCGACGGCAAGCACCACATCGAGACGGTGTGGGGCCGCGGCTACGTCCTGCGCGACCCGCAGGAAGGCGTGATCGCCGCCTAAGGTTCAGTTCGAGGAGAGTCACGGAACGCCCGCCCTCACCGGCGGGCGTTTTCGTTTGCGCGCCGCCGGGCTAGCCTGCCGAAAAGGGATCGGGGGAGACGGCCGTGGGCAGGATGATCGCGCTGATCCTGGCGCTGGTGGCGGGCGGCTGGATCGCCTGGCTGTCCGAGCGCACGCCCGAGCCCCGTCCCGCCGACGCGCCGCCCGCCCGGTTCTCCGCCGCCAGGGCCATGGCCGATGTCGGGGTCATCGCCGCCCGCCCCCACCCCATGGGCTCGGCCGAGAACCGCCGCGTGCGGGACCACATCGTCGCCCGGATGCGCGCCCTGGGACTGGAAACGGAGATCCGTCGCGGTCCCGGCCTCTTCGACCGGAAGGTGCGGGGCGACCTGGCGATCGGCGGCGGAACGATCGAGAACATCGTCGGCGTCCTGCCGGGCCGCGACCGCGGCGCGTCCGCCGTGGCGGTGATGGCCCACTACGACAGCGTGCCCGGTTCACCCGGCGCGGCGGACGACGCCTCGGGCGTGGCGGCGGCCCTGGAGATCGTCCGCGCGATCCGCGCCCGCGGCGTCCCGGCCCGCGACGTGGTCCTGCTGATCACCGACGGCGAGGAGTCGGGCCTGCTCGGCGCCGAAGCCTTCTTCCGGCGAGATCCCATGGCCGCGCGCATCGGCTTCGTCGTCAACATGGAGGCGCGCGGCGGCGCCGGCCGGGCGCAGATGTTCGAGACCGGGACCGGCAACGGCCAGACGATCGCCCTCTACCGCCGCGCCGTGGCCGAGCCGGCGGCGGCCTCGCTGTCCACCTTCGTCTACGAGCACATGCCGAACGGCACCGACTTCACCCTGCCGAAGGACGCCGGGCTGCCGGGGGTGAACCTGGCCTTCATCGGCCGGCAGTTCGACTACCACTCGGCGACCTCCACGCCGGCCAACCTCGACAAGGGCTCCCTGCAGCACCTGGGCGACCAGGCCCTGGCCGTCACCCTGGCGACCGCCTTCGCCCAGGCCCTGCCCGAACCCGGCCCCGACCAGGTCTACAGCCAGGTCCCGGGCGGCGTCCTGATCGCCTATCCGACCTGGGCCGGCTGGCTGGTCCTGGTGGCGGCGGCCGCGCTGATCGCCCTGGGCGTGCTTCGGGCGCGGCGGACGGACGGCCTGTCCGCCTGGGACGCGGCCCGCGGCGCGGCGGCGCTCCTGTTCGCCGTCCTGGGGGCCGCCGCCGTGCTGACCCTTGCGCGTAAGGCGACCGGCGCCGGCGCGGGCCACTTCGAGCAGATGTGGCTGCTGGCCCAGGCGGTCCGCTGGGAGGCCGCGGTGCTGGTGCTCGCCCTGGGCTTCCTGCTGCTCGCCGCCGCCACCGCGTCCCGCGGGCGGCGGATGGTCGCGGCCCTGCCGGCCGCGGCCGGGATCGTCGCCTTCCTGCTGGACCGCCAGGACTATCTCACCCTGGGTCTCGGCCTCGCGGCCGGCGCCATCGGGCTCTTCGCGTACTGGCGGGCGTCGGCGCGCCCCGGCGCCTGGACCGGCGTGCTGCTGACGGGCCTGGCCCTGGCGGCCTTCCTGCAGGTTGCGGCTCCGACCACCGCCTATGTGGTCGCCTGGCCCCTCCTGGCCGCCGCCGTGGGCGCCGCGGCCACCGACATGGCCGCCCGGCGCGGCCCCGCGGCCCTCGCCGTCCTGGCGCTGCTGGCCGCCCTGACCCTCGGGTTCGCGGCCGGCTACGCCCACGCCGCCTACCTCAGCCTCGACCTGATGGCCCTGCAGGCGATGCCGGTGCTGATGGCGGCGCTGGCCCTCTGGCCCCTGGCCCAGCCCGCCGAGGGCGCGCCGCCGGCCCGGCTGCTGGGGCCGCTGCTGCTCGTGGCGGGCGCCGTGCTGGTGGCGGTGGTCCGCTTCGACGCTCCTTGGAGCGCGCGCCACCCTCAGCTCAGCTACGTCGTCTATCACGTGGACCAGGACGCCGGCAGCGCCTGGCGGACCAGCCTGGCCCCCGCCGGTCCCTGGGCGCGGCAGGTGTTGCGGGCCGACGGCGGCGAGATCGTGCGGCGCGAACACTGGATGCAGCGCCAGCCTGCGCAGGCCGCCCCCGCCCGCATGGTCGCCGAGGCGCCGCCGCAGATCACCGTCACGCCGCTGCCGGACGGGCGGGTCAGCCTGAGGGCCGCACCCCCGCCCGGCGCCCGCCAGCTCGCGCTGCAGATCCGGCCCAGCGTCGCGGCGCGGATCGAGCAGGTCGGCGGCGTCGCCCGGCCGCTGGAGCTGAAGCCCGGCCGCTGGACGAAGGTGTGGTGGGAGGCCGAGCCGTCCGGCGTGGAGCTGGTCCTGCGCCCTGCCGCGCCCGGCGGCCTCGAGGTGCGCTACGCGGCGACGCTGGAGCGCTGGCCGGCGGGCGTGCGGCCGCCGCCCCCGCGCCCCGCCGACGTCATGGCCTTCCACACCTCGGATTCCACGGTCGTGACGGGCACGCGGCGCTTCACTTGGTGAGCACGAGCCTCTATCGGGGAGCCATGAGCGACGTCGTCATCTATCACAACCCCGCCTGCGGGACCTCGCGCAACACGCTGGCCCTGCTGCGCGAGAAGGGGATCGAGCCGAAGGTCGTGGAGTACCTGAAGGAGGGCTGGACCAAGGACCAGCTCAAGGACCTCCTGAAGCGCATGGACGCTTCGGCGCACGACATCCTGCGCGTCCGCGGCACCAACGCCGAGGAACTGGGCCTGACCGATCCGGCCGCCTCGGAAGACGCCTTGATCGCGGCGATGATCATCGAGCCGATCCTGGTGAATCGCCCTATCGTGACGACCTCCAAGGGCGCGGCCCTGTGCCGGCCCGCGGAACTGGTCCTGGGTCTGCTCTAGAGAGGTCGATCTAGACGTCCGTGACAATTCGACCGGGGGCGCAGCGCCGCCATTCCGGGCATCTTCCGCGGGGGGAGCGGGCCCATCAGAGGCTCTGCAGGGCGGGGGACACTGAAAATTTGGCTTTGCGTAGCCGATCGCTTAACCAAGCGCGGCTAGTACGGGGGCGTAATGGCAGAATTCGACCCGCGACGTTTCTCGTTCCGGATCGCACCGCGCGTGCTTGCGGGCGGAGGGGCGCTGATCGCCCTCTTCGCCGCCTGGAAGATGACGGACACCACCGGCGCGCCCTCCGCGCCGCCGCTGGCGCCTGAGGCGGTGGCCGCGCTCCAGCACGCCGCCTTCACCCAGGCCGAGATCGAGCCCGGCTGGAGCCGGCCCGAGAACGTCCCGGTCAAGGTCCTCCGCGGCGAGACCCTGGAAGAGGCCGTCCAGCGGGCCGGCGTCGCGCCCGACGAGGCCCGGCAGGCGGTCGCTGCCCTGGGCCAGGCCATGGACACCGTCCACATCAAGGCCGGCATGGCGTTCGACGCCGCCGTCGCCCGTCCCCGCGCCGAACGCGGCCACGCCCGGCTGATCGGCCTGTCGCTGCGCACCGGCCCGGCCAGCGCGCTGACCCTCTCGCGCACCTTCGACGGCGCGCTGCGCCTGCGCTCGCTGGAAGAGGCGATCACCGAGGAGACCACCGTCGCCGACGGCGAGATCCGCGGCTCGCTCTACGAGAGCGCCGCCAAGCTGGGCGCCACGCCCGAGATCGTGGCCCAGGTCTCCAAGCTGTTCGCCCACAAGATCGACTTCCAGCGCGACATCCAGCCCGGCGACGACTTCAAGCTGGTGTTCGGGCGCAAGGTCACCGAGAGCGGCCGCACCGTGGACACCGGCGACCTCGAGTACGCCGAGCTGCACGGCGTGAAATTCTACCGCTTCGAACGCGGTGACGGCGACGTCGAGTACTTCGACGAGACCGGCAAGAACATCAAAGGCTTCCTGCTGCGCACGCCCGTCGACGGCGCGCGCATGACCTCGCGGTTCGGCCTGCGGCGGCACCCGGTGCTGGGCTACGCCCGAGCCCACCAGGGCGTGGACTTCGGGGCGGGCCACGGCACGCCGATCCTGGCCGCCGGCGACGGCGTCGTCAGCCGCGCGAGCCGCTGGGGCGGCTACGGCAACTGGCTGCAGATCAAGCACTCGGGCGGCTGGTCCACCGGCTACGCCCACCTCTCGCGCTACGCCAAGGGGGTCCGCCCGGGCGTGCGCGTCCGCCAGGGCCAGGTGGTCGGCTACGTCGGCTCGACCGGCCTCTCCACCGGTCCGCACCTGCACTACGAGGTGTGGCTGAACGGCCGGCGGGTGAACCCTGTCGGCGCGAAGGTGCCGCAGGGCACCGTGCTGGCCGGCGCCGAGCTCGCCCGCTTCAAGGCCCAGAAGGCGCGCATCCAGCGCCTGCTCGAGGCCGGCGGTGGGGAAGCCCCGCGCGCCCTCGCCTCGCTCGACACCGCCCCCTAGGCCGCTGGGGCGCCCGCGGCCCGCCGCTTGCGCTAACCTGGCTCGGCGGAAGGAAGATCCCCATGCCGAGCGTCACCGAAGCCTATTTCGAGGTCATCAAGCGCAAGTTCGACGCGCTGGATGGCGTGCCCACGAACGGGCAGATGAACGACCTCCTGCGGCTGTTCAGCCGGTGGCGCTCGCAGCTCCTCGCCAACACCTACGTCGCCCATCACGGGGCGATGGTCATGCACGGGCCCTTCTCCGGCATGGAGTACGTGGCCGCGGCCACCGAGGGCGCGCTGATGCCGCGGCTTCTCGGGACCTATGAGGCCGAGCTGCACCCGCACCTCGAGCGGTTCCGCGAGGCGGGGGTCGACTGCGTGATCGATGTCGGTTGCGCCGAGGGCTACTACGCCGTCGGCCTCGCCCGGCTCCTGCCCCAGGCGACCGTCTACGCCTATGACATCGACGCGGCCGCCCGTCGCGCCTGCGCCGACCTCGCCGCGCGCAACGGCGTCGGCGAGCGGGTCATCGTCGGCGAAGAGTTCAAGCCCGAGGACTTCGAGTTGTTCGCCGGCCGCAACGCCCTGGTGATCATGGACGCCGAGGGCGCCGAGGTCGACCTGCTGCGGCCCGACCTGAGCCCGGCGCTCAGGGGCATGAGCCTGATCGTCGAGACCCACGACGTCTATCGCAAAGGCGCCCTTGAGGCGGTGCGCGGCCGCTTCGACGCCACCCATGACATCCAGCGGGTCGACCTGGGGCTGCGGGACGTCCCGCTGCCCCCGTGGCTCAGCGAGCTGCCGCACCTGGACCACGTGCTGTCGATCTGGGAGTTCCGCCTGGCGCCGACGCCCTGGCTGGTGATGCGGCCCAAGGCGGCTTGATCGCCGTCAATGGCGAAGCCGCCGATCCGGGCTCCCCTGGCGCCATGCGCGCCCTGCTGCTGATCGCTGCCCTCGCCCTGCCGACCGCCGCGGCGGCCGCCGAACCGTCGCGCGGGGAGGCCCTGGTCGAGCGCCACTGCGGCGGCTGCCATGCGGTGGGGCGCGAGGGCGAAAGCCGCGAGCCGGCGGCCCCGCCCCTCCGCGAGCTGCACCGCCGCTACGCGCCCGAGTCGCTGGCCGAGGCGCTGGCCGAGGGGATCCTCACCGGCCACCCCGCCATGCCCGAGTTCCGTTTCGGCCAGGAGGACGTCGAGGCGATCATCGACTACCTCGACGCCATCCAGACCCGGCAGCGGTCGGCGGTGGAGCCGGGCCCCGCCGCCGCCGGCGCCCGCTAGGCGTCGAAGACGATCACGGACCGGGCGATCGAGCCGGTCTTCATCTCGGCGAACGCCTCGTTCACCTGCTCCAGCTTCAGCCGCTGGGAGATCATGCCGTCGAGCTTCAGCTTGCCGGCCATGTACATGTCGACCAGCCGCGGCATGTCCACCGGGAAGCGGTTCGAGCCCATCATCGAGCCCTGGATGCGCTTCTCGCCCAGGAACGCCGCGCCCATCAGGCTGATGCTCTGGCCGACGGGGATCATGCCGATGATGTTCGCGGTGCCGCCGCGGCGGAGCATGTTGAACGCCTGCTCGGCGGTCTTGGTCATGCCCAGCGCCTCGAACGAGTGCTGCACGCCGCCCTTGGTCAGCTCGATCACCGCCTTCACCGGATCGGTCTCGGCGGCGTTGACGAAGTCGGTGGCGCCGAAGGCGCGGGCGAAGTTCTCCTTACCCGGCACCACGTCGATGGCGATGATCCGGCCCGCGCCCGCGATGGCCGCGCCGTTGATCGCCGACAGTCCCACGCCGCCGCAGCCGATGACCGCCACGGTGTCGCCCGGGCGGACATTGGAGGTGTGCATCACCGCGCCGACGCCGGTCATCACCGAACAGCCGATCAGGGCGGCGCGGTCCAGCGGCATGTCCTTGCGGATCGCCACGCAGGCGTGCTCGTGCACCAGCATCTGCTCGGCGAAGGAGGACAGGTTCAGGTACTGCATCATCGGCCCCTTGGGCGACGTCAGGCGCGGCTCGTCCTCGTCGCCGCGCTTGGTGTCGGGGGAGACGCACAGGCTCATGTGGCCGGTCAGGCAGTGCTCGCAGTGGCCGCAGAACGCCGACAGGCAGGTGATGACGTGGTCGCCCGGCTTCACCGTGCGCACTTCCGAGCCCACGGCCTCGACGACGCCGGCGCTCTCGTGGCCCAGCACGGCCGGCAGCGGGTGGGGATACGAGCCTTCCACGAAGTGAAGGTCCGAGTGGCAGACGCCGGCCGCGGCGGTGCGGATCAGCACCTCGTGCGGGCCAGGCTTGGAAATCTGCACGTCCTCGATCTGAAGCGGCTTGCGGACTTCACGCAGCACGGCGGCCTTCATGTCGTTTCCCCTTTCATACTGGCGTTTGAACAAGCCTTATCGCCGTTCAGCCGGGCGTGGGAAGCGTCTTTCGGCGAAACGGGTCGACAGCGCGCCGTTAGCCTTTCATCTAGGGACCGATGGACGCCGCTCCGCCGCAGAAGGCCGTCACGCCGCTCGAGGTCTTCCTGGCTTTCCTGAAGCAGGGGCTCACGGCCTTTGGCGGGCCGGTGGCGCACCTCGCCTACTTCCGGCGCGAGTTCGTCGAGCGGCGCGGGTGGGTCTCGGACGCGGCCTTCGCCGATCTCCTGGCCCTGTGCCACTTCCTGCCGGGCCCCGCCTCCAGCCAGCTCGGCATGGCCATCGGGCTGCGGCAGGCGGGCCTGGCCGGCGCCCTGGCGGCCTTCGCCGGCTTCACCCTCCCCGCCGGGGCGGCGATGATCGCCTTCGCCTACCTCGCGCCGGACCTGGAGACCCGCTTCGGCTCGGGCTGGATCCACGGCCTGAAGATCGCCGCCGCGGCCGTCGTGCTGCAGGCGCTGGTGCAGATGGCCCGCAGCCTGGCGGTCGGGCCGGTGCGGGCCGGCATGGCGATCGGCGCGGCGGCGGGGCTGATCCTTTCCGGCGGGCCCGTCGCGCAGGTCGCCGCGATCCTGGCCGGCGGCGCCTTCGGCTGGGCGCTGCTGCGGGACGAAGCGGGCGAGGCGCCGCCCGACGAGGCGCCGGCGGTCGACACCGGCAGCGCGGCGATCTCGCTGGCGCTGTTCGCGGGCCTCCTGCTGGCGCTGCCGCTGCTGGCCGCCCTGCTGGCCAACCCGGGCCTGGCGCTGGCCAGCGTCTTCTACCGCACCGGGGCGCTGGTGTTCGGCGGCGGCCACGTCGTCCTGCCTCTGCTGGAGAGCGAGGTCGTCGCCCGCGGCTGGCTCGACCAGGACACCTTCCTGTCGGGCTACGGGGCGGTGCAGGCCCTGCCCGGCCCGCTGTTCAGCTTCGCCGGCTTCGTCGGCGCGGCCCAGAGCTTCGGTCCGCGCGGGATCGTCGGCGGGCTGATCGCGCTGTTCGCCATCTTCCTGCCCAGCCTGCTGCTGGTGGTGGGCGTGCTGCCGTTCTGGGACCGCCTGAAGAAGGACGCCCGCGCGCGCGGCGCCCTGGCCGGGGTCGGCGCGGTGGTGGTGGGCCTGCTGGGCGCGGCCCTGTGGGACCCGGTGCTGAGCACCACCATCGAGCGCGGGTCCGACTGGGCGCTGCTGGCGGCCGCGTTCGTGTTCCTGGCCGTCGCCCGCCTGCCGCCCTGGCTGGTGGTGGTCGGCTTCGCGACCGCGACCGGCGCCCTGCTGCGCTAGACGGGAACGGGGCCTGCCGGCCCCCGGGATGCGCCGCCCAACGCCCTGCCCATCGGATTCGGCAAGCGCGCCGGCAGGATCGCGGGCAGCTTCGGCCAGCGGAAGGTCCAGGACGTCCGCGCGGGGATGCAGGACTCCAGCGCCTCGATCAGCTGCTCGGCCGGGCCGTCGTTCAGGAAATGGTTGGCGCCCTCGGTGCGCACCACCCGGATCGGCCGGCGGGTGACCGTCTCGGCCGCGAGCCGCTCGGCGACCTCCAGCGGGGCGAAGTCGTCCTTGTCGCCGTGGATCATGTGGATCGGCACATTCACGCGGGCCAGCGCGCGCTTGGCATGGCGCAGCTGCGGCCGCTGGCCGGTCACCTCGATGACCGCGTTGCGCAGATCGCGCGGGATCACCTTCAGCGCCTTCGAACCCATGTCGAGCAGCCACTTGGCCGTGGGGCCGGCCTCGCCGAAGAAGCCGGACAGCAGCACGAGGCCGGCGACCTTGCCGGGGTTCTGGTCGGCCATGATCGAGGCGATGGCGGCCCCATAGCTCTGGCCCACCAGCAGCACCTTCTGGCCGCGGGCGGCGCGCAGCACGGGCGCCAGGGCTTCGGCCTGGACGCGGATGTCGGTCACCGGATGCAGCGGCTCGGACCCCGCGTAGCCCGGCCGGTCCACCACGATCATCTCGCGGTCCTTCGGCAGCTCGGCCAGGGTCTCGGCCCAGTACTCGGCCCAGGAGGGCGCGCCGGTGATGACGACGATCTTCCAGGGCGCCGGGGTCTCGCGCGGGGTCTCCAGCGCCGAGATGCGCCAGCCGTGGCCGCCGCCCGCGGTGAAGCTGGTGCGCCGCACCACCGTCTCGGGGAAATCCGCCGAGGTCGGCGCATGCTCGGTCCGCCCGTTGGCGGCCGCCTCGATGCACGCCCACCCCATCGCAAGAACACCCCTGGGCCGTTTGCGCGGCACGTCCGACCTCCTCGTGGAACCTGTTCACCACCTGTGAAGCGCAAACGCGCGGTTCAAGGAGCGGTTCTCATCCGCGATCGCCGGAGACGCCCGGCGTGGGATCCGTATCACAGAGGGTTGGAAGCCACGGGGCGACGCACACGGGCATCATCCGCAGAGTGCGCGGGGACATGAGGGGCGGCCGGTTGGGCGCCTGAACAGGCGGGCGAGCGAAGCGGCCTCGCTGACGCAAGCCGCTAGAGCGCATCCGCCGGCCAGAAGTGTGGGGCTGCAGGCACGCGGCCGGGCTGGCGGTCATCTCCCGGCGGGCCGCAGGAGTGCGAGGGCCGGCCGAAACCTCGATCGCCCCTGGTTTGGGCGCTGGGGCTCCCCATATGTGAGATGCGCCGTCGGTCCTGTGCCGCGAGCCCAGCGGTCGATCATCTCCGACGTGGCGCGCCTCGAGACATCCATGTCCCCGCTGTTCATAGCGTCCGCCGCACTCGCGCTGAGCGCCCTGGTGCTGCCCTTCGTCCTGCGCGTCGTTGGCCGCGGGGGCCGCACGTGAGCGAGCCTGCCCCCTCTTCGAATCTCGAGCGCGAGAACGCCTACCTGCGCCTGCGCAACGCTCAGCTCGAAAGCGACGTGGTCGCCCTGAGCGCCGAGACGGAGCGCTTGCGACAGATCGTACAGCGCCTGCACGGCCGCACGCCGGTCCAGCCGCCCAATCCGTTGAGCGGGGGACAGTAGCGAGATGATGAAAAGCGAAATCCGCGGCGACGACTATCGTGCGAAGGCGGACGGCGCGCTCTCCATGGCCGCGGCCGCCACGCTCGTCCAGGTGCGCGCAAGGCACGAGGCCGCTGCTGCGGTCTGGATGGGCCTCGCCGCGTTCGAGGACCGGCGCAGCGCTCATGCGCGGACCTTGGGCGGCGCGGAGAGCCGCCCGTCTCGACCGCCGGCCGCTGGCGCTCCGCCGAGGAGCGCCTAAGGGGGTGGCCAAGTCGAAGAGGGGCTTCAGCAGCGGTTCCGCGAAGCGAAACGCGCCGCTCACGATCGCCGGATTTGCTGCGCCAGCCCAGGCGAGCGCACGGGTCCGACCGCAACCGGTGTTTCGGGCGTCTATGCCGGCGAATTCCGCTGGCGCGGCGCCCATCGGGAGCGAGGCTCCCTGAAAGGCTGCAATGGCCGTCGAACTCTCAAAACAACGAGCGGATCCCCCAGGGGTGGCCACAGGCGGCGACGTCGCCGTGAAGACCGTCGATGTGCGGGTCACGAAATCCCACGGTGTGTGGCATGTCACCCGCGCCAACGCGTTCGTCGGCGACTATCTCAAGCCTGAGGCCGCGTTGTCCGCCGCTGTGACGCTGGCGTCGGAAATCGAACACGCCGGCGGCCGCGCAGGCGTCCTCTTCGTGGATTCCTAGGTCCGACCATGTTCAACGCCCACGAACATCGCGTCCATGCGCTGAGGCTGTTCCTCATGTCCTTGCGCGCGAACGACTCCCGAAGCCGCGGGCGCTATGCGCAGCTCTCGGCGGTCTGGCTTCAGGCCGCCGTGCGGCGGGAGCAGATCTGATGGGAAATGGCGGCTGAGCGAGCCCGCGCGGCAGCACCAGCAGGCCCCCACGCCGGCCCCGCACGGACATGACGGTCCCCAATCATGGGTTCGCCCGCAGGGCGGCTACAGCGGCGTCCAGTAGGGGCGGGTTTCGATCCAGTCCCAGACGCCGACCTTCACGCCGTTGTCGATGAGGGTGACGCAGGCGAGTTCGGGCGTCTCGTCGCGGACGACGGCGATCAGGGCCTCGCGGGCGGCGGCCTTGGCGGCCTCGGGCGTGTCGGCGTCGAGGTCGGCCCGCCACTCCCACTGGTCGGTGAGGAAGCCGAGGGCGTAGCGCGGCGGCTTGGGATCTGAGGGAGGGACGCTCACCCGAAGGGTCTTGCCGGTGGTCGGGCGCGGTGTCGAGGGCCCGCTGCGGCCGCCCCCCTACGGCCTACCCAGGCGCACGCTCAGCGCCACCGCCACCCGGTCGCCGGCGGTCACGCCCGTGGCCCGGCGGACGGCGTCCTTCAGCGGCAGGAGGTAGCCGCCGTCGCGGGGAAAGAGCGAGGTGGTGAAGTCCGCCCCCGCCAAGCGCGCGGCCACCGGCACGACGCCCCAGCCGTAGCTGGCGGCGCGAGCCACGCGGGCGACCTGCCCCGCCGCGTCCGGCGGAAGGACGGCGAAGAAGTAGGGCGAGGGGCCGCGCCAGTGGATCACCTGCGCCTCGAAGGCGATCTCGGCGAGGGGGTCGGCGTCGGTCATGAGGGAGACTAGCGCAGGCGCAGGGGCGGCCGGCGCGTCAGGTCGCCATGCGGGCCTTGAAGACCCCGTCGGGAAGGCGGGCGGCCCTGGAGGGGTGGATGAAGAAGTAGTCTTTCCAGGGCAGGTCCTCGACGAGGTCGGTGCGCTCCTCCAGGCGGTCGCCGTTGAGGGCGAACATGCGGTAGCCGCGGTCGCGGAAGACCTGCAGCACGGCCTCGGCCGAGCCGCCGAAGCGGTCCTTCAGCATCGGCGGGTGAATCTCGATCAGCACGTGCGGGCGGTCGCGGTCGAGGATGCCGACGGCGCCCTCCAGCGCCTTCTGCTCGGCGCCCTCGATGTCCATGCGGATGAAGTCGACCTTGTCCACGCCGTGCTCGGCGCAGAAGCCGTCGAGGGTGACCACGGGGGTCGGCTGGACCTCCATGCCCTGGTCCTGCAGGTCGGGACGAGCCGGCCCTTCGGGCGCCCGCTCGGCGACATAGGCGTAGGCCCGGCCCATGCGGCCGGAGGTCTTCTTGGGCGTGACCAGCAGCAGCTCGCCCGGCCGGTCGGCGACGGCGGCGTGGATCGGGGTGACGCGGTCGCGGATGCCGTGCCAGGCGGTGGTCACCTTCAGCACCTCGAAGGCGAAGGCCGACGGCTCGAAGGCGTAGATGCGCGCCCGCGGCGCCACCTGGGTCATGACGTAGGAGTGGCGCCCGTCGCTGGCGCCCACGTGCAGGCACACCGGCGCGCCCGACAGCAGGTCGGCGAGATAGGGCGTCTCGGGCTCGTGCTTGGCCCAGCGGCGGTTGCGCCGCCAGGCCCGGAAGGCGTGCCCCAGCACGCGTAGCGAAGCCATCCCTGCTCCTGACCGTCCCCCCGGACGCCGCCTGGATCGTCCGCCTAAGCTGCCGGGCGGACGACCGTCATCATGTAGTTCACGTCCGAATCGACGGACTCCGTCCACCGGCCGGTCAGCGGATTGAACACCACGCCGTAGGGCCCGTCCACGGCGACCGGCTCGCCGGCGAGGAAGCCGCGGATCTCGTCCGGCTTGAGGAACTTGTTCCAGTCGTGGGTGCCGGCCGGGAGCCAGCGCAGCACGTACTCGGCGCCGATCTTGGCCAGGGCCAGGGCCTTGAGCGTGCGGTTGAGCGTGGCGACGATCATCAGCCCGCCGGGGGCCAGCAGCCGGGAGCAGTCGCGCAGATAGGCGCCCGGGTCGGCCACGTGCTCGATCACCTCCATGTTGAGGATCACGTCGAAGGGCGACTCGCCGGCGGCCAGCAGGTCCTCGGCCGTCGTGCAGCGGTAGTCGATGTCGAGCCCCTGCTCCGCCGCGTGCGTGCTGGCGGTGAGGATGTTGCGCTCGGAGGCGTCCACGGCGGTGACGGTGAAGCCCAGGCGCGCCATCGGCTCGGACAGGAGGCCGCCGCCGCAGCCGATGTCGAGCAGGCGTAAGCCCTCGAAGGGCCGCCGCTGGGCGCCGTCGCGGCCGAAGCGATAGAGGGCGTGGTCGCGGATGAAGGCCAACCGCACGGGGTTGAAGCGGTGCAGGGGCGCGAACTTGCCGTTCGGGTCCCACCATTCGGCGGCGATGCGCGAGAAGCGCTCGACTTCGGCAGGATCGATGCTGGAACGGGCGGCGGTGGGCGAACTCATGCCCCCTTCTACCGCCGACGCGAGCCGAAACGAAAGATTCTGAGCGTTGCCGCAGGCGGCGCGCGCCGCTATGAGGCGACGCCCTTTCGCGGCGCAGCAAGCGACAAAGGTGGTCCTGGCGTTCGATGTCCCGGCTGGTGATGAAATTCGGCGGCACCTCGGTGGCCGACCTGGAGCGGATCCGCCGGGTGGCGCGGCTGGTGGCCGCCGAGATCGAGGCGGGCCATCAGGTGGCGGTCGTCGTCTCGGCCATGGCCGGCAAGACCAACGAGCTGGTCGCGTGGACCGACGGGGCCGGCGCCGCGGCCCAGGGGATCGACCCCTCGGACGACGAGTACGACGTTGTGGTGGCCTCGGGCGAGCAGGTGACCGCGGGCCTCCTGGCCATGACGCTGCGCAACATGGGCCTGCGGGCCAAGTCGTGGCTGGGCTGGCAGGTGCCGATCCTCACCGACGAGGCGCACGGCAAGGCGCGGATCGACGAGATTCCGCCTGAGAAGCTGTCGGCGGCGCTGGACGCCGGCGAGGTGGCGGTGGTCGCCGGCTTCCAGGGCGTGACCCGCGACGGCCGCATCGCCACCCTGGGCCGCGGCGGCTCGGACACCAGCGCCGTGGCGATCGCCGCCTCGCTGGGCGCAGCCTGCGACATCTACACCGACGTGGACGGGGTCTACACCACCGACCCGCGGATCGAATCCAAGGCCAGGAAGCTCGCGAAGGTCTCCTACGAGGAGATGCTCGAGATGGCCTCGCTGGGCGCCAAGGTCCTGCAGACCCGCTCGGTCGAGCTGGCCATGGCCTACCATGTGCCCGTCAGGGTGCTTTCCAGTTTTGTCGAGCCCGGCGAAGCGCCCGGCCAGGGCACTATCGTCTGCGACGAGGAGGAGATCGTGGAGAAGCGGATCGTGAGCGGCGTGGCCTACAGCCGCGACGAGGCGAAGATCAGCCTCTTCGGCCTGCCCGACCATCCGGGCGTGTCGTCCACCATCTTCGGCGCGCTGGCCGATGCGAACGTGAACGTGGACATGATCGTCCAGAGCCACGCGCGCACCGCCGACACCGCCAACATGGAGTTCACCGTCGGCCGCCGGGACGCCCAGCGGGCGGTGGAGATCATCCGCGCCGTACAGCCGCAGGTCGGCTTCGAGGACGTCCGCGTGGACGAGGACGTGGCCAAGGTCTCGGTCATCGGCGTGGGCATGCGCAGCCACGCCGGCGTCGCCAAGTCGATGTTCAAGGCGCTGGCCGACAAGGGCGTGAACATCCAGGTGATCTCGACGTCCGAGATCAAGATCAGCGTGCTGATCGACGCGGCCTACACCGAGCTGGCCGTGCGCGCCCTGCACGCGGCCTACGGGCTGGACCAGCTCTAGGCCTTCTCCGCGCCGCCGGTCAGGCGGAAGGCGGCCCAGGTTCCGGCCAGGGCCAGGGGGATCACGGCCACGAACACCCAGACCGAGGCGGCGCGGGCGCTGGCGTGGGTCAGCCCCTCGGAGAAGCCGGCCAGGTTCGCCGCCACGCCCGAGATCGCCGCCCCGACCGCCGCGCCGGCCTGGCGCACGGCGGTGATCGCCGACGAACCGATGGCCTTGTCCTCGTCGGACAGCGCCGCCAGCACGCGCCGGCTCATGAAGGCCCAGGAGAAGCCGAAGGCCGCGCCCATCAGCGCCCCGCCGGCGAGCACGAACGCGATGTGGCCGTCGGCCATGACCAGCGGCAGGACGACGAGACTGGCCACCAGCAGCACCGAGCCGACGCGGATCCAGCGGGCGTCCCACAGGCCGCTCGCCCCCGCCACGGCGATGGCGGCGATCGTCCAGGCCAACGACTCCGCGCCGATCACATAGCCGGCCCACAGGGGCGAGTAGCCGCGCAGCTGCTGCAGGATCGGCGGGCCGTAGATGGCGAAGCCCATCGAAGCGGCGGTGAGCGAGAACATGGCGAAGTAGCCGGCGCCGCAGACAGTGGTCAGGTCCCCGGCGCGGTGCGGCAGCAGGCGCACCCTGGCCCGGTGGTCGATGCGCACGACGAGCGCGAGGATCCCCAGGCCCGCCAGCACCAGCCCGATCGAGAACGCCGGGGCGTGCAGCACGTCGGCCAGGGCGATGGCCGAGACGCCGAGCCCCAGGACGCCGAGCTGGGTCCACGGCACGCCCGGCCCGCCGCCCGCGCGGCCAGCCCGGTCCAGCAGGAAGAGCGCGGCGATGCTGAACACCGCCGACTGCAGGGCGAACAGCCAGAAGACGTCGCGCCAGTCGCCGTGCTCGACGACGATCCCGCCGAACAGCGGACCGAGCACCGTGGCTATGCCCCAGATGAAGGTGACGGCGGCGAACACCCGCGCCAGGTGCCGCTCGGGGAACAGGAGCGCGATGGCGACCATGGCGAAGCCCGAGATCCAGCCCGAGCCCAGGCCCTGGATCAGCCGGCCGGTGAGGAAGACCGAAACGTCGGGGGCCAGCGCGCTCATCACGCAGCCGCCGACCATGACGAGGCCCGCCAGGGCCGTGGCGCTGCGCAGGCCGAACAGTTCGGAGAGGCGCCCGGCGCTGGCGCCCGCCAGGATCGCGCCGACCAGGAAGCCCGCCGTCGCCCAGGAGAAGTAGGCGTAGCCGCCGAGGTCGGCGCCGACGCTGGGCATGATGGTGGCGGTGACCAGGCTGTCGGCGGCGTTCAGCCAGACGCCCAGGCAGATGAGCGCGAACAGCGGCAGCCGGCCGCCGGCGAGGAGGTCGCGCCAGCCCGTCCGGCCCTCGTCCGCCTCCGTCGCTGCGCCCAAGACGCCCCCTTGCCTTCCGCCGCCCCGAACCGGGGTCCTGAAACAGGGCGCCTGAAATAGGGCGCCGGGCGGCCCACGGCCATCCTTTCGCCGCGCGGGCCCGGCAGGCGCAGCAAACCGTCGTCGAATTGGCCTCTTCCCGTCTCGGAACGGAGAGATAAAGCTGTTAGGCAACGGGCCGAGACGGAGGACGCCAGGGACGGATGCCGGCGCAAGGCATGGCCATTCGAGGACAGCGGAGCCTGCTTCGGCAGATCCGGGAGGCGCTGGCGGGCGGCGGCCCGGCCCAGGCCCGTCTCGACATGGTCGTGCGGATCATCGCCCTGTCGATGGTCGCCGAGGTCTGCTCGATCTACCTGCGCCGGGCGACCGGCGAGATGGAGCTGTTCGCCACCGAGGGCCTGGAGCCTGGCGCGGTCCACGTCACCCGCATGAAGCCCGGCGAGGGCCTGGTCGGCGAGATCATGCGCCTGGGCCGGCCGCTGAACCTGGCCGACGCCCCCGAGCACCCGGCGTTCTCGTACCGCCCGGAGACGGGCGAAGACCCCTACCACGCGTTCCTGGGCGTGCCGCTGCTGCGCGGCGGGCGGGCGATCGGCGTGCTGGTCGTCCAGAACCGCACCGCCCGGGTCTACACCGAGGACGAGGTCGAGGACCTGCAGATCATCGCCATGGTCCTGGCCGAGATGGTGGCCTCGGGCGAGCTGATCGGCGTCGAGGAGATGAACGGGGTCGAGCTGGCGCCCCGCCGGCCCGACCGCCTGAAGGGCTCCAGGTTCGCCGAGGGTCTGGCCTACGGCGTGGCCGTGCTGCACGAGCCGCCGGTCGCGCCCAGCCAGCTGCTGTCGGAGGACGCCGCCGCCGAGGAGATCCGGCTCAAGGGCGCCATCGAGGCGCTGCAGGCCCAGATCGACGAGATGCTGGAGGGCCAGCACGGCCTGGTGGACGCCTCGTACGAGGTGCTCGAGACCTACCGCATGTTCGCCCACGACCGGGGCTGGAACCGCAGCCTCGAGGACGCCGTGCGCAACGGCCTGACCGCCGAGGCCGCCGTCGAGCGCGTACGCTCCGAACACCGCGCGCGCCTGGGCCAGGCGCGCGATCCCTATCTGCGCGAGCGGCTGCACGACCTGGAAGACCTGAACGACCGGCTGCTGCGCCACCTGGCCGGCGACGGCCACGTGGCCCGCGACCTGCCCGAGAACGCGATCCTGATCGCCCGCAACCTGGGCCCCGCGGACCTGCTCGAGTACGACCGCACCAGGCTGCGCGGCCTGCTGCTGGAGGAGGGTTCGTCGGCCAGCCACGCGGCGATCGTGGCCCGGGCGCTGGACATCCCCTGCGTCGGCCGCCTGCCCGGCCTGCGCGACCGGGTCTCGGAGGGCGACCCGGTGATCGTCGACGCCGAGACGGGCGAGGCCTACCTGCGCCCGCGGACCGACGTGGTGAAGGCCATCCAGGCCCGCATCGACGTGCGCCGACAGCGGCAGGCCGCCTTCGCCAAGCTGCGCGAGACGCCCGCCTTCACCCGCGACGGGGTGAAGATCACCCTGCTGATGAACGCCGGCCTCGACGTGGACCTCGAGAGCATGGCCGACGCGGGCGCCGAAGGGATCGGCCTGTTCCGCACCGAGTTCCAGTTCATGGTCTCGGAGGAGATGCCCCGTTTCAACGCCCAGGCGGCGCTCTACGGCCGGGTGATGGACGCGGCCGGCGACAAGCCGGTGACCTTCCGCACCCTGGACCTGGGCGGCGACAAGGTGCTGCCGTACCTGGAGGCCGAGCGCGAGGACAACCCGGCCCTGGGCTGGCGGGCGATCCGCATGGGCCTGGACCGCCCCGCCCTGCTGCGCCTGCAGCTGCGGGCGCTGATCGCCGCCGCCAAGGGGCGTGCGCTGCGGATCATGTTCCCGCTGGTGGCGAGCTGCGACGAGTTCCGCGCCGCCCGCGCCCTGGTGGACACAGAGGTGGCCTGGGCCCTGCGGCGAGGCCGGCCGGCGCCGTCGCGCCTGGACGTCGGCGCGATGATCGAGGCGCCGTCGGTGATCTGGCACCTCGACGCCCTGCTGCCGATGACCGACTTCGTCAGCGTCGGCACCAACGACCTGATGCAGTACCTGTTCGCCGCCGACCGCGGGAACCCGCGGGTGGCCGACCGCTACGATCCCCTGTCGCCGCCGGCGCTGCGGGCGCTGGAGACGATCCAGCGGGCCTGCGCCGAGACCGGCACGCCGGTCAGCGTCTGCGGCGAGATGGCGGGCCGGCCGCTGGAGGCCTTCACCCTGGTGGCCCTGGGCTTCGAGCGGCTGTCGATGCCGCCTGCGGGGATCGGGCCGGTGAAGCAGATGGTGCTGTCGTGCGACCGCGAGGCGGCCCGGCGGGGCGTTTCGGCCCTGCTGAAGTCCGGCGCGGGATCGGTGCGCAACGAGATCGAAACCTTGGCGCGGAAACTCTATCTCGCCGTGTAGGCGAATCAGCCCACCGGACGTGACCGAACAACGCATTGAGCACTACCTGAACGCGTGCCACGCTCCCTACGAGTCACGATCCCCAGACGCGGGCGCCGGCCGGACGCAGGAGCCGCCATGCCGCTCGACACCGGGCAGGTCGACACCGGGCAGGTCGACATCGGGCAGGTCGACATCGGGCCGCTCGACACTGGACCTGCCGACCTGGACCTCGAGGAGGGGAACGGCGTCCTGAACCGCGATCCGCTGCAGTCGCACGCCAGCATCGGCGAGGCCCTCCGGGCGGTGCGCCAGGACCGCGGACTGACGCTGGACGAGCTCGCCGAGCGGACCCGGGTGCGCCGTTCCTATCTCGAGGCGCTGGAGGCGATGCGCCTCGACGCCCTGCCCTCGCGCCCCTTCACCATCGGCTACATCCGCGCCTACGCCCTCGCACTGGGCCTCGACCCCGAAGCGGCGGTGGAGCGGTTCAAGGCCGACGAGCCGGTGCTGGACGAGCCGCTGCGCGCGCCGATCGGGGTGCCCGACGAGCGCGACCCGCGGGTGGCCGCCTTCATCGCCGGGGCCGTCGTGATCGTCGTGGCCATCGTGCTGTGGAACGTGGCGCAGCGGGCGATGAACGCCAGCGCGCCGCCGCCGCCCAAGGCCTCCGAGGCGCAGGCCTGGAAGCTGCTGGCCGAGACCCGCTCGGGGCCGGTGACCCTGGGCCCGCCGCTGCCGGCGCCGGTGGAGTCCACCATCCCGCCGCTGTACGAGACCCCCGGCCTCGCCGAGGCCGGCCCTGACGGCAAGGGCAACGACTCCGCGCCCGCCAACATCAACGACCTGAGCGATGCGCCGCTCTTGGACCTTACGACCCTGCCGGCGACCTTCACGCCGAAGGGCAAGGTGTACGACAGCGGCAATCCGCAGCTCGGCTCGCTGGTGACGCTGCAGGCCCTGAACAACGCCGCCCTGATCATCCGCGGGACCAGCGGCTCGGTCTATTTCGCCCGCCAGCTCGCCGCGGGCGAGGCCTACAAGGTGCCCCAGCTCCCCGGCCTGACGATCGACGTCTCCGAGCCCAGCGACTTCCAGGTGTTCGTCGCCGGCCAGTCGAAGGGCGTGCTGCCCGCCCGGCAGGTTCTGGCCTCGAAGCTCGCGGGCTGATCCGCATTACGCCGATTTAATCGCCCGCCCCGCATCCGCGGCGGCGCCCGCCGGCCTCTTCCCCGGGAAGGCTGGGGGAATTCCATGCGGGCGATCGGACGGGCGCTGGCGATGATGCTGGCGATGATGGCTATGACTGGGCCGGCGCGGGCGGCCGAGCCGGAAGCTTCCTACGAAGCGACATTCGACGCCGCCTGGCGGACCGTCGGCGAAGCCTTCTACGACCCCGGCTTCCACGGCGCCGACTGGACGGCGCTCCGCGACCGCTACCGGCCCCGGCTGGCAAAGGTGCGCGACGAGGCCGCCCTGCAGCGGCTGATCGGCGCCATGCTGGCCGAGCTGAAATCCTCGCACCTGCACATCTCCCGCGCCTCGCCGGAGCGGGGCAGCGCGGGACTGGGGGCCCGGATCGAGCCCGTCGGCGGGGTCCGCACGGTGCTGGAGGTCGCCCCGCTCTCGGACGCGCGGCGGCAGGGACTGCGTCCGGGCGACCAGCTTCCGCGCGGCATGGCCGGGGTCGCCGGCCCGCTGGGATCGATAGCGGAGGTGGAGGTGCGGCGCTGCGACGGATCGGCCGCCCGCCTCTCCATCCGGCGCGAGCGCGCATTCTGGCCGCCGGCGCGCCCGGGCTTCGCCTGGTCGCGGATCGCCGTGCGGCCCGGCCTGGCGCTGGGCTATCTGAAGATCGACCGGTTCGACGACGGCGCCGCCGGGCTAGCCGATCAGGCCATGGCCGAGTTGGGCGACACCCAGGAGCTGGTGATCGATCTGCGCCACAACAGCGGCGGCAACATGTCGGCCCTGCGGCTGGCGAGCTACTTCGGGGCGGCTGGGGAAGCGCCCGCGGTGGCCCTGTTCTCGCGCGCCTACCTGGAAGGGCTGGGCCGCGCGCCGACCCTCGAGGACATCCGGCGCGGACCGAAGGTCCTCGGCGCCTACACCGACGAGGCCGTCGGGCGGGCCGTGCAGGAGAACGGCGGCGCCGCCGTGTTCCACCTGGAGGACGTGGGGCAGCGCCGCTATCGCGGGCCGGTGGTGGTGCTGATCGGGCCCGAGACGGCGAGCGCCGCCGAAGGTTTCGCCTGGGTGATGAAGCAGAGCCCGAACGTCCGCTTCGTCGGCGAGGCCTCGGCCGGGGCGCTGCTGAGCGGGGAGCGGTTCGAGCTGCCCGGCGGCTGGGTGCTGACCGTCCCGGTGTTCGGCGTCTGGCGGGCCGACGGCGAGCACCTCGGCGACCGGGCCGTGCAGCCGGACCTGCCCGCCCCGCTGACTCGGGAGGACCTGTGCGCCGGGCGCGACCCCGGCGTGGCCCGCGCCCTGGAGCTGCTGGCGCCCCCGCGCCGCTGACCGGCAGACGACGGCGCGCGGGGCCGATCGCCGCGGCGGGTTGGGAAAAGCCGCCAACTCGCCTATTTTCCGCCCGGCATGAGCGCGCAAGATCCCAACCACCACCGGCCCTGGCGGGCGATCCATCGGCGGCCCTCGCGCAAGATCCGCGTCGGCGCGGTCGAGGTCGGGGGCGATGCGCCGATCACCGTCCAGTCGATGACCAACACGGTCACCGCCGACGCGGCGGCGACGATCGACCAGATCCGCCGGCTGGAGGAGGCCGGGGCCGACATCGTGCGGGTCTCGTGCCCGGACGAGGAGTCCACCGCCGCGTTCCGGACCATCGCGCGCGAGGCCATGGTTCCGCTGGTGGCCGACATCCACTTCCACTACCGGCGCGGAATCGAGGCGGCGCAGGCGGGCGCGGCCTGCCTGCGGATCAATCCGGGCAACATCGGCAGCCCCGACCGGGTGCGCGAGGTGATCCAGGCGGCGCGCGACCACGGCTGCTCCATGCGTATCGGGGTCAACGCCGGTTCGCTGGAGCGCGAGCTGCTGGAGCGCTACGGCGAGCCCTGCCCCGAGGCCATGGTCGAGAGCGCGCTGAACCACGCGCGCATCCTGCAGGACCACGACTTCCACGAGTTCAAGATCAGCGTGAAGGCGTCGGACCCGTTCATGACGGTCGCCGCCTACCAGCAGCTGGCCGAGGCCATCGACTGCCCGCTGCACCTGGGGGTGACCGAGGCCGGCGCCCTGCGCACCGGGACGGTGAAGAGCGCCATCGGCATCGGCTCGCTGCTGTGGGCCGGGATCGGCGACACCATCCGCGTCAGCCTGGCGGCCGACCCGGTGGAGGAGATCAAGGTCGGCTTCGACATCCTGAAGTCGCTGGGCCTGCGCCACCGGGGCGTGAACATCATCGCCTGCCCCTCATGCGCGCGGCAGGGCTTCAACGTCATCGAGACGGTCGAGAAGCTGGAGCAGCGGCTGGCGCACATCTCCACCTCGATGAGCCTGTCGATCATCGGCTGCGTCGTGAACGGCCCGGGCGAGGCGCTGATGACCGACCTGGGCTTCACCGGCGGCGGCAAGGGCTCGGGCATGGTCTATGTCGCCGGACGTCCCGATCACAAGATGGACAACGACCGGATGGTCGACCACATCGTCGAACTGGTCGAAGCCAAGGCGGCCGAGATCGAGGCGGCGAAGAAGGCCCCGCTGCAGGCCGCCGAATAACGCAGAAAGTTGACGCCAGCGTCACTCTTGCGAAGCGGTCTCATCCGCGCTTAGGTGGCGGCCCATTTCTTCGGAGGGACACCATGTCCGCGGACGGCAGCTGGAAGATCACGATCAACACCCCGATGGGCCCGCAGGAGGTGAACGCCACGATCACCACCAGCGGCGACACGTTCACGGGCAAGACCGAGGGCCGGATGGGCTCGCAGGAGATCACCGGCAAGGTGAACGGCGACACCCTCACCTGGAGCGCGGACATCACCAGCCCGATGCCGATGCGCCTCGACTTCGAGGCCAAGGTCGAAGGCGACAAGATGAGCGGCAACGTGAAGCTGGGCGCGTTCGGCAACGCCCCGCTCTCGGGCGTGCGCGTCTAAGCGCGCCTCGAGCCAGACATGCGAAGGCCCCCGCCGACGGCGGGGGCCTTTTTGCTTTGGAGGGCCGATTACTGCGGGTTGACCGCCTCGGCGGCTTCGCCGGCGGCGTTCCCGACGCTCTGGGCCGCCGAGCCGGCGCTCTCGGCCACGCTGGAGGCCGCGCCGGCCACCGCGTCGGTGCGGATGGCGTCGTTGCGGCTGGATTGCAGAAGGAAGAACGCCACGATCGCCACGAGGGCCAGGACCGCGACGCCGATGATCACGCCGCCCATGCCCGAACCGCCGCGATCCACATAGGTCGTGCCGCCGGCGTCGCGCTCGATGACCCGCTCGTGGGTCAGGCCGTCGTTGCGCTCGGTGACTCGTTCAGTCGCCATTTCATAGTCTCCTCAGGTCACCGGCCCCAAACGGGCGTGAGCGTGGGGCGTTCCGCCGTTTGGCTTCGGCGGCGAGCTCCGCTAGAGGAAGCAACCTTCGAAAACGGACATCCAAGTTGCGACTTCCCCAGGCCAGGCTCGACCAGGTTCTCGACCGCTTCCGCGAGATCGAAGCCCGCATGGGCGCGGCCTCGGACGGGGCCGAGATCGTGCGGCTGTCGAAGGAGCACGCCGAGCTGAAGCCGGTGGCCGACGCGGTCCAGGCGCTGGAGCGCGCCCGCGCCGAGCAGCCCGAGCTGGAGGAGATGGCCGCTTCGGGCGACGCCGAGATGGCCGCCCTCGCCCGCGACGAGCTGGAGGCGCTGAAAGAGCGGCTGCCCGAGCTGGAGCGCGAGGTCGCCCTGCTGCTGGCGCCCAAGGACAAGGACGAGAACGCCTCGGCCATCCTGGAGGTGCGCGCCGGCACCGGCGGGGACGAGGCGGCGCTGTTCGCCGGCGACCTGTTCCGCATGTACCAGCGCTACGCCCAGACCCGCGGCTGGCGCGTGGAGATCGACAGCATCTCGGAGGGCGACGCCGGGGGCTACAAGGAGATCATCGCCTCGATCACCGGCGAGGGCGTGTTCGGCCGGCTGAAGTTCGAGAGCGGCGTCCACCGGGTCCAGCGGGTGCCCGCGACCGAGGCGCAGGGGCGCATCCACACCTCGGCCGCCACCGTGGCCGTCCTGCCCGAGGTGGAGGACGTGGAGATCGAGGTCCGCGACCAGGACATCCGCATCGACACCTACCGCTCGTCGGGCGCCGGCGGCCAGCACGTGAACAAGACGGACTCGGCCGTGCGCATCACCCACCTGCCCACCGGCATCGTGGTCACCAGCTCGGAGAAGTCGCAGCACCAGAACCGCGCCCGGGCGATGAAGGTGCTGAAGGCCCGCCTTTACGAGCAGCAGCGCGAGGCGCTGGACTCGGCCCGCGCCGAAAGCCGCAAGAGCCAGGTGGGCTCGGGCGACCGCTCGGAGCGGATTCGCACCTACAACTTCCCGCAGGGGCGGGTGACCGACCACCGCATCAACCTGACCCTCTACAACCTGGCGAA
The DNA here is from genome assembly GCF_000017265.1 of Phenylobacterium zucineum HLK1. NCBI lineage: Bacteria > Pseudomonadati > Pseudomonadota > Alphaproteobacteria > Caulobacterales > Caulobacteraceae > Phenylobacterium > Phenylobacterium zucineum. The sequence continues at coordinate 918,761 of NC_011144.1, read as the reverse complement.
GGTGATGGAGGGCGAGGCGCTGGACGACGTGATCGAGCCGCTGATCGCCGAGGACCAGGCCGCGCGCCTGGCTGCCCTCGAGGACGAGTTCGCCTAGGCGCCGAACCGTTCGCGGTAGGCGCTGGGGGCCACGCCCAGCTGGCGTCTGAAGGCGCGGCGCAAGTTCTGCTCGTCGGCGAAGCCGCAGGCGCGGGCCACGTCCTTCAGGCTGTGGACGCCGCTCTCCAGCCGCCGCCGCGCCTCCTCCAGCCGCACGCGCTGCACATAGGCCGCCGGGGTCACGCCCAGCTCGGTCCGGAACCGGCGCGAGAAGTGCCGCGGGCTCAAGCCCGCCGCGCGGGCCAGGCGCTCCAGCGGCAGGTCCTCGTCGAGATGGTCGAGGATCCACAGCTGCAGCTCGCCCAGGCGGTCCTGCCGCCGCTCGGCCTCGAGGAAGCGGCTGAACTGGGCCTGGCCGCCCGGCCGCTTGCGGTAGACGACGAGCTCCTGGGCGACGGCGACCGCCACCGCCTTACCCCAGTCCTGCTCGACGAGCTCCAGCGCCAGGTCCATGCCGGTGGTGACCCCGGCCGAGGTGTAGAGCGCCCCGTCGCGCACGAAGATGGCGTCGGGCTCGACCTGGCAGGAGGGCTCCAGCTCGGCCAGCCGCTCGCAGTAGGCCCAGTGGGTGGTCGCCCGGCGCCCGCGCAGCAGGCCCGCGGCGGCCAGCACCAGGGCGCCGGTGCAGATCGACCCCACCCGACCGGCGCGCGGCGCCGTGCGGCGCAGCCAGTCCAGCAGGGGCTCGTCGGCGGCCGCCGTCGCCCAGCCGATGCCGCCGGCGACCAGCAGCACGTCGCAGGCCTCGACCGCCTCGAAGCGGCGCGCCACGTTCAGCTCCAGCCCCCCGGAGGTCCGCAAGGGGCCGGCGGCGGCGGCGGTCAGCTCGATCTCATAGGCCGGAGCAGGGCTCAGACCGGCGTCGGCCAGCCAGCGGCTGGTGCGGGCGAACACCTCAAGGGGTCCTGCGATGTCGAGGACTTGGGCGTCGGGGAAGGCCAGCATCACCACCTTCATGCGGCGAGCTTCGCCGGGGGCGGACCGGCGGGCAAGCGCGATGGCCGGATTTGACCGTTGGGCGTCCTGTCGCCCACCCCGCCCCGGCGCCTAACGTGACGGCGAAGCTCGGGAGACCCCGCCATGGACCGCCGCCAGCTCATCGTCGGCGCCACGCTCGCCGCCACTGTCCTGGGCGCCTCGCCGGCCGCGCCCCAGCCCCTGCGCCCGCGGGATGGGATCAAGGTCGCGTTCCTGCTGGGCGACAACGCCAACGTCATCGACACGGCCGGGCCCTGGGAGGTGTTCCAGGACGCCATGGCCGAGGTGGAGGGCCGCATGGCGCACTTCTCGCTCTACACCGTCGCCCCGACGCCGGAGCCCGTGCGGATGACCGGCGGCCTGGTGGTGCAGCCCCGCTTCGCCGTCGCCGACGCGCCGCAGCCGGACGTGATCGTCGTGCCCGCCCAGCGGTCCACCGAGGAGTCGCGCGCCTGGCTGAAGGCGGCGAGCGCCAAGGCGGAGGTGACCATGAGCGTCTGCACCGGCGCCTTCCAGCTCGCCCGGGTGGGCCTGCTCGACGGCCTGCCCGCCACCACCCACCACGACTTCTGGGACGCCTTCGAAAAGGAGTTCCCGAAGGTGCGGCTGCAGCGGGGACCCAGGTTCGTCGACAACGGCAGGGTGGCGACGGCGGGCGGCCTGACCTCGGGCATCGACTTGGCCCTGCACGTCGTCGGCCGCTACTTCGGCGAGGAGACGGCGGCGCGCACCGCCGCCTACATGGAGCACCGGCGGGTCCAGACCCAGGGGGTCTAGGGCGTCAGGTCTTCTTCCAGAAGTCGTCCATCGCCGCCTGGACCTTGCCCGCGTCGCCCGGGCGGTCGCGCCAGAGGGTCGAGTGCGGGTCGTGGGGCAGGCGCTCGTAGGTGTAGTAGTAGAGCGCGAGCGAACGGCGCACCTTGTCGGGCGGGCAGGTCATCGGCTCGGGATGGCCGTGGAACGAGACGTCCGTCGTGCTGAACACCACGGTGCGGTTGAACAACGGGGCGATGCGCTGGACGCAGGCGTCCATGTCGCGGTTCCACAGCTCGAGGTCGCCGCCCCAGGCCGCCTCCCAGCCCTCGTTCAGATAGAGCAGCAGGTTCACCCGGCGGTAGAGCTGGGTCACCGGGTGGATGTTGAAGTCGGCGTGGATGGCGAGCTTGCCGCCCGCCAGGATCTGGTGGAAGCCGCCGCCCCACAGGTACGGGTCGGGCAGCAGGCCGGGGATGCCGGTCAGCGCGCTGAGGAACTCCAGGAAGGGCTTGCCGCTCAGGAAGCCGATCAGGCGGGTGCTCTCGGGCCCGAGCGCCGGCACGTCGCGCCAGGCGAACTTGTTCTCCTGCAGGTGCTTCACGTCGGCGGTGAACAGCGAATTGGGCGCCAGGGGCGACGGGATCTCGTCCACCACGCGCCGCAGGACGCCGGGGTCGAACAGCCCGTCGAGGATGATGTGCGGAAACGGGTCGGCGGCCTGATAGCCGGCCGCCCAGGCCTCGACGTCGCGGCCGTAGGCGGCGCCCTGGGCCATAAGACCGAAGTAGGCCTCGGGACCGGGGGAAACCGCGGCGGGAGCCGGCGCGGGAGCCGCGCCGCGCGACAGCAACTTCTTCAGCATCTCGATCCCTACCGCGTCCGCCCGGCGGCGCACCTTAGGGGCCGTCGCCGCGCTTCGCCAGAGGCGGCGGGGCGCGGTCGCGCCGCAGGAGGTTGGCGCCCTGGCGGCGCACGTCGGCCCAGAGCAGGCGCGCGCCCTTGCGCACCCCGATGAACCGCAGGCCGACGGAATCGGCCATCACCGCGCCCCGCTCGCCCATGGGCTTGGGCGGCCCGACGGTGGAATCGACCGCGGTCTGGTGCTCGATCTCGGCGTTCAGCTCGGCGCCCGTCAGCACCACCAGCACCGAGAACCAGACCCACAGCATGAAGCCGATCGCCGCGCCCAGCGAGCCGTAGGTCACCTGCAGGTGGGCGATGTTGTTGACGTACCAGGAGAAGCCCGCCGACCCGGCCATCCACAGAACCGCGGCGACCACCGCGCCCCAGGTCACCCAGCGCCAGCGCGCCCGCCGGCGGCAGGGGCCGAAGCGGTACGCGACCGAGAAGGCGGCGGCGGCCACGAAGAACAGCGCCAGCCAGCGGACCCCGAACATCCAGCCCGAGCGCAGGCCGAACGTCTTCAGGGCGATGGGCGCCGCCACCAGGATGGCGCTGACCAGCGTGATGAACAGCAGGAAGGCCAGGGTGAAGGCGTAGGTCAGCGCCGTCCGGTAGAAGAAGTTGCGGGTCTCGGTTTCGCCGTAGGCGATGTTGAGGCCGTCGAAGAGCGCCTTCATGCCGGCGTTGGCGGTCCAGATCGACAGCAGCAGGCTGACCAGGAAGGCGACCGAGAGGTTCGCGCTCCGCTCGGTCGCCAGCCGCATCATCTGCTCGCCGACGATGCGGACCACCTCGGCGGGGAACACTAGGGAGAGCTGGGCCAGCTGGTCGTTCACGGCCGCGACGTCGGCGATCAGGCCGTAGATCGAGACGAAGGCCCCCAGGGCGGGGAAGATCGCCAGCAGGGTGAAGAAGGTGATGCTGCCGGCCACGAAGATCATCCGGTCGGCGTTGATGCTGCGCCAGGTGCGCCAGAGGATGTCCTTCCAGCCACGCCAGGGGATGGCGTGCGGCGCGTGCGCCAGCCGGCCCCGGCCGGGCTCGGCGGCCTCGAAGTCGGCGGGGGTGGCGAGCTTCTCCTGGCTGAGGCCGGCTGCGTCCGCGGGCCGGGGCCTGGCCGTGCCGACCCAGGCGGCGGCCACCGCGGCGGCGAGCGCCCACGGCGCCAGGCCCCGGGCCAGGGCGCCCAGGTCTCGCTTCGGCTTTGGCGGGGCGGCGCCCTCAGTCATCCGGCCCTCCGACGGCGGCGCTTGGCCAAACCCGGCGACGCCTCGTCGCGTTCCCATCGAGCCGGGTTGTGGCTGCGGCCGGCATCGGCCACAAGCGGCGACCATGAACGGCCACGTCGCGGCGATCTACCGCCATCCCGTGAAGGGCTTCACGCCCGAACCCCTGGACCGGGTGCGGCTCGCCCCCGGCGAGGGCTTCCCGCACGACCGCATCTTCGCGGTCGAGAACGGCCCGTCGGGCCACGACCCGGCCGCGCCCGCCTTCCTGCCGAAGACCAAGTTCACGGTGCTGATGAACATCCCCAGGGTCGCCGCGGCGCGGACGCGCTACGACGCGGCGAGCGGGGTGATGACAGCCGAGGCCCCGGGCGCGCCGGACTTCGCCGGCTCGCTGCACGAACCAGCCGGGCGCGAGGCGTTCGCCGCCTGGCTGACGGCCCTGCTGGGCGAGGACGCGAGGGGCCCGCTGAAGGTGGTGGAGTCCGGAGCGGGCTTCCGCTTCACCGACCATCCCAAGGGCCAGGTCTCGGTGATCAACCTCGCCAGCGTGCGCGACCTGTCGCGCCGGATGGGCGTCGAGCTGGACCCGTCGCGCTTCCGCGCCAACGTCTATGTCGACGGCTGGCCGGCCTGGGTGGAGAACGACTGGACCGGCGGGCCGCTGATGCTGGGCTGGGCCCGCGCCACCGTCTTCAAGCCGATCGTCCGCTGCGCCGCCACGCACGTGGACCCGGCGACGGGCGAGCGGGACCTCGACGTCGTCAAGGCGCTGTTCGACAACTACGGGCACATGAACTGCGGAATCTATCTGAACGTCACGGCCGAGGGGGTCGTGAGCCTGGGCGATGCGGTGGCGGGCCCCGCCATCGAGGACGAACCCGCGAGGGCGCCGGAATGGGCCTGAACCTCGTCCAGGCGTGGAGCCAGGCCAAGCAGCGCCTGGAGGCCGCCGGCCTCGCTGGCCCGGTGATCGACGCGCGCCTGCTGGTGGAAGCGGCCGCCGACGCCACCCGCGCCGACATCGTCACCGATCCCTACCGGCCGCTGACCCCCGAGCAGGAGGCGAGACTGCAGGACTATCTGGCGCGGCGGGAGAAGCGCGAGCCGGTCAGCCACATCCTGGGCCGCAAGGGCTTCTGGAAGATCATGCTGCGGGTGACGCCCGACGTGCTGACCCCGCGCCCAGACACCGAGACCGTCGTGGACGTGGCGCTGAAGGCCTTCCCCGAGCACGCTCCGTGGTCGGTGCTGGACCTGGGTGTCGGCTCGGGCGCCATCCTGCTGGCGATCCTGGCCGAGCGGCCGGCGGCCAAGGGCCTGGGGATCGACGCCTCGGAGGAAGCCCTGGCGGTGGCGCGCGACAACGCCGCGGCCCTGGGCCTGGCCGGGCGGACGGCCCTGCTGCGCGGCGACTGGACGGCGGGCCTGGGGGACAGCGCCTTCGACCTGGTGGTCTCGAACCCGCCCTACATCGCCAGCGACGTGCTGGAGACCCTCGAGCCCGAGGTGAAGGACTACGAGCCGCGGCTGGCCCTGGAAGGCGGCGCCGACGGGCTGGACGCCTACCGCATCCTGGCCCCCGAGATCGTGCGCGTGCTGAAGCCCGGCGGGCGCTTCGCGGTGGAGATCGGCTACGACCAGAAGGACGCCGTCGAGGCGCTGTTCCGCGCCGCGGGGGCCGAGGACGTGCGCACGATCCGCGACCTGGCCGACCGCGACCGGGTCGTCGCGGGTGCGAAGAAACCCCTTGGAAACTAGCACCTGACTCGCTACATCGTTGGATGTCTCCACCCAAATCGCCGGTGTTAAGGCAGACGCGTCCCGATGAAGGACGCCCGCCAGCCCCGGCAGGCGCGACGCTTCGAAACGAGCCTCTCGCTGGAAGCTTCCGGGCGGAAGACGGGGAACAGCAGCGTCTTCAATTCACAGACCCGGGCGAACGCCCGCACGCGAAGGCAAGCCGCCTAGGGGCGCTCAAGGAAGAGCCGATCGGTTTTCGATTATGAGAGATTTCAAGGGTATGAAGCGTCAGCGCGGGCGTAATCGCGGCGGTGGCGGCGGCGGCAACAAGCCGCAGAACGCCAACCGGGCGTTCGATTCGAACGGGCCTGACGGCGTGAAGGTGCGGGGCAACGCCCAGCACGTCTTCGAGAAGTACCAGCAGCTCGCGCGCGATGCGACGTCGTCCGGCGACCGCGTGCTGGCCGAGAACTACCTCCAGCACGCCGAACACTATTTCCGCCTGCTGCGGGCCATCCAGCCCCAGCGTCCGGCGGCCGAGATCCTGGGGCGCGACCAGTTCGCCTCGGGCTACGACATCGACTTCGAGGACGAGAGCGTCCAGGCCCAGGCCGAGGCCGCCGACGAGAGCGCCGAGAGCCAGGGCGACGGCGAGACCCGCGAGGGCGGCCAGGGCCGCGGCCGGGACCGCGAACGCGGCGGCGAATGGCAGGGCCGCGAGCGCGACCGTGGCCGCGACCGCGACCGGGATGGGGGCGAAGGCCGCCGCGACCGTGACCGCGACGACCGCCAGGGCCAAGGTCAGGCCCAGGGCCAAGGTCAGGGCCAAGGTCAGGGCCAGGCTCAAGGTCAGGCTCAGGGCGAGGGCGAAGGCCGCCGCGACCGCCGTGACCGCTGGCGCGACCGCCGCGACCGCGACGAGCGCCCCCGCGGCGAGGACGGCGAGCGCCGGGACCGCGCCGAGCGGCCCGAGCGGGATCCGCTGGCCGTGGTCGAGCCGCAGGGCGGGCCGGGTCTCGGCGAGGAGCGCGGCCCGGTGCTGCGCGACGCCGAGGGCGGCGAAAGCCATGCGCCGGCCTTCCTGCAGGTCCGGCCGGAAATCCGTCCCGAGGCGGCCGAGGGCGAGGAGCGCCCGGCCCCGCGCCGGCGCCGGCGCCCGCGCAGCTTCGAGGCCGGCGAAGGCGCACCGGGCGGCGAGACCGAAGAGGCCTGAGGCCGCCTGAGGCTGACGTTTCTTGGCGCCGGTCCCTGCGAGGGGGCCGGCGCCTTCGTTTGCGCCCCGCCTTCGCCGGGCGAGCCGCGCCTAGAACGGGAAGAAAACCGGGATGGCGGCGACGCCCGCCGCCCAGGTCACGAAGTTCAGCGGCAGGCCGATCCGAACGAAATCCATGTAGTTGTAGCGGCCCATTTCGAAGACCAGCACGTTGGTCTGGTAGCCGAAGGGGGTCGCGAACGCGGCGCTCGCCGCCATCATCACGGCGACGATGAACGGCTGCGGGCTGACGCCGAGGGTCTCGGCCAAGGCCACCGCGACCGGCGTGAGCAGCACCGCGACGGCGGCGTTCGACAGGATCTCGGTCAGGAACAGGGTCAGGCCGTAGAGCACCGCCAGCGTCGCGAGCGGCCCCAGCCCTCCGACCACCGCGGTCAGCGCCGAGGTCGCCGTGGCCGCCAGGCCGGTGACCTCCAGCGACAGGCCCACGACGACCATGCCGGCGATCAGCAGAAGGATCTGCGGCCGAAGCCCCCGGTAGGCCTCGTCCGCACTGATGACCCGGGTGAGCACCAGGAGGACCGCGCCGGTGAAGGCCGAGGCGGCGATCGGCGCATAGCCCATGGCCGCCACCACGATGACTGCGACGAACACCCCCAAGGCGGCGAGCCCCCGCGGCAGGTCCAGGCTGCGGCTCTCGGCGAACAGGCTGGCGTCGCCGATGGTGCCGTTGCCGCTGGCGGCCGCGTCGCGCACCGCCTGGTCGTAGGGGATGTCGGCCCCGCCCTCGCCGTCGCGCAGCAGCCGGGGCGCGAAGAGCAGCAGGTAGAGGCCGCCGACCGCGCCGATCACCAGGGCCACGGGGGTGATGTCGAACAGGTTGAAGGTGGGCTGGCCGGCGCTGCGGGCCATGTCGTTGACCAGCAGGTTGGTGGACGTGCCGATCAGGGTGCAGGCGCCGCCCAGGATGGTGACGTACGAGAGCGGGATCAGGAACCGCTTGGGCGGCAGGTTCTGGGAGATCGCCACGTCGCGCACCACCGGCGCGGCCAGCACCACGATGGGCGTGTTGTTCAGGAAGGCGGAGGCGGCGCCGCAGAACAGGATCACCAGCCAGAGGCCGAGCGCGCCCAGCCGCCGGCAGAGACGGATGGCGAGCCGGATCACCGCGTCCAGCAGGCCCGACAGCTCCATCGCGTAGGCGATGACGAACAGCGAGGCGAGCGCGATCAGGGCCGGGCTCGCGAAGGCGCTCTGGGCCTCCACCGGGCGCACCACGCCCAGGCCCAGCAGGGCGGCCGCGCCCGCCAGCGCCACCACGTCGGACCGCAGCTTGCCCCAGATCAGGGCCGCCACGACGGCGACAAGCACGGTCAGCGCGGCGATTTGGTCGAAGGTCATCGGCGCAAAGTAGGCCAGCCGCGCCCGGGCTGCTATCGTCGCCGTATGAGCCGAGCAGACGGGACTTCGCGGCGCCTGGGTTGCGCCGCCCTCCTCGCCCTCGCCGCGTCCGCGTGCGACCGCCCGGAGACCGCCGAGCCTGCGCCGCAGCCGGTCCCCGCGCCCGCGCAGCCGTCGATCCCCACGCCGCCGCCGCCGCTGGGCCGGGCCGAACTGCTGGACGCCGTGCGCGCCGCCGCCTCGGCCGCCGCCACGAACGGGACCTATCCCGAGGCGGCCGCGGCCCTGGAGGGGCGCCGGTTCACGATCCGGCTGCCGCTGGGGTGCTGGGGCCCCGAGGAGCGGCCGCGGCTCGGCTACGCCTGGAATCCCGAGCGGCGCACGCTGCGGCTGACCGCCCAGCCCGAGGTCTGGACCGAGGCCGCGTGGGCCCGCGACCTGGTCGGCGGCGAGACGGTGGAGTCGATCGAGGGCTTCTGGCTGCGCCGGCCCTGGACCGACGCCGAGACCTGCCCGCCGCGCCCGGCGCCGGAGATGGCCGCCATACCGCCGGCCCCCGAGACGGTGGGCCTGGCCCAGGCGTTCGGCGCCGAGGGCTCGCGCCTGCTGCGCCGGGGCGACAGGCCCTACGAGGTCACGCGCAAGCTCGACGAGGGCCAGGAGCCCTCCGCCGGCGGCTACCGGCTGGTGCTGGAGGGCCGGGTGGTGGGCCCGCAGCCGATCGCCTGCCGCAGCAGCCACCCAGACGTGCGGCCCGTCTGCCTCGTGCGGGTGGAGCTGGGCCGCGTCGCGTTCGAGGACGCCACCGGCCAGATGCTGGCCGAGTGGCGCAGCTGACGACCTAGAACCGGTAGCCCACGCCGACGCGGAGGTTGCGGCCCGGCAGGGGCGCGATGTCCTTCAGGAACGAGGCGTGCTCGCGCGCCTCCACGTCGGTCAGGTTGCGGCCCTCGACGAAGACCTTGAAGCCGGGATCCTTCAGCGGACGGAAGGTCAGCCCGGCGTTGAGCATGGTGTAGCCGTCGGTGGGCAGCTCAAGCGCCGCCACCCGGTCCTGATCGCCCACGCGGCGGACCTCGATCCGGCCCGTCCACCAGCCGCCCTCAAAGACGCCGCGCCCGGCCACCGACCACGGCGGGATGCGCGCCGGCGGGCCGAGGTCGGTCTTGCCGCGGACGTAGTCGGCGGCGGCCTCGAGCCGGAAGCTGCGGGCGCCCTCCTCCCACAGCCGGTACGAGCCCTCGATCTCGGCGCCGTAGAAGGTGGCGTCGGTCTGCACGAACTGGTGGACCGGCAGCTCGGAGTCCTCGTCGGTCTCGCCGGTCGGCAGCAGGTCGATGAAGCCGTCGTACCTCGCCGCGAACAGGTGGGCGTCCACGTCCCAGCGGCCGCGGCCGTAGTGGCCGGTGAAGTCGAGGGTGTAGGAGACCTCGGAGTCGAGGCCGACATCGCCGCGTTCGTAGGCGCGGGTCGCCGGGTGGGGGCCGTCGGCGAACAGCTCCTCCTGCGAGGGCGCGCGCTCGGTGCGCGAGCCGCTGAGGGCGAAGAACCAGCCGTCCGCCGGACGCACGAACCCGCCCAGCGAGGCCGAGACGGCGGTGAAGTCGCGCTTGCCGACCGTGCTGTCGAGCTCGCGGGTCTCCAGCCGCAGTCCGCCCTCCACGCCCCAGCGGTCGCGGTCGTAGCGCTGCAGGGTGAAGACGCCGAGCTCGGTCGTGCGGGTGGGCGGCACGAAGGCCTCCTCGCCCTCGGCTTCGAAGTCGCGCCGCAGCGCCTGGACGCCGACCGCGCCCTGCCAGCCGCCCCGGTCGGGCTGGATCAGCTCGAGCCGGCCTTCCCAGCCCTCGGAGGAGAAGGTCGTGCCGACCGCCTCGCCCTCCAGCTCCTGGTGGGTGTAGTCGGCGTAGCCGCCGGCGAAGCGGACCTTCTCGAACGGGCCGAGGTCCAGGGCGTACTCGCCGCGCAGGTCGTAGCGGGTCTGCTCCAGGTCGATCGCGACGGCGCCCTCCTCGTGGCCGTGTTCGTCGCCGTCGTCCTCGGGCTCCTCGCCCTCATGTTCGTGTTCGTGGGCGTGGCCGGGGACGCCGTAGGTCGTCTCGGTCCGCTTCACCGAGACGCCGAGATAGCCGCGCTCGCCCACGTAGGAGAGGCCGGCGCCGTAGGCGGAGAGTTCGGTGAAGGTGTTCTCCACCGTGGAGCCGACGGGACCGCCCCACGCCTCGCCCTCGGCCTCCACCTGGCGGCGGGATTCCGGCGAGGTGGGGACATCGTAGTCGTCCGTCTGGCGGCGCACGCCGTCGAGGCTGAGGATCCAGTTTCCGACCCCCGCGCGCAGGGCGCCCGAGGCGGTCCAGCCCTCGTCCACCGTCGAGCCGGAGGCCAGCAGTCGGCCCTCGACGCCGGGGACGGGGGCGTCGGCGATCCGGTCGTCGATGATGTTGACCACGCCGCCGATGGCCGAGCCGCCGTAGGCGAGCGCGGACGGGCCGCGCAGCACCTCGATCCGCTCGGCCTCCTGGGGGTCGGTGGCCACGGCGTGGTCGGGGGAGAGCGCGCTGGCGTCGACCTGGCCGAGGCCGTTGGAGAGGACCAGCACGCGGGGACCCGACAGGCCGCGGATCACCGGGCGGCTGGCGCCCGGGCCGAAGGCGCTGGAGCGCACGCCGGCCACCCCGGCCAAGACGTCGCCGAGGCCGCCCGACGGCGCCTGGTCGAGCTCGTCGCGCTTGAGGATGTCGACGCTGGTGGTGGCCGAGTCGAGGGTCACGGCGTAGGGCGCGGCGGTCACCACGACCTCCCGCACCTCCCGCTCCCCGCCGCGATCCTGGGCGGCGGCGGCGCCAGCGGCGAGGGCGGCGGCGGCGGTGGCGGCGAAAAGAAGGGCGCGCGACATATCGGGTCCTGGGCACTTGCGACGAGGCGTCACTGTTATGAAATAACATAACGAGCCGTCAAGCCATTGGCGCCGCGGACGGAACCGGGTTAGCTGGAAGGGCGATGTCGCAGCACTGCCATCATCACGACGAGGACGCCCCGGCGGGCCTGAAGGGCTCGGCCCTGCGCCAGGCGCTGGGCGAGGCCGAGGCGCGCTGCGCCGAGACCCACGAGCGTCTGACGCCGCCGCGGCGGCGGGTGCTGGAGCTGCTGCTGGCTTCGGAGGGGCCGCTGAAGGCCTACGACCTGATCGCCGCCTTCGGGGCCGACGGCGAGCCGGCCAAGCCGCCGACCGTCTACCGGGCGCTGGAGTTCCTGGAGCGGCTGGGCTTCGCCCACCGGATCGAGAGCCTGAACGCCTACGTCCCCTGCCGGATCGAGGGCGGCCATGCGGCGGCCTTCCTGATCTGCGACTGCTGCGGGGCGGCGCAGGAGTTCGAGCCCGACTTCGGCCCGCAGCTCGCCGCGGCGGCCGCGGCGGGCTACGCGGTCCGCTCGGTGACGCTGGAGGCCCGCGGCCTATGCGCCGCGTGCCGGGAGCACTGAGCCCGCCGGGCGTTCCCCCTCGCCGATGCGCAAGCAGATCTACCTCGACTGCGACGGCGTGCTCGCCGACTTCGACAAGGGCGCCGAGCAGGTGCTGGGCATGCCGCCGCGCGTCTTCGAAAAGCGGTACAATCCCGGACTGTTCTGGAAGCGGCTGGCCCAGGCGGACGGCTTCTTCGAGCATCTGGAGCCGATGCCCGACGCCTACGAGCTCTACGAGGCGGTCAGGCATCTCGATCCCATCATCCTGACCGGCCTGCCGCGCGGGGCCTGGGCCGAGCCGCAGAAGCGGCGCTGGGCGGCGCGCCACTTCCCCGGCGTCGAGGTGATCACCACCCTGGCGGCGCTGAAGCGCGAGCACTGCCATCCCGGCGACGTGCTGGTGGACGACCGCGACAAGCACCGCCACCTGTGGGAGCAGGCCGGCGGCAGGTTCGTGCTGCACCGGAGCGCCCGCAGCTCGATCGCCGAGCTCCGGGCCCTGGGCTACCTCTAGCGCCCTACCAGAACACCATCCGCACGACCTGGACGATGCGGCCGCTGAAGCGGTCGACCAGCAGGACGTCGGGGCCCGACCTCACCCAGTCGAAACCGGGCGGCGGCCAGGGCAGGCCGTAGGCCCACCAGTCGTCCAGACGGTAGCTCGCGCCGTACCAGCCCCAGGGCAGGTAGTCGCCGTGCGACCAGCTGCGGACGTAGAAGCCCGGCGGGGCCACCCAGCGGGGGCCGCGGTAGCGGCGGGTGCTGTGATAGCTGAACGGATAGCGGCCCTGGCTCCAGTAGGGCCGGTCGCCGCGGCGGCGGTCGCGGTCGCGGTCATGGCGGTCCCAGCGGTCGCGGTCACTCCGGTCCCAGCGGCCGTTCCAGTCGCGCCGGTCGTCGTCGCGGCCCCGGCGGTCCCAGTTGCGATCCCGGTCCCTGTCGCGATCTCGGGCGCGATCCCGGTCCTGGGCCTGGACCTCGCGCCGGGCGTCGGGCCGAGCGTTGGGGCCGGCGTCGAAGCGCCGGGTCTCGCCGTTCTGCCAGCGCCGCCACTCGCGCGCCTCGCGGCGGTCCTCGCGGTCGGCCCGGTCGGCGGGGCTGATGTTGGCAAGGTCGTCGCCGTCGTCGTCCACCCAGCCGCCGGGACGGCCGACGACGGATCCGCGACGGTCACCCCTCTGGCGCTCGCTCCTTTGGCGGTCGCTGCGCCACAGGTCGGCCTGGTCGCGATCCACGCGGCGGGCGCGCGGAGCTTCGGGCGCCCCGGGAGCCAGGGGCGCCTGCGCGGCTTGTGGCGCCGTCGCGGCGGCCGCCCCCTCGCGGCTCCTCCTGAAGTCGCCACGCCGATCCCCACGGGCCTCGCGGGCCTCGCGGCGGAACTCGCGGTTCGGCCGCTCCCGGCCGCCGTCCTGGCCGAACTGCGGGCGCTCGCGCGGGCCGCGCTCCTGGGCGACGGCGGCGGCGGGCAGCGCCGTCCCGGCCAGCAGCAGGACGGCCAGCGCCGCCAGGGTTGTTGTCTTCATCGCGATCACTCGGGACGGACTGCAATCCGCAGGCCGCCGGCTTCCCTCGCCGCGAGCAAGCACGCCCCAGCCTGAACCGTGCTTGAACGGGACGCACGGGCGCCCAACTGTGCCGGTTCAGGTCAGGACCAGGAGGAGCCCCGCATGGCCGCCACGCCCAACGACGTCCTCGGATTCTGGCGTCACGCCGGGCCGACGAAGTGGTTCCGCGGCGGCCCCGCGTTCGACGAGGCCTGCCGGCTGAGGTTCGAGCCCACGCACCACGCCGCGGCCCGCGGGGCCTACGACGCGTGGGCGCAGACGCCCGAGGGCGCCCTGGCGCTGGTCATCCTGCTGGATCAGATTCCGCGGAACCTGTACCGCGGCTCGGGCCACGCCTTCGCCACCGACGGCAAGGCGCGGCAGGTCGCCCGCGCGGTCGTGGAGAAGGGCTGGCAGGAGGAGGTCGATCCCGCGCTGGCCCAGTTCTTCCTCCTGCCGTTCGAGCATTCGGAGGACCCGGCCGACCAGGACCTGGCGGTGAAGCTGGCCCGCGAACTGGGAGATCCGGAGACCCTGAAGTGGGCCGAGATCCACCGCGACATCATCACGAGGTTCGGGCGCTTCCCGCACCGCAACCCGGCGCTGGGCCGGGTCACGACCGACGAGGAACAGGCGTTCCTCGACGACGGGGGCTTCGCCGGCTAGCGGCTCGGCTCAGCCGCCTAGGCGGCCGGCTTCTCGGCCGCGGCGGCCTCGGCGGCGGGCGCGGGCTGGGCCTTCGGCGTCTCGGTCGTGCAGACCTTGCGGGCGAGGCGCGAGCCGCTGACGTCGGGCTGCTTCTTGCAGACGCGCTTGGGCTTGGCCTCGGCGGCCGGCTTGGCCTCCGGGGCGGGGGCCGCCGCGGCGGCGGAGCCGCCCGCGTCGGGCGAGGCGAACAGGGCCAGGGCGGCGATGGCGGAGATCAGCATTCACGGAACCTCGTACATTAAAAACTGCACGCGCGATTAATGGGTCGCCATGCCGCCGCCAAGTTGAGAATTCGTAATCTGGGGACGGCGGCCGCCGGGCTGTGGACGACGCGCCCAAGCCGACTGTTCCCGAATCACTTCGTGCGCGAGGCTCGGCCTCCCATGAACGCCCACGTCGCCCTCGCCCAGCGCTACGCCGCCGCCCCGGACCATCCCGAGCGGCAGTACCTGAACCTGCTGGCCGACATCCTGGAGACCGGCGCCGCCCGCGGCGACCGCACCGGCACCGGCACCCTGGGCGTCTTCGGCCGCCAGATGCGCTTTGACCTCTCCCAGGGCTTCCCCCTGCTGACGACCAAGAAGCTGCACCGCAAGTCGATCATCCTGGAACTGCTGTGGTTCCTGCGCGGCGACACCAACGTGCGCTGGCTGCAGGAGCGCGGGGTGTCCATCTGGGACGAATGGGCCGATGCCGACGGCGAGCTCGGCCCCGTCTACGGCAAGCAATGGCGCTCTTGGGCGGCCCCGGACGGCCGCGTCATCGACCAGATCTCGGGCGTGGTGAACAGCCTGAAGACCAATCCCGAGAGCCGCCGCCACATCGTTTCGGCCTGGAATCCGGCCGAGGTGGAGGACATGGCCCTGCCGCCCTGCCATTGCCTGTTCCAGTTCTTCGTCGCCCCGGACAGGGACGGCGTGAAGCGGCTGTCGTGCCAGCTCTACCAGCGTTCGGCCGACGTGTTCCTGGGCGTGCCGTTCAACATCGCCAGCTACGCCCTGCTGACCCTGATGATGGCCAAGGTGACGGGCTACGCGCCCGGCGAGTTCGTCCACACCCTGGGCGATGCGCACCTCTACCTGAACCACGTCGAGCAGGCCCGAATCCAGCTCGCCCGCGAGCCCATGCCGCTGCCGGTCATGCACGTGGCCGACAGGGACGACCTGTTCGCCTTCGCCTACGAGGACTTCAAGCTCGAGGGCTACCAGGCGCACCCGTCGATCCCGGCCCCGATCGCGGTGTGATGAGCGGGCGGCTCACCTTCGCCGAGGTCTCGGACGCGGCCGAGAAGATCTCGGACATCTACGCCGGCAAGTACGCCATCGACCGCGACGACGACTGGTTCCTGCTGAAGCTGCAGGAGGAGCTGGGCGAGCTGTCCCAGGCGCACCTGCGGCTCTCGGGCCGCGGCCGCGGGGAGGCCAGCGAGCAGGATCGCGCCGACGAGGCCGCCGACGTGCTGTGCATGCTGCTGCTCTACTGCCGCCGGTTCGGGATCGATCCGGACGCGGCCGTGCGGAAGAAGTGGCTGAGCTGGCTGGAGCCGGCAGGCTAACGGCCCCTCGCAGGAACCGACCGGCCGCCGGGAACGCTTAAGCTTGCGATACGCTTTAGCTGGCGTCGCGGCCTGGCCGCTCGAGAGGTCGCAGAATGTCCATCCTGATCTTCGCCATCATCGTCCTGGTCGTCGCCGCCCTCATCGCCTGGGCGGTGCAGAAGCTGCCGCTGCCGTCGCCCTTCGGCGCAATCATCCAGGCGCTCATCCTGATCGTCGCCGCGATCGTCATCGCGCAGCGCGCCGGCCTCTTCTAGCCGGGATCGGCTTGGTCGGGACGCCCGGCGCGGGCTAGAACCCGGCCATGTCGCACGTGATCCTTTCCGCCGGGCCCATCGCGCGGGCCCGCAACGGCGTCATCGGCAAGGACGGCGCCCTGCCCTGGCGGCTGAAGTCCGACCTGGCGCTGTTCAAGCGCACCACCCTGGGCAAGCCGGTGATCATGGGCCGCAAGACCTGGGAGAGCCTCCCCAAGCGCCCCCTGCCCGGCCGCACCAACATCGTGCTGACCCGCGACCAGAGCTACGAGGCGCCGGGGGCGCTGGTGGTCGAGGACTTCTCGGAGGCCGTGCAGATCGCCCGCGAGCAGGCGGCCGAGGACGGCGCGGACGAGGTGTGCGTGATCGGCGGCGCCTCGCTGTTCGAGCTGGCGCTGAAGAAGGCCCAGCGGCTCTACCTCACCGAGGTGCATGCCGACGTCGAGGGAGACGTGACGCTCTCGCCCATCGACGAGAGCCGCTGGCGCGAAGTCTCCCGCGAGAACCACCCCGCGTCCGACGCCGACGACTTCCCCTTCACCTGGCGGGTGCTGGAGCGCCTCTGAAAAAGGACACCGGGACACGCCCGAGGGCGGTCCCGGCGTTCAGGGGAGGAACCGGGACCTAGAAGCTGAGGGTCAGCGAGGCGCCGTAGGTGCGCGGCTGGCCGGGGAAGCGGACCACGACGTTCGCGTTCGAGCTGACGGCGGTCCAGTAATACTCGTCGGTGAGGTTGCGGCCCCAGAGCTGGACGCGCCAGCGCTCGTCCAGGCTGTGCAGGCCGATGGAGGCGTTCACCAGACCGTAGTCCTCGATGACGAACCGGGGATCGCCCTCCAGGTCGGCGTGGCTGTCGCTCTGCCAGCGGGCGTTCACCGCCGCCTGCAGGCCAAGCTCGCTGGTCAGCTCGCGGCTGTAGAGCGCGGTGAGCGCGAACGAGCGCTTGGGGCTGTAGAGGAAGGGCGCACCGTCGAAGTCCTGCGGCTGGCCCGCGGCGTTGATCCCGACGTAGCCCTTGACCTCGGTGTGCAGCAGGGTGCCCGAGGCGATCAGCGTCAGCTCGGGCATGATCCGCCAGGTGACCTCGCCGTCGATCCCGTAGGCCTCGCCCTTGGGCACGTTCTGCAGCCGCGACAGCGCGGTGTAGATCGGGTCGGCGAAATAGACGCTGAGCTGCTTGTCCTCGTAGTCGTAGTAGAAGGCGCTGACGTTGGCCTGCATGCGCCGATCGAGCAGGCCGGCCTTGAAGCCGACCTCGTAGGCGGTGAGCAGCTCCTGGTTGGCCGGAGCGTTCTGGGTCGAGATGTTCGCGGCGTTGATCGGTGTGGCCCCGGCCTTGGCGCCGCGCGAGACCGAGCCGAACAGCAGGAGGTTCTCGGCCGGGGTCCAGTCCAGCGCCACGCGCCAGGCGACGTTGTTCTCGTCCAGGGTGGAGGTCACCAGGCCGAACTGGCCGGTCGCGGGATCGAAGGTGTTGCAGGCGTTCGCGGCGATCTGGTCGGGGATGACGCCGTAGGTCTGGAAGTAGAGCGCCCGGTTCACGACGTTGACGTTGGGCAGCATGCTGCCGTTGAAGTCGCGCGAGCAGCCGGCGTAGTCCTGCTTGTCCTCGGTGTAGCGCACGCCGAGGGTGAGCTTGAGGGCTTCGGTGATCCTGTAGTCGCCGTTGGCGAAGACGCTCCAGGTCTTCGTCTCGATGTCGCCGCGGTCGACGTAGGTGCGGAACGCCTGGGCCATCTGCTCGGCCGTGTAGCCGCCCGTGTTGAACGGAGTGGCGAGGAGGCCCGCGCCGGCGAAGCGGATCAGACCCACGTTGGCGTTCTGGCCCAGCAGGGTGCGGTTGGAATCGAGGATCTCGTCCTTGGCGTAGTAGGCGCCCACCAGCCAGTTGGCGCGGTCGGTCGAGCCTTCGAGGTGCAGCTCCTCGGAGAAGGACTCGATGTCGCCCACGGCGCGCTGCAGCAGGATCTCGTAAGGGGCGCCGCTCCAGTCGAACAGCGCCCGGCGCTTGAGGTCGTTGTAGCCGGTGAGCGAGACGAGCCGGACGCTGTCGGAGAGGTCGTAGGCGACCTTCAGCTTCACGCCCAGGAACGTGTTGTCCTCGCGCAGCGGGCCGGCGTGGCCGGGGCCGATGCCGATGTCGACGCCGCGGACGGACTCGGGCGCCCAGTCGGCCTGGGTGGCCTTGGTCGGCGGATTGGCGGCGATGTAGTCGGCCAGGCCCGGCGCCAGGAACGGGCTGTTGGCGGTCGCCGGGGTGAAGCCGATCCCCTGGGCCGCGACGGTGTCGGACTGGTTCTTCCAGTAGCTGACCGAGGCGTCGACCGAGAGCCGGTCGTTGGGATTGAAGGCGAGCGAGCCGCGGACGCCCCAGCGGTCGGCCTCGCCCAGCCGCTCGCCACGGGTGTTGGAGACCTGCCAGCCCTTGTCGCTGTTCTCCATGCGGAACGCGAGCCGCCCGGCCAGGCCCTCGGCCAGCGGGCCGCTGACGTAGCCCTCGAGGTTCTTCGTCTGGTAGTTGCCGATCTCGGCGGTGAGCGCGCCCTCGACGTCCTCTGTGGGCTTGCGGGTGACGAAGTCGATCAGGCCGGCGGTGGTGTTGCGGCCGTAGAGCGTCCCCTGCGGCCCCTTCAGCACCTCGACCCGCTCCAGGTCGAACACCGGGCCGGTCATCATGAACGGATAGGCGTAGGCCACCTCGTCCACATAGGTGCCGACGGTGGAGGTGGCCGACAGGTTGATCGTGTTGAAGCCGATGCCGCGCAGCGTGTAGGTCGGCACCCCCTGGTAGCTCTGGGAAACCGTGAAGCTGGGCGCGAAGGCGCTGAGGTCGCGGGTGTCGGTGACGTGGAGCTGTTCCAGCACCTCGCCGCGCACCGCCTGGATCGCCATGCCGACCGAGTTGGCGCTCTCCTCCCGCCGCTGGGCCGTGACCACCAGGGTCTCGAGCGCGGTCTCCTGCCCGGCCGTCTGGGCGGCGGCCTGCGCGTAGGCCTCGGGCCCGGCGAGCAGCGCCAGGACGGAAGCGCCAAGGATGAGGCGCGCGCGGGCGCCCGGACGGTGCAGCATCGTATCCCTCCCTCGGACGTCGCCTGCATGGGCGCCGTCTCATGGCCGCTCCCGGATCGGGCGGCAGGCGCAGAACCTGAAGTCGAGGACAGGTCGCCGCAAGCTGTCGAAAGTGATAGGTGCAGTAACGGAAGGCGAATACCTCACCAGGTTCCTTTCCCGGCCCCGGAAATACTTGACGTCACGGAAGGCGCCGACGGGGCTTCACTCGCCGGGCGCCGGGCGGGCATAGTCGCGCAAAAGCAGAGGGAGGAACGCGGTGGAGATCGAACTGATCGCCGAAGGGCTTGAGTTTCCGGAGGGGCCGATCGCCATGGCCGACGGCTCGGTGATCCTCACCGAGATCAAGGGCCGGCGGCTGACGCGGATCACGCCCGACGGGCGCAAGGAGACCGTGGTCGAGACCGGCGGCGGGCCCAACGGGTCGGCCATCGGGCCCGACGGGGCGATCTGGATCACCAACAACGGCGGCTCGTTCGTCTGGATCGAGCGCGACGGCCTGACCATCCCCGGCCCCACGCCGCCCGAGCACACCGGCGGCATGATCCAGCGCTTCGACCTGAAGAGCGGCGAGCTCACGACCGTCTACGACAGCTGCGAGGGCAAGCGGCTGGTGGGGCCGAACGACCTCGTCTTCGACAAGCAGGGCGGCTTCTGGTTCTCGGACCACGGCTGCTCGACGCCCGAGGGGCGCAAGTTCGGCGGGGTCTACTACGCCCGGACCGACGGCTCGCACATCTCGCGCCAGCGCGACCACCTGACCTCCCCGAACGGCATCGGTCTCTCGCCCGACGAGAAGACCGTCTACCTGGCCGACACCACCCTGGGCCGGCTGTGGGCCTTCGACGTGGCCGAGCCCGGCGTGCTGGAGCCCGGCCCCGGCTTCGCGCCCGGCAAGGTGGTCTGCAACCTGCCCGGCTACCAGCTGCTGGACAGTCTGGCGGTGGAGGCCGGCGGCAAGGTCTGCGTGGCCACCATCATCAACGGCGGGATCACCGCCTTCGACCCCGACGGAACCACCGAGCACTACCCCTTCCCGGACCTCCTGGTGACCAACATCTGCTTCGGCGGCCCCGACATGAGGACCGCCTGGATCACCGCCTCGGGGACCGGCAAGCTCTACCGGGCCAAGTGGCCGCGGCCGGGCCTGAAGCTGAACTTCAACGGCTGAGCGGCGTCAGACGTCGCCGACGGCGGCCCGGCGGCGCGCCAGCGCCTCCGGCGTCCATTCCTTCCGCATGTCGTAGTAGACCTCGAAGGTCCTCGCCCCTTCCGGCAGACCCACCCACGGCAGCTTGGATCGGGTGAAGATGTGCACGTCGGGCGGGAGCGCCACCGGCTCGTCCAGGGTCCCCACGCGCACGAACCGCAGCGCCGGGCGGGCGCCGTAGTCCGACCACAGCGCCGTGCGGCACCGGGGACAGCGGTAGACGTCATGGACCCGGCCGCTGTCGGTCGGCATGCGCGTGGGCTCGGGCGCACCCGAAGCGACCACGATCCGATCCGTCTCGATCAGCGCATTGACGACGAAGCCCGAGCCCGTCTGGCGCTGGCAGTCCCGGCAATGGCAGCAGTGAACGATCATCGGCCCGGACGTGAGCCGGTATCGCACCGCGCCGCACGCGCAGCCGCCCTCCATGGCGTCCTCCCTGCCCACGCCGCCCCATGATGCGCGCCAAGGTTCCCGGCGCAAGAGGTCGTCCAGAAAGTTGACGCCCCCGTCAGGTTTGATTGACAGGCCGGCGCTAACCGATCATCGTTCACTTCGCGAGAGTGCGGGCGCCGAGACCCGCCAGGAGGAGCGACCATGGACGACGCCTCGATCGACCTGCAGCGCGCGGCGCGCGACGCGGCCTATTCGATGCCGATCGAAGAGATCAATCCGGCCGATCCGGAGCTCTTCCGCACCGATACGATGTGGCCGTACTTCGAGCGGCTGCGGAAGGAAGACCCGGTCCACTGGGGCGTCTCGCCCCACGAGGACGTCGGCGGCTACTGGTCGGTGACCAAGTACAACGACATCATGGCGGTGGACACGAACCACGAGGTCTTCTCGTCCGAGCCGACCATCGTGCTGCCCGACCCGGCGGACGACTTCACCCTGCCGATGTTCATCGCCATGGACCCGCCGAAGCACGACGTGCAGCGCAAGACGGTCCAGCCGATCGTGGCGCCGAACCACCTGGCCTATCTCGAGCCGATCATCCGCGAGCGGGCGGGCAAGATCCTCGACGACCTGCCGATCGGCGAGGAGATCAACTGGGTCGACAAGGTCTCGATCGAGCTGACGACCATGACGCTTGCGACCCTGTTCGACTTCCCCTGGGAGGACCGCCGCAAGCTGACCTTCTGGTCCGACGTGGCCACCTCGGCGCCCGAGAGCGGCATCCTGGGCACCACCGACCCCGAGGAGCACGAGAACCTGCGCCGCCAGACGCTGTTCGAGTGCGTCGACTACTTCATGCGGCTGTGGAACGAGCGGGTGAACGCCCCGCCGAAGCCGGACCTGATCTCGATGCTGGCCCACGGCGAGTCCACCAAGAACATGGACCGAATGGAGTACCTCGGGAACCTGATCCTGCTGATCGTGGGCGGCAACGACACGACGCGGAACACCATCTCCGGCTCGGTGCTGGCGCTGCACCAGAACCCGGACCAGGACCGCAAGCTGCGCGAGAACCCGGGCCTGATCCCCGCGATGGTCTCCGAGACCATCCGCTGGCAGACGCCGCTGGCCTACATGCGCCGCAGGGCCAAGCGCGACTTCGAACTGGGCGGCAAGACCATCCGCGAGGGCGACAAGGTCGCCATGTGGTACGTCTCGGGCAACCGGGACGAGGAGGTCATCGACCGGCCGAACGACTACTGGATCGAGCGGCCGCGGGTGCGCCAGCACCTGTCGTTCGGCTTCGGCGTCCACCGCTGCGTGGGCAACCGCCTGGCCGAGCTGCAGCTGAAGATCATCTGGGAAGAGATCCTGGCCCGCTTCCCGCGGCTCGAGGTCGTGGGGCCGCCGCGGCGGGTCTACTCCTCGTTCGTCAAGGGCTACGAGGAACTGCCGGTGGTGATCCCCACCCGCAATTGACGGCGGCGCGGGCTTGCGCTTCAGTTCGCCCCGCTCGAGCCGGGGTGGGGCGATCCTTGGAGGACGCCCATGAGCCAAGCGCAAGCCCGCGTGCTGTTCCGCTACACGCCCGCCCTGATGGTCGCCGCCGCGGTCGGCCTGTTCGCCCTGGCCGCCTACGCCCAGACCCCGAAAGCCCCGGCGCTCGGCGCCCACCTGACCGGCGCGGCCGAGAAGCCCAAGCCCGGCGATCCCGACGGCGCGGGCCACGCCACCGTCCGCATCGACGCGGCCCAGTCTCAGGTCTGCTACGAGTTGAGCGTCGAGAAGATCGCGCCGGCCACGGCGGCCCACATCCACAAGGGCGGCCCCGACGCCGCCGGCCCGCCGGTGGTCCCGCTCACCGCGCCCGGCGCCGACGGCAAGTCCAAGGGTTGCGCCACGGCGGACGCGGCGGTCGCCAAGGACATCCAGCAGAACCCTGGCGGGTACTACGTCAACGTCCACAACGCCGAGTTCCCGGCCGGCGCCGTGCGGGGCCAGCTGACGCGCTGACGCCGCGCGCGTGAGACATTGCGCCGCGCGCCCTTGCGGCGGCCGATCATCTACCATGGCGTGCATGAGCTGGGCCGGACGCACCCTATCGGCGATCCTCGCCGTCGCCATCCCGCTGGCGGCGGGGGCCGCCGCGCCGCGGCAGGTCGGAGCCGACCTGCAGCTCGAGCCCAAGCGCCTGGTGCTCAGCGAGGCGCGCGCCACGGGCGAGGTGACGATCTCGGCTCCGGCGGGCGGGGCGTTCGACGTGAGCTTCATCGACCGGGTCATGGGCCCCGACGGGGCGCTGGTGACGGCGCAGGACGCCGTCGCCGCCACCCCGGCCCTGCGCGCCGCGGCCGCCGCGCACCGCTCGGCCCGCCCCCTCCTGGCGGCCGACGCCGCCCGCGTGGTCCTGGCGCCCGGCGAGACGCGGACGCTGACCGTGCGGCTGACCGGGACCGCCCCGTCGGCCGGGGAATACCGCACCCACCTGACGGTGACCGCCCGCGCGCCCGAAGCGGCGCGGGGGTCCGAGCCCGGTGCGGCGCCGGCGCCGCCCACCGTGCTGTGGGCCCAGTCGATCCCGGTCTTCGTGCGCAACGGCCCGGTGGACGTCCAGGCGGGGATCGCCGCGACGCACCTGCAGCGGGGGCGGGGCGCCGAGCCGGCCGTGCTGAGCTTCGACCTCGTGCGGCAGGGCGAAAGCTCGCTGTTCGGGGATGTGACCGTCAGCGCCGGCGGCCAGACGGTGGCGGTGCTCCGCGGCGTCGGCGTCTATCGCGAGATCGACCGCCGCCGGATCCGCATCGAGGCGCCCGGCCGCCTCGTCGGCCGCGAGGACCTGGAGATCGTGTTCACCGACCGCGACAGCCGCCCGGGCCAGGTGCTGGCGAGCGCGCGGGTGCCGCACGGCGCCTCCACCCAGCTGCAGGCGGCCACGCCTGGGCGGCGGCCCGCCGCCTGAGACGGCTCAGAGGCCGAGCACCATCTTGGCCATGATGTTGTGCTGGATCTCGTTCGAGCCGGCGTAGATCGAGGTCTTGCGGTAGTTGAAGTACTGCGGCGCGACGGTGGCCGCGTAGTCGGGGCCCGCGCGGAAGGCGTTGGTCTCGCCGTTCAGCTCGGCCCAGGTGTCGCGCACGAACGGCTGGGCGTAGAGGCCGGCGGCCTCCAGGGCCAGCTCGGTGATCGCCTGCTGCATCTGGCTGCCTTCCAGCTTCAGCATGGACGACACCGCCCCCATGGCCTCGCCGTTGGCGCGGCCGGCGAAGATCCGCAGTTCGGTGGCGTTCAGGGCCTCGACCTTGATCTCCACCTCCGACAGCTTCCGCCGGAAGTCGGGGTCGCCCATCATCGAACCGCCGCGGTCGGAGCGCTCGAGGCTGGCGATCTTGCGCACCTTGCGCAGCTGGTTCTGCAGGCCGGGCGCGTAGGCGTTGCCGCGCTCGAACTGCAACAGGTACTTGGCGTAGGTCCAGCCCTCGCCTTCCTTGCCGATGCGGTTGGCGACCGGCACGCGGACGTTGTCGAAGAACGTCTCGTTGATCTCCTGCTCGCCCTCGACCGGGCCGTCCAGCGTCGGGATCGGCCGGATCGAGATGCCCGGCGTCTTCATGTCGATCAGCAGGAACGAGATGCCCTTCTGGCGGATGTCCTCGTTCGAGGTCCGCACGAGGCAGAACATCCAGTCGGCCCACTGGGCCAGGGTCGTCCAGGTCTTAGAGCCGTTCAGGACATAGTGGTCGCCGTCCCGCTCGGCCTTGAGGGCCAGCGACGCGAGGTCCGAGCCCGAGCCCGGCTCGGAGTAGCCCTGGCACCACCAGACGTCGGTGGAGAGGATCTTCGGCAGGTGCTGCTGCTTCTGCTCGTCGGTCCCGAAGGCCATCACCACGGGGGCGCACATCTTGAGGCCCATGTTCGAGGTGGAGGGGGCGCCGGCCAGCGCCATCTCCATGTCGAAGACGTACTTCTTGCCGAGGCTCCAGCCCGTGCCGCCGTACTCGACCGGCCAGTCGGGCGCGATCCAGCCCTTCTCGTGCAGCTTCTTCAGCCAGCGGACCTGGCTCTCCTTGTCGAGGTAACCGTTCTTCGACTGGGCCATGCGGGCCCGCATGTCGTCGTCGTAGGCCTCGGCGATGAACGCGCGGACCTCGTCGCGGAAGGCGAGCTCTTCGGGGGAGAAATCCAGGTCCATGGCGGTCAGCCCACGCCGTCCAGGTATTCGATCTCGGGCCGGCCGGCGAGGAAGCCGGCGAACTTCGGCCCGGCGGCCTTGAAGTACTCGGTGCCGCCGTGGTGGGTCAGCGCGTCCTGGTCCTTGTAGAGCTCGAGCACCTTGTAGACGTTCGGCTCGGTGCGGCTCTTGGTGAGCTGATAGGCGATGTTGCCCGGCTCGTTGGCGCGGACCTGCCGGGCCAGCTCGGTGAAGAAGGCCTCGAACTCCGCCCCCTTGCCGTCCTGGATGGGCAGCTTGGCGATCACACCGATGGTCATTGGAGGTCCTCCCAACACTTGTTTGAACGGACGGTAGAGCCGGCCCGCCGCCGCCGCAAGACTGACGTCGCGCAACCTCGCGCGCGCCTCAGGCCAGCAGGCGCTCGAAGGCGGGGGTGAGGACTTCCTCGTAGCCCCCCGCCGCGCGGCGCAGGATCAGCGCGGCGACGTCGTGCTCGCGCGCGAAGGCCTCGGCGCGGGAGCCCAGCACCAGCAGCGCGGTGCAGAGCGCGTCGGCGTGCAGGCAGTCGCGATGGACCACCGTGGCGGCGGCCACGTCCGCGGGGAGCGGCGCGCGCGTCGCGGGATCGAGGGTGTGGGCGTAGCGGCGCCCGTCCGAGACGAAGGCGCGGCGCCAGTCGCCGGAGGTGGCGACGGAGAGGCCGTGCAGGGCGACGAGCACCGGCGGCTCGGCCAGATCCGCGTCCGGCGGCCGCTCGACCTCCACCCACCAGGGCTCGCCGTCGCCCTTCACCCCTTCCCCGCGCAGCTCGCCGCCGATCTCGAGCAGGAAGTCGCGCACGCCCAGCCCTCGCAGCGCCGCAGCGGCGAGGTCGACGCCGTAGCCCTTGGCGACGCCGGACAGGTCAAGGGCCACGCCTCCCGGCTGGAACAGCCGCCCCGCGTCCAGGCGCAGGTCCGCCCAGCCGGCGCGGGCCGCCCGCAGCGCCGTAGGGTCGGGGATCGTCGCGGCTGGCCCGGCGGGCCCGAAGCCCCACAGGTCCACGAGGTCGCCCAGGGTCGGATCGAAGGCGCCGTCACTGGTCCGCGCCAGCTCCAGGGCCGCCTCCATCACCGTCGCGAAGTCGGGCGGCAGGTCGGTCCAGCTTCCCGCCGGGGCGCGGTTGAAACGGGTAAGGTCGCTGCCCGGCTCCCACTGGCTCATCTCGGCGACCACGCGGTCGCAGGCGCCCTGCACGGCCGCCGCGACCGCGGCGTCCGACAGCCCGGCCGGCGCACGCGCCTTCAGCGTCCAGGCGACGCCCATGGTGGGACCGGACAGCGAAACCGCCCGCCCCTCGCGGGGACGGGCGGCCTCGGGCGTCAGATCGAGGGGGATCGCGACGCGGCGCATGGCTCCTAGTCGGGCAGGACCTCGAAGGTGGCGACATAGCCAAGGCTGCGGCGCTGGCCGTTCTCGCCGGGGCCCTGGACGCCCGCTTCCAGCCAATAGAGGCCGGCCTCGGGCCAGGCGATCTCGAAGACGCCGTCCGCGCCGGTCGTCGCCTTCATCTCCACGCCCTTGTCGCGGTAGCGCGTGGAGCCCAGCACGACCTCCACCTCGACCCCGGCCGCGGGCTTGCCGTCGTTGAGCAGGCGGAACTTCGCCGGTTCGCTGGCCACCAGGTCGTTGGGATGGCTGATCGGCTCCAGCTCGAGACCGCGGCCGGCGGGCTTCAGCGCCGTGGCGTTCGGCGCGCCCGAGGTGACGAAGGTCTCCACCCGGCGGAGGCTGTGGGTCACCTGCACGTCGGCGGCGTCCTTGGGGATCGCCGTGGCGAGCTGGGCCGCCGGGCCGCGCCAGCGCTTGGTCTCGCCGCCCTGCTTGTACGAGGCCATGGCGCTCTCGGCGACGTTGGCGATCCGATAGGTGCCGGGCTTGGCCAGCTGGACGTCGAAGGTCGAGCGGTACTTGCCCGTCGAGCCGTTGCGGATCTCCACCGGCTGGCCGTCGGGGCCGGTCACCCGGACGCCTTCCAGCCGCATCGGCACGTGGTCGGCGTAGAACAGCGTGTTGGAGACCGCCGCATCGACCGTAACCCACGGATCGGCGGCCGAGAGCACGGTCGCGGAGGGGGCGAGCCACATCCGGTGGGCGTGGGCGGCCGGGGCCGCGGCGAGGCTCACGAGGGCGGCCACGGCGGCCGCGCGGAAGGCGTTGGACATCGGTCGGTTTCTCCTGAGGGAGCTGCGCATCAGGGCTTGGCGGTGACGGTGACGGCGCCCAGCTCGGACGCGCCGGAGGCCGAGGCGGGCCGGGCGGCGCCCTTCGGCGGCCAGGTGAAGGGCACGCGGACGACCTCGCGGCCGCCCACCTCGCGCGCGGCCTCGACGGCCAGGACGTACTGGCCGGGCTTGACGCCCGCCATCTCACGCGCGCCGAACACAACCTGGTGTTTGCCCGGGGCCTTGGTCGGACCGCTGACGCCGTCGGCCGGCAGGGCGAGGCTGCGCCCGGCCTTGCGCCACCAGGTGCGCATGTCCTTCAGCCAGGTCGTCCCTTCGCGGTTCTTGAGCTTGACGTCGTACCAGACGGCCAGGGTCTTCACCGCGACCTGGTCCGGCCCCTCGATCCAGAGGGCCACATAGGGGCGGTGGTACTCGGCCACCGCCAGCTTGGGGATCTCGACGCTGACAGCCAGCTCGGCGGCGTTCGCCGCGGCCGGGACCGCGGCGGCTCCGGCGGCGGCGGCGAACAGGGTCGGACGCTTGACGCGCATGCGCACTCCTCAGTGGATCAGGAACAGGGCCAGTAGGACGGGGATCACCAGGCCCAGGCCCACCAGCGGCCACGTCGACTTGCGGGCGTGGGCGTGGAGCTGCAGCAGCAGCAGGCCGGTGATCGAGAAGACGATCGAGGCCACGGCGAAGATGTCGATGAACCAGGCCCAGGCGGTCCCGGTGTTGCGGCCCTTGTGCAGGTCGTTGAGGTAGGCGATCCAGCCGCGGTCGGTGTGCTCGTAGGCCACCGCGCCCGTCTGGGTCTCCAGCGTCACCCAGCCGTCCGAGCCCGGGCCCGGCAGCGCCACATAGGCCTCGCCCGCCGACCACTCGACGGGACCGGCCGGCGCCTTGACCTTCATCTCGTCCGAGAGCCAGCGGCGGACCTCGGCGGGCAGCTCGCCGCCGCCCGCCTCCGCCGCCTGCAGAGCGGACAGCAGCCCCGTCGGCAGGTCGCCCTCGCGGGTGACCGTCTTCGGCTCGGCCCTGATGTCGGCGGCGTGGTTGAGGGTGATGCCGGTCACGGCGAACAGCAGCATGCCCACCAGGCACACCGCCGCGCTGATCCAATGCCACTGGACCACCTGGCGCAGAAAGGCGGCGCGCTTCTGAGCCCGGCGCTTGGCGCGAGCCTTCTCGGCGGCGGCCGCGGCCTGGGGGGCGTCCTGGGCGGCGTCGGCGGGCTGGGGAGGTGTGACGACGTTCAACGGCGGCTGCGAGGTGAGTTGCGAACGCCTCGCATTATCACGCCCAAGCCGCTTGGCAAGGCTTCAGGCCCGCGGGATCTCAGATTCCGGAGGGGGAAGCGGCGCGGCCGCGCCTCAGCGGCGCTCGTTCCAGCCGTAGGCGACCCAGTGGTGGCCGCCCAGATGGCGGGCCTCGATCACGCCGTCGCCGGCGGTCCGGCGCGCGCGCGCCCGGCGGGCCCGCAGCGCGAGGCCGGCGAAGGCCAGGAGGGCCGAGGTCATCACCGCGATCACCGCCACCGTGGCCGCCGCGAAGACGGCCAGGACGGCGCCCACGATCACCGCGGCGGCCGTGGCGAGCGTCGCGCCGACGGCGGCGAGGCTGCGCAGGGCGGATCCGTTACGGGCGGCGAATTGGTTCACCATGACGTTCCTCAACAGCCCTAGAGGGCCTGTAACTCTCTATCTCAGCCCGCAGGTTCTCGGCGTCAACCTTCGGAAAGGCTTAACAGGGCCTGCGAAGCCATCATGCCGCGCCTTCGAGCCGCATCGCCTTGCGCTCGCGCAAGATCTGGTCGTAGGCCGCGTTGATCGCCGCGGCCTTGGCCTCGGCGACCTCGACGAACTCGCTGGGCAGCCCGCGCGCCCTCGCGCGGTCGGGGTGCGCCTCGGAAAGCTGGGCCTTCCAGGCGGCGCGGATCGCCTCGTCCGAGGCGTCGGGGGCGACGCCCAGGATCACATAGGGATCGTCGTTGGCCGCCCCCAGGTGAGTGGCCTTCAATCGCCGAAATGTGAGCGGCGAGAGGCCGAACAGCTCGCAGACCCGCTCCAGATAGGCGAGTTCGTCGCCGGTGACCGCCCCGTCCGAGGCGGCGATATGGAACAGGCCGTCCAGGACGTCCTCGAGCAGCTGCGGGCAGGCGCCGTAGCGCTTCCTCAGCCGGCGGGCGTAGCTCTCGAAGCCGCGTGTGGTCTGGCGGGCGAGCTGGTAGAGTCGCCGGACATTGCCCTCGCTGCCGGGTTCGGACTGGAAGACGGTGGCGAAGACGTCGAACTCGTCGGCGTGGGCCTCGCCGTCGGCCTTGGCGAGCTTGGCCCCAAGCGCGGTCACGGCCGTCGAAAACGCGGGGTCTTCGCCGGGCAACCCGGGCGGGCACTGGTCGCACTCCGCCTCGTCGATCCTGCGGACGGCGAGCCCAGCTATCTTGCGCCAGAAGCTCATGTGACTAAGCGGAAGCCTTAGGACTATGGCGGGGCCATGACAATGACGGGCCGAGGTTAAGTTTTGGACAGGCGCTTCAGTTTCTGGATCGACCGCGGCGGGACTTTCACCGACGTCATCGGCCGCGCCGACGACGGGGCGGAGACCTCGCTGAAACTACTGTCGGCCTCCCCCGCCTATACGGACTCGGCGGTCGAAGGGATGCGCCGGATCCTGGGCGCCGCGCCGGGAGCGCCCTTCCCCGCCCACCGCGTCGAGGCGATCAAGATGGGCACGACGGTCGCCACCAACGCCCTCCTGGAGCGGCGGGGCGCGAAGACCCTGCTCGTCACCACCCGCGGCTTCGCCGACGCCCTGGCCATCGGCGACCAGGCGCGGCCCGAGCTGTTCGCCCTGACGATCGAGAAGCCCGCGCCGCTCTACGCCGGCGTCGTGGAGGCCGACGAGCGGCTGGGCGCCGACGGCGTCGTGGTGCGGCCGCTGGACGCCGAGGCCCTGCGCGCGCAGCTCGCGGCCGCGGTCGCCGAGGGTTTCACCTCGGCCGCCATCGCCTTCCTGCACGCCGACCTCAATCCCGAGCACGAGCGGGCGGCGGGCGAGATCGCCCGTGCGGCCGGCTTCGAGTTCGTGGCCCTGAGCCACGAGGTCTCGCCCTTGCCCCGCTTCGTCCCGCGCGCCGAGACGACCGTGGCCGACGCCTACCTGACCCCCGTCCTGCAGGCCTATGTCCGGCGGGTCGCCGAGGCCGTGGAGGGCGCGCCGCTCTACTTCATGACCTCGGCCGGGGGCCTCGTCCGGGCCGAAGCGTTCCGCGGCCGCGACGCCGTGGTCTCCGGCCCGGCCGGCGGGGTGGTGGGCGTCGCCCGCACCGCGGACGCCGCCGGCGCCGAGGCGGTGCTGGGCTTCGACATGGGCGGCACCTCGACCGACGTGTGCCGGTTCGCCGGGGCGCTGGAGCGGCGCGACACCGCCAGGGTGGCCGGGGCCAGGCTGCGCGCGCCGATGCTGGACGTGGAGACGGTGGCGGCGGGCGGCGGCTCGGTGCTGGCGTTCGACGGCATGCGCGCCCGGGCGGGCCCGGCCAGCGCGGGGGCCGACCCCGGCCCCGCCTGCTACGGCCGCGGCGGGCCGGCGGCGGTGACCGACGCGAACCTGGCGCTGGGCCGGCTCGACCCGCGCTTCTTCCCCAGCGTGTTCGGCCGAGCGGGCGATGCGCCGCTGGACCCTGAGGCGAGCCGGGCGCGGCTGGCCGACCTGGCGCAGGCCATGGGCGCCGAAAGTCTCGAGGCGGCCGCCGAGGGCTTCGTCGCCGTCGCCGTCGAACAGATGGCCCAGGCCATCCGGCGCATCTCCACCGAGCGCGGCTTCGACCCGCGGTCGCACGCGCTGGTGGCGTTCGGCGGGGCCGCCGGCCAGGTCGCCTGCCAGACGGCCGAGGCCCTGGGCGTCGCCGAGGTGCTGTGCCCGCGGTACGGCAGCGTTCTGTCGGCGTGGGGCATCGGCCAGGCGCAGGTCACGGCGCTGCGCCAGGCCGGCCTGGAGGCGACCCTGGACGCCGCGGGGCTCGCCCGCGCCGAAGCCCTGCTGGATGGGGTGGAGGCGCAGGCGCGGCGCGCGCTGGCCGAGCAGGGCGCCGAGGCCGGCGCCGTGCGCCGCACCCTGCGCCTGCGCTACGACGGCGCCGACGCCGAGCTGCCGGTCTCGCCGGGCGATGCGCCCAAGGACCTCCGGGCCGAGTTCGAGGCGGCCCACCAGCGCCTGTTCGGTTTCGTGGAGCCGCAGCGGACCATCCTGATCGCGGCGGTGGAGGCCGAGGCGCAAAGTGACGAGGGGCCGCGCGCGCCCCGCCGGGAAGCCTCCCAACCGGCCCACGCTCATCCGGCCGTCGCCGGCGGGCGCCTTCTCCCGCAAGGGGAGAAGGTTCGCCTGTACGCCCAGGGCGCCTGGCATGATGCGCCGGTGATCGCGGCCGAGGCGCTGGCGGAGGCGGAGGGCCCGGCGCTGATCGTCCGGCCCGACACCCAGATCGCGGTCCTGCCCGGCTGGCGGGCCAGGGCCGAGACGGACGGGCTGGTCCGGCTCGTCCGCACCTCGGCCGGGGCGGCGCAGGCCATCGCGCTGGACCGGCCCGATCCGGTGACCCTCGAGCTGTTCAACCGCCGCTTCATGGGCGTGGCCGAGGCCATGGGCGCGGCCCTGGAGCGCACGGCGCAATCGGTGAACATCAAGGAGCGGCTGGACTTCTCCTGCGCCCTGTTCGACGCCGACGGGGGCCTGGTGGCCAACGCGCCGCACATGCCGGTGCACCTGGGCTCGATGGGCGCCTCGGTGCGGGCGGTGCGCGACCGCCATCCCGACCTGAAGCCCGGCGAGGCCTTCGCGCTCAACAACCCCTACGCCGGCGGCACGCACCTGCCGGACATTACCGTCGTCATGCCGGTGTTCATGGCCGAGCGCGACGCGGCGGCCTCGTTCTACGTCGCCGCCAGGGGCCACCATGCCGACGTGGGCGGAGTGCAGCCCGGCTCGATGCCGCCCTTCTCGAAGACCATCGAGGACGAGGGCGTGCTGCTGGACGCCCTGCCGATCATGCGCGGCGGGCGGTTCCTCGACGCCGAGGTCCGGGCGGCTCTGACGGCCGGCCGCTTCCCGGCGAGGGCCCCGGACCGCAACCTCGCCGACCTGAAGGCCCAGGTCGCCGCCTGCCAGGCGGGGGCCGCCGCGGTCGCCGAGATGATCCGCACCCATGGCCCTGAGGCCGTCGCCCGTTACATGGGCTTCGTGCAGGAGAACGCCGCCGAGGCGGTTCGCCGGGCGATCGGCCGGCTGAGGGACGGCGCCGCGGAGGCGCCGATGGACGGCGGCGGGCGGGTGGTGGTGCGAACCACCGTCGATCCCGCCGCGCGCGAGGCGGTGCTGGACTTCCGGGAGAGCGCCGACCAGCTTCCCAGCAACTTCAACGCCCCCTCGGCGATCGTGGACGCGGCCGCGCTCTACGTGTTCCGCACCCTGGTGGACGACGACATCCCGCTGAACGCCGGGTGCCTGAGGCCGCTGAGGATCCTGACCCGCGAGGGCTCGATGCTGGACCCGCGCCCGCCTGCGGCCGTGGTGGCCGGCAACGTCGAGACCAGCCAGCACGTGGTGGACGCGCTCTACGCCGCCCTCGGCGTCATGGCCAACGCGCAGGGGTCGATGAACAACTTCACCTTCGGCGACGAGACCCGGCAGTACTACGAGACCATCTGCGGCGGGGCCGGCGCGACCGCGGCGGCCGACGGCGCGGACGCGGTCCACACCCACATGACCAACTCGCGCCTGACCGATCCCGAGATCCTGGAGCGGCGCTTCCCGGTGCGGGTGGAGCATTTCGGCGTCCGCCACGGCTCGGGCGGGGCCGGGGCGCGGCGCGGCGGCGACGGGGCGGTCCGGCGCGTCCGCTTCCTGGCGCCCATGGAGACGGCCCTGCTCTCCTCCCGCCGCGAGCACGCCCCGCAGGGCCTGGCGGGCGGGTCGCCCGGCCTGCCCGGCCGGCAGCGTTTGATCCGCGCATCGGGCGAGGCTAGTGAACTTCCCGGCTGCTTCTCCGTTACGGTGGAGCTTGGCGACGCGATCGAGATCGAGACCCCGGGGGGCGGGGGCTACGGCCCTCCTCGATAGTCCGGCGCGAAGCTGACAAGATTCCCGAGCACAAGGTTCCGCATGACGCCGCTTGCCATCGCCCTCGCCCTCTTCGCCCAGGCCGAACCCGCCGCCGCTGCGCCGGCCCCGCAGCCGGAGGAGCGCTGGCCCACCGGCGCGCCGCGCGAGGACTATCAGTTCGTCGCCTGGTGCTACGGGGCCCTGCGCGGCTACCTCGACCTGCACGACGAGGTGATGCCCGAGGTCACCCGCATCGAGAAGCAGTTCCGCCGTCCCGGCACGAGCCTGGAGGCCGATCTGAAGGTCTACGCCGACATGCAGAAGGACGGCCGCCAGAAGCTGACGCTGTTCCAGTCCGCCCTGACCGCCGCCGAGAAGGCCTCGCCCCGCCCGATCAACGCCGCCGGCGCCGAGGCGGTGAAGCGCGGCCGCTCCGTGTGGACCGCCGGGCCCGACGTCACCAAGGCGCGCAAGGCCCAGGAGTGGATGAGCTGGGCCCTGCCGGCCAAGTGCGAGACCACGGCCAAGACGCTGGAGCAGCGCGCCGCCCTGATGGGCTCGGCCTTCCGGGTGAACACCGTCGAGGGCGCCCCGGCCGCGGACGAACCGGCTCCCGAGGCCGACGCCGCACCGGCCGAAGCCCAACCCGCCGAAGCGACCGAGCCGCCGACCGCCGGCTAGGCCGGCGGCCCCGCACCATGCTTCTCGCCTGGATCGCCGGGGCCAGCCTGGCCGCCTTCGCCGCCTTCGCCGCCGACAAGCGCGCCGCGGTGCGCGGCGAGCGGCGCACGCCCGAGACGACCCTGCTGCTGCTGGCCGCCATCGGCGGCTCGCCCGGCGCGATCGCGGCCCAGCAGATCCTGCGCCACAAGACCCGCAAGGAGCCGTTCCGCAGCCTCCTGTGGTCGGTGGCCGCGGCCCAGGCCGCCGCGGCGCTCTGGATCGCCGTCGCGGGCTAGGCGCCCTCGGGCTCGGGCGGCTTCTCCTCGTTGCGGGCGAGGATGGCGGTCACCGCCATGTCGCCGGTGACGTTGCCGACGGTGCGGAAGATGTCGGGCACGACCTCCACCGCCAGCAGGATCGGCAGCAGTTCGATCGGCAGGCCCAGCGCCAGGCAGATCGGCGCCACGCTGATGATGAACGAGACCTGCCCCGGCAGGCCGACCGAGCCGACGCTGACCGCCAGGGCCACCAGTACCGCCCCGGCGTACTGCAGGGCCGAGGGCTGGATGCCGTAGACGTGGGCCACGAAGATCGCCACGGCCAGGTTCACCACCGGGCTCGTGAAGCGGAACACCGCCACCGCCAGCGGCAGGACGAGGCCGGCGATCCGCTGGGGCACGCCCAGGTCGTCGCGGGTCCGTTCGATCATCGCCGGCAGGCAGGCCAGCGAGGACTGGGTGGCGAAGGCGGTGGCCAGCACCGGCCCCGTCGCCCGCGCCCAGCGGCCCAGCGGCACCCGCCCGATGGTCACCGCCAGGATGTAGGCCACGACGCTGATCCCCGCCCCGGCCAGGGAGGCCACGGCGATGTAGTGGCCGAGCACGCCGGCCGCGCCGACGCCGGCCCGCAGGCCCACGCCCAGCGCCAGGCAGAAGACGCCGACCGGCCCGGCCCACAGCACCCAGCGCACGATGATGATCATCGCCTCGCCGAGCGTCTGGAACACCTCGATCACGGTGCGGCCGCGCTCGGCAGGCAGGCGGGTGAGCGCAAATCCGGTGAAGATGGCGAACACCACCAGCGGCAGGACGGCGTCCTCGGCGGCGGCCTTCACCGGGTTGGAGGGCGCAAGGCTCTTCACCCAGGCGACGAAGTCCGGCGTCGCCGCCTCGGCGGGCACGGCCTGGGCGCCGGCGCGCAGGGCCGCCGCGCCCTCGGCGCTGACCGGCCAGAGCGCCAGGACGCCGTGAACGAACACCAGGCTGAAGGCGCAGGCGAGCAGCAAGAGGCCGGCGAACCAGCCCACGGCGCGGGCGGCGAGCTTGCCCGTGGCCGCCGCGTCGGAGACCTGGGCGATGCCGGTGACCAGGACGGCGAAGATCAGCGGGATGACGGTCATCCGCAGGGCGTTCAGCCACAGCCCGCCGAACGCCTCGACCGACTCGATGACCCGGGCCACGCCCGCCCCGCCGTACGCCGCGCCCGCCGCGCCGATCGCCAGTCCCAGGACGAGGCCGATCAGCACGCGGACGCTCAGGGATTTGAAGATGCGCAACCACAGCCCTCCGGAAGAGGCGCGATCTGGCCCGCAACGGGCCTGCGCCGCAAGAGCCGAGCCGGGCTCAGCCCTGCAGGATCCGGCGGGTGGTCTCCTGGATGGCGCCGTAGCACTCGCAGGCGCAGGCCTCGATCCCCTCCCGGTCGAGGACGCGGATGCGCCCCCGCGAGTACGAGATGACGCCGCGGGCCTGGAGCTGCATGGCCACGCCCGTCACCGTGGTGCGCTGCACGCCCAGCATGATCGCCAGGTGCTCCTGGGTCAGCGGCAGGACGTCGGAATCCAGCCGGTCCTGGGTCAGCAGCAGCCACCGGCACAGCCGCTTCTCGGCCGGGTGCAGGGCGTTGCAGGCCGTCGAGCGCGCCGCCTGCAGCAGGCTGGCCTGCCCGTGCTGGACGATGGCCCGGGTGAGTGCCGGGCTGTTCGCGGCCGCCGCCTGCAGCGTCGCGGTGGGCACGCGCCAGCAGTCGCCGCTCACCTGCACGATCATCCGCTCGAAGGCGATCCGCGAGCCGAGGCTGTGCAGGAGGCCGTAGCCGCCCTCCCGGCCCAGCGTGCGGCTCTCCACCTGGCCGCCGTCGCGCATCAGCACCACGACCGAGAGGATGCAGTCGATCGGCAGGTAGACGTGCGACACCGGCTGGTCCGGCTCGGTCAGCACGTCGTTCTGGCGCAGCGACAGGCGCTCCAGGGCCGGTTCGATGGCGGCCAGGTCGCGCGCGTCGAGGCTGTCCAGGAAGTGGTTGATGCGGCTCACCCGACCACAACGCCCTGCGGCGAGCGGCGTTCACCGGGGAACAGCCTGCCCCGTCGCCCGGTTGTGCCGGGCAGGTCCACGAGATGCATGAATCCAAGTCAGCCTACAGCGAACCGATGACGGCCGTTCCGGTGGAGGGCGAGGTGGTGATCCTCGGTCCCAAGGCCGTGGCGCTCTCCATGACGCCCGATGCCGCCGAGGAATCCGCCCGCCGTCTCATGGCCGCCGCCGCGCAGGCCCGCGGCCAGGTGCGGCAGGCCTAGGCGCTTCTCCCGCCTCCTCCCCCATTGGGGGAGGACGGGGTGCGTGGCGGGATCGGCTTAGGCGCGCCGCTGGTAGCGCATGGCAAGGGAGGCGCCCTCGGCGGGGTCGGCCTCGCGCAGGCGGTCGGCCACGTGGCTCAGGGCCTCGTCCTGGCCGGCGAAGCGGGCGATCTCCTCGCCCTCGCGGCGGACGATCCACTCGCCGGCGCTTTCCACGACTTCGAACTTCAACGCCGACGCTCCGGAAACCTGAGCGCCCGGTATGGGGATTGCTGCGCCGCAACAACAGGACGGAAGGTCGCAGGCCCGCGTCAGGGCGCCGCAGGCGCCGGCGCCTCCCGGATCGGGACGTCCACGTCGCAGACGGTGAACGCCGCGCCCTTCTCCCGCTTCAGGGCCGCCAGGCGCGCGGCGAAGGCGGGGCCGGCCGGGTCCAGCGCCTGCAGCCTCGGCCGCTCGGCCGGCGGCAGGTCGGCGGCGACGCGCACCTTCAGCATCAGGTCGGGGACCTTCGGCGGCTCGCCAACGGCGACCGTCAGCACCGCCTCCTGGCCCTGCACCACCCGGCCCCAGACCGTGTATTCGTGGTCCAGCCGCCGGGCCGGGGCGCGCATGAAGAAGATCTCGGAGTTGGCGGTCCCGGGATCGGCCTGCCGGCCCATGCCGGCCACGCCCGGGCAGTAGGCGCCCCAGCCGCGGATCCGCCCGTCCGGCAGCCGCACGCCGGCGAAGGGGACGGCGCCCACGAGGCCCTCGATCCCGTCGCTGCGCTCGACCACGATCGTGGCGGCCTCGGCGGGAATGCGGAACTGGAACTCCGGCGGCAGGTCGGGATGGGCCGAGGTCCCGCCGTCGCGGTTGTTCGGGTTGCCGGTCTGGGCGACGAAGCCGTCGATCACCCGGTGGAACTGCAGGCCGTCGTAGACGCCCTCGCGCGCCAGGGTCTTCACTCGCGCCACCGCCTGGGGCGCCATGGCGGGGGCCATCTCCACCACGACCCGCCCCTTGGTGGTCTCGATGACCAGCGCAGTCTCGGGGTCGAGGTCGCGCCAGTCGCCCGCGCCCATCAGTCCCACCGCCGCGATCGCCACGCCCAGCGTCCGAAGCATCCGCGTCTCCCCCCTCAATCCGGGCGCCAGAATGGTGCAGCGCCCGGCGACGTCTCAACCCCTTTCGCGCGCATCGCGCGGGGGCCGAGGCGATTGATCCACAATGGAAAAGAGCCGCCGTACCGGTTTTGTTCTGAATACCACGAGGCGTCGTGCGCGCCAAATTTCTCGCGGCCCCTCCCCGGCGGGGCACCGGGCGAGGCACGGGGGCGGGGCACGGGGGCGGGGCTGGCCGGCGGGCGCAGCGGATGGGGCAAGCCCCCTCCACCGCTTCGCGGTCCCCCTCCCCCGACGGGGGAGGAGGGGCGGCGCGCGCGGCGGCTCACGCGCACGGCGGCTCACACACGAACGGGCGCGCGGCGGATGGAGCGGCGATGTCGGTAAGCTTGAGGAGCGCAGTTAACGGCCGGCTGCGTCCGGCGGCCTCCTCGCACGGAGGGGCCATAACGCCCGGGATGTCCCCGCCCCGCCACCGGCCCCCTCGCGGCCGGTATGACTGGGGTCTTGAAAGGACCCCCGCCCGGGCTCAGGTCCGGGCGACGATCGCTTCCAGGGTCTGGACGCGGCTGTCCATGTCCTCGACCAGGCGGCGGGCCAGGTCGCGTACGCCGGGCGGGTAGGCCTCGCCGCCCTCGGCGATCTCGGCGGCCATCTGCTCCACCTCGACGAGCTGGGCGGACAGCGCCTTGATGTGGTCCTTGGCGAGCTGCTTGGCCTCCTGCTGGAGGCGCCGCACGCGCTGGGCGACGGTCTCGGCCTTCGGAACGCTGGGACTGACTTTCAGGTCGTTGTCGGCGACCACGCTGAGAGACGGTGACATTCTCAAGTACCTCAAATCCCCAACCCAAGGTCTCGGGAGGGCCCGCGTCCCACGACGGTCCGCTGGAAGGCCTTCCTCGCCTTGCTGCCCCAAAGTTACGTCCTGAGACAGCACAGGTTCCCTGTCAGCCGCATGAACGGCGCCAGTTAAGCCTGTTACCGGGCTAGGTGGGGATTTGTGGCCACGGTGTGTAGTTAAGGGGTGTGACTAACGTCACAGCGGAGGCGGGCAGGACGTGGCCTGTCCCCTCTCCCGCCATGGGGCGGACTGGCGCCTACCGCCGGCCTCGCCCTTTCCTGAACTGTTCCTGCTTTTCGGCGCGCGCTTCGGCGCGCACGCGTTTGACGGCTTCCTTGTCGCCGCTCTCGCCTTCGCCGGCGAGGGCGTCGGCGGCGAACTCGAGGTCGAGGAGCTTGAGGCGCTTGATCTCGTCGCGCAGGCGGGCGGCTTCCTCGAATTCGAGGTTGGCGGCCGCCTCCTTCATGCGGTTCTCGAGGTCGCGCAGGGTGGTCTTGAAGTTGTCGCCCAGGAACGGCTTGCCGTCCTCGGCCACGCCGACGGGGACGGTGACGCGGTCCTTCTCGTAGGGGCTGGCGAGGATGTCCTTGATCTGGCTCTTCACGCTCTCGGGC
Organism: Phenylobacterium zucineum HLK1; assembly: GCF_000017265.1. Taxonomy (NCBI): domain Bacteria; kingdom Pseudomonadati; phylum Pseudomonadota; class Alphaproteobacteria; order Caulobacterales; family Caulobacteraceae; genus Phenylobacterium; species Phenylobacterium zucineum. The sequence continues at coordinate 879,959 of NC_011144.1, read as the reverse complement.
GTGATGCCGTGCTCGAGGTTGTAGGCCATCTGCTTCTCGCGCCGGCGCTGGGTCTCGGCCATGGCGCGTTCCATGGAGCCGGTGACGCTGTCGGCGTAGAGGATGACCCGGCCGTCCACGTTCCGCGCGGCGCGGCCGATGGTCTGGATCAGGGAGGTCTCCGAGCGGAGGAAGCCCTCCTTGTCGGCGTCGAGGATGGCCACGAGGCCGCACTCGGGGATGTCGAGGCCCTCGCGCAGCAGGTTGATGCCCACCAGGATGTCGAAGGCGCCGAGCCGCAGGTCGCGGATGATCTCGATGCGCTCCAGGGTGTCCACGTCGGAGTGCATGTAGCGGACCCGCAGGCCCTGCTCGTGCATGAACTCCGTCAGGTCCTCGGCCATCTTCTTGGTCAGGACGGTGATCAGGCTGCGGTAGCCGCGGGCCGCCGTCTGGCGCACCTCGTCGATCACGTCGTCCACCTGGGAGAAGCCGTCCTTGCTGACCGGGCGCACCTCCACCGGCGGGTCGATCAGGCCGGTGGGGCGGATCACCTGCTCGGCGAAGACGCCGCCGGTCTTCTCCATCTCCCACGGGCCGGGGGTGGCCGAGACGTGGACGGTGTCCGGCCGCATGGCGTCCCACTCCTCGAACTTGAGCGGGCGGTTGTCGATGCAGGAAGGCAGGCGGAAGCCGAACTCGGCCAGGGTCCACTTGCGGCGGTAGTCGCCCCGGTACATGGCGCCGATCTGCGGCACCGTCTGGTGGCTCTCGTCCACGAACAGCAGGGCGTTGTCGGGGATGTACTCGAAGAACGTCGGCGGCGGCTCGCCGGGCCGGCGGCCGGTGAGGTAGCGGGAGTAGTTCTCGATGCCGGCGCAGGAGCCGGTGGCCTCGATCATCTCCAGGTCGAAGGTGGTGCGCTGTTCGAGGCGCTGGGCCTCCAGCAGCTTGCCGTTGGCGACAAGCCAGTCGAGACGCTCCTTCAGCTCGACCTTGATCTGGTTGATGGCCTGGCGGAGCGTCGGCCTGGGCGTCACGTAGTGGCTGTTGGCGTAGATCTTCACGCCCTGCAGTTCGGCGGTCTTCTTGCCGGTCAGCGGGTCGAACTCGACGATCGCCTCGACCTCGTCGCCGAAGAGGCTGATGCGCCAGGCGCGATCCTCGTAGTGGGCCGGGAAGATCTCGATGGTGTCGCCGCGGCGGCGGAACGTGCCGCGCTCGAACGCCTGGTCGTTGCGCTTGTACTGGAGGGCCACGAGGTCCCCCATCAGCTTCTTCTCGTCCACCCGGTCGCCGGGCTTCAGCTGGAAGGTCATGGCCGAGTAGGTCTCGACCGAGCCGATGCCGTAGATGCAGGAGACCGAGGCCACGACGATGACGTCGTCGCGCTCCAGGATCGCGCGGGTGGCCGAGTGGCGCATCCGGTCGATCTGCTCGTTAATCGAGCTGTCCTTCTCGATGTAGGTGTCGGTCCGGGGCACGTAGGCCTCGGGCTGGTAGTAGTCGTAGTACGAGACGAAGAACTCGACCGCGTTCTCGGGGAAGAAGCTCCTGAACTCGGAATAGAGCTGGGCGGCGAGGGTCTTATTGGGGGCGAGGATCAGCGCCGGGCGCTGCGTCTCCTCGATCACCTTGGCCATGGTGAAGGTCTTGCCCGAGCCGGTGACACCGAGCAGGACCTGGTCGTGCTCGCGGCCCTCCAGGCCCTCGACGAGCTCGCGGATCGCCTGCGGCTGGTCGCCGGCCGGCTGGTAATCGGAGACGAGCTTGAACCGGCGGCCGCCCTCGCTCTTCTCCGGCCGCTCCGGACGGTGCGGCTTCCAGAGCAGCGGCATGGTGTTCTCGTCGTAGTCGAACGCCGCGGACATGTCCGAGACGCCGGCCGGGGCTGCTGTGCGGGGCATGGGGCGAAAGGTAGGCTCTGCAGGGTCTCTCCGCCACCCTAACGCACAGGCCTGCTGACATGGCATGGCAGGAGGGTGGGGGGCGCCGCCCACCCTTCCCACCCTTCCCACTGGCGTGGGAACGGAACGGGATGGGGGGCTAGGCCAGCAGGTCGCGGTAGTCCGGGCTGCGATTCAGCCAAGCGGCGGCGTAGCCGCAGATGGGGACGATCCTCACCCCCGCGTCGCGGGCGCGGGCGCCGATGGCCTGCATCAGGCGGCCCGAGGCCCCGGTGCCGCGTAGGGGCGGCGGGGCGAACACGTAGTCGATGTAGAGGGTCCCGTCCTTCAGGCGGTAGTCGGCGTAGGACGTGTGGCCCTGCTCATCCATCTCGTAGCGGTCGCCGGTGTCGCGCAGCTCGGCCATGTGGTGCTCCTCCTTCGGGGCTGAAACCCGCTCGCGCGGCGGATGGCTCCCGGACTAAGGTCCGGGCTCCACGGAGGAGATGCAAGATGCGCCGAACGCTGGTCCTGTCCCTGTCCCTGGCCGCCCTGTCCCCGCTCGTCCTGGCCGCCTGCCAGAAGAAGACCGAGACCGCCGAGGCGCCCGCCGCCCAGGCGCCCTCGGCCGCCCTGCCCGCCCCCGGCGCCGCCGCGCCGCCGGCCCGCAAGCCCGGCCTCTGGAGCCAGACGGTGACCACTGCCGGCATGAGCCAGACGATGAAGATCTGCTTCGACGAGGCCACCGACCGACGGATGGCGGTCTACGGCCAGACGGTGGACCAGGACCGCTGCGAGAAGAACGTGGTGACGCCGATCGCCGGCGGCTGGCGGTTCGAGAGCGTCTGCGACATGGGCTCGGGCGGCAAGGCGACGACCTCGGGAACGGCCACGGGCGACTTCGCCAGCCGCTACGAGGTCAAGGCGGTCACCGAGACCACCGGCGCCCAGGCTCCGCAGATGAACGGCCGCCACGAGATGACCCTGACCGCCGCCTGGGAAGGCCCCTGCCCAGCCGGCATGGCCCCCGGCGACATGCAGCTCCCCGGCGGCATGACCATCAACATGAACGCGGCGGGGTAACGGGATCCAAGTCCGCCCCTCCTCCCCCGTCGGGGGAGGGGGACCATGCGCAGCATGGTGGTGGGGGCTTGCCGGCGGCTCGGCGGATGGGGCTAGGCCCCCTCCACCGCTTCGCGGTCCCCCTCCCCCGACGGGGGAGGAGGGGGTCGGCTCAGGCCAGCTCCACCGCCATCGCGGTGGCTTCGCCGCCGCCGATGCAGAGGGAGGCGAGGCCGCGCTTGCCGCCGCGCGCTTCCAAGGCGGCCAGCAGGGTGGCGAGGATGCGGGCGCCCGAGGCGCCGATCGGGTGGCCGAGGGCGCAGGCGCCGCCGTTGACGTTGAGCTTGTCGCGGTCGATGCCCAGCTCGCGCTCGGCGATCATGGCGACGACGGCGAAGGCCTCGTTGACCTCGAACAGGTCGACGTCGTCCACGCTCCAGCCGGCGCGCTTCAGCGCCTTCTGCATGGCGGGGACCGGGGCGGTGGTGAACAGGCCCGGCTCGTGGGCGTGGGCGCCGTGGCCGGCGATGCGCGCGACGACCTTCAGGCCAAGCGCCTTCGCCACGCTCTCGCGGGTCATGACGAGGGCCGCGGCGCCGTCCGAGATCGAGCTGGCGTTGGCCGCCGTGATGGCGCCGTCCCTGGCGAAGGCCGGCTTCAGGGTCGGGATCTTGGCCGGGTCGGCCTTCAGCGGCTGCTCGTCATGCTCGACGGTGGCCGTCCCCTTGCGGTCGGTGACCTGGACCGGGACGATCTCCTTCGCGAAGGCGCCGGACTCCGTGGCCGCCTTGGCGCGCTTGAGCGAGCCGATCGCGTACTCGTCCATGGCCTCGCGGGTGAACTGGTACTGCTTCGCCGTCTCCTCGGCGAAGGAGCCCATCAGCCGGCCGGGTTCGTAGGCGTCCTCCAGCCCGTCGAGGTACATGTGGTCGTACATGGTGTCGTGGCCGATGCGGGCGCCGGCGCGGTGCTTCAGCATCAGGTACGGGGCGTTCGTCATGCTCTCCATACCGCCCGCGACGATCACGTCCGCCGAGCCGGCGGCGAGGGCGTCGTGCGCCAGGATCGCGGCCTGCATGCCCGAACCGCACATCTTGTTGACCGTGGTCGCCTCGACCGACTTGGGCAGGCCCGCGCCGAGGGCGGCCTGGCGCGCCGGCGCCTGGCCGAGGCCCGCGGGCAGGACGCAGCCCATGACGATCTGCTCGATCTGGTCCGGCTGGGCCCCGGCGCGCTCGACGGCGGCCCTGACGGCGGCGGCGCCGAGCTCGGTGGCCTTGGCGGCGGACAGCACGCCCTGGAAGCCGCCCATGGGCGTGCGGGCGTACGACGCGATGACGACGGGATCGGAGGCTTGGGTCATGCCGCCGATATAATTCAGCGGCCGGTGAAACAGAAGGTCACGTTGCGGACGGCGCAACGATCAAGAAGACCGCCGGAGACGCCGCGCCAGCGGCGGCTCCGTATCTGAACACCAAGACCACAAAGATCACCAAGGACACGAAGGGGGCCCCTCTTGGTGGTCTTCGTGCGCTTCGTGACCTTGGTGTCGAAGGACGGCTTCGCCGTCAGGCGTCGCGCACCGTGCCGGCGATGAAGCCGCCGCCGAGGACGCGGGTGGGGGATTCGGGGGCGTAGAGGACGCAGGCCTGGCCGGGGGCGACGCCTTCCTCGGGGTTGTCGAAGACCACGCCGGGGACGCCGTCCACCAGGGAGAGGCGGCCCGGGACCGGCTCGCGGGTCGAGCGGACGCGGGCCAGCACCGGCCGGCCGGCCTCGCACGCCGCCTCGATGGAGGGGCCGCCGCCGATCCAGTTGGTCTCCTTCAGGCCGAGGGCCCGGGTCAGCAGCGCCTCGCGCGGGCCGACGACCACCTGGCGCGCGTCGGCGTCGATGCGGACGACGAACAGCGGATCGCCGACGGCGACGTTCAGCCCCCGGCGCTGGCCGATGGTGTAGCGGGTGACGCCCTCGTGCCGGCCGAGCACCCGGCCGTCGAGGTGCACGATGTCGCCCGGCTCCGCGCCCTGCGGGCGCAGGCGGTCGATGATGGTCGTGTAGCGGCCTTCCGGCACGAAGCAGATGTCCTGGCTGTCCGGCTTGTCGGCGACGGCCAGCCCCAGCTCGGCGGCGGCGGCGCGCACGGCCGGCTTCGGCATCGCCCCCAGCGGGAAGCGCAGGTAGTCCAGCTGCTCGGCCGTGGTGGCGAACAGGAAGTAGGACTGGTCGCGCGCCGGGTCGGCGGCGCGGTGCAGTTCGGGTCCCTCCGCGCCCGCCTCGCGGCGGACGTAGTGGCCGGTGGCCATGGCCTGGGCGCCCAGGTCGCGGGCCACGTCCAGCAGGTCGCGGAACTTGACCGTCTGGTTGCAGCGGATGCAGGGGATCGGCGTCTCGCCGCGCAGGTAGGCGTCGGCGAAGTCCTCGATGACCTGCTGCTTGAAGCGGCTCTCGTAGTCCAGGACGTAGTGCGGGATGCCGATGCCCTCGGCGGCCGTGCGGGCGTCGTGGATGTCCTGGCCGGCGCAGCAGGCGCCCTTCTTCTGGACCGCCGCGCCGTGGTCGTAGAGCTGCAGGGTCACGCCCACCACGTCGTAGCCGGCCCGCGCCAGCAGCGCGGCGGTGACGGTGGAGTCCACCCCGCCGGACATGGCCGCGACGATCCGCGTGCCGGCCGGCAGGCCCACGGCCGCCCGCGCGGCCTCGACGAGGCCGTCGGACAGACGCTCGGCGTTGATCGTGACGGGAACGCTGCAGACGCTCATGGGCGCCTATGTAGCGGCTGGGCCTTCGCTTTTCGAGGGCGGCCTGGATCTGCGTCGGATTCTGACACTCGGATTCGTGATCGCCCGGCCGTCATGGAAGTGCTGTAGACTACGGGCATCGTCGGCAAGTTCGAAGAGGCGCCGGCGACGAGAGACCCGAGACCCGAGCTCCCGCCTCATCCGACTTTCATCGGGGGATGAGCCATGAGTTCCTACCGCATCTATGTCCTGAACCGACAGGACCGCATCGCCGACGAGATCGAAGGCCAGTTCCCGACCGACCGCGCCGCGCTCGAGCGGGCGGAGGAGGTGCTGACCGGCCGCTACGCCGCCGAGGTCTGGCATGGCGAGCGGCTGGTCGCGCGCCTCGGCGGCTGCCTGGAGCTGGGCCGGACCGCCTGAGCCCTACGGCCGCAGGATCGACAGCAGCGAGCTTTCCTGCAGCGTCGTGAAGACGTGGGCGGCGGCCTGGACGGAGAGCTGGGCCTGCTGCAGCTGGGCCACCGCCTCGGCCATGTCGGCGTCGGTGATGTCGCCCATCATGCCGGCCAGGGCGTTGTCGCGGGTCTTGAGGTCCTCTCGCACCGTCTCGACCCGCTTCTGGATCATGCCGTTCCGCGCCGCGACGTTGGTCACGTCCTCGCGCACGCCGTCCCAGGTGGCGAGCTGGCCCTCCAGGAAGGTGCGCTGGGCGTCGGTCATGGCGCCGGTGAACGGACCCGAGCCGCCCTCGTGGAACGCCTGGATCGTCTGGAAGGCGGCCAGCATGTCCGTGCCCACGTCGTCGGCGAGGATGCCGGTGGAGACGGTCGTCGCCTCGTCCACCTTGGCCGACGTCAGGAAGCTGTCGTTCTTGAACCAGTTGGCGATCGGCGGGCCCGAGGTGAGATCCGACAACGCCGTGGCGGTCATCGGCCGGGTGTCCACCTGGCCGCCGGCGAACAGGTACTTGCCCCCGTAGCGGGCGTTCATCCCCTCGGCGGCGTTGCGGAACTGGGCCTCCAGGTCCTCCATCAGCGTGTCCACGCGGCCCGAGGCGATGGCCTCGGCGATGGCCTGGCGCACGCCCTGGGCGGCGTCGGCGATGCGGTTCAGCGCCGTATCCTGGGTCGACAGCCGCTCGGCGATGAAGGTGTTCTGCTCCTGATAGACCTCGATCCGAGCCTTGAGGGAGCGCATCGCGGTCAGCATCTCGGCGTCGCGCGCGTAGTCCTTCAGGTCCGTGCCGTTCTTCTGGGTCGAGACCTTCTCGCCGGCCTGCATCTGGCGCTGCTGGGCGCCCAGCAGGTTGGCCAGCACGGCGGCGTAGTTTCCGGGGGTCGAGACGCGGGTCACCATCTAGGGTCTCCTCACACCATTCCGAGCAGGACGTCGAAGAGGTCCTTGGCGGCCTGCACCATGCGCGCCGAGGCGTTGAAGGCCTGCTGATAGGTGGTCATGTTCACCAGCTCCTCGTCGAGGTTGACGCCTTCGACCGACTGGCGGCGGGCGGTGGCCTCGTTCAGCACGGCCGCGGCGCTCTCCTTGCGGGTCTCGGCGGAGGCGGCGTTGCGGCCGATCGAGCCCCCGAACTCCGAGGCGTAGCGCGAGACGGTCATGTTGACCTGGCCCAGCGAGCCGGCGGCCTGGAAGCGCGTGGCCACGTCTCCCGCCTGGGACAGCGCCAGGGCCCCGCGCCCGTCGCCGGGCCGGATGGCCGGCAGGGTGAAGCCGCCCGAGAAGTCCAGCTTGCCGAGCGCGAGGCGGGTGGGATCGGCGTCCAGCGTCCCGTCGACCTGGAACCGGCCGGCGCGGTTGGAGCGCTCCACCGCGCCCAGGCCGAAGAGCTGGCTGATCGAGGGGCCGCCCGCGCCGCGCTGGGTGTTGTCGGTGACGACCGAGACCTGGGCGTTGGTCGGCGGCGCGCCCTGGAAGGTCAGCGCCCCCTGCGCGTCCAGGCTGAAGCTGCCGTAGAGGCCCACGCCCGTGGCGCTGCTGTTCAGGGCGTTGACCAGGTCGCTCATCTGGGTCCCGGCGGGCACCGGGATGGTGATGTCGCGCAGGGGCAGCCCGTCGGGACTGGAGAGCCGCAGGGTGATGGGATCGCCCGCGGTGAAGCCGTGCGGGTCGGTCGGGCGCAGGCCCGTGTCGTAGTTGGTGAAGCCGTTCGACCGGACGAGGTCGTTCAGGCCGAAGAAGTGCGAGAAGCCGCGGCCGGCCTTCTGGGACGTGCCCTCGTCCACCGCCAGGGTGTTGGCGCCCGCGCCCGCGATCGAAAGCGTCCCGCCGGTGAAGGAGGCCGTCGCCTGGCCGCCGAGCTGGGTGTTCAGGGTGGCGAGGAAGGTCCCGGGCGTGAAGGCCACGGCCGGGCCGCCGTTGGCGCTCATCGTGCCGGCGGTGAAGTCCACGTCCACCCGGCGCACGAGCACGCCATTGGCGTCCATGACGGCGAGGGTCGTCGCGCCCGAGAAGCCGCCGACGGCGGTCGGCAGATCCAGCCCCGTGTTGCGCCCGGTAAGGGTGCTCGGCGCCGGATAGGCGACGGAGGCGTTGTGGGCCGCGTTGAGCTGGTCGACGGCCCGCGTCAGGAACTCGCCGAGCTGGTCCTGCAGCTTGGGCAGCTCCTGGTCGCGCAGGTCCATCAGGCCGCGGATCTCCCCGCTCGCGATCTGGATCGGCTGGGCGTCCGTCCCGCCGCCCGAGGGCTTGGCGCTGATGTAGCCGGGTGTGGAATCCGAGCGCACGTAGCTGAGGGTCGCCGAGCCGCCCTCGCCGGCCAGCAGCACGCCCTCGGTGGAGCGCACCGTCACGCCGCCTTCCGCCCGCCGCGCGACGCGCACGTTCATCAGGCTGGAGAGCTCGTCGAGGAGCTGGCTCTGGATGTTCTCCGAACCGGAGGCGTCGGCGTTGACCATCTTCGCCCGGCTGATCTCGGCGTTCAGCCGGTCGACCTGGGCGAGCAGGTCGTTGGCGCGGTCGATGTCGGCCGTGATCCGGGTCTCGACGGTTCCGCCCAGTTCGCTGAGCTGGCTGTTGATCCGGTCGGCCTCGGCCAGGAAGTCCTGGATATTGGCGATCGACTGGCTGCGCAGCAGGCTCGAGGACGGATCGTCCGCCGCCGTCGCGAACGCGCCGTAGATCTCGTCCAGCCGGCTGAAGAAGAAGCCGGGGCTGGAGGGGTCGCCGAACAGGCTCTGGGCGTTGTCCAGATACTGCGCCACCGCCGCCCAGCGGCTGGAGTCCGACGCGGCGGTCAGGCTCGCCGACTGGAGATAGTCGTCGGTGATCCGCTTCATGCCCTGGACGCGGACGCCCATGCCGACGCCGTCGACCACCAGGGGCTGCTGCACCACGGCCTTGCGGACGTAGCCCGGGGTGTTGACGTTGGCGATGTTGTCCGAGACCGCGCGCAGGGACGCCTGGGCGGCGTTGAGCCCCGAGGCGGCGGTCTGGAGGGTGACGTTCAGCGACATCGCTTAACGCTCCGCCCGGCAAAGGCTCACCCTCGACCCGGCCAATTCTGCCGGGATCAGAGTGAACGCGCGCGTGAGGCGCCGGGAAAACCTCAACAATTTCAACAGTGGCCCTTCGGGGTCCGGGTGAACTCGGATTGAGCGGCGCAAGTCCGGCGCCACATGGCGGACGAAGGCCGCGTCCCGATCCCGGTGCTGCCGGGCGCTGTCTTGCTTGGCGCCCGTTCTGCCGGGCGCGGGGGAAGGCCTTTCCGACCGGCAGGGAACGCCCCACCTGGGCGGCGGCGGCCCGGCAATTTCCGCCGCGAGAGGGGCGCCGGCGCCCCCGGCCACAACCCCCTTATTGCTGTCTTTTCAATGGTTTGCCGATGTGGCGCGAAGGTTGCTCCGGTCGGACCGAATGGACCCGGCGCAGGATGCGCTGAGCAACCGAGATCACCCGACACCCCGCATGACCGCGCCAGCGATCAACCCCACGATGCCCGCCTCCCCCGGCCCCACGGCCGGCGGCGCGCCGTCGGCTGGCGGCGCTCTGGCCGGCTTCGAGGCCCTGATGGCGGCGCTGTTCGGCGCGCCCGAGGCCGGCGTCCCCGGGATCGGCGCTTCCGGGGCCGGCGCCCAGTCCGCGGCGGCCGGCGCTGCGGCGACCGTCTCGGCGCCAGGCCCGCTGTTCGCCGGGCTGGGCGCGGACGCGGAAGGGGACGGGTCCGACACCGAAACCCCGGGGGAGGCCGACCCGGCCGCTGCGGCCACGGACGCGCCGGCCGCGCTGGCCGCAGCCGCGGCGATCCCCGCCCAGACGCCTAACGCCATGGCGCCCTCCGCGGGAACGCCAACGGGGACGGACGTGACCGCCGCCGCGCCCCAGGACGAGAAGAGCCTCCAGGGCGTCCCCGCCCCGCCTGCGGCGCCCGAGGACGCCGAGACCGCGCCGCCAGCCGCCGCGACGGCGGAGACGGCGGCCGCGCCGGCGCCCGCGCAAGACGCCCGCGCGGCGCTCGAGTCCCAGCCGGCCCCGCGGCCGGAGCCGGCGCCCGCCGCGCAGCGCAGCGCGCCGCCGGCGGCTCCGGCGGCGGCCCCCGCCGCCGAGGCCCAGGCTGTTTCCGCCGCGTCGGAAGACACGCTCCCCGCGCCGACGAGCCAGGCCGTGCAGGGCCAGGCTGCGCAGGATCAGGCCGCGCGGGGACAGACCGCCCAGCCCCCGGCGCCGGCTGCAGGCCTAGCCGTCGCCCAGGCCGCCGGCGAGGCGGCGGCCCGCCAGCAGAAGCCCGCCGCAGCGCCCCGCGCCGAGCGCAACGGCGAGACGCCCGACGCGCCATCGCCGTCCACGGCGGCCTCCGCCAAATCCGCCGGCGGCAAGCCCCCCGCGCCCGACGCCCCGGCCGCGCCCGAGTTCAAGCCGGCCGCCGAGGCCCGTCCGCAGGAGGGCCGGACGTTCGGCGAGGCCTCGGCCGGAACCTCCGGGACCCGCGCCGCGGCCGGCGCCGAGAGCGCCGCCGCGCCGGTCCACCCGGTGCGCGGCTCGCCCGAGACCGTGGCCAGCCTGGCCGCCCAGATCGTCAAGAAGCTGGACGCCCGCTCCACCCGCTTCGACGTCGAGCTCGATCCCGCGGGCCTCGGCAAGGTCGACGTGCGGGTCGAGGTCGGGGCCCACGGCCGGGTCAGCGCGGCCATGACCTTCGACAATCCGCAGGCCGCGGCCGAGCTGAAGTCGCGGGCCGGCGAACTGCAGCGCGCGCTGGAGCAGGCCGGCTTCGAGCTTTCCGGCGGGCTGTCGTTCGACGTGGCGGGCGACCGGGGCCAGGCGCGGCAGGACCCGCGCGAGCCCGGCGACGGCTTCCGCGGCCGCGCCTTCCAGCAGGCGCTGGAGACGGCCGGCGAGGCCGACCTGGCCGCAACCTCGGGCGAGCTTCGCCTGCGCCGGGGCGTGACCGGCGGCGTGGACGTGAGGATCTGAGATGGCTGTTGGCGGCGTTTCCGGGATCACGGACACCAGCGCGATCGGCCGCACCCGGCTGGCCGAGAGCTTCGACACGTTCCTCGCGCTGCTGACCACGCAGCTGAAGAACCAGGACCCGCTGTCGCCGCTGGATTCCAACCAGTTCACCCAGCAGATCGTCCAGATGACGGGCGTGGAGCAGCAGTTGCTCACCAACGACCTGCTGAAGTCCCTGGTGTCCAACACCAGCAACGGCGTGTCGACCGCCGTCAGCCTGATCGGCAAGGAGGTGCGCGCCGCCACCGTCGACGCCAAGCTGAAGGACGGGCAAGCCGCGTGGATCTACACCCTGCCGCGCGACGCCAACGACGTGAAGCTCGAGGTCGTCGACAGCAACGGCAAGACGGTGCGCACGCTCTCGGCGGCCGAGGACGGCCGCAAGGCCGGCGATCACAAGGTGACCTGGGACGGCAAGGACGCCAACGGCGTGAAGCTGCCGGACGGCGGCGTCTACAGCCTGAAGGTCAGCGCCAAGGATTCCGACTTCGCCACCGTCCCCTCCACCGTCTCGATCGAAGGGATCGTGACGGGCGTGGAGCAGTCGAACGGCGAGACCCTGATCACCGTCAACGGGACCCCGGTCCTGTGGAACCACATCACCACCATCAAGCAGCCGCAGCCTGCGACGCCCCCGTCGGAGGACGCTGCGTGAAACGACAACCCGGACGGCAAAACGTCGTCTCCAACGGCGGCTTCGAAAGCCGACCCTCCGCAGGACGCGGACTCCATGGAGAAGAACGGAAGTAAGCCATGAGCATCAATTCGGCCATGCTCGCGGGCGTCTCGGGGTTGGTGGCCAACTCCTCGGCGCTGGCGGCGATCTCGGACAACATCGCGAACGTCAACACCGTCGCCTACAAGCGCAACCAGGTGAACTTCGCCAACGTGGTCACGGCCCAGGCCGTGAAGGGCAAGTACTCGGCCGGCGGCGTGCAGAGCGTCACGCGCCAGTTCGTCAGCCAGCAGGGCCTGATCCAGGCCTCCAACTCCACCACCGACCTCGCCATCTCGGGCGACGGCTTCTTCGTGGTGGCGAACAAGGGCCTGGGGCTGACCGGGGCCGACCCGCGCAGCTTCACCCGCTCGGGGGCCTTCGCCGTCGATTCCGACGGCTACATGGTCAACGACGCCGGCCTCTACCTGCAGGGCTGGCCCGTGCAGGCGGACGGGACGTTCAACGTCAATCCGTCCGACCTCAGCCTGATGCAATCGATCAACGTCAAGAACCTCGGCTCGGCCGTGGCCCCGACGACCGAACTCGGCGTCACCGCGAACGTCAACAAGGACGGCCCGGTCTCGGCGTCGGAGGCGACCTACGACGGCTCCGTGGCCGCCACCTCGATGGCCGAATACGCCGACAGCGCCGGCGCGACCGGGGTGAAGCCGGACTTCGTCATCGAGATGAACGTCGTGGACTCCGCCGGCGGCTCGCGGAAGATCGCCCTGGCGATGCTGAAGGACGACGTCGCCAACGCCTGGCACGCGGAAATCTACGCGGTGCCCGCCAGCTCGGTGGACCTGGCCGCCGGCACCCCGCCCGGCCAGCTCGCCCGCGGCACCATCAACTTCAACGCCGACGGCACCATCAACCTCGGCACGACCACCGCCGCCCTGCAGAGCCTCAGCCTGGACGCCTCGGCGGGCGCCACGCCGCGGTGGGCCACCGGCCTCGGCCTGGCCGCCCAGGACATCAACCTCGCCCTGGACAAGCTCAGCCAGTACTCGTCGACCTCGACGGTGACCGCCATCCAGTCGAACGGCGCCGGCGTCGGCAACGTGATCGCCATCGACGTCGACCCGGAGGGCGTCGTCTCGGCGGTCTACGACAACAGCCAGATCCGCAAGATCGCCAAGATCGGCGTGGCCACCTTCCCCAACCCGGACGCCCTGGCGGCGGTGAGCGGCAACGCCTACCGGCCCACGATCCCCGCCGGCGAGATGACTGTGAAGGAAGCCGGCATCGGCGGCGCGGGCAAGATCTCGCCGTCCAGCCTGGAAGCCTCGACGGTGGACCTCTCGGCCGAGTTCACCGGCCTGATCGCGACCCAGAAGGCCTATTCGGCGTCCTCCAAGATCATCACCACCGCCGATCAGATGTTGGAGGAACTCATCAACATCAAGCGGTAATACTTCCCGTTAGCATAGCTTAACAAACGTAAACAGTTAGAAGAGTATCAAATTGGTACACGGGGGAGTGTATGGTTAGGTGTTTCTTTACTCTAGCGATTCAGCGGCCGTTAGGAGCCGCGGCCTATCCTTCCCGCCAACAGTGATGGTGGGAAGGCTAGAATAGCCATGTTGCAACAGACGCAGCAGCTGCGCACGAACAGCCGGGGCGAGGCGTATGTCATCGGTCCGACCGGCGCGCCTCTGACGATCAAGGATCTGCCGCCGCCGAACACCGGCCGGTGGGTGATCCGCCGCAAGGCCGAGGTCGTCGCGGCGGTGCGCGGCGGGCTGATCTCGCTCGAAGACGCTCTGGAGCGCTACTCGCTGACCAGCGACGAATTCCTGTCCTGGCAGCGCTCGATCGACCGCCACGGGATGGCGGGCCTTCGCACCACGCGCCTGCAACAGTATCGCTGAACCGACCCCTCTTCCCCCGGACAGGTTCGCGAAGTACCCCGGCCGCGCCACTTCCCTCCCGGCGCGGCCGGTTTTCTTTTGGGGGGCTTCTCCCCCCGCCCATCCGCCGCTAGCGTCCTGCCGACGACGACAGGCAAGGGCCAGCCGTGCGGACGAACCCCCTCGACAACACCCGCAGCCCCAGGGCGCGCCGGCCGCTGACGATCCTCATGGTGAGCGCGCTGGTCCTCATCGCCGTGGGCTTCGGCGCGCATCAGTGGAACACCGCCCGGCGGACGGCGAACGTGCAGAAGGCCGTGGCCGCCGCCGGCTACGGCCGCGCCGACGTCGTGCAGATGCCCGGCGACGAATGCTGGCGCGCCCGCGAAGGTTTCCGCTGGCGGACCGAGACGGCCGAGGGCTGGGCCTGCGCCGGGCCCGGCGACGAGGTGGTCGTGCACGTGGGCAAGCCCGACGGCCGCTGGCCCTAGCCCCACGGCCCCGCATGCGCCCGGGGCGGCGATGGGCTATGATGGCGCCCATGCGCAAGCCCTGGTTCCGTCCCAAGCTCTACGGCTACGGCTTCACCCCGATCTCCTGGGAAGGCTGGCTGGCGACGGCCCTGTTCGCGGGCGGCCTGGCGGCGACGTTCACCTTCGCGCCGGGCTTCTTCTCGGACCGGACCGCAGGCGCGGTCGCCACGGCGGCCATCGCCGCGGCGCTGATCGCCGTCTTCGTCGTCGTGAGCCTCCGTCGGACGGAGGGCGAGATGCGCTGGCGCTGGGGCCGCGACTAGGACGGCCGGGCCGGTCAGGCCAGCCGGCGCACGGTGACGGTGATCCGCTCGCGCTCGCCCGGCCGCCGCTCGACCAGCAGGCGCGCCACCTGGGCGTCGTCATGGAAGGCGTAGCCCTTGATGGCGTCGAGGATGGCCTTGGCCAGGTTGTCCAGGTCGAGCCAGGGCGGATCGCCGACGTACTCCATACCGATCTCGACCGAGAACTCGCCCCAGGCCGGACGGGAGCCGCGCCAGGCCTTGCGGAAGAACTCGTAGATCAGCGGCTTGTAGTACTTGGCCTGGGTGGTCAGGCCGTCGACCGTGACCTCGAGCAGGCCGTCCGCCTCGCGGGCGCGCACCTTGCCGTGCTGGGTCCATGCCTGAAGAGCCGGGGGCGGGGTCTCGGTCATTCCCGCCTGTCTAGCCCCAAGGGCGTCTTGCAGTCTCGGCCCACGTCGCTAAACCGGCCCGGCCAAGACGTGAGGAGTGACTGCCCGTGACCGCGACCCGCACCGAGACCGACACCTTCGGCCCGATCGAAGTCCCGTCCGACCGGTACTGGGGCGCGCAGACGCAGCGCTCGATCGGCAACTTCAGGATCGGGTGGGAGAAGCAGCCGAAGCCGGTGATCCGCGCCCTGGGCGTGGTCAAGCGCGCCGCCGCCGAGGCCAACATGGAGCTCGGCAAGCTCGATCCCGAGATCGGCAAGCACATCGTCGCCGCCGCCCAGGAGGTCATCGACGGCAAGCTGGACGACCATTTCCCGCTGGTGGTCTGGCAGACCGGGTCGGGCACCCAGTCGAACATGAACGCCAACGAGGTGATCTCGAACCGGGCCATCGAGATGATGGGCGGGCAGATGGGCTCGAAGAAGCCGGTCCACCCGAACGACCACGTCAACATGAGCCAGTCGTCGAACGACACCTATCCGACGGCCATGCACATCGCCGCCGCCGAAGAGGTCGCCCGTTCGGTGATGCCGGCGCTGGAGCACCTGCACGCGGCGTTGAAGTACAAGGCCGAGGAGTTCGCCCACATCATCAAGATCGGGCGCACCCACACCCAGGACGCCACGCCCCTGACGCTGGGCCAGGAGTTCGGCGGCTACGCCCACCAGGTCGCCATGTCGGTGCGGCGGATCAAGGAGACGCTGTACGGCCTCTACGAGCTGGCCCAGGGCGGCACGGCGGTGGGCACCGGCCTGAACGCCCCGGTGGGCTTCGCCGAGCTGGTGGCCGAGAAGATCGCGAAGATCACCCACCTGCCGTTCGTCACCGCGCCGAACAAGTTCGAGGCGCTGGCGGCGCACGACGCCATGGTGTTCAGCCACGGGGCGATCAACACGGCGGCGGCGGCGCTGTTCAAGATCGCCAACGACATCCGCTTCCTGGGCTCGGGGCCCCGTTCGGGCCTGGGCGAGCTGGCGCTCCCCGAGAACGAGCCGGGCTCGTCGATCATGCCCGGCAAGGTGAACCCCACCCAGGCCGAGGCCCTGACCATGGTCTGCGCCCACATCATGGGCAACCAGACGGCGATGACGGTGGCCGGGTCGCAGGGCCACTTCGAGCTGAACGTCTTCAACCCGGTGATGGCCTACAACTTCCTGCAGTCGTGCCGGCTGATCTCGGACGCGGCGATCAGCTTCACCGACAACATGGTCAAGGGCATCGAGGCCCGCGAGGACAACATCAAGGCCAACCTCGAGCGCTCGCTGATGCTGGTGACGGCGCTGGCGCCGAAGATCGGCTATGACAACGCCGCCAAGATCGCCAAGCTGGCGCACAAGAACGGCACCACCCTGCGCGAGGAAGCCGTCGGCGGCGGCTACGTCACGAACGAGGAGTTCGACGAGGTCGTCCGGCCTGAAAAAATGATCAGCCCGGGTTGATCGGATGGCGCCCCGGCACCTCGAGCGGCACCAGATCGCCCGCATCGGCTGGCTGCGGGCGGCCGTGCTGGGCGCCAACGACGGCATCGTCTCCACAGCCAGCCTGATCGTCGGCGTCGCCGCCGCCGCCCAGGGCCGGGGCGAGATCCTGGTGGCGGGCCTCGCGGCCCTGGTGGCGGGGGCCATGTCGATGGCCGCCGGCGAGTACGTCTCGGTCAGCTCGCAATCCGACACCGAGCGGGCCGACATCGCCCGCGAGACCGCCGAACTGGCCGCCCAGCCCGAGTTCGAGCACGAGGAGCTGGCCGACATCTATGTCCAGCGCGGCCTTTCACCTGCCCTCGCCCGGCAAGTCGCGGACCAGCTGATGGCGAAGGACGCCCTGGCGGCGCATGCGCGGGACGAGCTGGGCATCTCCGACCTGACGACGGCGCGGCCGCTGCAAGCCGCCTTGACCTCGGCGCTGACGTTCGCCGCCGGAGCTGCAGTGCCGCTGGCGACCGCGCTGGTCGCCACGGGGCCGCTGCTCGCACCGGTCACCGCGGGCGTGTCGATCCTCGCCCTGGCGGGCCTGGGCGCGTTCGGCGCGCGGGCGGGCGGCGCGCCGATGCTGAAGGCCGTCGGGCGGGTGACGTTCTGGGGCGCGGCGGCGATGGCGATCACCGCCGGCGTCGGCGCCCTGTTCGGGGTGGCCGCCTGACCTACTCGGCCGCGTAGACGACCGGGTGGGCGTGGGCCCACAGGTGGGCGCGGTAGGACTCGAAGCACTGCTCGCCCAGGATCAGGCGCATGACCGCGCCCTCGGCGATGTGGCGGGCGCAGTCGGGGTTGTCCTCGACCAGCGGCGTCAGGGCCTCGGCGTTCCAGGCCCGGGAGTGCTCGACGTCGAGCTGGGCGTGGAGCTGGAAGTACTTGCGGCCGGCGGGCTCGACGCCCAGCCGCTTCAGGCCGTCGGCCACCGCTCCGACACGGGTGGGCGCGGTCAGCTCGACCACGCCCAGGGCGCCGATCGACTGGTAGACATAGCGCCGGGTGGTGGCGAACGCCGTCATGGTGTTGGCGAGCGCCAGCGACTGCCAGCAAGTGCCCTCGATGGTGGGCGTCAGGCCCAGCAGCTCGACCGTGCGGTCCAGCATCGGCCCGTGCATGCCGCCTTCGTGGCCGCGGCCCATCTCGTCCCAGTAGTTGCGGGCCAGCTCCAGCTTGGGCCGGGCCGGCAGCTTCACCTGGGTGTAGGCCACGAGATCGTCGAAGCCGGCCTCGCCCGCCGCCTCCTGGGTCAGGAACCAGCGCATCTGCTCCAGGCTCGCCTCGGTGGCCAGCCAGTCGAACAGCGGGTCCCACTGGCCGGGGCCCTCGTCCTTCAGGGCCTCGAACCAGGCGATGAAGCCGGGCGCGTCCTGCGGCACGTCCTCGACCAGGGGGGCGATGTGTTCGCGGAAGGCCTCGATGAACGAGCCCTCGAGCCGCAGCATGCGGGTGTCGCGGTTGAGGTCGGCGAGCCAGTTGGGCCCGGGCGTCGTCGGCGCCAGGCGTTCGTGGTTCCATCGCGCGAGCCCCAGGTGCAGGGCCTCGGCGTCGGGGAATTCAGGATTGAAGGCGCCCAGGCGGGCCAGTCTCATGCCAGGAAACATCGTCACTCCCTCGGGGCGGAGGGAGCGCGCGAGACCGGCTTAGGTTCCTAAGGCGCTGCTTTCCCTAGGCCTTCCGGGCCACCGAGAAGTCCGCCAGGTCCTCGAGCGCCGGGCGCCAGCTGTTCGACGGAAAGTCGGCGAGCGCGGCCTTGGCGCTGTCGGCGTAGCGGGCGGCCAGGGCGAGGGTGTCGTCGAGCGCCCGGGTCTGGCCCATCAGCTCGCGGGCGCGGTCGAAGTCGGCCTCGGTCTGCTCGCGGCGGTCGACGGTGCGCTGCCAGAAGTCGCGCTCGGCCGCGCCCGTGCGGGCCATGGCGTAGAGCAGCGGCAGGGTGACCTTGCCCTCCCGGAAGTCGTCGCCGGCGTTCTTGCCCAGGGTCTTGGCGTCGCCGGAATAGTCGAGGGCGTCGTCGACGAGCTGGAAGGCCAAGCCCAGGTCCTGGCCGAAGCGGCGCAGGGCCCGGCAGCGCTCGGGCGAAGCTCCGGCCGCCACCGCGCCGGCCTCGGCGGCGGCGGCGAACAGCTCGGCGGTCTTGGCCCCGATGATCTCGATGTAGACCTCCTGGGTGAGGTCGAGGTCGTGGCTGCGGGTGAGCTGCAGCACCTCGCCCTCGGAGATCACCCGGCTGGCGCGGGCCAGGATCTCCAGCGCGGCCATCGAGCCGGCGCCGACCATCAGCTCGAAGGCCCGGGCGAACAGGAAGTCGCCGACCAGCACGCTGGACGGCGCGCCCCAGATCAGGTGGGCGGCCACGCGGCCGCGGCGCAGCTGGGACGAATCCACCACGTCGTCGTGCAGCAGGGTGGCCGTGTGGATGAACTCCACGGCGGCGGCCAGCTTCAGGCAGGAGTCGTCCCGCGCGCCGGCCAGCCTGGCCGCGGCGATGGTGAGCAGCGGCCGCAACCGCTTGGCCGAGCCGGCGATCAGGTGGTCGGCCAGCGCCGGGATCACCGGCACCGGACTGTCCATGTGCTCGCGGATCAGGGCGTCGACGGCCGCCATGTCGGGGCCGGCCAGCGCCATCAGCGCGTCGATGGAGGGCTTCGGTGCAGCGATGGCCTGGGCGGCGTCCAAGCGGAATTCCTTTGGCGACAAGGCGTCCGGGCCCCGACCGGTAGCCGTTTGCCGGGACAATGGTGACGCGATAGGGCACGGTCAAGCGAGCCGCAAGCGTAGCGGACGTCTTGCCGGCGGGACCTGATCTTATGCGAACCGTGACCGAGGACCGCGTGCTGGACGGGCGGGTGCGCCTGCGCCAGCCGTCACGCGGCTATCGGGCCGGGCTGGACGCGGCCCTGCTGGCCGCCGCGTGCGACGCGGAGACGGGCCAGCGGGTGCTGGAGGCCGGCTGCGGCGCCGGCGGGGCCCTGCTGGCGGCGGCCGTCCGGCGGCCGGGCGCCAGCTTCGTCGGGGTCGAGCGCGACCCCGAGGCCCTGGCGCTGGCGCAGGAGAACGTCGCGCTCAACGGCCTTCAGGACCGGGTGCAGGTGCTGGCGGGCGACGTCGGCGTCCCCTTCGCCAAGCTGGGCCTGCCGGCGTTCGACGCGGCCATGGCCAACCCGCCGTTCTTCGACAATCCCGCAGCGCTCCGGGCCCCGGCCGCGGAGAAGACCGCCGCCTGGATGGCCGAGGGCGGGCTCTCCGCCTGGACCGGCTTCCTGTCGAAGGCGGTGCGCGAGGGCGGGACGATCACCATCATCCACCGCGCCGACCGCCTGGCCGACCTGCTGGCCGGGCTCTCGCCCAAGGCCGGCTCGTTCCAGGTGCGGCCCGTCCACGCGTTCGCGGGCGAGCCGGCCAAGCGGGTGATCGTGCGGGCGGTCAAGACCGGCAAGGCGCCGCTCAGGCTGCTGCCGGCCCTGGTGCTGCACGACCGCGGCGGGGCCAAGCACACCGCCGAGGCGGAGGCGATCCTGCGGGGGGCGGCGGGGCTGGCGTGGGGTTGATGTTGTTCTTGTTTTGTTCTTGACGTCGCGCCGTCCCTCTGGCATTGGCGCGTCTGGCCGATCAGCCCCGCCCTCTACGGTCTGTCCTTCGGAGGCTTTGCGGCCCATCGACTCCACCGTTCGCCTCGCGGTGCGGCGCGTCGAAGCGCTCCTGCGATACTGGGAGACGGGCGAGATGACGGCTCACCTGGGGCTAGACCAGCCATCCTACGAGTACCGCTGGCCGGAAGAGTATGATCCGGAGACCCGGGGCATGAAGTCCCTGGATGACCTGCCCTAGGTTTCGGGCGGCTGATGGGACAGGCTCAGCGGCTCCGGAGCCCACTTCTGAGCCACTCCATCTGGGTCCCGGCCTTCGCCGGGATGAGCGGTATTGAGGGCAGGCCCTACCCCCCGATCCCCAGCTGCGCCCGGTAGGCGTCGTGGACGATGTCGTGCCACTCGGGGTGCTTCTTGATGTAGCCGGCCATGAATGTGCAGGTGGGGATGACCTTCAGGCCGTGTTCGCGGGCGTAGCCGAGGGCCGTCCTGGCGAGGGCGGAGGCCACGCCCTTGCCCTCGAACGCCTCGGGCACGACGGTGTGGGGCAGGATCATGCCGCCCTGCACCATGCGGAACTCGGCGAAGGCCGTCTCGTCGCCGAGCCGGACCTCGAACTGGCCCGCCTCGTCGTTCTTCACCACCTGGATCGCATCGGACACGGCGTTCTCCTCATCGGGGCCCTTCGCGTCTTTCTTGACGCGAAGCGGGCCGCCCGCCAAGGTCGCCGGCCTGAACGGCCACGCAAGAGACGGAGGATGTGACGTGTCGCCCATTGCCCGCGCAGCCCTTCGCTGCGTCGCCGTGACCGCCGCCTGAGGGCGGCCGATCTCTCCCCCTCACAGGATGGGTCCCCGCGGTCGACGCCACATCGGCTATCGACTTCAAGGACATCCCAAGTGTTGACCCAATACGGCTGGAGCGACGAGCTCCAGCGCGACTTCGCGTCCTATGCGGCGCAGGGGCTCAAAGCCGGCCGCGTCATCGTCCAGCAGCGCGGCGGCTATCGGCTGATCACCGAGGCCGGCGAGACCGACGCCAAGGCGGCCGGACGGCTGATGAAATCGCGGGAGGAGATGGCCCGCCCGGTGGCCGGCGACTGGGTCGCCTACGAGCCCCGCAAGGCGCCCGAGCCGGCGTTCGTCCAGCACGTGCTGCCCAGGCGCACGGCCTTCGTGCGCAAGGCGGCGGGGCGGGGCGTGCACGCCCAGGTGGTGGCGGCCAACGTGGACGTCGCCTTCCTGGTCACCTCGCTGAACTCGGACCTCAACCTGCGCCGGCTGGAGCGCTACCTCGCCACCGCCCACGAGAGCGGCGCCCGGCCGGTGATCGTGCTGACCAAGGCCGACCTCGCCCCCGACGCCGCCGAGCGCGTCGCCGAGGTGCGGACCATCGCGGGCGAGGCGCCGGTGCTGGCCGTGGCCGCCAAGCAGGGCGAGGGGCTGGAAGCGGTCGCCGCCCACCTGGAGCCCGGCCGCACCGCCGTGCTGCTGGGCATGTCGGGCGCGGGCAAGTCCACCCTGCTCAACGCCCTGGCCGGGAGCGAGCGGATGGCCACCGGCGAGATCCGCGAGGACGACGAGCGCGGCCGGCACACCACCACCCACCGCGAGCTGGTGCTGCTGCCGTCGGGGGGCCTGATCCTCGATACGCCCGGAATGCGCGAGCTGGGCCTGTGGGACGCCGACGCCGGGGTCTCGGCGGTGTTCGAGGACATCGAGGCGCTGGTCGGCGAATGCCGGTTCAGCGACTGCGGGCACGGCGGCGAGCCCGGCTGCGCCGTGCGGGCGGCCCTGGCGGACGGAAGCTTAGATCCCGACCGCTGGGCCAGCTTCCGCAAGCTGCAGGCCGAGGCCGCCTACGAACAGCGCCGCGAGGACCCCCGCGCGGCGGCCGAGAACCGGAAGCTCTGGGCCGGCCGGCACAAGCAGGCCAAGGCCTGGATCAAGCAGAAGCGCAGCTTCGGCGACGAGGAGTCCTAGTTCCCCCTCAGGGGAAGCACCGGTCATGAAAAAGGCCCGGGGGTCGCCCCCGGGCCTTCCTATTCCGAATTTGCGCTGCGCGATCAGTTGCGCTCCGTATCCACCAGCTTGTTCTTGGTGATCCAGGGCATCATGGCGCGCAGGCGGCCGCCGACTTCCTCGATGGGATGCTCGGCGTTGCGGCGGCGGGTGGCCTTGAAGGACGGGGCGCCCACCGCGTTCTCCTGCATGAAGTCGCGCACGAAGCGGCCCGACTGGATGTCCTCCAGCACGCGCTTCATCTCGGCCTTGGTCTCGGAGGTGACGATCCGCGGGCCGGTGACGTACTCGCCGTACTCGGCCGTGTTGGAGATCGAGTAGTTCATGTTGGCGATGCCGCCCTCGTAGATGAGGTCGACGATCAGCTTCACCTCGTGCAGGCACTCGAAATAGGCCATCTCGGGGGCGTAGCCCGCCTCGACCAGGGTTTCGAAGCCGGCGCGGATCAGCTCCACCAGGCCGCCGCAGAGCACGGCCTGTTCGCCGAACAGGTCGGTCTCGCACTCCTCGCGGAAGTTGGTCTCGATGACGCCCGAGCGGCCGCCGCCGATGGCCGAGGCGTAGGCCAGGCCGAAGTCCATGGCGCCGCCCGTGGCGTCGTGGTGGACCGCGATCAGGCACGGCACGCCGCCGCCCTTCTGGTACTCGCCGCGGACGGTGTGGCCGGGGCCCTTGGGCGCCACCATCAGCACGTCGACGGTCTTCTTCGGCTCGATGAGGCCGAAGTGGACGTTCAGGCCGTGGGCGAACAGCAGGGCCGCACCGTCCTTGATGTTGGGGGCGATCTCGTCGCGGTAGATCTGCGCCTGCAGTTCGTCGGGCGCCAGGATCATGATCGCGTCGGCCCAGGCCGAGGCTTCGGCGACGCTCATCACCTTCAGGCCGTCGGCCTCGACCTTCTTGGCGGTGGCCGAGCCGGGGCGCAGCGCCACGGCCACGTTCTTCACGCCCGAGTCCACGAGGTTCAGCGCATGCGCACGGCCCTGCGAGCCATAGCCTACGATGGCGATCTTCTTGTCCAGGATCCGGGACAGGTCGGCGTCGCGATCGTAGTAGACGCGCATGATTGTTTCTCCTGATACGTTGTTTGGCCCGCGCCTGCGCAACGGCAGTGCAGCAAAGCCGGGGCTCTGAAGCGGTTTTTTGCTCTTAGGTCAAGCGAAGCGGCCGGCATTGCGGCGCGTCAAAAGCGCTGCCTTCGGGGACGGGAAGATGCGGGAGGGCTCATGATCGGGTCTCCTGGAAGGGAGCCGGACCTGGCCTCATGAAAAAGCCCCGTCCGGCGGTCCGGCGGGGCTTGAAGGATGGCGGCCTTGGCGTGACCTAGCGCGCGACAACCCTTCCCGGCCCGCCGGAGGCGGTGTCGGTAATGAGCCGTACGAGCTGGGCGGGGCCGCGCATGAGGCGTCTATACCCCGCCCCGGAAGCTTGGCAAAGCGGAAGCCATGATCGAGGTCACCCCCGCCATCCAGATCGCCGACGAGGAGGTGCAGCTGCGCGCCGTCCGCGCCTCGGGCCCCGGCGGGCAGCACGTGAACAAGGTCTCGACGGCGATCGAGCTGCGGTTCGACGTGCGGGCCTCCCCGTCCCTGCCCGAGCCGGTGCGGGCCCGGCTCTACGGCCTGGCGGGCAGCCGGCTGACGATGGACGGGGTGCTGGTGCTGGTCGCCCAGGAGCACCGCTCTCAGGAGCTGAACCGGCAGGCCGCCGTCGAGCGCCTGATCGAGCTGGTCCGCGAGGCCGCCCGGCCGCCGCCCCCGCCGCGCAAGAAGACGCGGCCCACGAAAGCCTCCAAGGAGCGCCGGCTGAAGGCCAAGGCGCAGCGGTCGGGCGTGAAGTCGATGCGCGGGAAGGTGCGGTTCGACTAACCTGTGCTGGCGCCCTTTCGCCGCATTGCCCTATAAGCTGCCGCCGACATGAAGCACGCCCGTCTGATCCCCGTCCTGGGCCTGGTGGCCCTCGCCGGCGCCTGCGCCCCCACCCTCGGACCGCCGCCGCCCGGCCGCGGCGCGCCGCCTCCGGGCCCGGCCCGCTTCTCGGCCGCCGACTTCGCCTGGGCGCAGAAGAGCGGCCCGAACGGCATCGCCGGGCGGCTGACCTATCGCCAGGGCCAGACCCGCTACACCTGCGCCGGATCGGGCGTGGTGCTGACGCCGGAAACCCCGTGGTCGGCCCGGCGCATGGCCCACCTCTACGGCTCCACCGAGCGCGCGGCCCTGCCGGCCGACGAGGTGCGCAAGCGCACGCCTTCCGCGCCGCAGGGCGACGCCGGGCCCTACGTGAAGCGCACCACCTGCGACGCCCAGGACCGGTTCAGCTTCTCGGGCCTGCCGAACGGGACCTGGTACGCCATCACCATCGCCCGGCCGGTCGGCCAGTCCGAGGGCGAGACCATCGCCATGATGCGCAAGGTGACCACCCGCGGCGGCCGCGTGGCGAACCTCACGCTGTAGGGAAGGCGCCCCCCGAGGGAGAGCTGTCACGCAGCGGCCGAGGGGCTCCATCCGGCGCTTCAACGGCTGAAGCCCCCTCCACCACTTCGTGGTCCCCCTCCCCCTGAGGGGGAGGATTCGCCAAGTCAGTGCACCTTGGCCCGGCCGATCTCGAGGCCGGCGTCGCCGGCGGTGACGTCGATGACCGAGCCGTCCTCCAGCTCGCCCGCCAGCAGCTTGCGGGCGATGGGGTCCACCAGCTCCTTCTGGATCACCCGCTTCAGCGGCCGCGCCCCGTAGACCGGGTCGTAGCCCCGGTCGCCCAGCCAGTGCAGGGCGGCGGGATCCAGCGCCAGCGCCATGCGCCGGTCGGCCAGCAGCTTCTCGACGCGCTGGAGCTGGATGCGGACGATGTCGTCCATCTCGGCCCGGCCCAGGCGCTTGAAGAGGATCACCTCGTCGATCCGGTTCAGGAACTCGGGCCGGAAGTGGCGGCGCACGACCTCCATGACCGCCGGACGCGCCGTCTCCACGTCGTCGCCGCCGGCCAGGAATTCCGAGCCGAGGTTGGACGTCATGATGATCAGCGTATTGCGGAAGTCGACCGTGCGGCCCTGGCCGTCGGTCAGGCGGCCGTCGTCCAGCACCTGCAGCAGCACGTTGAAGACGTCGGGGTGGGCCTTCTCGACCTCGTCGAACAGCACGACCTGGTAGGGCCGCCGGCGGACGCTCTCGGTCAGCGCCCCGCCCTCGTCGTAGCCGACGTAGCCGGGAGGCGCGCCGATCATCCGGCTGACCGAGTGCTTCTCCATGTACTCGCTCATGTCGAGGCGGGTCACGGCGGACTCGTCGTCGAACAGGAACTCGGCCAGCGCCTTGGTCAGCTCGGTCTTGCCGACGCCGGTGGGTCCTAAGAACAGGAACGAGCCGATCGGCCGGTTCGGGTCCTTCAGGCCGGCGCGGGCGCGGCGCACGGCGTCGGAGACGGCGACCAGCGCCTCCTCCTGGCCGACCACCCGGCGGCGCAGGCCGTCCTCCATCTGGAGCAGCTTCTCGCGCTCGCCCTCCAGCATCTTCTCGACAGGCACGCCGGTCCAGCGCGAGACGACGGCGGCGATCTGCTCGGCGTCGACGACCTCGGGCGTCATGGCCTCGTCGCCGCCCTCGGCGGCCTCGGCCTCGGCGAGCCGCTTCTCCAGCTGCGGGATCTCCCCGTAGGCGATCTCGGAGGCGCGCTGCAGGTCGCCGCGCCGTTGGGCGGCGGTCAGTTCGGCCCGCAGCCGGTCCAGGCCCTCGCGGACCTGGGCGGCGGAGGAGACCTTCTCCTTCTCGGCGCGCCAGCGGGCGGTCATCTCGGCGGACTGCGCCTCGAGCCCGGCCAGCTCCTCCTCGAGCTTCTCGAGGCGCGCCTTCGAGGCCGCGTCGGTCTCCTTGGCGAGGGCCTCGCGCTCGATCTTCAGCTGCACGACGCGGCGGTCGATCTCGTCCAGCTCCTCGGGCTTGGAGTCCACCGCCATGCGCACGCGGCTGGCCGCCTCGTCCACCAGGTCGATGGCCTTGTCGGGGAGGAAGCGGTCGGTGATGTAGCGGTTGGAGAGGGTGGCGGCGGCCACGATGGCGCTGTCCGAGATCCGCACGCCGTGGTGGACCTCGTACTTCTCCTTCAGGCCGCGCAGGATCGAGACGGTGTCCTCGACCGTCGGCTCGGAGACGAACACCGGCTGGAAGCGGCGGGCCAGGGCCGCGTCCTTCTCGACGTGCTTGCGGTACTCGTCGAGCGTGGTGGCGCCCACGCAGTGCAGTTCGCCGCGGGCCAGCGCGGGCTTCAGCAGGTTCGAGGCGTCCATGGCCCCGTCGCTCTTCCCGGCGCCGACCAGGGTGTGCATCTCGTCGATGAACAGGATGATGGAGCCTTCGGCCTGGGTGACCTCGTTCAGCACCGCCTTCAGCCGCTCCTCGAACTCGCCGCGGTACTTCGCCCCGGCGATCAGCGCGCCCATGTCGAGCGCGTGCAGCTGCTTGTCCTTCAGGCTCTCGGGCACGTCGCCGTTGACGATGCGCAGGGCCAGGCCCTCGACGATGGCGGTCTTGCCGACGCCGGGCTCGCCGATCAGGACGGGGTTGTTCTTGGTGCGGCGGGAGAGGACCTGGATGGTCCGGCGGATCTCCTCGTCGCGGCCGATGACGGGATCGAGCTTGCCGTCGCGGGCGGCCTGGGTCAGGTCGCGGGCGTAGCGCTTCAGGGCGTCGTACCCTTCTTCCGCCGAGGCGGAATCCGCCGTGCGCCCCTTGCGAACGGCGCTGGCGGCCTCTTCCAGGCCCTTGGGACTGGCGCCGGCCTGCTTGAGGGCGTTGGCGGCCTCGCCGCCTTCCTTGGCGATGGCGATCAGCAGGCGTTCGGTGGTGACGAAGGCGTCCCCGGCGGCCTTGGCGCCCGCCTCGGCCTCGGCGAACACCCGGGCCGTCTCGGGCTTCATGTAGAGCTGGCCCGAACCGCCCTCGACCTTGGGAAGCCGGCCCAGGAGGTCGTCCACCGCCTTGTCGGCCGCGTCGGGCCGGCCGCCGGCGCTCTGGATCAGCGCGCGGGACAGGCCGTCCTTCTCCTCCAGCAGCACCTTCAGGACGTGCTCCGGGCCGAGCTGCTGGTGGCGCCGGGCGAGCGCCAGGCTCTGGGCCGACTGGATCGCCTGCTTGGCGCGGTCGGAATAGATGTCGATGTTCATGGTTCCCCTACTCAGGCGGACTGAGGGCGGCCGCCTTGATCAAGCGCAGCCGCCGACCCCATCGCATTTAGTGTGGCATATGGGTCACACAAGCCTCCGGCGTCCCAGCCTGCTCCGAATCTGCGGCGTGTCCAGCGGCGCGCCGGCGCAACCAAGCCGCGCGCCCGCTATTAACGGCGCGTAGGGCGCGCACTCCCTCTCCCGCGCGCCGCGGAGTTCGAACATCATGAAGACGTCCCTCGCCCTCGCGCTCGCGAGCACGGCCGCCGTGGCCGTTCCCGGTCTCGCCCACGCCGCCGGCTTCTACCTGCAGGAACAGTCGGTGCGCGGCGTCGGCCGCGCCTTCTCGGGCGAGGCGGCCAGCCGGGGCGTGGACGCGGTCTGGTGGAACCCGGCCGCCATCACCCGCTCGGGCCGGGAGGCCTACCTTGGCGCGCACGGGATCTTCGTCGACGCCGAGGTGGAGGACACCGGCTCGACCATCACCTATCCCGGCGGGGTGACGCTGCCGTCCGGCGGCGAGCCCCGCGGATTCAACCCCATCAAGGATGGCGTGGCGCCCAACTTCGCCGTGGCGACGCCGGTGGGCGATCGCTTCGCCCTCGGCCTATCGGTGGCCGCGCCCTTCAACTTCGAGACCGACTACCGGCGCCAGTCCTGGGCCCGCTACGACGCGCTCACCTCGCGGCTGACGATCGCCGACCTCCAGCTCACCGGGGCCATGCGGGTGACCGACTGGCTGGACGTGGGCGTGGGCGCCAGCGCCCAGTACGCCGACGCCAAGCTCTCGACCGCCTATCCGAACCTCGCGCCCGGCGCGCCCGACGGCGTCTCCCAGCTGGGCGGCGACGGCTGGGACTGGGGGTGGACGGCCGGCGCCCAGGCGCATCTCGGCCGGCTCACGGTGGGCGCCAGCTACCGCTCCAAGGTCGAGCACAAGCTGGACGGGCGGGTGTTCGTGGGCGGGCTCGCCGGTCCGATCGCGGCGGCCAATCTCGACGCGCCCGGATCGGCGAGCTTCAGCACGCCCTGGATCGCCACGGTCGGCGCCCGCTTCGCCGTCACCGACCGGCTGACCCTGAACGCCCAGATGCAGCGGTTCGGCTGGAGCGAGTTCGACGAGATCGACGTCGATCCGCCGGCGGGGCCGCAGGTCCTGCCGCAGAATTACGAGAACACCACCTCGGGCGCGGTGGGCCTGGACTACGCGGTGAACGACCGCCTGACCCTGCGCACCGGCGTGCAGTACGATCCCACGCCCACCCCGGACGGCGAGCGCACGGCGCGCGTTCCCGACGGCGACCGCTGGCTGTTCGGCGTCGGCGCCACGGCGGCGCTGACCGACCGGGTGCAGCTCGACGCCGGCTTCGCCTACATCGCCTTCGAGGAGAGCGAGGTGAACCACGACACCACGTTCTACGCGGGCACTCCGGCCGCCACGACCACGCGGCTGCGCGGCACCGTCAACGGCGACGGCTACGTGATGTCCCTGGGCCTGCGAACCCGCTTCTAGGGCTAAACGCCCAGGGGCGGCGCCGGCCGGCTGAACACGCGGGTGACGTAGCGGACCTGCTCGCCCGCGGTCCAGATCACGTGCTCGATGCCGGTGATCTCGTGCGTCAGGCCGGGATTGGAACCCGGCAGGTCCAGCGGCTGGATCCGGTCGCCCCGGTTCATCGGCGTGAAGGCGTGGTCGCTGTCGATCTTCCAGAGGAGGTCGTCCACGCCGCCGGGCCCATAGAGCTCGAGGCTGTAGATCTTCATCTCGTCGGCGCGAAAGCGGGTCATGGCCACGCTAACGCCCGCCCGGGGCTCTAGTTCGGCGGATTGTGCCTCTCGAGGAAGGTGATGGTGGCCTGGAGGGTCTCCAACCGCGTGTCGCCCCGCGACAGCCAGTGGTCGGCGCCCTTCTGGACGATCAGCTCGACCGGCTTGCCCGCCTTGCGCAGCGCCTCGTCCATGATCCGGCTCTGCTCGAGCGGCACGACGGTGTCGTCCTTGCCGTGGATCAGCAGCACGGGGATGTCGGCCTGATCGGCGAGGAGCGCCGGCGAGTAGATCCGCATCACCGGATCACCCAGGTCCTCGGCGCCGATGAAGCGGGTCCAGTAGCGCTCCGAGGTGCGGCCGCCGCGGGTGCGCGAATAGGCCACGTGCCGCTTAAGGTCGGAGACCCCGGCGACCGAAACCGCGCAACGATAGACGCCGCGATCGATGGTGGCGCCGGCCAGCGCAGCGTACCCGCCGTAGCTCGCCCCCACGATGCACACGCGCCGGGGATCGATGACGCCTTGCGACGCGAGCCAGCGCACGCCGTCCGAGAGATCCGTCTGCATCTTGCGGCCCCACTCGCCGTAGCCGGCCTCGAGCAGCTCACCGCCCAGTCCCTCCGAGCCGCGGAAGTTGACCTGCAGCACCGCATAGCCGCGCGAGGCCATCCCCTGGGCCCACCAGTCGAAGCCGGGCGTGTCGCGGGACGCGGGTCCGCCGTGGGGGAAGACCACCAGCGGGAGGTTCTTCTCGGGCCGGCCGCGGGGCAGGGTGAGGTAACCGGTCAGTTCAAGGCCGTCGGCGGCCTTGAACCTGAGCGGCCGCTTGGCCGCGATGTCCTCGGGCTTGAGGTCGTTGTACTCGTCGCCCAGCCAGGAGGCGCGGCCGGTGTCGAGGTCGACGAGCGAGAAGGCCGAGCCGTGGGTCGCGGAATCGAGGTGGACGATGATCTTGCGCCGATCGTCGGACCAAGAGACCAGCTCGACCGAGTCTTCGGGAAAGGCGGCCCGGATCGCCTTCCACACCTTGGCGTCCCCTTCGTCGAAGAAGGTGTAGGCGTGCTCGTCGCCGACGAGGCTCCGATGGCCGACGAGGCGGCCGTCGCGGGGGTCGTAGATCGGTGACTGATCGTCCTGCGCCAGGATCGGCGAGCCCGCCGGCCCCTCCAGCGTGACCTCCTGCCAGCTCGCCCGCTCCTCATCGTCGGAGACGGCGACCATGACGGACCTGCCGTCCCGGCCCAGGCCCAGGACGTAGGGCGTGTCCAGCCCCTGCGCGGTCATCACCTCGCGCCAGCCGCCGGCAGTCCGCAGCTTCAGGCTCCACCGTCCCCTGTGCGTGTCATAGATCTCCTGCCCCAGCGGCTCGCCCTCCGGCCCGATCACCCAGTCGACCGTGCCGTTCTCGCCCTTCTGCAAAAGCCTCGTCGTGGGGGCGCCAAGGTGATTGCGGAACAGCGCGACGTTGCCCTTGCCGTCCTGGAAGACGATGCCTTCCACGAAGATGACCGGCTTGCCGTCGACGAGCCGAACCTGCGGCATGTCGGCGAGCGCGTTCATGGCGGAGACGTCCGCGACATTGCGGAGCAGCATCTGCGACTTGCCGGACTCGATATCCACCACGAAGCCCAGGAGCCACTCGCGGCGGGAGTGCAGGATATCCATGGGTGCGGCCGTCGTGGAGGCGACGATCACCAGGTGTTTGTCGCCGGCCCACATCACCTGACGGACCTTCGTGTCTCCGGCGTCGCCGCGGAACACGAGCTTCTTTTGGCCAAGATCCTGGACCGCCACCACCCGACGCTCGCCGTTGGTGACGATCATCGCCAGCGCATGGCCCGAGGGTGAGATGGAGAGCGCTTCCATGTTCGGCAGCCGCCCGTAGGCTTCGAGCGGCGCGGCCGACGCGGTCGCGCACAGCGCCAGACCGAAGGCCAGCGCGGCCAGCATGCGAGCCAAAACCATGAGAACGCCCCCACATCCCCTGCAGCTTGAGATTGCAGGCAAGCCGCGGGGGCGGCAAGGGCGTCAGTTCACCTCGGTCTTCTTCGGCGGCTCGGGCGGTAGGGGGGCGACAGGGACGCCGTCCTCGACCAGTTCGCGGACTTCCTGCGGGGTGGCCTGGCCATAGATGCCGCGCTCCTCGGCCTTGCCCTCGTGGATGGCGCGGGCTTCGCGGGCGAAGGCGTCGCCGACGTCGTCGAAATTCTCCTCCACGTGCCGGCGGATGCGGCGCATGGCCTCCATCATCATCGCGCGGGGCGGACCGGCGACCTCGTCCTGTGCCGTCTTGCGTACGCCGGCCAGGGCCGGGGCCATGATCTGCTTGCGCACGGCGCGGCTGGCGCAGACCGGGCATTCCAGCAGGCCGCGGGCCTGCTGGTCGTCGTAGTCGGCCGAGGAGCCGAACCAGCCCTCGAAGGCGTGCTCCTGCTCGCAGGTCAAAGCGTACTTGATCATCGCGCCTGGTATTTAGGGACCCGTGAAGGCCCGCGCATTGGCGAGCGCAGGGATCGCGGCGCGCGCCCGGGCGACGGCGTCCGGATCGAGGTCGGCGAGAAGCACGCCGGGCGCGTCATGGTCAAGGCCGGCGACCACCTCGCCCCAGGGGCCCACGACGATCGAGCGGCCCCAGGTGCCGCGGCCGTCCTCGTGCAAGCCGCCCTGCGCGGGGGCGATTACATAGGCGCCGGTCTCGATGGCGCGGGCGCGCATCAGCACTTCCCAGTGCGCCTCGCCGGTCGGCCGGGTGAAGGCGGCCGGGATCGCCAGCACCTCGGCGCCCGCCAGCGCCAGCGCCCGGTACAGCGCCGGGAAGCGCAGGTCGTAGCAGATGGAATGGCCGAGCCTGACGCCGCCCACATCGGAGACCACGGCCCGGTCGCCGGGCGCATAGGTCTCGGACTCGCGCGCCGTCTCGCCGGTGGGCAGGTCGACGTCGAACATGTGCAGCTTGTCGTAGGTGGCGGCGAGGCTGCCGTCGGGCCGGATCAGGACCTGGCGGTTGGCCGCCCGGTCGACCCTTGGGCCGTCGTCGCGCCGGACGAGGGCCGAGCCCACGAGGATCCACACCGAAAGCTCGCGGGCGGCCGCCTGCAGGCCGAGCACCACCGGGTCTTCGGCGAGCGGCCGGAGCTGCGGCAGCAGCGCGGCCCGGTCCCTCTGCAGGATGTTCGTCCCCTCGGGCGTGGCGATCAGACGGGCCCCGCCGGCGGCCGCCTCGCGCACCAGCGGCAGGACGTGCGCCAGTGCGGCCTCGTGGGTGGCGGGCGTGCGGGTCTGGATCAGGCCGACCTTCATCCCCCTCCCTTAATGGGGAGGGAAAGGCCGCGCCAGCCGCCCGGGCCGGGAGGGAAGGCTCACGCCGCCTGCAGCAGGGGGTCGAGCTTGCCCTCTCGCTCCAGCGCGATCATGTCGTCGCAGCCGCCGATGTGCCGCTCGCCGATGAAGATCTGCGGGAAGGTCATGCGGCCGGACCGCTGGACCATCTCCGCCTTCTTCTCGGGATCGAAGGCGGCTTCGATCTCGGTGAAATCGACGCCCTTCTGCTCCAGCAGGCTGATCGCCCGGATGCAATAGGGGCAGTAGGGCTTGGTGTAGATCGTGACTTTGGCCATGGCGCCTTAACGAAGGAGCTGTCGCTTCAGCTTCATAGGGTGAGTCCCGTCGCTTCCTTAACGCGCGCCACGACGGCGACATTGACGGATGTCGCCCCCGCCGCCTTCAGCGCCCGGGCGCAGCCTTCGGCCGTGGCCCCGGTGGTCAGCACGTCGTCGACGACGAGGATGTTGAGCCCCTCCACCTGCGTCCGGCGGCGCGGCGGTACGGCGAACGCCCCGGCCACGTTGCGGCGGCGGCCCGAGCCCGAGCGGCCGCCCTGGGTCGGCGTGGCGCGGGTCCGCACCAGGGCGTCGGGCAGGTAGGGCGTCCCGCTGAGCGCCGCCAGCGCCCGGGCCACCTCGGCGGCCTGGTTGTAGCGGCGCCGGAGCAGGCGGAACGGATGCAGCGGCACAGGGGCGATGGCGTCGGCCTCCTCGACCAGCTCGCGGGCCGCGCGCGAGAGCCAGCGGGCGAAGAGGGGCGCAAGGTCCGTGCGGTCGGCGTGCTTCAGCTTCAGGATCGGCTCGCGCGAGGTCTCGTCGTAGAGGCACGCGGCCCGCGCCCGGTCGAAGGCCCGGGGCCTGGCCTGGCACGCAGGGCAGCGCGCGCCGGGGTCGTAGTCGAACGGCACGCCGCAGCCGTCGCAGACCGGCCCGTCGAGGAAATGGATCCGGCTCCAGGCGCCGTGCGACAGGCCGCCGGCCAGCGGGCGGGGGCCGCCGTCCAGGGCCTGGGGCGGGAAAACGAGGTCCAGCGCGCCGCGCCAGAGCGCCTGAACGCCAGGACCCGGTTTCCATCGGCCGGCGAAATCGCCATCTTCCGCGGCCATGTCCGCTCCCCCCCGCCTCTTCGACCGCGCCCTGCACCGCAAGCGCCTCGACCGCGCCGCCCGCGACTACGCCCACGCCGACTTCCTGCAGCGCCGGGCCGCCGAGGACGTGGCCGAGCGCCTGGCGGCGATCATGCGGGACTTCCCCGTGGCCGTCGACCTGTCGGCGCGCGGCGGCGCCTTCCGCGAGGCCCTGGCGGCGGGCGAGGCGAAGGACCGGGTCGGCTTCCTCGTAGAGGGCGACCTCTCGCACCGGATGCTGGGCGGCCGCGGCGGGCCGCGCGTGGTGCTGGACGAGGAGCGCCTGCCCTTCGCCGACGCCAGCCTCGACCTCGTGGTCTCGACCCTGGGCCTGCACTGGACCAACGACGTCGTGGGGGCGCTGATCCAGGCGCGGCGGGCGCTGAAGCCCGACGGGCTGTTCATCGGCGCCTTCCTGGGCGGGACGACCCTGACCGAGCTTCGCCAGTCGCTGACCGCCGCCGAGGCCGAGATCCTGGGCGGGGCCGGCAGCCGGGTCTCGCCCTTCGCCGACAGCCGGGATGCGGCTGGCCTGCTGCAACGGGCCGGCTTCGCCATGCCGGTGGCCGACGTGGACACGGTGAGCGTGACCTACGACCACCCGCTGAAGCTGCTCTACGACCTGCGCCAGATGGGCGAGACCAGCGTGCTGGCCGACCGCCACCCGCGCAAGCTGACGCGGGCGCTGCTGGACCTGGCGTTCGACATCTACTTCCGGCGCTTCCGGACCGAGGACGGCCGCGTGCCGGCCACCTTCGAGATCATCACCCTGACCGGCTGGGCGCCGCGCTAGCTTCCCAGCAAGTGCAGCACCACCTCGCGCCGATGCGGGCGCGTGCGGTGCTCGAAGAGGTAGATCCCCTGCCAGGTCCCGAGCGCCAGGCGGCCGCCGACGACGGGGACCGAGAGCTGGACGGTCGTGAGCGCCGTCCGCAGGTGGGCCGGCATGTCGTCGGGGCCCTCGTCCTGGTGGCGGTAGGACGGGCTCTCGGGCGCGAGCTTCGCCACCCAGTCCTCCAGGTCGCGGCGCACGTCCGGGTCGGCGTTCTCCTGGATCAGCAGGGACGCCGAGGTGTGGCGGCAGAAGAGCGTGAGCAGGCCGGTGGCCATCCCCTCGTCGGCGACGAAGGCCGCGACCTCGCGGGTGATCTCGTGCAGGCCCTGGCCGGGCGTCTGGACCGTGAGCGTGCGGGCCGCCTGCTTCATCACACGAAGTCCCGCAGCCAGGCCACCAGCGGCGCATCGGCCGGCGGCATCTCGTAGTCGGCGAGCTTCACGGGCTTCACCCAGGCGATCGCCTTGTGCTCGCGCGCCGTCACCCGGCCCTCCCAGCGGCGGATCAGGTAGAGCGGCATCAGCAGGTGGAAGCTCTCGTACTCGTGGCTGGCGAAAACGAAGGACGCGAGGCACGACTTCGTCACCCGGATCCCCAGCTCCTCGTCCAGCTCGCGGATCAGGCAGGCCTCGGGGGTCTCGCCGGGTTCGACCTTGCCGCCGGGAAACTCCCAGAGGCCGGCCAGCTGCTTGCCTTCGGGCCGCTGGCAGATCAGCACCCGGCCGTCGGGATCGATGAGGGCCGCGGCGGCCACGAGCACCATGGGCTTGGTCATGGGCCGGCACTTACCCCGATGGCGCCAATTCGGCCACAGGCGCTCGCCGAATGGTCGCGCTGGGTTGACTTCGCCGCCCAGAACCCCGATGTGCGGTCCTGCGCCGAATGAACGGCGCTATCGGCGCTCCAGCCGCGTGGGGCCTCCAAAAGGGGGCTCAGCCTGTCGAGCCCACCGATCTTCCCATAGATTCGCCCATCACGCGGGGCGCTTCCCCATAGACCCGCGACTTCCGCGCCCTCGACGTCTCGAGCCGGCGCGCTCGGCGCATACGCGAAAGATTTCCGTTTGACCCAGTTCACTGACCTTGGCCTGGCCAAGCCGCTGCTCAAGGCGCTGGCCGACGAAGGCTACGTCAATCCCACCCCGATCCAGGCCCAGGCGATCCCGGGCGTCATGGCCGGCCGTGACCTGCTGGGCATCGCCCAGACTGGCACCGGCAAGACCGCCGCCTTCGCCCTGCCGATCCTGCACCGGCTCGCCGAGGACCGCCGGCCCGCGCCGCGGCGCTCGGCGCGCGTCCTGGTGCTCTCGCCCACCCGCGAGCTCGCCACCCAGATCGCCGAGAGCTTCAAGGCCTACGGCCGCCACCTCGGCCTGTCGGTCGCGGTCATCTTCGGCGGCGTTAAGTACGGCCCGCAGATGCGCGCCTTGGCCGGCGGCGTCGACGTGCTGGTGGCCACCCCCGGCCGCCTGATCGACCACCTGCAGGAGAAGTCCGTCGTCCTCGAAGGCGTCGAGACCTTCGTGCTCGACGAGGCCGACCAGATGCTGGACATGGGCTTCATCGTCCCGATCCGGCGGATCGTGAAGTTCCTGCCGAAGCGGCGCCAGAACCTGTTCTTCTCGGCCACCATGCCAGCCGAGATCGAGAAGCTGACCGGCGAGATCCTCAACCCCAACCCGCTGAAGGTGACGGTGACCCCGCCGTCCACGACGGTGGAGCGGATCAACCAGCGCGTCCTCTTCGTCGAGCAGCAGCGCAAGCGCGCCCTGCTGGCCGAGCTGTTCGACGACGCCAGCTTCAAGCGCGTGATCGTCTTCACCCGCACCAAGCGCGGCGCCGACCGCGTGGCCCGCGGCCTGGAGCAGGTGGGCGTCGAGGCCGCCTCGATCCACGGCGACAAGAGCCAGGGCCAGCGCGAGCGGGCGCTGGCGGCGTTCAAGGCCGGCGACGTGCGCGCCCTGGTCGCCACCGACATCGCCGCCCGGGGCATCGACATCGA
This sequence comes from Phenylobacterium zucineum HLK1, assembly GCF_000017265.1. Classification (NCBI taxonomy): domain Bacteria; kingdom Pseudomonadati; phylum Pseudomonadota; class Alphaproteobacteria; order Caulobacterales; family Caulobacteraceae; genus Phenylobacterium; species Phenylobacterium zucineum. Next base: position 843,740 of record NC_011144.1, on the reverse strand, counting down.
CGCGGTCAGCCACGTCGTCCAGTTCGAGCTGCCGAACGTGCCGGAAGCCTATGTCCACCGGATCGGCCGGACGGCGCGGGCCGGGGCCGACGGCTCGGCGGTGGCGTTCTGCGCCGACGACGAGCGGAACCTGCTGAAGGACATCGAGAAGGTGACCAAGCAGCGGATCCCCAACTTCGACCGCCGCAACGACCGCCACCTGGGCGCGGCGACCGCCGCCCTGCCCGACACGGGCGGCAAGCCCGAGCGCTCCGAGCGGTCGGCCCAGCCGCACCGCCAGGGTCACCAGAAGAAGCCCAACCGCAACCACAGCCAGGGCAAGCCCGGCCATCGTCCGCAGGGTGGTCCCGCGCGGACCGAGGCGGGCGGCGGCGAGCGTCCGGCCTTCAAGGGCCCGCGCCGCGGCGGGGGTCAGCGTTCGGGCGGCGGGCGCTCAGGCGGCGGGAGCCGCTCGGGCGTCTGGTCCAACCACTAGTCGCGGCGGCGGGTGACCTCGGCGATCCAGGCGAGATAGCCGGGGTCGCCGTCGCTCACCGGCAGGGCGATCACCTCGGGCTGCTCGTAGCCGTGCAGGGCCAGGATGCGCCCGTGGACGGACTCGAAGAGGTCCTCGCGGGTCTTGATCAGCAGCAGGTGCTCGTCCTGCCGCTCGATGCGCCCCTTCCAGACATAGCGGCTGCGGATCGGGGTGATCTGCACGCAGGCCGCCAGCCCTTCCTCCAGCAGCGCCTGGGCGATCCGCTCGGCCTCCTCGAGCAGGGCCGTGGCGGTCTGGACGACGATGGCCCGGGTCATCCCGCATCCTCCTCCGCTCATCTCACATCCCGCTCGTCCCCGGCGGGAAGGGAAAATCAGCTCCGGTAGTCGCCGTTGATCTCGACGTAGCGCTTGGTGAGGTCGCAGGTCCAGACGGTGGAGCTGGCCTTGCCGACGCCGACGTCGACGGTGACCTCCAGCTCCTTCTTCTTCATGTAGGCGCTCATCCGCGCCTCGTTGTACGACGGCGCGATCAGGCCGTCCTGGGCCGCCCACAGGTCGCCGAACTTCACGCTCAGGCTGTCGCGGTCGATCGGCTCGTCGGCCTTGCCCACGGCCATGACGATCCGGCCCCAGTTGGCGTCCTCGCCCGCGAAGGCGGTCTTCACCAGCGGGCTGTCGGCGATCGAGCGGGCGATCTTGCGGGCGGAGGCGGCGGTCTCGGCGCCCGTCACCGTGATCTTGATGAACTTGGTCGCCCCCTCGCCGTCGCGGACGAGCTGGTGCGCGAGGTCCATCAGCACCCCTTCCAGCTTGTCGCGGAAGTCGGCCAGGCGCTTGTCGCCCGCGCGGCTGATCCGCGGCGCGCCCGACTGGCCCGTGGCGAACAGCAGCAGCGTGTCGTTCGTCGAGCGGTCGCCGTCCACCGTCACCGCGTTGAAGGTGTTGCGGGTGTAGAGGTTGCACAGCGCCTGCAGGGCGCCCGGCGAAATCGCAGCGTCGGTGACCACGAAGGCCAGCATGGTGGCCATGTCGGGCGCGATCATGCCCGACCCCTTGCAGATCCCGCCGATGCGCACCGTCGTCCCGTCGATCTGCGCCTCGGCGTAGGCGCCTTTCGGGAAGGTGTCGGTGGTCATGATCGCCCGGGCCGCGGCGGCCCAGTTGTCGGGCGAGAGCTTCTGCTCCAGCTCGGGCAGGCGGGCGGTGATCCTGGTGTCGTCCAGCAGCACGCCGATGACGCCGGTGGAGGCCACCATCACGTCGCGCTGGCGGCAGTCGAAGCGCTTGGCCACCCCGGCGGCCACCCGGCGCACGGCGTCGGCGCCGGGCTTGCCGGTGAAGGAGTTGGCGCAGCCGGCGTTGACCACCAACGCCCGGGCGCCCTCGCCCTTGGTGGCCTCCAGGTGGCGCTTGCACCAGTCCACCGGCGCCGAGCCGACGCCATGGCGGGTGAACACCCCGGCGGCGCTGGCGCCTTCCGGGAACGCCATGACCATCAGGTCGTCGCGCTCGTGCTTGTAGAAGCCGGCCCGGCCGACGGCGAGCTCCACGCCGGCGATGGGCTTCATCCGCGGGAACGGCACGGCCAGCGGCGAGACCGGCATGGCGCTCTTGTCCACCTTGGCCGGCGCTGGGGCGGGTTCGCGGTCGAAGGTGTGCGCCTGCTTGTCGGCGCGCTTGAGGGCCGCGCGCTTCAGCGCCGTGGTCAGCGGGTCGAGCGCGCGCTCGAGCGTCTGGCCGACCACCTCCACCGGCTTGGCGGCGGGCTTGGCCGCGAGCTTGGAGGGGGGCGCCTTCGGTTTCGCGGGCTTGCGGCTCATGAGGTCTTCGCCTTGCTGGGAGGGGTCTGGGGCGCCGCCTGGGGCGCCGCCTTGGGGGCCGCCTGGGGGGCATCGGCCGGCGGTTCGGCGCGGGGCGCGCCGTCCTGCGGCTTCACCAGGCTCTCGATCTTGGCCTTGCCGCGCAGCTTCTCCAGCAGGTCGCGGATGCGGTCGTAGGTCAGGAAGCGCACGATCTGCGGCCGGGCGGCCTCCAGCGTGATCGGCTGCTCCAGGCGGCGGTCCTCGACCTTCACGAGGGCGACGCCGCCCTCCACCTCGAAGGGGCCCACGATCTCGCCCGGCTTGGCCGTCTTGAGCGCCAGCTCGTAGGCCTCGGGCATGACGTCGGTCGTGAAGTAGCCGAGGTCGCCGCCGTTGAAGCGCGTCTCGGGATCGCGCGAGCGTTCCATCGCCAGGGCCTCGAACGAGGCGCCGGCCGCCAGCAGCTTCTTCACCGCCTCGGCGTCGGCCTCGGTGGCGAGCACGATCTGACGGGCGCGGATCTCCTCCTGCCGCTTGGCCACCCGCTGCTGCTCGGCGTAGAGGCCGCGGATGTTGTTCTCGGTGACGGCGTCGGCGACCACGTCCTCGATCAGCATGTCGCCCAGGATGCGGTCGCGGGCGGCGGCGAGGCGCCGCTGGGCCACGGGATCCTCGTCGAGGTTCCGCTTCAGCGCCTCGGCGGCCAGCAGCTTCTGGTCCACCACCTCGTCCAGCACCCGGCGGAACAGGTCCGAGGCGGGATCCAGCGGCTCGCCCTCGCCGATCAGCCCCTGGGCCACCGCCTCGCGCTTGACGTCCGAGGCCCAGACCGTGCGGCCGTCCACCCGCGCCACCGCCACGTCGCCCCGCTCGGGCGGCCGGTCGCCGTCGCCGTTCCCGCCGCAGGCGGCGAGCGTCCCGGCGAGCGCCAGGACGAGGCAGGCGGTGCGAAGAGGCTTGGCCGGCGCCATGCGGTCACCCCCAGGTTTTCCGGAGCGGCGCCGCACGTTGCCGGCGCGGGCCGTCCCTAGCCATTTCCATCCCGGGATGCAAAGGTTGCCCCGAGTTCCAACGCTTGTTTAAAAGCGCCAACCGATTGTCCCGGAGGATCATTTAAAATGCGCGAAGCGGTCATCGTCTCCTACGCCCGGACGGGCCTGGCCAAGTCCGCCCGCGGCGGATTCAACATGACCCCGACGGTCTCGATGGCCGCGCACGCGGTGAAGCATGCCGTCGAGCGCTCGGGCGTGGCCCCCGCCGAGATCGAGGACGTCTTCCTGGGCAACGTGGCGCACGGCGGCGGCAACCTCGGCCGTCAGGCGGGCCTGCTGGGCGGCCTGCCGATCACCACCTCGGGCGTGACCGTCAACCGCTTCTGCTCGTCGGGCCTGCAGACCATCGCCATGGGCGCCGACTACATCCGCAACGGCGGCGCCGACGTCGTCGTGGCCGGCGGGGTGGAGTCGATCTCCATGCCGAACCCGGGCCCCGGCAGCGCCGAGAACTTCGACCCCGAGCTGACCCGGCTGTACCCGGCCATCTTCATGCCGATGATCGACACCGCCGACATCGTCGCCGAGCGCTACAACGTCAGCCGCGAGGCCCAGGACGAGTACTCGCTCGAGAGCCAACGCCGGATGGCCGCCGCCCAGCAGGCCGAGAAGTTCAAGGACGAGATCGTCCCGATGAAGACCAAGATGAAGGTGGTCAACAAGGAGACGAAGGAGGAGTCCGTCGTCGACTACGTGGTCGACCGCGACGAGTGCAACCGCCCCGACACCACGCTGGAAGGCCTGGCCAAGCTCCAGCCGGTCCGCGGCGAGGGCAAGTTCATCACCGCCGGCAACGCCTCGCAGCTCTCGGACGGCGCGGCCGCCGTGGTGGTGATGGAGGCCAAGGAGGCCGAGCGCCGCGGGCTGAAGCCGCTCGGCGTGTTCAAGGGTTGGGCGGTCGCGGGCTGCGAGCCCGACGAGATGGGCATCGGCCCGGTGTTCGCGATCCCGCGCCTGCTCGAGCGCCACGGCCTGAAGGTCGACGACATCGACCTGTGGGAGCTGAACGAGGCCTTCGCCAGCCAGTGCCTCTACTGCCGCGACAAGCTCGGCATCGATCCTGAGAAGTACAACGTCAACGGCGGCTCGATCGCCATCGGCCACCCCTTCGGCATGACCGGCGCGCGCCTGGCGGGCCACGTCCTGCAGGAAGGCAAGCGCCGCGGCGCCAAGAACGTCGTCGTCTCCATGTGCATCGGCGGCGGCATGGGCGGCGCGGGCCTCTTCGAGGTCTTCTAGGCGCTCCCAGCCTTTCGGGCGGATCGGCCCTCCCCTCTGCGGGAGGGCCTTTTCTTTATGGCCACGAACAAACACGAACCAACACGAACAGGGGGTCCCCGGATCACGGAGATGGCGGTTTTCGCGCGCCGAGGGCGCGCATTTCTCCTCGCTTCACGAAGGTCGGCCGCCGGGCGTCCGTGTTGGTTCGTGTTTGTTCGTGGCCAAACCTACAGCGCCAGCCGCTCCACCTGCGCCTTGGAGTGCAGGCTGAAATTCACCAGCAATCCCAGCCTCAGGCCTGTCGCCCGTAGATAGTTCAGCACCTGGGCCCGATGCTCAGGCGCGATCGCTCGCGCGGCCTTCAACTCCACCAGCACCTTATCGAAGCAGACGAAGTCGGGCGCATAGGTCTGTCTCAAGGGCCGCCCCTTGTAGGCCAGCCGCAATGCAGGCGTGGCGACAAAGGGGATGCCGCGCGCCTCGAACTCGATCCCGAGGCACTCCTGATAGACCGCTTCGAGGAAGCCGCCTCCCAGCGCCCGGTTGACTTCGAAGATCGCGCCCTGAATGAGGAAAACCTCATCAGCATGGAGCACATTCCCGCCGGGCCGGTCCTCGTCCATGCTCCAACGATAACGCACGCCGGCCACCGGAACAATAGCGGAACATCGTCTGCTGCAGGGCGGATGTGGCGCCAGTCGGCCGCGTTGACACTGGGAGGGGGGCTGCTTAAGTCTCGCGCGCCCTCTGACGGGCCTATTTTGCCGGCGGGCGCAGGGCCCCTTCAGTCGCCGCCGACGCCTCGCACAACGGACGCCTTCCCTTGAGCATCTTCCAACGGTTCTTCGGTTCCTCCAACGACCGCAAGGTCAAGGGCATGCAGGCGCGTGTCCTGAAGATCAACGCGCTGGAGCCCAAGATCCAGGCCCTCTCGGACGCCGAGCTGCGGGGCAAGACCGACGAGTTCAGGGCCCGCCTGGCGAAGGGCGAGACCCTGGACCAGCTGCTGGACGAGGCCTTCGCCGTGGTGCGCGAGGCCGCCAAGCGCGTGCTGGGCCAGCGGCACTACGACGTGCAGCTTGTCGGCGGCATGGTCCTGCACCAGGGCGGGATCGCCGAGATGCGGACCGGCGAAGGCAAGACGCTGGTGGCCACCGCCCCCGTCTACCTCAACGCCCTGGCGGGCAAGGGCGTCCACGTCATCACCGTCAACGACTACCTGGCCCAGCGCGACAGCGAATGGATGGGCCAGGTTTACGGCTTCCTGGGCATGACCACGGGCGTGATCGTCCACGGCCTGTCCCAGGGCCAGCGCCAGGCGGCCTACGCCAGCGACATCACCTACGGCACGAACAACGAGTTCGGCTTCGACTACCTGCGCGACAACCTGGTCTACGACTCCCGCGAGATGGTCCAGCGCGGCCACAACTTCGCGATCGTCGACGAGGTGGACTCGATCCTGATCGACGAGGCGCGCACGCCGCTGATCATCTCGGGTCCCACCGAGGACCGCTCGGAATTCTACAAGACCATCGACCTGCTCATCAAAGAGCTGGTCAAGGACCCGACCACCTACGACCACGACGAGAAGCAGCGCCAGGTCATCCTCACCGAGGAAGGCTCGGAGCGGATCGAGCAGATCCTGGAGGAGGCGGGGCACCTGGCCGAGGACTCGGCGGGCCTGTACGACCCGGCGAACGTCTCGGTCGTGCACCACGTGAACCAGGCGCTGCGGGCGAACGTGCTCTACACCCGCGACAAGGACTACATCGTCCGCGCCGGCGAGGTGATCCTGATCGACGAGTTCACCGGCCGCATGATGCATGGCCGCCGCCTGTCCGAAGGCCTGCACCAGGCCATCGAGGCCAAGGAAGGCGCCGTCATCCAGCCCGAGAACCAGACCCTGGCCTCGGTGACGATCCAGAACTACTTCCGCCTCTACTCCAAGCTGTCGGGCATGACCGGCACGGCGGCCACCGAGGCCCAGGAGTTCCTCGACATCTACCGGATGGACGTGGCCGAGATCCCGACCAACCGGCCGATCCAGCGCATCGACGACGACGACGAGGTGTACCGGACCAGCGCCGAGAAGAACCAGGCGATCATCAAGCAGATCGAGGAGTGCTACCGCCGGGGCCAGCCGATCCTCGTGGGCACCGTCTCGATCGAGAAGTCGGAACACCTCTCCGAGCTGCTGAAGGCGCACAAGTTCGAGGTCGACGGGAAGACGCAGACCGGCATCCCGCACAGCGTGCTGAACGCCCGCTACCACGAGCAGGAGGCCCTGATCGTCGCCGACGCCGGCGTGCCGGGCGCGGTGACCATCGCCACCAACATGGCCGGCCGCGGCACCGACATCCAGCTGGGCGGCAACGTCGACATGAAGCTGGCCAAGTGGCGCGACGAGCAGCGGGCGCAGGGCGCCGAGCCGACGCCCGAGCAGGCCTTCGCCCAGCGCGCGATCATCGAGGCCGAGATCAAGGACCTGAAGGAGAAGGCCCTGGCCGCGGGCGGCCTCTACGTGCTGGGCACCGAGCGCCACGAGAGCCGGCGGATCGACAACCAGCTGCGCGGCCGGACGGGCCGCCAGGGCGACCCCGGCCACTCGAAGTTCTTCCTCTCGTGCGAGGACGACCTGCTGCGCATCTTCGCCGGCGACCGGCTGGACGCGATCATGCGGACCTTCGGCGTGCAGGAAGGCGAGGCCATCACGCACAAGTGGCTGAACAGCGCCATCGCCACCGCCCAGAAGCGCGTCGAGCAGCGGAACTACGAAATCCGCAAGAACCTGCTGAAGTACGACGACGTCGTGAACGACCAGCGCAAGGCCGTGTTCGAGCAGCGCCAGGAGTTCATGGAGGCGACCGACCTTTCGGAGGCTGTCGCCGAGTTCCGCCGCGACACCATCGCCGACTTCGTCCAGCGCCACCTGCCGCCCAAGGCCTACGCCGAGCAGTGGGACGTGGCGGGCCTGGACGACCACGTTCGCCGGTACCTGGGCCTGGAGCTGCCGATCGCCGAGTGGGCCGCCGAGGACGGCATCGCCAACGAGGAGATCGAGGAGCGCATCGTCCAGGCCGCCGACGCCCGGGCGGCCGAGCGCAACGCCCTGGTGGGCGACCACATGCGCAACGTCGAGAAGAGCTTCCTGCTGCAGACCATCGACATGCAGTGGCGCGAGCACCTGATGCACCTCGACCACCTGCGCAACGTGATCGGCCTGCGCGGCTACGGCCAGCGCGACCCGCTGAACGAGTTCAAGACCGAGGCCTTCTCGCTGTTCGAGAAGCTGCTGGTGGACCTGCGCCAGAACGTGACCCGCTGGCTGATGACGGTGGAGTTCCAGTTCGAGGAGCCCGCGCCGCCGCCTCCGGAGATGTTCGAGGTCCACCTCGACCCGCTGACCGGCGAGAACGAGGCCGAGCGCGGCTTCGTGCCCGACAACATCTCGCCCGAGCAGCGCCAGGCCCTTCCCGTCACCTCCTTGCCCGACGGCTGGGAGGACACCGGCCGCAACCAGCCCTGCCCCTGCGGCTCGGGCAAGAAGTTCAAGCACTGCCACGGCGCGCTGGTGTGAGGCGGCGTCCCTCCCGGCAAGGGAGGGTTGCCCGCCCCCACGGAAGGCCGTGAAACTCTCCCCGACGACTTAGGGGAGAAACCACCATGGCCCAGGCGCTGCCGAAGGCGTGCATCATCGGCGCGGGCTGTTCCGGCTTCACGACCGCCAAGCGGCTGAAGGACCTGGGCGTGCCGTTCGACTGCTTCGAGATGTCGGACGACATCGGCGGCAACTGGTACTTCAAAAACCCGAACGGCCTGTCGGCCTGCTACGAGAGCCTGCACATCGACACGTCGAAGTGGCGCCTGGCCTTCGAGGACTATCCGGTCCCCGCCGACTGGCCCGACTTCCCGCACCACGCCCAGCTCCTGAAGTACTTCCACGACTACGTGGACCACTTCGGCCTGCGCCCCCTGATCACCTTCAACACCGCGGTCACCCACGCCGAGCGCACGGCGGAGGGGCTCTGGTCGGTGACGCTGTCGACCGGTGAGACTCGCCTCTACGACGTGCTGTTCGTCTGCAACGGCCACCACTGGGACGCGCGCATCCCGGAGTATCCCGGCGCCTTCGACGGGCCGGCCTTCCACGCCCACGAATACCGCGACCCGTTCGACCCCGTGGACATGCGCGGCAAGAACATCGTCGTCGTCGGCATGGGCAATTCGGCGATGGACATCGCCTCGGAGCTGTCCCAGCGGCCGATCGCGAGGAACCTCTGGGTCGCCGCCCGGCGCGGCGTCTGGGTGCTGCCGAAGTACATGGACGGCCGGCCGGCGGACAAGGCGGCCCTGCCCCCCTGGTTCCCGCGCAAGCTGGGCCTGGCGCTGGCCCGCAAGAAAATCAAGCGGGCCATCGGGCGGATGGAGGACTACGGCCTGCCCAAGCCCGACCACGAGCCGCTGGAGGCGCACCCGTCCGTCTCGGGCGAGTTCCTGACCCGGGCCGGCTGCGGCGACGTGAAGTTCAAGCCGAACATCGCCGAGCTGATGGGCAAGAAGGTCCGCTTCGAGGACGGCAGCGTCGAGGACGTGGACGCCATCGTCTACGCCACCGGCTACAGGATCAGCTTCCCGTTCTTCACGGATCCCGAGCTGCTGCCGGACGCCGAGCACCGCTTCCCGCTGTTCAAGCGGATGATGAAGCCGGGAATCCCGAACCTGTTCTTCATGGGCCTGGCCCAGCCCCTGCCGACGCTGGTCAACTTCGCCGAGCAGCAGGCCAAGCTCGCCGGCGCCTACCTCGTGGGCCGCTACAAGCCGCCCGCGCCCGCGGAGATGGCGCAGGTCACCGCCAAGGACGAGGCCCTGCACCTCGGCCCCTACTACAAGTCGGCCAGGCACACGATCCAGGTGGACTTCGGGATCTACGTCCACGACCTCCTGAAGGAGATCGAGCGCGGCGGGAAGCGGGCGAAGGCCGCCGGCTACGCCCTGCCAGTTCCCGCCCGCGCGGTCAGCGCGTCACGATCGGAAAGTCCGGCCGCGGCGGCGTGAGGAAGCCCAGCAGGCGGACGAGCGCCCCGGCTTCGCCCTCCGAGGCCGCCGGCGGCCTGGCCCCCGCCAGGGCCGCCGCCAGGAACTGGGCCCGCGGCAGGACGAACACCGCCTCGGCCGCGCCCTTGGGATCGGCCTCGTAGGTGAGGACGTCGTTGCGCACGGCCACCCGATAGCGCTCGTCGCGGTCCGGGAAGACGAGGTCGAGGCTGACCGCCTGCCCCCGCGACTTGGCGGGATCCAGCCGCACCGCCAGGAGGTCGAGCAGCATCGGCGTCGGGGTGCTGCGGACCATGTCGAGCGAGCCGGCGCGGGCCGGCCCCGGCCGCACGCCCTGCGAAAGCTCCTGGGCGCCGGTCAGGTACATGTTGCGCCAGATGGCGCTCTCGGCCGCCGCCGCCTGGCGGCGGTAGACGCGGGCCAGGAGCTCGCGGGCGGCCACGTTCGTCGCATCGGCCAGCACGATCCGGTTCAGCAGGGTCGCCGCCCAGCGGTCGTCGCCGGCGTCGTAGGCCCGGCGCGCCTGCGCCAGCACCTTGCCCGCCCCGCCCATGGCGGCGACGTAGCGGGCGCTCTCGTCGACCGGATCGAGCGGCGCGAGGTTCACCGGATTGCCGTCGTACCAGCCCATGTAGCGCTGGTAGATCGCCCGGCTGTTGAAGCTGAGCGTGCCGTAGTAGCCGCGGTTGAACCACTCGCGGTCCAGCGCCTCCGGCAGCTTGAGCCGGTTGGCGATCTCGGGGCCCGTGAGGCCCTCGTTCATCAGGCGCACCGTCTGGTCGTGCAGGTACTTGTAGGCGTCGCGGTGGCTGGCGACGTAGGCGGCGATCGTCTCCCGACCGAAGCGGGGCCAGGCGTGGCTGGTGAACAGCACGTCGGTCCGGTCGCCGTAGAGGCGCAGGGACTCCGAAAGGCCGTCCGCCCACAGCTTGGCGTCACGCACCAGGGCGCCGCGCGGCGTCAGCACGTTGTGCATGGTGGCGTTGGCGTTCTCGGCCAGGCTGAGCGCCTTCAGGTCCGGCAGGTAGATGTTCATCTCGGCCGGCGCCTCGGTGTTGGGCGTCACCTGGAACTCCAGGCGCACGCCGTCGACCGTCAGGGTCTGGCCGGTGCGTTCGATCTCCAGCGTCGGCGGGATGAGCGTCTGGGTCCCGGAGCTGACCGCCTGGCCGATGCCCGAGCTGATGGGCCCCTCGGGGCCGCGCGGCTGGCCGCCGCCGAACTGGTAGGCCGCCCGGCGCTGCATGGCGGGGCCGGCGATGATGTTCTCGGAGACCGCGTGCTCCAGAAAGCCCTGGGGCGCGATCACTTGGACCTTCCCGGCGTCGACGTCGGCCTGCTCGACCATGCCGCGGGCGCCGCCGAAGTGGTCGACGTGGCTGTGGGTGTAGACGAGGGCCGTCACCGGCCGCACCCCCAGCGTCTGGTTGGCGAGGTCGAGGGCGGCGCGCGCCGTCTCGGCCGAGGTGAGCGGGTCGATGACGATCCAGCCGGTCTTGCCGGCGATGAACGTGGCGTTCGCGAGGTCGAAGCCGCGGACCTGCCAGACGCCGTCGGCGACCTTGAAGAGGCCGTGCTTCGACAGGAGCTGCGCCTGCCGCCACAGGCTGGGGTTCACGGTGGCCGGCGCGGGTCCCGCGAGGTGGGCGTCGGCCGACAGGTCCCAGACGACCCGGCCATCGGCGGCGGTGATCCTCGGGTCCGCCCGCGTGGCGACGAAGCCCCGCTCGGCGAACTCGAAGTCCTGCCGGTCGGCGAAGTCGGGCCCCGCCTGCGCCGCCGTGGCCAGGGCAAGGCCCAGCGCCAGGCCCAGCGCGGCGCCGATCGTCAGCTTCCTCATGTGACGCACCTCCCGCCCGAGGGATGAGCCCGCGGCGCGACCCTGGCAACCTTGCCCCGACGTAACTTGACGAGGCGGGCCCCTGTCGGCGCTTCTGCCGGTTCGGATGGGGGACGAGAGATGAAGTTCGCAAGCTGTGCGGCGGCGCTGGCCGCGTTCTGCCTGGCCGGGTTCGGCCTGATCGGGCCGGTGGCGGCGCAGACGGGGGACCAGAAGGCCGCCTTCGCCGAGATCGACCCGCTATTCGAGGCCTTCATGCGCGAGCAGAACGTCCCCGGCCTCGTCTATGGCGTCGTGGCCGACGGCAAGCTGGCCTACGTCCGGACCCTGGGCGTGCAGGACGTGGAGACGAAGGCGCCGGTCACGGCCGACACCGTCTTCCGCATCGCCTCGATGTCCAAGAACTTCACCGCGCTGGCGGCGCTGAAGCTCAGGGACGAGGGCCGGCTGTCGCTGGACGCCCCCGCCGAGCAGTACGTGCCGGAGCTGAAGGCGCTGAAGTATCCCACGACGGACAGCCCGAAGATCACCGTCCGCGACCTTCTCAGCCACGCCGGCGGCTTCGTCACCGACGACCCCTGGGGCGACCGCCATCTCGACATGGCGGAGCCGGACTTCTCGCGCTTCGTCGCGGCGGGCGTCCCGTTCTCGCGAGCGCCCGGGACGGCGTTCGAATATTCCAACTTCGGCTATGCGCTCGCCGGCCGGGTGGTCTCGAACGCCTCGGGGACGCCCTACGCCGACTACATCGGCGCCCGCTTCCTCGCGCCGCTGGGCATGGCCTCGACCACGTTCGACATCGGCAAGGTCCCGGCCGGGCGCCTCGCCCGCGGCTATCGGTGGGAGGACGGGCGCTGGACGCCCGAGCCGGCGCCGGGTCCCGGCGCCTTCGGGGCGATGGGCGGGCTCCTGACCAGCGCTAACGACTACGCCCGCTACATGGCCTGGGAGCTCGCCGCCTGGCCGCCGCGCGATGGGCCCGAGGACGGGATCCTGGCCCGCGCCAGCATCCGCGAGATCGCCCGTCCCCAGACCTACGCCACCGTGCAGCGGCGGTCCGATCCCGAGGGCTGCGACCGGGCGGCCAGCTACGGCATGGGGACCATCCCCTACAGCGACTGCGTGCTCGGGCCGCACTTCGGCCATTCCGGCGGGCTGCCGGGCTACGGCTCGAACGTCCTGATGCTGCCGCAGCGCGGCGTGGGCGTGTTCGCCTTCACGAACCGGACCTATGCGCCCGCCTCCGTCGTCGTTCGCGAGGCGGCGACCCGGCTGGTGAAATCGGGGGCCTTCCCACAGCGCCAGGCGCCGCCCAGCGCGGCGGTGACGGCCATGGCCGAGCGGGCCATGCGGATCTATGCGGCCGGCGACGTGCTGGCCGAGCCCGACGCCCTGGCCGTCAACTTCCTGCTGGACGAGGACGCCGCCCACCGGAACGCGAAGATCGTCCCGATCAAGGAGAAGCTGGGCGCCTGTCGGGGCGAGCTGCAGCCGGTGCGGACCGACAGCGCCATGGCGGCGATCCTGAAGTTCCCGTGCGAGCGGGGAACGCTGGAGGTCCGCTTCCTCCTCGCGCCCACCACGCCCGCCAGCTTCCAGGCGCTGGAGTTCCGCGGCTAGGCGCTAGAGCGACACCCAGTTGCCGTGGAAGCCGAAGGGCACGCGCCGCGGCATGGCCGCCGTCGCGACCGGCCCCCTGGCGATGTCCTGCGCCTCGAAGACCAGCAGGTCCGAGCGGTTCTCGGCCGCGCGCCAGACCACGGCCGTGACCCAACCGTCGCCCTCGGGCGCGTCGGCCGACCGGGGCGTGAACACGGGCTCTGAGGTCAGGTCCCCGTCCGGCAGCGCATAGACCTGGCGCGCGCCGGTGGTCAGGTCGAGGTGCGCGATCGCGCCCTGCTTGATGGTCTTGCCGTTCGTCGGGTCGGCCGCGTACCAGCCGTGGCGGTGGCGCAGCGTCTCGACGCGCGGATCGACCCTCGGGAACTCGCCGTCGAGGTCGTCCAGCGGCTCCTCTTTGATGGCGTCGCTGTTACCGGCCAGGTCGAACGTCCAGCGGACCAGCCGCGCCGCCGTCTTGCGGCCCGGAGAGCCATCGGCGTTGGGGAACAGCGGCGCGGCGTCGTAGCGCATCACGTCGGCGACGATCCGGCCCTCCTCCTCCCAGGCGTTCAGCGGGTGGAAGACGTAGCAGGCCTCGGTGTTGAACCAGCGGATCGAGCCGACGTCGCCGTCGCGGCGCATCACCCCCACGTAGGCGCCCTTCTCGGGCTCCCAGGCGAAGGCGGGCTTGCCGCTCATCGCCCGCTCGAGGCTGGCGGTCAGCGGCAGGATGGGGAAGAGGACGTGGTTCTGCGTGACCATGAAGTCGTGGACCATGCAGGCGAAGGGCGCCTGGAAGTCGTCGCGGCGCACGACCTTGCCGTCGGCGCCGGTCACGCCGTAGCTCATGCCGGCCGACAGGGGCATGTCGCCGACGCCATAGGCGAACCAGACCATCTCGCCCGACACCGGGTCGAGCTTGGGATGGGCCGTCGTGCGGCCGCGGTAGGCTTCGGCGTAGCCGATGGTCTCCAGCGTGCCCGGGTCCATCTGCGTCGGCATGTGGCCTTCCTCGAGCGCCATCAGCCGGCCGGCGTGCCAGACGATGTTGGTGTTGGCGACGCCCGAGTCCTGGCCTAGGGCCGAGGGATCGGTGGTCATGGGATTGCCGAAGCTGCCGAACAGCGAGCGGCCGGCGGCGTTCTCGGCCTGCCACTTGGGCGTGCGGACGTAGCGGTTGCGATACCGGACCTTGCCGTCCTCGACATAGAAGCCGTGGACCATGCCGTCGCCCGAGAACCAGTGGTGGTTCGGGTCGCGCGGCTCGAACTGCGGATTGGGGCCGATGCGGAACAGCGCGCCGCGCAGCTCGCGCGGGATCTCGCCCACGACAGGCAGGTCGAAGTCGTCCTCCGAGCGGACCGGGGCGAAGTTGCCCGTCAGGTAGGGATTGATGCGAGCGTCGCCGTCCATGGCCGTTCCTCCTCAGCCGAACAACTTACGTTGTAAATTTATGAGGTAAGGTCTACGCCTTGGCAAGCGTGCTTTTTTCGAACCCTGAGTCTCCATGCCTCGCGTCCTGTCCGAGTCCGATGTCGCCGACTTCCGCGAGCGCCTGTGCGAGGCGGCCGAGCGCCTGTTCGCCGAGAAGGGACCCGACGCGGTGACCATGCGCCAGCTCGCGGCGGCGCTGGGAGTCTCGCCGATGACCCCCTACCGCTACTTCCAGGACAAGGACGACATCCTCGCCGCCGTGCGCGCCAACGGCTTCAACCGCTTCGCCGAGGCGCTGGAGACGGCGCGGGCGACCAAGAGCGGCGCGCGGGCCCGGGGCGCGGCGGTCGGCGAGGCCTATGTGAACTTCGCCCTCGAGCACCCGCACACCTACAAGCTGATGTTCGACCTGAACCAGCCGGACGACGGCAAGTACCCCGAGCTGGTGGAGGCCGGCCGGCGCGCCCGGGCGACCCTCAGCGACTATGTGAAGGACCTGATCGCCGACGGCGTGCTGGCGGGCGATCCGGAGCAGCTCGGCACCATGTTCTGGGCCGCGGCGCACGGGGCGGTCGTGCTGGAGCTGGCCGGCAAGCTGCCGCCGGGGACCGCCCGCGACCTGCACCACGCCATGGGCCAGGCCATGAGCCGCGGCCTGCGGCCGGGAGCGAGCTAGGTCCGCACCACGCGCGCGCCCATCCAGCGGTCGTAGGCGGGATCGGGCCGCCCGGTAAGGAGCATCCCGAGCGCCCAGGCGGCCAGCAGCCCGACCACCGCCAGTTCGGCGATCCAGAGCGGGCGGGCGTACTGGACCAGCCACGGCGCGGCGCGGGTCGCCTGGTGCGAGACCGCCAGGAGCGCCGCCCCCGCCAGCAGCCAGCCGTAGACGATCAGGTTGCGTCCCAGGGCGCGCGCCAGGCCCAGCCGCCCGCCGCCCACGGCCGCGACCCGCAGGCCCAGGCCCGCCTTGCCGGGCGTTCCGCGCATCAGGCCCTCGCCCAGCGCCATGCACAGCACGAACGCCAGCGGATAGGCCCAACCCAGCGAGATCGGCGCCACCGGCTCGCCGGCGCGGTCCACCGGCTGCAGGACCGCCGCGCCCACGAGCGTCTCCCCCTGCTGGGCCTCGACGTTCACCGAGACGAAGCGGCCGCTCTCCAGGCCCAGGAACAGCCGTCGGCAGGCGGTGGCCGAGGCCACCCGCGACGTCTGCGCCGGGACGGCCGAGAGCGCCGCCCGCTCCACGGCGGGCGAGATTTCGCGGGCGGGCTCGCACCGGTCCACCGGCTGGAAGACGTAGGCCCGCAGCTTGCCGCCCGAAGCGGTGTACAGCGCGACCGAGACGAGGCTGGCCACGAGGACGAAGAACACCCCGTCGATCGCCGCCGCCGCCAGCCGGCGCCAGACCGCCGCCCCCTCCGCGCCCGCGATGGCAATACCTGTCATGGCCGCCCCCCAGCTTCCGGCGCGGAGCTTGACCGCCGTCGCGTCATCCGTCGAGCCTCGCCGCACAGCTTAGGAAGGAAGCCCCATGCCGCAGCCGTTCGAAGTGTCATGGAGCGCCGCGGACGTGGCCGCGGTGCTGGACCAGGTGCGGGCCTACCCCTGGCCGCCGGCGCCGGCGGTCCCCGACGGCTGGGCCTACGGCTGCGACGGCGGCTACCTGCGGAGCCTGTGCGAGCACTGGACCGGCGCCTGGGACTGGCGCGCGGCCGTCGCCGAGCTGAACCGGTTCCCGCAGTTCACCGCCAGGGTGGAGGACTTCGACCTGCACTTCGTGCACGTGGTCGGCGAAGCGGGCGGCAAGCGGCCGCTGATCCTGACCCACGGGTGGCCCGGATCGCACTACGAGTTCTGGGAGAGCATCGAGAAGCTGGCGTTCCCGAGCCGGTTCGGCGGCGATCCGGCCGACGCCTTCGACCTGGTGATCCCGTCCCTGCCCGGCTTCGGATTCTCGTCGAAGCCCGAGCGCCCCATCGGCCAGCGCGCCACAGCCCGGCTGTTCAACGGGCTGATGACCCAGGTGCTGGGCTACGACCGCTATCTCGCCCAGGGCGGCGACTGGGGCGGCCTCGTCACCTCGTGGCTGGGCCGCGACCACGCCGCGCACGTGTCGGCCATCCACCTGAACATGATCGGCTTCCGCCCGGACGGGCCGCCGCAGTCGGACGCCGAGGTCGCCTGGATCCAGCGCCAGCAGGCGATGATGGACGTGATGGGCGCCTACTTCCGCCTGCAGGCCTCCAAGCCCCAGTCGATCGCCTGGATGGCGGCGGGCAACCCGGTGGGCCAGGCCGCCTGGATCGCCGAACGCTTCCACGACTGGGCCGACCTGCGGGAGAAATCCCTCGACGAGGCCTTTCCCAAGGACCGGCTGCTGACCAACATCATGCTCTACGTGATGACCGGCAGCTTCACGACGGGCGCCTGGTACTACCGGGGCCTGATCGAGGAAGGCGGCGTGTCCCTTCCGGCGGGCGAGCGCTGCGAGACGCCGACCGCCTTCGCCAACTTCCCCGGCGAGCCGCTCTACACCGCCCCGCCGCGGAGCTGGGCCGAGCGGGCCTACAACATCGTCCGCTGGACTGAGATGCCGCGCGGCGGCCACTTCGCGGCGATGGAGGAGCCGGACCTGTTCGTGGACGAGGTCAGGGCTTGGGCGCGGGCGCTCTGAGCGGCTAAAGGGCGGGCATGAGCCACGCCCGCTACGACTTCGCCTCGGACAACACCGCGCCCGCCGCGCCCGAGGCGCTGGAGGCGCTCGCCGCCGCCAACACCGGCTTCACCTCGGGCTACGGGACCGATCCCGTCAGCGCCAAGGCCGCCGACCTGGTGCGCGAGATGCTGGACGCCGACGCCGAGGTGCGGTTCGTCGCCTCGGGCACCGCCGCCAACGCCGTCGCCCTGGCGGCCCTGTGCCGGCCCTTCGAGGCGGTGCTGGCCCACGAGCACGCCCACGTCTGCACCGACGAAACCGGCGCGCCGGGCTTCTTCGGCCAGGGACTGGGCCTGATCCGCCTGCCCGGCGCCTCCGGCAGGATCGACCCGGCCGCCCTGGAGCAGCCCCTGTCGGCGCCCGACGTCTCCTACCGCCAGCCGGCGGCGGCGCTCTCGCTGACCAACGCCACCGAGTACGGGACGGTCTATTCGGCGCACGAGCTCCGCGCTCTGATCGCGCCCGTGAAGGCCAAGGGCTACGGCGTGCACCTCGACGGCGCGCGGCTGGCCAACGCCGCCGCCGCCGGCTTCGACCTCAAAGCCATCAAGGAGCTGGGCGTCGACATCCTGGTGGTCGGCGGGACCAAGGCGGGGATGCCGCCTACCGAGGCGATCGTGATCTTCGACCGCGCCCTCGCCCGCCGCTTCGACGCGCGGCTGAAGCAGGCGGGGCAGCTGCCGTCCAAGGGCCGGTTCTACGCCGCGCCGTTCATCGGCATGCTGGGCTCGGGCGCGTTCCTGCGCCATGCGGCCCACGCCAACGCCATGGCGCGCAGGCTGGCCGAGCTCATGCCCTTCCCCGTCGTCCATCCGGTGGAGGCCAACGCGGTGTTCGTGGAGATGGACGATGCGGCGCTGTCGCGGCTGCACGCGGCCGGCTGGTTCGCCTACCGCTTCCTGGACGGCTCGGTGCGGTTCATGTGCTCGTGGGCGACCACCGGTGAGTCGGTGGAACAACTGGCGGTTACACTCCGCGACCTGGCCTGAAGGTCTTGAAAAGGGGTCACTTTTGCCGCGGGTTACCGGCAGGTGTGACATGTATGGCGCACTCGCCGCCCAAACTGGAACCAGACGCCCCATCGAACGCCACTTTATGGCGAGTTCTGGTTGCTGCTGTGACGGGAGCGTGACAGCTTTCGCCACCGCTGCCTGGGGGGTGCTTCCAGCGTGTGACATCGCGCGCGTGAAGGGCCCGTCGGGCGCCTGAGCGTCCCAGAGACGCTCCAACAGACCAATCATCTTGCGGGGCCGCAGAATGAATTTTTCACGTAACTTGCTTCGAACGGCGCTCCTGAGCTCGGCCGCTGCGGCCGCCGCGCTGTCGATGCCCACCTTCGCCGCCGCCCAGACCTCCGAGGTCGGCGTCGACGAGGTCGTGGTGACGGGTTCGCGTATCCGTCGTCCGGAGCTCACCTCCGTCCAGCCGCTGCAGGTGATCACCACCGAGCGCATGGAAGAGCGCGGCTTCACGAACGTCGCCGACGCCCTGAACGACATCCCGTCGGTGGGCGTGCCGATCAGCCCGGTGGGCGATCAGGGCTCGTTCGGCGTCGGCCGCAACTTCATCAACATCTTCAACCTGGGCACCAACCGGACCCTCACCCTGGTGAACGGCCGGCGCTTCGTGGGCGGCAACCCCGCCTCGATCTTCACCGGCGCGGCCGCCGGCGGCCAGGTCGACCTGAACGTCATCCCCACCGGCCTGGTGGACCGCATCGAGACCGTCCAGGCGGGCGGCTCGGCCGTCTACGGCTCGGACGCCATCGCCGGCGTCATCAACATCATCACCAAGCAGGACTACGACGGCGTCGAGGTCGACGGCCGCTACGGCTGGTCGGACGGCGGCTATGACGACTGGCGCGCCCGCATCACCGCCGGCAAGAACTTCCTCGACGGCCGCCTGAGCCTCTCGGGCAGCTACGAGTATAACGAGACCGGGCAGCTGGGCTTCGTGGACCGCCAGCGGACCGCCGAGCAGCTGACGTTCGCCCTGAACCCGGCGAACACCTCGGGCTCGGACAACATCCCCGGCCAGGTCATCTGGCTGAACCGCCGCATCCCGGAAGTGACCACCGGCGGCCTGCCCTTCCAGGCCAACACCTCGTCCCTGGGCCGGCTGGTGACCATCGCCAGCCCCTCGGGCGGCCGGGTCACGGCCCAGTTCGGCCCCGGCGGCGTGCTGGTGCCCTACGACGCGGGCACCTTCGTGCAGCCTTCGGTCGCCTCGGGCGGCGAAGGCATGAACCTGGCCGAGCTCAGCTCGCTGATCTCGCCGGTGAAGCGCCACGTCGCCACCGCGTTCGCCAAGTTCGACGTCACCGACAACATCCGGGTGAACGGCGAGTTCTTCTACTCGCAGTTCGACGCGGTCGAGCCGTACAACCAGCCGATCTACAACGCCCCGCTGTTCGGCGGTAACTCGTCGATGCTGCGGATGTCGACGGCCAACCCGTTCCTGCCGGCGGCCACCCGCGCCGCCCTGCTGGATCCGGCGAACGGCCTGGCGGCCGACGCGGCCAACCCCGGCGAGCGCATCTTCTACCTGTCGCGCGCCTCGGTCGACATCGGCAACAACAAGACCTCGGCCGACGGCGAGACCTTCCGCGGCGTGCTGTCGGTGGAAGGCGACTTCGACTTCCTCGACCGGAACTTCTTCTGGAACCTGGCCTACATCCACGGCCAGTCGGACGGCTCGTTCCAGAGCCCGAACATCATCCAGACGCGCTTCCTGCAGGCGATCGACGTCGTCCGCGACGCCAGCGGCGCCGTGGTCTGCCGCGACCCGTCGAACGGCTGCGCCCCGCTGAACATGTTCGGCGACGGCGCTCCCAGCCAGGCGGCGCTGGACTTCATCGGCGTCCAGTTCGAGAGCGAATACAAGATCCTGCAGACGGTGTACGAAGCCAACTTCGGCGGCGACATCCTCGACCTGCCGGCCGGCCCCTGGTCGTTCGCCGCGGGCTTCGAGGCGCGCTACGAGAAGTCGGACTTCAACCCGAACGCCCCGCAGGAAGCCGGCGTCGGCCGCTCGGCCGCCATCACGGCCCTGACCGGCAAGTTCGACACCAAGGAGTTCTACGGTGAAACCCTGCTGCCGATCTTCGGCGGCGACTTCACCTTCCCGCTCCTGCACCGCCTGGAGATCGAGGGCGCCTACCGCGACGTCGACCACTCGCAGGCCGGCTCGGGCAAGGCGTGGAGCTACGGCGGCCGCTGGTACCCGATCCCCGACCTGATGATCCGGGCCCAGAAGTCGCGCTCGTTCCGCGCGCCGGCGATCACCGAGCTGTTCCTGCCGACGGCGACCAGCTTCATGACCGCCACCGACCCCTGCCACCAGGCGAACATCAACTCGGGCCCGAACCCGGCCGTTCGCCGCGCCAACTGCGAAGCCGCGTTCACCGCGCTGGGCCTGCCGGCCGACTACAGCCTGGTGTCGCAGATCCAGCAGGCGACGGTGCAGGGCGCCACGTCCGGCAACCCCGACCTGCAGAACGAGATCGGCAAACAGTGGTCGATCGGCATGGTCTACCAGCCGTCGTTCGTGCCGGGCCTGTCGATCAACTTCGACTGGGTGAACATCCGGCTCGAGGACGCGATCAACAACTTCACGCTCACCTCGATCCTGCAGGTCTGCTACGACTCGCCCGGCGGCAACGCCGACGCGTGCAGCCGCTTCGATCGCGGCACGGCCGCCTCCGGGCGTCCGGGCCAGATCCTCGGCCGCGACGAGGCGATCGGCAACGGGTCCAACTCGATCGGTCCGCAGACCGGCTACATCAACGCCGGCTACACCAACTTCGAGGGCTTCACGGCCGGCGTGAACTACCGGATCGACTTCGTCGACTGGCTGGGCGGCGCCTTCGGCAACATGTGGGGCGGCAATCCGGGCCGTGTGGACGTCGATCTCGACATCTTCCACGTCGAGCGGCAGGAGACCTCGGTCACCGGCCTGGGCTTCGACCTGAACCGCGACCATGGCGAGATCGGCAACGCCAAGTGGCGCGCGAAGCTGGAGACCAGCTACTCGCGTGACCCGGTGGCCATCGTCTGGACCACCAACTGGATCGACGAGTCGCGCTTCAACAACGACTTCACGATCGAGACCCGCTACCCGCTGAAGGTCGACGAGTACTTCCTCCACGACCTGTCGGTGACGGTGAACCTCGATGCGCTGACCGACCGCTTCGGCATGGGCGTCCTCAACGACGCGCGCGCCCGGTTCGTGGTCCGCAACGTGTTCGACACGAAGCCGCCGCACGGCGCCACCAACTCGGCGAACGCCTACGGCACCTACGACTTCATCGGCCGCTACTTCCAGGCGGGTCTGACCGCCCGGTTCTAAGGCCGGTTCCGATACAGGGGCCGACCGCCCGGGCCTTCGGGTCCGGGCGGCGCCATGGAGAGCGAAAGAGCCGCCGGAGCGATCCGGCGGCTCTCTTGTTTTCGGAGGCTGTCGGGAGGGATCAGGCCGGCTGGAGGCTCTTGTGGCCGACCATGCGGGCCAGGCGCCCCTCGATGATCTCCTCGGCCTCGCGCACCATGCGGTGGATCAGCTCGGCGCAGGTCGGAATGTCGTGGATCAGGCCCTGGACCATGCCGGCCGACCAGATGCCGTAGTCGGGGTCGCCCTGTTCGTAGACGACCTTGCCGCGGGCGCCGGCCACCAGGTCCTTCACGTCCTCGAACTTGGCCCCGCCGCGCCGCTCTATGGCCACCACCTCGTCCGAGACCGCGTTCTTCGCCACCCGTGCGGTGTTGTGCATCGTGCGGAAGATCAGGTTGGTCTGCCGCTCGTCGTTGGCGACGATCTGCTCCTTCACCTTCTGGTGGATCGGGCTCTCGGCGGTGCACATGAAGCGCGTGCCCATGTTCACCCCGTCGGCGCCCAGCGCCAGGGCCGCCACCAGGCCGCGCGCGTCGCCGAAGCCGCCCGAGGCGATCATCGGGATCTTCACCTTGTCGGCCGCCGCCGGGATCAGGATCAGGCCCGGGATGTCGTCCTCGCCCGGATGGCCCGCGCACTCGAAGCCGTCGATGGAGATCGCGTCCACGCCCATCCGCTCGGCCGACAGCGCGTGGCGGACCGCCGTGCACTTGTGGATCACCTTGATCCCGTGCTCCTTGAAGTGGTCGACGTGCTCCTGCGGCTTGTAGCCGGCCGTCTCGACGATCTTCACCCCCGAGTCGATGATCGCCTGCCGGTACTCGGCGTACGGCGGCGGCGTGATCGCCGGCAGGATCGTCAGGTTCACCCCGAACGGCTTGTCCGTCAGCTTCTGGCAGCGCTCGATCTCGCGGCGCAGGTCGTCCGGCGTCGGCTGCGTCAGCGCGGTGATGAAGCCCAGGCCGCCGGCGTTGGCCACCGCCGCCACCAGTTCGGCGCGGCCGACCCACTGCATGCCCCCCTGCACGATGGGGTGCTCGACCCCGAAGGTCTCGGTGAAACGGGTCTTGAGCGCCATGGGTCGTCGCCTCCAAACAGATGTTTGGAGGACACTGAAGCGGCAGACGCCACGTCAGGCAAGGGCTTGAGCTACTGCAGCCCCGAGCGGCCGATGGCGTAGAAGCGCTCGGCGCGCTGCGCCTTGAGGGTCGCCGCATCGAGGGCCAGGAGCGCCTTCAGCTCCTCCTCGACCGCGTCGCCGACGGCCTGCATGGCGGCCTCGGGGTCGGAATGGGCGCCGCCCGCCGGCTCGCGGATGATCCGGTCGACGATCTTCATCCGCTCCAAGTCCTGGGCGGTGATCTTCATCGCCTTGGCCGCCTCGCCAGCGGTTCGCGCGCCGCGCCATAGGATCGAGTTGGCCCCCTCGGGCGCGATGACCGAGTAGATGGCGTGCTCCAGGATCAGCACCCGGCTGGTCGCGGCGATGGCGATGGCGCCGCCCGAGCCGCCCTCGCCGGTGATGACCGCCACGTTGGGCGTCTCCAGCATCAGGCACTTCTCGGTGGAGCGGGCGATAGCCTCGGCGACGCCCCGCTCCTCGGAGGCGACGCCCGGATAGGCGCCGGCGGTGTCCACGAAGCTGACGACCGGCAGGTTGAACCGCTCGGCCAGCTCCATCAGGCGGATCGCCTTGCGGTAGCCCTCGGGGCGGGCGTAGCCGAAGTTGTGCTTCACCCGGGTGACGGTGTCGCGGCCCTTCTCGTGGCCCATGACCACCACCGGCATGCCGCGGAAGCGGCCGAGGCCGCCCATGATCGCCTGGTCGTCGGCGAACTTACGGTCGCCGCGGAGCTCCTGGAAGTCCTCGATCAGCGCGGCGACGTAGTCGACGAAGTGCGGCCGGTCGGGATGGCGGGCCACCTGGGTCTTCTGCCAGGCGTCGAGATTGGCGTAGGCCTCGCGGCGCATGTCCTGCGCGCGGGCCCGCAGCGACTCGATCTCGCCGTCGAAGGCGCCCGGGCTGGCGGTCTCGGAAAGGCGCGAGAGTTCCTCGATCTTGGCTTCGAGGTCCGCGATGGGGCGCTCGAACTCGAGATAGTGGGCGGCCATGCGGAGGATCGCTTCCCTGAGTCGTCGGTCGTGGGGTCGTCTGGAGAGGGGTCGTCGAGAGAGCGCCGGAAATTAGGCGTGAACCGTCGCCCTAACAAGCCGGGAACCGCCTCCGCGGCCTCGGCCGGTCCACTCCCGCTCCCGCGCCGGTGCAACCGCCTTCGGGGAAGGGAGTTTGGTAGCCCGAGGTCGAGCCAGGCCTGCATCCGTTTCGGGGGCCGGAGGCGACCGGCGCGTCTTCGAAGAACCGCGCGGACCCCGCCCTGACACAGCGCCGCCGCGCCGAGGAGAAACGGAGCTATTCGAATGAACAGCATCTTGAAGATCGGGACGGCGTCTGCGCTCGCGCTTGCGACCGCCGCCCCTGCCTACGCGCAATACTATCGCCCGACGCCCGAGTACCAGCGGGCGCAACAGGACTACCGCTACCAGCAGGAGCAGTATCGCGACAGCCGCGAGGCCTATCGCGAAGCCCGCCAGGACTACCGGGAGGCCCGCCGCGACTACGAGCGCCGCCTGGCGTCCTGGGAGCGCGAGCGGGCCCGCTACGACGCCCGCTATGGACGCGGCGCCTACGAGCGGCGCTACGCCCGACCCGTGTGGGACGAGGCCTACTGGGCCGACAATCGCGCGCCCTACGCCGGCTACTACGGCTCGAACGCCTCGACGAACGTCCGCTGCAACAACAACTCGACGATCACCGCGGGCGTGCTGGGCGCGGTCGTCGGCGGCGTGCTGGGCTCGAACGTGGCCGCCCGCAACGCCCGCACCGAGGGCACCGTGCTGGGCGCCCTGGTCGGCGGCGGCCTCGGCGCGGCCGTGGGCCGGGCCAACGACCGCTACAAGTGCGACAGCCGCGGTCCCTACTTCACCTACAACGACACCGTGCCATACCGGGAAAGCCGCTCGTGGCGCTACGGCGCCTACGACACGAACTACTACGCGCGCCAGCGCTGCCGCCTGGCCCCGGCCCCGGTGGACTCGCGCGGCGAGGACTACCGCTACGTCCGCGTCTGTCCGGACGACCAGGGGCGCTACCGGATCACCGGCTGACGCACCAGGAAAGGCCGCCTTCGGGCGGCCTTTCTACTTCTTGGCCAGCGGGTGCTTGGAACGGACCACCTCGCTCAGGCGATCCGAGGCGACGTGGGTGTAGATCTGGGTCGTGGCGATGTCGGCGTGGCCCAGCAGCTTCTGCACCACCCGCAGGTCGGCGCCGCCCTCCAGCAGGTGGGTGGCGAAGGCGTGCCGCAGCACGTGCGGGCTGACGCGCCCCGGATCGATCCCGGCGTCCGCGGCGGCCTCGTCCAGGAGCTGGGCGAAGCGGCGGGGCGTGAGCCGTCCGCCCTTGCCGCGCGAGGGGAACAGCCAGGGATTGGCCGTATCCCCCTTCGGCAGGAAGGCGGGGCGGACCTCCAGATAGGCCTTCACCGCCGCCCGGGCCGGCTCGTTCAGGGGCGCCAGCCGCTCCTTCCCGCCCTTGCCCTTCACGATCAGGTAGGCGGGATCGCGCGCCAGGGCCGCCAGCGTCAGGCCGGTCAGCTCGGAAATCCGCAGGCCCGAGGCGTAGGCCAGCTCGACCATGCAGGCCAGGCGCAGGGCGTGGGACGCCCCGTCGCGCGCGCCGGCGGCGGCGATCAGCCGGTCCATCTCCTCGCGGGACAGCACCTTGGGCAGGCTGCGCCCCTTCTTCGGCGCCTCGACCCGGCGCGAGGGATCGTCGCCGCGCCAGCCCTCGCCCAGGACGAAACGGTAGAACTGGCGCACGGCCGCGCGTCGGCGCGCCGCGGTGGCCGCCGACAGGCCGCGCGCGCCGAGATCGGCGAAATAGGCCTCCACGTCCTCGGCCGTCGCGTCCGAGAGGTCGCGGCCGAGCCCGGCCAGGAAGCCGGCGGCGTCGGCCAGGTCGCGTCCGTAGGCCGAGAGCGTGTTCCTCGCCGCCGCCCGCTCGACGGCCATCATCTCGAGAAAGGCTTCGGTCCAGGCCGCGCCCTTGCCGCTCATGGCAGCGCCGCCAGCCCTTCCAGGGCGAAGGCGCGGGCCTCCTGGGCCAGGCCCGCCTGGGCCAGCGCGCGGACGATCCGGGCGCGGTCGGCGACGCCGGGGCCCTTCTCGCCGGCCTCGGCCGCGACCCACAGCGAGAGCAGGGCGGCCTCGCCCATCAGCTTCGCCTCGCCGGCGCGGGTGAGGGCGAAGGCGCGGCCGGCGGGCGTCTTGCCGGGATCGACCGAGAAGGCGGCCAGGCCGCCGCGATCGGCCGCCGTCAGCTCGGGCGCGAGGGCGGCCACCAGGAGGGCGGCCGACTGCAGCCGCGCGCGGCCCTTGGCGTCGGCCTCGGCGGCCGCGGCGATCAGGGCCGACAGGCCGCCCGGCGGCGGATCCTGACCCACGGCGATGGCGGCCGCGAGCCCCCCCGTGGCCCCGTCGATGGCCGAGACGTCCCAGGTGGGCGGCAGAGGCTCGCCGCCGGTCAGGGCGGCCGCCACCGGCGGGGCGGGCTTGGCCGCCATCAGGTCGAGGCCGAGGCTTCGGGACAGCGCGAGATCCAGGCCGTTGCGCAGCGAGGCGGCGCCCGGATCTCCCCCCGAGAGCTTCGCGCCCATCAGCCGGCCGAAGACGGCGTCGCGGGCCTGACCCTGGGCGAGATCGAAGGTGAGCTGGCCCTCGGCGGTCTGGCCGGCCAGCGCCTGGCAGTAGGCGCGCAGCCGCAGCCAGTAGGGCTGGCCCCGGCCCGTCCCCAGCGCCTGCTCGATGGCGCAAGCGCGGGCGTCGTCTCCGCCCAGCAGGGCGCTCTCGGCTGCGGCCTGGGAGAGCTCGGCGTTGCGCTCCAGCCCCGGCGCCCGCTGCAGGATGGCGGCGGCGGCGGCCGGATCGCCCAGGGCGATCAGCGCGCCGGCGCGGGCCGCGATCAGCGCCGGATCGTCCCCCAGCCCCGGCGGCCCCGCCGCTCCGGTGGCCAGGACGCGGCGGGCGAGCGCCGCGGCGGCAGGCGACAGCGGCTTGGCCGCGAGCGTCGGCAGGACGGTCCGGGCGGTGGCGGCTGAGGCGCCCTTCCACAGATCGCCGGGCAGGCCGGTCGGCCGCCCGGGCGTCGAGAACGCGTCGGGGGCGGCGAGCGGGACGACCTCCACAGGCTGGGCCTGGGCGGCGGTGCAGAGGGCGATGGAAAGGGCGGCGGAGAGAGCAAGACGCGACATGGGCGGCAGCATACTTGCCCGCCCGGATTGGCGCGAGGGCGCGCGCTCGTGTATGGCTCCGCCGTCCATGGACCGTTTCGAACCGCTACGCCGCCGGACCATCGCCCTCGTGGGCCTGATGGGCGTCGGCAAGTCGAGCGTGGGCCGGCGCCTGGCCAGCGCGCTGGGCCTGCCGTTCCGCGACGCCGACTCCGAGGTGGAGGCGGCGGCCGGCCGGTCGATCTCGGACATCTTCGCCGACCTGGGCGAGGCCGCATTCCGCGACGGCGAGCGCCGGGTGATCGCCCGCCTGCTGGACCAGCCGCCGCACGTGCTGGCCACCGGCGGCGGGGCGTTCATGAACGCCGAGACCCGCCAGCTCATCAAGTCGAAGGCGATCTCGGTCTGGCTGAAGACCGACCTCGAGACCCTCGCGCGCCGGGTCGGCCGCAAGGACACCCGCCCCCTGCTGGCCGGCAAGGACCCGCTGGAGGTCCTCAGGGCCCAGGCCGAGGTCCGCTATCCCGTCTACGCCGAGGCGGACATGACGGTCGAAACGGGGGACGTGGCGCACCACGTCACCGTCGACCAGGTGATCCGCGCGCTGTCGGCCTATCTGGAGGAGCGCGCGGAATGACGCGCAGCATCGCCGTCGGCCTGGGCGAGCGCGCCTATGAGGTGCGCGTGGGCGAGAACCTGCTGGACGAGGCCGGCCGGCACCTGCGGCCCTTCCTCAAGCGCGGCCGCACGGCCGTGGTCAGCGACGAGACGGTCTGGCGCCTGCACGGGGCGCGGCTGGAGGCGGCCCTCAAGACCGCCGGGGTCGAGGTTCATCCCGTGCTCGTGCCGCCGGGCGAACAGAGCAAGAGCTTCGCGGGACTGGCCGACGTCACCGACCGCCTGCTGGGCCTGGAGCTCGACCGGGGGGACCTCGTGACCGCGTTCGGCGGCGGCGTCGTAGGCGACCTCGCCGGCTTCGCCGCGGCGATCTACAAGCGCGGCATCGACTTCATCCAGATCCCCACGACCCTCCTGGCGCAGGTGGATTCGTCCGTGGGCGGCAAGACGGCGATCGACACCCCCCGCGGCAAGAACCTGGTGGGCGCCTTCCACCAGCCGCGGCTGGTGCTGGCCGACCTGTCGGTGCTGGACACCCTGCCGGTCCGCGAGATGCGCGCGGGCTACGCCGAGGTCATCAAGTACGGCCTGCTGGGCGACCGCGGCTTCTTCGAGTGGCTGGAGGCGAACGGCGCCAAGGTCCTGGCGCGTGAGCCCGAGGCGCTGACCCACGCCGTCGCGCGTTCCGTGGAGATGAAGGCCGAGATCGTCGCCGAGGACGAACGCGAGCAGGGCCGCCGGGCGCTGCTCAACCTCGGCCACACCTTCGCCCACGCCCTGGAGGCCGAAACCGGCTACGGTGAGGCCCTGCTGCACGGCGAGGCGGTGGGCGTGGGCCAGGCCCTGGCCTTCCGCTTCTCGGCCGCGCTCGACCTGTGCGCCGGCCAGGACGCCGAGCGCGCGACCCGCGCGATCGCCGCGGCCGGCCTGCCCGTCCGGCTGTCGGAGACGCCCGGCCATCCGTTCGACGCCGACCGGCTTGTCGCCCACATGGCCCAGGACAAGAAGGCCGAGGCCGGACGGCTGACGTTCATCCTGGCGCGGGGCCTCGGCAGCGCCTTCACCGCCAAGGACGTGGAGGCGCAGGCCGTGCGCCGCTTCCTGGTCGCGGAGGGAGCCCGGCCGTGATCGGCGCGATCATCGTCGCCCTGGCCCCTTCCCTGGTCGTCCTGCTGCTGCTCTCGGCCCTGATGTCGGCGACCGAGACGTCGATGACCGCGGCGAGCCGCGGGCGCATGCACCAGCTCGAGCGCGAGGGCGATCCCGCCGCGCGGCGGGTGAACCGGCTGATCTCGGACCAGGAGAAGCTGATCGGCGCGATCCTGATCGGCAACAACGTCGTCAACATCTTCGCCTCGGCGCTGACGACCTCGGTGCTGACGCAGGCGTTTCCGGGACCGGCCGGCGCGCTGATCGCCACCGGCGTGATGACGGTGCTGGTCGTGGTGTTCGCCGAGATCCTGCCCAAGACCGTCGCCATCGCCCAGGCCGACAACGCCGCGCGCGCCCTGTCCCTGCCGGCCCAGTGGACGGTGAGGATCTTCGGCCCCCTGGCGAACGGCGCCCAGTGGATCGTCCGACGCACGCTGCGCCCGTTCGGCATCCGCCTGTCGATGGAGACCGACGTCCTCGCCGCCCACGAGGAGATCCGCGGGGCGGTGGAGTACCACCACTCGGAGGGGCTGGTGGAGACGCGGGACCGCTGGATGCTGGGCGGGGTGCTGGACCTGGCCGAGATGGACGTCTCGGAGGTGATGGTCCACCGCCGCTCGATCGTGATGATCGACGGCGACAAGCCCCCTCGGGAAATCCTGAACGAGGCGCTGGCGCAGGGCCATACGCGCCTGCCCATCTACCGCGACGAACCGGAGAACATCGTTGGGGTCCTGCATGTGAAGGACCTCCTGAAGGCGATCGCCGACGCCGACGGCGACATCGACGCCGTCAGGATCGCGGGCATCCTGCGGACGCCCTGGTTCGTGCCCGAGACCACCAGCCTGAAGGACCAGCTGGCCGCCTTCCTGAAGCGCCAGAACCACTTCGCCCTGGTGGTGGACGAGTACGGCGCCATCCAAGGTCTGGTGACTCTGGAGGACATCCTCGAGGAGATCGTCGGCGAGATCGAGGACGAGCACGACGTGGTCGCGCCGGGCGTCAATCCGCGGCCCGACGGCTGGGTGTCGGTCGAGGGATCGGTGACCATCCGCGACCTGAACCGGGCAATGAACTGGGAGCTGCCGGACGACGAGGCGGTGACGGTCGCCGGCCTGTTGATCAACGAATGCCAGCGCATTCCCGAGGTGGACGAGACCTTCGCCTTCCACCGCCATCGCTTCCGGGTGGTGGAGCGGCGCGGCAACCAGCTCACCCTGCTCGACGTCTCCCCGCCCGAACAAGCTGTGGATGATTGAGCCGCCCTGCGGAACCCACGGCGCAGCTTATCGTTTGATCCGTGTTCGCCGCCGCTGGGGGTCCGTCGAATTGAGGTCGCATACACGCCGCACGGCGCCCGGGCCCCGCCCCCCGTTCAGCCGCTGTTCAAGCGGCGTGGCATGTGGTTAGGCGATGCAGAACCTCAAGGAATCTGGCGCCGGAGCCCCCAGCATGACCGACAAGCCCAGCCTCGAAGGCATGCGCGTCCTCGTCGTCGAGGATGAGATGATGGTCTCGATGCTGATCGAGGACATGCTGGCGGACCTGGGCTGCACGGTCGTCGGCCCCGCCTCGCGCCTGGACGAGGCCATCGCACTCGCCAAGGAAGCCGACCTGGACTGCGCCGTCCTGGACGTGAACCTGGGCGGACAGCCGATCTTCCCGCTCGCCGACCTGCTGCGCGAGCGCGGCGCGCCGTTCGCCTTCGCCACCGGCTACGGGGATGCGGGTCTGCGGGAAGTGGATCGCGGCTCGCCCGTCCTGCAGAAGCCGTTCCGCGAGGGCGACCTGGCCCGCGTGCTGGGCGAGCTGAGGGCGGCGGCCGCCTAGAGGTATTCGAGCGCGCGCGCCGCCAGGCCCTGGGCCAGGAAGGCCGTCGAGCCGATCAGCGCCGCCAGCGAAAGTAGGATCTTCACGTCCCGTCTCCTTGTCGCCAGCAAGATGGGGACGAGCGCGGCCGTGCGCCATAAGCGTTTCGGCAGAACCGTTCTGCGAAATCAGAAACCCCTGGCCGCAAGGCCCGCGAGCAGCTTGTCGGGCGTGATCGGGTAGTCGCGCACGCGCACCCCGCAGGCGTTGTAGACGGCGTTGGCCACGGCCGCGCCGGCCCCCGAGTTGCCGAGCTCGCCCACGCCCTTCACGCCCATCGGATTGGCCTTGTCGTCCACCTCGTCGAGCATGATCGCCTCCACCTCGCCGATGTCGGCCTGGACGGGGATCACGTACTGGGCGAGGTCCTGGGCGATGAAGGAGCCGTAGCGCGCGTCCACCGCATTGCCCTCGTGCAGAGCCGAGGCCGCGCCCCAGATCATCCCCCCGGTCAGCTGGCTGCGGGCGGTCTTGGCGTTGATGATCCGGCCCGCGGCGAACACCCCCAGCATCCGCCTCACGCGCGTCTCGCCGGTCACCGGATCGACGCCCACCTCGACGAAGTGGGCCCCATAGGTGTGCTGGCTCCACTCGCGCGCATCCGCCGCCGGGCGGATCTCGCCGTCGGCGGTGAGGCCCTGGGGCGCGGCGCGGGCGACCAGGGCCGCGATCGTCTCGGCCCGGTTCTCCAGGGCGACAAGCCCGTCATGGAAGGTCACGGCCGCCGCATCCCCGCCGTGCAGCGGCGAGGCCGGATCGCCCACCGCCAGCTCGGCCAGGGCCCGGCGAAGGTTCATGCCCGCGTCCAGCGCCGCCGAACCGGCCGAGGCCGCCCCGAACTGGCCGCCCGAGCCGGGGGCCGGCGGCAGCTCGGAATCGCCGATCTCGACCCGCACGCTGGCCAGCGGCACGCCCAGGGTTTCGGCCGCGATCTGGGCCAGCACCGTATAGGTCCCGGTGCCGATGTCGGTCATGCCCTGGCGCACGGTGATCACCCCGTCGGCGTCCACCTGGAAGCTGCACTTGGCGGGCAGCAGGAAGTTGCCGCGGATCGCCGCCGCCATCCCCACGCCGACCAGCCAGCGGCCGTCGCGGACCTGGCCCGGAACCGGATTGCGGCGGTCCCAGCCGAACAGCTGCGCGCCCTCGCGCATGCAGCGGACCAGCTGGCGCATGGAGAACGGGCGGCCGGTCTCGGGATCGGCCTGCGGCTCGTTGCGGATGCGCAGCTCGATGGGGTCGAGGCCGAGCCGTTCGGCCAGCTCGTCCATGGCGCATTCCAGGCTGAGCGTGCCCGAGGCCTCGCCAGGCGCCCGCATAGGGCCAGCGGCCGGCAGGTCCAGCTTCACCAGCCGGTGGCCGGTCAGGCGGTTGGGGGCCGCGTAGAGGCTGCGCGCGAAGTTGGACGCGCGCTCGGTGAACGCGCCGTCCCGGTCGCAGTGGGTCCAGGTCATCAGCGACATGGCGGTGAGCCGGCCATCCGCCTGGGCGCCCAGGCGGACCCGCTGAACCGTCGCCGGCCGGTGCACCGTGGCCTGCATCATCTGCCGGCGGGTGAAAGCGACCTTCACGGGCCGGCCCAGAGCGCGCGCAGCCAGCGCCGCCAGCGTCAGGTCGTCGTAGGTCTGGCCCTTCCCGCCGAAGCCGCCGCCGATGTAGCGGGTCAGGAGCCGCACGTCGTCGCGCCCGATCCCGAGGGTTTCGGCCAGGCCATGCTGGGCCGGCTTCACCATCTGGACCGAGGTGTGGACGACGCAGGTCCCCCCCTCCCACCAGGCCGTGGTGGCGCACGGCTCCATCTGGCAGTGGTTCTGCACCGGGGTCGTCCAGGTGGCGTCGAACTGCACCGGCGCGGCCGAGAAGCCCGCCTCGAAGTCGCCGACCTGCACGTCGCCCTCGCCGGGCGGATCGCCCGCGGCGTCGAGGTTGGCCGAGAAGTCGGTGACCGCCGGCTCTTCGGCGTAGGCGAGCCGCACGAGGCGCGCCGCGGCCGTGGCCTGCTCCAGGGTGTCGGCGGCGACGAAGGCGACCGGCTGGCCGAAGTGGACGATCCGGTCGCTCTCCAGCGCGGGCTTCGACCCGGCGGTGCTGCGCGGATGGACCCGCGTGCCGCGGGGCGCCTGGGCCGGGACGTTGCGATGGGTCCAGACGAGGCGCACGCCCGGCGCGGCCTCGGCTTCGGCGGTGTCCACATCGGCGATCCGGCCACGGGCGATCTCGGCCCCGACCATGACCCCATAGGCGGGCTGGGCCGGCGGCTCCACCTCGTAGGCGTAGGGGGCGGTCCCGGTGACCTTGAGCGGCCCTTCATAACGGTCCACGGCCTTGCCGAAGACGCCGGCGCGGCCTTCCTTGATCGGATTGGTCGCTTCCCAGTCGCGAACCGAGCTCATCGGCCCCTCCCCCGCGCCTCGGCGACCGCCGCGGCCGTCAGCCGGGCGACCAGCTCCACCTTGAAGGCGTTGCGGCCGGCCGCGGCCGCCTGCGCCAGTTCGATGTCCGCGGCCTCGCGCGGCGAGGCGCCGGCCGCGAGCGCCGCCTCGGCGTCGGCGGCCCGCCACGGCTTGTGCGCCACCATGCCCAGCGCCACAGCGCCGCCCGCCACCGCGACGCTGGCCAGGCCCCCGGCGTAGGAGGCGCGGTCACGGGCCTTGCGGTAGACCTGGCCGCCCGGCGGCGGGGGCGGCAGCACCACCGCGGTGATCAGCTCGCCCGGGATGAGGTGGGTGTCCACCTGCGGCGTCTCGCCGGGCAGGCGGTGCAGCTCCAGCAGCGGGAACGCCCGCGTCTCGCCGGTCGGCGCCAGGGTCTCGACGACGGCGTCCAGGGCCGCCAGGGCGACGGCCATGTCCGAGGCGTGGGTGGCGATGCACGCGTGGCTCTGCCCGAGGATCGCGGCGTTGCGGTTCAGGCCCTCCAGCGCGCCGCAGCCGGAGCCGGGCTCGCGCTTATTGCAGGGCTTGGCCGTGTCGTAGAAATAGGCGCAGCGGGTCCGCTGCATCAGGTTGCCGCCGACGCTGGCCTTGTTGCGCAGCTGGGGCGAGCCGCCGGCCACGATCGCCTGGGCCAGGACCGGATAGCGCGCGCGCACCCGCGGGTCGGCGGCCGCCTGGCTGTTCGTCGCCATCGCCCCGATCCTGAGGCCCCCCTCGGGCGTCTCCTCGATCGCAGCGAGCGGCAGGCGGCCGACGTCGATCAGGTGGGCCGGCCGCTCGATGTCGAGCTTCATCAGGTCGAGCAGGTTGGTGCCGCCGGCGATGAACTTCGCCTCGGGCGTCGCCGCCGCGGCCTGGACCGCCGCCAGCGCGCTCCCGGCCCGCTCGTAGGTGAACGGCCTCATCCGGCGACCTCGCGGATGGCGGCCACGATCTGCGGATAGGCCGAGCAGCGGCAGAGGTTGCCGCTCATCCGCTCGCGCAGCTCGGCGTCGGTGAGGTCGACGGGCGCGGTCAGGTCCCCGGTCTCCTGGCTGGGCCAACCGGCCTCGACCTCGGCCAGCATGCCGACCGCCGAACAGATCTGGCCGGGGGTGCAGTAGCCGCACTGGAAGGCGTCGTGGGTCAGGAAGGCCTGTTGCATCGGGTGCAGGGCGTCCGGCGTCCCGAGGCCCTCGATGCTGACCACCTCGTCGCCGTCGTGCATGACCGCCAGGGAGAGGCAGGCGTTGATGCGCACGCCGTTCACCAGCACCGTGCACGCCCCGCACTGGCCGTGGTCGCAGCCCTTCTTGGTCCCCGTCAGGCCCAGGGTCTCGCGCAGGAGGTCGAGGAGGGTCGTGCGGGGATCGACGTCGACCGAACGCGCCTCTCCATTGACGGTGATGGTCGTGCGCAACTGGCCCCTCCTCCGCTTCCCCGGTGATCCCGCCGATGCGCGAACCCGGGCGTTCTCGTGACGCCTACCTGAACCGGGATGTCCGTCCGGAACAAGCCTTGGCGCCCCTGCGCAGCGCGCGAATCAGGAGGACGCCTCGCCCGGCGCGAGGGCCTTCACCGACAGCGCGTGCACCGGCCCGGCCAACTCCTCGGCGAGCGCGCGGTAGACCATCCGCTGGCGGGCGACCTTGTTCGCGCCGGCGAAGGCCGCGGCCTCGATGACGACGTTGAAGTGGCTCTCGCCGCCGGGCCTCGCCCCCGCATGGCCGTGGTGGCGCGCGGAGTCGTCCTCGACCTCGAGCCGGGTGGGCTCGAACGCGGCGGTCAGCTTGTTTCGGATGGCCTCGATTATGGCGCCCATCAGCCCGCTGTTCAATTCTTGAAGGGAAGTTCCTGGACCCCATACTTGGCCCATGCCCGGCGCGTTTCAATACAGGCCCAAGTTCGTCGACATCCGCGTCCGCCCGCCCGCCCAGGAGGAGGATCTGCGGGCCGAGGACGTGCATGCGCTGAAGCCGGGCGAGCGGGCCTGCGACCATCCCGGGTGCCGGCGGGCGGCCACCGCCCGGGCGCCGAAGTCGCGCGACATGCTCAACGAGCACTACTGGTTCTGCCAGCCGCACGCGGCGGAATACAATCGCAACTGGAACTTCTTCGCCGGCCTCTCCGAGGACGAGATCCGCCGCCGCCAGGAGGACGAGCTGAAGACCGGCGGGCGGCCGACCTGGGAGATGAAGGCCGGGCGGATGTCCCGCGAGTCCGCGGCCTTCGTGCACAAGTTCGCGAAAGGCCAGGGCGGGAGCCAGGGTGGCTACCGCGACTACCACGACCTGTTCGGACCCAACGCCCGGCGCGGCCCTGCGCCCGAGCCCGAGGACCGGCGGCTGGGCAAGATCGAGCGCAACGCCCTGGCCGACCTCGACCTCGACGCCGGCGCCGACAGCGCCAAGATCCGCACCCGCTACACCGAGCTGGTCCGCCGGCTGCACCCCGACGCGAACCAGGGCGACCGCTCGGGCGAGCAGAAGCTGCAGCGGGTGATCAAGGCCTACCAGGCGCTGCGCAAGGCGGGGATGGTCTAGGTCCCGGTCAGCGCCCGCCAGGCGACGTAGGCGGCGGTCGCGATCACCATCAGGGCGAAGATGCGCCGGGCCACGTCCGCGCGGCGGGCGAGCCTGCGCGCGATCGGCGCGCCGCCCACGGCTCCGACCGCGCCGCCCGCCACCAGGGCGGCGAAGAGGCCCCAGTCCACCAGGCCCGAGACGGCGTAGCTGGCGCTGGTCGCCGCCCCGAACAGCGTCACCGATACCAGCGAGGAGGCGGCCGCGTGGGCCAGGGTCATGCCGGTCGCGGCCATCAGCCCCGGTACGATCAGGAAGCCGCCGCCGATGCCGAAGAAGCCGGCGGCCAGGCCGGTCAGCAGGCCGACGGGCGCGAGCCGGACCACCAGCCGGGGATTGAGCCGCACCGCCGGATCGCCCTCGTTCTTCTTCGGCAGCAGCATGGAGCCGCCCACCAGCGCCATGGCCAGCGCGAACCAGACAAGCAGCGTCCCGCCCTCCACCTGCTTGGCGAAATGGGCCCCGGCCAGGGAGCCGGCGAGGCCCGCCAGGCCGAACGCCAGCGCGCAGGGCCACTTCACCCGGCCCGCCCGGGCCTGCGCCGAGAGGCCCATCGCCGCGTTCACCGCCACCGCCGCCGCCGAGGTGCCGATCGCCACGTGGGCGTCGCGCACGCCGACGACGTACAGCAGCAGCGGCGTGGCCAGGACCGATCCGCCGCCGCCGAACACCGTCAGCAGCAGGCCGACGAGGGCTCCGCTGGCGACCGCGGCGAAGTAGGCCGAGGGCTCCATGTCAGGGGGTGGTGACCGGCAGCCGCAGGAACACGTGACCCCTCGGCGTGGGCGGCGGCAGGGCGCCGGCGCGGATGTTCACCTGCAGCGAGGGCAGGATCAGCGTCGGCGCCGCCAGCGTGGCGTCGCGCGCCGTCCGCATGGCCACGAACTCGGCCTCCGAGACGCCGTCGTGGACGTGGACGTTGCCCGCCCGCTGCTCGGCCACGGTCGTCTCCCAGCGGAAGGTCTCGCGGCCTTCGGGCAGGTAGTCGTGGCCGACGAAGATCCGGGTCTGCGGCGGCAGCGCCAGGATCTTGCGGATCGAGCGGAAGAGCGTCGCGGCGTCGCCGCCCGGGAAGTCCGCCCGCGCCGTGCCGTAGTCCGGCATGAACAGGGTGTCGCCCACGAAGGCGGCGTCGCCGATCAGGTAGGTGACGCAGGCGGGCGTGTGGCCGGGCGTGTGCAGCACGCCGATCTCGATCTCGCCCATCCGCAGGACGTCGCCCTCGCCCAGCAGCACGTCGAAGACCCGGCCGTCGGGGCTGACGTCGTCGGCCTCGAACATCGGGATGAAGGTCTTCTGAACCTCGCGGATGTTGGCGCCGATGACGAGCTCGGCGCCCGTCGCCTTGCGGATGTAGTCGCCCGCCGAGAGGTGGTCGGCGTGGGCGTGGGTCTCCAGAACGAAGGCGAGCTTCAGGCCCTGGTCGCGGACGGCGGCCAGCACCTCGTCGGCCGAGCGGGTCGAGAGCTTCGCCGACTTGGGGTCGAAATCCAGCACCGGATCGACGACGGCGGCGACGCCGGTCGCCGGGTCCGAGACGAGGTGCGTGGCGGTCGAGGTGGCGCGGTCGAAGAACGTCTGGACGTGGGGTCGCATGTTCGTGGGCTCCCTTTCGAGATCCAATATATTAGATCCTCCTAATATAACAAGCGCAGCCCAGGATGGACGGATCGTCCGGCGGCGCCCTGATCCGCCGCAAACCGCCGGCTTCCGCGGGGGCATCTGGCGAGGGCGCGGAGGTTGGCGTTTACTGTCCCCGAGGCGCCGGCAGAGCGCCCGGGAGGACGACATGGGCGAACTTACCAGCGGCGCACGGCGGCTGCCGATGGGCGATCTCCAGCAACGGGCGGCGCGCGCGGCCGCGGGCCTGGCCAGCCTGGGCGTCGGCCGGGGCGATCTGGTCGCGCTCTACCTGCGCAACGATTTTCCGTTCTTCGAGGCGAGTTTCGCCGCCGGCCTGATCGGCGCCTATCCGACGCCGGTGAACTGGCACTACACGGCCGACGAAGCGCGCTACCTGTTCGAGAATTCAGGCGCCAAGGCGATCGTCATCCACGCCGACCTCATCGAGGGGATCCGCGAGGCCCTGCCGCCCGGCGTGCCGGTGCTGGCGGTCGCAACCCCGGCCGAGATCGCGGAGGCTTACGGGGTGGAAGCCGCGCCGGTCCCGCCCGGCATGACCGACTGGAGCGCCTGGCTGGAGGGCTTCCCGCCGGCCGAGGCGACCACGACCGAGGCGCCGGGGACCGTCATCTACACCTCAGGCACCACCGGCCATCCCAAGGGCGTCCGCCGCGCGCCGCCGACGCCGGAAGAGGCGATGGTGACGATGACGATCGTCGGCCGCGCGTTCGGCTTCATCGGCCACGGCGATCCGCAGGACATCGTCACCGTGATGACGGGCCCGATGTACCACTCGGCGCCGAACGCCTATGGCCTGGCCGCCGCCCGCCTGGGCGCCAAGGTGATCCTGCAGCCGCGCTTCGACCCCGAGGAGCTGCTGCAGCTCATCGCCCGCGAGAAGGTCACGCACCTGCACATGGTGCCGATCATGTTCCACCGGCTGCTCAAGCTGCCCGACGAGGTGAAGGCGAAGTACGACCTCTCCTCGCTCCGGTTCGTGGTCCACGCCGCCGCGCCCTGCCCGCCCCCGATCAAGCGGGCGATGATCGAGTGGTGGGGCCCGGTCATCAACGAGTACTACGGCTCGACCGAGACCAGCGCCGTGGTGTTCTGCACCTCCGAGGACTGGCTGGCGCACCCAGGCACGGTCGGCAAGGCCTGGCCCGAGGCGGACGTGCGGGTGATCGACGCCGAAGGCAATTCCCTGCCTCCGGGCGAGGTCGGCGAGGTGGTGGCGCGCATCCGCGGGATGGCCGACTTCACCTACCACGGCGACGACGCCAAGCGCCGGGCCAGCGAACGGGTGGGCCTGATCGCGCCAGGCGACATCGGCTACTTCGACAAGGACGGCTTCCTGTACCTCTGCGACCGGGCCAAGGACATGATCATCTCGGGCGGGGTGAACATCTACCCGGCCGAGATCGAGGCCGAGCTGCTGAAGATGCCCGGCGTCGCCGACTGCGCCGTCTTCGGCATCCCCGACGAGGAGTTCGGCGAGGCGGTCTGCGCGATCGTCCAGCCGCAGCCGGGCGTGGAGATGGACGAGGCGGCGGTGAAGGCCTACCTGCGCGCCCACGTCGCCGGCTACAAGGTCCCCAAGCGCGTCGAGCTCGCCGCCGAGCTGCCGCGCGAGGACTCGGGCAAGATCTTCAAGCGCAAGCTGCGCGAGCCCTACTGGGCCGGCCTCGAGCGCCAGATCTAGGCGCCGGATCTAGGCGCCGGATCTAGGCGACCGCCCGCAGCCGCGCCCTCGGGTCGGCGCCGGCCACGGTGAAGGAGCCCATCGTCCCGGCCAGATCGTCCACCTGGGCGTGCAGGGCCCGGGTGGCGGCCGTGGTCTCGTCGACCATGGCGGCGTTCTGCTGGGTGATCTGGTCCATCTGGGCGACGGCCACGTTCACCTCGTTGAGGCCGCGGGCCTGCTCCTGGGCCGAGGCGGCGGTCTCGCCCACCAGCCGGTCGATGGAGCCGATGCGCTCGACGATGGCGGCCAGCGCCTCGCCCGTGCGGCCGACCAGCTGCACGCCGGTCTTCACCTGACGGGTGGACTCCCCGATCAGCCCCTCGATCTCCTTGGCGGCGTCGGCCGAGCGCTGGGCCAGGGCCCGCACCTCCGAGGCGACGACGGCGAAGCCGCGGCCGGCGTCGCCGGCGCGGGCGGCCTCGACCCCGGCGTTCAGGGCCAGCAGGTTGGTCTGGAAGGCGATCTCGTCGATCACCCCGATGATCTGGCCGATCTTGCGCGACGAGCCGTCGATCTCGTCCATGGCGGCCACGGCCTGGCGCACGACCTGGGCGGACTCGTCGGCCTCGCCCTTGGCGGCGGCGACGAAGCGGGCAGCCTCCTGGGCGCCCTCGGCGCTGCGGCGGACGGCGACGGTGATCTCCTCCAGCGCCGCGGCGGTCTCCTCCAGGCTGGCGGCCTGCTGCTCGGTGCGCTGCGAGAGCTGGTCGGCGGCGCCGCCGATCTGCGCCACGCCTTGCGAGACGCCGGACGCCGCCGCGGCCGCCCCGGCCACCGCCTGCTCCAGCGCCGAGATTGCGGAGTTGAAGTCGGCGCTGACCGTCTCGAACTCGGGGGCGGACGCCTCGATGCGGGCGCGAAGGTCGCCGCGCGACACGCGGGCCAGCGCCGCCTCCAGCGCCGCCACCATCTCGGCCTGCCGCTGTTGGGCCGCCTCGCGCTCGGCTTCCAGCCGCCGGCGCTCGGCCTCGAGGGTCTCCAGGTAGATCGAGATGGCGAAGTCCATGTCGAGCAGGACGGCCTTCACCAGGGCCCCGGCCGCGGCGCCGGTCTCTTCCGCCCCCCGACGGCCCGCCAGAAGGCCGCGGCGGCCCCAGCGCTCGTCGATGAGGTCCCGCAGCAGGCGCTCGAGGATCAGGGCGTAGCCGGCGATGTACCAGCGCGGCTCCAGGCCGATGCGGGCGTGGGTCTCGCCGATGGTGCGGACGCCGCGCACATAGCTTTCGTCGAACTTGCCGCTCGCGATGATCCGCCAGTGGTCGCCCTGGCGGGCGTGCGCGCCGGCGATGTGGCTGTCGTCGCGGAAGAAGCGGCGGACCTCGGGCGTCGCCTTCACCCGCGTGTAGAACGCATCGAGCGCCGGGCCGATGTGCTCGCCGATGAACGGCTGAAGCCGGGCCAGCGCGGCGCGCGTCTCCGCATCCAAGCCGATGAAATCCAGGCGCTGGCCGATCGCGTACGCGTCACTCACGAGCATAAACCCCACTTGTTGTGAGGTCTTAAGAGCCGGCCGTCCGTTAACGCCGCCTTGCCGCCCGCTGCGGCCATGCGCCACAGCCAAGCTTGACCGAAATCAAGGCGCGATCCGGGGTCTCTGCTCCCGGGATCAGGCCGCCGCCGCGCCCCGCCGTTCGGCGAACCAGGGGATCATCCGGCGGATCGCCTCCTCGATCTCCGGCGTGGAGACGGCGAAGCTCATGCGGATGAACCGGCGGCCTTCCACGGGATCGAAGTCGATGCCGGGCGCGGTAGCCACGCCCGTGTCCTGCAGCAGGCGCTTGCAGAACGCCAGGCTGTCGTCGGTCAGGGCGCCGACGTCGGCCCAGATGTAGAAGGCGCCGTCCGGCGGGGCGATCTTCTGCAGGCCGAGGGCCGGCAGGGCCTCCAGCAGGAGCTCGCGGTTCCTGCGGTAGGTGGCGACGTGGCCCTCCAGCTCGTCGCGGCAGTCCATCGCCACCAGGCCGGCGTGCTGGGCCAGCGCCGGCGCGGTCAGGAACAGGGCGCCCATGTAGGCGATGGCGCGGGCGGCCTCGTCGCGCGGGACCAGCAGCCAGCCCAGGCGCCAGCCGGCCATGCTGAAGTACTTCGAGAAGCTGTTCACGACGATGGCGGTGGGCTCGAACTCCAGCATCGAACGGGTCGGCTCGGCGTAGCTGAGGCCGTGGTAGATCTCGTCCGAGACGATGCGGATGCCGCGCGCCCGGCACACCTCGGCGATGCGGGCGAGCTCGTCGCCCGGGATCACGGTGCCGGTGGGGTTGGCGGGGCTGGCCAGGATCACCCCGGCCGGGGCCGGGTCGAGACCGGCCAGCAGCTCGGCGGTGAGCTGGTAGCGCGTCTCGGCCCCGCAGGCGATCTCGAGCGGGACCATGTGCAGCGCCTTCACCGTGTTGCGGTAGGCGACGTAGCCCGGGCGGGCCATGGCGATCACGTCGCCCGGCTTGAACGTCGAGGACAGCGCCAGCACCAGGGCCGGCGAGGCGCCGCAGGTCAGGGTGATCTGGACCGGCTCGACCGTCACGCCGTAGGTCTCGGCGTAGTGGCGGCAGATGCGCGCCTTCAGCGGCGCGCTTTCCCAGTAGCCCATGGCCTCGGTGTCCAGCACCTCATGGGCGCGGGCGATGGCGGCCTTGGGGGCGCCGGTGGAGGGCTGGCCGAACTCCATGTGGATGACCTGGCGGCCCTCGGCCTTCAGCTTCTGGGCCAGGCCGCTGATGGAGATGGCGTAGAAGGGATCGATCTGCGCGCTCATGACGCTGGGGTAGCCGAACGCCGCGCCGAACGCCATGCGGCTTGACCGCCGGCCCCCGGGGCGCGATGCGGGGCCCAGAGGGGGAGCCTGGAATGAGCGCATCCGAAGCCGGCGTGGGCGGGCCTGAGACGCGGCGCGTGCTGACGGCCAGCCTGGTCGGCACGGCGGTCGAGTTCTACGACTTCTACATCTACGCCACGGCCGCCTCGCTGGTGTTCGGGCCGCTGTTCTTTCCCGGCGAATCCCCTTCGGCGCAGCTGATGAGCGCCTACGCCACCTTCGCCGTGGCGTTCTTCGCCCGGCCGGTGGGGGCGGCGTTCTTCGGCCACTTCGGCGACCGGATCGGGCGCA
The DNA here is from genome assembly GCF_000017265.1 of Phenylobacterium zucineum HLK1. Taxonomy (NCBI): domain Bacteria; kingdom Pseudomonadati; phylum Pseudomonadota; class Alphaproteobacteria; order Caulobacterales; family Caulobacteraceae; genus Phenylobacterium; species Phenylobacterium zucineum. The sequence continues at coordinate 801,756 of NC_011144.1, read as the reverse complement.
AGTCCACCCTGGTGGCCTCGCTGCTGACCATGGGCGGCTCGACCCTGCTGATCGCCTTCCTGCCGACCTACGCCATGGTCGGCTGGGTGGCCCCTGCGCTGCTGTGCCTGCTGCGGTTCGGCCAGGGCTTCGGCCTGGGCGGCGAGTGGGGCGGGGCCGCGCTGCTGGCGGTGGAGAACGCCCCGCCCGGCTGGCGCGCCCGCTTCGGCATGTTCCCCCAGCTCGGGGCGCCGGTGGGCTTCATCGCCGCCAACGGCCTGTTCCTGCTGCTGGGCCTGTTCCTCAGCCCCGAGGACTTCCGCGCCTGGGGCTGGCGCCTGCCGTTCCTCTTGAGCGCGGTGCTGGTGATCCTGGGCCTGTGGGTGCGGCTGAAGCTCACCGAGACCCCGGCGTTCCAGAAGGCGCTGGCCGAGGCGCCGCCGGCGCATGTGCCGATGGCCGAGGTGTTCCGCCGCCACGCCGGGGCGCTGGTGGGCGGCACCTTCGCGGTGGTGGCCTGCTTCGCCATCTTCTACCTCGCGACGGCGTTCGCGCTCGGCTACGGCACCACGACCCTGGGCTACAGCCGCGAGGCGTTCCTGGGGGTGCAGCTCGTCGCCATCCTGTTCCTCGCCGGCGGGATCGTGGCCGCCGGCTGGTGGTCGGACGCGGCCAACCCGCGCCGGGTGCTGATGGCCGGCTGCGTCATGACCATCTTGATCGGCGCGCTGATGGGCGCCCTGATGGGCTCGGGCTCGCTGTTCTTGATCTGGCTGTGGCTGTCGCTGGCGCTGCTGGCGATGGGCTTCGTCTACGGCCCGCTCGGGGCCTACCTGCCCAGCCTGTTCCCGCCGCGCGTGCGCTACACCGGCGCGTCGATCGCCTTCAACATCGGCGGCATCATCGGCGGGGGCATGGCGCCCATGGTCGCCCAGATCCTGGCGGACCGCGGCGGGCTCTTTCCGGTCGGCTTCTACCTGGCCGCCGCCGCGATCCTGAGCCTCGCCGGCCTCGTCCCCACCAAGGTGCGGCACGCGGACTGACGTCCTCGTCATGGCCGGGCCTGTCCCGGCCATCCAGATGCACCGTCACTTGGAGGAAGGGCGGCGGTCCGCGCGAACCCCTCCAGGCCTGCGTCTCCGGATGGCCGCTCGCCATGATGTGGACGGCGTTCAGACCGGAACCTCGCCGGCCACCGTGGTGCGGTGCATCACCCGCAGGTGGCCGTCGTAGCCGCCTTCGGCGAAGTGGGCGGTGCAGCGGTTGTCCCACATCAGCACCATGCCCGGCCGCCATTTGTGGCGGTAGACGAACGCCTCCTTGGTCATGTGCGCGAACAGGAAGCCCAGGATCGCCTGGCTCTCCTCGACCGTCAGCCCCTCGATCCCTGTCGTGTAGACCGGCGAAACGTAGAGCGCCTTGCGGCCGGTCACCGGATGGGTGCGGACCAGCGGATGGGTCAGGCTCGCGTCCGCCTCGGGCGAGACGATGATCTCCATCGTCCGCTTCTCGGTCTCGCGGGCGAAGACGCCCTTGGTCCCATAGGCGCGGGTCGCCGAGTGGACCGCGCGCAGGCCCTCCAGCATCCGCTGGAAGGTCGGCGAAAGCGCCTCGTAGGCCCGCGCCCCGTCGCAGAAGAGCGTGTCGCCGCCGACCGGGGGCACGATCTCCGAGCGCAGGATGGTGGCGGCCGGCGGGCGCGCCTGGAAGCTCCAGTCCGAATGCCAGCCGGCCCCGAAGTTGGTCGCCTTCTCGTCCGGCTCGCGGCGCAACTCCAGCACGTTCGGATGGCCCGGCATCGGCTTGATGAAGGGATCCTCGCCGAACGGCCCGATCTGCAGGGTGAAGGCCTCGAGCGCGTCCAGGCTCAGCGGCTGGTTGGGAAAGGCCAGGACCGCGTGCCGGGCCCAGGCGGCCTTCACCTGCTCGAGCACGCCCGGCGGCAGGGGCCTCGACAGGTCGAGCCCGCGCACCTCGGCCCCGAAGCCGGTCGGCTGCGGCCGGACCTCGATCTCGCGCACGGCGGCGGTCATGCCGCCGCTCCCGCGGTCGGGGGCTGCAGCGCCTTGATGTAGGTGGAGAGGTCGAAGTAGTCGCGCCAGACCTTGATCTTGCCGCCCTCCATCTCAAATACGCCGCAGCAGGGCAGGTCGATGGGCGTCTCGCCGACCTTCGTCCGGTCCAGGCGCTCGGCGATCACCACATCGCCCCGCGCGACGATGTTCAGGAGGTCCCATTCGGTCGCCGTCCAGCCGCGGACGAAGCCCGCGATGAAGGCCTTCACCTGCTCGCGGCCCTTCACGGGGCCCGTGGGCATGTTGTGATAGACGCCGTCCTCGGCGAAGAAGCCGGCCAGTTCCTCGGGATCGAGGCGCGACCAGGCTTCGATGAAGTCGCGGATGACCGCTTCGTTGGCGTCCATGTCGTCGTTCCTCCCGTTTGCGTCGGCGCCTCTTCGCGGGCGCGCCTGCTCTAGAAACACCCGTTTGCTTCCGCCCCGGCAAGCCTGTAATCCGGACCCGCCATGGCCGCTTTCGACACCACCGAAGACAAGCTGATCTCCCTGGTCCCGGACAAGGAGGTCGACGCCCGCGAGACCTTCGGCGTGGACTTCGACATGAAGGTCCCCGCGTTCTCCGAGCGCGACCCGCACGTCCCCGACGTCGATCCGGCCTACAAGTTCGACCCCGAGACCACCCGAGCGATCCTGGCGGGCTTCGCCTTCGATCGCCGCGTCATGGTCCAGGGCTATCACGGCACCGGCAAGTCCACCCACATCGAGCAGGTGGCCGCGCGGCTCAACTGGCCGATGATCCGGGTCAACCTCGACAGCCACATCAGCCGGATCGACCTGGTCGGCAAGGACGCCATCGTCCTGAAGGAAGGCAAGCAGGTCACCGAGTTCCGCGAGGGCATCCTGCCCTGGGCCATTCAGCGGCCCATCGCCCTGGTGTTCGACGAGTACGACGCCGGCCGGCCGGACGTGATGTTCGTGATCCAGCGGGTGCTGGAGGCCGCGGGCAAGCTCACCCTGCTCGACCAGAACCGGGTGATCCGCTCGAACCCCTACTTCCGGCTGTTCTCGACGACCAACACCATCGGCCTGGGCGACACCACCGGCCTCTACCACGGCACCCAGCAGATCAATCAGGCGCAGATGGACCGCTGGTCCATCGTCACCACGCTCAACTACCTGAGCCACGACGTCGAGGCGGCCATCGTGCTGGCCAAGGCGCCCGCCTACGACACGCCCGAGGGCAAGCGGACCATCGCGGCCATGGTGCGCGTGGCCGACATGACCCGGAACGCCTTCATGAACGGCGACATCTCGACGGTCATGAGCCCGCGTACGGTGATCACCTGGGCCCAGAACGCCGAGATCTTCGGCGGCGACATCGCCCTGGCCTTCCGCATGACCTTCCTGAACAAGTGCGACGAGCTGGAGCGCGGCACCGTCGCCGAGTTCTTCCAGCGCGCCTTCGGCCAGGACCTGCCGGAAAGCACCGCCCGGGTGCGGGTGGCCTAAGGCCGCTGGACGGCGGCCCTCCGCGCCGCCATCATCAAACCCGGTTTTCGAAAAACGACCGGGGAGGACTTCCGATGATCAGGACGCTTGCGAGCGCCGCCGCGCTTGGCATGGGGCTGCTGGCCGCAGGCGCGGCGCAGGCCCAGACCGCTCAGGCCGCTCAGGCCGCCGAGCCGGCCCGCACCGACTACGCCGACAAGGCCAACTGGCTGTGCTTCCCCGGCAAGGCGAACGACGCCTGCGCGGTGGACCTGACCACGACGGTGATCAAGGCGGACGGGTCGAGCACCATCGAGACCTTCAAGGCCGATCCGAAGGCCCCCATCGACTGCTTCTACGTCTATCCGACGGTCTCGACCGATCCGGGCGTGACCTCGGACCTGAAGGCCGACCCCGCCGAGCTCAACGTCGTGAAGCAGCAGCTCGCCCGCTTCGGTTCGAAGTGCCGCATCTATGCGCCGATGTACCGGCAGTTCACCCTGGCGGCCCTGCGCTCGATGATGCTGGGCCAGCCCTTGCCGGGCTCCACCGATCCCTCCGCCCGCCAGGTCGGCTACCAGGACGTGGTGGACGCCTGGAACCACTACCTGACGCACGAGAACAAGGGCCGCGGCGTCGTGCTGATCGGCCATTCGCAGGGCTCGGGCGTGCTCCAGCGGATGATCCCCGCCGAGGTCGAGGGCAAGCCCGTCCAGAAGCAGCTCGTCTCGGCGCTGATCCTGGGCTCGAACCTGCCGGTCGAGGCCGGCAAGGACGTCGGCCAGTTCAAGACCATCCCGCTCTGCAAGTCGGCGAGCCAGACCGGCTGCGCGATCAGCTTCGTGACCTTCCGCGCGGACGCCCCGCCGCCCGCCGGCAGCCGCTTCGGCAAGGTCCCGCAGCCGGGCATGGAAGCCGCCTGCACCAACCCCGCCGCCCTGGGCGGCGGCACGGGCGAGCTGAAGGCCTATCTGTCGAACAACGCCAACATCGCCGCCGCCTCCCAGCCGACGCCCGAGTGGGTGAAGGGCAAGTCCAACCCAGAAACGCCCTTCGTGGCCCTGCCTGGCCTGATCACCGGCGAGTGCGTATCGAAGGACGGCTTCAACTACCTCTCGGCGAAGATCCACGCCGATCCGGCCGATCCGCGCACCGACGTGATCAACGGCGACGTGGTCAACGGCGGGCAGGTCCTGGCCGACTGGGGCCTGCACCTGATCGACGTGAACATCGCCATGGGCAACCTGGTGGACGTCGTCGGTCAGCAGTCCAAGGCCTACCTGGCCAAGGCCCGCTAACGCGAAGCGCCCGCCCTCCGGCCGGAGGGCGGGCGCGCCGTCTTCGGAACGTGTCGCGTCGCTAGCGCGTCAACTTGCGCCCGGCCATCAGGCCCAGCACGAGGAAGATCACGAAGCCGGCCACGAACAGGAAGAACAGGAACTTCGCGATGCCCGCCGCAGCGCCGGCGATGCCGCCGAAGCCCAGCGCCGCCGCCACGATGGCGACGACCGCGAAGATCAGAGCCCATTTCAGCATGGCGTCCTCTCCTCTGACCTGAGCCACCAAGCGGGCTCGCCACATCAACCCGGCTTGGCCGTGAGGGTTCCAGTTTCCCCGGCCCCTCGCACGCCACTTCCTTGTTTCCCGTCGGGTCAGCCCTGATCTAAGACGGACGCGATGGCGAAGAACCCGGAAAGCCCCCTCGAGCCCTTCAAGCGTGCGCTGGCGCACGCCGCCCGCTCGCTGGCCGAGACCCCGGACCTGGAGATCGTCTATTCGGGCGAGGGCCCGCAGCTGTCGGGCAACCGGGCCGTCCTGCCGCATCCGCCGCGGGACCTGACGCCCCAGGACGCCGCCCGCATCCGCGGCCTGGCCGACCAGATGGCCCTGAAGATCGCCCACCACGACGCCGCCACCCACGCCCGGTCGCGGCCGCAGTCGGCCCAGGGCCAGCCGATCTACGACAGCCTGGAGCAGGCGCGCATCGAGGCGATCGGCGCCAACGCCATGGGCGGGGTGCGCGAGAACCTGAAGGCCGTGATGGACCAGGCCTGGTCGCGCCGGCTGTTCAACGAGGCCGAGGCGGTGGCCAATCCGCCGCTCGCCGAGGTGGTGGCCCTGATGGCGCGCGAGCGCCTGACCGGCGAGCCGCCGCCGCCAACGGCCAAGCCGCTGGTCGACCTGTTCCGCGCCGACATCGAGGCCAAGGCCGGGGCCGACCTCGACAAGCTGACCGGGGCGCTGGACGACCAGAACGCGTTCGCCCGCATCGCCCGCACCATCATCCGCGACCTCTCCATGGGCGAGGACCTGTCGGACGCGCCCGAGCAGGACCAGCAGGAGGAGGAAGGCGAGGAGGAGGGCGAGGCCCAGCCCTCCGAGGACCAGGACGAGGGCGAAGGCGAGAGCCAGTCGCCGCAGCAGACCGCGATGGACGAGGACGAGTCCACGCACCGCGAGGCCGACGACGCCGACAGCCAGCTGATGGAGGCCGAGGAGGACCCCAACGCCGAGGACGCCGAGGAGCCGCCCGAGATGGGCGAAGGCGACCAGCCGGCGCGTCCCGACGCCTCGGGCGACGCCCGGGCCGTCACCTACAAGGTCTTCACCACCGCCCACGACGAGATCGTCGCCGCCGAGGAGCTGTGCGACGCCGAGGAGCTGACCCGGCTGCGGGCCTACCTCGACCAGCAGCTCGCCTCTGTCTCCAACGTGGTCTCGCGCCTGGCGAACCGCCTGCAGCGCAAGCTGCTGGCCCAGCAGAACCGCTCCTGGACCTTCGACCTGGAGGAAGGGGTCCTCGACGTCGCGCGGCTGACGCGGGTGATCATCGACCCCACCGCGCCGCTCTCCTTCAAGCAGGAGGAGGACACCGAGTTCCGCGACACGGTGGTCACCATCCTGATCGACAATTCCGGCTCGATGCGCGGGCGGCCGATCATGGTGGCGGCGGTCTGCGCCGACATCCTGGCCCGCACGCTGGAGCGCTGCGGCGTGAAGACCGAGATCCTCGGCTTCACCACACGGGCCTGGAAGGGCGGCTCCAGCCGCGAGGACTGGCTGAAGGCCGGCAAGCCGCCGCAGCCCGGCCGGCTGAACGACCTCCGTCACATCATCTACAAGGCCGCCGACGCGCCATGGCGGCGCGCCCGCCGCAACCTCGGCCTGATGATGCGCGAGGGGCTGCTGAAGGAGAACATCGACGGCGAGGCCCTGATGTGGGCGCACCAGCGCCTGATCGGCCGGCCCGAGCAGCGGCGCATCCTGGTGGTGATCTCGGACGGCGCGCCGGTGGACGATTCCACCCTGTCGGTGAACTCGGGCCACTACCTCGAGCGGCACCTGCGCGAGGTGATCACCGAGATCGAGACCAAGAGCCCGGTGCAGCTCATCGCCATCGGCATCGGCCACGACGTGACCCGCTACTACCGCCGCGCCGTCACCATCGTGGACGTCGAGCAGCTGGCCGGCGCCATGGTCGAGCAGCTCGCCGAGCTGTTCGAGGAGGAGCCCCGGCTGATGACCCGCAAGACCGCGGGCCTGCTGCAGCCGCCGCCGAACACCCAGGGCCCGCAGGGGCCGCAGCGCCGGTCCACGTTCAAGGAAGTGCGGAGGGCCACCGCTTGAGGCGCGCCCTGGGGGCGGGCCTCGCTCTCCTCCTGGCGGCCTGCGTTCCCGCCGCGCCGCCGCGCCTGCCGCCGGCGCCGGTCCCCGTGGGCGCGGCCATCGCCATCGAGGCCCAGCCCGTGCCGATGGATCCCACCGCGCCCGATCGCAGCCGGATCGGCAACTTCGTCTACGCCGGCGGGCTCGTGCTGTCCTCGGCCCAGACCTCGCGCCTGGGCGGGCTCTCGGACCTGAAGGTCACGCCCGACGGCCGGCTCGCCGCGCTCGGCGATCAGGCCGACCTGCTGCGGGCCCGGATCGTCCTCGACGCCGAGGGCAGCCTGGCGGGCCTCGCCGACGCCCAGCTCTCCGCCCTGAAGGACCCGGCGGGCGCCGACCTCTTCGCCGGCGGCCCCAGGGAATACGATTCCGAGGCGTTCGCGGTGCTGGCGGACGGGACCCTGGTGGTCGCCTTCGAGCAGCACGACCGGGTCCTGGCCTTCCCGCCGGGCGGCGGCCCGCCCCGCCCCGCGCCCCCGCCGCAGACCGCCTATCGCGACAACAAGGGCATGGAGGCGGCCATCGCCGCGCCCGAGGTCGCCGCCGACGCCTACCGGGTGGGCCTGGAGGCCACGGGCGAGCTCTTCCTCTGCCGGCTCTCGGCCGCCTGCGTCCCCGACGGACGGGTGGCGCTGGAGGGCTCGGAGCTGGTGGCGATGGACGCCCTGCCCGGCGGCGGCCGCGCCTACCTCTTCCGCAGCTTCTCGCCGCTGACCGGCAACGTGGTGCGGCTGCGCCTGACGGACGCCGCGGGCCGGACCGTGGATTCGCTCGAGATCCGCCGCCCGCTGACCGTGGACAATCTGGAGGGGCTGGCGGCCGTTCCGCGGCCCGGCGGCGGGGTGCGGTTCTATCTCGTCTCGGACGACAACTTCGGCTTCTACGACGGCCGGCCCACCGGCCAGCGCACCCTGCTGCTCGCCTACGACTGGAAATGAAAAGGCCGCCCCGAGGGGCGGCCTTTCCGGAACGACAGTCGTGTCGGGCCCTTAGGCCGCCGGTTGCTCGGCAAGCTTGGCCTTGATCTGGCGCTTGATCTTCAGGGCGCGCGGCGAGAGGACCTCGTCACGGGCCTTCAGCAGGACGGCGTCCAGGCCGCCCTTGGCGTCGACCGTGCGCAGCGCCGCGTTCGTGACCCGCAGGGTCACGTTCTGGCCCAGGGCGTCCGACAGCACGGTCACCTTGGTCAGGTTCGGCATGAACCGGCGCTTGGTCTTGATGTTCGAGTGGCTCACGTTGTGGCCGACCATCGGGCCAACACCGGTGATTTCGCAGCGACGCGACATGGCGAAAGTACCTTCGCGAGGAAACAGGGACGTGCGGACGAGACCGTCCGCGCGAGGAGCGGGCGATATAGAGGAAGGCGCCGCCGCCCGTCAAGGCGAGCCGGGCGCACCGCCCCCAATTGCCGCGCCGGCGGGCTCCGCCGTTGTGCCTCAGGCGCGAGTCAGCCACCATATCTCGTAGGGAACAAAGACTGAATCGGCCCGAGTCAGTGATTCGGACATGATTCGTTTCGCGCGTGTTCGCGACGTCCCGCCGCTTCCCTTAACGAGTCGGCGCAGGGGCCGGAACGCTGATCAGCATCACCGACATGGCGGGCTGGTCGTCGGCCGGCGGCGGCCTGTCCGGCGGCTCGGGCACCGGGGGCTTGGCCGCCCAGGTCAGGGTGCTGGCGGCGAGGGTCAGGACGATCGCGGTCCAGGCGCCCATCAGGTCATGGCGCGGTCCCCCCTTCAGCGCGGCCAGGCGCACCTCCAGCGGATGGGCCCCGGCGGCGGGCCAGCGGCAGCCGAACGGCAGGGCGCCGCGGGCGAGCTCGGTCTTCAGCAGCGCCTCGGCGTAGGTCCGGCGGGCCTTCGGGAAGCGGCGCAGGGTGGCCGCGTCGCAGGCCAGCTCCTGGTCGATCCGCATCGTCCGCGCGCCGGCGTGCGCCAGCGGGTTGAACCAGAACACCACCTGCAGGGCGGCGGCCAGGGCGTTCGCCTTGGGATCGCCCCGGCGCACGTGCTCGCGCTCGTGCGCCCGGATCAGCACCCGCTCCTCGTCGGAGTACGGGTCGGCGGCGGGCATGATCACCCGGGGGCTGATGAAACCCGAGACCGCGGGGCCGGCGCGCCCGGCGCGGGCGTCGCGCTCGAACGCCGCCTGCGCCCGCCACGCGAGCGCCACGCCCACGGCCGCGCCCACGGCCCAGACGGCGGCGAGGGCGTCCAGGCCCGCGGCGGCCTCGACCAGCGGCCGGAGCGTCATCCGCTCGGCGCCGGGCCAGGGATTGCCGAAGGGCCAGGGGGCGAGGCTGAGCAGGGCCGCGCCGACCGGCGCCGCCCAGAGCATGTAGGCCGCCTCGGCGCCGAACAGCCGGCGCGCGGGGACCCGCAGCAGCATGACGAGGATGAGCACCAGCGAGCCCGCCAGGTTGGCGCGGGCCAGGGCCTCCAGCAGGTCAGTCGCCATCGTCCAGCTCCGCGATCAGGCGCTTCAGCCGGGCGACGTCCTCGGGCGACAGCGCCCGGTGCTCGGCGAAGTGGGCCACCAGCGGCGCCACCTGGCCGGAGAACAGGCGGTCCAGCAGCCCCTGGCTCTCGGAGGTCACATAGGCTTCGCGCGAGACCAGCGGGCGGTAGCGCGTGCGGCCCTCGGACTTCTCCGAGACCAGCGCCTTCTTCTTCATCAGCCGGTTGATCAGCGTCTTGACGGTCGCCTCGCCCCAGTCCTGGGGCTGGCCGACCTTGCGCACCAGCTCGTCGGCCGTCAGAGGCCCCTCCTCCCAGAGGGCGGCCATGATCTGGCTCTCGGCTGGCGAAATCCGCAGCATGCGGTTGAGATTACGCCTGTAACCCCACCTGTCAACGCGGATGTCGGAAACGTGTCCAGGCGGGCCTTAGTCGGCCGCGAAGGTCTGCACGTACTCGGCGGTGATCACGTTGGTGGCGTCGATCCGCCGGCCGCGGCGGTCGATCAGCTCCAGGTGCACGTGGTCGGTCATGCCGCCGGGGTACTTCCGCTGCAGCGAGCGGACCTCGCCGATCGGCTGGCCGACATAGACGGTGTCGCCCACGTCCACGTCCGGATCGACGTAGAAGGCCCGCGCCTCCAGCTTCAGCGCGGGATTGCTGATCTCGACGAAGCGGAGGTTGGCGTCGCCCGAATAGGCGTAGCCGATCTTGGTGACGTAGCCCGAGATGGGGGCGAGCACGCGCTGGCCCGCCTCGGCGATGAAGTCGACGCCCTCGTGCCGGCGCGAGCCGCCGTCGCGGCGGGCGCCGAACGCGCCCGAGCCGTAGGCGTCGTGGGTGCGCGGCTCCTGGCCCGTGGGGTTGGCGAAGTCGGCCTTGCCGTCGCCGTCCACGTCGGCGCCTTCCCACACGAGGCGCATTTCGATCGGCTGGGGTGGAGCGGTTTCGGCGACGGCGCGTTCGATGCTGGTGAACAGGGCGTGGTGCGCCGAAGGCTTCACCGGCGCGGCCGCTGCGGCGGTGGCGACGACCGCCGCAACAAGGGTGACGGCCTGCAGCGGCCGGTCCTTGGCCAGTTCGGAAAAGCGTTCGGAAAGGCGCGCGCGGAAGCCCTGCGTCACTCGTAACCCCTTGTTCTTGCACCGATGAGCGTCGCCGGTCTGGCGCCGGCCTGACTTTCGAGGGCCTGTTTTAAGCCCTTGGACGAAGGCGGAAAATGGGCGCGATCCAATCAAACGCCATGCGACGCCTCGCCGCCCCCGTTCCGCGAACGCCGATTGCCAACGCCATCTCCGCCTGTTACTAACTGACCGGTCAGTTATGTGAGGGCGCGATGCTGCAGCCAGGCGAGCCGAAATTCCGTCGCCGCAAGGCGGACCGGCCGGCCGAGATCGTGCAGGCCGCCCTGGCCGTTTTCGCCGAGAAGGGCTTCGCCGCCGCCAAGCTGGACGAGATCGCGGCGCGGGCCGGGGTCTCGAAGGGCGCGCTCTATCTGTACTTCGAGACCAAGGAAGACCTGTTCCGGGCGGTGGTCACGCAGGGCGTGGCCCCGAACCTCGCCCCGGCGAAGGCGCTCGCCGCCGCCCACCCGGGTCCCTTCCCCGACCTGGTCCGCGCCCTCGCCGGGCGGATCGCGCAAATCGTCCAGGAGACCGAGGTCGGCGGCGTGGCCAAGATGGTCATCGGCGAGGCGCGCAACTTCCCCGAGCTGGCGCGGGTCTGGCACGACGAACTGGCGGGCGAGGCCCTGGCGACGGTGGCCGGCGCCATCGCCGCCGCCCAGGACCGCGGCGAGGTGCGGCCGGGCGACCCCCGCGTCTACGCCGTCCAACTGATCGCGCCCCTGCTGGTCGGCGTCCTGTGGCGCGAGACCTTCGTGCCCGTGGGGGCGCCCGCCTTCGATATCGCCGCGATCATGCGCCAGCACGTGGAGACCATGCTGCGCGGCATGCTGGCCGAGGAGCCACGCCCATGAACCGCCGGCGCATCCTGCCCCTCGCCCTCCTGGCGGCCGCGGCCCTGATCGTCGCCCTCCTCGTGCTCGCGCCCCGCTTCCGGCCGGCGCCGACGCTCTCGGGCTACATCGAGGGCGAGCCGCTCTATCTCGCCGCTCCGGTGGCCGGGACGGTGCGGACGTTGCACGTCGCCCGGGGCCAGGAGGTCAGGGCGGGCCAGCCGCTCTTCGTCGTCGACCCCGCCCAGGTGCGCAGCCAGTACGACCAGGCCAGCGCCGAGCAGGCCGCCGCCCGGGCCCAGGCGCAGGACGCCCGCAAGGGCCAGAGACCCGTCGAACTGGCGGTGTTCGAGGCCAACATCGCCGCCGCCGAGGCGCAGGCGCGCGAAGCCCACGCGACCCTGCGCCGGATCGAGCCCCTGGTCCGCCAGGGCTGGTACGCGCCGGCGCGGCTGGACGACGCCCGCGCCGCCGCCCAGGCCGCCGACGCCCAGGTCCGCGCCGCGCGGCGCCAGCGCGACGCCGCCGCCCTCGGCGCCCGCGAGGACCAGATCCGCGCCGCCGACGCCCGAGTCAGCCAGGCGGCGGCCGCCGTGGAGGGCGCCGAGGCCCGCCTGGCCGACGTGGCGCCCAAGGCCCCTGCCGACGCGCGGGTGGAGGACGTCTTCTTCCACGCCGGCGAATGGGCGCCGGCGGGCCAGCCGATCCTGTCCCTGCTGCCCGACGCGCGGATCAAGGTGCGGTTCTTCGTGCCCGAGCGCGAGCTCGCCGCATACCGCGTCGGCCGCACGGTGCGGTTCTCGTGCGACGGCTGCGCCAAGGGACTGACGGCGCGGATCGAGTACGTGAGCCCCCGGCCCGAGTTCACCCCGCCGGTGATCTACAGCCGCGAGGCCCGCGACCGGCTGGTCTACATGGTGGAGGCGCGGCCGGCCGCGCGGCTCAACCCCGGCCAGCCGGTCGACGTGGAGCCGCTCAAGTGACCCTGGCGATCGACGTCCACGGGCTGAACAAGAGCTTCGGCGACAAGCACGTCGTCCAGGACGTCACGATCCAGGTCGCGGAGGGCCGGATCTGCGGCTTCCTGGGGCCGAACGGCTCGGGCAAGACCACCACGCTGCGGATGCTCTGCGGCCTGCTGACGCCTGACAGCGGCGCGGGCACGGCGCTGGGCTTCGACATCATCGCCGAGGCCGACAAGGTGAAGCGGCGCACCGGCTACATGACCCAGCGGTTCTCGCTCTACGAGGACCTGACCATCGCCGAGAACCTGGAGTTCACCGCCCGCGTCTACGGCCTCGACCGGCGGCCTGCGCGGGTGGACGCGGCCCTGGAGCGGCTCGGCCTCTCGGCGCGCCGGGGACAGCTCGCCGGAACGCTGTCGGGCGGCTGGAAGCAGCGCCTGGCCCTGGCGGCGGCCACCCTGCACGAGCCGCGCCTGCTGCTGCTGGACGAGCCCACGGCGGGCGTCGATCCCAAGGCCCGGCGCACCTTCTGGGACGAGATCCACGCCCTCGCCGGCGAGGGTCTGACGGTGCTGGTTTCCACCCACTACATGGACGAGGCCGAGCGCTGCCACGAGATCGCCTACATCAGCTACGGGCGGCTGATCGCCCGCGGCACGGCCGAGGAGGTGGTGGCCGGCTCTGGGCTCACGACCTTCCGCGGCGAGGGCCCGGGGATCGACCGGATGGCGGCCGAGGTGGCGGCGAGCCCCGGCGTCGAGACGGCGGCGCCGTTCGGCGCGGCCCTGCACGTCAGCGGCTCGGACCGCGCCGCCCTGGAGGCCGCCATCGCGCCGATGCGCCGCGAGCCCTGGCGTTGGACCGAGGTCCCGCCGACGCTCGAGGACGTCTTCATCCAGCTGATGGGCCGCTCCGAGGACAACTTCCGATGACCGGCCTGTCCTGGACCCGCGTGATCGCGGTGATGGTCAAGGAGTTCAAGCAGCTCACCCGCGACCGGATCACCTACGCCATGATGCTGCTGATCCCGGTGATCCAGCTGGCGCTGTTCGGCTACGCCATCAACACCGAGCCGCGCCACCTGCCGACGGCGGTGCTGGCGCTGGAGGACAGCCGCTACGCCCGCTCGATCGTGGCCGGGCTGAAGAACTCGCTCTACTTCGACTTCGTCGCCCAGGCGCGCAGCCCGGCCGAGCTGGACGCCATGATCCGCCGCGGCGACGTGCAGTTCGCGGTGACCATCCCCGGCGACTTCAGCCGCCGCGTGGCGCGCGGCGATGCGGCCCAGATCCTGGTGGAGGCCGACGCCACCGACCCGTCGGCCACCGGCGGGGCGGTCGCCGCCCTGGCCGCCCTGCCCGACGGGGTGCTGGCGCAGGACCTGAAGGGGGCGCTCGCCGCCCGCGGCCAGGACCTGCCCCCCTTCGAGGTGGTCGTGCACCGCCGGTACAATCCCGAGGCCGTCACCTCGTACAACATCGTGCCGGGGCTGCTCGGTGTGATCCTGTCGCTGACCCTGGTGATGATGACCGCGCTGTCGGTCACCCGTGAGACCGAGCGCGGCACCATGGAGACCCTGCTCGCGACCCCGCTCGAGCCGCTGGAGGTGATGATCGGCAAGCTCGCCCCCTACGTGCTGGTGGGGCTGATCCAGACGGTGCTGATCCTCATCCTGTCGAAGGTGCTGTTCCAGGTGCCGATGGCCGGCGGCTGGCCCGGCCTCGTGCTGGGCGTCACCCTGTTCATCGTCGGCTCGCTGGCGCTGGGCTTCCTGATCTCCACCGTGGCGCGCTCGCAGCTGCAGGCGATGCAGATGAGCTTCTTCTACATCCTGCCCTCGATCCTGCTGTCCGGCTTCATGTTCCCCTTCCGCGGCATGCCCGGCTGGGCGCAGGCGATCGGCGAGGTCATCCCGGTGACCCATTTCCTGCGGGTGGTGCGCGGCTCGCTGCTGAAGGGCCAAGGGCTGGAGGACCAGTGGCGCGAGCTCGCCGCGCTCCTGGCGTTCGTGCTGGTGGTCACGGCCCTGGCCGTCGCCCGCTACCGCCGCACGCTCGACTAGGCCTATAGAGCGCAGATGATCGGCATCCTCTGCGCCACGCCCGAAGAACTCGCCGCCTTGCGCGCCGTCCTCGACCTCGAGGTCGAACCGGAGGCGCACGGCGCCTTCCAGGTCTGGGCCGGCCACGGCCTGGCGCTCGCCCGCAGCGGGCTCGGCAAGGTCAACGCCGCCTCGGCCGCGACCCTGCTGCTGGACCGGTTCGGCGCCCGGACGCTGGTCTTCTCGGGGGTCGCGGGCGGGCTGCATCCGGAGCTGCCGGTGGGCTCGGTCCTGCTGGCCGAGCGGCTGGCCATCCACGACTACGGCATCGTCACCGCCGGACGCTTCACGGCCACGCGCTCGGGCGTCATCCCCTTCGGCGCGCCCGAGCTGGCGGACCTGGAGCCGGTGCCCGCAGCGGTGCGCGACACCTTCGAGCGCCTGCGGGCGGAAGTCGCCCCGCGCCTCGCCCACCCGGTCCGGCTGGGCGGGATCACCACCGCCGACTACTTCCTGAACTGCGGCGCCACGCGCGACGAGCTGCGCGCGCGGCTGGGCGCCGACGCCATCGACATGGAGTCCGGCGCGGTCGCCCAGGTGGCCGAGGCCTGGGGCGCGCCGCTCTACGTGATCCGCACGCTCTCGGACCTGGCCGGCGAGGAGAGCCACGTCACCTTCACCGAGATGGAGGCGATGGCGGCGGAGAACTCCGCCGCCTGCGTCCGGACCCTGCTGGAGATGCTGTAGCCGCCGCCCTCGCCCCTGCGGATCAGGCCTTCGCCTCGGCCACGTAGCGGTCGACCACCGTCTCCAGAACGGCGAGCGGCGTGCCGCCCGTCGACACCACCGCGTCGTTGAAATCGCGCAGGTCGAACTTCGGGCCGAGCGCGGCCTTGGCCTTCTCGCGCAGGCGGACGATCTCGTTGTGGCCGACCTTGTAGGCGCAGGCCTGGCCCGGGCTGGCGCAATAGCGGTCCACCTCGCTGGTGGCCGCCCCGACCGAGCGGCCGGTGGCGCCGGCGAGTTCCTGGATCGCCTGCTCGCGGGTCCAGCGCTTGTCGTGCAGGCCGGTGTCGACGACGAGCCGCGCGCAGCGGAAGCGGATCGCCTGCAGGTAGCCCAGACGGCCGAACGGGTCGTCCTTGTAGAGCCCCACCTCGTCGGCGAGTTGTTCGGCGTAGAGCGCCCAGCCCTCGGTGAACGCCCCGAAGCCGGTCAGCGAGGCGATCGTGTGGATCTCGCTGTTGCGCTCGGCGAGGTAGGCGCCCTGCCAGGCGTGGCCGGGTAGCGCCTCGTGCATGGTCAGGCTGGCCAGAGTGTAGCGCGGCCAGTTCGAGGTGTCCGACAGGTTCACGTAGTAGATCGCCGGCCGGGAGCCATCGAGGGCGGCGAAGTTCATGTAGCCCAGGGCCGCGCCGGCCTCGATCTCCTTCGGCACCGGCCGCACCTCGACGGGCGCCTTCAGGCCCAGCTTCGAGAACTGCGGGATGAACGGCCGGATCTCGTCCACCTTGGCCTGGATGTATTCCACCACCTCCCGCTTGCCCGCCTCGGTATTGGGGTAGAGGAACCGCGGGTCCTTAGTCAGGGCGCTCATCCGCTCCCCGACCGTGCCCTGGCTCAGCCCCTGCGACTTCAGGATGCCGTCCATCAGGGCGTCGATTTCGCGGCCCTGGCGCAGGCCGATCTCGTGGATCTCGGCGGGGGTGAGATCGGTGGTCGTGTTGTACTTCAGCGCCCAGCGGTAGTAGTCGGCGCCGTCCTTGAACTTCCACACCCCGGCGTCGTTCGTCGCCCGCGGCTGCAGGGCCTTCACGCCGGCGATCTGGCGGTCGATAGCCGGATAGACCTTCTGGGCGACGATGGCCGTGGCGCGGCCGCGCCAGTCGCCTTCCAGGCCCTTCGCCTTGGCTCGCTCGGCCAGGGAAGTGACCATCCGCGCGGAGCCCGGCTCGGGCGCGCGTGCGTCGGTGAGCTGCTTCAGCGTGGTGGCCAGGATGAACGCTGGCGGGATCACGCCCTGCCCCGCCGCATCGGCCATGCGCGCGGTCTCGGCGTCGATGGCGGCGCCCATCTGCTCCAGGCGCGCCAGATAGGCCTCGGCGTCCTCGCGCGTCTCGATCAGGTGCTGCGAGTTCAGGAACTCAGGCGTGATGGCGACCGTGCCGTCCTGCTGGCTGACGACATAGGGGTTGGCGTAGTCCTGGCCGTAGGCGAACCGACCGCCCTCGGCGCCCACGTCCATGGCGTAGAGCACGGTGTCGTAGACGGTGAGGTCGCGGCCGCTCAGCCCGCCGCGGGGGATGGCTCGCAGGCGCCTCGCGCGGTCGGCGTAGGCGGCGATCTCGCGGCGGCGCCCCTCGGCCGAGCGGTCGTCGAGCCGGCGCTTCAGGGCGGCGTACGCGCCCTTGTCCAGACCCAGGCTCGTGGCGGTCAGCGGGCTGGCCCGCAGGATCTCGTCCACGAAGGCGTCGAGCAGGGCCGAGAGGCGCGGATCGGCGACCGCGCCCGGCGCGGCGAGCGCCCGCAGCGGCAGGGTGGTGGAGACGCCGGCGGCGAGCGCCGACAGCAGCAGTTGGCGACGGGAGGCGTGCATTCTGGAACCCCGGGACTGACGGTTTGGGGGCGACCCTAACCGGTCCGCGGCCGGGCGCAACGCCTTGGCCGTGGCGTCCCGGCTAGACCTGGGTCGGGGCGAGCGTAACGAGGCCCACCAGGGCGACCTGGGCCGCCGCAGC
Source organism: Phenylobacterium zucineum HLK1 (assembly GCF_000017265.1). NCBI lineage: Bacteria > Pseudomonadati > Pseudomonadota > Alphaproteobacteria > Caulobacterales > Caulobacteraceae > Phenylobacterium > Phenylobacterium zucineum. The sequence goes on along the minus strand of NC_011144.1, from coordinate 784,449 downwards.
CCACGGCCGTCGCACGCCGAGCAGCGCCACCAGCGCCACGAGGCTGAGGATCGCGGCCAGATAGTAGCCCGCCTCGTGGTGACCCTGCAGGAGGGCCGGCGCGCCGGGCAGGCTGAAGCCGATCAGCGCCGCCGTGGCCACGCTGCCGAGGGCGAGCATCTCGACCGCCGGCCGCGAACGCGAGGGCGGCGACGGCGGCGGCAGCTCGGCTTCGCTGCGGGCGGCGGCGAGCAGCGAGGCCACGTCGCCCCGGTCGAAGGCCGGCGGCAGGATGCCGATCGGCGCATGGACCAGCAGCGCCGGCGTCCGCTCGCGCCGGCGCGGCGGCAGGAAGGCGATGGCGAGGGCGTGGGCGCCGGCGTCCGCCACGACCGGCGCCAGCGCGCCGTCGTCCAGGTCCGGGTCCAGCACCAGCAGGTGCGGGCGCCAGGCGGCGACCGCCTCCAGGATGTCCTGGCGTTCGGGCGCATGGCGGTGCGTGACGCCGGGCTGGTTGGCGAGCAGGCGCTCGAGCCGCTCCGCCTCGGCGCCGTCGGCTCCGATCACGACCCGCAGCATGGACCTCGCCTCCTTCGCTCGCCTTCCGCCTTGACCATACATGGGGGGACGCCGACGCGAAATCCAAGGCTGTCAGGCGCCGGAAGCGCCGTCCGGCGGCGGGTGAGCGGGGGAGCGCGCGGGCAGCACCAGGTGAACCGTCCCGTCGTCGCCGCGCATCGACTGGGCGGCCCCGGGATCGCCCGCCTCGCGCAGCGTCACGCCGCTGGCCAGGAAGATGCGCTGGGACACGTCTAGCCGGACCAGCTCTTCCCGGTGGAGATCGGACAGGGCCTGCATCGCCCGCTCGGCCGAGAGGCCATAGGCCTGCCCAGCGTGCTTCAGCAGCCGCCGCTTCGGAACGAGACCCGTGCGACCGGCGCAATCGGCCAGGCTGCGCAGCAGGGCGTACTGGGCGTCGTCGAGCAGCAGCCGCTCGGGCATGTCGGCAAGGTCCTTCATCGTCCGGCGCCGGGCGGCGCCTGCGGGCAAGGCGTCGCGAACGCCGCCGCGTCGGTCAACCGCAGCCCGATCAACGAGCCGTGAGCGCGGCGCGCCGCGCAAACCAAAGCCCCGGGCTCGGCGGGAGCCCGGGGCTCAGGTCGGCCTGGGGCGACCTGGGGCGGCCTGGGGCGGCCGCGGGGGCCGGGCCTCAGACGGTCGTGGACGCATGGGCCAGGACCTCGGCGATCACCGACACCATCGGGATCGCGGCCATGAAAATGAAGGCGAAGCTGGTGAACGACGACATGGGATTCTCCTTTGATGTGGCGCCCCGGGCCGCCCCGTGACCGTTCTGTTGTCCGCCTTCTCGGGGCGGCGGTCTGTGACGCGGGTCACAGGCCCGATAGCCGTTCCGGAAGGCCGGCTCCGGCCCGGCCGGAGACCCGGTCGCAGGTACGGGCCAGTCGTGAGTATGGGCCAGTCGCGGGTATGGGAGCGTGGGCCGTGGAGGCCACCAGCGTGCGTCACGCCTCCAGGAGCCGGAAGGTCGAGCGGCGGCTGATGGCCATCCTGGCGGCCGACGCCGTCGGCTACAGCCGGCTCGTGTCCCTGGACGAGGAAGGCACGCTCGCGCGGTTCGCCGACCGCCTCGCAGGGGTGATGCGGCCCACGATCCAGAGCCACGGCGGGCGGATCATCAAGACCACCGGCGACGGGCTGCTCAGCGTCTTCCCGAGCGTCGTCTCGGCCGTGCAGTGCGCGCTCGCACTGCAGGGCGCCCTGGCCGAAGGCGAGGCGGGGGCGGCCGAGCCGCTGGCCTTCCGCATCGGCCTCCACGCCGCCGACGTGGTGATCGACGGCGAGGATGTGTTCGGCGACGGGGTCAATGTCGCCGCCCGCCTGGAGGCCCTGGCCGAGCCGGGCGGCATCTGCGCCTCGGCGCGGGTGCAGGAGGACGCCCAGGGCCGGCTGCCCGCCCACTTCGTCGACCTCGGGCTCCAGAAGCTGAAGAACATCCCCCGGCCGGTGCGGGCCTACCGCGTGCGGCCGGGCCTGGGCGCCGAGCCGCCGCAGTCCCTGCCGTTGCCCTCCAAGCCGTCGATCGTCGTGCTGCCGTTCGAGAACCGCGGCGGCGACCCGGCGCAGGAATACCTGGCCGACGCCATCACCGAGGACATCATCACCGCCCTCTCCCGCTGGCGCTGGTTCTTCGTGATCGGGCGCAACACGAGCTTCGCCTACAAGGGCCGCACGGTGCAGGCGGCCCAGGTCGGCCACGATCTGGGGGTCCGCTACATCCTGCAGGGCGCGGTCCGGCGCCTGAACGACCGGCTGCGGCTGACCGCCGAACTCGTCGACGCGGCCACCGCCGCCAACCTCTGGACCGAGCGCTTCGACGGCGAGGTGAGCGATGTCCTCGCCCTGCAGGACCGGATGACGGAACAGCTGGTGGGCGCCCTCGAGCCGGCCATGCTGCACACCGAGGGCGCGCGGGCCGGCCGCAAGGACCTGGCCGACTTCGACGCCCTGGACTGCTTCCAGCGCGGCATGTGGCACCTCAACAAGGTGACCGAGGAGGGCTGCCGCACGGCCCTAGACCTGTTCGGCCAGGCGGTCGCCCGCGATCCCGAGCTGGCGCTGGGCCATGTCGGCCTGGCGCGGGCGCGCTACGGGCTGGCGGTGTACGGCTGGTCGCCGGATCCGAAGGCCGAGCTGCAGGCGGCCCGGGCGGCGGCGGCCGAGGCCATCCGGCTGGACCCGCGGGACGCCTACGGCCACTTCGCCGCCTCCGGCGCGGCGCTCTACCTGCACCGGCACCGCGAGGCGCTGGACGAGGCGAAGACCACCATCGCCCTCAACCCCAACTTCGCCCTCGGGCATTTCCGGCTCGGCCAGGTGCTGCTCTACGCCGGTCGGCCGCAGGAGGCGATCGGCCCCCTGGAACGCAGCCTGCGCCACAGCCCGTACGATCCGCAGCTGGGATCGATGCTGTCGGTGCTGGCGCTCGCCCACTTCCACGCCGGCGCCTACGCCGAGGCCGCCCGCCACGCCGAGGAGGCCGCCGAGCGCCTCGCCCCCCGCGCCCGGGCGATCCAGGCGGCGAGCCTCGTCAGGATGGGCTGGCTGGACCAGGCGCGCGCGGTCTTCCCTCCGGCGCTGCAGACCTTCGAGCAGGGGTGGAAGGGCCGCCTGGCGCCCTACGCCCGCGCCGCCGACCGGGAGGACCTGGTCTCGGCCCTACGCCTGGCCGGGGTCGGCGAGGACGTGCTCTCGGCCGTCGGCTAGGGCCGCCGCTCGTTGGGCTTCGGCCGCGGGTCGACCGGATAGCGGCTCCTGAGCAGGACGGTGACGCCGCCGCGGGTCAGCTCGCCGTCGGCCGACTGCCAGACGGTCATCTCGTAGTCGTAGCCCGGCGCCCAGGCGAGGGTCACCGGCGTCGGCGGGTCGGTCGACAGGGCGTGGTGGATCACCCCGCGCAGCGCCTCGCGCAGGCTGCCGGGCGCCTCGTCCAGATGGCTGGTGAAGGCGCGCTGCAGCGGCGAGCCCTCTTCCTTGAGGAAGCCGAGGTCGAGGGGACGGCCGGGGGCGAAGTGGTCGCGCCGCCGGGCGGCGAAGTCCTTGATGCGGTCGGGCGCGAACTCGCGATTGAGCTCGGCGAAGTAGGCCTCGTACATGGGCATGGGCGGGCTCCTGGATGCACTGGTCCATCATGGCGCCGCTTGCCGCCGACCCCGCTTAACATTGGGTGCTCGGGACGCGATCAGGCCGACCACGGACCCGCCGAGAGCGCGCGCAGCCGCGTCTCGCCCAGGATGCGCAGGCCGGCCGGCGTCGTCTCCACCCAGCCGGAGGCGCTCCATTCCCTGAGCTTGCGGTTCACCTTCTCGCGCGAGGCGCCCAGGCGGCGCGCCAGCTCGCCCTGGCTGAGCGGCACGAGGCCCCGGCCGGTCTGTTCGGCCATCAGGAGTCCGGCCAGGCGGCCGCCGAGATCGAGGGTGCTGCGCGCCTCGAGGGCGGCGTTGACGGCGCGGAGCCGGCGGCTGAGCTCGGCCACCAGCGCGAGCAGCGCGCGGGGCTCGGCCTCCAGCGCCTCCAGCAGGGCCTGGCGGGGCACGCGCCACAGATGCGCGCGCCGGCTGGCGACGATGTCCGCCGAGCGCGCGCCCCCGTCCAGCACCGCCATCTCGCCCGCCAGCGCGCCGGGGCCAAGGGCCACGAGCCGCAGCTCGCGGCCGGCGGCCGAAAGGCGCCGGACCTCCAGTTCGCCGTCGAGGATCACATAGACCGCATCGCCGGGATCGCCGGCTTGGCAGAGCAACTCGCCGGGGATGAGATCGACGGGCGCGCCGGTCCGGGCCAGCCGCCGCCGGGCCTCTTCCGGGAGCAGGCCCAACACCTCGCCGCGCGCCAGCGCCGCGGCGATCCGCTCCAGCGGCTCACCCTCTCCAATGGCCATGCCCGCCTCCACGAACGGCAAGGCCCCAGCTCCCGGGCCATCATAGCACGGCCCGGGAGCCGGCGGAGTGGCGATCAGCGGCCGCGGCGGGCCAGCAGGATCTGCGAGCGGCCGCCGTGCAGGGCGGTGACGCGCGGGGAGTCCAGGGTCTTGACGGCCGCCTCGGTCATCCCGGCGGCGCAGGCCCGGTACGCCCGGGTGCGCGCCACGTCACGGACGTCGTACCAGCCGCAGAACCGGTCCGAGGCGCGCACGATGCGGTTCAGGGCCATCTGCGCGCCGATCTCGGACCGCAGGTCCAGGCCGTGCAGGCGCACGACCATGGTGTCCGGCGCGGCGGCGGCGGACGAGGCGATTGCGGCCGTGGCGGGGCCGGCGCCCGACAGGGCGAGGATCGCGAGGGCGGCCGCGGCGGTGGTCTTCAGATGGGGCATCTTCCGTCTCCATGCTGGGGCTCGTCGCAAGGGCGCGACGTATCCGGCATAGGCCCGCGCGCGGCCGGCAGGCTGTGACCCGGGTCACAGCGCCTGGCGCCCCGCAAATGATGGACGCCGCAACCTTCGCCGCGCTCGCGCGTCCATCGTGACGCAGGTATTGGCGTAAGGAGTTCAAGGCGTTGCCCGGTCGTGAGCGCAGGCCTGCACCTCGCAAGACCAGGGCAAGGCGATGCTTGCCCGACTCCCCTCCACAACCCACCTTAGGCCCATGAGCGACCGTCCGTCGGGCGTTGCGCCGCCGCGGCTGGTCGCGGTGCTCGGCCCCACCAACACCGGCAAGACCCACCTGGCGGTCGAGCGGATGCTCGGCCACCAGTCCGGCATGATCGGCCTGCCGCTGCGGCTGCTGGCCCGCGAGGTCTACGACCGGATCGTCAAGCTTAGGGGCGCCCGCGCCGTCGCCCTGATCACCGGCGAGGAGAAGATCGTCCCGCCGCGGCCGCAGTATTTCGTCTGCACCGTCGAGGCGATGCCGCTGTCCGTCGAGGTCGAGTTCCTGGCGGTGGACGAGATCCAGCTCTGCGCCGACCCCGAGCGCGGGCACGTCTTCACCCACCGCCTGCTGCACGCGCGCGGCGCCCGCGAGACCATGCTGCTGGGCGCCGGGACGATGGCCCCGCTGGTCCGCCGCCTGCTGCCGCACGCCGAGATCCAGACCCGCGAGCGGCTCAGCGCGCTGACCTACGCCGGGCCAAAGAAGCTGACCCGCCTGCCACGGCGCAGCGCCGTGGTGGCCTTCAGCGCCGACCAGGTCTACGCCATCGCCGAGCTGATCCGCCGCCAGCGCGGCGGCGCGGCCGTGGTGATGGGATCGCTGTCGCCGCGCACCCGCAACGCCCAGGTCGCCCTCTACCAGTCCGGCGAGGTGGACTTCCTCGTCGCCACCGACGCGATCGGCATGGGCCTGAACATGGACGTCGACCACGTGGCCTTCGCGGGCCTGCGCAAGTTCGACGGGCAGCGCGCGCGCCTCCTGCATCCCCAGGAGATCGGCCAGATCGCCGGCCGCGCCGGCCGCTTTCAGAAGAACGGCACGTTCGGGGTCACCGGCGAGGCCGAGGACATGGACGCCGACCTGATCGAGGCGGTGGAGAACCATCACTTCGAACCGGTCGCCGGGGCGGAATGGCGCAACTCGAAGCTCGACTTCACCAGCCTGCCCGCCCTGATGCGCTCGCTGGCCCAGACGCCCGAGCGCGAGGGCCTGAAGCTCGCCAAGGAGGCGCTGGACGAGACCACCCTGCGCCAGCTCGCCGACGACCCCGACGTCGCCCGCCGCGCCCGCGACCGCCACAACCTCATGCGCCTGTGGGACGTCTGCCAGACGCCGGACTTCCGCAAGGTGGCCTCCGAGGAGCACATGCGGTTGGTGAAGGACTTCTTCTTCCAGCTCACCGCCGGCCGGCGGCGGCTCTCAGAGGACTGGATCGCGCGCCAGTACGCCCACCTCGACCGCACGGACGGCGAGATCGACATGCTGTCGAGCCGTCTCGCGAGCGTCCGCACCCTGGCCTACGTGGCCAACCGGCCGGACTGGCTGGCCGACGCCGGCGCCTGGCAGGCGAAGACCCGCGCCCTCGAGGACCGCCTGTCCGACACCCTGCACGAGAAGCTGATGGCCCGGTTCGTGGACCGGCGGACCAGCGCCCTGATGCGCGGCCTGCGGGTGCGCGAGGAGATGCTGGCCGGCGTGGCGGCCGACGGCTCGGTGACGGTCGAGGGCCATTTCGTCGGCAGGCTCTCCGGCGTGCAGTTCGAGGCCGCGCAGGGCCAGAGCGTGCTCGAAACCAAGGCGCTGCGCGCCGCCGCCCACCACGCGGTCGGGCCCGAGATCGCCAAGCGCCTCGGCCGGCTGGCCGGCGAGCCCGACGAGGCGTTCCGGCTCTCCCCCGACGGGACCGTGCTGTGGCAGGGCGAGGCCGCCGGCGTCGTCACGGGCGGCGCGCCCTTCAGCCCGCGCGTGCGCCTGCTGGGCGAGCTGGGCCACGACGCGGCCCGCCAGCGCGCCCAGCGGCGGCTGGAGGCCTTCGTGGCGGCCGAGGCGGCCCGGCGGCTCTCGCCCCTGCGCAAGCTGGAGGTCGCCGTCGCCGAGGGGAAGATCCGGGGCCTGGCCCGCGGCCTCGCCTACCGGCTGATCGAGGCCGGCGGCGTCCTGGACCGGGCCGAGGTCCGCCAGGACGTGGGAGCCCTGTCCCAGGTGGAGCGGCGCGTCCTGCGCGGCCTGGGCGTGCGGATCGGGGCGTTCTCCCTCTACATGCCTGGCCTGCTGCAGCCCGAGGCCCGGGCGCTGGCCCAGGCGATCGCCTCGCGCGAGACGCCCGGCTGGACCCCGGCGAGCGACGCCGTCAGCCGGCTGCCGCAGGACCAGGTCTCTCCGCGCGCGCTCTCCGCCTACGGGCTGAGGGCGGTGCGCGGCCTGGCGGTGCCCGTCGCGCAGCTTGAGCGCCTGGACGAGCTGATGCGCGAGGCGGGCCAGGCGGCCGGCGCCTCCGTGCTGACCGAGGCCGCCCGCGAGGCCCTCGGCTGGAGCAAGGCCGAGGCCGACGCCATCCTGCGGGGCCTGGGCTTCGCCCCCGCGCGCAAGCCCAGGGCGGGCGAGCCCACCGCCTGGCGTCGCCGCAGCGCGGCCAAGGCCGAGAAGGCGGCGGCCGCGCCCGTCCATTCGCCGTTCGCGGCGCTGGCCGCGTTGAAGGACCAGCCGCCACCGGCCCGCCGCAGCCGCCGGTCGCGGCGCCGCAAGCCCAAGGCCGCGGCCCTATGAGCGACGAGACCGCCTGCCGCGCCGACGTCTGGCTCTGGCGCGCCCGCTTCTTCAAGACCCGCTCGCTGGCGGCGAAGTTCGTGGACGAGGGTCGCGTCCGCCTCACCCGTCTTGGTCATGAGACCCGGCTCGACAAGCCCGCGCGCCCGGTGAAGGTGGGCGACCAGCTGGTGTTCGCCCTGGGCGGGCGGCTGATCGCGGTCACGGTGGAGGCCATGGGAGAGCGCCGGGGCCCGCCAGCCGAAGCGCGCACGCTCTACTCGACCCTGGCGGCCGACCCGGACACGCTGCCCCAGGCCTGACCGAGGGGCCTGACCGAGGGGCCTGATCCGGCTTCCAGAAATCCTGGCGCCCCGCCGCATTGACATCGTGCTGCGGCGCCGCGAAAACCCGCGCGCCCGTGGGGGACAGCCCGGAGTACCGCGACGCCATGACCTACATCGTGATGGATCCCTGCATCAAATGTAAGTTCATGGACTGCGTGGAGGTGTGCCCCGTCGACTGCTTCTACGAGGGCGAGAACTTCCTGGTCATCAACCCGGACGAATGCATCGACTGCGGGGTCTGCGAACCCGAGTGCCCGGTCGACGCCATCAAGCCCGACACCGAGGACGATCCCGACGGCAAGTGGCTGAAGGTGAACTCCGAATACTCGCGCGTCTGGCCGAACATCACGGTCAAGGGCACGCCGCCCGCCGACGCCGAGCAATTCGAGCGCGAGAGCGGCAAGTTCGAGAAGTACTTCTCCGAGAAGCCTGGCCGCGGCTCCTGACCGCTACGGCGCGGGTTCCTGGGCCCGCCGGCGCAAGCCTTTCATTCCGCTGAATTTTGTGATACTGTCACAGCTGACGTGGCGGTGCGCCTTGCACCCTGCCTGTCTCAACACGGAACAGCTCTTCGCCGGTCAGGACCCGCGAAAGGGCGAAGGGTGTCTTAAGAGGTCTACTTCCGCTCCAGAGTGACGAAGCCGCCGCGGCCCTTTCGCGGACAGGGTGGTTTTTCGCTCGGCGGTCGCCTGCGTCGGTGATCCGGCTTCACGCCCCGGACAGTTTTTGAGAGGATTTCTCGATGAGCAAGAACGGTCACGATTTCTCGGTTGGCGATCACGTCGTCTACCCGGCCCACGGCGTGGGCCAGGTGCAGGGGATCGAAACCCAGGAAGTCGCCGGTCTGAAGCTTGAGGTCTACGTCATCACCTTCGACCACGAGAAGATGACGCTGCGCGTGCCGACCGCCAAGGCGAAGACCGCGGGCCTGCGCCCGCTGGCCGACACGGGCCTGGTGTCCAAGGCCCTCACCACCCTGAAGGGCCGCGCCCGGGTGAAGCGCACCATGTGGTCGCGCCGCGCCCAGGAGTACGAGGCCAAGATCAACTCGGGCGACCTGATCTCGATCGCCGAAGTGGTGCGCGACCTGCACCGCGCCGAGAACCAGCCCGAGCAGTCCTACTCCGAGCGCCAGCTCTACGAGAGCGCCCTCGACCGGATGGCCCGGGAAGTCGCCGCCATCGAGCGGATCGACCGCGAAGCCGCCATCGCCATGCTGAACAAGTCGCTGGTGAAGGCCACCGCCGCCGCGGCCTGAGCCGAGCCTGGCGAACCGACCCGAGACGCCCGGCCCCAGCGCCGGGCGTTTTCGTCTGTACGGAACGTCGCGGCGCGGCGGCGGTTTTCCTGGCGGGACGTCAGGGAGGACCCGCCATGGCCAAGGTCGACGGACGCCGCGAGGACGAAACGGCCGAACCCCGCAGCCAGACCCGCGGGATCGAGAAGACCACCCTCATCGTCGTGATCGTGCTCGCGCTGATCGGCGTCGCGGGCCTGCTGATCCTCGCCGCCTGACGCTCCCGCGGCCTGGCCGCCCGACGCTCTAGGCGCCCCGCCCCGCATGGCTTAAGACCCGCCCCGCGTGCGGCCCGGTAGCTCAGCCGGATAGAGCAGGGCTTTCCTAAAGCCAAGGTCGGGGGTTCGAGTCCCTCCCGGGCCGCCACGCGGATTGTCTGGCGCAGGCCGAACAGCAAGTGCATGCATTAACACTGCGCCGGCGCCGTCCAGGGGCTAGAATCGCTGCGACGCCTCCGGCGTTCGGCTTCGAAGGCAGCCATATTGCATCCAATATTTGCGGACGGGCCGGCTTTGAGCTAGCACGGGGACGGCCGCCCGCACGGCGGCGCGAAGAAGCGGCGGCAGGCGGCGCGCGGGCGCCGCGGTGAACGGGAGGGGCGGATGGCAGGTGTCCTCGCCGGGCGGGAGACGGGCTGCGGACGGGCGGAAGCCCGCGACGGCCGCCAGCAGGCGGCGGTCGCCCATGTCTGAGGTGCGCGAGCGGGCGACCGAAGCGGCGGCGGGACGCGGCGATCCGGCGCCCGCACGGGCCGATCCGCAACTGGACTGCGAGGTCCTGATCGTCGGCGCCGGGCTCTCGGGCCTGGCCACCGCGGTCTATCTGCAGAAGAGCGGGATCGACGACGTCCTCCTCCTGGAGCGCTCGCACACCCTGGGCGGCACCTGGCGGGACAACACCTATCCCGGCTGCACGGTGGATCTGCCCACCATCTACTACTCGTTCTCCTTCGCGCCGCTGTTCGACTGGTCGACCTTCTACGCGCCGCAGTCGGAGCTGTTCTCCTACTGCCGGATGATCGCGGACAAGCACGGGCTGACCGGGAAGATCCGCTGCGACAGCCTGGTCAGCGCCTGCCGCTATGACGCCGCCGCCAACGTGTGGATCACCGAGCTCGCGGACGGCCGGCGGTTCGTTTCCCGCTACCTGACGGTCGCCACGGGGCTCTTCTCGACGCCGAACCTGCCGGATATCGAAGGCGTCGAGCGCTTTCGCGGCAAGGTCTTCCACTCCACGGCCTGGGATCACAGCTACGACTTGCGGAGCAAGACCGCGGCGGTGATCGGCAACGGCGCCACGGGCGTGCAGATCATCCCGGAGGTGGCCGAGGTGGTCGACCGGCTCGACGTCTACCAGCGCACGCCCACCTGGGTGCTGCCCAAGCCGGACAAGCCGCTCAGCCCGCGCATGAAGTGGGCGCTGAAGCACGTGCCGGGCTTCGCCTACCTGCTGCGGCAGCTCGCCTTCCTTGTCATCGACATCCCGCTGTACGGCATCCTGATCGACCATCCGCGCTTCCGCTGGCTGGCCAAGCGCCTGGAGAGGGTGTGCGTGGAGCACATCCGCCGCGAGCTTCCCGATCCGGAGCTGCAGGCGAAGATGATCCCCACCTTCGACTTCGGCTGCCGCCGCCCCACCTGGAGCAACAAGTACTACAAGGCCTTCCGGCGGCCGAACGTGCGCCTCGTCACCGACCGCATCGCGCGGGTGACGGAGGACTCGATCGTCACGGCCGACGGCGAGGAGCGGAAGATCGACGCGATCATCCTCGCGACCGGCTTCCGGCGCGGCGAGCGGCACACCCAGCCGACGATCCCCATCTTCGGAAAGGGCGGCCAGGAGCTCGAGGATTTCTGGGACGCGCAGGGCCGGCAGGCCTTCAAGGGCGTCTCGATCACCGGCTTCCCCAACCTCTTCCTCACGTTCGGCCCCTACAGCGTGAACAGCCTGTCCTTCATCCGGATGATGGAGGCCTCGGCCTTCCACATCGCCCGGGTGATGCGGGCCGCCCGCGCCCGCAGGGCCAACTATGTGGAGGTGACGCCCGAGGCGCAGGCTCGCGACCAGGAGCTGATGACCCGCCTCAGCACGCGGAACATCTTCCTGCACGGGCAGTGCGCGGGCGCCCTGCCCGCCGACACGCTCAAGGCGCCGCGCGGCGGCCTGCGCCCGCGCAACAGCCTCGCCTCGTGGCTGGAGCAGCAGACCTTCCGCCTGTCGAGCTACGCCTTCGCCCGCAAGGGCTGAGGACTCGAATCTCTTGGGTGAGATCGCCGGATCTCAGCCAGACATGCATGCAATCGACTGACCGACACGTGAGCGCGGGCGGGTCTTTGGCGCGCCGCGATTAGCCGTCTGAAGCGCTGTTTTTACAGTGTTTTGACCGCCAGCCTGGCCGCGCGCCGCCGTCACGAGGCTCAGAGAGACGATTGCCATGTGAATGCAATTCTGCAATTGTCTCGCAATGCGGAGATGCGACCGCCTCGGGGGAGGCTCGGATCGAGGCTCAACGGCGACACCGCAGATGTCGCGAACACCAGGGGGAAATGATGACCAGCCGTCGCTGCGACTCCATTACCGGATCGCGCCTGATCGCCACCGTGCTGCTGGCCACCGCCGGCGCAACCTCGGTCGCCGCCGCGGCGGAGCAGCCCGCCGCGCTCGAGGAGGTGATCGTCACCGCCCAGAAGCGCGAGCAGAGCCTGCAGGACGTGCCGGTCTCGATCAGCGTGATCTCGGGCCAGCGCATCCAGGACATGCAGATCACCGACCTGCGGTCGCTGCAGGGCTACATCCCGAACCTCGCCATCCTGAACAGCGGCGTGAATCCGATCGTCTACATCCGCGGGTTCGGCTCGGGGCCCAACAACGTGGCGTTCGACCAGGAGGTCAGCGTCTATCTGGACGGCATCTACGGCGGCCGCAGCGCCCAGTTCACCGCGCCCTTCTTCGACCTGGAGCGGATGGAGGTGCTCCGCGGGCCGCAGGGGGCGCTGTTCGGCAAGAACACCGCCGCCGGCGCGATCAGCCTGGTCTCGGCCGGCCCCACCAACGAGCTGCAGGGCTCGGCGACCGCGGCCTACAACTTCGACCGTGACGGCTGGGAAGGCTCGGCCTTCGTGTCGGGCCCGATCAGCGACACCCTCGGCGCGCGCCTGGCCGTCAAGGTCGTCGACCAGGACGGCTTCCTGAAGAACCTGGCCACGGGCCGGGACGACCCGCAGCTGCAGCAGACCCTCGCCCGGCTGACGGTCGCCTGGCGGCCGAACGCGGATTTCGACCTGACGGCCAAGGCCGAGTACGGCAAGCACGACCTGGACGGCGGCGTCACCCACTCCGGCTCGCTGACCGGCCCGACGCGCTTCACCGACACCCACTACGTCTCGGACCCCTACGGGCCGGCGCCGCTGTCGGACGGCAGCGGCATCACCAGCTGGAACCTGGCGGCGACCGCCAACTACCGGCTGGGCGAGCACACCCTGACCTCGGTGACCGGCTATTCCGCCTTCCGGACGAACCGGCTGACCGCCTTCGACGAGTTCAACCCGGACCGCACGGTGCAGCCCAACGGCGGCAACGCGCTGTTCGCCAACGGCTTCCCCGAGGACTTCGAGCAGTATTCCCAGGAGCTGCGGATCGCCTCGCCGACCGGCCGGCGGCTCGAGTACATCCTGGGCCTCTACTACGACTATTCCGACTACCACCTGATCAACACGACCTACTACGAGCGGGTCGCGGGGACGATCACGGGCTCGCACCGGAACGACTTCTACCAGATCGGCCGCACCTATTCGGCGTTCGGCCAGGCGACCTTCCACGCCACCGACGCGCTGCGGGTCGTGGGCAGCCTGCGCTGGTCGCAGACCAACAAGAAGGGCGACTTCAAGAGCCGGCTGGTGAGCGGGTCGCGGCTGAACGCCCAGGGCGCCGCCTACGGCAAGCTGGAGGAGGACTACACCGACCCGTCGGTCACCGTGCAGTTCGACGCGGCCGAGCGGGTTATGCTGTACGCCACCCTGGCGCGGGGGTCCAAGTCGGGCGGCTTCGTCAGCAACACCTCGACGACGACGGACGCCTCGTTCCAGTTCCGGCCCGAGCGGTCGACGAACTACGAGGCCGGGGTGAAGTCCACCTGGCTGGACGGGCGGCTGACGGTCAACGCCGCGATCTTCCACATGAAGTTCGAGGACCTGCAGCAGTCCACCTACGATCCCGACGTGCGGACCTTCTTCACCCGCAACGCCGCCAAGGCGAGCTCGGAAGGGGTGGAACTCGACGTGCAGTGGCTGCCCGTCGATAACCTGCAGGTCTCGCTGGGCCTGGCCTATCTCGACGCCAAGTTCGACGACTATCCGGGCGCGCCCTGCCTGGCGTTCGAGACGGTCGCGCAGTGCAATTCCGCCGACCCCGCCAGCCTGGCGAACCACAACATCGCCGGCCAGCCGCTGCTCTTCGCGCCGAAGTGGAGCGGCAATGCGGGCGTGCGCCACACCCTCGACCTGGGCGGCGACCTGCGGGTCACCAGCAGCCTGACGGCGCTGTTCCGCAGCAAGTACTTCATCGCCGACGGCTACTCGCCCATCTGGGGCGTGCAGGACGGCTGGACCAAGTGGGACGCGCGGATCCAGGTGGGGCCGGTCGACGGCCGCTGGAACGTGGCCCTCGTGGGCCGCAACCTCACCGACGAGAAGACCGTGGGCCAGGCGATCCGCCTGCCGGCGCCGATCACCACGACCAGCCGCTCGATCAACTGGATGGACGAGTACCGCTCCATCGCGATCGAGGGCACGTTCAGGTTCTTCTGATCGACGACCCGCTCAAGGACCCCGGCGCGATCGCCTCTTAGGCGGCGCGTTCGGGGGCCGGCCAGCGCTCGCGCTGCGCCTTGCCGGTAGGGCCGGGCGTGACGGGCTGGTGGTTGTCGATCAGGGGGTTGGGCTTGGCCAGACGCTCCAGCACCACGGGGCGGCCGATGGTGACCTGGGCCCCCTGCACCTCCACCCCGTAGTCGCCGAGGGCGGCGAAGGCGCGCGACAGGTTCTCGGGCGTCATGCCCAGGAGCGAGGCCAGCACCCGCTTCTCGTGCGGCAGGGTGAAGGTCGGCTCCCCGCCCTGGCGCAGGCGCTGGGTGATCAGGTAGTTGGCGAGCCGCTCCAGCCCGCCCCGCAGCTTCTGGTTCTTCAGCGCGCGCACGAGGCCGCGGTAGCAGCCGGACAGTTCCTGGGCGACGGCGAGGCCGAACACCGGATCCTCCCGCATCCCGCGCCGCAAGGCCTCGCCCGACAGCATGAGGATGTCGGACCGCTCCAGCGTCCGCGCGCTCATCAGCGCATCGGCGTCCAGCACCACCGCCGCCAGGATGAAGGTGGAGACCGGCCGGAGCACGGCCAGGGTGGTCTCCTTGTCGTTCCATGTGCCCTCCAGCTCGACGAGGCCGTCGAGGAGCACATAGAGGAAGTCCACCTGGTCGCCCTCGAGCAGCAGGGTGGTGCCCGCGGGAAAGCGCTGGAGGAAGGCCCCGGCGGTCAGGCGGCGGAAACTGTCCTGGGAGCAGCCGGCGAACAACGGCAGCGCCCGCACACGTTCCAGGTCCGCCTCGCGAATCGGCATCCCGCACTCCCGGCTGTCGGTCGCTGCGCTTCTGCCCGAGGGCCGCGGAGCTTGCCTTGACTTGCGTCAATCTCCGCGGGCCGCGGATCTTCCGCCTGACGTCGATCAACCGCTGAAATGACGATCGGCAAGGCCCAAATAGAGCGATGTGAAACGCCGCCGAAAACCCGCGCCGGCGCGCCCGAATTCTGGCCTGCAGGCGGGATCGATTGACCTGCGTCAAGCAGGCATTTCCCCATTCATCTCAAGAATGGCTCGCTGGAGCGCCCGTGAACGCGCTCAGATCGCCGCCGATCCGGATCGCGCCGAGCCACGGATCGGCCTAGACTGCAGGGACCGACGCCATGGCGACCATGCTCCACCAAGCCCTCGACTGGGAGATCGACGCCCCCGACGAAACCCTCCGGGCCGATCCGCTCGAGTGGTTCGCCGCCGAGCACGCCCGGCACCGGCAGGTCTGCCGCCTGATCGCCGAGCTGGCCGAGGATCCGGGCTTCCACGGGGAGACCATGTCGCGGCTGGCGGCCTTCATCCGCACGGACCTCGCCCGTCATGTGGCCGAGGAGGAAGAGGAGCTGTTCCCCCTGCTGCGGTTCCGCGCCCTGCCCGAGGATGAGTTCGAGACGGCGCTCGGCCAGCTGACCGCCGAGCACCGCAGCGAGGCCGACCTGGCCCGGCGGGTGCAGGACATCCTCGCCGAGCGGCTCGCTGCGGGCCAGTCTCCCGCCAAGGACCCCGAGGCGCAGGGCGTTCTGCGGGCCTTCGCCGCCCAGGAGCTGCAGCACCTGGCGCTGGAGAACGCCGTGGTCCTGCCGATCGCCCGGCTGCGCCTGACGCCCGACGACCTGGCCGCCCTCGGCCGGCGGCTCGTCGCCCGGAGCTCCTGTCCGTGAGTCCGACCGGATGAGCCCTCTCGGATGAGCTTGGCCGTCGTCATCCTGGCCGGCGGCGAGGGCCGGCGCATGGGCGGCGGCAAGCCGCTGCGACGCTTCGGGACGAGCACCCTCGTCGCCCACGCCGCCGGCCTGGCGAGGCGCTGGTCGCCGGACGTCGCGGTCGCCGTGCGCGACCCCGCCCAGGTGGCCGGTGCGGTGGACCTTCCGCTACTGGTGGACGAGCCCGCGATCGGCGGTCCGGCGGCGGGTCTGGCCTCGGCCTTCGCCTATGCACGGGAACGCGGCGCCGAGCGGCTGCTGACCCTGCCCTGCGACATGCCCCGGCTGCCGGGCGACCTTCTCCGGCGCCTGGCCGAGGCGCTGACGCCGGATGCGAACGTGGCGGTCGCGGCCAGCGGGGGGCGGCTGCACCCCGTCTGCGCCTTGTGGCGAACCGAGGCAGGCGAGCGCTTGCCGGCCTATCTGGCCTCGGGCCGCGCCTCGTTGCGCGGCTTCGCCGCCGAGGTGGGACACGTGGAGGCGGCCTGGCCGGACGGCCTCGACGACCCCTTCGCCAACGCCAACACGCCCGACGACCTGGCCGCCCTGCAGCCTCGCGGCTGATGCGTCCTGTCGGTCCTGGGATGGGTTGCTCCGCCCGTGACCGGGGAGATCACGCCGGGGACGGCGGTCGGGCGGAGCGCTCGCAACATGGCCGGAACAGGAGCCGGAGCGAATGTCGGGCGGGGCGCGGCCGCTTGACGGTCGTCAATCGGCGGCCCTAGCCGAACACCCAGCCGTGGGCGCCCAGCATCGCCCCCGCCACGGTCGTCAGGCTGACGGCCAGCAGGACCACGTGCGCACGATGCAGCCAGGCCAGGACCCGGTCGGGGTCGCGGACCGCCCAGGCGGCCAGCCGGCGGCGCAGCACCAGCGGCTCGCCCACGAACAGGACCAGGAAGAACAGCAGCCAGACGAGCGCCATGGCCGGCATCCACCAGTCCGACGGCGACAGGAACCGGTCCCACGCGTCCAGCCGCGCCGTCATGTGCAGGCCGCTGGCGCCGACGACGAGGACCGCCGCCCGCGCCTGCCAAACGAACCGGTGCTCGACCGCCTCGAACGCAGCCAGCCGGTCCGCGCCCAGCCGGCCGCGGCGGATCG
Source organism: Phenylobacterium zucineum HLK1 (assembly GCF_000017265.1). Classification (NCBI taxonomy): domain Bacteria; kingdom Pseudomonadati; phylum Pseudomonadota; class Alphaproteobacteria; order Caulobacterales; family Caulobacteraceae; genus Phenylobacterium; species Phenylobacterium zucineum. The sequence continues at coordinate 767,481 of NC_011144.1, read as the reverse complement.
CCGGGAACAGCACCGTCGTGACCATGGAGACGCCGCCGATCCAGACGACCACCCCCAGCACATGCAGGGCCCGCGCCAGCGTCAGGTCATCCATCGCCTTGCTCCCTCTCCGGGGCCGGCGACCGGCTCAGGCCACGGCCGCCGCGAGCGCCGTCAGCGCCTCGGCCGAGACCTCCCGCAGCACGCCCTCCGGGTTGCGGTAGATGGCGCTGTTGGCGCCGTGCTCGAAGCATTCGACCTCGGCGATCCAGCAGCGTCCCTGGGTCGCCGCCGCCACCATCGGCTGCGCCGCCTCGAAGACGAACCGCGCCAGGGCCTCGCAACTGGTCCCCGGCACGACCTGGACCCGGGCCAGGCCCAGGTCCGCCAGCCGCGCGAGCTCGGGACGGCCGGGATCGTCCTCGGCCACGAGCAGCGCGTGGTCGAAGGTCCCGTGCAGCCATTCGCGGATCTTCCCGAAACCGCCGGAGCCGAAATCCACCACCCATCCGCGGCGGTCGAGTTGCTCGGCGGCGAAGGTGAACCGGAAGCCCAGCGAGTAGCCGTGCAGGAGGGCGCAGTGGCTGTCCGCGGCCCACTGGCGCAGCGCGCAGGTGAGCCCGCGCTCCGCGCCGTAGGTCTTGGTCGATATCCAGCTCACGGGGCGGCGGGCGCTACGCCGTCCGCTTGAAGTCGATGACCACGCCCTCGTCCGCGCGCAGGCGGTATTCCACGGACAGGGTCTCGCCGAAGCGGGTCTCGAGCTGCCGCAGCAGCGGCAGGGGATCGTGGTCGTTCACGAACCGCATGGTCTCGCCGGGCGCCAGCGCATCGAGCGCGCCGAAGATGGCGGCGTGGCGGAAGCGCTTGGCGACGCCGCGGGCGTCGAACGGGTAGACGGCCGCCTCGGCGGCGGGGATCTCGTGGCTCATCGTAGGCTCCTTTTTCACCGCACTCTCGTGCGCCCTGAAGCCCCCGACGTTGCGCTACGACAACTCCCGCCGCCGCTGCGCTCAGCGGGCGGAGAGAACGAGGACCTGGGCGTCGGCGTAGGCGGCCGCGCCCTCGCGCATCGCGTCGTAGCGGACCATCGCCTTGACGGCCGAACGGTGGCTGCACCAGCGATTGTCGCCGACGTCCAGCTCGCGGTTCAGGACGGCGTTGCGGCACACGTAGCGGGCGGCGCTGCGCACCTCCTGCCGCACGGCCGCGCGGTCCTTGCCCGCGATGGAGAGCCGGACTTCGGTGGGCGCGGAGGGCCCGACGGCGACCTCGCCCACGGTGGGGATGTCGGGAGAGGCGACCGCCGGGAGGGCGATCACGACAGCGGCGGCGGCGGCGAAGCTCGCCAGGGATGTCTTCAGAAGCATCGGCTCCTCCTTTGGCACGGATGAAGGCTACGCCCCGCCGGCCCCGCCGCATTTGCCGGCCGTCAAGCCGCGCCTTGACCCGCGCTTGGCCGCCGCCCCGCCTACGCTTGATGTCGCTCAATCGGCCCGCGCGCGTGCTGGGGCAGTGTCGACCGATGCGATCCTCTCCCGTCCCGCCCGGCTGCTTCCTGGGCCCCAAGTCCGAGAACGCCGCCTGGCTTCGCGATCAGCTGGACGTCGTGTTCGACGCCTGGTTCGAGGGCCGCCGCCGGCGCTTCCCCGGCGACGACGCCCAGCTCGCCGCCACCGACGCCGGGACCTGCCGCCGCACCGCGGAAAGCCTGCACGCGCTGCTGGCGGCGCTGGACCAGGAGGTGCCCACCTACACCCCGCGATATCTCGGCCACATGGTGTCGGACCCCGCCCTGCCGGCCCTGCTCGGCCATGTGGCGGCCCTGCTGCACAATCCGAACAACACCTCGCGCGAGGCCGCCAAGGTCGGCACGGCGATCGAGGCCGAGGCCATCGCCATGCTGGCGCGGATGATCGGCTACGACCCGAGCGCGGCGCGCGGCCACTTCACCTCGGGCGGCACGGTCGCCAACCTTGAGGCCGTCTGGCGGGCGCGCTTCCGGCTGGACCACCGGCTGGCGCTGGGCCTGGCGCTTGCCGAGGCGGAGGGCCGGCCGCTGGACGTCTTCGCGGCGGCGCACATGACCGAGGCCCGGTTCCAGGAACGGCTGGCGGCGCTCGGCGAGGAAGCCGCCATGCGGGCGTGCAGCGGGGTGCTGAACAATCCCTACGAGATCGCCGAACGGCTGCGGCGCGCGAGCGGGCGCCCCTATCGCGGTCCGGTCATCATCGCCCCCGGCCACCGGCACTATTCCTGGATCAAGGCGGCCAACGTGTTCGGCCTGGGCGAGGCGGCCTGCTGGACGGCGCCGCTCGATGCGGACGGGCGGCTGGACGCCGAGGGCCTCATGGCCTGCATCCGCCGCGCGCGGGCCGAGCATCGGCCGATCCTGATGGTGGTCGGCGTGGCCGGCACCACCGAGCTTGGCGCGATCGACCCGGTGGACAAGGTGGCCGGGCGGCTCGAAGCGCTTCGCGAGGCTGAAGACCTCGACATCTGGCTCCACGTGGACGCGGCCTACGGCGGCTTCTTCTGCACCCTGGCGGCCGACGAGCCGCGGCTGGCGCCCGAGCGCCGCCGCGCCCTCGCCGCCATCCGGCGCGCCGACAGCGTGACGGTGGACCCGCACAAGCTGGGCTACGTGCCCTACGCCTGCGGGGCGCTCCTGGTCCGGGACTCCAGCCGCGATGCCGTGTCGAGCTTCGCCGCGCCCTACGTGGAACGCGCCGAACTCGGCGAGGCCCCTTGGACCCGGACGCTGGAGGGCTCGCGGCCGGCGACGGGCGCGGCGGCGGTCTGGATGATGGGCCGCTCGGTCGGCTTCGGGCCCGAGGGCCTGGGCGCGGTGCTGCGCGGCGCCATCGAGGGCCGCGCGGCGATCGCCGAGGCGCTGGCGCAGCTTCCGGACGTGCGCCTGCTGGAGCCCGCCGACACCAACATCCTGTGCTTCTCGATCGCGGCGGAGGGCGAGGCGCTCAGCGCCGCCAACGCCCGGACGAGCGCCGCCCACGCCTGGTTCGCGGCCTCTCCGAACCTCTCGCTGTCGCGGACCGTGCTCGGGACCGAAAGCGCCCCCGATCTCGTCCGCCGGCACGTGCGCAGCTTCCGCGGGCGGATGGAGTCGGACCGGCTGGTGCTGCTCCGCTGCGTGGTGATGAACCCGCTGTGGGGCGAGGCCGACGCGCGGGCGCGGCTCCTGCCGCAGCTCGTCTCCGAGCTCCGGTCCGCCATCGACGCCGGCGCGGAAGCAGCGGGTCGACGGGCCGCGGCGCCGGCCTAGAGCGTCAGGCCTTCCCGCGAGGCGAACTCCGTCGCGAGCGCGGCCGCAACGGCGGCTTCGAGCGTGGCGGCGGTGAACGGCTTGTGCAGCACCATGACGTCGTCGGGGGCCGCCTCGACGTCGACGTAGCCGGTGAGCAGGATCACCGGCAGGCCGGCCGCCAGCCGTCGGGCCTTCTCGACGAACTCCAGCCCGTTCATGCCGGGCATGGCGAAATCCACCACCGCGAGGTCGACCTCCCGGCCGCCCTGCAGGATCGCCAGCGCCGCCGGCCCGTCGGCGGCTTCCACCACCTCATGGCCCAGGTCCCGCAGGCTGGCGGCGGTCACCGACCGCACGCCCGGCTCGTCGTCCAGCACCAGGATGCGCGCGCGCGGTCCCCGCCGGACAGCGGCCGGCGCCGACTCCGGAAGCGGCTCGTCCGCCTCCCCGGCGCGCGGCAGGTACATGACGACCTCCGTGCCCTGCCCCGGCGTGCTGCGGATCGACAGGGTCCCGCCCGAACGCTGCGCGAAGCCGTAGACCATCGGCAGGCCCAGGCCCGTGCCCTTGCCCACCGGCTTGGTCGTGAAGAAGGGCTCCAGCACCCGTTCCAGCAGCTCGGGCGGCATCCCCTCGCCCGTGTCGGCGATGACCAGCATGACGTAGTCGCCGGCCGTAAGGCCCCGCTCCAGGTCGGCCTCCGCAGGCAGGCTGACGTTGCGCGCCGCGATGGTGATGACGCCGCCGTCCGGCATGGCGTCGCGCGCGTTGATCGCCAGGTTCAGGATCGCGACCTCGAGCTGGTCCGGCTCCACCGACGTCGGCCACAGGTCGGCGGCGATCCGCCATTCCACCTCGACGCCCCCGCCCAGCGTGCGGGACAGCAGGTCGCGCATGCCGGTCATGGCGGCGGCGACATCCACCACCGCCAGGCGGCTGTCGGTCCGGCGGCTGAAGCCCAGCAGCCGTTGGGTCAGGGATGCGCCGCGCTGCGCCGCCAGGGCGGCGTTGTCGAGGTAGCGGCGCACGGTCTCCGGATCGCGGTCCAGCCGCTTGCTCGCCAGCTCCAGGCTGCCGACGATGGCGGTCAGCAGGTTGTTGAAGTCGTGGGCCACGCCGCCGGCCAGCGTGCCCAGCGCGCGCAGCTTGTCCGACTGGCGCAGCTGCTGCTCGGCCAGGCGCTGCTCGGTGATGTCGCGCTCCATCACCACGAGCGTCTCGACCTCGCCCGCACGCCCCAGGAGCGGCACGTACTCGACCTGGATCCAGGACGGGCCCGCCGGTCCGGGCCGTTCCTCGACAACCTGCAGAGCCCGGCGCTCGGCGATCGCCTGCCGCTCCTCGGCGCGGACGACGCCGCCGAGCTCGGCCTCCGTCAGGCCGACGCAGGCCGCGGCGGCGCGGCCGAACTCGCCCGCCTTGCGCTCGTTGAGATGGACGAAGCGGCCCTGCGCGTCCTTGAACGCCACGGCGTAGGGCAGATGGTCCATCAGGCCGTGCAGCAGCGCCTGCTCCTGCCCTAGAGCGCGGCGCAGGTGGTGCTGTTCGACCGCCCCGGCCACCATGGCCTTCAGGGCGTCGGGCTCCCAGGGCTTGGGCACGTAGCCGACGATCCCGCCGCCGTTCAGGGCGGCGGTGACCGCGCTCAGGTCGGCGTAGCCGGTGAGCAGGATGGCCCCGGCGTCGCACAGCCTGCGGGCCTCGGCCAGGAACCGGTCGCCCGGCATGCCCGGCATCCGCTGGTCCGAGACGATCACCGCGGGGTCGAGGCCGCCGGCCAGGGCTTCCAGCGCCTCGGCGGGCGAGGTGAAGGCGCTGACGTCGTAGGTCGTCTCGAACAGATCCTGCAGGGCGACGAGGATGTCGGCCTCGTCGTCCACCATCATCAGCCGGGCGCGCTGGGCGGTCATGCGGCGCCTCCCGCCGGCAGGTCGATGACGAAGCGTGCGCCGCCCAGCGGCCCCTCGTCCACCGAGATCGCGCCGTCATGGGCCCGCACGACGGAAAAAGCGATCGCCAGGCCCAGACCGGTCCCGGCCCCCACCGGCTTGGTCGTGAAGAACGGATCGAAGATCCTGTCGCGGAGCTCGGGCGGCACGCCCGGGCCGGAGTCGCTGATCTCGATGCGGTAGCGGCCGTCCGCCTCGTGGGTGGCGACCTCGATGACGCCGGTCCCGCCCAGCGCGTCGGCGGCGTTCGAGACGATGTTCATCACCACCTGGTTCAGCAGAGCCGGCGAGCCGTAGAGCGCGGGGCCCGCCTCGAACCGTCGGCGGACCTCGATGTCGGCCAGCTTGGGCTTCAGCAGCGCGAGCACGGTCTCGATCGCATCCGGCACGTCCAGCAGCTGCTTCTCGGCCTCGTCCAGGCGCGAGAACTTGCGCAGGTTCAGCACCAGCGTCTGGATGCGCTGGAGCCCCAGCCGCATGGATCGCAGACGGTCCTGGGCCTTGGTCAGCGCCGGCCCGGCGGTCGCCAAGTCCGGCGCCGCCAGCGCTTCGCCCACGAGCCGCTCGACGGTGTCCTGATGGCCGAGGATGAAGGCCAGCGGATTGTTGATCTCGTGGGCGATCCCCGCGACCAGCTCGCCGAGCGAGGCCATCTTCGCCGACTGGACGAGCTGGGCCTGGGCGTCGCGCAGCTGGCGGTTGGCGGCCTGCAGGTCGGCGTTGGCGCGGGCCAGCTGGTCGGCCGCGGCGGCGCGCGCCTCGGCCGCCTGGGCGCGGCGGGCCTCGTCCTGCAGCAGCTTGCGGCGCAGCAGGGCGCGGAGGCGAACGAGCACCACGTCGTCGCTCTCGAGCGTGCGGACCACCTCGTCGGCGCCGGCCTCGAAGGCGGCCGCCAGTTCGGCCGGCTGGTCCGGCCCCGGCCCGATCACCACGATCTGGAACGGGAATCCCAGCCGCTGCCGCTGGGCGTTCAGATCGCGCGCCAGCAGCAGGCCGTCCCAGGCGGCGGCGGCGATCGGCAGGACCACGCAGTCGGTCTCCTCATCCAGGGACTGGACCGCCTCCCGCTCCGTCGAGGCTTCGACGACCTCATATCCCTCCTGATCGAGCAAGTGCCGCAGGCGCAGCCGCGCGGTCGCGCTGTCGTGGGCGAGCAGGACCCGCGCCCGGCGGAAGGCCCGCCCGCGCTCGGCCCCAGCGGCCTGCGGACGGCGCAGCAGGGCCCGGAGCCGCGCCAGCATCACCTCGACGTTGGCCGACTTCGGCAGGTAGGCGTCGACGCCGCTCTCGAGGCCCTGACGCTCCAGGTCCACCTCCCGGGCGCTGGTCAGCATCAGAACGGGAAGCGCTCGGGTGCGGCCGTTCAGGCGGATCTGGCGCGACAGCTCGCGCCCGTCCATGCCCGGCAGGTGGAAGTCCGCCACGACCAGGTCGGGCAGCTCGCCGTTCAGCCGGTCCAGGGCGGCCTCGGCGGTGGCGGCGACGTCCACCTCGAACCCCTCCTGCTCGAGCACGCCGCGCAGGGCGAGGGCCTGGGTCTCGGAGTCCTCGACCACGAGGATGCGGGGCGCCTCGCTCACGGGCGGGCCCTCTGCGCCAGATGGACGAGCCGCGGTCCGATCATGTCGAGCGGCAGGATCTCCTTGGCCGCCTTCAGCCGCACCGCCGCGGCGGGCATGCCGTAGACGACCGCGCTGCTCTGGTGCTCGGCGATGGTGTAGCCCCCGGCGCGGCGAAGTTCGAGCAGCCCCTGGGCGCCGTCTTCCCCCATGCCGGTCAGCAGCACGCCCACCGTCTGCGGCGCGGCGCTGCGCGCCAGGGATGAGAAGAGCACGTTGGCCGACGGCCGCTGGCTGGACACGGGCTCGCTGGCGACGAGCCGCATCCGCCCGCCGCCCTCGACCGACAGGTGCCGTCCGCCCGGCGCCACATAGACCCGCCCCGGCTGGGCCGTCGCCCCATCCTCGGCCAGCGCCACCGGAAGCGGCGAGAGCCCGGCCAGCCAGGTCGCGAAGCCCTCCATGAACGCCTCGCCCATGTGCTGGACGACGAAGACCGAAGCCTCCAGCGTCTTCGGCAGGCCCTCCAGCACCTTGGCCAGGGCGGGCGGTCCGCCCGTCGAGGCGGCCAGGGCCACGAAGGCCGGCCGCCGGAAGGCCGCATCGCCTCGCGGCGGGGGCGGCGGCTCGGCCGCCGCAGGTCCGGCGGCGAAGCTGCGCCGGCGGATCACCGGCACGCTGCTCATGATGAAGAGCTGGGTGGTGATGGTCTCGGCGATGCGCTCGTAGGCGGCCGAGGCGACGCCCACGGGCTTCTCCACCACGCTCAGGGCGCCGGCCCGAAGCGCGTTCATCGAGATGCTGAGCGAGCGGTCCTCGACGGAGTCGGCGATCACCACGATCGGGGTCGGGTGCTCGCTCATGATCCGGCGGGTGGCCTCGAGGCCGTCGATGCCGGGCAGCCGGATGTCCATCGAGATGACGTCGGGCTTCACCCGGCCGATCTCGGCCAGCGCCTCCTCGGCCGAGGCCACGGCGGCGGCGACCACGAACCGGGGATCGCGGCCGATCAGGTGGGCGAGGAGCTGGCGCACGACCAGAGAGTCCTCGACGATCATGACGCGGACAGGGCGCTCGGGCGACTTCACAGGATCCGTCCGATGGTGGCCAGCAGCTCGCGCTGGTCGAACTTCTGCTTGGTGATGTAGGCCTCGGCGCCCAGGTCCATGCCCCGCCGCACGTCGGTCGGGTCGTTGCGCGAGGTCATCAGGATGACCGGCAGGGCCGCAAGGCTGGCGTCGGCCTTGACCGCCTGCAGCAGCGAGAAGCCGTCCATGCGCGGCATCTCGACGTCGGCCACCACCACGTCGACGATCGCCTCGCCCGAGCGAAGGACGTGCAACGCGTCCACCCCGTCGACCGCCAGCAGCACGCGGTAGCCCTGCCCCTCCAGGATGCTCTTCTCCAGCGTGCGCGTGGTGATGGAATCGTCCACCACCAGCACGGTCCGCTGGCGCGGGCGCTCGGCCGCCCGCGAGGCCAGGCCCAGACCCGCCGCCGCCAGCCGCCGCTCGTCGCGCAGCCAGCGGTCCACCAGCCCGTCGGGATCGAGCACCATGAGCGGGGTCTCGCCTTCCAGCAGGGCCACGCCGAGGGCCAGCGGCGCATCGAGCCCCTCGCCCGGCGCGGCCTCCACCGCCATCTCCCGCACGTCCGAGAAGGCGTCGACCGCGAAGGCCACGTGCCGCTCGCCGCGCGACAGCAGCACGGCGCTCACCGTCCCGCCCGAGGCGGGGATCTCGGACTCGGCATTTCCCAGGACCGCCGCCATCGACACCACCGGGACGACAACGTCCGCCTCGCCGATTCCTATCCGGGCCGTCAGCGCCCCTTCGACGGTTTCCAGCCGATCCTGCGCCAGGCGCAGCAGCCGCACGACGCCGAAGCTCGGCAGGCCGAACGTCCCGCCGCCCGTCTCGATCAGGATCACGGTCTGGCGCGCCAGCGACAGCGGCGCCGAGACGACCACTTCGGCGCCGTAGGGCCGGCGCGCGCCGAGCCTCGCGCCGCCACCGAGGCCGCGCACCGACTGCAGCACGATCGACAGGCCCATGCCGCGTCCCGCCAGGCGGTCCACCGCCTCGGCCGACGAGACGCCCGGTTCGAACGCCAGGGCGAGGACCTCCTCCGGGCTCGGCGGCGGGGTCGCCGGGCTGCGCTTCGGAAGCAAACCCCGGTCGATCGCCGCCTGCTCGATGCGCGCCAGGTCGGGACCAGCGCCGTCGTCGTAGACTCTGGCCTGCAGGCGATCGCCCCGCGCCGAGATTTGCAGGCCCACCGCCAGCGCCTCGGGCTTGCCGGCCCGCCGGCGCGCCTCGGCAGGCTCCGCGCCGTGGCTGAGCGCATTGCGCAGCAGGTGGATGACGGGATCGCGCAGCGCCTGCAGCACCCGCCGTTCGGCGCGCACGTCCAGGCCCTCGACGCGGACGTCCACTTCGACCCCCTCCGCGCGGGCGAGCTCGCGGACCATCCGGCCCAGGTCCCCGAACACCGTGGCGGCCGGCGTCAGGGCGATGCGGTCCACCTGCTCGCGCAGCACTCCCAGGTCGGTCTGCAGGCTCCAGCTCGTGCGATGCTGCGTCTGTCCCAGGTCCGCCAGGTCGCGCGTCAGCGTCTTGAGGGCGTGCTCGAAATCGCGCGCCCGCGCCCCGTCCCGGCCTTCGCCCAGCCGCAGGCGCAGCTCGCTCCACAGCTGCTCGAGCCGGCGGCTCTCGCGGTGGAGGCGGCGAAGCTGCTGCGGCGCCGACTGTTCGGCCCGCACGTCGTTGGCCAGCTGGTGCGCGGCCTGGGCCAGCTCGCGGAGCGCCTGGGCGTCGATGCGCACATACTCGAGCCCCGCCTCACCCTCGACCGCCGAAGCCGCCGCCTCGGCGGGCGGCTCGCCCTCCGAAGGCGCCTGGTCCGGACCGTCGGGGGGGACGCCCGTACGCGCCGCCTCGGCCTCGGCCTCGATGCGGTCCAGGAGCAGGTGGATGGCGTCCAGGGTCGGACGGTCGAGCGCGCCGGCTCCCTCGCCCACCCCCGCGATCAGGTCCTCCAGCCCGTGCGCCAGCTCCTCGATGCGCGGCAGGTCCACGGCCCGGGCCGCGCCCTTCAGGCTGTGCGCGCGCCGGAACACCTCGCGCAGGTCGGCCTGCTCCGGCGCGGTCAGGGCGCGACGGATCGCTTCGAGGTGCTCGCGGTGCTCGACCTCGAAGGCGGCCAGCAGCTGGGCGCGGATGTCGGCCAAGGCCAGGCCCTAGAGCCGGTAGCGTTCGGCGAGCGCGAGCAGCTGTTGCGAGAGGCGCGTCAGGTTGGCGGCGGCCTCGTCCAGCTGGCGCGTGCCGGCGGCGGTCTGCTGGCTGGCCTGCCGGATGTTCTGCAGCGCGCTCATCACCTGCTCGATGCCGAGTTGCTGCTGGTTCGTCGAGGCGACGATCTGCTGGAACGTCTGCACGCTCTCCTGCACCCGGCCGGTGATCTCGGTGATCGTCCGGTGGGTGGTGTCGGTGCGCTCCTTGCCGGCGGCGACCCGCTTCACCGCCTCCTCGGTCAGCATCACCGAGGCGTTGATGCCCCGCTGGATGTCCCCCAGGATCGAGCGGACCTGGCCGGTGGCGTCCTTGGCCTGGTCGGCCAGCATCTTCATCTCCGAGGCGACCACCGAGAAGCTGCGGCCGTGCTCGCCCGCCGCGGCCGCCTCGATGGCGGCGTTCAGCGCCAGCAGGTGCGAGCGCTCGGAGATGTCGTTGACGGTGGCGATGATGTCGCCGATCGCCTGCGTCTTCTCGCTCAGCGCCACGATGTTCTCGGCCACGGCCTCGGCCTGGTCGCGGATGGCGTCCATCGCTCGGGTGGTCTCGTCCACGGCCCGCAGGCCCTCGGTGCTGGTCTGGGCGGTCGCCTGGGCCGAGGCGATCACCTCCTGGGCCCGCTTGCTGATCTGAGCCCCCGAGTGGGTGATCTCGTCGACCGTGGCGGCGGTCTCCTGCACCGCGGCCAGCTGCTCCTCGACCCCGGCCGCCTGCTCCTGGGTCGAGGCGCGGATCTCCGCCGTCGCCGCATTGAGGTTCTCGGTGGCGTCGCGGCTCTGGCGCGCCAGCTCCTTCAACCCGTCCACCATGGCGTTGAGGGTCGAGCCGAGCTGGCCGATCTCGTCCTTGGAGGTCGCCGCCGTCTGGCCCGCCAGGTCGCCCTGCCCGACCCGCTCCACGAACGCCATGAACGCGCTCAGCGGTCCGACGATGGAGTTGCGGATGTAGTAGGCGGCGCCGATCCCCAGCAGGACGGCGATGAACAGCCCCGTCAGCAGGATGTTGCGGCTCAGCTCGTAGGCGTCGGTCAGCCGGGCCTGGCCGGCCTCCAGCACCCCGTCCATCTCTTTCAGGATGCTCTGCATCTGGCGCTCGAAATCGCCCCGGCGGCCGGCCAGCCGCTGGCGCACGTCGGCGGCCTCGGCGAAGTCGCCGCGGGCGATCGCCGCTTCGACGGTTTCGTTGTCGGTCTTGGACGCCTGCAGGATCGGGGCGGCCGCCGCGAGGGACTCGCCGACCTTCCGCCACGCCTGCTGGCGGTCGGCGCTCAGGGCGTTGCTCTCGTACTGCCCGGCCAGGCTCCGGGCCTGCTGCAGGGCCTGTTCCACCGCGGCGCTGCGCTCGCGCCAGTCGGGGCCCTCGCCGCCGCCGACCGCCTGGCGGGCCATCCGGTCGCTGAACCCGGTTTCGGCCGCGGCCTGCATCTGCTGGCGGGAGACGCGGATTTCGCTGACCAGGCGCACGAAGCCCAGGTCCCGGGTGATGATCGTCTCCGTCTCGCGGCGGATGTCGCCGATCTGGTTCAGCGCGAGCAGCCCCACCGCGATCATCAGCACGATGACGGCGGCGAAGCCCAGGAGGATCCGGTTGGCGATGGTCACGGGGCGTGGACTCCACTGGAAGTCGAGCGGTGGGAAGTCGTGTGGGTCGGGGCCAGCAGCGCCTCGACGGAGAGCATGACGAGGATCTTGTCGGCGTGGTCCCCCGAGAGGACCCTTGCCCGGTCCTCCCCGGCGCCGTCCAGGGCCTCCACTTCGGCGGCGGCCGGCAGGTCGGCGATCCGCAGCGCCGCCCGGTGCGGCGGCCCGAGGAGCACGAGCCAGCCGCCCTGCGCCGCCTCCGCGCCGCCGGCGCCGACGAGGCGGGCCAAGTCGAAGACCGGCGCGACGCGGCCGCCGTCAGCCACGAGGCCCACGAGCGCAGGATGGCGGGCCGCCGCCGCGCCCCAGCGCGTGAACGGCTTGATGCGGGCCACCTGCTCCATCGGCAGGCCGTAGAGGTTGGCGCCGACAGCGCAGACGAGCACCCGCCGCCCGCGCGCGGCCTCGGCGCGCGTCTCGGACCGGCTCGCCAGGGCCCGCTCCCGCTCGCGCAGGATCGCGCGACGGCGCGCGGGCGAGACGCGGGCGAGGTCCGGCCCCGCTCTGTCCGGCCCCCTCTTGTCCGGCGGTGCGCGCTTGCGCGCCTTTTCAGCCATCACTACGCCCCCCGGCGCCTATTCGAGCTGGACGCGCGCCAGCTCCCGCAGTTCACCTGCGGTCAGGCCCGCCCCTTCGGGCAAACGCGCATCCCTGGTCAAGGTTCCGGCCAGCTGCGCGGCGGCGGCGACCGCGCGGCGGCCGGCCTCGCGCCGCCCGCGGGCCAGGCGCACGACGCCGAGGTGATAGTGCGCCAGCACGAAGCCGGGATCGAGGTAGGCGGCCTTGCGCAGCGAGTCCTCCGCGGACGCCAGCCGCCCCAGCGCCTGCTCGACGAGCCCCGCGTAGAAGTGGAGGACCGGGTTCTCGGGATCGGCCTCCAGCGCCTCGCGGCAGCTCAGCTCCGCGGCCCGGAAGTCGCCCACGTCGGCGCGGCGGCGCACCTCCTCCACTATGTCGCCCGACGCCGGCGCGCGGGCCGGCTCCCGCGGGGTGGCGGTCGGCGTTTGCGGCGGCTGACCCGCCAGGGGCGCGAGGGGCGCCGGCGCAAAGGCGGGCGCGGGGATCACCAGCTCGGCGGCGGGCGGCAGGACCGGCGGGGTCCAGGCCGGCGGCGGCGCGGCCGGCGTTTCGGCGTCCGGCGGACGATAGGCCACGGTGCCCGGCAGGCTGACCGCGGCCGCGAAGCGGGCGAACTCGGGATTGGGCTCGGCGTGGCCGACCAGCAGCCAGCCCTCGGGCGTCAGGCGCGCCACCAGGGCGGCGGCCACCTCGGCCATCTTGGCCGGGTGGAAGTAGATCATCACGTTGCGGCACAGGATGAGGTCGAAATCGACCAGCTCCAGCGGCGGCGAGGGCCCCAGGAGGTCTAGCAGGTTGCCGCGCTCAAAGCGCACCAGGCTGCGGTACTGCGGCCGCAGGCGCCAGGCGCCCTCCTCGGGCGTGAACCAGGCGTCCCTCTGCTCGGGGGGCAGCGAGCGCAGCGCCCAGCGGCCGAAGCGCGCCTCGCGCGCCTGGGCCAGGAAGGTCTCGTTGATGTCCGAGCCCAGGATCGTGATCCGCCAGCCGGCGAGCGCCTCGCCCAGCATCTCGTGCAGCAGGATGGCCACCGAATAGGCCTCGGCGCCGGTGGCGCAGCCGGCGCTCCAGATCCGCACCCGCCGGCTCTCGGCTCGGCGCTCGAAGATGTCGGGCAGGATGGTCCGGCGCAGCGCCTCGAACTGCTCCGGATAGCGGAAGAAGTAGGTCTCGCCGATGGTCAGCTCGGCCTCGAGCGCGGCCCATTCCGCCTCGCCGCGGTCGGGATCGGCCAGGCGCTCGAGATACTGATCCAGGCTCGGGCTGCGGGCGGCGGCCAGGCGCTTGCGCACCCGCTCCCAGAGCACCTCGTCCTTGTCCTCGTAGTAGAAGTGGCCGGTGCGCTCGATGACCTGCTGCTTCAGGCGCGCGAACGCCTCGCCCATGGGCAGCGGCGCGGGAGCCCTCAAGCGCCGGCTTGGTCCAGCTGGTCCAGCCGCGCGCGGGCGGCGGCGGCGAGGTCGTCGATGCGGCGCTGCTCCTCGACCAGCAGCAGGCGCCCGCGGTCCAGCAGGGGGACCAGCCGCTCGCCGATCACCAGATTGCCGACCAGCGCGCCGTTGACGCTCTGGTCCGGCTCCAGCGGCGCGACGCCTTCGGCCTTGGCGTCCACGTCGGTGACCCGCTCCACCAGCAGCCCCAGTTCGCCGCCGGCTTCGGACGAGGTCAGCCGCAGAACGTGGTGGTAGAGGTCGTCGGCCCGGCCGGCCTCCGGGCCGAACAGCGCATCCAGCCGCACCACCGGCAGCGGTCGCCCACCGAGGTTCAGGAACCCCGCCAGCACCGCCGGGGACCCGGCCGGCCGCTGCATCGGCGCCGTCGGCAGCACCTCGGCGACGCCGGAGGCCGACATCGCCCACTCGCCCTCGGCGGCGCGGAACAGGACGAAACGCTGAGGGGCCGCGGTCATGCCGCGGTTGAACACCATCCCGGCCGCGACGGGAAGCGGCAAGGCGTCCGGGCGACGGGCCCGGCCTCAGCCCAGGCGGCGTCACTCAAAGGATCAGCCAGATGGTCAGGAGGATCAGGCCGATGGTCACCACGGCCCAGATGACGGGCCAGACGGCCGGGCGGCCGCCCTTCACCGAGACGCTCGCCATCGGCTCGCTGCCGTGCTGGGCGTCCGAGAAACTCTCGTCGCGGGTGCGCCGCAGGTCCGGATTCAGGCCGGCCGGGGCGGTGTCGCGATCGCCAGGAACGGGCTCACCCATGGGAGGTCTCCTCATCGGCCGGCCGCGCCGCGGGAAGCAGCCGCCGGATCATGATCTCGAGGCAGGCCCGGCCGGGATCCTGCGCCGCCTGCGCCCGGCCGATCAGGGCCGTCCACTCGCCGGCGTCGGCCGAGGCCGCGAAGTCCGCCACCGCCTCCAGCACGATGTCGCGCGGCTCGACCCCCTCGTCGGCGGCGGCCCGGGCGAGGCCCGACCGCAGGTCCGGTTCAAGCGCCAGCCCGTCCAGCGCGTCGGCCGAGCGGCGGGACAGGCTGAGGACCTCGCCGAGCGTCAGCATCCGCTGCCGTCCTCGCAGGCCGCGAACCCGCCGTCCGGCGGGGCCAGGGTCACGCCCTCGACGGCCGATTTCGCCGCCAGATCGGCCACGAACTGCGAAGCGCCGATCGCCCAGGCGCGCGCCTCCAGCATGTCGCGGATGCGCCCCTCCACGATCTCGTAGGGCAGGACGCGGCCCTCGATCCGCCGCTCCAGGCGCACGACGTGCCAGCCGAACGGCGAGCGCACGGGGGCCGTGCCGGTCTCGCCGTCCGCCAGGGCCTCGATCGCCGCCTGGACGCTGTCGACCAGCTCGCCGCGGCGCACCTGGCCGAGCGAGCCGCCCTGGTGCGCGGTGGGACAGGACGAGCGGGCCGCCGCGGCCTCGGCGAACGCCTGCGGGCTGTCGCCGACGACCCCGATGAGGGCGCGGGCCTCGGCCTCGGCTTCGGACCAGTCGGCCTCGGCCTCGCCCGCCGGCTCTATGAGGATGTGCGAGGCCTCGAACAGGGTGGGCGTGACGAACTTGCCCTTCATCCCCTCGTAGACGCGCCGGCATTCCGTCTCGGAGGGCGGCTGGGGCTCGACGGCGACCTCCAGCACCTGTCGCACGAGGCTCTCCTCGTCGGTCTCGTACTGGTTCTCGCCGACCGCCTCGGGGTCGGGGCTGAGCCCCCGCCGCCGGGCCTCGGTCAGCAGCAGCTGGCGCACCACCAGGGCGCGGGCCGCGGCCGTCCAAGTCTCCATGGGATCGCCGGACGGATGGTTCTGGCTTTCCTGCGCGATCAGCCGGGAGTCTATCTCCACGCCGTCCACCCGGACGGCAGGCGTGCGGGCCGGGCGCGGCCGGGCCGCCGCGGTCGACCCGCAGCCGCATCCGCCGGCCTCGGCCGGCGGCGGCTCGGGCGCGGCCTGGGGAACGGCCTGGGAAACGGCCTCGGGAGCAGGCGGAGGCGCCGGCCGGGCGGCGCCGCGCCCGGCCGAGCGCGTGACGACGAAGCGGGCCTCGCTCACTGGAATTCCTCGGCGGCGGCGCGCTGCGGCGCCGGGCCGCCATAGGTCGGCGCCGCGCCGGCGGGGCCGTGCGACAGCGACGCGGGCTGCGGCCGGCGCACCGGTCCGCGGGTCCGCACGATCTGGTAGCCCGGCCGCAGCAGGAAGAAGAGCGGGATGCTCCAGATGTGGACCAGCCGGCTGAACGGGGTCACGAGGAACAGCGTCAGGCCCAGGATGATGTGCAGCTTGTAGACCAGGGCGGCGTCCACGATCAGGTCGGCCGCCTGCGGGTTGAAGGTGAGCAGGCCGTTGGCCCAGCCCATGAAGAGCAGCATCTCCTCGCCGTCGAGGTGCTTCATGGTCCACCAGGTGGTGGCCAGGCCCAGGGTGAGCTGCAGCCAGAGCAGCACCAGGACGGCGATGTCGGTCCAGTGCGAGCTGCGGCGGATTCGGGAGTCGAACAGCCGGCGATGCAGCAGCAGGCTGGCCCCGACCCAGGCCAGGATCCCGGCGATGCCGCCGACCACCAGCGCCGCCATCTGCTTGAAGCCGTGCTGCACGCCCAGGGCGTCGAACACGTTGATCGGCGTGAGCAGCCCCACGAAGTGGCCGCCCAGCAGCACCAGCACGCCCATGTGGAACAGGTTCGAGCCGATCAGCATCTGGCGTCGCCGCAGGAACTGGCTGGACTGCGAGCGCCAAGTGTACTGCGCCTTGTCGAAGCGGAAGATGCTGCCGACGATCAGCACCGTCACCGCCAGGTAGGGAAACCAGCCGAAGGCGAGCTGATTGATGAAGGACTCCATGACGCGGCTCCCTCAGGATGCGGCCGGCGGGGCCGGCTCGGCGGGCCGTTTCCAGGCCCGGAGTTTGGCGACGAAGCCCGTGGGCTGGGGCGCCTCGGGCCCGAAGCGCACGGGCGCCTCCTCCCAGGCGGCGTCCACCGCCTCGAAGTCGTCGGCCGCGGCGTCGGGCTGGCGGCGCAGGTCCTCCAGCGCCTCGGGGCTGGGCCGCGTGCGGGCCGCCTCCAGGAGCGCCGTGAAGACCGCCGCGTAGGGCGAGCCGCGCTTGGCCAGCCGCTCGTGAAGCGCCTGCAGCACGTGGGCCGGCTCGCGCAGCAGCTGCCGGGCCTCGCGCGGCGGCAGCAGCGAGGCGAACTCCAGGAACGCCGGCAGGTAGTCGGGCAGTTCGGCCGGGGTCATCTCGAAGCCGTGCTCGGCGTAGGTCGCCCGCAGGTCGATCATCGCCTGGCCCCGCTCCCGGCTCTCGCCGTGGACGTGCTCGAAGAGGTGCAGCGACAGCGAGCGCGTCCGGTCGAAGAGGTCCACGTAGCGCCCCTGCAGGTCGAGCAGCTCGTCCCGTTCGAAGCTGTCGAGCAGCACCGCCATCGCCGCCCGCGTCTGCGGCTTCAGCAGGGCCTCGTCGGCCAGCGCCGCGCGCAACTCGCCCGCGCCCGCCTTCAGCTCCTCGGTCGGATACGACAGCAGGAGCGAGAGAGCCTTCAGCGTCCGTCTCATGTCGGGATGTCCATGTACTTCTTGCGGGGCGTGCGGTCGCGGCGGCCGAACAGGTCGGCCTTGGTCGTGCCGTTGGTGCCTTCCCGGAACGCGAAGCCGGCGGCGCCGCGCAGCATGTAGGCGTCCTCGGTGTCCTCCCGGTGGGCGGTCGGGATGACGTAGCGGTCCTCGTAGGCCGCCAGCCCCATGTAGCGGTACATCTCCTCGATCACCGCGCCGGTCAGGCCGACCTGCTGGGCGATGCCCTCGTCGACGACGCCGTCGACCGTCTTGGCCCGCATGTAGGCCCGCATGGCCAGCATCCGCTCCAGCGCCTGGGCCACCGGCTCCTCGGCGCCGGCGGTGAGCAGGTTGGCGAGGTACCGAAGCGGGATGCGCAGCGAGCGCACGTCCGGCATGCCGTTGTTGACCGTCATCTTGCCGGCCTCGGCCGCGGACTGGATCGGCGACAGCGGCGGCACGTACCAGACCATCGGCAGGGTCCGGTACTCGGGGTGCAGCGGGAAGGCGACCTTCCACTCGCACGCCATCTTCCAGACCGGCGAGCGGGTCGCCGCCTCGATCCAGGTCTCGGGCACGCCGTCCCGGCGGGCCTGCTCCTGCACCGCCGGGTCGTTGGGGTCGAGGAACACCGACAACTGCGCGGGATAGAGGTCCTCCTCCCGCTCCACGCTCGCCGCCTCGCTGATGCGGTCGGCGTCGTAGAGGATCACGCCCAGGTAGCGGATGCGGCCGACGCAGGTCTCGGAGCACACCGTCGGCTGGCCCGCCTCGATCCGCGGGAAGCAGAAGATGCACTTCTCCGACTTACCCGACGACCAGTTGTAATAGACCTTCTTGTACGGGCATCCCGAGACGCACATCCGCCAGCCGCGGCAGCGTTCCTGGTCGATGAGGACAATGCCGTCCTCGGCCCGCTTGTAGATCGCCCCCGAGGGACATGCGGCCAGGCACGAGGGGTTCAGGCAGTGCTCGCACAGCCTGGGCAGGTACATCAGGAAGGTGTTCTCGAACTGGCCGTAGATCTCCTTCTGGACGCCCTCGAAATTGTAGTCCTGGGAGCGCTTGGAGAACTCGCCGCCGAGGTCGTCCTCCCAGTTCCCGCTCCACTCCACCTTCTTGATCACCTCGCCGGTGATCAGCGAGCGCGGCTTGGCGGTCGGCTGGGCCTGCAGCTCGGGGGCCTTCTCCAGCCACTCGTATTCGAAGGTGTAGGGCTCGTAGAAGTCGTCGATCTCGGGCAGGTCGGGGTTGGCGAAGATCTTCGCCAGGATCCGCCATTTGGCGCCGATGCGGGGCTCCAGCCGGCCATTGGGCTTGCGGACCCAGCCGCCCTTCCAGCGGGACTGGTTCTCCCAGTCCTTCGGATAGCCGACGCCCGGCTTGCTCTCGACGTTGTTGAACCAGACGTATTCGACGCCTTCGCGGTTGGTCCACACGTTCTTGCAGGTGATCGAGCAGGTGTGGCACCCGATGCACTTGTCGAGGTTCAGCACCATGCAGATTTGCGCGCGGACCTTCATCAGACCTTCGCCTCCTGCTCGACCTGGGCGGCGGCTTTGTCGAACCAGTTCAGCTGGTTCATCTTCCGCACGATGATGAACTCGTCCCGGTTGGCGCCGACGGTGCCGTAGTAGTTGAAGCCGTAGGCCAGCTGGGCGTAGCCGCCGATCATGTGGGTCGGCTTCATGTTGATGCGGGTGACCGAGTTGTGGATCCCGCCGCGCTGGCCGGTGATCTCGGAGCCCACCGTTCCCACCAGCTTCTCCTGGGCGTGGTACATGATTGCCAGGCCCTCGGGGACGCGCTGGGAGACGATCGCCCGGGCGGTGAGCGCGCCGTTGACGTTGAACGCCTCGATCCAGTCGTTGTCGCAGATCCCGGCCTTGCCGGCGTCAACCTCGCTGATCCAGACGGTCGGCCCGCCGCGGCTCAGCGAGAGCATGATCAGGTTCTCGCAGTAGGTGGAGTGGATCCCCCATTTCTGGTGCGGCGTGACGAGGTTGAGCACGATCTCGTCGTTGCCGTTGGGCAGCTTGCCGACCACCGACTGGTAAGACCGCGTCTCGACCGGCGGGCGCCAGGTGACGAGCTCCTCGCCGAAGGCCCGCATCCACGGGTGGTCCTGGTAGAGCTGCTGGCGGCCGCTGAGCGTGCGCCAGGGGATCAGCTCGTGCACATTGGTCCAGCCCGAGTTGTAGCAGACCTCCTCGGACTCGATCCCCGACCAGGTGGGCGAGGAGATGATCTTCCGCGGCTGGGCGGCCACGTCGCGGAAGCGGATCTTCTCGTCCTCCTTGCCCTCGGCCAGGTGGTGGTGCTCGCGGCCGGTGAAGGCGCTCAGCGCGTCCCAGGCCTTGATCGCCACCTGGCCGTTCGTCTCGGGAGCCAGCATCAGGATGGTCTCGCAGGCGTCGATGTCGGTCAGGACCCGCGGCCGCCCCTTCGTCGGCCCCTCGGGGACCGTGCCGTTCAGGTGGGCGAGGTCCTCGACCTCGCGCTTGGCGTCCCACACCAGCCCCTTGCTGCCGTTGCCCTTGCTCTCCAGCAGCGGGCCGATGGCGGTAAAGCGCGCGTAGGTGTTGGGATAGTCCCGCTCGACCAGGCTGACCTTCGGCATGGTCACGCCCGGGATCGGCTCGCACTCGCCCTTGCCCCAGTCCTTCACGTCGTAGGCCTGGGCCATCTCCTCGGCCGCGTCGTGCTGGATCGGCGTGAGCATCAGGTCGTGCTCGACCCCCAGCACCTCGGGGCAGACCTCGGAGAACTTCTTGGCGATCGACCGGAAGATCTCCCAGTCGGTCTTGGAGTCCCACAGAGGGTCCACGGCCGCGGTCAGCGGGTGGATGAAGGGGTGCATGTCCGAGGTGTTGAGGTCGTGCTTCTCGTACCAGGTGGACGAGGCCAGCACGATGTCGGCGTAGAGGGCGGTGGTCGACAGCCGGAAGTCGATGCTGACCATCAGGTCCATCTTCCCGGTCGGCGCCTCCTCATGCCAGACGACCTCCTCGGGCTTCTCGCCGCCCGTCTTGGCGAGGTCCTCCCCGATCACCCCGTGCAGCGATCCGACCAGGTGCTTGAGGAAGTACTCGTGGCCCTTGCCGCTCGCGCCCAGGACGTTGGAGCGCCAGAAGAAGATGTTGCGCGGCCAGTTCTGCGGGTGGTCCGGGTCGTGGCAGGCCATCTTCAGCTCGCCCGACTTCAGCGCCGCGGCGGTCCAGGCGCCGGCGTCCTCGCCCCGCTCGTGCAGCTGCCGGCCGATGTCGAGCGAGTTGGCCTGCAGCGCGGGCGTGGACGGCAGCCAGCCCATCCGCTCGGCCCGCACGTTCCAGTCGATGGCGCTCGTCGGATACGCCCCCTCGGGCGCGGTCGGCGAGAGCATGTCAGTCATGCGCAGCGTGTCGTAGCGCCACTGGTCGGTGTGGGCGTACCAGAACGAGGTCGCGTTCTGCTGCCGGACCGGGCGGATCCAGTCGAGGGCGAAGGCCAGCGGCAGCCAGCCGGTCGCCGGCCGCAGCTTCTCCTGGCCCACGTAGTGCGCCCAGCCGCCGCCGGACTGGCCCACGCAGCCGCAGAGCACCAGCATGTTGATGATGCCCCGGTAGCTCATGTCCATGTGGTACCAGTGGTTCAGCCCGGCCCCCACGATGACCATAGAGCGGCCGCGGGTCTTGGCGGCGTTCTCGGCGAACTGCTGCGCCACCGAGATGATGTGCCCGCGGGGCACGCCGGTGATCCGCTCGGCCCAGGCCGGGGTGAACGGCACGTCGTCGTCGTAGCTGCGGGCCACGTTCTCGCCGCCGAACCCGCGGTCGAGGCCGTAGTTGGCGCAGAACAGGTCGAACACCGTGGCCACCAGGGCCTCGCCGTCCTTCAGCGCAAGGCGCCGGGCCGGAACGTTCCGCGGCAGGACCTCGGGATGGTCCGTGGCCACGAAGGTCATGGGCGCGTCGCCCCCGAAGTAGGGGAAGTCCACCGAGACGATCTCGTCGTGCGCCTCGTCCAGGCTGAGGCGCAGGCGCACGTCGCGCCCCTGCCCGTCCTTCTGCTCCAGGTTCCACTTGCCCTTGTCGCCCCAGCGGAAGCCCACCGAGCCGTTGGGACAGACCGGCTGGCCGCCGGCCTCGTCGATCCCCACCGTCTTCCAGTCCGGGTTGTTGGCCTCGCCCAGGCCGTCCGCGAAGTCGGCGGCGCGCAGCATCCGGTCGGCCACGTAGCGGTCGCCGCGCTTCACGAGCCGCACGAGCAGCGGCAGGTCCGAGTACTTGCGGACATAGTCGTCGAAGTAGGGCGTGGTCTGGTCGAGGTGGAACTCGCGCAGGATCACGTGGCCCAGCGCCAGGGCCAGGGCCGCGTCGGTCCCCTGCTTGGGGTGCAGCCACAGGTCGGCGAACTTGGCCGCCTCGTTGAAGTCGGGGGCCACGACCACGCTGCGCGCCCCGCGGTAGCGGACCTCGGTGTAGAAGTGCGCGTCGGGCGAGCGGGTCATGGGGATGTTCGAACCCCAGACCATCAGGAAGCTGGAATTGTACCAGTCGGCCGACTCCGGCACGTCGGTCTGCTCGCCCCAGGTCTGCGGCGAGGACGGCGGCAGGTCGCAGTACCAGTCGTAGAAGCTCAGCGGCACGCCGCCGATCAGCGACAGGTAGCGGCTGCCCGCGGCGTAGGAGATCATCGACATGGCCGGGATCGGCGAGAAGCCGGCGACCCGGTCGGGGCCGTAGGTGCGGATGGTGTAGGCGTTGGCCGCGGCGATGATCTCGTTGGCCTCGTCCCAGCCGACCCGCACGAACCCGCCGCGCCCGCGGCGGCTGACCCAGTCCTTGCGCTTGTCGGGAGCCTCGACGATCGACTTCCAGGCGGCCACCGGCGACATCGACTTGCGCGCCTCGCGCCAGTGGCGCAGCAGCCGGCCGCGCACCAGCGGGTACTTCAGCCGTGCGCCGGAGTAGAGGTACCAGCTGTAGCTCGCCCCCCGCGGGCACCCGCGCGGCTCGTGGTTCGGCAGGTCGGGCCGGGTGCGGGGATAGTCGGTCTGCTGGGTCTCCCAGGCGACGATCCCGCCCTTGACGTAGATCTTCCACGAGCACGAGCCGGTGCAGTTCACCCCGTGCGTCGAGCGCACGATCTTGTCCGCCGCCCAGCGCTTCCGGTAGGCGTCCTCCCAGCCGCGGTCCTCCCGGACCGTCACGCCGTGCCCGTCCGAGAACGTCTCCTTCTCTCTGCGGAAATAGGTCAGGCGGTCCAGGAGATGGCTCATCGGCTTCCTTCCAGGGCTGTGGGTCCTGCGGGGGCTGCGCCTTGGCGGCGCTCGACGGCGTGCAGCAGGCCGCCGGGACGGGAGTAGATCGCGAAGGTCAGGACGGCGCAGACCGCGTAGAAGGCGAGGAAGCCCCACAGGGCCGCGTCGGCCGCCCCGGTCCCGGCGATGGACGCGCCGTAGGCCTTGGGGATGAAGAAGGCGCCGAAGGCGGCGATGGCGGAGGTGAAGCCAATCACCGCCGCCGCCTCGCGGTCGGCCTGGGCGGCGCCGGCGGCGCGTCCCACCGTCTCGCGCCAGATGGCCGGGATCATCTGGAAGGTCGAGGCGTTGCCGACGCCGCTGAAGAAGAACAGCAGCATCACCATGGCGAAGAAGCCCCAGAACGAACCGGCGTTCAGGAACCAGAGCATCCCCCCCACGGCCGCGATCATGCCGAGGAACACGAGGAAGGTGATGCGCGCCCCGCCGTACCGGTCGGCCAGCCAGCCGGTGGCCGCGCGCGAGGCCGCCCCGACCAGCGGGCCGAGGAACACGTAGCGCAGGGAATCCACGTCCGGGAAAGCGAGCCGCGCCAGCAGCGGGAAGCCCGCCGAGAAGCCGATGAACGAGCCGAAGGTGCCGGTGTAGAGCCAGCACATCAGCCAGGTGTGCCGGCGCTGGAAGATGCTGGCCTGCTCGGCGAATGAGGACTTGGCGCTGGCCAGGTCGTCCATGCCGAGCCAGGCGAGCACTGCGCCCGCGATCACGAACGGAACCCACAGGAAGCCGGCGTTCTGCATCCACAGCCGGTCGCCCTCGACGGTGGTCTGCGGCTCGCCGCCCAGGATGCCGAAGATGCTCATGGTGACGGCGACCGGCACCACGAACTGCATGACGCTGACGCCCAGGTTGCCGAGGCCGGCGTTGAGGGCCAGGGCCGAGCCCTTCTCCGCCTTCGGGAAGAAGAAGCTGATGTTGGCCATCGACGAGGCGAAGTTGCCGCCGCCCAGGCCGCACAGCAGCGCCAGGACCACGAAGATCAGGTACGGCGTCGAAGGATCCTGCACGGCGTAGCCGATGCCGAACGCCGGGATCAGCAGCGAGGCCGTCGACATCGCCGTCCAGAGCCGGCCGCCGAACACCGGCACGAGGAAGGCGTAGAAGATCCGCAGCGCCGCGCCGGAGATCCCCGGCAGCGCCGCCAGCCAGAACAGCTGGTCGGGCGTGAACTGGAATCCGACGGCCGGCAGGCGCGCGACGACCACGCTCCAGACCATCCAGACCGCGAAGGCGAGCAGCAGACAGTAGGTGGAGATCCACAGGTTGCGGCGGGCGATGCGCCGGCCGCTCGCCTGCCAGAACACGGGGTCCTCGGGCCGCCAGTCGGCGATCGCCGGCCGCCGGACGGGGACGACCTTGCCCGCGGGCTGCGGCCCCGGCGCCACGCGCGCGGCGTCGTGGATCGGCGCCATCTCCGGCAGCTCGGGAAGGGTCTCGCGCGGCGCGGTCGCCGCCGCCTCCATGCGCCGCACCGCGAAGTGCATCCAGGCGAGCGCCAGGGAAACGAGGAGGAAGAGCAGGAAGAAGCAGCTCGTCCAGACGCCGGTCAGGTCGTTGAGCACGCCGAAGACGAGCGGCAGGACGAAGCCGCCCACGCCGCCGACCATCCCGACCACCCCGCCCACTGCTCCGACGCGCTGCGGGTAGTAGACCGGGATGTGCCGGAACACGGCCGCCTTGCCCAGGCTCATGAAGAAGCCCAGCACGAAGATGGTCACGACGAACGGGACCAGCCCCATCGAGGTCGAGAACGCGATCGGGCCCTGGATGCCGTGGATCACGTAGTCGGTCGGCGGGTACGAGAGCATGAAGGTGCACAGCGCCGAGACGCCGAACGTCCAGTAGAGGACCTTGCGCGCGCCGAAGCGGTCCGAGAGGCGCCCGCCGTAGATCCGGAACAGGCTGGCCGGGATGGAGTAGAAGGCCGCCAGCATGCCCGCCGCCTTCACGTCGAGCCCGTAGACGCCGACGAGGTAGCGCGGCAGCCACAGCGCCAGGGCCACGAAGGCGCCGAAGACGAAGAAGTAGTAGAGCGAGAAGCGCCAGACCTGGACGTTGGCCAGGGGGCGCAGCTGTTCGGCGAAGGAGGCCGGCTTGACCCCTTCCGCCCGCCGGCGGGCGAGGTCCGGGTCCTCGCGGGTCGTGAACCAGAAGATCACCGCCATCACCAGGAGGGCGGCGGCCCAGAGCTGGGCGACCGTCTGCCAGCCCATGGCGACCATCACGAACGGCGCCAGGAACTTGGTGACGGCCGAGCCCACGTTGCCGGCCCCGAAGATCCCCAGCGCCGTCCCCTGCCGCTCCTGCGGGTAGAACTTGGAGACGTAGGCGACGCCCACGGCGAAGGACCCGCCCGCGATCCCCACGCCCAGGGCCGCCAGCAGCAGCTCGAGGTAGGTGTCGGCGAACGACAGCAGGAAGGTCGCGGCGGCCCCCAGGGCCATCACGATGGCGAACACCCGCCGCCCGCCGTACTGGTCGGCCCAGATGCCGAGCACGAGGCGGCTGAGCGAACCGGTCAGGATCGGGGTGCCGACGAGCAGGCCGAACTGGGTCTCGCTGAGCCCGAGTTCGTCCTTCATCCCAAGGCCGATGATGGAGAAGATCGTCCAGACGGCGAAGCAGACCGTGAACGCGGCCGTACTGACCCAAAGGGCCCGGCCTGCGCCGGGCGACGCTTCCGTCGTTGGGGTCACCGCCATCCCCGTCCCGCCTTCCCTCGATTGGGCAACTCGCGAGTCACGCCGCGGTTCCCCGAACGCCGGCTGTCGCCAGCGGACGACTTTGCGTAACACTGTGCGTCGGGGCGCCTGGGCAGGCAAGGACCCCGTACAGGCCGGCGATTGACATCCGTCATGCGACCGGCCGGCCGACGCCTCCACACTCCGCGACGGAGACCCGCATGCCCGATCTCGTCCGACGCCTGGAAACCTTCCTGCCCCCCGCCGACCTCCTGACCGGCCCGGCCGCCGCCGAGGCGGCGTTCAGCTTCTGGGGCTCGCTGGGAACGCCGCTCGCGGTGGCCCGACCGCGGACCCCGGAGCAGGTCGCCGACGTCGTGCGGGCCGCGGCCGAAGCGGGCGTTCCGGTCGTGCCCTGGGGCGGGCGCACGGGCCTGGCGGGCGGGGCCTACGCGGAGGGCGCCCTGGCGCTGAGCCTGGAGCGCCTGGACGCCGTCGAGGAGATCGACGCCGACGAGTCGCTGATGGTGGTGCAGGCCGGCTGCCCCCTGGCCAAGGCCTGCGACGCGGTTGAAGCGGCCGGCCTCTTCCTGCCCCTGGACCTCGGCGCGCGGGGCTCGGCCACGATCGGCGGCATGGTCTCGACCAACGCCGGGGGCAACCGCGTGCTGCGCTACGGCATGACCCGCGACCAGGTGCTGGGGCTCGAGGTGGTGCTGCCCGACGGGACGCTCGTGCCCGGCCTCAACCGCCTGCTGAAGAACAACACCGGCTACGACCTCAAGCAGCTGTTCATCGGGGCCGAGGGCACGCTCGGCGTCGTGACCCGGGCGGTGCTGCGCCTGCGCCCGCGCCCGGCCGCGCGGGGAACCGCCTTCCTGGCCGTGGACAGCTTCGAGGCCCTGCCGAAGCTGCTCCGGCGGCTCGACGCCGACCTCGGCGGGCTGCTGTCCGCCTTCGAGGTGATGTGGCCCGGCTTCTACGAGCTGGTCACTACGCCCCCGGCGCAGGGCCGCCCGCCCGTGCCCGCGGGCCATGCGTTCTATGTCCTCGCCGAGATGCTGGGCGGCGATCCCGAGCACGACCCGGCCCGCTTCGAGGCCGCCCTGACCGGGCTGCTGGAGGAGGGGCTGATCGCCGACGCGGCCATCGCCCGGTCCCACGCCGAGGCCGAGCGGATGTGGGCGCTGCGCGACGACGTCATGCAGACCGGCCGCTTCGGCCCGCCGGCGGCGTTCGACGTCAGCCTGCCGATCCGTCACATGCCAGCCTATGTGGAGGGCGTGCGCGCGGAGCTCGCCGCCCGCTGGCCGGACTCGCCGCTGTGGGTGTTCGGACACCTGGGCGACGGCAACCTGCACCTGATCGTGGGCGCGGTCCCCGCGGACGCCCACGCCGAGATCGACCGGATCGTCCACGAGCCGCTCGCGCCCCTGGGCGGGTCGGTGTCGGCCGAGCACGGCATCGGCCTGCGCAAGCGCGAGCTGCTGGGCCTGTCCCGCGCCCCGGCCGAGATCGCCCTGATGCGCACCCTGAAGGGCGCGCTCGATCCGCGCGGCCAGCTCAACCCCGGCAAGATCGTCGGCTGACCGCCGCCGCCCGGGGGCTTGATGTCGGACAACCGCGATCGCCCGCGGCCGCGGTAGTCAGGCTGGGCAACTGGGAGCCCCTTCCGTGACCGCGACCCTGCAGGCGCGCCGGCCCGAGGCCGGCAAGGCGCGCATCGACCCCGACCTGCCGTTCCATCCCCTCGGGATCGCCGTGCTGACGGTGTCCGACACCCGCGACGAGGCCACCGACACCTCGGGCGGCCTGCTCGCCCAGCGGCTGACGGGCGCCGGCCATGTCCTCGCCGGCAAGGCCATCGTGCCCGACGAGGTCGAGGCGATCCGCGCGCGGGTGCTGGCCTGGGCGGCCGATCCCGATGTGGACGTGATCCTGGTCACCGGCGGGACGGGCTTTTCCCCGCGGGACGTCACGCCCGAGGCGGTGCGCCCCCTGCTGCGCCGGGAGATGGACGGCTTCGCGGTGGTCTTCCACCAGGCGAGCTACGGGACCGTCGGCGTCTCCACCCTCCAGTCGCGGGCGCTCGCCGGCCAGGTCGAGGACACCTTCGTCTTCTGCGTGCCCGGCTCGACGGGCGCCTGCCGCGACGCCTGGGACCTGGTGCTGGCGCAGGAGCTGGACAGCCGTTTCCGCCCCTGCTCGCTGGTCGGCCAGGTGCCGCGCTACCGCGGCGTCTGTCCCTGATCCGCCCTCCTGATCCGCTCGCTGGCCAGCCGGCGACGCCCATCAAGCCTGGCCTTGACGCGCGACAAGCGGATCCGCCGCCGATGAGTCTATCCAGGCCTCCCAGGAGGACGCGGTGCGTAGACGTGGACATTCGACGCGGGGCCGGGATGCGCCCCTGCGAGACGCGGCCCTCGCGCTCGCCGCCCTGCCCCTGAACGCCGGACTCACCGCGGTTCTGAGGCGAGCCGGCCGGCGCGATCCGGCGGCGTTCGAGCGCCTGGGCGAGTTCCGCTCGGCGGCCTTCGTCCTGGAGCCGCTGGGCTCTCCGCTCGCCTTCCGCCTCGAGCCGGACCCCCGCCGGGGCCGCGTGACGCTCGAGCCGGCCACAGGGGCAGCTGGGGGACCGGCCGCCACGGCGCGCATCCGGGGACGCATGACGGACTTCCTGGCGCTGGTCGCCGGCGAACTCGACGCCGACGCGGCGTTCTTCGGCCGCGGCCTCGCCGTCGAGGGGTCGGTGGAGGCGGCCGTCGCCCTCCACAACGCCCTGGAGGCCGCCGACCTCGGGCTCGCCGACCTGCTGCCCGGCCCGGCGCCCGCGCGGCGCCTCGCGGCCCTGGGCCTCGGCCGCCTGCTGCGCAGCCGCCGCCCGGCGACGGTCGCCTGACATGCCGCCGCTCGAACTCGTCTGTCCCGCCGGGTCGCCCGCCATGCTGCGGGCCGCCGTGGAGGCGGGCGCCGACAGCGTCTACTGCGGCCTGCGGGACGCCACGAACGCGCGCAACTTCCCGGGCCTGAACTTCTCGCCCGACGAGCTCGCCCGCGAGATCGAGTGGGCCCACGGCCGCGGCGCGCGCGTGCTCGTCGCCATCAACACCTTCGCCACGGCCGGCGGGATCGACCCCTGGCGGGCGGCCATCGACGCCGCCGCCGCGGCCGGCGTCTACGCGGTGATCGTGGCCGACCTGGGCGTCCTCGCCTACGCCCGCGAGCGCCATCCGGGCCTTCGCCTGCACCTGTCGGTCCAGGCGGCCGCCGGCACGGCCGAGGCGATCGGCTTCTACGCCGAGGCGTACGGCGTCCGGCGGGTCGTCCTGCCGCGCGTGCTCTCCGCCGCCGAGGTGGCCGAGGTCTGCCGCGGCTCGCCGGTCGAGATCGAGGCGTTCGTGTTCGGCGGGCTCTGCGTCATGGCCGAGGGGCGCTGCGCCCTCTCCTCGTACGCCACCGGCCGCTCGCCCAACCTCGCCGGCGTCTGCTCGCCGGCCGAGGCCGTCGCCTTCGATAGGACGTCCCAGGCGCTCACGCCGCGCCTGTCGGGCCTGGCCATCGACCGCCTGGGGCCCGAGGAGCCGGCCGGCTATCCCACCCTCTGCAAGGGCCGCTTCGAGGCCGGCGGGGCGACCGGCTACCTGTTCGAGGAGCCGGTCAGCCTGAACGCCATGAGCCTGCTGACGTCGCTGCGCGACGCGGGCGTGACGGCCGTGAAGGTGGAGGGCCGCCAGCGCGGACGCGCCTACGTCGCGCGCGTCGCCGCGGCGTTCCGCGGGGCGATCGACGCCCTCGAGCGCGGCGAGGACCTCGCGCCCTGGGAAGGCCGTCTCGCCGATCTCGCCGAGGGCGGCCGCGAGACGGCCGGCGCCTACCGGAAGCGCTGGCGATGAGCGGGCGCCTGGAGATCACCGTCGGCCCCCTGCTGTTCAACTGGCCGGCCGAGGCGGTGCGGACGTTCTACCGCCGCGTCGCGGACGATCCGGCCGTCGACCGCGTCTACCTGGGCGAGGTGGTCTGCGGAAAACGCGGGCCGCTGCTGGCCGACGCCCTGGCCGAGTCGGCCGAGGCGCTGGAGGCCGGCGGCAAGACCGTGGTCTGGTCGACCCTCGCCCTGCCCGCCAATCGGCGCGAACTGCGGGCCAGCGCCGCGCTCGTGGAGGCGGGCGGTCCCGTTGAGATCAACGACATCTCGGCCCTGGCCCGTGCCTCCACCGGGGCGCCCGCCGGGACGCCGTTCGTCGCCGGGCCGTTCCTCAACGTCTACAACGAGGCGGCGGCGCGCGAGCTGATGCGGCGCGGCTGCGTGCGGCTGTGCGCCAACATCGAGCTCTCGCTCGGCGCGGTGGCCGCCATCGCCCGCGGCTGCCCCGGGCTGGAGGTGGAGCTGTTCGCCTACGGCCGCCTGCCGCTCGCCCTGTCCGGGCGCTGCTACCACGCCCGCCTGCACGGGCTGCACAAGGACGCCTGCCAGTTCGTCTGCGAGCGCGACCCGGACGGCCTCGCCGTCGCCACGGTGGAGGCCACGCCCTTCCTGGCGATGAACGGCGTCCAGACGCTGTCCCACGGGGTGCACGTGGTCGATGTCGAGCCGGCGCGGCTGCGGGAGGCCGGCGTCGGCGCGCTGCGCCTCTCCCCTCACACCGGCGACATGGCCGCGGTCTCGGCCGCCTTCCGCCGCTTCGCCGACGGGCGCTCCTCGCCGCCCGAACTGCGGGCCGCGCTCGCCGCGGCAGGGCCGCCCGGTCCGCTCGTCAACGGCTACGTCCACGGCGCGCGCGGCCTCGAGCTCCTGGACGCTTGATGACCACCACCCTGCATCCCTGCGACGTCGTGGTGATCGGCGGCGGCGTCGCGGGCGCGGCGATCGCCGCCTTCCTGGCCCCCTGGCGGCGCGTGGTGGTGCTGGAGCGGGAGGCGCCGGCGGGGCGTCACGCCACCGGCCGCTCGTCCGGCATGCTGCTGCCGTCCTACGGCGGCGAGGCCGCGCGGCCGCTGAGCCGGGCCAGCCTGCGGTTCTTCGCCGAGCCGCCCGGGATCTTCGGCGGCGACCTCCTGACCCCGCGCCCCACCCTGCACGTGGCCGGCCCCTCGCAGATCGCCGCCCTCGCCGCCCTGGCCGGCGAGCTGCCCGGCGCGCGCCTCTTCGGCCCCACCGAAGCGGCGCGCCGGGCGCCGCTGCTGCGGGCCGGGCGCCTGGCCGGCGCCCTGCTGGAGGCCGAGGGCGGCGACATCGACGTCGCCCGGCTGCACGCCGGCTTCCTGGCGGCCTGCCGCCGGTCGGGCGGGCAGGTCCACGTGGGCGTGGGGGACCTGACCTTCGCCCGCCGGGGCTCGGTCTGGCGGGTCTCCGCCGGCGGTGTCACCTGGGCCGCGCCGGTGATCGTCAACGCCGCCGGCGCCTGGGCCGACGAGGTCGCCCGCGCCGCCGGCGCGGCGGCGCTGGGCCTGCAGCCGAAGCGGCGGACGGTCCTGCTGTTTCCCAGACCGCCCGAGACCGCCGGCTGGCCGACGGTCAAGGACGTGGACGAGCGGTTCTACTTCCGCCCCTGCTCGAAGGCCCTGCTCTTCACCGCCTGCGACGAGACGCCGAGCCCGCCCTGCGACGCCCAGCCCGAGACGCTCGACGTGGCCCACGCGGCGGCGCTGTTCAGCCGCCTGTCGCGCCAGCCCGAGCCGCGCCCGATCCGCGCCTGGGCCGGCCTGAGGACCTTCGCCCCCGACCGCGCGCCGGTCATCGGCTGGTCCTCGACGCCGGGCTTCTTCTGGTTCGCCGGGCTCGGCGGCTTCGGCGTGCAGACGTCGCCGGCGGCCGGAAGCCTGGCCGCATCGCTGCTGCTGGGCCGGCGAATCCCGGGCGACCTGTTGGACGCGGGCGTCCGGCCCGAGCTCTACGCACCGACCAGGCTGACGAGCACGGGGGCCGCGCGGACCGCCTGACGCGGGGCGGCGCCCGCGGGCCGCCACAGGCGCGAAACCTCCTCGGCCACGCCGCCGGCCGCGGCGTCCGGCGATCGCCAGGCGAGGCCGAGGCTGGTCGCGGCGAGCAGCGGCGCGAGACGCGGATCGAGGCCCGCCGACGACAGCAGGCCCTCATGCCACCGCAGGATCCGGGCCTCGCACCGGGCGGCGAAGTCGGGGGCGTCGTCCCGCAGCGGCTCCAGCGCCTGGATGAGCCGCCGGTTCTCGCCGATCAGCGGCGCGAGCCGGGCGAAGGCGCTGCGCACCGGATCGACAGCCTCGAAGCACGGGCTGCGGGCCGGGAAGGCGACGGCCACGAACGGGCGCAGGACCGACACCGCCACGTCCGCCTTGTCGCGGAAGTAGACGTAGAACGCCGCCTTCGACAGGCCCGCGGCGTCGGCGATGTCGGCGGTATGGACGCGGTCGTAGCCGTTGAGGTGGATCAGGCGGGCGGCGGCGATCCTCAGCGCGGCGCGCGTGCGCCGGCCCTTGCGGCGGGCGCGGCCAGCGAGGCGCGTCTCCAGCAGCCGGGGGAAGGCGGCAGACCGGGGCTCGGCGCGGATGGCGGCGATGGGCGGCATGGCAGGTCTCCGGGGCGATCCGCAGCCGCGCCCGGCGGCGCCGGGCGAAAGAAACGGCCCCGCCGGGGAGCCGGGGGGCTGAAGTCCAGGTGGAACGTTGCTGCGGAAAAGCGTCTCCCTCGTTTCGGACCCCTGCAGCCTGCGCCTGCTTCGGCCGGAGCGCCTTGCCGCCCGTCAAGTGGGCGGTTGACGCCTGTCGGCTCCGGCGGGACGGCGCGTCCTCAGCGGGCGACCACCGCGGTCTGGGGGGCCAGCCCGGCGGCGGCCAGCTCGCGTTCGGCCTGGGTGAAGCCGTAGGCGGGGACGATCTCGCCCCGCCGGTCCGCGACCTCCGCCCAGCGGGCGATCACCTGCTCGCCTGCGTCGGGGCGCGCGCCGACCTGTGCGCCCTCGGTCAGGGTCACATGGGCGGCGGCGAAGTGGCCGGCGCCGGCGCAGAGCACCGCGCGGCTCGGCGCCTCGTCCGACACCAGGGCGAGGAGGCCGGGGCTGACCAGTGCCGGGTCCAGCAGCTGCAGGCTCTCGTCCGAGAGCACGCCGTGGGTCATCTGGGTCGCCGCGGTCGGCGCCAGGCAGTTGACCCGGATGTCGTACTTGGCCCCCTCGATGGCCAGGGTCTGCATCAGCCCGACCAGCGCCATCTTGGCCGCGCCGTAGTTGGCTTGGCCGAAGTTGCCGTAGAGCCCCGACGAGGAGGTGGTCATCACGATGCGGCCGTAGGCCTGCTCGCGCATCACGTCCCAAACCGCCTTGCTGCAGATCGCGGCCCCGATCAGGTGGACGTCCACGACGAGGCGGAAGTCCTCGATGGTCATCTTGGCGAAGCTCTTGTCGCGCAGGATGCCGGCGTTGTTCACCAGGATGTCCACGCGGCCCCAGGCGTCCAGCGTCCGCCGCACCATGGCCGCGACGCCGGCCTCGTCGGTCACCGAAGCGGCGGCGGCGATGGCGCTCCCGCCGGCGGCCGCGATCTCGGCGCAGACCCGGTCGGCGGCCTCCTGGCTCAGGTCGTTGACCACCACCTTCGCGCCCTTCGAGGCCAGGTAGAGCGCGTGGGCGCGGCCCAGGCCTCCTCCCGAACCGGTGACGACGGCGACACGACCTTCAAGCGACATCGGAAACCTCCCCCGAAAGATTCTTCACTCACACGTTAGCGAATATCCTCGGAGGGGTGAAGCGGGGCCGTGAAGGCGCGGTCTCCTAGCCGGCGGCGGGGCGGCCGAGGGCGGCGGCGATGGCCGCGCGGAACGCCTGGGCCGCCGGCCGGACCAGCTCGCCCGAGGTGCAGCGCAGGTCGTCGGCGGCGGTGTGGAAGTAGCGGTGGACGCCGTACTGGCCGATGGCCGTCCGGTAGCCGGCCTTCAGCACGTTGGTCATCTCGCCCCCTGCGGTCAGGGCCGTGGCCTCGAGCACCGCCTCCAGGCCCGCGAGGCCGGCGAAGGCCGGGCGCACGCGGTCGATGATGTCCGCCGTCGCGGTCAGGACGCGCTGCGGGTCGGCGCTGGGCAGCGGTCGCAGCGGGCCGAAGGCGTGCCAGTCGCGCGCCGCCGTGCTGGCGCCCACATGCACCCACATGGCCGTACGCTCGGGCGGCGGCGCGGCCTCTTCCAGGTAGTGCTCGCCGCCGAGGTATTCGAACTCGTGGCCGCTGTTGGCCGCCAATTCGACGTCCACGCCGAGGTCCGCCTGGGCCAGCCAGCGGGCCAGCGACAGCCAGACCGCCAGTCCCGAGCCCCGCTCGGCGGCGCAGTCGAACCAGCCGGACCTTGGCGTCGAGACGACGAGGGTCCGGGCCGCGCCGCGGTCCAGCCGGGCGATCAGGTTGTAGGCCGGCCGCCGGCCTGCGGTCCCGTCGAGGGTCAGCGTCGCGGGTCGGCCTTCGGCGGCGGCCGCCAGGAACGGGCCCGCATCCTTGGGGGCCAGGATCGCCACCGGCCGCGCCGGCGCCGGCCGGTGCGGGCTGACGTTGAGCGCGATGGCCTCGCCCGTGGGTCCCGTCGTCACCAGGACCGCCGCGGCCGCGCCGCGGGCCAGGGCGTCCTCCAGCGGGCGGGCGGCCATGGGATCGACCAGCGTCACCCATCGCTTGTGCGGCAGGACGACCAGGGCGATGGCCCCCTGAAGGTCGCCCGGAACGGACGCCAGCCGCAGCGGGCCGGAAACGCCGCCGGGCCCCGTCACCGGCGCCAGGGGATTGGCCGTCAGTCCGGCGCTCGCAGCGCCCGCCGCCAGGTTGGCCGCGCGCAGGTCCAGGAACGGCGCGTCGAAGACCTGCCGCCGGCAGGCGTAGCCGGCGCGCCGGAGTTCGCCCTCCAGCCAGGCGCCGCAGGCCTCGTCCCCCGGTCCGCCCGACGCCTTGCCCTCGAAAGCCGCATAGCGCTCCAGCACCGCCTGCAGCCAGGCGGAGTCCAGCGACTCGTCGGCCCTTCCGATCGCGGCGCCCGCCGGCGTCGCCGCCGCAAGGCCCAGGGTTCCGGAGCCGGCCACGAGGTCGCGGCGCGAGGGATAGGCGCGGCGCACGCCGCCGGGGGCTTGGGTTGCGTCGGTCATCTTCCAGTCGCGGTCAGGTCGGGGGAACGGTATTCATTCGCCGGAGAGTTAGGATTGTCACGCCCGCCGAACCGTTGCGGGCCGTACGGGGGGAGCCTGCGGACATGACGCGATTCCACGTCGCCGCCTTGCTGGCGGCCGGCCTGACGCTCGCGCCCGCCGTCCTCCTCGCGGCGCCCGCCGCCCCGCCGGCCTCCGCCCACGCCCCCGCGCTGCAGGCGGTGCTGGACTACGCCCGCGCCCAGAAGACCACCGGCTTCCTGGTGATCCGCGACGGCGAGGTGCTGGCCCGCGCCAACTGGCCCCTGCCGGGTGAGGCCCAGCGGTTCCGCGCCCTGTTCGCCCATGGGACCACGCCGGCGGGCGAGCCGCTGGAGGACGTGGCCTCGCTGCAGAAGAGCGTCGTGGCCGTGCTCGCCGCCATCGCCGTCGACCGGGGTCTGCTCGACGTGGATCGGCCCGTCTCGGACTACCTCGGTTCCGGCTGGTCGAAGGCGCCGCCGGAGAAGGAGGCGCAGATCCGCGTCGTCGACATCCTGACCATGAGCTCGGGCCTGACCGAGGGCTTCGCCTACGCCGCCGCGCCCGGGACGGTCTTCCTCTACAACACCCCCGTCTATGCGGCGGCCCAGCGGGTGCTGGAGGCCGCCGCCGGCCGACCCCTCGCCGAGATCACGCGCGACTGGCTGACGGAGCCCGCCGGCATGGCCGACACGGCCTGGCGGCCCCGTCCGGCCGGGTTCGGCGACGTCGGCAATCCGGTCGGCCTGGTCACTTCGCCCGGCGACCTCGCCCGGCTGGGCCAGCTCGTGCTGGACGGCGGACGGGCGGCCAACGGGACGCAGGTGGTCTCCCGGGCCGGCCTGTCGGACCTCTTCCGCCGCTCTGCGGTCAATCCCGCCTACGGACGCCTGTGGTGGCTGAACGGCGGCGCCTACGCGGTCCGGGCGGCGGGGGGCCGCGCCGAGGGTCCGCTGATCCCCACCGCGCCGGCCGACCTGGTCGCGGCGTTCGGGGCGCTCGACCGCAAGCTCTATGTCTCGCCCTCGCGCCGGCTGGTGGTCGTCCGCCTCGGGCAGGATGCGCCCGATCCGGCCTTCGACACCACCCTCTGGCGCCTGCTCTCCGCCGCGCTGAACTGACGCCCGTCCCTCCAACAATCCCCCCTCCAAGAAGACAGGCGGCCGAAGCCGCCTGTGAAGTCTCGGGGAGGAACTAGAAGGCCTTGCGCACGCCGACCTCGATGGTCCGGCCCAGCGGATTGCCCGTCCACGGGTCGTAGCCGAACTCCTCCTGGGCGGGCGGCGGGTCGCGGTCGAGGATGTTGGCCACGGTGGCGGTGAGCGCCATGCCGTCGTCCAGCTCGAGGCGGTAGGTGAAGTCCACCGTGATCCAGTCCTCGCCCTCCTCGCCGTACTGGATCCCCGGTCGCTCGTCCGTGACGGCCGAGACGAAGTTCACGCCCAGGCGGAAGTTCTGCCGGTCCATCCGGTAGTTGGCCGCCAGGTTCGCCCGCCATTCCGGCGCCGCCTGGGCGAAGGTGGCGAAGTTCAGCGTCCCCAGGCGGTCGTCGCCGGTGGAGACCACCACCCCGTCCAGCTCGGTGGAGCCGGTCTTCAGTTCGGTGATCTTGGTCGCGGTCAGGCTCAGCGTCAGGTCGCCCGCGCCCACCGGCATGTTGTAGTCGGCCTGGATGTCGAAGCCGTTGGTCGTCTGGCCCGGGCCGTTGCCGAAGCGGGTGGAGATCGAGGAGAACGCCCCGACCGCGCTCATGCCCACCGCGCAGGTCCCGTTGAAGGTCACCCGCTGCAGCAGCGGCTGGGCGGCCGGATCGCAGGTGGTGATCGTGCCGCCCGGCCCGTTGAACACCAGGTTGGCGATCTGGTTGGGGTCGGCGATCTGGCCGATCTGGTCCTTCGTGCGGATGT
This sequence comes from Phenylobacterium zucineum HLK1, assembly GCF_000017265.1. Lineage (NCBI taxonomy): Bacteria > Pseudomonadati > Pseudomonadota > Alphaproteobacteria > Caulobacterales > Caulobacteraceae > Phenylobacterium > Phenylobacterium zucineum. Next base: position 731,215 of record NC_011144.1, on the reverse strand, counting down.
CGAAGTAGTCGACGATCAGGCGGAAGTCGTGGTCCGGCGAAAAGCCGCGGCTCTGCCAGATGGCGCCGGCGTTCCAGGCCTTGGCGGTCTCGGGCTTGAGGTTGTCGTCGGTGATGAACTGGGCCGCCAGCCAGTTGCTGCCGGCGACGGTGTAGTTCCGCGCGGCGATCGAGACCTGGCCCGGCACCGCCGTGATCGGCGGGGTCTGGTAGTTGGTGCCGTACGAGCCGCGCACCGACAGCGGGCCAAAGACGTCCCACTTGCCGGCCACCTTGTAGACCGTCGCCCCCAGGCCGCCCGAGAACTCCTCGTGCCGCACGGCGGCCTGGATGTTCAGGGTGTCGAGCAGCGGCAGGTCCACCTCGCCGAAGAACGAGTACTGCTGGCGGTCCGCATAATCCGGCAGGTCGGGCGCGAACAGCACGAACGGCCCCGGGCTGTCCGGCGTGCAGCCGCGGAAGTTCGGGTCCGTGGTCGGCAGCGGATTGGCTTCCAGGTTGGGCGAGCCCGGGCCGTTGGCGCTGGTGGTCCCGCTCGGCCACTCGCAGGGGGTGGAGCCGTTGAACAGCGGGCTGTCGATCGTCTGGCGGGTCTCGAAGTACCGCAGCTGCGCGCCGGCCGCCCAGCCGATCTCGCCGCCCGGCAGGCTGATCCCGGTGCGGCCGTTGAACACCAGGTCCGCCGTCACGCTGTGGTTCACCGTCTCGGCCGCCCGCGGATCGAACATCCAGCGGACCAGCTCGGCGGGGTTCTCGGTCCCGGCGACGTGGTTGGGATTGGCCAAGCCCCGCACCGGCTGCTCGGCGAAGCCGGTGGAGAAGGGGTTCCACCACATGCAGCCGTTCTGGCCGGCGGCGCCGGGGTTCTGGGTGCCGAAGCGGGCCGGGTCGAGGTCCGGCGCGTTGCAGCCCGGGCCGCCGAAGCCGTTCAGCGCCTGCTGCACCCGGTAGCCGATGGTGTCCGGGTGGGTGTTGAAGAGGGTCGACTGGTTGTAGGTGACGGCGAAGTCGTAGCCGATCCCGCTGGCCGGGCCCGCCCAGTCGCCGAACTCGCCCTTCAGGCCCGCCGAGACGCGCCAGACCTGGTTGTCGATCTTGTCCGGGACGCCGAAGCCTTCGCCGTCGCCCAGGGCCAGGTTGCCGCCGTGGCCCAGCAGCCGCCAGGTGACGGGCGTGAAGCCTTCCGCGCCCACGATCCCGTTCCGCGCGGCGAAGGCCGCCGCATGGGGGTTGGAGATCGGCACGTAGAACTGGAACACCGAACCGGTCGCCATCGCCGGCCCGCGCACCATCGGCTGGGCGGGCGAGCCGAACACCTGCGGCACGGTCACCTGGCCGTACGAGAAGTCCGCGTGGAACTCCATGTCCTCGGTGAGGCGGGCGTTCAGCTGGGCGTAGACCCGGTAGGTGTCGGTGTTCTCGACCAGGTTGTAGTAGGGGATGTAGTTGTAGGCGCAGGTGAAATTGTTGTCGTAGCGGCCGCCCACCGCCGCGCAGCTGGCGGGCGTGAAGTCCGAGACGATGCCGCCCACCGGCGCCCCGAACTCGCCGTTCGCCGTGGCGGTGGGGATCGCCGGCAGGGCGCCACGCGGCTGCCATCCGGCCAGGTTCGTCAGCGTCGACCAGGGGGCGGGGTTGTAGCCGGTCCGCATGGGGTCCAGCGAGTCGTGGGTGAACCCGCGCTCCAGGGCGTGCAGCCGCGAGCGGTGCTCGTACTCGGCCGACCAGAGGAAGTTGACGTCGCCCTCGCCGACGCCGCCCATCACGCCGACCGAATAGTCGCCCTTCGAGCCGTCGATGTACTTGTACTGGGCCTGGGCCTCGAGGCCGACGAACCGCTCGCGGGTGATGAAGTTGACCACCCCGCCGGTGGCGTCGGCGCCGTAGATCACCGCCGCGCCGTCCTTCAGCACCTCGGTCCGGGACAGGGCGATGGACGGGATGTTCGCGGTGTTGATGTCCATCCGCCGGCCGTTCAGCAGGACCAGCGTCTTGTCCGACCCGAGGCCGCGCAGGTTGTAGGTCACCGAGCCGGTGAGGGCCGGGCCGCCGAAATAGTAGGACTCGCCGGTCGTCGGGCCCGAGATGGTCAGGCTCTTGGCGAACTCCAGGGCGGTCGGCGCGCCCCGCGCCTCCAGGTCCGCCTGGGTGAACACCTCGACCGGCAGGGCGGCGTCCTCCGGCGTGCCGCGGATGTGGGAGCCTGTGACCACCACCTCCTCGACCTGCGCGGGTTGCTGGCTCCAGGCGGGCGACGCCGCCAGGCACGCGAGAATCGCAGCGGCTGACGCGCCGTTGAACGCGGATTTCATGGCTTCCTCCCGTATGAGCTTGGATGCTCACTCTTGTGTGAGTGAATGTTGGCGCCGCCGAACGGGGTTCGTCAAGATGTTCACGCGCACGCGAGTGAACATAATTGCGCAGGCGCTTCGGGCGCCGCCTTCAGGTCAGGGAGGGATCGAAGGGACGCCCGGCCTCAGCCGCGGCGGGCCGCCGTCCGCGCCTCGCAGATTTCGAGGAATCCGGCCGCCATGAACCGGGCCATGCGCTGTTTGATGGCCACGAAATCGTCCGAGCGGCACATGCCGCCCGACAGCTTGTCGATCCGGCCCGTGCGCGCCAGCGTCACCATCAGGGCGCCGGTCACGAAGTGATAGCCCCAGAAGATATCCTCTTCGGCGCAGTCCGGCAGGGCCTTCTTCAGGAGCTCGATCAGCCGGAGCACCACGGGATCGAAGTGCTGGTCCATCAGCTCGGCGCCCCACTCGGGGGTGTTCGAGACCAGCGCCCCCAGGGCCCCGTAGTTCTTCCAGCCCTCGCCGCCCTGGATGTAGAGGTCGAGGTCGGTGTCGAGGAAGGCGCGCAGCGCCCCTTCCACCGTGGGCTTGCCGTTCGACTGCGCGTCGTATTCGTCGAGCGCCTTGATCCGCCGCTCGCTGGTCACCGCCGCCCGGCGGGCGAACACCGCGTCGAAGAGCTTCTTCTTGTCCTCGAAGTAGTAGTTCAGCAGCGTGTGGTGCACGCCCACCTGCTTGGCCACGTCCTTCAGCGTCACGCCGTAGAGGCCGTGCTTCGAGAACAGCTCCTCGGCCGCGTCGAGGATCTGCTCCATCGACTCGGCGCGCTGCTCGGCCTTCTTCGTGCGTCGACGCGGTTTGGCGCTCTCCGGCATGCCGGGCTGTTTCGGGCCGCCCGCCGGCGCCGTCAAGTCGCCGCCTCCGCGGCGCCCGCGCCGTACTCGGCCCTGAGCTTCAGCTTGTCGATCTTGCCCGTCGCGGCCAGCGGCATGCTCTTCAGGCGGACAACCTCGTCGGGAATCCACCAGCTCGCCACCTTGCCCTTCAGCGGCTCCAGCAGGGCCGCGTCGCTCGCCTTCGGCTCGCGCAGCTCGACCAGCAGGATCGGCCGCTCGCCCCACTTCGGATCCTGGCGCCCGATGACCGCCGCCAGGGACACCTCGGGCAGCGCGCTGACCACCGCCTCGATCTCTGCGGGGTTGATCCACTCGCCGCCCGATTTGATGAGGTCCTTGGCCCGGCCGGTGATGTAGAGGTTGCCGGCCTCGTCGATACGCGCAAGGTCGCCCGTGGCGAACCATCCCTCGGCGTCCACGGCCGGCTTCGTCTCGCCGAAGTAGCGCTCGATCACCGCCGCGCCGCGCACGTGCAGGTGGCCCTCGACGTTGCGCTGCTCGGGCAGCGGCCGGCCCTCGGAATCGGCGACCATCAGGTCCACGCCCACCGCCGGACGGCCGGCCTGGGCGGCGGTGCGCCCGGGGTCGGCGGCCGACATCACCGTCCCCGACGGCGACAGCTCGGTCATCCCCCAGCTGGTCTGGACGACCACGCCCAGCCGCGCCTCCAGCCGGGCCATCAGGGCCGGGGGCATGGGCGCCCCGCCCACCAGGATCCGCTTCAGGCTCGGGACCTCGCCGCCCTCGGCCTCTAGGTGCTCCAGAAGGCCCAGCCAGACGGTCGGCACGCCCACCGCCACCGTCACGTCCTCGGCCCGGATCAGCCGGGCGAGGCTGGCGCCGTCGGCGTTCCGGCCCGGCAGGACCAGCTTGGCCCCCACCGCCGGGGCGGCGAACGGCAGGCCCCAGGCGTTGGCGTGGAACATCGGCACCACGGTCAGCACCGCATCGCCCCCCGCCAGGGCCATGGTGTCCACCTGCAGCGAGCGCAGGGTGTGCAGGTAGCTGGCGCGGTGGGTGTAGGTCACGCCCTTGGGGGCGCCCGTCGTCCCCGAGGTGAAGCACAGGCCGCACGGCGCGGTCTCGTCGAAGCCGCCCCAGGCCAGCCCCTCGGCCGCACCGGCGATCATCGGCTCCAGGGCGGCCGCGTCGCCCTCGCCCTCCCCGTCGATGACCAGCAGCCGTGGCGGGGCCGAGACGCGCTCGGCGATCTCGCGGGCCAGCGGCAGCAGGTCGGCGCTGGCGATCAGGATCCGCGCGGCCGAGCGCTCCACCATGGCCGCCAGGTCGTTGGGCGTCAGGCGCGGGTTCAGCGTGTGGCAGACCGCCCCCATGCCCATGACCCCGTACCAGGCCTCCACGTGGGCCTGGGTGTTCCAGGCGAGCGTGGCCACCCGGCAGCCGAGGCCGACGCCCAGCCCGGCCAGCACGGCCGAGACCTTCTGGCTGCGCGCCTTCAGGTCCGCATAGCCGATCCGGTCGACCTTTCCGCCTTCCCGGGCCGTGACCACTTCCGAAGTCGGACGCCACTTGGCGGCGTGCTCCAGGAACTTGTCGAGCGTCAGCGCGAAAGGCTGCATGGCTCCGTCGATCATCGGCGCTCCGTACTCTTGGGCGGCAGGACCGGCGAAACCACGCCGACGTTCCAGTTCCAGGGGGTGTCGCCTTGCGCCCGGCGGCGGCCGACGACGTCCTCGTGCAGCTCGTACATGCCGGGCATCAGGCCGGTCTTGGGGCGCGGGGCGTCCTCGAAGGCCATGTAGGCGCGGCTCTCGCCATAGGGCGGCCACGCCGGCTGGTCCGCCGCGGCCGGCCGGCCCGTCTTCACGAACGCGGCCCAGTAGCCCTGGATCGCCTGGCCCAGCCGGGTCTCCAGGCTGGAGAGCGGCGGCTTCGGCCAGCCCGCCGGCGTGCGGTCGCGCGTGCCGAACACATAGGGGATCTCGCTGGCGTGGAAGGCGTGCAGGTCCAGCGCATCGGCCGCCGGATAGCCGTGGTCGAACAGGTAGAGGAAGGCCGGCTGGCCCAGCTCGGTCTGCTTGCGCGCCAGCCGTTCGGCCGTCCAGCCGTAGAGCGCGTCCCGGGTCGTGGCGATCACGCTCTCACCCAGGTCGCTCGACGGATAGAGCCTAAGGAAGTCGTCGGCGAGGTCGCCGTAGCGCTCGCGGATCGCCGCCTCGTAGGCCGCCGCGCTCGCGGGCTTCGGCGGCGCCAGCCGGCGCAGCGAGCGGATCTCGCCCTCGTTGAACCCGGCCAGCACCGGAACGGGCGCCTGCTCGCCGCGGTCGAACACCTCCACGATCTGGCGCGGCAGCACCTTGCCGTCGATGGCGCCGAACGGGGCGAAGCCTGCCTTGGGCGCCTTGTCCACCAGCGCCGCGGCGTCCATGGCCCGCAGGTCCGCGAGGCCGCCGGCGCCGAGCCTCTCGGCAAGCCGGGCGCCGGCGGCCTCCGCCCCCTCGTGCCCGAACCTGTTCTCCCCCAGTTCGGGCGTCGAAACCATGTAGGCGCTCTGCAAGATCGCCTTGTGGAACAGGCCGCGCGCCAGCGGCGAGGCCATCAGGTACAGGACGCTCAACCCACCGGCGGACTCGCCGGCGACGGTGACGTTCGCGGGGTCGCCGCCGAACGCGGCGATGTTGCGCTTCACCCAGGTCAGGGCTGCGATCTGGTCCAGCAGCCCGTAGTTGCCCGAGACCTTGTCCGGGCTCTCGGCGGTCAGCGCGGGATGGGCCAGCCAGCCCAGCACGCCCAGCCGGTAGTTGATCGAGACCACCACGATCCCGCGCCGCGCCAGCGCCGCGCCGTCGTACATCGCCTCGCGGCTGGAGCCGGTCGTCAGCGAACCGCCGTGGATCCAGACCATGACCGGCGCGCCGCTGGGCGTCCTGGCCGCGTCCTTCGGCGCCCAGACGTTCAGCGTCAGGCAGTCCTCGCTGAGCTGCGGCAGCTCGCTCGCATAGATGAAGCCCGGCGGCATGCGCGGCTGCAGGCAGGCGGGTCCGAAGTCCTTGGCCTCGCGCACCCCCGCCCAGGGGGCGAGCGGCGCGGGCGGGCGCCAGCGCCTCTGGCCGACCGGCGGGGCGGCGTAGGGGATGCCCCGGAAGGCGGCCACCTCGCCCAAGGCCTCGCCCCGCACCGCGCCGGCGGGCGCCTCGACCACCGGCGCCGACCGCGCCAGGGCCGGCCCGGCGCCCAGCGCCAGGGCGAGGCCCAGAGCCAGGCCCAGAGCCAGGCCCAGACCCCGCAGCGTGCCGACCCGGGCCCTCACGCGCCGGTCTCCTCGCGCCTCAGCACCCGCGCCAGCGCCACGAACAGCCCCACGGCGACGAGGTACATCGGCGCCAGCGCATAGAACGCGATCTGAAGCGAATTCTCCGGATGGGCGGCCCGGACGAGGTCGCTCACCGCCCCGACGAACGTCGGGCCCACGCCCATCCCGATCAGGTTCATCACCAGCAGCAGCAGGGCGCCGGACAGCACGCGCTGCTCGGGCGCCACCTCCTCCTGCACCAGCGCCACGGCGGATGACAGGTAGAAGTAGTTCAGGAACGTCGGGAACAGCAGGAACGCCAGGGCCAGCGGCCACGACGGCGCCCAGACGAAGGCCAGGTACGCCGGCACCGCGAGCGCCAGCGACACCGCCGGCGCCAGGGCGTAGGCCGCCTTCGTGCGACGGGTGTACTTGTCGATCACCCGGCCCGAGACGAAGATCCCGCCGCCCATGCCGACGGCGACCACCAGGGCGTACCAGAGCGACACGTCCTCGAGAGTCATGCCCTTCTCGCGCATCAGGAACAGGACGGTGAAGTTGCCCGCGCCGTAGGTGATGATCTGGGTCGCCGCGCTGGCCGAGGCGACGAGGGCCAGGGCGGGCGTCGAGAAGAACATCCGCACCGTGGGCCAGAACTTCGCCGGCCCGGCCTGCAGCTTGGGCGCCTGCCCCGCCGCACGGTCCAGGGCGCCCCGCTCGGGCTCGCGCACGCCCGCCAGGACGGCGATGGCCGTGACGATGCCGACGGCGCCCAGCAGGATGAAGGCCATCCGCCAGCTGTAGGCCGCCGCGATGGCCGCGCCGAAGGCCACGCCCAGGGCCTGGCCGATGGGCGGTCCGAGGTTGAACAGGCCGAGCGCCGTGCCCCGCTGCCCGGGCGGGAAGTAGTCGGTGATGATGGCGTAGGACGGCGGCACCCCGCCCGCTTCGCCGACGCCGACCGTCATCCGGGCGAGGACGAGCTGCGGATAGTTCGCCGACAGGCCGCAGGCCACGGTGGCCGCGCTCCACAGGCCGCAGGCGAAGGCCAGCACCCGCACTCGGTTGGTCCGGTCGGCCAGCCAGCCCACCGGGATCGAGATCAGGCAGTAGAACAGCGCGAAGTAGAGGCCGCTGATCAGCCCGAGCTGGCCGTCGGTGACCCCGAGGTCGTCCTGGATCGGCTTGGCCAGGATCGACAGCAGCTGCCGGTCCAGGAAGTTCAGCACGTAGACGAAGCAGAGGATCGCCAGGACGGGCCAGGCGCCCTTGGCGGGCCGCAGGGCCGCGGCCGGACTCGCGGAGGAGTCGGCCGCGGCCGGCGTCGGGGAGGAGGACGCCATGGCCTAGAAGTCGTAGCCGACCCGCACCCCGAAGGTGCGCGGACGCTGCTCGGCGTACCGGCTGGCGAGGAACGCCTCCGGATGCACGTAGGTGATCTTGCGGCTGTCGAAGAGGTTCTCGACGTAGGCCGCGACCGTCCAGGTGTCGAAGGCGACCGCGAACGTGGCGTTCACGTTGGTGTAGGCCTCGGTGTAGTCGTAGGTCGGCTGCAGCACGCCCGGCCGGCCCGGGATGTACGGGAACAGCCCCGGATACTTGCCGACCCGCTGGACCACGGCCGAGAAGTTCGCCCGCGCCTCCGGCGTCAGGTCGAAGCCGTAGTTGACGTAGGCCGCGCCCTGGAACCGGGGCGAGGCCAGCCGCACGCCCTCGCCGGCGCCCGAGATGGCCGCCTCGGTGGGAGACAGCTTGCTCACCTCGGCCTCGTTGAAGGCGCCGTTGGCCCCCACCGTCAGCCCTTCCATGGGCAGGGCGATGATCTCGAATTCCAGGCCGCGGCTGTACGCCTGGCCGATGTTGGTGGCGAACTGCACCGAGTCCGACACGCGGTTGGCCTGCACCTGGATGTTCTTCCAGTCGATCCAGTAGGCGGCCAGGTTGGTGGTCAGCCGGCCGTTCAGCCAACGTCCCTTCAGGCCGATCTCGTAGTTGGTCAGGTCGTCGGAGTCGGCGCCGGGCGGGATGATGATGTCGGTCGGATCGACCACGCTCGGACGGCCCGCGAAGCCGTTGACGATCGGCGTCCGGAAGCCCGTCGACACCGTGGCGTAGGTGGTGAGGTTCGGCGTCGGCTTGTAGGAGAGGCTGATCTTGTAGGACGGTCCCGTCTCCTTGGCCTTCACCCCGGTGACGGGGGCGATGGGGACGATCGTCAGCGGTCCGCTGAAGCCGGGGGTCAGGGCCGCGGCCAGGTAGTTGCTGTTGTAGCCGCCCTCGACGTGGGACTGCGCTTCGAAGCCGCCGTAACGCAGCCCGCCGGTGACCCAGAAGTTCTCGCTGAACCGGTAGGTCACGTTGCCGAAGCCGGCGAGCTCCTGCGAGTTCGTGTGGTTGAACTGGCGCTGGTAGTACTCGTCCGACAGCCCGGTGAAGCCGCGGAAGGCGAGGTAGTCCGGCCGGGAGCGGTAGTTGTAGTCCACGTCCCAGCGGCGATCGAGGAAGAAGCCGCCGACCACCCAGTCCCACCGGCCCCCGGGATCCGAAGCCAGCCGCGCTTCCTGCACGAAGGTGTCCTGGTAGGCGTCGGCGTCGAGGCCGAAGGCGATGCTGGTGGGGCCGGGAACCGCGCCCTGCGGCAGGAACGTGCCCGCGAGGTCGACGTAGAACTTCTGGTCGAACTCGGACCAGGTCGTCGAGCTGGTGAACTGGGCGCCGTCGAACTGGTGCTCGATGGTGGCGTTGTAGCTCGTCAGCCAGCCCTGGAAGAGGTCGGGCCGGTCCGACACCCGCCGGTCGTGGCCCAGCGCGGGGCTGACCGTCGAGGAATCCCTGGGCTTGCTGACCTCGCGCGAGACCAGGAGTTTGACCGACGTCCGGTCGGTCGGCTCCCACAGCAGGCTGACCCGCCCGCCCGCATAGTCGAGATCGTTCGAGTTCTTCCGGTTGGCCAGGCCCACGTTGTCGACGTAGCCCTCCTCCTTGCGGAGGAAGCCGACCGCGCGGATCGCCAGCTTGTCCTGGACGAGCGGCACGTTGACCATGGCGTTGTAGCGCTGGCGCAGCGAGTCCGACCCCACCATGCCGTAGTCGACGAGAACCGAGGCGTCGAAGGCCGACGAATCCGGCTTCTTGGTGAGGATGCGCAGGGCGCCCGACAGCGAGCCCGAGCCGAACAGCGTGCCCTGGGGACCGCGCAGGAACTCCACGCGCTCGACGTCATAGAGGTTGGGATCGAGCACCGTCGTGTTGCCGATGGTCGAGATCGGCAGCTCGTCGATATAGACCGCCACCGTGCTCTGCAGGTTCGCGCCGTAGCCGTTGGTGGCGATCCCGCGCGCGGTGAAGTTGTTGAAGTTGGCCGTCGGCCGGTTCAGCACCACGCCGGGCGTCTCCACCGCCAGGCCCTCGTAGCCCACGATGCCCTTGGCGGTGAGCGCCTCCTGCGAATAGGCGGTGACGCTCAGCGGCACGTCCTGCAGGCGCTCGGCGCGGCGGGTGGCCGTGACGATCACCTCGCCCACGTCCGTGGCCTGCGTGGCCTGCGGCGCGGTCTGGGCCAGCGCCGGCGAAGCGGCGGCGAGGGTCGCGGCGCAAGCCGACCCCAATAGAAGCGACCTCATGTTCCCTTCCCTCCCTTGCATGCCCGGTCATTCACGCCGGGCGTCTGGGCGGACGATGCGTCGGGCCGCCTCGCCATGTCAATACTCACTCTCACGCGCGTGAATATCTGTGGCCGAACCGTCGCAGTGCGGTCACGGGCGGGTCACCGAAGCAAGGCATCCCGGCGGCGCTCAGGGGCTGGAGCGCCGTCATGCTGCTGGCGATTCTCGCTGCTTCCGTGGTCGCGGGCGCGCCGCAGGCGCCGCCCGTCGAGCCGCCGTCCCAAGGGCCGCGGGAGCGGGAGATCAGCGTCCTCACCTACAATGTGCGCGGGCTGCCCTGGCCGGTCGCCCGCGGGCGGGGCGCGGCCCTGCGCGCCATCGGCGAGGAGCTGGCGGCGCTGCGCCGGGCGGGCCGCGAGCCGGACCTGGTGCTGATCCAGGAAGGCTTCCGCGGCGAGGTGGAGGACCTGGTCCGCGCCAGCGGCTACGCCCACTGGGCGCGCGGGCCCGGCCGAGGCGACCGGCGCGCCGGCGGCCTTCCCGCCCTTCCCGGCCTGCTCCGCGGCGAGGGATGGGGGACGCTCGCGGGCGGGGGCCTGCACGTGCTGTCGGACCTGCCGATCCGTGACGTGCGCGCGGCGGCCTACAGCGCCTGCGCGGGTCTCGACTGCCTCGCGGCCAAGGGCGTGATGCTGGTCCGGGTGCGACTGGACGACGGGACCGAGGTCGACGTGATCAACACGCACCTGAACGCGCGCCGCGCCAGCCGCGCCCCCAAGCCCCGCACGCTCCAGGCGCACCACCGGCAGACGGACGAGCTGCTGGCCTTCATCGCCGACCACGCCGCGCCGGACCGCCCGCTGGTGGTCGGCGGCGACTTCAACGTCCGGAACGCCCCCGACCGCTACAAATACCGGGCCGAGGCGCGGCCCTATGTCGTCGTCGCCGAGTTCTGCCATCGGCACGCCGCCCAGTGCGCCTCGCCGCACGCCGCGCAAAACCAGCCCTGGCTGAAGTCGCAGGATCTACAGGCCTTCGCGAGCCCCGCGGGCATCGACCTGCGGCCGGTCGGGGTGGAGACGCTGTTCGACGGCGGCGAGACCCCGTCGCTGTCGGATCACGCCGGCTACCTCGTCCGCTACAGGCTGAGCTTCAGGGGGCGGACGCCGCGCGAGACGGGGGCGCAGGTGATGGCCGCGGCCGATCGCTGATCCGCCCGCCGGCGCTCACCAGCGCTTGCTGAAACCCACCGCATAGGCCTTGCGGTTGCGGTCCTGGAAGGCGGTCCAGTCGCGGACAGCGCCGTCGGCGTCCCGGTGGAAGCGGCCCCGGGCCCTCTGCAGGTCCACGAACAGCTCCAGCCCGCCGCCCACGGCATAGCTGATCTTCGCCGAGCGGGAGCGTTCCGAGCGGTCGCGGGCGAGCTCCAGCCGCAGAGGCGGCGCCTCCGAGATCAGCCGCTCGGACGGCCGGTAGGTCAGCCCCTGCCGTTCCCCAGGCCCCTGGCCGGCGGCGGGCCCTGCGACGGCCAGCCCGGCGGCGCCGAAGCCCGTGGCCGCGATCCAGACGACACGCATCCGAATCACTCCCCAATCTCTCCCCGAATCTTTCTTGGGGGCCGGATACGCGGGACTGACGTCGGCCGCGTCACCGTCCGGCGTCAGTTTCTTGACGGCGACCCGAGGCGGGGCCGGCCGCCCCTGCGGACACATAAGTTTCGCAAAACATTCATGAAATCGGGGCCCGGCCCTAACCGCTCGTTAGCCGCGCCCGGGGAGAACGGCGGGGCTTTCCCGAACGCGCTCCCCATGGCCCTGCTGCTCGACATCGCCCCCTGCGTCCCGCCGGTCTTCTCCACCGCCACCGGCGGCGAGCTCTACCGGCGCTTCGAGTCCGAGCCGGACACCCTGGCCATCGCGGTCGTGGACGCCGCGGGCCGGCCGATCGGCATCGTCGAGCGCAACAGCTTCCTGGTCCGCATGGCCGCCCAGTACGGCCACGCCCTGTGGTCGCGGCGGCCGATCGCCGGCTGGATGAAGACCGACCCGCTGGTGGCCGACGGCGACGTCACGGTCTCGGAGTTCTGCGGCCGGATCCTCGAGGAGCGCCCGTCCGAGCTGCTGCACGGCTTCATCGTCACCTGCGGCGGGCGCTACGCCGGAGTCGGCACCATGCTGGCCCTGTTGCAGGCGTCCGCCGCCGAGACCGCGTCCCACGCCGGAGAGATGACCCGCCTGGCCGAGGCCGCCCGGGCGTCCAGCGCCCAGGCCCACGAGGCGCTGGCCGCCAAGGCCCGCTTCCTGGCGGTGATGAGCCACGAGATCCGCACGCCGCTGAACGGCGTGCTTGGCGTCGCCGAGATCCTGCGGCGCAAGCTGCCGGACGCCGAGCTCGCGCCCCTGGTCAACACCATCATCGAGTCCGGCGGCGTGCTGCTCCGCCTGCTGAACGATGCGCTCGACCTCTCGCGCGCCGAGGCGGCGGGGCTGGAACTGGACGAGGCGCCGCTGCCCGTCGCCGAACTCCTGGACGACGTGCTCGCGCTCTGGACGCCGCAGGCCGACATCAGGGGCGTTCCGCTCACCGGCGCCTACGACGGCCCGCAGGACCTCTGGGTTCTCGGAGACCGGGTCCGCCTGCGCCAGATCCTCAACAACCTGGTGGGGAACGGGCTGAAGTTCACCGGCGCCGGCGGCGTCCACGTGCGCCTGACGGCGCGGACCGAGGGCGACTGCGTGCGGCTGGCCGGCGCTGTATCGGACTCAGGGCCAGGCGTTCCCCCCGAGCGGCTGGAGACCATCTTCCAGCCCTTCCAGCAGACGGAGGAGGGCGTCCGACGGGGCGGCGCGGGCCTCGGCCTGGCGGTCTGCCGCCAAATCGTCCAGCGGATGGACGGAACCATCCAGGCCCGCAACCGGCCGGAAGGCGGCGCGGAGTTCGCGTTCGAGACGCCGCTCTTCCGCGTGCCGGCGCCAAGCTCCGTTGGCGGAGCGACGGCCGAGCCGCCGCCCGGCGTCGAGGGCCGCGTCCACGTGCTGATCGCCGACGACAACGCGACCAACCGGCTGGTCGCGGCCAGCCTCTGCGAGACCTTCGGCTGCACCAGCGAATGCGTCGAGGACGGCGCGGCCGCCGTCGAGGCCGCCGCCTCCGGCCGCTTCGACCTGATCCTCATGGACATCAAGATGCCGGTGATGGACGGCGCCGAAGCGACCCGCCGAATCCGCTCGGGCGCCGGGGCGGGCTCGCGGACGCCGATCCTGGCGCTGACCGCCAACGCCGATCCGGCGGACGCGGCCTTCTACCGCCGCTGCGGCGTAAACGGAGTGGTGGAAAAGCCCATCCGGCCCGATCGCCTGCTGGCCGCCATGACGGCGGTGCTGAACCTGGTCGCCGCCGAGTCGGACGCCGTCACCGCGTGCTGACGAGCGCCCCGCCGTTGCGGATCAGCCGCACGCCGCGGCCCGACAGCACGTAGCGGCGGCCCGCGGCGCCCTCGGCAGGTCCGGCGCGCCGCACCAGCCCCTCGCCTTCCAGTCGTTCGGCCAGGGCGTCCTCGGGAGAGGCGCGCGCGACGGTCAGCACGCCTTCACGCTCCACGTCCCGCAGCAGGGCCAGGCCTTCAGAGGTCAGCAAACGACACCTCGGCTGTCTTCCGCGCGGGAACGCGGGCGCGCATCGTCGCCCGCCAGGCCCCCGCCGCCACGGAGCCGACTGCTAACTCAGAGAAGCGTATTCACGCAAGACTGAGCTTTCCCTCAGTCAATTTGTCCTTGTACGGATGATTCGTTATTCGTCCGCATCCGAACGAATATTCTACCGCGTGTTGGAGAGGCGCAGCGCCTTCAGCTTACGCGCCTCGGCGCCGGTGATGCACTTGGGCGCGGACCAGGCCTCCCCGTCGGCGCGGGCGTCCTTCGCCGTGACGAACTCCACCTGCCCGAACTCGCGGGCGAAACCCCGCCGCGTCAGGGCGTTATCCTCGCAGACATAAAGGGTTTTCGGCGCGCCCGACGTCTCGGTGGCGACAGCATCCTTCGCCGCCGATCGGGCGTTCGGCGGCTCCTTGGCCAGGGCGGCGCCGGCGCCGAGAGCGACAAGGGCGGCGGCGCAGATCGCGATGCGCATGGATCTTCCTCCTCAAGTCTCGGCGGACTCCCGCCGCCGATTGGAGGAGAACCTTATCGTATAGCCGGGCTCTGCGAAAGTTTTATGACAATATTCGCCACACGCACCTTCGCGCGCCCGCGCCGGGTTCGCGGTTACATCATCGAAGCGTCACCCGGATGTCGCACGCCCCGCCGATAGTCCCGCCCGAGACAGGGGCGGGCGACCGCGGCCCTGCGTTGCGGATCGAGGGGGGAAGGCCAGCAGTGCGCTATGGCGTCGTCCGGGAGAGCCCGAGCCTGCCCCCGCCTGCGGTCCAGCGACGACTCCTCGACGGGGCCGCCTGCGACGTGGTCCTCCAGGAGGGGCAGCCGACACCGGAGGCCCAGCGTCGCCTGGCCCGCCTGCTCTTCGGCCTGAAGCCCGGCGACGAGGTGCTGGTGCACAGCCTGGACGTCTTCCAGCGCTCCACCGGCGAGCTGGCCCAGCTCATCCGCAACTTCCTCGAGGTGGGCGTGAGCCTGCGCATCGTCGGCGACCGCGCCGAGGGCGAGGCGCTGAAGCCGGAGCAGAACGTGCTGAAGGTGCTCTCCCTGCTGGCGGAGCACGAGAGCCGCAGGCCCAGCCGCACTCCGCCGGGCGCCGGCTCCCGCTTCAACAGCGGCAGCCGCAACGCCCTCTCGAAGTACCAGGTCGACTACGCCCGCAAGCTCTACCGCGAGGGCGCGTCCCTGCGCTCGATCGGCCTGCTGTTCCAGGTCTCGCCCAACGAGGTCTGGGCCGCGATCGGCGACCAGGCGTGAACCTGCTGGGCCTCGCGGCCGTCGCGCTGGGGATCCCCGTCGGCCTCCTCCTGGCCCGGCTCTCGGCCCGCGCGGGCGATGAGGCGCCGACGCCGCGGCGTCTGGCGGCCTTCGCGCTCGCCGCCCCGGCGCTCGCCGTCTGGGCGCAGGCGGCCCACCCGGGCGCTGCGGGCGTCCTGGGCGCCCTGCTGGCCTGGCAGCTCCTGCTGCTCGCCGTTCTCGACGCCGAGCACCTGTGGCTGCCCCTGCCGGCCACCCTCTCGCTGATCGCCACCGGGCTGCTGGCGGCGGCGGCGCTGGGCCCGGACGAGCTTGCCGCGCGCGCGGCCGGCGCCGGGCTCGGGTGGATCGCGCTCGCGGGCCTCGCGGCCGCCTACCGCCGGCTCCGCGGCCGGGAGGGGCTGGGCGGCGGCGACGCCGTGCTGCTGGCCGGCGGGGGCGCCTGGGCCGGCTGGGCGGCCCTGCCCACCATCCTCGTCTGGGCGGCGCTGGCGGGCCTCTCCGCCGTCGCCGTCCTCGCCTTTGCGGGACGGCCCGTGGCCCGCACCCGCGAGCTGCCGTTCGGCGTCGCCCTCGCGCTCGGCGTCTGGCTCGCCTGGCTCTACGGACCGATCGGCCGGATCTAGCGCAGGACGCCGCGGTCGGTGCGGGCGAAGCCGTCCAGCCCCCGCTCGAACCCCGCCGCGCCCGCCGCCGCCAGCACGGCCGGATCGGTCGCCCGCAGCCGCGTGACCGCCTCATAGCGGCCCGCCCCGTCGAGGCTCAGCGTCACCTCGACGACCACGCCCGCCGCCTCGCCCGCGAGCGGCGCGACCAGCCGCCCCTCCCGGCACGCCAGCGGCCCGGCCAGGGTTACGGCCGCGGGGCCGAACCGGGCGCCCCGCACCTCGACCCGCCCGCGGGCCGACCCGCACCGCCCCGCGTCCATCCGGACATCGGCGTCCGCCAGGGCCAGCTCGCCTCGCAGCGGCAGGCCCGGCGCGATCCGCGCCAGGGGCAGCACGGCGTCGGCGTCGGCCAGGCCGCCCGGCCGCAGCACGGCGGTTCCGCGCACCTCCCCGTCCGCCCGCACCCGAACGCCGCCGCGCAGCGGATCGAGGCCGACCTGCGGATCGCCAAGTCCGAGCCCTCTCCAGCTCGCCGCCGTCAGCCGGCCGGACCAGATGGTCCCCTCCGCGCGTCGGGCCGACAGGCTGTCCAGGTCCATCCAGCCCAGCGCCACCCTCAGCGGCGCCAGCAGGACGAGGGCCGCCAGAAAGACCAGGGCCCCGGCCGTGAGGATCCGACCCATCAGCGTCCGGTCCCGCCGAAGGTGGCGTCCGCCGACAGCGTCCCCTGCGCGTCCTTGACGACCGCAAGGTGCGCCGGCGTCACGCCGTAGTCCTGCTGAAGGGCCGCGAGCCATGGGAAGAGCTGCCCAGGCGAGACGCCGCCGACCGCCACCCGCACCCCGCCGCCGGGGTCGGGCTCGACCCGGCCCAAGGTGAGGCCCGCGGCGGCGGCCGACGCGCTCACCGCCTCGGCCGGCGAGGCCGCCGCCTTGGGGGCCGGCGCCCCGCGCTCCAGCGCCCGGATGCCGAGGGCGGCCGCGCGCACTACGGCCTCGTCCCGCAGCGCCCGGTCGTAGCGCAGCGCGGCGTCCGCCCGCGCCTGGGCGAGCGGCCGGTGGACGCCGAACCACAGGATGAAGAGCCCCAGCCCCGCCGCCAGGACGGCCAGCAGGACCTGCTCGCGGCGCGTGCGCGCCTCCCACCAGGCGATCACCGGTGAAGCGATCATCGGCGCACCCCCAGCATCACTTCGCTCACGATCCCTCCGGCCTCGTCGCGGGTCCCCTCCTCCTTGAAGGCGATCCCGTCCCCGCGCAGCGCCCCGCCCAGCAGCTCCATGTCTGAGTAGTTGGCGTGGGTGATGGAGGCGCGCAGGGCGCCGTCGGGCGAGACGATCAGGCTTTCCACCTGGGCGCCCTCGATCCCGGACAGCGCCGCGAACAGCCGGGCCGCGAGACCGGCGGGCCCGCCGCCGGCCGCCAGCTCCAGGCGCTCCAGCCGGGCGGCGACCTGGGCCGCCGGATCGCGCACCACGGTCCCCTTCGGCAGGACCGCGGCGGCGTCCTGCCGCGCGGCGGCCTCGGCCCTGTCGGCGGCGAACGACAGCCGCAGCGCCTCGGCGCCCTCCAGCGCCATGGGGCTCGCCAGCAGCAGCGCGGCGAGCACGCCCGCCCGGCGCAGGTCGCGCGGGGCGATCCGCCGCCCGTCGGCGGGAGCGAACTCGCCCTGCAGCAGGTTGATCGCCGGCCGGCCGGCGCCCTGCGCCAGCAGCCGCTCGACCGCCTCGGCGTCCGAGGCCAGCTCGGGATCGCGGTCCTGCAGCAGGACCGGCGCGAGGTCGGGATCGCAGGCGAAGGCCAGCCGCCGCCCGCGCACCGCCAGCGCCCCGCCGATCCGCGCCGCCACCGGCCGCTCGCCCTCGGGCTCGGGAAGGAGCAGGCAGTCCGGCGCGACCACGTCGGGCGAGATCCCGTGCAGGCGAGCGAGGTCCAGCCACCCCTGCATCCGTGAGCGGGCGACGGTGACCGCCAGCCGGCAGCCGTCCGCCTCGAGCGGCCCGAGCGCCAGGTGGACGGGCTCGTCCTCCAACGCCTGCTCGCCCTCCAGCAGCAGGGCCGCGGCGGCGCGGGCCTGGGCCTCGCCGCGGGCCGGCAGGCGCAGCCAGCGGGCGGTCGCCTCCACGCCCGGGACCACCAGCACGACCGTGGTCGGTGCGGCCGGGGCCTCGGCCCGCAGCGGCTGCTCGCCGCGGCCGACCACCTCGCCGAACGCGTCCAGCAGCAGATAGGCGGGCGGCGCCTGCGGATCACTCGGCGCGAAGACCAGGCGTGTGCGTCTCATTCCTCGGGTCCCCATCGCCGCGCCGCGAGCCGCACCCGGCCGGCGGAATCCGTTTCCATGAGCGCGCTGGCGAAGGCCTCGGCCTCGCCGAACGTCACCTCGGTCTGCAGGCCGAAGTAGCGCGGACGCACGCTCAGTCGCCCGGTATCGATGTCCGCCGCCTGCACCGCCGGCAGCGCGGCGAAGTCGGCCACCTCGGCCCAGCCCGTCGCGGGCCGGGCCGCGATCACCCGCCGCGCCGCCGCCGCCGACAGCGGCTCGCGCGCCAGCATGGCCAGCAGGGGCGCCTGGTCCTCGGTCAGGGTGTTGATGTTGATCGCAGCGGGGTCCGCCGTCGGCAGCGCGCAGACGTAGGGCCGCAGGCGAGCGTAGACCTGCGGCGTGAAGCCCTGGATCGCCCGCAGCTCGCTGGGCTCGGCCAGCAGCGTTCCGCCCGTGCGGTAGCCGTCATAGGCCTCGTCCTCGGCGCCGCCGCTCTCGCGCAGGGGATCGGCGTCCATCCAGTCCACCAGGGCCGCGGCCAGCATTTCGGCCTCGCGGGGGGCGAGGCCCAGCGCCTGCGCCAGGGCCAGGAACTGCTCGACGCCCGCGTCGCTGCGGCGCAGCCCTTCGGGCGGCCCCTGCACCAGGCTGTTGAGGTTGAGGCAGTTGCCGGCGTCGGTCAGGCGCGCCTGGATCAGCCCGCCCTCGACCGGGTAGCTGACGGCCCGCCCGCTCCAGCCCGTCAGGACCGCGTCCGAGCGGACGAGGGCGCCGATGCGCGAGCGCGCCAGGGCCTCGGCCCCCAGGGCGTACCAGCGCGCCTGCCCGACCGCCTCGGCGTTGGCCGCACGGCGTACGCCGAAGCGGATCTCGTCCAGCACCGTCACCGCCATCACCGACATCACCGCCACCAGCAGCAGCACCGACAGCAGCGCCACGCCCCGCTCCTCACTCCGCCGCCTCATGCCGGCTCTCCCGTCACCAGGAAGAGCTGCGAGAGCTCGCCGTAGTCCTCCAGCGTCAGGTCCAGGCGCACCGCCTGGGGCAGCGGCTGGCGCGGCCCGTTCGGCAGGGCCTCGATCCACTGTCCGCGGACGAGGAACGCCACCCGGGCGTCCCGCACCCCGCTCAGCAGGACCTGCGGCGGGCCGAGCTCGGCGCCGTCCAGGGCCGGCCGCGCGCGGCGTTCCAGCCGGCCGCCGTTCAGCCGGTACTCGACCGTCTGCAGCGAGGCGCGCGGATCGGCGTCGGGATTGTCCCAGCCGCGCCGGACCAGCGCCAGGAGGGGCCCGCCCGTCCGCTGCTCGCCGCCCGAGAAGCTGCGCAGGGCCGGCCGGCCGGCCGCATCGCGCACCGGCCGCTGCGCCGCCTGGGCGAGGTCGGCCTTCAGCATCGCCCGCGCGCGCTGCAGCTCGGCCAGCCGGTGCGTGTGGGCGCGGACGACCTGCTGGTTGTCGACGCTGAAACGCATGATCGCGACGCCCGCCGCCGCGACCAGGCCGAAGATCAGCAGCGCGACCATCATCTCGACAAGGGTGAAGCCCTTCATGGCGGCCCCCGGAAGGCGGTGACCTCGCCCGCCGTGCGGTCGCCGGGACCTGCGACGCGGACGTCCACCCGCAGCATCCCCTCCCCCGCCGCGCTCACCCGCCGTGTCCAGCGCCAGGTCTCGCGTCCCGCCCGGTCGGCCCCGCGCTCCTCGCCCAGCGCCGGCGGGGCGGGCGCCGTCAGGGCCTCGACGGCCCGGTTCTCGGCCACCACAGAGGCGAAGAAGCGCTGCTCCAGCGCCCCCGCCGTCCGCGTGTTCTCCCCGGCGAGGTTCAGCAGGGCGAGCGCGCCGAGGCTCAGCACCGCCATGGCGACCAGCATCTCCAGCAGGGTGAAGCCCTGTTCAGCGCGCGCCGGCATGGATCTGGCTCTCGCCCGCAGCGTCCACCACGACGCGCACGCTGCGCGTCCCGTTCGACAGTCGGATCTCGGTGGGCCCGGCCGCGCCGGTGACGTCGAAGCGGACAGCCTCGCGGCCATCCGCCGCCGCCACGCTGACGGTCAGCCCTTCGGGCCATGCCCGGGGCGCGAACGGCCCCTCGTCCAGCGCCGTCCAGGCGCCCTTGCGCAGCACCCGGAAGCGGTAGCCGTCGGGCGCGATCGCCACCTCCACCGGACGGTTGGTCGCCAGCGCCTCCTCGCGGGCGTGCTCCAGCCGCGCGGCCAGGCGCTCGGCCTCGTCGGACAGGCGGGGGCCGGGATCGGGCAGGGTCATCAGGATCGCCCCCGTGAGCAGCCCCAGGACCGCCAGCGCGACCATCATCTCGACCAGCGAGAAGCCGCGCTCGGCCCGGAGGTGGCCTGGCCGCCTAGCTCCAGTTGCCGATGTCGGCGTCATCGCCCTCGCCGCCCTGTCGGCCGTCGGCCCCGAACGACCAGACGTCGAAGCGTCCGTGCTCGCCGGGATAGCGGTACTGGTAGGGGTTGCCCCAGGGGTCCTGCGGCAGGCGGCGCACGTAGCCGCCGTCGCGGTAGCGGTCCGGACGCGACAGGCCCGGCGGCGGGCTGACCAGCGCCTGCAGGCCCTGCTCGCTCGTCGGGAACGAGAGGTTCTCCAGCCGGAAGGTCTCCACCGCCTGCTCCAGCACGGCCACGTCGGCGCGGGCCTTCTCCTTCATGGCCCGGTCCTGGCTGGGCAGGACGTTGATCATCACCACCGTGGCCAGCAGGCCGATGATGACGATCACCACCATCACCTCGACGAGGGTGAAGCCGGCCTCGGCGCGGCGGCGGCGCGGGCGCGGGCGGGTCTGGTCCTGGACGGAGTCGGTCATCGCGGGTCTCTTCAGCGGTAGGCGAGGGTGTTGATCTGCAGGATGGGCAGGAGGATCGAGAGCACGATCACGGTCACGATCAGGCCCATGACGATGATGATGGCCGGCTCGAGCAGGCTCAGCGCCACGGCGACCACGGCGTTGAACTCGCGCTCCAGGTACTCGGCGGCGCGGCCCAGCATGACGTCCACCCGGCCGGCGTTCTCGCCGCTGGCGGCCATGTAGACGAGGATCGGCGGGAACAGCCCGGCCCTGCGCATGGCGCCCGACAGGCTGCCGCCCTCGCGCACGACGGTGGCCATCTCGGCCACCGCCGCCCGCTGGGCGCGGTTGTGCACGGTGGGGGCGGTCAGCAGCAGGCCCTCCAGCACCGGCACGCCGCTGGCGATCATGGTCGACAGCGTGCGGGCGAGCCGGGCGGCGTGCAGGTCCCGGATCAGCCGCCCCAGGAGGGGCGCCTTCAGGAGCGCGGCGTCGAACCTCAGCCGCAGGTCCGGCCGGCGCAGCGCCTGGACGGCGCCGGCGGCCGCCAGCACGGCCAGCACCAGGATCAGCCAGCCCCAGTCTCGCACCGCGTCCGACAGGCCGATGATCGCCCGGGTCAGCCAGGGCAGCCGCTGGCCCATGCTGTCGAACTGCTCGACCACCTTCGGCACCACGAACGCGATCAGCGCGGCGATCACCGCGAGCGCCGTGGCGGCCAGCGCCATGGGATAGATCAGCGCGACCAGCAGCCGGCTGCGCGCGGCCTCGTCCCGCTCCAGCAGGTCGGCCAGCCGCTCCAGGATCTCGGGCAGCGCGCCCGAGCTCTCGCCCGCCGCCACCATCGCCCGGTAGAGCCGGGGGAACGCCTCGCCCTGGCGCGCCATCGCGTCCGACAGCCGATAGCCCTCCAGCACGGCGGCGTGGGTGGCCAGCAGCACGCGGCGGACGCCCGGACGCTCGGCCTGCAGGGCCAGGGTCCGCAGGGCCTCTTCCAGCGGGGCGACCGCGATCAGGGTGGCGAGCTGGCGGGTGACGAGGGCGAGCTGGCGCGGCCCCACCCGGTCGGGCAGCAGCCGCTGGCGCAGGCCCGTCCGCTCCGCCGCCGGGGCCAGCTTCAGGGGCGTGAGCCTGCGGCCCTGAAGCTGGTCGCGGGCCGCGCGCTCGCTGGCCGCCTGGACGAGGCCGCGGCGGGCGCGCCCGCCGCCGTCGAGGGCGACATATTCAAACGCCGGCATGCTCGGCGCCTTCCTGGCGGCTGACCCGGATCGCCTCCTCGACCGAGGTGATCCCCTCGGCCACGTAGCGCCGGGCCTCGGCCTGCAGCGTGCCGCCGCCCGGGAACGCGGCCCGCGCGATGGCGTCCTCGCCCGCGTCCTCGGCGATCAGCCGGCGGATGCGCTCGTCCACGCGCAACGCCTCGTAGATCCCGACCCGGCCGACGTAGCCGGTGTTCCCGCACGCCGGGCAGCCCCCGGGGCGGAACAGCACATGGCCGCGCGCCACCCCGACCCGCCGGGCGGTCACCGCGTCGGCCGCATGCGGCCGGCGGCAGTCGGGGCAGAGCCGGCGCACCAGCCGCTGGGCGACGATGGCGCGGACGGTGGAGGCCAGCAGGAACGGCTCGACCCCCACGTCCCGCAGGCGGGTGATCGCCCCCGCGGCGTCGTTGGTGTGGACGGTGGACAGCACCAGGTGGCCGGTGAGGCTGGCCTGCACCGCGATCTGGGCCGTCTCCACGTCGCGGATCTCGCCCACCATGACCACGTCCGGGTCCTGCCGCAGGATGGCCCGCAGGCCGGCGGCGAAGGTCATGCCGACCTTGGCGTTCACCTGCGTCTGGCCGAGGCCCTGGATCGCGTACTCCACCGGGTCCTCGATGGTGAGGATGTTGCGGGTGGCGTCGTTCAGCAGCGTCAGGCCGGCATAGAGCGTCGTGGTCTTGCCCGAGCCGGTCGGGCCGGTGACCAGGATCACGCCGTTGGGCTCGGCGAGCGCGGCGCGGAACACCTCCAGCGCCCGCGGCGACATGCCCAGGTCCTCCAGGCCCAGCCGCGCCTGGTCCTGGTCGAGGATGCGCATCACCACCCGCTCGCCCGCCCGCGCCGGCAGGGTCGAGACCCGCACGTCCAGCGAGCGGCCCCCCAGCGCCAGCGAGATGCGGCCGTCCTGCGGGACTCGCTTCTCGGCGATGTCGAGCCTGGCCATCACCTTCACCCGGCTGACCAGCAGGGGCGCGATCCGGGGGGAGAGGCTCAGCACCTCCTTCAGCACGCCATCCACCCGCAGCCGCACGACCAGCGCGGCCTCGAAGGGCTCGATGTGGACGTCCGAGGCGCCCTGGCGGACCGCCTCGGCGATCAGGCCGTTGATCAGCCGGATCACGGGCGCATCGTCCTGCGCGTCCAGCAGGTCGGCGGCGGCGGGGATCTCGTCGGCCAGGCTGTCCAGCCCGCCCGGCAGGTCGAAGTCGTCGGCCGGCGCGGCCAGACCTTCGCCCGCATAGGCTTCCGAGAGCCGCCGCTCGAACTCGGCCCGCCCCATCGGCTCGACCCGCAGCGGCGCGCGCAGGGCCCGCCGGGCCTCCACCAGCGCGAGCGGATCGGCCCCTTCGCGCAGGCCCACCACGGCCGTCTCGCCCAGGTCGAGCAGCAGCACGCCGTGCGTCTTGGCGAAGGCGTAAGCCAGGCGCGGGACGGCGGTCATTTCGGCCCCGCCGGCAGGGGCGCCGAGGTCGGCGGCTCGGCCCGCAGGTACTCCCGCACCAGGGCCTCCAGCTCGCTCTGGCGGCGCGGGTCGGCGGCCGTCTGCTGGCCGCGGATGTACTCGTACTTGGGCCCGGTGACGGCCCGCGCGCCCGCCGCGTCGCCCACGATCTTCGGCCGGATGAAGACCATCAGGTTGGTCTTGGTCTTCGCCTTGTTGGTGCCGCGGAACAGCGCCCCCAGGCCGGGGATGTCGCCCAGCACCGGCGTCTTCTCCACCGAGGCGCGCTCGTCCTGGCTGAGCAGGCCGCCCAGGACGATGATCTCGCCGTCGTCGACGTTCACGGTGGTCTCGATCTCGCGCTTGTTCAGCACCAGCTCGGTGAAGTTGGCGCTGATCGGCCCGGCCACCGCCGAAACCTCCTGGCGCAGGAACAGGGTGATCGTCCCGCCCGCGTTGATCTGGGGCGTCACCTCGAGCTGCACGCCGACGTTCTGGCGGGCGATGGTGCGGAACGGGTTCTCGTTGTTGGCGCCCAGGCTCTCGCCCGTGGTGATCGGCACCTCCTGGCCCACCAGAATCGTCGCCGGCTGGTTGTCGAGGGTCATCACCGACGGCGTCGAGAGCAGGTTCGAGGCCGTGTCGGACTTCACGGCGTTGATCACCAGGCCGAACAGGGCGTCGTCGCCGATCTGGCCGCCGCCGCCGATCAGCGCGCCGTTGGCCGCCAGCAGCGAGCGGACGGCCGCGTCCCGCAGCAGGGCCTTGGTCGCATCGTCGTCCGGCAGATTCTTCTCGGC
The DNA here is from genome assembly GCF_000017265.1 of Phenylobacterium zucineum HLK1. NCBI lineage: Bacteria > Pseudomonadati > Pseudomonadota > Alphaproteobacteria > Caulobacterales > Caulobacteraceae > Phenylobacterium > Phenylobacterium zucineum. The sequence goes on along the minus strand of NC_011144.1, from coordinate 707,072 downwards.
CGCCACCGCCCCGATGACCGCCGGCAGGTTCGGGGCGCTGTTGGAATAGCTGGTGGCCGTGAACGGGATCGCCGAGCCGTTGATCCCGGCCAGGGCGAACTGCACGCCCAGCCGCTTGGCCGCCTCGTCCGACACCTCGACGACGATGGCCTCCACCAGCACCTGCCGACGGCGCACGTCCAGCTGGCGGATCACCTCGGCCAGCATCCGCTGGGTCTCGGGGTCGGCGGCGATGACGATGGCGTTGGCGCCGGGATAGCGCGCGATGTTGGCCCGGGCCTGGCCGGCGGCCGTGGGGGTCGCCGCGGGCTCAGGGGACGCCGGCGCCTCGCCGCGGCGGGTCGCAGCGGGCCCGGCGGACGGGCTGGGCGTCTGTCCGACCAGCTGCTGCAGCACGGGCACGAGCTGCTCGGCGTTGGCGTGCTGGAGCTGCACCACGCGCACGTCGCCGGCGCTCTCGGCCCGCCGGTCGAGGTCGGCCACCAGGGCCAGCAGCGGGCGCACTGCGTCCGGCTCGCCGCGCAGGATGATCGAGTTGCTGCTGTCCACGACGATGATCGAGACGACGCCGTTGCGCGCCGCCGGATCCGCCCCCGGCGCCTTCAGGAGATCGTTCAGCACCCCGGCGATCTCGCGGGCCGAACTGGATTTCAGCGTCACCGTTTCGGTGATCCCGCGGTCCTGGTCGATCTGCGACAGCAGGCTGCGGATCCGGCGCAGGTTGTCGCCGTAGTCGGCCACCACCAGCATGTTGCCGCGGGGGATGGCCTGGATCGCGCCCTGCCGGCCGACCAGCGGCTTCAGGGTCTCGGCCGCCGACGCCGCGTCCAGGTTGCGCAGCCGGAACACCTGGGTCGCAAAGCCGTAGCCCGCCTCGGCGCCGAGCGTCGCGGGCTGGGCGGCGGCGCCCTCTTCCGGCGCGATGCGGTAGGCGCCCGACCCCGCCGGGATCGCCACCAGGCCATTGGCCCGCAGCGTCGACATCAGCACGTCGAACAGCTCGGCCCGGGACAGCGGCTCCTGGCTCGCCACCGAGACCTTTCCCTGCACCCGAGGGTCGATGATGAAGGTCCGGCCGGTGGCGCGCGCCACGTCCTGGATGAACACCCGGATGTCGGCGTCCTGCAGGTTCAGCGCCTGGGTCTGGCCCTGGGTTTGCGCCTGGGCCTGGGCGAGCGCCGGCGGCGGCAGGGTCGCGGTCATCGCGCTGGCGAGCAGTCCGGCGGCGAGGAGTCGTCTCACGGGATGGGCGCTCACGGGGCGGTGGTCCGGATGCGGGTGGTCATGATCTGGCCGTTCCGTTCGAAGCGCAGCTCGGCGCCGGAGCCTTGGGAGAGCTCCTCACGGAGCTGGCTGACCCGCTCGGGCGTGAGCACCACGCCGTCGACGGCCAGCAGGACATCGCCGCGCTGCAGGCCGGCGGCGCGCAGCGCATCGCCCGGTCCGCGGGGGATCACCTGGTAGCCGGCCGGCTGGCCGTCCCGCAGGCGCGGCAGAAGCGTGGTCTGCTCCAGCAGCCGCTCGACGTTCACCGCCCCGCCGTCGAGGGTGGCCGGGGCCACGACGGGCGCCTGCATCGGCAGGACCGCCGCGCCGGGCGCGGGCCTGGGGAAGCCCACCCGCTGCCGGCTCCCGCCGCGACTGAGGATCACGTGGTCGGCGGCGACGGCGGTGAGCACCAGCCCCGGCTCGACCTCCTGGCCGACCTCGTAGGCCCGCTGCTGTCCCTCCGAGCCCAGGATGGCCGAGCCGCGGCCGCCCGCCAGCGCGCGCACGCCGTAGAGGGTGAGGCCGCCGGACGCGGCGGGGGCCCCGTCCGCGGGCGCGGCGCCCGCCGGGAGCCGGAAGAAGGGGTCGAACTGCGCCAGGATCGAAAGGTCCGCCCGAAGGTCTCCTCGGGACGTGGTCGCGGGCTTCGAGGCGACGGGCGGTCCCAGCGGACCGGTGGGCGTCGCCAGCGCCCAGGTGAGGCGCGCGGCCTGCACGGCCAGGCCGGCCGCCAGCGCGATCTCGACCGCTGTCAGGACGGTGCGCGGCCGAACCGCGCCCAGGGCCTGGAGTGTGGGCTTCAACGCATCCCCCGTGACCGCCCATTCCGGGGCGGGACGGCGGGACTCTTGGCCGACGACGCCGACGTTCCCGTGACGCTTGGATGAAGCTAAGGTGACAGCGCGCCTCGGGGTCGCCCGGGCGGCCGCGGCGAGGCGCCGCAACCGCCCGCGCTCACCTTCAGAAGCGGGCCGAGAGGCTCACCGAGACGCTGCGGCCCAGCTCGTAGTTGTTGAGCTTGATCTCGTCGCCGTTGCGCTTCTGGTATTCGTCGAACTCCTCGCCCAGCAGGTTGCGCGCCTCGACGCCGAAGGTGAACTCCTGCGCCCACAGCTCGAAGCGGTGGCGGAAGGTGAAGTCGAGCATCACGCCCGGCTCCTGCACGAAGTCCGGCGCGCCCGCCTGGCCGCGGGCGGTGACCCGCTTGCTGGCGTAATTGGCGAGCAGGGTCGCCTGGGTCATGCCGTCCTCGGTCTCGAAGCCGACCTGCACGTTGGCCAGGTGCTTGGACTGGCCCTGCAGCGGGCTGCCGTCGATCACGAAGTTGGCCGCGGGCGCGGGCTGGCCGAGATTGGTCCGCGGATAGACCACGTCGCCCTCGTCCACCTTCACCTCGGCCTTGGTGTAGGTGTAGTTGGCCGACACCAGCCAGCGCAGGCCGGCCAGGCCCGCGATGTCGATCTGCGGCTCGAAGAACTTCTTGAACTCGGCCTCGAAGCCGTAGAGCACCGCCTCCGGCGCGTTCAGGAAGCTCTGCTGCAGGCCCGAGCCGGACTCGTTCACGACGGATTCGATCGGCCGGTCGATCTGTTTGTAGAAGACCCCCGCCGTCGCGAACTGGCCGCGGTCGAAGTAGCGCTCGTAGCGGGCGTCCAGGTTGATCAGCTCGCTGTCCTCAAGGAACGGGTTGCCGATGAAGGTGCGGTCCGACTCGGGGTCGAGGTAGAGCTGCGGCGCCTGCTCGCGGAACTGCGGCCGGGCGATGGTCTTCGAGGCGCCGAAGCGCAGCTGCTGGTCCTCGGCGAAGTTCCAGGTCACCGTCGCGGCGGGCAGCAGGTAGTCGTTCTCCAGCTCGTGCCCCGCGTCCTGCGTCGTCGCGAAGAGGTCGATCGCGCGGACGAACTGCTTGCCGCTCTCGTAGCGGGCGCCGACCGTGGCGCGGACCGCCGGGAAGATCTCGCCCTCGGCCTGCACGTAGCCGGCATGGGTCGTGAGGCTGGCCTCGTAGGCGGCCGCGCCGTCCGAGCCTGTCACCTCGCGCAGGATCAGCCCGTCGGGGCCGATGTTGAAGTCCGAGTAGAGGAAGTCGACGCGCTGCATCTGGAAGGCGACGGAGGGCGTCGAGTTCATCGTGAACCGGAAGGCCCGGCTGTCCGAGAACCGCTCGTTGTCGTACCACGCGTAGCCCGCCGAGAGGGTCAGGTCGGCGACGTAGTCGTTCGCCAGGCGGTAGCGCACGTCCACCCCGGCGCCGGCGGCCTTGTCCTCCAGCTCGCTGAACCGGATGAAGTTGGCGTCGGACTGCGGGTTGTGCAGGAACACGTCGTCCACCCGGCGATAGCGGACCTGTCGCTCGTAGGGCACCTCGCGCTCGGTGCGGGCGTACGAGCCGCGCCAGTCGATCTCCAGGTCGCCGAAGCGGTGCGCGCCGGTCAGCTGGGTGTCGATCAGCTCGCGCTGGTACCAGCTCGTCCAGTCGTCGCGGATGTAGTTCGAGGCCCGGGCGCTCTCGCCTTCGACCGAGCGGGTCTCCTTGGTCACGTTGCGGACGTAGAAGTTGGTCCACTTGAAGGTGTGGTGGTCGAGCTCCAGCGCGACGCTGGTCAGGCCGTTGATGACGACGTCGTTCTGGGTCGAGAACGAGCGCAGGTCCTCCTGCACCGCCAGGCCGTCCAGGTTGACCACGCCCTCCTGCTGGATGGCGTCGCGGGTGGACCAGCCGGAGTCGTAGCCCAGCACCGTCACCACGCCCAGCGTGCCCCAGTCCATGGCGAAGGACGTGCCGGCGGCGAAGTCGACGCTGCCGTTGAAGGGCACGTCGTTGGTCGACTGCAGCAGGTTGATGTTGGCGTTCTGGAAGCTGCGGCCCATCCGCGTCAGCTCGTCCGAGCCGAAGTTGGCCGCGTCGATCCGCTTTCCGGTCTCGATGCCGCGGCGGATGGCGGCGGGCAGCTCGCGCGTGCCGTCGTCGATCCCCAGCCGGTCGCTGTCGCCGCCGTAGTAGGTGAGCCCGCGCTTCAGCGTGGTCTCGTCGTTCATCCCGACGCTGAAGCCCAGGGAGACGAACGGATCGTCGGGCGTGTCGATGGTGCGAAGGTCGATCAGGCCGCCGCCGAACTCGCCCGGCAGGTTCGGGGAATAGGTCTTCTGGACGTTGACGCCCGCCAGCACGTTCGACGGGAAGAGGTCCAGCGGGACGACCCGCTGCAGCGGCTCGGGGCTGGGCAGCGGCGAGCCGTTCAGCAGGGCCGAGGAGTAGCGCTCGCCGAGGCCCCGCACGTAGACGAACCGGCCGCTTACGACGCTCAGGCCGGCGAGGCGCGTCAGGGCCGCGGCCGCCGTGTCGTCGCCCTGCCGGACCAGGTCCTCGGGGGTGACGATCGAGGCCACCTCGGAGGTCTCGCGCATGACCTCGGGGATGTACTTGCCCCGGACCACGATCTCCTCGACCTCCTGGCCGGAGGTCTGGGCCTGGACCAGGCCGGGCGCCATCAGCGCGGTGGTGCAGAGCAGCAGCCCGGCGAGCGGGCGGTGGAGCTTGGTCATGTCAGGATCGCCTCTGGAGTTCGTCGGACGCGGAGGAGGCGGGGCCGCGAGGCCCCGCCCCGCGTGATCAGCAGCTGCTGCCGGCGGCCAGGCCGCAGGTCCAGCCCTGCCACCAGGTGTCGTTCGCGTCCCGAACGGCGCCGATGTAGTTGGTGGTGTCGAAGAACGCGTAGATCGCCTTCGGATCGGTGGCGGTCCGGGCGGCCTCGTTCGCGCCGTTGACGAAGCCGTTCAGCGTCGAGACGTGGGTCGAGCTGTTGTTGGCGCCGGCGTCGAACAGCGCCGCCGCGGCCGCGCCGTCGACGCCGCTGTCGTTCCGGAAGGCGGTGGCGCAGGCCAGCACCACCGAGTCCCACCGCGGCGCCGCCGCCTGGGTCGAGGTGTCGTCCACGTCCACACAGGCCACGGCGCTGTTGGCCGAGGCGTGCACGCCGTTGATGAAGCGCCCGCCCGTGCCGGTGTTCAGCACCTGCAGGTCGCCCGCCCCGGTCCGGCCCGAGCCGATCACGGTGTAGTTGGCGAACTTCGGCTGCGAGTTCAGCGAGGCCTGCACGCCGGCCGAGCTCTGTTCGAAGCCGCGGTCGCCGCCGTTCGCCCGCTGGCGGACGATCAGGTACTGCACGCCGCCGCGCCAGCCCTCGTCGGTGTCCAGGCTGTCGTCGTCGGCGCCGGTGATCACCACGTGCTTCAGGTTCACCGTGCCGCCGAAGAACTCGATGCCGTCGTCCGAGCTGTTGTGCACCTGGACGTGGTCGATGGTGGTGCCCGAGCCGACGCCCAGCAGGGTGATGCCGTTCAGCTCTCGGTTCGGCTGGATCTCGAAGCCGGGGTAGCGGACCTGGACGTAGCGCAGGCGGCCCGAGTTGTCGGTCGGGCTGGCGCCGCCGTAGAGCGAGACGCCGCCCTCGAAGGTGGCCACGCAGTTGATGTTCGGCGGGGTCGTGCCGGCCGGGCACGAGGCGATCGGCGCGCGGCCGGCGATCACGATGCCGCCCCACTGGCCGATCAGGTCGGCGCCCGAGTTGCCGTCGATGTTCGAGCGGCTGGTGAAGATGATCGGGTTCGAGGCGGTGCCTTCGGCGAAGATCTGGTTGCCGCGCTGGACGTTGATGTAGTCGAGGCCGCCCGAGCCGAAGAGCGTGACGCCCGGCTCGATGGTCAGGATGCCCTGCTGGGCGCCCGCGACCGGATTGTTCGGATCGGCGCCGCGGTCGTCGCCCACGTCCACCCGCCCGCTGATGGCGTAGACCGTGCCGGCCCGGGCCGGGACCACCAGGTTGCCGACGATCTTGGACGGCAGCTGGCAGGCGCGCAGCGTGCCGTTCGCCACGGTGCCGACGTTGGCGAAACCGGTCGGGCAGTCCGCCGCCGCCTGGCCGGGGGGCGGGTTGGTCGTGCCGCCGCCCGTGCCGCCGCCGCTGCCGGGCGGGAAGGCGCCTTCGCCGGGCGAGGCGACGTTGTCGGCGCCGCCGCCGCCGCAGGCCCCCAGGGCGAGCGCGCTGAGCGACATGACAAGAAGGGTTTTCAGCTTGGTGACGCCGGTCATCGTGTTCTCCACCGTGGTTCTGGCGGCGCACGCGAGACCTGTGATGCTGGATCCGTTCCCCCGGACCCGAGCCGCCCGCCTGCCCAGGCGGGGTTCTAGGAGGGGCCGATGACAACGGCCCGACAGAAGCATGACAGCTGTGTTGCAGAGCTTGCGCGGGCCCGTACGGGAAGAGCCGCGTGCGAAAAAACCGGAGGGCCCCGGAGTGGGGGCGGGGCCCTCCGCAGTCGCTTGGGGGGAAGTCAGAACGTCTTGCGCAGGGTCACGAACACCTGGCGCGGCGCGCCCGGCAGCAGGGTCTGGCTGTCGCCGCGCAGCGGGAAGCCGTTGGAGTTGATCGTCGAGATGTAGTCCTCGTCGAACAGGTTCGTGACGTTCACCTGCGCCTCCAGGCCCTCCAGCAGCGGCGAGCCCGAGAAGCGGTAGCCCACGGCCAGCTCCGCCACCGTCTGCGACGGAACGCTCTGGTCGTTCTCGTAGGTGAAGTAGCGCTTCGACAGGTGCGAGACCGAGACCCGCCCGAAGACCGCGCCGTCGTCGTAGGCCAGCTCGCCCTTCAGCAGGTGCTTGGGCGTGTCGACCGTGGTCTTGCCGGCCGTGCGGGCGACCACCGCCCCGTTCCCGTCCACGGTGTCGTCGTCATAGGTGCTGTCGTTGTAGGCGTACGAGCCGAACAGCGACCAGTCGCGCGCGAACGCCCAGGAGCCGACCGCCTCGAAGCCCTTGGCCGTGACGCCGCCGACGTTCGACAGCGCCGAGGGATTGCCGACGATGCCCGAGCCCACGGGCACGGCGAACAGCCGGTCCTTGAACTTCACGTGGTAGGCGGCCAGCACGCCCTGGAAGCCGGCCGTGCGGAAGCGCCAGCCCGCCTCGAAGGTGTCGGAGATCTCGGGCTTCAGGTCCTCGCGGATCGCCTCGAAGCCCGCCTGGGTCGAGGAGAACGGCCCCGAGGTGCCCGAGCTCGGGAACGCCCGCATGTTGCGCGAATAGGCGGCGAACAGCTCGCTGTCCGGGGTCAGCTCGTAGCGGACGCCGGCCTGCGGCAGGAAGCCCTTCTCGGCCTTGATGGTCCCGTTCTTCTCCAGCGAGGCCGTGCGGGCGAAGACGGTGCGGCCCTCGTTCTCCACCGACAGGGCCTTGAAGCCGGCGTTGACCGTCAGCTGCTCGGTCACCCGCCAGGAGTCCTGCAGGTGGAACTGCCAGGTGGTGGTCGAGAAGTCGTACTCCCAGTCGGTCCGGAACGGGTTCGACTGCATGTCCAGGAAGCTGCGCTGCGGCGCGGCCAGGTTCAGGCCGTAGTAGCGGCGCGCCTGGTTGAACTCGTTGTCCTCGTACCAGACCCCGGCGTTGACCGAGTGGGCGCCGAGCGCCAGCGTCGCCGAGCCCACGAAGCCGTAGCGCTGCAGGTCGTACTCGGTCGTGCGGATCGAGATCGGCGCGTTGTCCGTCGTGGCCGCGGCGGCGGCGTAGTTGGGCGAGGGGACGTACGGCGTGCCCCAGAGGCCCTGCCCCTCGTCGTTGTGGCCGTAGACCGTCGCGCGCACCTTGAACGCCTCGCCGGCCGGCAGGTCCAGGGTCACCGCGCCCACCAGGTCGTCCCGCAGGCCCGCGGCGTTGTAGTAGGCGTCATCCACCGAGATGACCGGCGCCGGATAGGTCACCCCCAGCTGCGGTCGCTGGGGCGTCACGCCCGTGTCGCCGCGGTTGTTGGCGATCTCGGCGATCCGCACGATCAGGTCCCAGTCGCCCGAGATGTTGTCCCAGTTCCGGCCCAGCCGCTCCAGCATGGCCAGCGACATGTCCTGGTAGTCGTTCTCGCGACGCTTCGACCAGTTCAGCCAGCCGCTCAGCGAGCCCTCGCCCACCGGCTGGACGGCCTTGAAGTTCACCTGCTGGTGCTTCTGCTTGCCGTCGCCCTTCCACTTGTCGGCGGTGTTGTAGGAATAGCTGACGTAGCTACGCAGGCCGGTCGGCGTCTCGCCGGTCTCCAGCCGTACGAAGCCGCGGTAGGTGGAGTCGCTGCCCGCCGTGCCCGCGACCTGGCCGCCGAACTCGGCCGACGGGGCGCGCGAGACGTACTTCAGCGAGCCGCCCAGGTTGTTCGCCGAGGCCGTGTCGAGCGCGCCCGCGCCCTGGGCCAGCTCCACCCCGCCCACGTTCTCGCCGGCGATCGCGCGGCTGATGTGCAGGCCGTTGTGGTTGCCGTAGGTCATGTCGCCCAGCGGCACGTCGTCCAGCGTGAAGCCCAGCTGGCTCTGGTTGAAGCTGCGGATCGAGATCCGCGCCGCCCACTCGTACGAGCCGAAGGGATCGGCCGCCTGCAGGTTCACGTTCGGCAGCTTGTCCACCAGCTTCAGCGGACTGGCCCCCGGCGCCTCCAGCGACAGCTCCTCGCCGCTCACCGTCTGCACCTGGCGGGCTTCGCCCCGGCCCAGCACCACGATCTCCTCGACCGCCGACGGCGCGGCCGCCGTCTCCTCGGCATGCGCCTGCCACGCGATGGCCTGCGCAAGCGCCAGCGCGCCAGCGCCGGCCCAAAGTCTGTTCTTCATGATCGCCCCTCGACCGACGTTCGGCCAATGCGGGGCGGGTAGCAGCGGCCTGTAACGGCCAAGCTACGGGTCCGTGACGAGTCTCTGACGGCCGCCGGCGCTTGATCGGCGTCAAGGCCGGTCCGCCGTCTCGCGCGTTTCATGGCTCGTCGTGCGGAGACAGAGTTCGGCCTGAAACGCAGGAGGCCCGCCTTGACCAGCACCGAGACCGCCAGCCCGCCTGAACTCGCCCGGCGCATCGAGATCACCCGCGCCACGCTTCGCCGCGCCGTCCCGCCGGCCGACCTGCGCCTGGACCGCCTGGCGTTCGAGCCCGACGGCGTCCTCGTCGTGGAGGGCGAGGCCCGCACCGTCGCCGCCAAGAAGAAGACGTTGCGGCTGGCGGCCATCGCCTCGAACGCGCCGGGGCTGATCGACCGGCTGCACGTGCGTCCGGCGCTGCCGATGTCGGACGACGAGATCCGCGACCGGGTGCTCGAGCTGCTGCGCCTCGATCCGCGCTTCTCGGACCTTGCGGTCGTGCCGGGCGCGCCGGACGCCGGCCTGGGCGTCGCCGTGCAGGACGGCGTCGTGACCCTGGACGGCGCGGTCCCCAGCCTGGTGCGCAAGCGCCTGGCGGGCGCCATCGCCTGGCGGGTCGCGGGCGTCCGCGACGTGGTCGACGGCCTGGCGGTCGAGCCGCCCGAGGAGGACGGTCCCGACGAGCTGGAGGAGGCGGTGCGCGCCGCCCTCGACGGCCACCCCCTGTTCGACGACACCCAGGTGAAGGTCGGCGTGTTCGGCGACGCCGTGCGGCTGACCGGCAAGGTCCGTTCGAAGGACGCCCGCGACGCGGCCGAGGAGGAAGCCTGGCGCATCCTCGGCGTGGACGACGTCATCAACGAGATCGAGGCGCCCTGACGCGCCGCGCCGGTCCGAGGGGACGCCCATGACCGACCCGCCGCCCGTCCGGCCCGACCCGGCCGCCAGCCCGCTGCTCACCGACCTCTACCAGCTCAACATGCTGGAGGCCTATCTCGACCACGGGTTCACCGAGCCGGCGGTGTTCGAGTTCTTTGTCCGCCGGCTGCCGCCCTCCCGGGGCTTCCTGATGGCCGCGGGACTGGAGCAGGCCCTCGGCTTCCTGGAGGCCCTGGCCCCCTCGCCCGCCGAGCTCGACTGGCTGGAGCGATCGGGCCGCTTCAGCCGCCGGGTGCTGGACTGGTTCGCCGAGCTGCGCTTCAGCGGCGACGTGGACGCCATGCCGGAAGGCGCGGTGTTCTTCCGCGACGAGCCGATCCTGCGGGTGGTCGCGCCCCTGCCGGTCGCCCAACTGGTCGAGACCCGGCTGATCAACATCCTGCACTTCCAGTCGCTGGTCGCCTCCAAGGCGGCGCGGATGGTGCTGGCCGCGCCCGGCCGCACGCTGGTGGACTTCGGCCTGCGGCGCGCCCATGGCTCGGAGGCCGGCCTCTTCGCCGCCCGCGCCAGCTACCTCGCCGGCTTCACCGGCACCGCCACGACGCTGGCGGGGATGCTGTGGGACATCCCCCTCTTCGGCACCATGGCCCATTCGTTCGTCCAGGCGTTCGAGGACGAGACGGCGGCCTTCGAGGCCTTCGCCCGCTCGCGTCCGGAGGGCCTCACCCTGCTGATCGACACCTACGACACCGAAGCGGCCGCGCGGAAGGTCGTGGCGCTGGCCCCGCGCCTCGCCGCCGCCGGCGTGAAGGTCCGGGGCGTGCGGCTGGACAGCGGCGACCTGCTGGCGCTGTCGCGCAGCGTCCGGGGGATCCTCGACGCGGGCGGCCTCTCCGACATCACCATCTTCGCCAGCGGCGGCCTGGACGAGGGCGACCTGCAGGCGCTCGTCCGCGCGGGGGCCCCGATCGACGGCTTCGGGGTGGGCACCAGCCTGACCACCTCGTCCGACGCGCCCGGCCTCGACTGCGCCTACAAGCTCCAGGAATACGCCGGCGTCCCGCGCCGCAAGCTCTCGACCGGCAAGGCCACCTGGCCCGGCCGCAAGCAGGTCTGGCGCAGCGTCGACGCGCGCGGCCGGATGCGCGGCGACGTCGTCTCCACCCTGCACGACCGCCCGCTGGGCGAGCCCCTGCTGCAGCCTGTCATGCGTCAGGGACGGCGGACGGGGCCGCCGCCCTCGCTGCCCGAGATCCGCGCCCGCGCCGCCCGCGAGCTCGCCGCCCTGCCCGAGCCCCTCCGGGCGCTGGAGCCCCACGACTATCCGGTGCGGATCGCCGAGCCCCTGACGCGCCTCGCCGCCGAAGTGGACCGCCGGCTCGCCAAGCAGGTCCAGCCGTCATGATCCCCATCGCCCCCACCGACGCCCTGATCGTGATCGACGTGCAGAACGACTTCTGTCCCGGCGGTGCCCTGGCCGTGCCGCGCGGAGACGAGGTGGTCGCCCCGATCAACCGCCTGATGGGCGGCTTCGCGACCGTGGTGCTGACCCAGGACTGGCATCCGCCCGGCCACGGCTCGTTCGCCTCGGCGCACCCCGGCCGCCGGCCAATGGAGACCGCCCAGCTCGACTACGGGCTGCAGGTGCTCTGGCCCGATCACTGCGTCCAGGGTACCCCCGGGGCGGCCTTCCATTCCGGCCTCGACGCCGTGCGCGCCGACATGATCCTGCGCAAGGGCGCCGACCCGCGCGTCGACTCCTATTCCGCCTTCCGCGAGAACGACCGCCGCACCGTCACGGGCCTCGCCGGCTACCTGAAGGACCGCGGCGTGACGCGGGTCTTCCTCGCCGGCCTCGCCTTCGATTTCTGCGTCCTCTGGTCGACCGAGGACGCCCGGGCCGCCGGGTTCGAGGCGGTCGTCGTCGAGGACGCCTGCCGGGCCCTCGACGTGGACGGCTCCGAGGCCGAGGCGCGGCGGCGGCTGGGCGAGGCCGACGTGCGGTTCTCACGCGCTGAAGAGCTCAGGCCATGAGCGGCCTTCCGTCGACCGTGCGCCTGTTCGCGCTGAACGCCACGGCCGAGCTCGGCGCGGCGATCGCCAGCGCCGCGGGCCGGCCCCTCACGCCGCACGAGGAGCGCGAATTCGAGGACGGCGAACACAAGGCCCGGCCGCTGGAGTCCGTCGCCGGCGCCGACTGCTACGTGATCCAGAGCCTGCACGGCGGCCCGGACCAGAGCGCCAACGACAAGCTCTGCCGCCTGCTGTTCTTCATCGGCGCTCTGAAGGACGCGGGCGCGGCGCGGGTGACCGCCGTCGCGCCCTACCTCTGCTATGCGCGCAAGGACGTGCGCACCAAGCCGTTCGACCCCGTCACCGTCCGCTATGTGGCGTCGCTGTTCGAGGCGGTGGGGACCGATGCGGTCGTCGCGCTGGAGGTCCACAACCCGGCCGCGTTCGAGAACGCCTTCCGCCGGCGGGCGATCGCGCTGTCGGCCGCGCCGCTGTTCCTGGATCTGGCGGCCGGCCTCGCCGACGGCCCGGTCTGCGTGCTCTCGCCCGACCCGGGCGGGGCCAAGCGCGCCGAGCTGTTCCGCCAGGCGCTGGAGGCCCGCCTCGGCCGCCCGGTCGGCAAGGCATTCGCCGACAAGCACCGCAGCGGCGGCGTGGTCACCGGCGACCTGCTGGTGGGCGACGTCCGGGACGCCGCCGTCTTCGTCGTGGACGACCTGATCAGCACCGGCGGCACCATCGCCCGCGCCGCCCGCTCGGCCCGGGCCGCGGGCGCCCGGCGCGTCGTGGCGCTGGCCGCCCACGGCCTCTTCATGCCGGGCGCCGCCGAGGTCCTGGCCGACCCGGCGGTGGAGCGCATCGTGGTCGCCGACGCCGCGCCGCCGTCCCGCATCGCCGGATCGCCGCTGCAGGCCAAGGTCGAGGCGCTCGCCAGCGCGCCGCTGCTGGCCGAGGCGATCCGGCGGCTGGCCTGCGATGAGGCGCTTACCGACCTGATGGTGTTCTGAGCCGCCGCTCCAACTGGCGGGCGTCGCGGGCCGCGAGCGCCAGGTAGGCCCTCGCCTGCCGCGGCCATTTCTCGGGGGTGCGCGGGTTCGGCTCCAGCAGATGGGCGATGGCCAGCCGCGCGCGCAGCGTGGCCCGGTGGCAGCGGTAGAACAGGTGCAGCTCGGGCGCCGCCCGCTCGCCCAGCCGCGCGACCGCCCGCCGGCGGACCCGGGCGCCCGCCGCCGCCGCGCCCAGGCGCTCCATCTCCAGGTCCAGGAAGGCCAGCTCGTCCAGCGGGTCCACCGCGCGCAGCTCGGCGCTGAACTCCAGCCGGTCGATGATCTTGATCGGCGGCCCCAGCCAGATGTGCTCGGGCCGCAGGTCGCCGTGGGCGTCCAGGATGCGGCCCCGCCCGGCGCGCGCGGCGAGCAGGCCGCCCCGCACCCGCAGGAACCGGTGCTGCACCGCCAGCACATGGCGCACCTGTCCCGCCGGCAGTCCCAGCCGGGGCTCCAGCAGCACCCGGCGGTGATAGGCCAGCGCGTCCCCGATGCGCTTCAGATAGGCCGCAGGCTGCGTCGGGATCCGGCGCGTGGTGCGGTAGAACCTGGCCAGCGCGTCGGCCAGGGCGTCGGCCTCGCCGTCCGCGATCCCATCCGCCAGCAACCGCGCCTCCAGCGTGCGGGCCTGGTCGAACCTGTCCATCCGCACCAGCCAGTCGACCACCGGCCCCTCGCCCCCCAGCGCCAGGCGGCCGTCCCGCAGCACCAGCGGGACGACGCCGCGGTAGATCCCCGGCGCCAGGCGCTGGTTCAGCGCGACCTCGGCGCGGCAGGCCGCCTCGCGCCGCGCGAGGGTGGAGAAGTCGAGGTAGGGGAAGCGGACCGGCTTCTTCAGCTTGTAGACCGTCCCGTCCAGGAAGAAGACCCAGGACATGTGGGTCTCGCGCCGGCTCACCTGCGCCGGTCCCTCGGCATAGGCGGCCGGACGGCTCAGGAAGTCGACCTTCGCGGCCAGGCCGGGGTCGGCGCGGGTCTCTGTGTCGGCAGGCACGCCTGCACCTTCCGGTATCGCCGCGGCCGGGGGTTTGACGCGGCGCAATGCGTCCAGCGCCCGGCGGCGCAGCCTGGGGCTTCCAGTTTGCGAGGCATCCCATGGACGACAAGGCCCTTCAGGAGGCCGTGGCGCAGGCCGTCGAGCGGCTGAGCGACGGCGCGCCGGTGGCCGCGAGCGTGGCCGGCGGCGTCGTGACCCTCACCGGCGCGGTGCAGGACGAGATGCGGCGCACGGTGATCGAGCAGGAGCTGCTGCGCCTCCCCGAGGTGCTGGACGTGCGCAACCACCTGCATGTGGCCGCGCCGGTGGGCGACCTGCGGACCCAGCTGCGGATCCTGCTCGAGACGCACGACGTAGACGCCGGCGGCATCGTCATCGAGGAGGCGGACGGTGCCCTGACGCTGTCGGGCACGGCGACGGGCTGGTTCGACCGCGACGCCGCCGAGCGCCTGGCCTGGACCCTGCCGGGCGTCGCCTCGGTCACCAACCGCATCGTCCTGCCGCCGGGCGCCGTCGAACCCGACGACGGCTCGGCAGGCCTTCCCAGCTAGGCCGGCGGCCGGGACGGCGGGAATTCCGCGAGGAGTTCCACCACCGTCTCGTCCTCCACCTGGCGGAAGTCGTCGTAGCAGAGGCCGATCGCGCCCCAGCGCAGGTCTTCCAGGCAGACCACCTCGTCGGCCTCGGCGCGCAGCTCGGGCAGCCGCTCGGCAGGCGCCACCGGGGTCGCCAGGATCAGCTTCGCCGGACCCCGCCGCCGCACGGCCCGCAGCGCCGCCCGCGTCGTGGCGCCCGTCGCCACCCCGTCGTCCACGACGATCGCCACCTTGCCGACCACCTCGGCCCGCGGCCGGTCCTTCAGGTAGCGCCGCCGCCGGCGCTCCATCTCGTCCAGCTCCCGCGCCCGGGCCGCCTCGAAGCCGGCCTCGTCCACGCCCACGGCGGCGATGACGTCCTCGTTGCGGACCGTCTCGGGCTCGCCCGCGTCGGCCACCGCGCCCATGGCCAGCTCCTCCTGGAAGGGCGCGCCGATCTTGCGCACGAGCACCAGGTCCAGCGGCGCCTTCAGCGCGCGGGCGATCTCCGCGGCGACGGGGACGCCCCCGCGCGGCAGCGCGAGCACCACCACGTCCTGTCCGCGACAGCCGGCCAGCGCCTGAGGAAGAGCCCGAGACAGCGCCTGGCCCGCCTCGACCCGGTTGCGGAACCCCATGGTCCGAACCTCCCGCCGCCGCCCCGCTTGAGACCGGTCGAGGCTGCGCTCCGCGGGGCTCCGGCGCAAGGCGGTCCGTCAGGGCGTCGCCGAGAGCCGGACCTCGGCCGCCGCCAGCGCCCGGTACAGCTTCCGGCGCCTGGCCAGCGGCTGCCAGTCGTAGAGGAAGATCTCCACCGGCCGCCAGTTGGCCACCCACCCCAGGATGATCAGGCCCTCGTCGAACACCCGCCCTAGGTAGCCGGGCCCCATCAGCTCGCCTAGCGCCCGGCCGGCGGCCACGCACACCACGAGCACCGTCAGGCCGATGGCCAGCGAGCTCCGCCCGACGCGGAAGAGGTCCCGCAGCTCCCAGCCGATCATCTCGGCGCGGTAGGCGAAGTAGTTGCGCATGGCCTCGCCGACGTGCGCCGCCTCGGCCCGTTCGGCCTCGGCGGCCGGCAGGTGGACGATGATCTCCATCGGCGCGCGCGGCATCTCGCCGGCCCAGCCGACGACGTACGCCTCGACCCGCTCGTCCAGGTCGCGCTCGCGGTAGGGCAACGGGTCCAGGCTGTGGAAGAGCTGGCCGATGTCGCGGATGCGCAGCTCGATCGGGCGGCGCCCAGCCAGATTGGGGACGCGAGCGGGGGCGCGGTTGCCGGCGTGGCGGGTCATCAGCTTCTCCTGCCGACAGGCTCGCGCAGCGCCGCGCGCCCACCTTGATCGGGGTCAATGTCCTTCGGAGGCGACGGCCTAGCCTTTCCTGGTC
The DNA here is from genome assembly GCF_000017265.1 of Phenylobacterium zucineum HLK1. Taxonomy (NCBI): domain Bacteria; kingdom Pseudomonadati; phylum Pseudomonadota; class Alphaproteobacteria; order Caulobacterales; family Caulobacteraceae; genus Phenylobacterium; species Phenylobacterium zucineum. The sequence continues at coordinate 691,236 of NC_011144.1, read as the reverse complement.
CCATGGAGGCCCGCGAGATGGTCAGCCCCGGCAAGGCGCTCTTCCTCATCACCGATGGCGGCCGGGCGCGGCTGGTGGAGCGCCGCAACGATCCGCCGCGCTACGTCACCTTCGAGGAGATCGACGGCGCCGCGCGCCTGAAGACCCTGCGCGAGGAGCTTCGCGCCTCGCCCCCCGCCCGATCCTTCTCCAGCATGACGCCGGCCCGCGCCGCCGTGGGGCGGGAGGATTACGTCCGGCCCGCCAAGGAGGCTTTCATCGGCGAGGTCGCCGACCGGGCCGCCGAGGTCTGCCGCCTCCGCGGCCTGGAGGGCGTGGTGATCGCCGCCCCCGCCCGGCTCATCGGTCCCCTGCGGGCGCGGCTGGAGGGACGCGCGCGCCTGGCCGGCGCGATCCGCAAGGACCTGACCAAGGCGCCCGACAGCACGCTCGGCGCGTGGCTCGACGAGACCCGTTTCAACCCGTGAGGCGCTGACCCCCATGCAACTGCCGCTGCAGATCACCTTCGAAGGGGGCCTTGAGCCCAGCGAGGCGCTGAAGCGCCGGATCGAGCGCGAGGCCGAGAAGCTCGAACGCTTCCACGACCGGATCACCTCGTGCCGCGTGGCCGTGATCGGCCGGGCCCACCGCCGCCGGCACGGCGACCTCTACGCCGTGCGCCTGCAGATCACCGCGCCCGGCGAGGCCGACGTGATGATCGACCGCAACCCGCCCCAGGACCACGCACACGAGGACGCCTTCGTCGCGGTGCGCGACGCCTTCGCCGCCGCCCGCCGGCGGCTGCAGGACCGCTACCGCCGCCAGCGCGGCGACGTGAAGGTTCACGAGGAGCCGCCGCAGGGCCGGATCGCCCGGCTGTTCACCGACGAGGGCTACGGCTTCCTCGAGAGCGACGACGGCCGCGAGATCTACTTCCACCGCAACGCCCTGGTGAACGGCGGCTTCGAGCACCTCGCCGTCGGCGACCGGGTCCGCTTCGCCGAGAGCGAAGGCGTGAAGGGGCCCCAGGCCTCGACCGTCCACCTCGTGAAGGGCGCCGCCCAGGCCTAGCCCGGACACCCGCCGGGCGCCGCGGCGATCACCTGCGCGCGCGCCGGCCGGAAGGCGGTGCAGCCCTTCAGCCCCCGCGCGTGCGCCCCGGCGTAGATCCGCGCGAAGTCCTCGAAGGGGGTCTCGACCGGGACGTTGACGGTCTTCGAGATCGCCTGGTCCACGTAAGGCTGCAGCGCCGCCTGCATGTCGAGGTGCGCGTCCGCGGGGATGTCGTGGGCCGCCGCGAACGCCGGCGGAAGGCCGGCGGCCTCGCCCGTCGCGCGCCGCCACAGCGCCACCGAGGCGGCCGTCCAGCGGACGGCGCGGGTCTCCCCGGGGCTCGTGCGCAGGGTCCGTTCCTGCACGGCGGCGAAGATCGGCTCCAGCCCGGGCGAGATCCCGCCCGCCAGCAGGCTGATCGATCCGGCGGGCGCGACGGCGAGCAGGTGGCTATTGCGCAGCCCGTGCCGCGCGATGGCCGCGCGCAGCGGTTCCGGCAGGCGCCGCGCGAACGGCCCGGCCAGCAGCCGCTCCGCCTCGCAGGCGGGGAAGGCGCCCTTCTCCCGCGCCAGCCCGGCCGAGGCGCCGTAGGCCGCGTCGCGGATCGTGCGCATCGCTTCACCGGCCGCCCGCAGCGACGCCGCCTCGCCGTACCGCAGCCCCAGCATCACCAGGGCGTCGGCCAGGCCGGTGATCCCGAGGCCGATCCGGCGCGTGGCCCGCGCCTCGTCGGCCTGGGCGGCGAGCGGGAAGGCCGAGATGTCGATGACGTCGTCCAGCAGGCGCACCGCCGCCGCCGCCGCCTCTGCCAGGCCGGCCAGGTCCAGGCGCGCCTCGGGCGTGAAGGGCGCGGCGACGAAGCGCGTCAGGTTCAGCGAGCCCAGGTCGCAGGCGCCGTAGTCGGGCAGCGGGACCTCGCCGCAGGGGTTGGTCGCCGCCAGCCGCTCGCGCCAGGCCAGCGGGTTCTCCGCGTTGATCCGGTCGATAAACAGCACCCCCGGATCGCCGGTCTCGTAGGCGCAGCGCAGGATGCGGGTCCAGAGGCCCCGGGCGCGGACCGTGCGCACCACGGGGCCCGTCTCCACGGGGAACCTCAGCGGCCAGTCGGCGTCCGCCGCGACCGCCGCCATGAAGGCCTCGGTCACCGCCACAGAGAGGTTGAACCGGCTGAGCGCGCCGGGCGCGGTCTTGGCCGCGGCGAAGGCCTCCACGTCCGGGTGGTCGCAGCGGAGCGCGCCCATCAGCGCGCCCTGACGCGTCGCGCCGGCCAGGAACACGCGGCACGCGGCGTCCCACAGGTGCAGGTAGCCGACGGGCCCCGGCGCCGGCGGCCCCCGCTCCGCGGCCGCGCCGGCCGGCGGCGCCCCCGAGACGTCGCAGCCGACGCCGCCGCCCGCCCGGAGGGTCGCCACCGCCTCCCGCAGGGCGTCCAGCGCCCGGTCGGCCTCGGCCCCGGGTCCAGGCCCGAATGCGGGCAGGACGAAGCAGTTGAACAGCACCGCGGCGGGATCGCCCGCCCCCGCCTGGATCCGCCCGCCGGGGAGGAAGCGGAAGTCCTCCAGCAAGGCCCGAAACCGTCCTCGCCAGAGCCCCGGTTCGCGCTCCACTGCGGCGGTCGCGGCGGCGATGCGGGCCCAGGTGTCGGCGACCGCGGCCTCTCCGGGGGCCCGGTACTTGGCCTCCCACACCAGGCGGGAGAGCTCGGCGCCGGAGAGCTCAGCGGCCAAGGCGCGCCTCGCGCGGGAGCCGGCGGGCGCTGGGGCATGGCGGGCGTGCGGCGAGGGCGGTCATGGCGGCCTCCGCGGGCGAGCGTGTCCCGCTCCCCGGCCGGCCGCCTTGACCCGGGTCAAGCCGGGGTCGGCTCCGGCTCCGCCCCGGAGAGCGGCGGGCACACGAAGCGCCCCGCCAGGCTGCCGTCCCGCGCGTGGACGTGCAGCTTCACCGGAAAGCCCGCGGCGGCGAGCGCCTGGGCCACGCGGCGGCCCGCGGCCTCGGCCCTGGCCCCGCTGCGGAAGATCATCTCGTTGTCGATCCCGTCGGATCGGACGGCCCAGCCGAGGTCGGCGGGCGTAACGGACACCGTCTTCATCGTGCCTCCCCTTTTCTGTTGGACGGGAAGGGCATCTAGGGCCGGCGGGCGCCCGTTCAAGGGCCCGCCCGCGCCCGGGTCAGGCGTCGCAGGCCCGCAGGGCGTGGGCCACGTGGAACGAGCCGGAATGGGACAGGACGATCCAGTCGCCACAGTGGGCGACGACCGGTCCCTCGGGGGTGCGGACCTGGACGGCGGCGGCCTCGGCGACGGCCTGGGCCTCGTCGCCCAGCCAGCTCCACAGCACGGCCCAGCTCTTGCGGTCGTGCGGCGGCGGCACGCGCAGCGCCGCGCCATGGTCGAAAGGAGGATGTGAACGGATTACTCGCATGGGTCCCGAAGACTGCTGCCCCGACCCGGCAGACTCGGGGGTGCTTCGGTCACCAAGAGCTTAACCGGCCGGTCAGGTGGGCGGCGTGGTCCGCGCGGCTTCGGCCGCGGCGTTCAGCTCGCGCACGCGGCGCGCGTAGAGGTCGGCGAGTTCGGCGCGGCTGCCGGCGGCCTCGCGCTGCGCCCGCCACTCGGCCTGGCCGCGGTCGATGGCCAGCGGATCGGCGCCCGCGGCGAGCGCGCGCTCGTAGGCCGCCTTCATCCGCCGGTCCTGGACCTTCAGCGTCGGGCTCTGGCAGACGAGGCGGTCGGCGGTGGGCAGGCCCCGGCAGGGCGAGGCGGCCTTGCGCGCGGGCGCCGGGCGCGGCGGCGCGGACGCATCGGAAGGCGCGGCGGGCGCGGGTGGTCCCGCCGCCTGCGCCGCCGGCGTCGTCTCGGCCGCTGGCGCGATCCCCGTCACGTCCCGCATCAGGCGCTGCACCTCGGCGATGCGTGCGTCCGGGTCGGCGTCCGGCAGGGCCGCCTGCACCATCGCCAGCCGGCGCGCGCCGCTCTTGCCCGCCGGCTCGTCCCGCACCGCGCCGGTGAACAGGTCGAAGGCCAGGCAGAAGTCCAGGATGCGCGGATCGCCCCGCAGCGACTGCGCGCAGCTCTCGGCGAAGCGGGCGAGGCCCTCGGGGCCGCTGTTGGCGTAGACGAGGCCGAACTCCTCGTAGGCGCGCCGCACCTGCTCGGCGTCGGCGGTCGGGCCGGCGAGGCGGATGGGCGCCGGCGGCGGCCGGACCTCGATCTGGTTCTGGAAGGACGGTTCGGAGGGCGAGGCGAACCACCAGGCCAGCCCGCCCGAAAGCGCCACGGCCGCCAGCGCGCCGGCCACCAGCGGGGCCTTGCGCCGGGCAGGCGGCGGGGCCGGCGGAAGCTCGGCCTCCTGCCGCAGGTCGTCCCACCACACGTCCGCTGGCCCCGGCATGGCTGTGCAACACCCGAGCCACGGCCGAGGTTGCATCCGCCGCCCTGCGGCTCGGAAAAAGCTTTGCAGGGCTGCAACAAGGGCCTTTATTGGAAAGTCTGGATAACGCGGTTCGGGGGGAGCCGCTTGTACGTTGTCCGGGGCTATGGAGGGAGAATTCATGTCCGAGACGTCCACCAAGGCGCCCGACCCGATGGACATTGCTCTCGGAGCCGCGGTCCGCATCCGGCGGCGGACGATCGGCATGTCGCAGGAGGCGCTGGCCGAGCAGTGCGGGGTCAGCTTCCAGCAGATCCAGAAGTACGAGAACGGCGCCAACCGGATCTCCTTCTCGCGGCTGGTCCAGATCGCGCGCGCCCTGCGCTGCCGCGTCACCGACCTGATGGACGTGTTCGACGGGCCCGACCGCGAGACCGCCACGGACCTCGACCTCCTGACCCGCATGCGCACGCCGGGCGCGCTCGAGCTGCTGGCGGCCTACGAGCGGCTCGCGCCCGAGGCCCGCAGCTCGCTGGTCAGCCTGCTGCGTACGGTCGCGCCCGAACGGGTCAAGGAATCCGAGGCGGCCTGAGGCCCGCCCCGAGCTCTCAGTCCGCGGCCAGGGCCTTGTCCACCAGGGCGCGGGCCTCGGCGCCGGCCCAGTCGGCCTCTCCGGCCACGCGGCCCATCTCCATGCCGTCCTTGCCGTAGATCACCGTCGTCGGCGCGCCCTGGGCGGGCGGCTGCAGGCGGAACGGCAGCTTCATCTCGCGGTCGTGGTAGAACTTCAGCGGGTCGTTGCTGGCGATGAACAGCTTGGCCGCCGCCGCCTCGCCGGCGGAATCGATGCTGACCGCCACCACCTCGACGGGCTGGCCCGCGTAGGCCGCCTGCAGCTTGGCCAGCGTCGGCATCTCGACCTTGCAGGGGGCGCACCAAGTCGCCCAGATGTTCATCACCACGACCTTGCCCTTGAAGTCGGCGATGCGCACCGGCTTGCCCGCCTCGTCATAGAACGCGTAGTCCGGCGGCGCGGTCGGCGCCTCGGGCGGAGTCCACTTGCTCATCAGGGTCTTGGCCGCCGGCGCGCCCGCCGTCGTCGCCGCCGGCTTGGTGGAAGCCTGAGCGATGATGTAGAGAACCGCCGCGACGCCCAGGAGGGCTGCGCCCCAGAGGGCCCACGTCAGGACGCTCCTGGGTTTGGTGCTGGCCGCTGGACCTTCGCTCATATGACCGACAACTCCTCTGATGCGCCCGGCGGGACCGCTCCGGCGGGCCAGACGCCTACGGGACAGGCGCCCACGGGACAAGCCATGTGGGGCGGTCGGTTTACGGACAAGCCCGCCGAATTGATGCAGGCGATCAACGTCTCCATCGGGTTCGACAAGCGCCTTGCGGCGCAGGACCTGGCGGGGTCCCGCGCGCACGCGGCGATGTTGCTCAAGGCGGGAGTCATTTCAAGCGAGGACGAGGCGCAGATCCAGGAGGGCCTGGCCGCCATCGAGCGCGAGATGGCCGAGGGGACCTTCCCCTTCCGCGACGAGTTCGAGGACATCCACATGAACGTGGAGGCCCGGCTGCGCGAGCTGATCGGGCCCGCCGCCGGCCGGCTGCACACCGCCCGCTCGCGCAACGACCAGGTGGCGCTCGACTTCCGCATGTGGGTCCGCGACGCCTGCGACCGGACGATCGGGCAGCTCAGGGCTCTGCAGGGCGCCCTGCTCGCCAAGGCCGAGGCCCACGCCGACGCGATCATGCCCGGCTTCACCCACCTGCAGCCGGCCCAGCCGGTGACCGTCGGCCACCACCTGATGGCCTATGTGGAGATGTTCGGCCGCGACGCCGCGCGCTTCGCCGACGCCCGGGCGCGGATGAACGAGAGCCCGCTGGGCGCCGCCGCCCTGGCCGGTTCGCCCTTCCCGATCGACCGCCAGATGACGGCCGCCGCGCTGGGCTTCGACCGGCCCACGGCCAACTCCCTGGACAGCGTCTCCGACCGCGACTTCGCCCTGGAGAGCCTGGCCGCCGGCTCGATCTGCGCCATCCACCTGTCGCGGCTGGCCGAGGAGATCGTGATCTGGATGACGCCGCAGTTCGGCTTCGTGAGGCTGTCCGACGCCTTCACGACCGGCTCGTCGATCATGCCGCAGAAGAAGAACCCCGACGCCGCCGAACTGGTCCGGGCCAAGGCCGGCCGGCTGCTCGCCAGCTTCCAGCAGCTGGCGGTGGTGATGAAGGGGCTGCCGCTGACCTATTCGAAGGACATGCAGGAGGACAAGGTCCCCACCTTCGAGGCCTTCGACGCGCTCGAGCTGTCGCTGCGCGCCATGGCCGGCATGGTCGCCGACCTGCAGCCGAACGTGGCGGCGATGGCCCGGGCGGCCGGCTCGGGCTTCTCGACCGCCACCGACCTCGCCGACTGGCTGGTGCGCGAGCTGAACCTGCCCTTCCGCGACGCCCACCACGTGACCGGCGCGGCCGTGAAGCGGGCCGAGGAGCTGGGCCAGGAGCTTTCGCAACTTTCTCTGGACGAGCTGCAGAAGCTGGACCCCAGGATCACGGCTTCGGTCTACGATGTGCTGACGCCCGAGGCCTCGGCGCGCAGCCGCCGCAGCTACGGCGGAACCGCGCCCGACCAGGTGCGGGCCCAGATCAAGCGTTGGAAGGACCTCCTGGCATGAGCCGCAAAATCCAAACCGGCGCCGCGGCGCTCGTCCTGATCCTGGCCGCCGGCCTCGCCGGCTGCGGCAAGATGGGCCAGCTGGAGCGCCCCGGCCCGCTGTTCGGCGCCGAGCGCAACACCACCCGCGACGCCGACAACGCCCAGCGCAAGCGCGACCCCGCCCGTCCCGTGGACACCGTCGATCCGCGCGACCGCTCGACCGACCCGGCGCCGCCGCGCACCCTGCCGATCGAGGGCACCTCGCCGAACCCCGGCCGCACCGCGCCCCAGGGCGCCCTGCCCGACCCGTACGCCAACCCGCGCCGATGAACCATTTCGAGCTCCGCGGGGGCGAGCTCTTCTGCGAGGACGTGCCGCTGGCGCGCATTGCGCAGGCGGTCGGCACGCCGGTCTACGTCTATTCGTCCGCCACGCTAGAGCGGCACTACACCGTGCTGCGCGACGCCCTCGTGGCGCACGGGGTGAAGGATCCGCTGATCGCCTTCGCCGTGAAGGCCAACTCCAACGTCGCCGTGCTGCGCACCCTCGCGCGCCTGGGCGCCGGGGCGGACGTCGTCTCCGAGGGCGAGGTGCGGCGGGCGCTCGCCGCGGGCGTGCCGCCCGAGCGCATCGTCTTCTCCGGCGTCGGCAAGACCGAGGCCGAGGTGGCCTTCGCGCTGCAGGCCGGGGTGGCCGAGATCAACGTCGAATCCGAGCCCGAGCTCGACCTCGTCGACCGGGTCGCCCAGCGCCTGGGCGTGCGGGCGCAGATCGCCATCCGGGTGAACCCCGACGTGCAGGCCGGCGGGCACGAGAAGATCTCAACCGGCAAGTCCGAGAACAAGTTCGGCGTCTCGTTCTCCGAGGCCGAGCGCCTCTACGCCAAGGCCTCGAACCTGGCCGGCGTCCGCCCCGTGGGCGTGGCCTGCCACATCGGCAGCCAGATCACCGACCTTGCGCCCATGGCCGAGGCCTTCGCCAAGATGCGCGGCCTCGTCGAGCGCCTCCAGCGCGAGGGCCTGCGGGTCGAGCGCCTGGACCTCGGCGGCGGCCTCGGCGTGCCCTACTTCAACCAGCCCGAACCGCCGTCCCCCGACGACTACGCCGCCATGATCGCCGAGACGGTGGGCGGTCTGGACGTCGGCCTCGCCTTCGAGCCCGGGCGGATGATCGCCGCCAACGCCGGCGTGCTGATCGCCGGCGTGACCCACGTCCACGAGCGGCCCGAGGGGCGGCGCTTCCTGGTGCTCGACGCGGCCATGAACGACCTGATCCGGCCGGCCATGTACGACGCCTACCACGACATCCGGGCGGTGCGGCCGCGCGAGGGCGAGGCGCGTCCCTACGACGTGGTGGGCCCGGTCTGCGAGACCGGCGACACCTTCACCCGCGACCGGGCCCTGCCGCCGCTGGAGCCGGGCGACCTCGTGGCGTTCATGACCGCCGGGGCCTACGGGGCGGCGATGGCCAGCGAGTACAACTCGCGCCTGCTGGTCCCCGAAGTGCTGGTGAAGGGCGCCGAGTTCGCCGTGGTCCGCCCGCGGCCGACCTATGACGACATGCTGGCGCGCGAGCGGCCCGCGCCCTGGCTGTGAGGCGCCGTCACAGGTCCCCTTTCAAAGGTCGAGGTGCATGAACTGGCTGAAGGCGTTCGGCCGGTAGTCGGCGAACGCCTCGCCCGGCGCGAAGCCGCGCGTCCGGTACATGCCCAGCGCCGGCTCGAAGGCGGGCCCGCGGCCGGTCTCCAGGCTCAGCCGCGTCAGCCCGCGCCGGCGCGCCTCGGCGACGATGTGGTCCAGGATCGCCGCGCCCACGCCCTTGCGCAGGTGGTCGGGATGGGTCCGCATCGACTTGATCTCGCCCGTGCGGTCGTCCAGCGCCTTCAGCGCCCCGATCCCGGCGATCGCCTCGCCCGCCCAGGCGCTCCAGACGGTGATCCCCGGCTGCTGAAGGCCCGACAGGTCCAGGGCGAAGACGTTCTCCGGCGGCGAGGTCTCGTGCATCCCCGCCAGGTGCAGCGCCAGCAGCGCTCGGGTCTGCTCGTGGCTGAGGTCGTCCTCGCGGATCGTGAGCGCGGGCATGGTCCCTAGTCCATCGCCCCGATGTACGGCAGGCCCCGCATCTGGCCGGCGGCGTCCATGCCGTAGCCGACCAGGAACCGGGCCGGCGCCTCCCAGGCGACGAAGTCGGGCTCGATGGCGCGGGGCGTGGGCCAGGGCTTGCGCGCGAACACCGCGGTCAGCACCTCGGTCGCGCCGGAGTCCCTCACCAGCCGGGCCGCCTCCGACAGCGACAGGCCGGTGTCGAACACGTCGTCCACCACCAGCGCCTTGCGGCCGGCGATCGGCCGCTGAAGGTCGGCCCGCACCTCGCAGCGGCCGCTGGAGATCCGCTCGTCGCGGTACGAGGCCAGCCACAGGGCGTCGAAGCGCACGAACCGGCCGAGCCTTCCCAGCGCCCGGGTCAGGTCCGAGCAGAACCAGAGGCCTCCGGTCAGCAGGCAGACCGCCACCGTCTCGTCGTCGATGCGCGGCGCGATCGCATGCGCCAGGGCGTTCACCCGCTCGGCGATCTCCACCTCGGACAGCAGGACGACGGGCTCGGCGTCAGCCATGGCCGGCCGGCAGCGGCTGCGCCTCTATGGGCTCGGGTCCGAGGACGGCCTCGACCGGCTGGGCGGCGGACGGGGCGGCCGCGGCGCCTTCCGCCTCGAAGGCGATGTCCAGGGTGGCCGAGCCCGCGGGCGGATCGGGGATGGCGATGGCGAAGTAGCGCTTGGCGCCCGGCGGGATGTCGGCGTTGAGCGGCCGGGCGATGCGCGCGGCCACCGGCTTGCCGGCCCGGTCCAGCAGGCTGACCTTCAGCGCGGGGGCGGTCACCGTCTCAGAGCGGGTGTTGCGGATCGCCCCCGTCACCGACAGCACCGGCCGGCCGCCCTGCAGCGCGGCCTGGGACTTCACGTCGTCGAACACCAGGCCCAGGCGGTCGGCGGGCAGCCCCACCGCGGCGAAGAGCCCCGCGCTGGCCGGCCAGACGCGGGCCACCTCGGCCCGGAACATCACGACGGCGGTCACCGCCGCCACGGTCGCGGCCACGCCGGCCCAGGCGAGCGCGGCGCCCGCGCCCGCGCGCCCGGCCCTGGCCGTCGGACGGGGCGGCGTGCGGCGGGGGCGGCGAACGGTCTCCTCCGCGTCGGGTTCGGCGGCCGCGTCCGCGGCCTGAACGTGGGCCTCGGCCGCGCCGGCCGCGGGCGGGGCGATCTCCTCCTCGCGCCCGTCGGGCCCCACCGCCACGATCTGCTCGGGCGGGTCGGGTTCGTAATCCTCGACGTCGGAAGCGGGCGCCGGTTCAGGCGCCGGGTGGGCCTCGGCCATGTCGCGGAAGGCGCGCCAGCGCTTGCCGCACGACGAGCACTTCACCGTCCGGCCTTCCGGCGGCACCCGCGCCTCGTCCACGAAATAGCTGGTGGCGCACTCTGGACAGGTCAGTATCATGACGCCGAATCGGACGCTCCAGCACCCTCACTCCGAGGTCGCCGATTTCGGCCCGCATGTCCAGAAAACCAAACGCCGCCGCGGTCCAGGAGGCCGCCGACGAAATCGTCCGCTTCGACGACGTGTCCATGCGCTATGGCCGCGGGCCCGAGGTGCTGTCCGGCCTGTCGTTCGCCCTGCCGCGCGGCTCGTTCCACTTCATCACCGGCCCGTCGGGCGCCGGCAAGAGCTCGCTGCTCAAGCTCATCTACCTGGCCGCCCGGCCGTCGGCCGGCGTCGTGCGCCTGTTCGGCGAGGACACCGGCCATGTGGCGCATCGCGAGCTTCCGCGGCTCCGGCGCCGGATCGGCGTCGTCTTCCAGGACCTGCTGCTGCTCGACCACCTGTCGGCGTTCGACAACGCCGCCCTGCCGCTGCGGATCGCCGGCCACCGGCCGTCCGAGTACCGCGGCGACGTCGCCGAGCTGCTCGCCTGGGTCGGGCTGGGCAAGCGCATGGGGGCCCTGCCGCCCACCCTCGCCGGCGGCGAGAAGCAGCGGCTGGCCATCGCCCGCGCCGTCGTGAACCGTCCCGAGATCCTGCTGGCCGACGAGCCGTCGGGCAACGTGGACCATGAGATGGCGCTGCGCATCTACCGCCTGTTCGTCGAGCTGAACCGCCTGGGGACCACGGTCGTCATCGCCACCCACGACCAGGACATGGTGGCCCGCGCGAACAAGCCGGTGCTGCACCTGGAGGGCGGACGGCTGGCCGCCCTGGCGCCGCAGGGCCCCGCCGCATGAGCCGCACGCCCCAGGCGCAGACCAGGACGCAGACCCGCAAGGTCCGCGCCGCCGAGCCGCCGCTCGACGTCGCCGCCTGGCGTCCGGCGCCGTTCCTGCCGCGCAGCGACGCCCGCGACCCGGCGCTGATCTTCGTCATCGCCGTGCTCTGCTTCCTGGCCTGCCTGACGACGCTGTTCGTCATCGCCGGCGACCGCGCCGCCGGCGGCTGGGCCGCCCAGCTCACCGGCGAGGCCACCGTCATCGTCCGGGCCAGCGGCGGCGAGACGCCCGACGCCGCCGCCGCCCGCGCCGCCGAGGCCCTGGCCGGCGTGCCGGGCGTGGCCGAGGCCCGCGCCCTCGAACGCGAGAAGGCCTACGAGCTTGTCCGTCCCTGGCTGGGCGACGTCAGCGACCTCGACGACCTGCCGGTGCCGCGCCTGGTGGCCGTGACCCTCGACCGCGAGACCCCGGCCACGGGCGAACAGCTCACGGGCGCCCTGAAGGCCCAGGGCCTCGACGCCGTGGTGGACGACCACTCGGTCTGGCTCGACGACATCCGCCGCGCGGCCGGAGTGGTCCGCTGGACGGGCGCCGGGATCTTCCTGCTGATCGCCGTCGCGGCGGGCGCGGTGGTCGCCTTCGCGACGCGGGCCGGCCTCGCCGCCCGGCGCGACGTGGTCGAGGTGCTGCACCTGGCCGGCGCCGAGGACGGCTACATCGCCCGCCTCTTCCAGCTCCGGTTCGCCGGCGTCGCCGCCGTGGCCGGCGCGGTCGGCGCGGCCGGCGCGGCCCTGCTGGGCGCCCTGCTGCGCCTCGTGGGCGGCGGCGAGGGGATCACCCCCGCCCTGCCGATCGCCTGGATCGACCTCCTCGCCGTCCTGCCCTGCCCGCTGCTCGCCGCCGGGGTGGCGGCGGTCGCCGCGCGCTTGACCGCGACGCGCCTGATCCGCGACCTCTAGGGGATGAAGTCGGTCGCAGCCTTCCTGGTGCTGGCGCTGATCTGGTTCGCGGGGCTGTTCGCCTACGCGCACCGGGTGCAGCAGTCGACGCCCGCCCGGCTGCCGCCGCCGGCCGACGGCATCGTCGCCCTCACCGGCGCGGGCTCCAAGGAACGGATCGCCGCCGCCATCGGCCTCCTAGAGGACGGCTACGGCCGGCGGGTCCTCGTCTCCGGCGTCAATCCCGAGGCCAGCCGCGAAGACATCCGCAACCTCTCCCGCGCCGTGCGCCGGCTCTACGACTGCTGCGTGGACCTGGGGTTCACCGCCGCCGACACCGTCGGCAACGCCCGCGAGACCGCCGAGTGGACCGAGGCGATGCGCTACCGCAGCCTGACCATCGTCACCGCCGACTACCACATGCCCCGCGCCATGCTCGAGCTGCGGGCGGTGTTCCACGGAACCGGCGTGCGGCTTTCGACCTACGCCGTGCCGACGCCGGCCCTGAAGTCCAGCCACTGGTGGCGACAGCCGAGGGCCGCCCGCTTGATGGTGGTCGAGTATTGCAAGTATCTGGCGATCCTCGGCCGCGAGGCGGTGCTGGGGCTCGGGCCCCGCGAAGCGCCGCTCGAGACGGCGCAGCAGAAGGCCACGCCGTGACCGCGGTCCGCTCCCTCGCCTATGTGGCGCTCTTCTATCTCTGGACGGCGGTGGTGGCGGTGCTGGCCACGCCCATCCTGCTCGGCCCGCGCCGCTGGACCTTCGCCCTGTTCCATTTCTGGGGCCGGGGCGTCGTCGGCATGCTGCCGATCTGCGGTATCCGGGTGGAGGTGCGCGGACGCGAGTTCATCCCGTCGGGCCCTGCGCTCGTCGCGCCCAAGCACCAGTGCATGCTGGACGTCTTCGCCCAGTTCACCTGGCTGCCCCGCACCGCCTTCGTGATGAAGAAGGAGCTGGCCTGGATCCCGTGGTTCGGCTGGTACGCCGCCAAGTCCGGCGCCATCGTCATCGACCGCGAGGGCGCTTCGAAGACCATGCGCCAGGTGATCCGCGAGGGTAAGGAGCGCTTCACCCGCGGCCAGCAGGTGGTCATCTTCCCGGAAGGCACCCGCAAGGCGCCCGGCGCCCCGCCCGACTACAAGCCCGGGATCGCCGCGCTCTACCGCGAGCTGGACGTGCCGGTCTATCCGGTGGCCACCAACGCCGGCGTCCACTGGCCCGCCCACGGCTTCAAGCGCGTCCCCGGCGTCATCGTCTTCGAGTACCTGGAGCCCATTCCCCCGGGCCTGAAGCGCGCCGAGTTCATGCGCATCCTCGAAGAGCGCATCGAGACCCGCTCCCGCGAGCTGATGAGCCTCTAGAGGCGGCTATCCCGCCGCCAGCTCCCGCGCCTCCACCAGCCCCAGCAGCTGCTCCATGCCCTGGTCGCGGACCCCAAGCTCGCGCAGGTGCTCCACGAGGTCGCGCAGGTAGTCGACGTTGCGGCCCGACAGTCCGCGCGCCCCGGCGATCAGCTCGGCCTGCCGCTCCAGCGACAGGGCGCCGGCCCACTGCGGGTGGCGCACGTCGGACAGGAACACCAGGGAGGCCGCCCGGCGGCCGTCGGCCAGGCGCACCGCGCGGCTCGCCTCGATGTAGGTCTCGGTGGGCTGCTCGCGGTCCTTGAGGTAGGCGTAGACCTCCGGCCAGTCGCCGTCGGCCACCCGGTAGGCCACGCCGCGGGTCGCCCCGCCGGGGGCCAGGCCCAGCACCAGCCCCGGCCGCTCGTAGGTGCCGCGGTGATGGACGGAATAGATGCAGAAGGCGCGCCGGCGGCCGTGTAAGGTGGCCGCCTGCCGCTCCGCGAAGGGAAACCCCGGCCGCCACATGAGCGACCCGTAGCCGAAGACCCAACGTTCGTCCGTCATCCCGACCCGCAAAGCCTCACACCCGAAGAATGTCTGTGCCCGATCCGACCCCGCCCCGCAAACGGAGCCGCCTTGGCCTTTTCCTGCCGTTCGTCCTCGCCGGGCTCGTGGCGATCGCCTGGACCGCCGCCTGGTTCTGGGCCCGCGGCGAGGCGCAGGCGCGGATGGACGCGGGCGTCGAGACCCTGCGCCGGGCGGGCTACCAGGTCAGCTGGAAGGAGCGCTCGGTCGGCGGCTATCCCTTCCGCTTCAACATCACCCTGACCGAGGCGCGGGTGCGCGAGCCGTCCGGCTGGGGCCTGGAGGCGCCGGTGCTGGAGGGCCAGGCCCGCGTCTCCTCCCCCACCAGCTGGGTGATCGCCGCCCCGCAGGGCGCGACCTTCGTGCGGCCGGTGGGCGGTCCGGTGCAGGTGACGGGCAAGGTGATCCGCGCCAGCCTCACCCACCTCTCCGAGACGCCGCCCAGGTTCTCGTTCGAGGGCGTGGACCTCGCCTTCCAGCCGGCCGCCGGCGCCCAGCCGTTCGGCCTGCAGGCCGCCAAGCGCGTGGAGTTCCACCTGCGCGGCAACGACGAGCTCGACGAGGGGCTGGTCTCCGTCCGCGTCGACGAGGGGCGGGCGCGGCTCGCGGGCCTGCTGGGCCGGATCGCCGGCGAGCGGCCGGTGTCCATCGTCTGGAACACCACGCTGACGAAGATCTCCGCCTTCCAGGGCCGCGACTGGCCGGACGCGGTCCGCCGCTGGACCGGGGCCGGCGGGCGGATGAACCTGCGCGAGGCCGGGGTGACCGCCGGCGAGGCGGTGCTGGGGGCCAGTTCGGGCTCGCTCGGCGTCGGCGCCGACGGCCGGGTCACCGGCAGCCTCGACGTGACCCTGCGCCAGGCGCCGCGGGCGCTGGACGCCATGGGCGAGACCGGCGTGATCGCCCAGGAGCAGGCCGCCGCGGCCGCCGCCGTCGCCGAGGCGCGCGAGGGCGCGGGCGAGGTGGCGCGGGCGGTCATCTACTTCCAGGCCGGTCAGACCACTCTCGGACCGGTCGCGCTCGGCCCCGCCCCCAAGGTGTACGAGCTTCGCTGACGCCGATCTCGGACGGATCATGCAAGCCATCTATGAGGCGGCGCGGACAGGCCGTACGGTGAAGCTGGCCTAGAAGCTGACCTGAGACGACGACAAGGGAGGACGCCATGGCCTCGTTCTACGACCGGGTCATCCTGCCCAAGCTCCTGCAGTGCGCCTGCTCGGCGCCGCCGATGATGAAGCAGCGCGAGAAGATCGTGCCGCAGGCCAGCGGCAAGGTGCTGGAGCTCGGCATCGGCATGGGGCTCAACCTCGCCTTCTACGATCCGGGCAAGGTCGAGAGCGTCACGGGCGTCGATCCCGCCCCCGAGCTGCGCGCCGCCGCCCAGGCCGCCCCGCACGATCCGCGCCTGAAGGTGGACGTGCAGGACGGGACCGCCGAGGCCTTGCCGTTCCCCGACAGGAGCTTCGACTGCGTGGTCTGCACGTTCACGCTCTGCTCGGTGCACACCCCGACCCAGGCCCTGGCCGAGGCCCGCAGGGTCCTGAAGCCCGGCGGCCGCCTCCTCTACTGCGAGCACGGCCTGGCGCCCGACCCGGGCGTCGCGGCCTGGCAGCGGCGGGTGAACCCGGTCTGGAAGCGGATCGCCGGCGGCTGCCACATCACTCGCCCGGTGACCTCGGCCATCGCGGCGGCGGGGTTCAAGGTCCGGCGCAGCGACAGCATGTACCTGCCGAAGACCCCGCGCATCCTGGGCTGGAACGAGTGGGGCGAGGCGACCGTCTGACGAGGCGTTCTCCGAACATGAATTTTCGGTAACACCCCTTGAAATCGGAACACGTCACCGGCGTGACGGCGGCCAGGGGGCATGTTGTTGCACGAATGGCACAGGCTTGCGGCAAAGGCTGTCGTACGGCCCAGCTTCGCCTTGAGCGCTCCCCCGGCGCTCACTAGGTGCCCGCTCCCCAAGTTAGGAGTGGGATCACAATGAAGAAGAACCTGTTCGCCGCGGCCGCCGTCGTGGCCTTCCTCGGGTCGGCTGTGGCCGCCAACGCCCAGACCATCGGTCACGTGGGCGCGAACTATTCCCGCGTCGAGGCCGACACCGTCCTGGGCGACGCCGAAGGCGACGTCTGGCAGGCCGAAGGCTCGGTCCGCTTCGACGCCGGCTCGCTGGGCGCGGCCATCGACGGCTCGATCACCGACTACGAAGGCGACACCGCGTTCGGCGCCACCGGCCACCTGAACACCCAGGTCGCGGGCGGCCTGCTGGGCGGCTTCGCGGGCGTCGAGACCAACGATGACGTCACCCTGTGGGGCGTCGGCGTCGACGGCCAGTTCAACCTGGCCCCGACCACCACCCTCTACGGCCAGGCCGGCTACGGCAATTCGGACGACCTCGGCGACGCCGACCTGTGGGCCGTCCGGGGCGAGCTGCGCCAGTACGTGACCGACGACTTCAAGCTGCAGGCGTCGGCCGGCTTCGTCACCGCCGACAGCCGCTTCGGCGACTTCGACGGCTGGAACTTGGGCGCCGAGGCCGAATACAAGTTCACCGGCTCGCCGGTGTCGGTGCTGGTCGGCTACGACCGCTTCGACTCGAACGACCTGGACCTGGAGTCCGACACCTTCCGCGTCGGCGTCCGCTACACCTTCGGCGGCTCGATCCGCGAGCGCGACCAGTCGGGCGCGGCGCTGGGCTCGGTGGCCAAGCTGTTCGGCGCGGGCCTGATCCGCTAAGCCGCGGCCGCAAGGCCAAGGCCCAAAAGGAAACGCCCCGGGGACCCCACTCCCCGGGGCGTTTTTCTGTCCGCGAGCCCGGCCGGACCCTCGCGGGACCCGGCCGGGACGGCGCCCGTCCTAGAAGGACTTGCGCACGCTCACGTACCAGTAGCGGCTGTAGGGCTGGTACAGCTCGGCGAAGTAGCCGGACTCGGCCAGCGGCGGCTTCTCGTCGGTGAGGTTCCGCACGCCCACGCGCAGGCGAGTGTCGCTGGTCCAGCCGTCGGTGAACTCGTACTGGGCGTACAGGTTCGCCGTGATCTGGGAGTCGATCACCCAGTTGCTGCCGGTGGAGTCCGTCAGGTCCAGGTCCTCGACATCGCCGATGTACTGGGTGAAGGCGCCCACGGTGAACTGGTTGTAGCGCCAGGTCGCCGAGGCCGACCACTTCCACTCCGGACGGCCGTCCTGACGGATCAGGTCGCCGCCGCCGGTGATCGTCGTCCCCGCATTGATCTCGCCCGCGGCCCGCGCCTCGAGCAGCTCGGCGATGGCCGGCGAGGGCTGGCGGTAGAACTTGATCAGGTGGGCGGCGTTGAACGCGAAGTCGAAGTCGCCGAACCGGTCGGTCGGCAGGTTCCAGATCACGCCGATGTCGAGGCCGCGGGCCTCCTGCGGCAGCAGGTTCTGGTACTGGTCGCTCACGTACAGCACCGAGCCCACCGGCGCGAGCCCGGTGCCCTCGAAGGCGGCGATGTCGTCCGCCGTCGGGTCGGCCCGAACGACGGCGGGGTTCGAGCCCCCGTTCACCCGCGCCAGGTAGTCGGCGATCAGGGCGTTGCCCTCGCCGAACAGGCCGACGATGCCCTTCTGCTTGATGCGCCAGTAGTCGGCGGTCACCGTCACGTTTCCGAGTTCCGGCGGCAGGAAGCGCGGCTGGAACACCACGCCCAGGCCGAAGTTCTCGCTCTCCTCCGGCTTCAGGTCCTGGTTGCCCGAGCGGCGCGCGGTCGTGGATTGCGAGCGCGAGCAGTCCGAGAACGCGTTGATGCGGCCGGCCCGCAGGTCGGCCTCGCAGCGGACCCAGTCGGTGCGGGTGTTCGAGCGGGTCACCAGCGTCGCGTTGATCTGCTCCAGGTTCGGGGCCTTGAAGCCCTCGGCCCACGAGCCGCGGATCCGCAGGCCGTCGAAGATGTCCCAGGCCGCCGCGATCTTCGGCTTGGCCACGCTGCCGACGTCCGAGAAGTCCTCGAAGCGGCCGGCGAGCTGCACCTCGATGGCGTGGACGAAGGGGATCTCCATGTCCGGCGAGACGACCGGGATGGCCAGCTCGGCGAACGCCGAGGTCACCTTGCGCGAGCCCTTGGTGTCGGGCGAGGGCGACGAGCCGATCAGGTCGTTGCCATACACCGCCCCGGTGACCATGTCGGTGAAGACGATGGTGCCGTCGAGGCGGTCGTCGCGGTCGTCCTTCTGGGTCTCACGCCGCCATTCGACGCCGGCCGCGAAGCCCACGTCGCCGCCCGGCAGGGCGAACAGGTCGGGCTTGGAGACCTTGAAGTCGGCCAGGGCCAGCGAGCTGGTGGAAACCCGCTTCGTGCGGATCGAGATAGCGTCGATCGCCGCCTGCGACGACGGCGTGGCGTCGCCGATGCTCGGATTGGCCGGGTCGCCGCCGTTAAACGGGTTGTAGGCGTCCGGCGTCGAGAGCGCGAGCTGCTGCTGGAGCAGGGTGGCGCTGATGCCGTCCGACACGTCCTTGGCCTTGGCGCGCGAATAGACGAACGCGCCTTCCCAGCGGAAGCCGAGCTTCTCGCCGCGCAGGCCCAGCAGCGAGCGGGTCTGGGTGAGGTTCACGTCGACCTCGTTCGGCCCCACGTCCACGAAGGCGTAGCTGCGGATCACGACCGGCAGGCCCGCCGCCGGGGCGTTGATGCCCGCCAGGCGGTTCGGGTTGGCCTGGCCGTTGGCGAACACGCTCGGGCCGAAGGGATTGTAGTAGTTCGACGCCGGCACGGTGATCGGCAGCGACGTCAGCGTCGTGGTCGGGCCCTGAACGCTGTGGCTGACGGCGTTGTAGTAGCCCATCTCGCCGAACAGCTCGATGTCGTCGGTCAGGTCCCAGTTGCCCGCCACGAAGCTGTTGAAGCGCTCGACCTCGGGGATCACCGAGGTGTTGTAGGTGGCCTGGTTGTAGCGCAGGTCGCGGTCCGCGCCGCTGGTCGCGGGGGCGGCGTCGTCGATGCAGTAGGATCCCAGGCTGACGCGGCAGCCGTCCCAGCCGGTGGGCTGGGTGTGGAAGGCGCCGGCGCTCGAGGTGACCAGCGTCCCGTTCTGGCGGACGCCGACGTTACCCAGGGTCTGCAGCGAGCCCCAGGGCGTCTGGGTGATGCGGCTGTCCAGGCTGCCCGCGCCCTCGAACCGGGTGCCCACGAACAGCGGGCGGCGGTCGGACGAGGCGGTGTATTCCTGGTCCCAGGCGCGCAGGGACGAACGGTCGGTGTAGTTCAGGAACAGGGTCAGGTTGCCCCGGTCCCAGTTCTTGCCGGCGAGCACGTTGAACTCGGTCTCGCTGAGGTTGGTGCCCTCGGCCTCGCCGTACTGCGCGTCGATCTGCAGGCCGTCGAAGTCGTCCTGCAGCACGGTGTTGACCACGCCGGCCACGGCGTCCGAGCCGTAGAGGGCGGCGGCGCCGTCACGCAGCACTTCCAGCCGCTTCAGCCCGCCCACCGGAATGGCGTTGGTGTTGTAGGTCAGCACCGGCACCAGGTTCTCGTCGGCCCGGCTGGTCGGGTGGGCCACCACGCGGCGGCCGTTCAGCAGCACCAGGGTGTTGCCCACGCCCAGGCTGCGCAGGTTGACCGAGCCCACGTCGCCGCGCGCCGAGTTGGACGAGTTCGGCAGGTAGGCCGAGTTGAAGTTGACGTCGCCCATCTGCGGGATCGACCGGAAGAGGTCGTCGCCGCTGGTCGCGCCGATGGCCCGGATCTGGTCCTCGCCCACCACCGTCACCGGCACCGGGGCGGTGATCTTGGAGCCCTCGATCTGCGAGCCCACGACCACCAGTTCCTCGACCGTGGCGTCGTCGGCCGTCTGGGCCAGCGCCGGGCCGGCGCCGAGCGCGCACAGCACGGTCGTGCCCAGCATCATGCTGCGCCATGACTTCATCTGCATCCGTCTATCCCCTTCTCTCTCTTTGTTGTCCCGCTGCTGACCGCCCCCCTTCGGCCGGTCAGTAGAAGCTCACGTTGTCGACCTCGAGCCACAGCTTGGCGCCCGCCGGGCGCGAGCCGCCGAGCTCGACCTCCAGGAGGTCCGCCCCCGTCCACGGCGCGTCCGAACCGCCGCGGCCGGGCGCCCGCTTCAGGTCCGCGAACGGCACCTCGATGGTCCGCCAGCCGGGGCCGGCCTCCACCTCCGCGCGCCAGCGGCCGTCCAGGGTGTTGATGTTCAGCTGGTAGACGCCGCCGTCGCCGCGCGCGTCGAAGCGCACGCCCTTGAAGCCGGTGGCGTCCACAGGCCGGACCGAGCCGCGGGTCAGCGGCAGGATCACGCTGGCGTTGGGCGCCGCCTCGATCGACATCTTCGCCGCCAGGGCCAGCGCCTTGCCGCCCTGGGGCCGGTCGATGGTCTGGCTGACCTGGACCGTGCGGTCCATGCCCCCGTCCATTCCGTCGGTGCGCAGGGTGTCCAGGCTGGTGCGGCCGTCGGCGCGCTCGAAGTCGTCGATCAGGGCCTTGGCCGGCGCGGGCGCCAGGGCGGTCCGGGCGTTGCCGGCCGGCAGGGCGATCCCCGGCCCGACCACCTGCCGCCCGTCGATGAACACGGCGTAGGTCTTCCGGGTCTCCGAGACGTCGCGCCACGGCTGGCCGTCAATCAGCACCAGGTCGGCCCGCTTGCCGGGCGCGATCACGCCGCGGTCGTCCAGGCCGAGAGCCCGCGCGGCGTTGGCGGTGCCGGCGACCAGCGCCTCCGAGGGCGTCAGGCCGGCCCTCACCAGCAGCTCCATCTCGTGCAGCGTCGAGACGCCGTGCGGCGTGCCCGTCATCCCGGCGTCGGTGCCGAGCGCCACCGGCACGCCGGCGTCGTGCAGGACCTTCACGTTGCGCAGGGCGTAGTCGAACTTGCGGAACGACTGCTTCACCCGCGGGGAGTCCATGTCCTTGGGCGGCGCCTGGCCGGGCTTCACCGGCTCGTAGACGGCCAGGGTCGGCGCATAGATCAGGCCGCTGGCCTTGATCGCCGCCACCGCCTCGGCGTCGACCTCGCGGTCCTGCAGGCTGTGGGCGATGATGTCCACCTTGGCCCGGGCGGCGACCTTGCCCCGGTCAACGGTGACGGTGTGGGTGGTCACCGGCACGCCGGCCTTGTGCGCCTCGTCCGCCAGCGCGGTCAGCGCGTCCTCGTTCATGCTGGTGTTGTCGGGCGAGGTCCCGTAGCGCCAGCCGTCGATGAACGCCTTGATGAGGTCCGGCTTGTAGGGAACGACCTCGCGGATCGCGGCGCGCGCCGACTCGGGCGTGGTGATCCAGCGGGTGGTGTTGGTGTCGGCCCAGTCCGCGCCGTGGCCGCCGGGGGTGCTGATGCGCGCGGTCATGCGCACGTGCGGCGCGGCCAGCTCGGACAGCCACGCGCGGCGCGGCGCCCAGGCCTCGGGCGCCTGGTGGTAGTCGGCCACGGTCGTGACCCCCGAGGTCACGTAGGCGGTGGCGATCTGCGGCAGGGCGGCCGGCGCCCCGTTCGGGGTCCAGTGGGTGTGGACGTCAATGAAGCCGGGGAGCAGCGCCTTGCCGCGCGCCTCGACGATCCGCACGCCGCGCGGACGCTTCAGCTTCGGCCCGACCTCGGCGATCCGGCCGTCGCGGATCAGCACGTCCGCCGTCCGCGGGGCCGCCCCCGTGCCGTCGAACACCGTGGCGCCCGCGATGAGCGTGGCTCCCGAGGCGCCGGACGACGCCGCCTCCGACGACGCCGACGCGCCAAGCATTCCGAGCGCGACGATGCACGCCGCGACAGCCGCCCTGTTCCCCAACATGTCGATCCCTTACCGCCGATAAGCGACGCCCGCATCCCCCGACGGCGCCGCTGGGGCAACCCGCCGCGCAAGTTTTTGCCGTCCCGTGGCCGAAAAGACGCCATCGCATGCAGGCCGCACACGGAAAAAGCCCGCCGAAGAGCAACCCCCGTTCGCCCAACGCGGCGGCGAGTCCCGGCCGGTCCGGCGCCCGCAGCTTGATCCCCGACAACGAGACGGACAGGCGCGGCGTTTAATAGGAAGGGCCGCGCCCGGCGCCCGCGCCGAGGCGCCCGGTGTTTTCCAGCGAAAGGATCCGTGGAATGGCCACCGCCGCCGCACGCAGGGCCTATGCCGGCCCGCCGCTCCTGAGTTTCGGCTTCCGGCCGTTCTTCTTCTTCGGCGCCCTGTGGGCCGCGCTCGCCGCGCCGCTGTGGGTCTGGATGTACCTCTCGGGCTCGGAGCTCGCCGCCCACCGCGACTGGCACGTCCACGAGATGTTCTTCGGCTTCATGGCCGCCATCGTCGCCGGGTTCCTGACGACCGCCGTGCCCAACTGGACCGGCCGCATGCCGGTGATCGGCGCGCCGCTGGGCGCGCTGGCGGCGCTGTGGTTCGCAGGCCGGATCGCCATGCTGATGGAGTTCGCCATCGGCCCCTGGGCGGCGGTGATCGACAGCGCCTTCCTGCTCGCCTTCGCGGGCGTGATCTGGCGCGAGATCCTGGCCGGGAAGAACTGGCGCAACCTGCCGGTCGCCGGCCTCGTCAGCGCCCTGGCGCTGGCCAACGTCGCCTTCCACCTGAACGCCGCCTTCGGCTACTCCTATGTGGGCGAGCGGCTGGCCCTGGCCGCCGCCATGGTGCTGCTGGCGCTGATCGGCGGCCGCATCACCCCGAGCTTCACGCGCAACTGGCTGAAGACCCGCCGGATCGAGGCCGGTCCCGCCCCCTTCGGCCTCGTCGACCGCGCGGCCCTGGGGACGACGGCGGCGGCGGCGGCCGGCTGGGCCTTCGCGCCGGAATGGACGCTCACCGGCGCCCTGCTGCTGGCCGCCGGCCTCGTGAACCTCGTCCGCCTCGCCCGCTGGCGCGGCTGGCTCGCCGCCCGCGAGCCGCTGCTGTGGATCCTGCACCTGGGCTACGGCTGGCTGGCCGTGGGCCTGGCCCTGCTGGGCGGCGCCGTCCTGACCAGCGAGGTCCCGCGCACCGCCGGCGTCCACGCCCTGACCGCCGGCGCGATCGGCGTCATGACCCTGGCGGTGATGACCCGCGCCACCCGCGGCCACTCCGGCCGTCCGCTGGCCGCCGATGCGCCGACCGTCGGGATCTACCTGGCCGTCCTGGCCGCGGCCGCGCTGAGAGTGGCGGCGGGCTTCCTTCCCGCGCTCCAGGCGCCGCTCCTCATCGCGTCGGTCGGCCTGTGGTCGCTGGCCTTCGCCGGGTTCGCCGTGGCCTACTCGTCGATGCTGCTGAAGAATCGGCCACTCGGAGCCTGAAGATGCGCCCGCCTCGTCCCGTCCCCCGCGGACCGCCCGGCCCCGTCGCCCGGTGGGCCTACCGCGGCGTGGGCGGGGCGGCGACGGCCCTGGCGCTGGCGGGCGTGGCCCTGCCCGGCCTGCCCACCGTTCCCTTCCTGCTGGTGGCGCTGTGGGCCTTCAGCCGCGGCGCGCCCGAGTGGGCCGAGCGTCTGCGGCGGCATCCGAAGCTCGGGCCCGTGCTCGTCGACTGGGAGACCCGGCGGGCCATTCCCCGGCCGGCCAAGGCCGCGGCCGCGGTGGGCGTCACGGGCAGCTGGGCGGCCTTCGCCGCGAGCGTCCAGAGCCTTGCGGCCAGCCTCGCCCTGGGCGCGGCCCTCGCGGCGGTGCTCGCCTACGTCCTGACCCGCCCCTCGAAGTAGTCAGTTCCGGGCCAGCAGGCCCGCGTCCAGCATGGCCAGCTCGTCCCGCGTGGGACGCCTGCCGCGCCTGGCCTCCTCGACCTTCTGGACGTCCGTGGCCGGACCCCTGCGGTCCGCGTCCAGGAAGGCCCGGGCCTCGCCCAGCCGATCCGTGCGCCGGTTCATGACGACCTCCGTTGCAAGGCCGGGAGGATCGCCCGGGCGCAGGGCGGCGTCCTTGTGCGGGCGCAAAGAGGAGGGGCCCAAAGAAGACGGCCCAAAGAAGAAGGGCCAAAAAGGAAGGGCCAAAAAGGAAGGGCCAAAAAGGAAGGGCCAAAGAAGAAGGGCCAAAGAAGAAGGGCCAAAGAAGAAGGGCCAAAGAAGAAGGGCCAAAGAAGAAGGGCCAAAGAAGAAGGGCCAAAGAAGAAGGGCCGGGCGTCGCCGCCCGGCCCTCCGCCGGAAGAAGCCGTTTGTCGGGGTGGGACGGCCCCTCCCAGGTCTCCTATTCCGCCGCGATCGGCAGCGGTGCGGGCTCCTCCTGCACCGCCTGCCGCGGACGCCGGCCGCCGATCAGCAGCCGGGCCGCGAAGGCCGCCAGGGTGAAGGCGCCGAGGCTGAAGACGATGTCCCCGGGCACCCGCATCCACACCAGCGTCTCGACCAGCGGCGAGTGGATCACCTCGGGCGAGCGGGCGTACCAGTAGCCGTGCTCGATGCTGGCGAAGGCCTGCACCACGCCCACGGGCAGCAGCGACATGAAGACCATCATCGCCAGGCCGCCGTTCAGGAGCCAGAAGGTCCAGCCCAGCAGCTTGTCGCTCCAGGCCTCGCGCCGGGCGAGCCCGCGGAAGCAGAAGAGCAGAAGGCCGATGCCCAGCATCCCGTAGACCCCGAACAGGGCCGAGTGGGCGTGGGTGGCCGTCGTGTTGAGCCCCTGGATGTAGTAGAGGCTGATCGGCGGGTTGATCATGAACCCGAAGACGCCGGCCCCCAGCAGGTTCCAGAACGCCACGGCCACGAAGAACAGGATCGGCCACTTGTAGGTGGAGACCCAGGGCGCGGCCTTGGTGTGGCGCCAGTTCTCGAAGGCTTCCGCCCCGATCAGGGCCAGCGGCACGACCTCCAGGGCCGAGAACACCGAGCCGATCGCGATCACCGACACCGGGGTGCCCGAGAAGTACCAGTGGTGGGCGGTGCCCAGCACGCCGCCGAACAGGAACACGATGGTGCCGAACAGCACCGCCACGTTCGCGGTCTTGGCGCGGACCAGGCCCAGGTTGACCAGCAGCAGGCTGATGACGGCGGTGGCGAAGACCTCGAAGAAGCCCTCGACCCACAGGTGGACCACCCACCAGCGCCAGTACTCCACCATGCTGACGTGGGTGTGCTTACCCCACATGAAGCTGGCGGCGTAGAAGAGGCCGATGGCGATGGTCGACATGAACAGCACGGCCAGGACCGGCTTGCTCTCGGACGGCCGCTTCAGGGCCGGCCACAGGGCGCGGCTGACGAGCACCAGCCACAGCATCAGGCCCACGAACAGCAGGATCTGCCAGAAGCGGCCGAGGTCGATGTACTCCCACCCCTGGTGGCCGAACCACCAGTTGGTGTTGAGGTCGAACACCTGCTGGACGCCCAGCCACTCGCCGGCCATCGAGCCCAGCACCACGAACACCAGCGCGGCCCACAGCACGTTGACGCCCAGGCGCTGGAACTTCGGCTCGTGGCCGGAGATCAGCGGGGCGACGTAGAGGCCGGTGGCCAGCCACGCGGTCGCTATCCAGAACACCGCGAGCTGGGTGTGCCAGGTGCGGGTGACCGCATAGGGGATGATGTCCGAGATCTGGATCCCGTAGAACTCGTGGCCCTCGACCGCGTAGTGCGCGGTCACGGCGCCCAGGCCCACCTGCAGCAGGAAGAGGCCGATCACGGTCAGGAAGTACTTGCCGGTCGCCTTCATCGAGGGCGTCGGCTTCAGGCTCGCCAGCGGGTCGCTGGCGGGCGGCTTCAGGTGGTCTTCCTGCTTGGTGCGGGCGTGCCAGAACACCAGCGCGCCGACGCCGAAGATCAGCAGCAGGACGCTGGCCACCGACCAGACGACGTTGGCCGAGGACGGCACGTTGTCGATCAGCTCTTCATGCGGCCAGTTCGAGGTGTAGGTGACGGTGTCGTCCGGCCGGTTCGTGCCGGCGGCCCACGCGCTCCACCAGTAGTAGTCGGCGATCGCCTCGCGCCGCCCGAGGTCGGGCACGGCCGCGTTCTTGATCGCGTACTGCTCGCGCAGCGATTCCAGCTCGGCGCTGTCGCTGTAGAGCGAGACGTAGTGCGCCTTCACCTGGCGCATGGCCTCGGCCCGGTCGAGCGAGACCGTGATGGTCTTCGTCTCGGGGTCGTAGGTGTTGGTGCGGAACGCCGCCTTCAGCCGCGCCTTCAGCGAGGCCTGCGCCTCGCCGCTCAGCGCCGCATAGGGCGCGCCGTGGTCCCGGCGGCCCCAGATGTCCAGCAGGGTCGTGGCCTCGCGGTGCAGCTGGTCGGCCGACCAGTCCGGCGCCACATAGCCGCCGTGGCCCCAGATCGAGCCGTTCTGCTGGCCGCCCATGGACTGCCAGGCCAGCTGGCCCGTCTGGATGTCCTCGCGGGTCATCAGCACCGCGCCGGACGCATCGACGACGCGCTCGGGTATCGGCGGCGCCTGTCGATAGATCTCTCGTCCCATCAGCCCCAGGACGGTGAAGGACACCGCCATGACGATGGCGAGGACGAACCATAGTCTTCGCGTGTTCATCTCGCTTTTTCCCCATAGGCCGGGGGACGCCCCCAAGTCGGCCGATGGGGCGGACATGCCCGAGACGAAATCCTCCGACGTTGATCTTGCGCAACCAAAGTCCAAAACGTCGCAGTAGCCCCACAGTCATCGTGGTTATTTACGTGGAAATACTGGGCAGTTCGCGAGGCGCGCCCCGGAAACCCGCATCGCCCCCTAAGTATTTACCCCAGGTCGACGCCCGTTCTCCGCTTCGGTAATCGGGCCCGGCCCATCCATGACAGCGGAACCGCCATGATGACCGTCGAGCTCGATCCGTCCCTTCTCGAGGGGGCCGACATGTTCGACGTGCTGGACCCCGACGGGCGCCGAGAGGTGCTCCAGGCGGGCCTCGTGCGCCGGCTGCCGCAGGGCAAGATGGTGTTCGCCCAGGGCGATCCCGGCGCCACCTGCCACACCCTGCTCCACGGGCGGGTGAAGATCGTCCAGACCCGGCCCGACGGGGCCCAGTCGGTGATCCGCTTCATCGGCCCCGGCGAGATGTACGGCACGGTGGCCGCGCTGATGGACAAGCCCTTCCCGGCCGATGCGGTGGCCGTGCTCGACAGCGTCGAGATCTACTGGCCGGTGGCGGTCATGCGCCAGCTGATGACCCGCTTCCCGCAGGTGGCGATGCGCTCGGCCGCCTCGGCGGGCGAGCGCCTGTTCGAGCTGCAGAGCCGGGTCGGCGAGCTGGCCGGGGAGAAGGTGGAGCAGCGGATCGCCCGCGCCCTGGTGCGCCTGGTCCGCCAGGCGGGCCGGCGCACGCCCGAAGGCGTCGAGATCGACTTCCCGATCACTCGCCAGGAGCTCGCCGAGATGGCCGGCTCGACGCTCCACACCGTCAGCCGCACGCTCTCGGCCTGGGACGACCGGGAGATCACCGCCAGCTCGCGCCGCCACATCGTGGTGCGCAAGCTGCACGTCCTCCTGGACCTGGCCGAGCAGGGCGCGGGCTGACGTCCGCGCCCCCTCTTGGGCCCCTTCTACTTGCCCCTCTACTTGAGCGCCGCGAAGCTGGCCGTCAGCCGCTTCTTGGCCATCGGCGGGGTCTTGGCGATCGCGGCCTCGGCGGTCGCCAGGTTCACCGGCTGGCCCACCTTGGCGACGAAGGCCATGCCGAAGCCCCAGTGGGGCGTGCACTTGAAGCCGTAGACGCCGGGCTTGGCGAACTTGACCACGATCTCCTGGCTGAGCGGGCTCTTCACCAGCTCGGCCCCGGGTGGCAGCATCTCCTTGATGGTCTCGACGTTGTGGCCCTTGTCGGTGGGCAGGAACCGGACGGTGTCGCCGGGCTTCAGGGTCGCCTGGGCGGGCTCGAAGACCATCGCCCCCTGCGCACCCTTGTTCAGCATCTTCACCTGGATCTCGGCCGCCCCGGCCTGACCGGCGACAGCCACGAGGCCGGCGACGGCGCCGGCGGCCAGGATCGTCTTGAGCATTGTCTTACCTTCTCGATGCGATTTGTTTTAGGCGTTGCTTTCGCCTGACTTTTGAAGGTTAGACCGCCGCCCCTCTTTCCACTTTGCGCCAGAACAATCTCGGGCGGTTTTTCTGAAGCGCCGCTTACTGGAAACGCGGGAAAAGCACCCGCTCTTCCAGCCGCACGTGCTCGCGGAACTCGCCGTCGAACTTGCGCAGCAGGTCGTACAGCGCCCGCCAGGTGGCGCAGGCGCCCGCGGGGGCGGCGTAGTCGCCGGTCAGCCGGACCAGCCGCTCCAGCCCGTCCTGCATGTCGTCGTGCTCGGAGCCCAGCGCCTTGATCGGGTAGCGCAGCGTCTCGCCCCGGCCCTCCAGGATCACCGGGAACAGCACCGCCTCCTCGCGCAGCTGGTGCGCCTGCAGCGTCTCGCGCAGCCGCGCGAGCTCGTCCGGCAGGGCGGGCGGGAAACCCGATTCGGGCCCGTGGCGGGCGGCGACGATCTCGGCAGTATGGGCCGCCGACGCCAGGTCGCGGACGTGGGCGTCGTGGTACTGCATGATCAGGCGGATCAGGGTCTCGTCCTCGAGCCTCTCGGCGCGGGACATCTCCATCCGCGGAAGCTGGGCGGCGGGCATGGGACAGAACTCCATTCGGCCCTCATCTAGTCCGCCGAGTCCCGCCCGATCTTTGCGGCCCGACAAATTCGCCTGCGCGGGAATCGCCCAGCCTCGCCTGTCCCACCAAGGAGACAGCACATGGCGTTCGACAATCCGCTCGCGGCCGAGATCTGGTCCGGCAAGTACCGCTTCGCCCAGCCCGACGGCGCGGGCGACGGCAGCGTGGAGGCCACCTGGGCCCGCGTGGCCGAGGCCATCGCGCGGGCCGAATCGCCCAAGCTGCGGCGCGCCTGGCGCGAGCGGTTCGAGGACGCCCTGGGCGACTTCCAGTTCCTGCCCGCCGGCCGCATCCTGGCGGGCGCCGGCACGGCCCGCACGGTCACCCTCTTCAACTGCTTCGTCATGGGCGCCATCCCGGACGACCTGGAGGGGATCTTCCGCCACGTGCAGGAGGCCGCGGTCACCATGCAGCAGGGCGGCGGGGTGGGCATGGACTTCTCCACCATCCGCCCCTCGGGCGCCCCGGTGCGCGGCGTCGGCGCCGACGCCTCCGGCCCTCTGAGCTTCATGGACGTGTGGGATTCGATGTGCCGCACCATCCTCTCGGCCGGCCAGCGGCGCGGGGCGATGATGGGCTGCCTGCGCATCGACCACCCCGACATCGAGGCCTTCATCGACGCCAAGCGCGACGGGGCGCGGCTGCGCAACTTCAACCTCTCGGTCCTGGTCACCGACGCCTTCCTCGAGACGCTGGAGCGCGACGGCGAGTGGCCCCTGGTGTTCGATGGCGTGGTCCACCGCACGGTCCGCGCCGCCGACCTCTGGCGGCGGCTGATGCAGGGCACCTACGACTGCGCCGAGCCCGGCGTGATCTTCATCGACCGGGTCAACGCCCGGAACAACCTCGCCCACTGCGAGACCATCACCGCCTCCAACCCCTGCGGCGAGCAGATGCTGCCGCCCTACGGCGCCTGCCTGCTGGGCTCGATCAACCTGGCCCGGCTGGTCCCCGCCCCGTTCGAGCCGGGCGCCGAGTTGGACGAGGACCGGCTCGCCGCCCTCACCCGCACCGCGGTGCGGTTCCTCGACAACGTGATCGACGTTTCGCGCTATCCGCTGCCGGCCCAGGAGGCCGAGGCCAAGGCCAAGCGCCGCATCGGCCTCGGCGTCACCGGCCTCGCCGACGCCCTGATCTTCTGCGGCGTGCCCTACGGCGGCGAGCGGTCGGCCGAGCTCACCCGCCGCTGGCTCGAGGTCATCAAGCGCGAGGCCTACCGCGCCTCGGCCGAGCTGGCGGCCGAGAAGGGCGCCTTCCCCCTCTACGACCCGGTCATGCTCGAGACGCCCAACCTGAAGGGCCTCGATCCCGAGACCCGCGAGCTGATCGCCCGCCACGGCCTGCGCAACGGCTGCCTCACCTCGATCGCGCCCACCGGCACCACCTCGCTGCTGGCCGGCAACGTCTCGTCGGGCATCGAGCCGGTGTTCGCCTTCGCCTACACCCGCAAGGTCCGCCAGCCCGACGGCTCCTCCCGCGAGGAGGCGGTGGAGGACTACGCCTTGGCGGTGTGGAAGCGCCTGCACGGACAGGCCGAGCCGCCGGCCGACATCTTCGTCACCGCCCAGACGCTCACCCCCGCCGACCACCTGCGCATCCAGGCCGCCGCCCAGGAGGTGGTCGACAGCTCGATCTCCAAGACCGTCAACTGCCCCGAGGACATCGCCTTCGACGCGTTCTCCGACGTCTACCTCGACGGCTGGCGGCGCGGCTGCAAGGGGCTGACCACCTACCGGCCGAACGCGGTGACCGGCTCGGTCCTGTCGGTGGCGCCGGCCAAGCCGGAGCCGCCGGCGCCGACGCCCGCCCCCCTGCCGCCCCGCCCCGAGTCGCTGGAGGGGGCGACCTACAAGGTGCGCTGGCCGCACAGCGCCCACGCCGTCTACGTCACCATCAACGACGAGGGGGAAGGCGACGAGCGGCGGCCGTTCGAGATCTTCGTGAACTCCAAGAACATGGAGCACTACGCCTGGACCCTGGCCCTGACCCGCATGATCTCGGCGGTCTTCCGGCGCGGCGGCGACGTCTCGTTCGTGGCCGAGGAGCTGAAGGCGGTGTTCGATCCCCAGGGCGGCGCCTGGCTCGCCGGCCGCTACGTGCCCTCTCTGCCGGCGGCGATCGGCGGGATCCTCGAGCGGCACCTTGGCCGCGCCGGCCCGGTCTGCGATCCGGTCGAGGCGCCGCCGGCGGCGCCCCCCGCGACCGCCGAGGCCGCCGCCGCGCCCCGCGCCGTCTGCCCCCGCTGCGGCGGGACCGGCCTGGTGCGCAAGGAGGGCTGCGACACCTGCTTCGACTGCGGCTACTCCAAGTGCGGCTGAGCCGCCGCCCCGCTCTTCAGCCATGAAAAAAGGCCCGCCGGAAACGGCGGGCCTTCCTCTTTTGCGGATGGGCGGACGGCTAGTGGCCGTGATCCTGGTTGGGGTTGGCCTCGGCCTTGAAGATCTCCGGGTTCTCCGGGCCGGTGACGTGCAGGATGCCCGCCCCGCCCCGCTCCACCCGGCTCAGCGCGTGGTCGACCAGGACGTAGTTGCCGGGGACCTCCAGCTTGAAGTCCACCACCGTGGCGCCGCCGGGGGCGACGGTGACGGTCTGCACGTCCTTCACCGGCGGGCTGGTCAGCGAGCCCAGGTTGTAGACGTTGTCGAAGATCTCGCCGATCACGTGGAAGCTCGAGGTCTTGTTGGGCCCGCCGACGCCGAAGTAGATGCGGACGGTCTCGCCGACCTTGGCCTCCAGCTGCTTCTCGCCGGTCAGGGCCTTGAAGGCGCCGTTGAAGACGTAGAACTCGGCGTCCTCGTCCAGCAGCTTGCCGATGCTCTCGGTCAGCTCGCCCTGCGCGTCGTGGTCCTCCTCGGTGTAGATCTCGCCCTGCACCACGTAGAACTCGCGGTCCACCTTCGGCAGGCCTTCCTCGGGCTCCACCAGGATGGCGCCGTACATGCCGTTGGCGATGTGCTGGGCCACCATCGGGGCGGCGCAGTGGTAGATGTAGAGGCCGGGCTGCAGCGCCTTGAAGCTGAAGGTCTTGGTCTCGCCCGGGTTGGCCAGCGTCGCCGCCGCCCCGCCCCCGGGGCCGGTCACCGCGTGGAAGTCCACGTTGTGCATGTTCATGCTGTCCGCCGGATTGTGGAGGGTGACCTCCACCGTGTCCCCGACGCGGACCCGCACCATCGGGCCGGGCAGCTTGCTGTTGAAGGTCCAGTACTTGAACGTCGCCCCGTCGGCGATCTTGCCGACCACTTCCTGGGTCACGAGGTTCACCTTCACCACCGCCGGCGCGCGGCGGGTGATGGGCGGCGGCAGGTCGGTGGCCGGGCGAACGATGTCGGCCACGGCGGCCGGCTGGGCCGCATCGGCGGCCCAGGCCCCGGTGGCCGTCCCCGCGGTCAGGGCCAGGGCTGCGGCGGTGGCGAAGAGAGCGAAGGCTTTCATTGGTCTATCCCCTGGACGCCACGACGGCGTCCGATGGGTCCTCGTCTAGGCCTTCCACCGCCCACGACATTGCGCACGGTCAACCTGCCGCGCAGAAATTCCATTTCCGGTGAAAAACGCGCCTCGCCCTGCAGCCTCGCCTTGTCGGAAGAGGCGGCGGGCGGACCGTGGTAGCTGGGGGCGGGCTCGAACCGCCGACCTGTGGGTTATGAATCCACCGCTCTAACCAGCTGAGCTACCCAGCCACGGTCGCTCGCGCGAGGTGGGGCTTATAGGGGTTCGTTTCGGCGGCTTCAAGCGCTTGGGCGAAGGCCGTTCAACGGCTAGGGTCGGCGCGCGATGAGCGTCCTCCATCTCCTGGGAACGGCCGGCGACGGCGGGGCCGAGACCTACTTCGTCGACCTGGTGGAGGCGCTGGGCCGGGCGGGGGTCCCGCAGGCCGCGGCCATCCGCCGCCATCCCGGCCGCGAGGCCCGCCTGAAGGCCGCCGGCGTGCCGGTGCGCACCCTGCCCTTCGGCGGGCCCATCGACATCGTCACCCGCACCGCCGCCGCCGGCTTCGCCAAGGTGCAGGGGGCGAAGGTGGCGCTGGCCTGGATGAACCGCGCCGCGCGCCATACGCCCCGCGGGCCCTGGGCGCGGATCGGCCGGCTCGGCGGCTACTACAGCCTCAAGTATTACCGGGGCTTCGACCACCTGGTGGCCAACACCGAGGACATCGCCGACTGGATCGTGGCCCAGGGCTGGCCCGCCGGGAAGGTGAGCTGGATCCCCAACTTCGCCGCCGCCCCGCCCGACGTCCCGGCGCTGGACCGCGCCGCCCTGGGCACGCCGGCCGACGCGCCGCTGCTGCTCGGCATGGGCCGGCTGCACGAGTCCAAGGCCCATGACGTCTCGCTGCAGGCGCTGGCCAAGCTGCCGGACGCCTGGCTGTGGATCGCCGGCGCCGGCCCCCTGGAGACCAGGCTGCAGGGCCTGGCCACGGCCCTCGGCGTGCAGGACCGCGTCCGGTTCCTCGGCTGGCGCGCCGACGCCTCGGCGCTCTACCGGGCGGCGGACGTCTGCGTCTTCCCCTCGCGCTACGAGCCGCTGGGCAATGTGGTGATCCAGGCATGGGCCCACGGCCTGCCGGTCGTCGCCGCCGAGAGCCAGGGGCCCAAGGCCCTGATCCGGCACGGCAAGGACGGCCTGCTGGTCCCCGTGGACGATCCGGACGCCCTGGCCGAGGCCGTGCGCCGGGTGCTGGCCGAGCCGGTCCTGGCCTCGCGCATGACGCGCGCGGGCGAGAAGCGCGTCGCCGCCAGCTTCTCGGAGGCCGCCGTGGTCGCCCGCTGGAAGGCCCTCTTCGCCGACTTCGGGGAAGGCTGATGTGCGGTATAGCCGGCCAGCTCGGCGGCGATCCGGCCGCGGCCGGGCCGATGATCCGCGCCCTCGCCCACCGCGGCCCCGACGGCGTGCGCGAGGAGGCCCTGCCCGGCGCGACCCTGGCCGGCGCGGCCCTGGCCCATGCGCGGCTGTCGATCATCGACCTCGAAGGCGGCTGGCAGCCGCTGCACGCCGCGGGCGGGACGGTCGTCGGCAACGGCGAGATCTACAATTACGTCGAACTCGCCCGCGACTTCGGCCTTGAGGGGGCGCTCGCCACCGGCTCGGACTTCGAGCCCCTGCTGCATCTCTACGCGCGCGAAGGCGAGGCCGCCTTCGACCGGCTGCGGGGCATGTACGCCTTCTGCCTGGTGGGCGGCGACGGCCGCGCCTGGCTGGTCCGCGATCCCTTCGGCATCAAGCCGCTCTACATCATGGAGCACGCCACGGAGAGGGGGACCGGTCTGGCCTTCGCCTCCGAGCCCCGCGCCTTCCTGCAGGCCGGCCTGATGGCGCCCGGGCTCGACGAGGCCGCCGCCCGCGAGCTGCTGGCCTTCAACTACACCGTGGGCGAGCGCACCGCCCTGCAGGGCCTGCGCCGCCTGGCCCCCGGCGAGATCCTCGAGGTTCGCGACGGCCGCATCGTCAGCGGACGGCGCCGGCCCTGGCTGGCCTTCCCCGTTCGCGGGGGAGGGGGACCGCCCGCCGGAGAGCGGGTGGCGGAGGCGGCCCCGCATGGGGAGAAGGCGCTCCTCGATCGGCTCGACGCGGTGCTGGAGGACAGCGTCGCGGTCCATCAGCGCTCGGACGTCCCCTACGGCCTGTTCCTCTCGGGAGGGATCGATTCGGCGGCCATCGCGACGCTGATGGCCCGGCTCAACGCGCGGCCGGTCACCGCCTTCACCTGCGGCTTCGACGTTCCTGGCGCGGCGGACGAGCGCGTCCAGGCCGAGGCCGTCGCCCGGGCGCTGGACCTCGACTGGCGCGAGACCACGTTCGGGGAGGAGGACTTCTGGCGCATCCTGCCGAGGGTCGCCTGGGCCCTGGACGACCCCACCGCCGACTACGCCGTCCTGCCGACCTACCGGCTCGCCGAGGCCGCCAAGGGGACCCTGACCGTGGTGCTCACCGGCGAGGGGGGCGACGAGCTGTTCGGCGGCTACGGCCGCTATCGCCGCGCGCTGCGCCCCGCCTGGCTGGGCGGACGGCCGGCCGAGCCGCGCGGCGCCGATCCCGCCTCGCTGGCCGCCTGGCGCCGGGCGGCCAAGGCGCCGCCGGGCCTCACGCCCCTGCAGCAGGCCCAGTGGGCAGACATCGCCACCTGGCTGCCGGGCGACCTGCTACTCAAGCTTGACCGCTGCCTGATGGCCCACGGGTTGGAGGGGCGCACGCCGTTCCTGGACCCAGAGGTCGCCGCCTTCGCCT
Organism: Phenylobacterium zucineum HLK1; assembly: GCF_000017265.1. Lineage (NCBI taxonomy): Bacteria > Pseudomonadati > Pseudomonadota > Alphaproteobacteria > Caulobacterales > Caulobacteraceae > Phenylobacterium > Phenylobacterium zucineum. The sequence goes on along the minus strand of NC_011144.1, from coordinate 656,319 downwards.
TCGGCCTGCCCGACCGGCTCAAGGTGCGCGGCGGCTACGGCAAGTGGATCCTGCGCAAGTGGCTGGAGCGCGCCTGCCCCGCCGCCGCGCCGTGGGCGCGGAAGCAGGGCTTCACCGTGCCGGTGGACGCCTGGATCGCTCCGCGCGCCCCGGACATCGCCGGCCGGATCGGCCAGGTTCCCGCCGTGCGGCGCATCCTCGGCGAGGAGGCCGCCGTACGCATGCGGGACGGCGGCCAGGCCCAGCGCTGGCCGCTGCTGTTTTTCGCCGTCTGGGCCCTGATCCACCTGGACGGCGCGCAACCCGAGGATGCGCTGACGAGTCTCGTCGGCGAGCTATGAGGAGGGACCGGATGAAGACGCTGATGATGGCCGCGGCCGCGGCCGCCCTGCTGGCCGCGTGCGGCGGCGCCGACGGCCAGGCCCAGCCGGCGACGAAGGCCGGCGGCGACGCGCCCGTCGAGACCAAGGCCGCCAACGCGCCGGACCAGCAGCCGGCCTTCGCCGGCCAGACCCGCGCGCCCGAGGTGAAGGCCAATGTCGCCTACGAGGTCAGCGACTACGTCACCGGCCTGCAGAAGCCCTGGGGCCTCGCCTTCCTGCCGGACGGCGCCCTGCTGGTCAGCGAGAAGGCGGGCCGCCTGCGCCTGTTCGCCGACGGGCGGCTGTCCGATCCGCTGGCGGGGGTCCCGCAGGTGGACGCGAACGGCCAGGGGGGCCTCCTGGGCCTGGCCGTCGATCCGGACTTCGCCCGCAACGGCCTCGTCTACATGGCCTTCTCCGAGCGCCAGGCCGACGGCCGCAACAACACCGCCGTCGCCCGCGGCCGGCTCGTGACCGCCGCCGGCCAGCCGCCCCGCCTCGAAGGGACCGAGGTGATCTGGCGGCAGACCCCGTCCATCGCCTCGCGCGGCCACTTCGGCTCGCGCCTGGTGTTCGCCCGCGACGGGACGCTCTACGTCACCACCGGCGACCGGCAGATCAACGAGAGCCGCCCGAACGCCCAGCGCCTCGACACCACCATCGGCAAGGTCGTGCGGATCAACGCCGACGGCTCGGTCCCGAAGGACAATCCCTTCGTCGGCCGCGAGGGCGTGCGGCCCGAGATCTACTCCTCGGGCCACCGCAACATCCAGGCCGCCGCCCTCCACCCGCAGACCGGCGAGCTGTGGGAGGTCGAGCACGGCACCCGCGGCGGCGACGAGTTGAACATCGTCCGCCCCGGCAAGAACTACGGCTGGCCCGACGTGGCCTACGGCATCGAGTACGGCGGCGGGGCCATCACCGGCGGGATCACCCGCAAGGAGGGGATCGAGCAGCCGATCTACTACTGGGATCCGGTGATCGCCCCCTCGGGCATGGCCTTCTACACCCACGACGCCGCGCCGGCCTGGAAGGGCAGCCTGTTCGTCGGCGGCCTCGGGCCCAAGTACCTGGCCCGCCTCACCCTCGACGGCGACCGCGTGGTCGGCGAGGAGCGCCTGCTGACCGAGGTGGGCGAGCGCCTCCGCGACGTCGTCGTCGGCCCCGACGGCGCCCTCTACGTCGCCACCGACAACGAGGACGGCCGGGTCCTGAAGGTCACGCCTAAGCGGTAGAGCCGGAGGGGGCGGCCGAGAGCCCCAGCCTCGCCGCGGCCTCCTCGCCGATCGCCAGCGAGGAGGTCAGGCCCGGGCTCTCGATGCCGAACAGGGTCACCAGCCCCGGAAGGCCGTGGACGTCCTGCCCGTCGATGCGGAAGTCCGGTTGCGGCTCGCCGGGGCCGTGCAGCTTGGGCCGCACGCCGGCGTAGTCGGGGCTCAGCGCCCCGTCGGGCAGGGCCGGCCAGAACTTGCGGATGTAGCGGTAGAAGCCCTCGGCCGCCGCGGGGTCCACCGTGTAGTCCGGCGCGTCCACGAACGTCAGGTCCGGCCCGAACACCGCCTGGCCGCCCAGGTCCCGCCGGTAGTGGGTGCCGAGCGCGCCGGGGATCGGCGGCGGATAGATCAGGCGGGCGAACGGCGCCTTGCCCTGCAGCCGGAAGTACATGCCCTTGCCGAAGTGCGCCTCGGGGATCACCTCGGCGGGAAAGCCCTCGATGTGCGCCGCCACGCCCTGGGCCGAGAGCCCCGGCGCGGTCACCAGGTATCGACAGGTCAGCCTGGTCGGCTCGGCGCCGCCGGCCCGCACCTCGAAGCCGCCGCCCTCGAGGGGCCTCGCCGCCTCGAACGGCGTCGAGAGCGCCACCGCTCCGCCGGCCGCCTCGATCTCGCCCTGCAGGGCCAGCATGTAGCCGTGGCTGTCGAACACCCCGCTTTCCGGCGACAGAAGCGCCGCCTCGCAGGCCAGTTCGGGCTCCAGGGCCAGGGCCTCGGCCTTCGAGAGCCGCGCCATCCCCTCCACCTCGTTGGTCCGCGCCTGCTCGAGGATGGCGTCCAGCCGCTCCACCTCCTCGGGCGCGGTGGCCACCACCAGCTTGCCGCAGCGGTCGTAGGCCACGTGGTGGGCGTCGAGGAAGGCGTACAGCATCCGCCGGCCGGCCACGCACAGCCGCGCCTTCAGCGACCCCGTCGGATAGTAGAGCCCGCCGTGGATCACCTCGGAGTTGCGCGAGGAGACGCCCTGGCCGATGGCCGCGTCCTGCTCCAGCACCGCCGCCGTCAGGCCCCGCCGGGCCAGCGCGTAGCCGCACGCCAGCCCCACGGCGCCCGCGCCCACGACCACCGCATCGAAATCGAACTCGGCCATACGGCTGGCCTAACGCGCGGCGCAGCCGTTGGAAACCGTCACGTCCCCAGGAAGTAGAGCCGCACCGTCTCGCGGTACATCAGGGTCTGGCGGGCGATGGCGCTCTTGTCCTCCAGGGCCTTGGCCAGGGTCATGCCGCCGTAGGTGATCGCCAGCAGGCTGTCGGCGAGGTCGACGAGGTCGATGCGCCGGATCGGCGGCGGATAGGCCGCCGCGATCTCCTCCAGCCAGGCCAGGAACCGCCCGCGCCAGTCCTTCACCCCGTCGACCGTCATCCGGCGCGTCTCGCCGTCCCAGATCAGGTCCTGGAAGGTTACCGTCGCCACCATGCAGCCGGGATGGCTGGCGGCCGCCCCCTCCATCGATTCCGCATAGAATTTCAGGAAGATCAGGAAGCTGTGCAGCGGATCGTCCGACAGCTCGCGCGCCCGCGCCTCCATCTCGGCCAGGAAGCGCTTGTTGTGCCCGGCGTAGCGCTCGACCATCTGGCGGCCGAGGTCGGTCTTGTCCTTGAAGTGGTAGAAGAAGCCGCTCTTGGTGATGCCGGCGGCCTCCACCAGCTCCTCGATCGAGGTGGCCCCGAACCCCTTCCGGATGACCGCGTCCTGGGCCAGGTCGAGCAGCCTCTCGCGGGTCCGCGCGCCCTTGGTGCGGGGTTGCGACTGCACCTTCGGTACAGTTTTTATGCTTGTCACGCCGGCCATGGCGAACGCTCCCGCGGTCATCTTCCGCCCAGCAGCCTCAAAGATAACGGGAATCGGCGAACGGCGCGAACCGACCGCGCTTGCGCTAGAGAGACAGGCTGGAACGGCTTACCCCTCCCCGCCCCAAGTCGAGGAGAAAAGCGATGGCCGTCAAAGACCCCTACGGAATGGAATTGTCAGGCGCGAGCGCCGCCGCGGCAGAAAAATTCCAGCAGGCGTTGCACGCCTACCACTGTTATTCGGGCGATCCGATGACTCCCCTGGAGGAGGCCATCGCCGACAGCCCGCGCTTCACCATGGCCCACGTGCTGAAGGCGTACCTGACCCTGATCGGGGAGCCGGCCGAGGTGGCCATGCAGGGCGTGCAGGCCTTCGAGGCCGCCAAGGACTTCAACGCCAACACCCGCGAGCTCGGCCACCTGGCCGCCCTCGGCAGCCTGCTGGCCGGCGAGATCCGCAGCGCCGCGCGCATCCTGGAGGACGTCAGCATCGCCCATCCGCACGATGCGCTGGCCCTGCACGCCGGCCAGCTCTTCGACTTCCTGCTGGGCGATTCCCGCATGCTGCGCGACCGCATCGGCCGGGTCGTCCCGCACTGGAGCGAGGACATGCCCGACTGCTCGGCCGTCCTGGGCCTCTTCGCCTTCGGCCTGGAGGAGACCGGCCTCTACGACCGCGCCGAGGCGGTCGGCCGCCGCGCCGTCGAGCTGGAGCCGCGCAACAACTGGGCCCAGCACGCCGTCGCCCACGTGCTGGAGATGCAGGACCGCCGCCGCGACGGTCTGGCCTGGATGCTGCGCGAGAACACCGCCTGGCAGCCGGAGGCCCTGCTGGGGGTCCACAACTGGTGGCACACCGCCCTCTTCCACCTGGGCCTGGGCGAGGTGGACGAGGTGCTGAAGCTCTACGACGGCCCGATCTTCGGCGAGCCCTCGGCCCGCGGCTTCGACCTGGTGGACGCCGCCGCCATGCTGTGGCGCCTGAACCTGCGCGGCATCGACGTGGGCGGCCGCTGGAGCGTCCTGGCCGACACCTTCGCGGGTGAGCCCTCCGGGCGCTCGGCTTTCGTCGACGCCCACGCCATGATGGCCTACGTGGCCACGGGCCGGCAGGCGGACGCCCAGGCCCTGCTGGACGCCCAGAAGGCCGCCGCCGAGGGGCCGGGCGACAACGGCTACTTCGCCCGCGAGGTGGGCCTGCCGCTCACCCAGGCGATCCACGCCTTCGGCCATGGCGACTACGCCCGATCGGTCGAGCTGATGCGCGGCGTCCGCAACAAGTCGGCCCGCTTCGGCGGCAGCCACGCCCAGCGCGACGTCATCGACCTGACGCTGATCGAGGCCGCCGGGCGTAGCGGCGAACACAGCCTGAAGGCGGCCCTGCTGGCGGAACGCGCCGCCGCCCGGCCGCTCGCCGACACCGCCGCGCGGCGCCTGGCCGCGTGACGGCGACGGGCGGCGGCCCGCCCCGAGTTCGCCGCCCGTCATCTTCTTCCCGAGGTGGTTCCGGGGGGGACCACATCCAACTGGAGCCTCCGCGGCGCGGGGGCTCCTCTTTTTTCGGCCGGCGGCGCGCCCGCCCTTTCCGCTTCCCCCGCCCTTGGGGAAAGCTCTACCTTCCTCGGAAAGTGCAGCTTTCCGGGGGAGCTTCCGATGCGCCATGTCCTGACCGCCGCCGCCGCGGCCGTCCTCTTCGCCACGCCGGCGCTCGCCCAGCAGGCGATCAAGCCCGACACGCCCAGCATCCTCGTCTGGAGCCCCGAGCAGCAGAAGGCGTGGTACCCCGCCATCGAGACCGTCTACCGGGTCAACGCCTTCAAGGCCGGCGGCAAGATCCGCGACCTGCCGCCCGCCGGGCGCGCCATCGCCCCCACCGTCTCCATCGGCGGCAGGACGCTCAGCGTCGACGACTACATGGCCGCCTACGACGTCTCGGGCCTGCTGGTGCTGAAGGATGGCAAGGTGCTGCTCGAGCGCTACGGCCTGGGCCGCCGGCCCGAGGACCGCTGGACCAGCTTCTCGGTGGCCAAGTCGCTGACCTCCACCCTCGTCGGCGCCGCCATCCAGGACGGCAGGATCGAGAGCCTTGAGAGCCCGGTCACCGACTACATCCCCGAGCTGAAGGGCTCGGGCTACGAGGGCGTCAACATCCGCCAGCTCCTGATGATGAGCTCGGGCGTGAAGTGGAACGAGGACTACACCGACCCGAACTCCGACGTCGCCCGGGCGGGCGCGGCGATCCTCGAGCCGGGCGTCAATCCGCTGGTCAGCTACATGCGCAAGCTGCCCCGGGCCAACGCGCCGGGCACGAAGTTCACCTACAACACCGGCGAGACCGACCTCGTCGGCGTGCTGGTCTCGAACGCGGTCGGCAAGAGCCTGTCCGAGTACGCCTCCGAGAAGATCTGGAAGCCGTTCGGCATGGAGCGCGACGGGATCTGGGTCACCGACCTCGCCGGCCACGAGCGCGGCGGCTGCTGCATCTCGATCACGCTGCGCGACTACGGCCGCCTCGGCCTCTTCCTGCTGGAGGGCGGCAAGGCCGGCGGCGAGCAGGTCGTCCCGCCCGAATTCCTGGCCCAGGCCACCTCGCCCCAGATCAAGGAAGGCGCCCCCGAGCGCGGCTACGGCTACTTCTGGTGGATGCCGGTCAGCGGCGCCTACGAGGCCCGCGGCATCTTCGGCCAGTCGATCACCACCTTCCGCGACGAGGGCCTGGTGATCGTCATCAACTCGGCCTGGCCGCACGCCACCAACCGCGACTACTCCATGGCCCGCACGGCCTTCATCGACGCCATCCGCGCGGCGGCGACGACGGAGTGAGCCTTCCCGCGCCTTAGCCGTTGAGGCTCCCATGGCGCGGCGCGGCCTTCTCATCCGCAACCGATCCAAGCCGGACGACTGGGTCGCCGCGGTGCGCGCGCGGCTGGCCGACGCCGGCATCGAGCTCGTCGACCGCCCCTGCGGCTCGGGCGAGGAGGCCTGCCGCATCATCGCCGCCGAGGGAAAGGCCGAGGGAGAGGGCGCCGACCTCGTCGGGGTGGCGGGCGGCGACGGCACGCTGAACGGCGCCGCCCCGGCCCTGCTGGAGCTCGGCAAGCCGCTGGGCGTCCTGCCGCTGGGCACCGCCAACGACCTGGCCCGCACCCTCGGCCTGCCCCTCGACCCGCTCGCCGCCGCCGAGGTCATCGCCGCCGGGCAGACGCGTAGGATCGACCTCGGGCTCGCCAACGGCCGGCCGTTCTTCAACGTCGCCAGCCTCGGCCTCGCCGCCGAGGTGGCCCAGACCCTGGAGGGCGCCGGCAAGCCCCTCGGTCGGCTCTCCTACGCCCTGGCGGCGCTGAAGGTGCTGCTCCGCGCCCGGCCGTTCCGGGCCGCCATCGCCGCCGGCGACCGGCTCGTCCGCACCCGCAGCTACCAGATCGCCGTCGGCAACGGCCGCTACCACGGCGGCGGCCTGGCCGTGCGCGAGGACGCCAGCATCGAGAGCGGCCGGCTCGTCCTCTACAGCCTCGAGCCGGGCAGCCTCTGGAAGGTGGTCCTGCTCGCGCCGCTGTTCCGCCGCGGCCGCCACGTGCGCTGGCGGCAGGTGCGGACCGCCAGCGCGCGGACGATCGAGATCCGCACGCCCTCGCCGATGCCGGTCAACCTCGACGGCGACCTCGCCACGGAGACCCCGCTCCGGCTGGAGGAGCTGCCGGGCGCGATCGAGGTGTTCGTCCCCGACGCCTAGGCCGCGACCGGCGCCGGCGCCTTCTCCCACTGCGACCATAGGCGCCTGGCCTCGGCCTTGGCGGGCCCGACGGAGGCGTCCTTCACATGGCCGAAGCCGCGGATCTGCTGCGGGACCGCCGCGATCTTGGTCGCGAGCGGCAGGCGCGCCTTGTCCAGCTCGGCGGCCAGACGGTCCACCTGGATCTCGAAGTCGACGAGCAGCTCGCGCTCCATCTTGCGCTCGGCCGTGTAGCCGAAGATGTCGAGCGGGGTGCCGCGCAGGCCCTTCAGCTTCGCCAGCGTCGGGAACGCGGCGTCGGCGACCCAGCCGGGGAAGGCCATCTTCTTCGGCTTGCCGTCCGGCCCCTTGCGCGCCAGCAGCGGCGGGGCGAGCCAGACCTTGGCCTTGCCGCCCTTGAAGCTCTGGGCCTTGTAGGCGGCGAAGCGGCCGTCCGAATGCAGCCGGGCGACCTCGTACTCGTCCTTGTAGGCCATCAGCTTGTAGAGGCTGATCGCCACCTGGCGGGTCAGGGCCTCGGAGCCCAGGGGGGCCTCCGCCGCCTGCACCTTGCGCACCCGGTCCAGGTAGCGCTGGGCATAGGCGCCGTTCTGGTACTTGGTCAGCTCGCCGGCGCGGTGGGCGATCAGGTCCTCGAGCGGCAGGGTCTCGGGGGTGGCCACGTCGTCCTCGCGCGGTCCGCGGGCGGCCGGGTCGTGGGCGGCCTTGCGGCCCAGCTCGAAGGCCTGGAGGTTCTCCTCGGCCTGCACCCCGTTCAGGCGGATGGCCCGGTAGAGCGCGCGGCTGGAGACCGGGATCACGCCCTTCTGCCAGGCGAAGCCCAGCATGATCATGTTGGCGTAGATCGCATCGCCCAGGTTGGTCTCGGCCAGGGCTTGCGCGGGGGCGGCGTCGAAGCTCTTCACGGCCGCCGCGATCCGGCGGGCCTGGGCGTCGGCGTCGAAGCGCACGTCGCGGTCGGTGATGAAGTCCGCCGTCGGCGAGAAGTCGGCGTTGCCCACCGCCACCGTCCGGTCCTTGGCGTAGAGGCTGAGCGCGTCGGCGCCCGCCGCCACCAGCAGGTCGCAGGCGATCAGGACGTTGGCGCTGGCCGCCGGCACCCGGCCGCCGATCGTCGTCTCCTCGGTCTCCCCGATGCGGACGTGGCTGAACACCGCCCCGCCCTTCTGGGCCAGGCCCGTCATGTCCACCACGCTGGCCGAGCGGCCGTCCACGTGGGCGGCCATGGCCAGGATCGAGGCCACGGTCGTCACGCCCGTGCCGCCGACGCCGGTGAAGACGATGTTCCGCACGCCCTCCAGGGCCTCGAAGGCCGGCAGCGGCGTGGAGTCGGCGGTCAGCGCCGGCATCGCCTCGCGGTGCGCGTTCTCGGCGCCCTCCAGGGTGACGAACGAGGGGCAGAAGCCGTCCAGGCACGAGTAGTCCTGGTTGCAGGTCGACTGGTTGATCTTCCGCTTGCGGCCGAACTCGGTGTTCAGCGGCTCGACCGAGACGCAGTGGCTGGTGCGCGAGCAGTCGCCGCAGCCTTCGCAGACCAGCGGGTTGATCATCACCCGCATCGGGGCGGCGGCCATCTTGCCCCGCTTGCGGCGGCGGCGCTTCTCGGTGGCGCAGACCTGGTCGTAGATCAGCACGCTCGTGCCGGGCGTCTCGCGCAGCTCGCGCTGGACGGCCATCAGCTCGGCGCGGGGCTTCACCTCCACCCCGGGGGCGAGGTCGCGGACCCCGTCGTACCGCTCGGGCTCGGCGGCCACGACGACGATCTTCTTCACGCCCTCGGCGGCGAGCTGGCGGGTGATCTGCGGCACGGTGAAGCCGCTCTCGGCCTGCTGGCCGCCGGTCATCGCCACCGCGTCGTTGAACAGCAGCTTGTAGGTGATGTTCGAGCCGGCCGCGACCGAGGCGCGGACCGCCAGCGAGCCTGAGTGGTTGTAGGTGCCGTCGCCGAGGTTGACGAAGACGTGCTTCTCGTCGGTGAAGGGCGCCGCGCCGACCCAGGTCAGGCCCTCGCCGCCCATGTGGCTGGTGAGGTCGGTGTTGGGGTCGTTGAAGCTCGCCATGTAGTGGCAGCCGATGCCGGCCAGGGCGCGGCTGCCTTCGGGCAGGCGGGTCGAGGTGTTGTGCGGGCAGCCCGAGCAGAAGTACGGCTTGCGCTGCTGGTCCGACGAGAGCGTGACCGCCGCCATCGAGGCGGCCGAGACGCGGGACAGGTAGTCGTGCACCCGCTCCATGTGCGGGCCGGGGGGCAGGCGGTCGGCGATGGCCAGGGCGATCTCGGCCACCGACAGGGATACGAGCTCGGACAGCAGCGGCCCGCCGTTCTCGTCGGTCTTGCCGATGATCCTCGGGCGCGCGTGCGCCGGCAGGTCGTAGAGCGCGGCCCGCGCCTGGGTCTCGATCAGCGGGCGCTTGTGCTCGACCACCATCAGGGTCTCGAGGCCGGCCGCGAACCCACGCAGTCCGACAGGCTCGAGCGGCCAGGGCATGCCGACCTTGTAGATCGCCACGCCCAGGGCCTGCGCCTCCTGCGGGCTGATGCCCATGGCGGCGAAGGCTTCGATGACGTCCTTGTAGGCCTGGCCCTGGCAGACGATGCCGAGCCTCGGGCGGCTGCCGCCCAGCATGACCCGGTCGATCCGGTTGGCGCGGGCGAAGGCCAGCGCGGCGGGGATCTTCTGGGTGCGGAGCCGTCGCTCCTTGTCCAGCGGCTGGTCCTTCAGCCGGATGCCGAGCCCGCCCGCGGGCATGCGGAAGTTCTCAGGCGTGACGAACCGGTGACGGTCCAGGCTGACGTCGATCGTCGCGCCGGAATCCATGGTGTCGGCCAGGGCGATCAGCCCCACCCACAGGCCCGAGAAGCGGCTGAGCGCATAGCCCAGCAGACCGTAGTCCAGCACCTCCTGCACGTCGGCCGGCGAGAGCACCGGCATCTCGAAGTCCTGGAAGGCGTATTCCGACTGCGACGGCAGGGTCGACGACTTGCACGAGTGGTCGTCGCCGGCCACCGCCAGCACCCCGCCCTTGGGCCAGACGCCGGCGAAGTTGGCGTGCTTGAAGGCGTCGCCCGTGCGGTCCACGCCCGGGGCCTTGCCGTACCACATGCCGAAGACGCCGTCGTAGCGCGCGCCCGCGAACAGGTTGGCCTGCTGGCTGCCCCAGACGGCCGTCGCGGCCAGGTCCTCGTTCAGCCCCTCCTTGAAGACGATCTCGGCCGCCTTCAGGTGCTTGCCGGCGCGGTGCGCCTGCTGGTCGAGCCCGCCCAGGGGCGAGCCGCGATAGCCGGAGATGAATCCGGCCGTGTTCAGGCCCGCCGCACGGTCCAGCCGGCGCTGGTCCATCGCCACCCGGAGCAGAGTCTGCACCCCGGTGATGAAGACCCGGCCTTCGGTGAGCAGAAATTTGTCGTCCAGCGTCACTTCGGCGTGGCGCATCGCAATTTTCTTCCTTTCGGGCCTTCCTCCAGCCCTGCAAGATCATATAGGTTCCGGGGAATTGCTTACCAAAACCATGCCCCGGCCAGCCGGTTCCGGGGCAAGAACCACGCCCATATCCGCCCGCAGAAGGAGGAAAAGTTGTCTGAGGCCCTCGACGCCGTGGATGCCAAGATCCTGGATCTCATCCAGCACGACGCCGGATTGTCGGTCGCCGAGATCGCCGATCGCGTGGGCCTGTCCTCCAGTCCCTGCTGGCGCCGGATCAAGCGCCTGGAGGACGCCGGCGTCATCCAGCGCCGCGTGACCATCCTCGACCGCGACAAGCTGGGCCTGGGCTTCGAGGTCTACTGCACGGTGAAGCTGTCGCTCCCGACCAAGGAGAACCTCGACTCGTTCGAGCAGGCGATCTTTAAGCTGCCCGAGGTGGTCCAGTGCGCCACCGTCACCGGCGCGGCCGACTACGAGCTGCGCATCGTCACCCGCGACATGCACGCCTTCGACGACTTCCTGCGCGAGAAGATCCTCTCGCTGGGCCTCGTCTCCAACATCGAGAGCCGGATCGTCATCCGCTCGGTGAAGAACACCACCGCCGCCCCGCTGGGGCTGGTCAGCCCGTACGTGAGCGCGCAAAGCTAGCCCGCCACCGACGGAGGGCTCCATGATCGACCTCGTCATCGACCAGCGGCGCAAGGACCTCGGCGGGTTCGAGGTCGGGCGCGTCCTGCCCTTCGCCCAGCGGCGGATGGTCGGGCCCTTCGTGTTCTTCGACCACATGGGGCCGGTGGAGTTCGCGCCGGGCTTCCCGCGCAACGTCGACGTCCGGCCGCACCCGCATATCGGCCTGTCCACCGTCACCTACCTGTTCGACGGCGAGATCACCCACCGCGACAGCGTGGGCGTCACCCAGCGGATCCACCCCGGCGAGGTGAACTGGATGATCGCCGGGCGCGGCATCACCCACTCCGAACGGTTCGAGACCCTGCGGGCCGACGGCGGCGCCATGCACGGCATCCAGGCCTGGGTCGCCCTGCCGGTGGAGGACGAGGAGACCGATCCCGGCTTCTTCCATCACGACGGCGCCGACCTGCCGACCTACGAGGAAGGCGGCCTGTTCGCCCGGCTGATCGCGGGCGAGGCGTTCGGCGCGAAAGCCGCGGTGAAGACCCACTCGCCGATGTTCTATGTCCACTGGCGCCTGGAGGCGGGAACCCAGGCGCAGCTTCCGGCCGAGTATCCCGAGCGCGCCGCCTATGTCGCGCAGGGCGTGGTGGAGGTGGACGGCCGCCAGCTCCAGGCCGGCCAGATGGCGGTGTTCGCGCCCGGCCAGCCGGTCCTGTTCATCGCGGTCACCCCGGCCATCGTGATGCTGCTGGGTGGTGAGCCGGTGGGGCCCCGCTTCATCGAGTGGAACTTCGTGTCCTCGTCCAAGGACCGCATCGAGCAGGCCAAGGCCGACTGGCGCGCCGGCCGCATGAAGCTGCCCGACGCGGACGACGACGAGTTCATCCCCCTGCCGGGCGACCCGCCCCCGCCCGCGAACCCGATGAGCTGAGCCCGCCGAAGTGAACGTCAGCGTTTTCGACCTCTTCAAGCTGGGGGTCGGCCCCTCCTCGTCCCACACCATGGGCCCCATGACCGCCGCGGGCCGGTTCCTCGCCTGGCTGGGCGAGGACCTGGCGCGTGCGGCGCGGGTGGAGGTCGCCCTCTACGCCTCGCTGGCCCTGACCGGCCGGGGCCACGCCACGGACCGGGCGGTGATCCTCGGCCTCGCCGGCTTCGAGCCGCGGACGCTGGATCCCGACGCGGCGGACCGGGCGCTCGCGCAGGTCCGCGAAAGCGGCCGGCTGCCGCTCGCCGGCCGTCACGACGTCGGCTTCGACGAGGCCCGCGACATCCTCTGGGAGGGCCGCACCCGCCTGCCCCAGCATCCCAACGCCATGCGGCTTTCCGCCTTGGACGCCGGGGGCGGTGTGGTGGGCGAGCGGGTCTATTTCTCGGTTGGCGGCGGCTTCGTCCGCGACGAGGACGAGATGGGCCGGAACGACAGCCCGGATCGCGCCCTGCCGACGCCCTATCCCTTCACCTCCGGCGCCGAGTTGCTCGAGATGGCCGAGGCCGCCGGCCTCTCCATCGCCGAGCTGATGATGGCCAACGAGAAGGTCCGGCGCAGCCAGGCCGAGGTGGAGGCCGGCGTCGAGGAGATCGCCCAGGCCATGTACGCCTGCATCGACCGGGGCATGCGCGCCGAGGGCGTCCTGCCGGGCGGGCTGAACGTCCAGCGGCGGGCGCGGCAGGTCTGGAACAGCCTGATGGACGACGCCGACCGCCGCATCGCCGACCCCCTCGCCGCCCTCGACTGGGTCAACCTGTGGGCCCTGGCGGTGAACGAGGAGAACGCCGCCGGCGGCCGCGTGGTCACCGCCCCGACCAACGGCGCGGCGGGCCTCTTGCCGGCCGTGCTGCGCTACTACGACCGCTTCCACCAGGGCACGCCGAAGGGCCGGCGGACCTTCCTGCTGACCGCGGCGGCCGTCGGCGCGCTCTACAAGACCCGCGCCTCGATCTCGGGAGCCGAGGTCGGCTGCCAGGGCGAGGTAGGCGTGGCCTGCTCCATGGCCGCGGCCGGGCTGGCGGCGGCGCTCGGCGCCAGCAACGCCCAGATCGAGAACGCCGCCGAGATCGCCATGGAGCACAACCTCGGCCTGACCTGCGATCCGATCGGCGGCCTCGTCCAGGTGCCCTGCATCGAGCGCAACGCCATGGGCGCGGTGAAGGCCATCGACGCCGCGCGCCTGGCCCTGCTGGGCGATGGCCAGCACACCGTCAGCCTCGACAAGGTCATCGCCACCATGAAGCGCACCGGCGAGGACATGAGCGCCATCTACAAGGAGACCTCGCTGGGCGGCCTGGCTGTCAACCTGGCGGAATGCTGAGCCGCGAGTGTCGGGCCCCGATTGTCGGGACGGGCGCGCCCCGTCCGTCCTTGGGCCGTAGGGTCCATCGGACAAGCGAGGAGACGAGACCATGCGCTACATGCTGATCGTGAAGGCGACGCCCCAGTCGGAAGCCGGCGAATTCCCGCCCGACGCCGAGCGGATGTTCGCCGAGATGGCCGAGTTCAACAACGAGCTGATCGCCGCCGGCGTGATGCTGGACGGCGCCGGCCTCCAGCCCAGCAAGGCCGGCAAGCGGATCCGCTTCGAGGGCCGCGGGAACACGTTCGTCACCGACGGGCCCTTCGCCGAGACCAAGGAGCTGATCTCCGGCTACTGGATCCTCGAGTGCAAGGACATGGACGAGGCGCTGTCCTGGGCCCGCAAGGTCCCCTTCGTGGAGGGCGAGCTGGAGCTGCGTCCCTTCTTCGAACCCGAGGCGTTCGAGGGCCTCGTCTCCGACGAGGTCATGGAGCAGGAGAAGGGCTGGCGCGAGGCCCAGCGCGAACGGGCGCTGAAGGCCCAGGCCTAGCCGCCCCTCAGCTCAGCGCCTTCCGGGTCTGTTCCCAGTACTGCGCCCCGGTGATCAGCGTCACGATCGCCGCGATCCAGAAGAGGCCGTGAGCCGCCAGCGCGAACCCGCTGCGGACCGCGGTCTCCTCGGGCAGGGAGAAGGCGCCCCAGGCGGCGACGATCAGCTCCATGGCCAGCGCCGTGAGCTGCAGCGTCGTCTTCCACTTGGCGAGCAGGGTGACCGGCAGCTTCACGCCGCGGCCGGCGCCCACCTCGCGCAGCGCGCTGACCGTGAACTCGCGGAACAGGATCAGGCCGGCCGGCAGGACGACCATCGGCTGCGGGCCCAGCGAGAGCAGCCCCAGGATCGCGCCGCAGACCAGCACCTTGTCGCCGATCGGATCGAGGATCGCGCCCCAGACGCTGACGGCGTTCATCCGCCGCGCCAGCCAGCCGTCGAAGAAGTCGGTCACCGCCGCCACGATGAACGCGTAGACGGCCCACCTCTGCAGGCTGAACTGCTGCAGCGGCGTGAGCCGCTCGGACAGATAGGGCACCGCCCCCGCCGCGGCGGCTAGCGCCACGAACATGAACAGCGCCAGCACCAGGCGCATCGACGTCAGGATGTTCGGCAGAGCTTTCATGAGGGAATCGAGCGTCCGGTCCGGCGGTTCGTTCCCGAGCTTAGCTGTTCCCCGGCCTGCGCGTCAGGCCCCATGGATCAGGCCCTATGGATCAGGCCCTGTGGATCAGGCCTTATGGAAATGATCGTAGATCCGCTGGGCCAGGGCCTCGCTGACGCCCTCCACCTTGGCGAGGTCGGCCACCGAGGCGCGTGAGACGCCGCGCGCCGATCCGAAGGTGTGCAGCAGGGCGCGCTTGCGGCCCGGCCCCACGCCGTCGATCTCGTCCAGCGGGTTCTTCTTCATGTCCATGGCCCGCCGCGTGCGATGGCTGCCGATGGCGAAGCGGTGCGCCTCGTCGCGCAGGCGCTGGAGGTAGTAGAGCACCGGGCTCTTGGGCTCGAGCATGAACGGCTCCTTGCCCGGCATGAAGAACCGCTCGAGCCCCGCGTCCCGGTCGGGCCCCTTAGCGACGCCGACCACCGGAATGTCGTCGACGCCCAGGTCGGCCATCACCTCCATGGCCGCGTCCAGCTGCCCCCGGCCGCCGTCGATCAGCACCAGGTCCGGGCGGACGGCCTCGCCGCCCTCCTCCTCTTCCTTCACCAGCCGCGAGAACCTGCGGCGCAGCACCTCGCGCATCATGCCGTAGTCGTCGCCGGGCGTGAGCTCGGACGAGCGGATGTTGAACTTGCGGTACTGGCTCTTCTGGAAGCCCTCCGGCCCGGCCACGATCATGCCGCCCACCGCGTTCGTGCCCATGATGTGGCTGTTGTCGTAGACCTCGATCCGCTCGGGCGAGCCCTCCAGCCCGAAGGCCTCGCAGACCCCGGCCAGCAGCTTGGACTGGGCCGAGCTCTCGGCCATCTTGCGGCCCAGCGCCTCGCGGGCGTTGGTCAGGGCGTGCTGCACGATCTGGCGCTTCTCGCCGCGCTGCGGCCGGCTGATCTCCACCTTGCGGCCGCTCTTCTGGCAGAAAGCCTCGGACAGCAGCTCGCACTCGGCCGGCACGACGTTCACCAGGATCATCCTGGGGATCGGCTTGTCGTCGTAGAACTGGCCCAGGAACGCGCCCATCACGTCCGGGTCCTCGTCCGACTTGTCCACCCGCGGGAAGTAGGCGCGGTTGCCCCAGTTCTGGCCGGCGCGGAAGAAGAACACCTGCACGCAGGCCTGGCCGCCCTCGGCGTGCAGGGCGAAGACGTCGGCCTCGTCCACCGTCTCGGGATTGATCTGCTGCTCCTGGGCCACCGAGGCCAGCGCCCGGATGCGGTCGCGCAGGCGCGCGGCGCGCTCGAACTCCAGGTCCTCTGCGGCGGCCTGCATCTCCCCCGCCATCCGCTCCATGACCGCCCGGCTCTTGCCGCGCAGGAAGGCCCCGGCCTCGTCCACGAGGGCGTTGTAGTCCTCGAGGCTGATCAGGCCGGTGCACGGCGCGGAGCAGCGGCGGATCTGGTGCAGCATGCAGGGCCGGGTGCGCGTCTCGTAGACGCTGTCCGAGCACGACCGCAGCAGGAAGGCCTTCTGCAGGGTGTTCAGGGTGCGGTTGACCGCCCAGGCGCTGGCGAAGGGGCCGAAGTAGTCGCCCTTGATCGAATGGGCGCCGCGGTGCTTACGCAGCTGCGGCGCGGCGTGGTCCCGGCGGATGACGATCTCGGGGAAGCTCTTGTCGTCGCGCAGCAGGACGTTGAAGCGCGGCTTCAGCTGCTTGATCAGGTTGATCTCGAGCAGCAGGGCGTCGGTCTCGGTGCGGGTGGTGACGAACTCCATCGCCCGCGTCAGGTCGACCATGTGGGCGATACGCTGGGTGTGGAACCGCCCCTGCGCATATTGAAGCACCCGCTTCTTCAGCGAGCGGGCCTTGCCCACATAGAGCACCTCGCCGTCCTCGCCGATCATGCGATAGACGCCGGGCCGATCGGGCAGGCGCCTGACCTCGTCTTTGATGAGCGCAGCGCCCTTCAGCGGCGCCTGGGTTTCCAGCATGGGCGGGAATATAGGCAGGTTCGCGCCGCGTCGGCAGGGCATGCGACCACGATGCAACCAGCTTCGCCGTTGCACGTTGGGAGCAAATCGGGGGTTCAGCGTGAAGCTTACATCGGACGAGATCGCCACGGTGGTCGAGCCGACCCTTGAGCGGCCCGACTTCGAGGCCGCCTTCCGCGCGCTTCCCAGCCCCTACATGATCATCGATCGCGACCTGCGCTACGTCGAGGTCAACGACGCCTACTGCGCCACGCTGGAGCGTCGGCGGGAGGACCTGGTCGGGCGCGGGCTCTTCGAGGTGTTCCCGAACCCCGGCCCCAGCGGGCGCCGCCTGCGCGAGTCCTTCGAGCGCGTGTTCGAGACCGGGCGGCCGGACTCCATCCCGCTGATCCCCTATCCGATCGAGCGGCCCGCCAGCCGCGGCGGCGGCTTCGCCCTGCGCTACTGGTCGGCCGCCCACGTCCCGCTGCCGGGCCCGGACGGCCGCGCCCGGTTCCTGATCCAGAACACGGTCGACGTCACCGAGCTGCAGCGGCTGAGGGAGATCGCCTACGGCCCCGGGGCCGACCCGGCGCCGCGTCCCGGCGAGAAGGACATCCTGCTCCGCGCCCAGGAGGTGCAGGAGCTGAACCAGTCCCTGCTGCAGGAAAGCCAGGGGCTGCGCGACCTGTTCATGCAGGCGCCCAGCTTCATCGCCGTGCTGACCGGGCCCGACCACGTCTTCGCCCTGGTCAACAACGCCTACCTGCGGCTGATCGGCCACCGGCAGGTGATCGGCAAGCCGCTCGCCGAGGCCCTGCCCGAGGTGCTCGACCAGGGGTTCCCGGACCTCCTGGAGACGGTCGTCCGCCAGCGCGAGCCGTACCTCGGACGCGCCGTCAGCGTCCGCCTGCAGAGGTCGCCCGGCGCGCCTCTCGAGGAGCGGTTCCTCGACTTCGTCTACCAGCCCATTCTCGGCCCCGACGGCCAGGCCTGGGGCGTGTTCGTGGAGGGCAGCGACGTCACCGACCGCGTGCTCGCCGAACGCCAGCAGAAGCTGCTGCTGGACGAGCTGAACCACCGGGTGAAGAACACCCTGGCCACCGTCCAGTCGATCGCCAGCCAGACCCTGCGCACCGCGCCGGACCCGGCGGCCTTCCGCGAGGCGTTCGAGGCGCGGCTCATGGCCCTGTCGGCGACGCACGACCTCCTCACCGCCACCAGCTGGCGCAGCGCCCAGCTGCGGGACGTGCTGCTCTCGGAAGTGCAGCCCCACGGCGCCGAGCGCTACAGCCTGAGCGGTCCCGACGTGGCGCTCGCCCCCGCGCCGGCCGTCGCCCTGGGCCTGCTGGCGCACGAGCTCTCCACCAACGCGGCCAAGTACGGCGCCCTGTCGGTCCCCGAAGGCCGCGTCTCGGTCGACTGGCGCGTCGAGGACGGGACGCTCGATCTGGCCTGGCGCGAGACCGGCGGGCCGCCGGTGACGCCGCCGCAGCGGCGCGGCTTCGGCTCGCGGCTCATCGAGCGCAGCCTGGAGGGCGCCCTGGGCGGCGCGGCCGAACTGGACTTCGCCGCCGCGGGGCTCGTCTGCCGGGTGCGCCTGCCGCTGGACCGACGCTGAGGCCTCAGACCTTCACGCCGCCGGCGGCGATCTTGTCGAACACCGCCTTGGTGACCTTCACATAGCCCTTCTTGGGGTCGTGGAAGTAGAGCGGCCCGCGCACCTTGCCCGGGTCGTAGCCGTCGGCCACCAGGTCCATCTTGCGGATCTTGAAGGTGCCGGTCGTCTCCATGGCCGGCAGCAGCCGGACGAACAGGGGCTGAGCGTAGGGCGGCAGCTCCCGGGTCACGTGCTCGCCGAGCAGCTTGATGTCGAAGTCCGGGCCGACCACCAGGGCCGCCATGCCGGCGCGCCCTTCCGCGCCCTCGACCGCCACGCCGTAGACCGTGGCCTGCTCGACGCCCGGACAGGCCTGCAGCCGCTCGGCCACCTCGTTGGTGGAGACGTTCTCGCCCTTCCAGCGGAAGGTGTCGCCGATCCGGTCCACGAAGTAGAAGTAGCCGTCGGCGTCCATGCGCATCAGGTCGCCCGTGGCGAACCAGGCGTCGCCGCGCTCGAAGACGTCGCGCAGCACCTTCTTGTCCGAGGCCTTGCGGTCGAGGTAGCCGGTGTACTCCGCGCGCGCCTCGCCGCCGATCTTGCCGATGCACTCGCCGATCTGGCCCGGCCCGCACTCGATGCCGAAGCCGTCGGTCCCGCGGATCACCTGCTCCTTCTCGACGTCGAACTGGACCAGCCGGATGTTGAAGCGGCTGCGCAGCCACTTCGGCACGCGGCCGATCGCCCCCTCCCGGCCGTCGAAGTTGAACATGCTGACGTTCCCCTCCGTCGAGCCGTAGAACTCGAGGATCTCGGGGATGCGGAAGCGCTGCTTCATCACCGGCCAGATGTCCGGGCGCAGGCCGTTGCCGAAGGCCATGCGGATCTTGTGCCGGGTCTCGTCGGGGTCGGGCTCGTGGTTCACGAGGTAGCGGCACAGCTCGCCGATGTAGACGAACATGGTGCAGCCCTCGGCGACGACCTCGGGCCAGAAGTGGGTGGCCGAGAACTTGCGCCGGAGCACTACTGACCCGCCGTTCAGTAGCGCCGCGCCCATGGCGCAGAGGCCGCCGGTGGCGTGGTAGAGCGGCAGGGCGACGTAGACGCGGTCCTCGGCGCGCGCGCCCGTCGAGCCGGCGAAGCCGCGCATGTAGAGCTGGCCGCGCATGTGGGTGATCCGGGCGGCCTTGGGCATGCCCGTGGTGCCCGAGGTGAAGATCAGCAGCGCCGTGTCGGCGGCGGTCATGTCCTCGCGCACCGACCGGTCGGGCGGCAGCTGGCTGCAGCTCTTCAGCGCCTGAACGAGGTCGCGCTGGTCGCCGTGCGCGGGGCCCAGCACCCACTGCTGCAGCGTCTTCTCGAGGAGCCCCTTGGCCGGCTCGAACACCGGCGAGGTCTCGGCGTCGACGATCACGTGCGAGGCGCCCGAGATGTTCAGGCAGTGGGCCAGCGGCAGGCCGGCGAGCTGGTTGTTGATGAGGGCCGTGACCACCCCGACCTTGGAGAGCCCGTACCAGATCGGCAGGTACTCGATGCGGTTGGGCATGAAGAGCGCCACGACCTGGCCGCGCCGCAGGCCCAACCCCTTGGCCCAGTGGGCGTAGCGGTTGGCCATGGCGTCGAGATCGCCATAGGTGATCGTGCGCCCTTCGAAGGTGATCGCCGGGCGGCCGCGCCACTTGTCCATCGCGGCCTGCAGGTCGTCGCAGAGGAGATTGGGGCTCTCCTTCGAGATCGACTTCACCCGCTTCAGCGTCCGGTTCAGCCCGCGCACGAAACGCCACTCGCGCTGGAGCCTTGCCTTCAGGCGCATTCATTCCTCCGACTTCCAGACCCGACCTTGGAGAGGACCGCCCCATACGGTCAAGCGAGGCTTGGCGACCGATCGGTCACAGCTGCGTAACAGGCCGCGCGCCCGGCCCCAATTGGGGCGAATCCGGGGCAAGCTTCGCCAGAGCAAGTCATAACACTATAGCTGGACCCAAGGGACAATCCGGCCATCACAGGCATATATGGAAGATGAGATAGAATGTTCGCGACCTACACACTTCGCCATTATTCCGCCATGACAGCGCTCGGAGCCCTTTGAACGGGAACCTTCAGGAGCTCGCCTCGCTTTGACCTGGCGACACTTTCTGGAGGGACGACATGTCCATGGACCACACCGGCATGAGGGGCGCGACCGCCCCCGGCGCCGAGCTGAACAACACCCACAACACTGGTGACGCCGAAGGCTCGCTCTTCGCCCCCATTCCCGCCTGGGAACGCGGCAAGAAGCGGAAGGGTCTCGGCCGCGGCAAGCCCGCGGCGGCCGCGGCGCCCGTCGCCGCCGAGCCCCGCAGCTTCGACTCGCCGACGGACCGGCCCGCGATGGACAGGCCCGCGATGGATAGGCCGATGACCGAGACGCGGCCGATGACCGGCACGGCCGCCTACGCCGACGAGGACGCCCATGGCGAGGCCGGCCTGGTGGCCCCGATCGGCCGGACGCGCACCCGCACCGGCGGTCCCGCCCGCAAGAGCGGCATGCCCGCCGCCGCGCTGGCCGCCGGCGTGGTCGCCCTGGGCGCCGTGGGCGCCGCCGGCTGGTACGTGACCCAGCAGGACGACGGCGTGGCCGAACTCACCCCCGCCCCGGCCACCGAGAGCCTGGCGATCGCCCAGAACGACCCGATGGCCGATCCGATGATGGGCGCGAGCGGGCCCGCGATGGCGTCCGCGAACCTCACCGCCGGCGCGCAGGCCGCCGCCGAGACGCCGCCAGCGAGCGAGGCTCGAGTGAGCGAAACCCGCGAACGCGCGGCGCCCGCGCGCACGGCCAGCGCCCCGCGCGTCCGGTCGGCCGCCGCCCCGGCGGCGAGCGCCACGGAAGCCGGAATCAACGCCAGCGGCTCGGCCGCCCTGCCGGACGGCCCTCAGCCCTACTCGGCGCTGAACCCGCAGGCCCAGTCGGATACGGCGACCACGGTCCCCGAGACCACCGCCCCCCAAACTACGGCTCCGGCGATCGAGACCCCGGCCCCGCTGCCGGCCACCCCGCCGGTCCTGCCGGACGCCTCGCCGGAAGCCATGCCGACGCCGGCCCCCGGCGCCGCCGCGGCCCCGGAGACGCCGATCCCGCCGCAATAACCCCTTCCGTTGGGGCCCCGCCCCAAGAGGGCATGGGGACGAGAGAGGGCGGCGCCGCGACGGCGCCGCCCTTTTTCCGTGCGAGAGGTGCGCGGCGCCTCGCCTCGCAGGCATCCTCGAGAGGGTCCCCCGAGAGGGGGCGCCGCGCGTCCCGCCTGGCCGCGAGCGGGGGGCGTCTCGCGGGCGGCGGGAGATTCGGGGGGCGCGCGATCAGTCGCGCCGGACGGCCTCGACGGTGACGACGCGGGGGCGGCCGTCGGGGGCGGTCCAGCTGAAGGTGTCGCCCACCGAGAGGCCCAGCAGCGCCGCGCCGACCGGCGAGAGCACCGACAGGCGGTTGGCGTCGATGTCGGCGGCGTCGGGCGGCACGAGCTCGACGGTGCGGACCTTCTCGGTCAGCCGGTCGCGGTATTCGACGGTGGAGCCGAGGCGGACGAACGGGCGGCTCTTCTCGCCCTCGCGCACGACGATGGCGCGGTCGAGTTCGCGGGCCAGCAGCTCGGCGCCGGGACCGTCGTGGTCGGCGAGGTTGAGCAGGCGGTCGTAGTCGGCCTCGGCCACGCGCACGGTCGGCGTGCGGGCCCGTTCGCGGGTCTTGGTGTCGGCGAGCATGGTCTTGGTTTCCATTGGAGGGTCTATCTGGTTGTCAGGCGGCGGAGGGGCCGGAAGGCGGCTCGTCGCCCCCTGATGGGGATGGGGAGTGGGACGGCGCCGGCCCTGGTCCAGGCGGACGCGATGCGGGCGGGCGCGGGGCGAAGGGGATGACGTTCGAGGGGGTGCTTTCCGGCCGCGCCGGCGCCCCTCTCCTGTCGGGCGAGGGATTTGAGGATGATGCTGACAAGTCTTCACCTCCACCCGCGCGAAACGGCGGGCGCAGCTTCAGAACAATCGTGAGAAGATGTGCAGTATCCCCGAACCCAGCCAGCCGGCTTTAAACGGGCTCGGGGTTACAGGCCTGCGATAAAGCGGCCGGCGTGGTGCGTTCGACGCAGATTTGCACGCGAGTTACACATCGTACGTCCAAGATGGGGCCGCCCGCCCGGGAAGTCAAATCACGGCTTCGCGGCGCGATGCGGATTGCCTGACGGCGGGGAAGGCCGCGTCCTATCGGCGGAACAAATACGGGGAGGATGGGCGATGGAGATCGATCTCCTGTCGCCGGCGAGCTTCGCGGGCGGCCAGCCGCACGCCCAGTTCGCCTGGCTGCGCGAGCATGCGCCGGTCTTCCGGCACGCCGAGCCGGACGGGCCCGGCTTCTGGGCCGTGACCCGCCACGCCGACGTGCGGGCGGTGGACCGCGACTTCCAGACGTTCTCGTCCGAGCCGACGGTGATGATCCCCGACCCGGCGGCCGAGGCGGCGGCGGCCTTCGGCCCCTACAAGATGATGCTGATGATGGATCCGCCGGAGCACACCGCGTTCCGCAAGCTGATCCGCTCCGAGTTCACCGAGCCGCAGGCGCGCCTGCGCGCCGAGCGCATCCGGGCCCTGGCGCGGCAGATCGTCGACGCCGTGGTCCACAAGGGCGAGTGCGACTTCGTGGCCGAGGTGGCCGGCGAGATGCCCAGCTTCGTCATCGCCGAACTGATGGGCCTGCCGCTGGACGACGGGCGCGAGCTCTACAAGCTGACCGAGACCATCCACACCGCCCCGGAAGCCCTGCCGCCCGGCGCCGGCGCCGCGGCGGTGATGAAGATGTTCGAGTACGGCGCGCAGGTGATGGCCCAGAAGCGGGCGAGGCCCGGCGACGACCTGGCCTCGCGCCTGCTGGCCTGCGAGGTGGACGGCCGGCGGCTGGAGGACATGGAGTTCCTGCTGTTCTTCCTGCTGCTGATCGACGCCGGCGGCGACACCACCCGCAACCTGCTGTCGGGCGGGCTGCTGGCGCTGATGGAGCATCCGGAGCAGCTGGCCTGGCTGACGGCGGACCTGCCCGCCCGCCTGCCCGCCGCCCGCGAGGAGCTGCTGCGGTACGTGAGCCCGGTGATCTACATGCGCCGCACCGCCCGGCGCGACGTCGAGCTGGGCGGCCGGCGGATCGCGGCGGGCGACAAGGTGGTGATGTACTTCGGCGCGGCCAACCGCGACCCCGCGGCGATCGAGCGCCCGGACGCGCTGGACCTGTCGCGGGAAGAGACCGCGCACCTGGCGTTCGGCAACGGCCCGCACGTGTGCCTGGGCCAGCACATCGCCCGCGTCGAGATCGACGCCATGCTGGAGGAAGTGCTGTCGCGGATGACCGACTTCGCCCCGGCCGGCGAGGTGGAGTGGCTGGCGTCGAACTTCATCTCGGGACCGAAGGTCATGCCGCTGCGCTTCCGGGCGGCGGCTTAGGGGGGCGGTCGGATGGAAAGGCCCCAGAGGGACGAGGCGCTGCGGGCGGCCTACGGCCAGGTGGCGGACGATCCGGCGCGGGCGACGTCGCTGCCGGCGGCGGCCTACCTGGACCCGCAGGTGTTCGAAGGCGAGGTCGAGCGGGTGTTCAGGGCCGGCTGGAGGACTGCCTGTGGCGCTTCCACCGCCACCTGCGGGCGCAGGCGTTGGTCGGGGCGCGGTCGTAGGGGTCCACGAACCACACCAACCACACGAACGGGGGGGGGGGGCGCGCCCCCACCGTCGTCATCGCCCGGCTTGTCCGGGCGACCCAGCCCGGTGCCGCGGCCGCCGCTGCTGCTGAACGGCTTCGGGATGGGTGGCCCGCATGAAGCGGGCCATGACCATCGGGGGAGCGCGGAGGGCGTGGCGGAGGGCCGCGCCGGGAACCTGAGCGGCGAGGTGGATAATCGCACCGACCGGACGTTGGCGGAGGCCGGCTCGAAGACGCTGAACCAGCCTGTCCGCACGAGGTCCGCTTTTGACTCATAGCTGACCTTGAGAAAGTCAGCTTGCGAGCGACTGCTGAGCTTGGCTGCATTCGGTCAGAAGCTCGCTCTTGAGAGACACTCGTAAGGTCCTGCTGGGCTGGCCATGCGCGTCCACAAGCCGAATCTGCTGCTGTGCTAGGATGCCGTCAGAACCACGGGGCGCGGGTCGACAGCTCATCCGCGCTGGACTGCATGTTCCTGTGAGGCGGATCGATCTCTGAGAACTTCCGAGCACGCCTGACGGGGCTCGACGCGCGGATCGGCGATCTCGCCGGCCAGGCGTTCGCCGACGCCTTGCGTGGCGAGTTGGCCGAGCTGGTCGGCGGACGGTACCGCATCCGCTCGGGACGGCTGTTCGACGCCGCCGGGGCCATCAGCGACGCGTTGCCGCTGATCATCGCCGCGACCGACCCCGGGGCTGGAGACGAAGGCGGCGAGGATGCGGAGGTGTCCACTGTCGCGGCCGTCGCCGACATCGTCGATGTACTCACCGAGGAGTCGCTGACGGCGGCCTATGCGCGGATTGCATCCGCCAAGCGCCTAGCGAAGGGCCAGCACAAGGATACGCCAGACGATGGTTCGAACGGCACGCTCGGGCTCGTCTTCGCCCGCTCGATCAATGGGACAGTGGAGCAGATCGTCGAACGCCTCCAGGCGCTGAATGGCGAGACCCCGGGCGGGCTCTGGCTCGATCGTCTCGTGATCAACGGCGTGTGCGCGCTGGAGTACGGCATTCAGTTTCCAGGCACGTCCGCTCTTATGGGCTGGTTCCCGCCAACCCCGGACAACGGTCTGCCTTACCAGCCCGGAATCTACATCGTCTTGACCAAGACCGTCGGTGCCCTCGGCCCGGCGACGGGCGCGGCAACCTGGCTGCTTCAGCACCTGCAGCTGTTTCGTCGCCCAACTGATATTCCCGAGCTTCCGAAGTCGGATCCGGCTGACCGCAAGGCAATAGTTGTCAGCGGCTACCAGTACAATCTGGCCGGCGACCTGAAGCCGGTCCCTGACGAGTATTATTCGGATCGAATGGTGCCGGAGGTGCCCGTCCAGATCCTAGGCCCCGGGGCGAAGGAGCCGCTGGCGGCGCTTCGCTTCGTGCCATGGCAGGACGGCGGCGTCATCGTGCTCACCGGTAAGTTTCCGCTCAGCGGATTGCTGATGTTCGCGGGCCTGAAGCCCAACAGCTGGACCGTATTGCGGCAGCCCGGTGACCTGCAGGTCTCATCGGTGCTGCCAATGGACCGGCGAGGGTTTGCCCAGCTGCTGCGCGTCGCCGAAGCGCGCTCGAACCTGCGGTTCCATCAGCCAAAGGAGCAGTTCTTCGTGCAGAAGGTCGGCGACGAGGGGACGGCGTCGCCATACATCGCGCGTCTGATGCTCGGCCTACTTACGCTTCGGGACCAAGTCTACACCGAAGACGAGGCCGGCCGGCTCGCCTTCGATCGACTGTTCGAGGCCATGCACCAGTCGCTGTCGACCTGCCGGGAGAATGTCACCGACCTGACGCGGCTGTGGCGGGATCATGTGGAGGCTGTCACATCCGGCAAGGTCGTCGAGAGGGGCGGCCAGACAATCCGCGTCACCGAGAGCATCGACAAGCCGCTACGGCGGGAGGTCGCCGACTTCCTAATCAGCGCCGTCCGCGTCTCGAAGTACAATCTCCAGAGCCTGGCTCGGCTGCTGGGCGCGGAAATCGGCTTCCTCTTCCAGCAGCCGGCGGCGTTCGAGAATGGCCTGGCGCGCCTCGGCCAATCCGATCCTCGCCTGGCGGATTACCTGCGCCAGGCCCGGGGCTGGTCAGAGCAACTGGTGCTGGCGCGCAATGCGATCGAGCATGAGGGTTGGGTGCTTCCTCGGGTCACATACCGCACATCGCCCGGGGCGGTTGTGCCGGAAGAGCCGGAGATTCGGGGGGTGCCGGTGACGCGTTTCGCCGAACGGATGCTGGACCGGACCTGCTGCTTTGTGGAGGACTTGGTCGCCCATCTTCTGATGGCGAGGTTCGGCGGGAAGATCACGCTGGCGACCGTCCCGCCGGCCAAGCGCACAGCTAACTCGCCCCTGCGTTTCACGATCACTCTAGCGAATGGCGGTCTTACACCTTGGGCCCTGGCCTATGACGACGTCACCTTTCTTGAACGGTGATGCGGCATTGATCTAAGCCTTCAGACGTCCGCTTTGCGGTCCGCTCCTAAGGTACGCTGTTGGCGCACAGCCGTCAGTCCATCACCGCGACAGACCTTATGCATCCCGCCTCAATGTGGAAGGCCATGAGTCCCTCGACGTCCTTCTTGTCGCCGCGCCACCGTCTCGCGATGCGGACGGCTACGGTATCCTGTGCGACGAGAACGCCTGTCACCCGGTGCGGCGGAATTCCCGATCCAAGCTCGGCCCGCATCTCAGCGAGGCGGGCGGTGACTTCGGCGACTTTCCCAAGGGACCCATCGGACGCGGCATAGATAGTTGCGTTGGCTGCGAGGAGCTTCTCCAATGCCTCCCCATCCGCGCTCATTATGGCCGAGGTCGCTGCGGTAGCGACTTCCTCCTTGGCGCGCGAACTCGCGAAATCGGGGGTGCAGGCAGCGGACACAGGCGTGGTGAAGGCGGCCAAAGCACACGTCGCCAGCGCTACGCTTCTGAGCACAGCAAGATCCTCCAGGGCGGCCGCCGGGTTCAGCATGGCCTTCGCCTTGGCCCAACGTCCACTAACGTCTGCTTTCGGGCGTCGTCCTCAGTTCCGCTTCTGGCGCTCAACTGACATCTGCGGGCGACCGGCGCTGGTGTGAACCACCGTGTCCGGCCATCAAGACGCCGCCTGACCGGCCGCCCCATGTTCTTATTTTGTTCTTGACATTCGCACGCGTTTTTGAGAGGATTTCGGCAGCGTCGATGACTGCGTCCGGCGGGGCCTGAGAGGGCGGCCGGGGCGCGCGGGGCGCTTTTCCTCAGATCATTTGCGGGACGTCGCGATGGACGATGCGGGCCTGCCGGCCGAGGGGTCGGCGCGGGTGCGGCGCTATGTGCGCTACCAGTACGCTCTGGCGAAGGCGGTGCTGAAGCGGGTGGCGGCGGGGGAGAGCCTGGCGGCGATCTGCCGCGAGCCGTTCATGCCCTCGCGCAACACCTTCCGCCGCTGGGCCAACGAGCGGCCGACGCTGGGCCTGCGGCTGGAGCGGGCCAGGCGCGAGGCCGGGCGGATGGGGACCGGGGGGATGACCACCTACTGCCCCGTGGTCGCCAACGAGATCTACACCCGGCTGTGCGCGGGCGAGAGCCTGAGCGCCATCTGCCGCGACCGGGACATGCCGGCCAATTCGACCGTGAACCTGTGGCGCCGCGACGTGCCCGAGTTCGCCGAGGCGATGCGGATGGCCCGGCAGGCGCAGGCCGAGGCGTTCTGCGACACCGGCTGGGAGCTGGCCATGGGGGCCACGCCCGAGACCGCGTACCTGACGCACGTGCGGCTGGGGCAGCTGCGCTGGATGGCGGCGGTGTGGTCGCCGCGCACGCACGCGCGGCTGAAACCCGCAGAACCCGAGGAGGCGCCCGAAACCCAGCGCCTGATCCTGAAGCACTTCCGCCTGGAGGAGCGCGAGGACGGGGCGATGCGGGTGGTGACCTACCAGCCCGACGCCGACCGGTGCGTGCCGGTGCGGGTGGGCGAAGGGCCGTGGAGCTTCCCGCCGGGGCTGATGAAGAAGGGCCGCTGGCCGCATGGGGGCGCGGGGGCGCTGCCCGCGCCCGGGGCGGGTCTGGGGGCGGGTCCGGGGGCGGGTCCGGAGTCGGGGCCGGAGTCGGGGCCCGGATCGGAGGCGGCGGAGCGGCCGCACGATCCCGAGGGGTGGACGTGAGGCCCGCCGCCGCGAGGGGGCGGCCATGAGCGGGGGCGCCGCCCCGCCCTCGTCATGGCCCGGCTCGTCCGGGCTGCGCATCCCGAAGCCCTTCCGCAGCAAAGCCCGCCCACGCCCCAGGCTGGGTCGCCCGGACAGGCCGGGCGATGACGAGGGAGAAAGGCCCCGTCCGTGTGGTTCTGTGGTTCGTGGACGCCCCCTCGCTCCGCTCGCCCTCTCCCCGACCCTCTCCCTCTCCCCGACCCTCTCCCTCTCCGAGCTGCGCTCGGGGGGAGAGGGGGCCGCCTCCACCGCACTCGGCCGTTGACTCCCGTTCCGCCTTCCAACAGGGTCCGGCCGACTCTCGCGGGAGAGATCTTCCAAGGCCTCCGGGCCGCGGAGGGAGCCGAAGGCGCAACCGCCCCGGAAACGCTCAGGCAAAAGGACCGCGCGGGCTGATGAACGCTGGAAAGTTCCGCGCCTCATAAGGGACGCGGGCGCCGAAGGAGCAGGGGGCCGTCCAACCACCGGACGGCTCGAAATCTCTCAGGCCAAGGGACAGCGGGGGCGCGGACGGTGCGGGGCGGGCCCCGGCCGCTCGCCGCATCGTCAGCCGGAGTCCCTCTCGTGTCCGACCATCCCGAAACGGTCCTGAAGACCACCCCGCTCACTGAGGCGCACGTGGCGCTGGGGGCGAAGATGGTCCCCTTCGCCGGCTACTCCATGCCCGTGCAGTACGCCGAGGGCGTGCTGAAGGAGCACCTGTGGGTGCGCGAGCACGCGGGCCTGTTCGACGTCTCCCACATGGGCCAGGCGCGCCTGACCGGCGTCTCGCCGCTCTCGGCCATCGAGGAGATCGTCCCCGGCGACTTCATCGGCCTGAAGCCCGGCAAGCAGAAGTATTCCCTGCTGCTGAACAGGAAGGGCGGGATCATCGACGACCTGATGGCCGGCCGCCCGACCGGCCCGGGCGGGGCGCCCGATCCGGGCCTCTTCCTGGTGGTCAACGGCGCCTGCAAGGAGAACGACTTCAAGGTCATCGACGACGAGCTGGCCGGCCAGGTGGACGTCGAGCGCCTGGAGGACCGCGCGCTGCTGGCCCTGCAGGGCCCCAAGGCGGCCGAGGCCCTGAAGGTCCATGCGCCCGAGGTCGCGACCATGGCCTTCATGGACATCCGCCGCATCGAGGCGTTCGGCGTCGACTGCATCGTCTCGCGCTCGGGCTACACCGGGGAGGACGGCTTCGAGATCTCGGTCCCCGCCCATGCCGCGACCTTCGTCTGGAACACCCTGCTGGCCGACGAGCGGGTCAAGCCCATCGGCCTGGGCGCCCGCGATTCCCTGCGGCTGGAGGCCGGCCTGCCGCTCTACGGCCACGACCTCGACGAGACCGTCAGCCCGGTCGAGGCGGGCCTGACCTTCGCCATCAACAGGAACCGCCGCGAGCAGCGCGACTTCCCGGGCGCGGCCCGGATCGTCAAGGAGCTGTCCGAGGGCCCCGCCCGCGTCCGCGTCGGCCTGAGGGTGCTGGAAGGCGCCCCGGCCCGCGAGGGCGCGGAAGTGGCCGACGAGGCCGGCCAGGTGATCGGCGTCGTCACCTCGGGCGGCTTCTCCCCCACCCTGCGCGCCGGCATCGCCCTGGCCTTCGTGCCCCCGCTGCATTCGGAAGCCGGCACGAAGCTGAAGGTCATCGTCCGCGGCAAGCCCCAGGCCTGCGAGGTCGTGAAGACCCCCTTCGTCCCCCACCGCTACGTCCGCAAGGCGTCGTGATGGGCTCGGCGGCGACATCGATATCCACCCTCCTCCCCCGTCGGGGGAGGGGGACCGCGACAGCGGTGGAGGGGGCCAGCCCCGTCCGCCGCGCTCGCCCGCAAGCCCCCACCACCATGCTGCGCATGGTCCCCCTCCCCCGACGGGGGAGGAGGGCGCCAGGCCGCGCACCCATCCCCAGGAGCTAGACCCCATGCGCTTCACCAAGGATCACGAGTGGGTCGCCCTCGACGGCGACGTGGCCACCATCGGGATCACCGCCCACGCCGCCGAGCAGCTCGGCGACGTGGTGTTCGTCGAGGTCCCCGAGGTCGGCCGCCAGGTGAAGGCCGGCGACGCCTTCGCCGTGGTCGAGAGCGTCAAGGCCGCCTCCGACGTCTACGCCCCGGTCACCGGCGAGGTGGTCGAGGCGAACGAGGCCCTCTCGGGCGCCCCCGAGACCGTCAACGCCGAGCCCGAGGCCGGCGGCTGGTTCGCCAAGGTCCGGGTCGCCGACCCCGCCGAGCTGGACGGCCTGATGGACAAGGCCGCCTACGACGCCTTCGTCGCCAATTCCTGACGCCGATCCCGTTCGTCATCCCACGGCCGGCCAAAGGCCGGTCCGGGGGACCCAAGCCGAGCCTCGAGCGCCGCATGGGTCCCCCCGGATCGCTCCGCGACCGGGGGATGACGAAACGGAGGACGCCGCACGCCTGCTGGATCTGACCCGATGAGATACCTGCCCCTCACCCCCGAAGACCGCGCGCAGATGCTCGGCGTCATCGGGGCGCCCGACGTGGACGCGCTGTTCGCCGACGTGCCGGCGGCCGCGCGCAATCCGGCCATCGGCCTTGCGCCGCACGCGGGCGAGCTGGAGGTGGAGCGCGAGCTTTCCGGCCTCGCCGCCCTCAACCGCGCCGCCGGGGCGGGGCCGTTCTTCTGCGGCGCCGGCGCCTACCGCCACCACGTGCCGGCCACCGTGGACCACATCATCCAGCGGTCCGAGTTCCTGACCAGCTACACGCCCTACCAGCCCGAGATCGCCCAGGGCACGCTGCAGGTCCTGTTCGAGTTCCAGACCCAGGTCGCGCGCCTGACCGGCCTCGATGTGGCCAACGCCTCGATGTACGACGGCTCGACCGCCTGCGCCGAGGCCGTGATGATGGCCCAGCGGGTGACCCGCCGCGAGAAGGCGATCCTCTCGGGCGGCCTGCATCCGCACTACGCCGCCACGACCCAGACCATCGCCCACGCCGAGGGCATGGAGATCGTCCGCCAGCCGGCCGCGATCGACGCCGAGGCCGCGGTCATCGAGGCGATCGACGCCGAGACCGCCTGCGTCGTCGTCCAGACCCCCAACGTCTTCGGCGTGGTCACCGACGTGTCGAAGATCGCCGAGGCCGCCCACGCCAAGGGCGCCCTGCTGATCGTGGTCACGACCGAGGCCGTCGCCTACGGCCTGCTGAAGTCGCCGGGCGAGATGGGCGCCGACATCGCCGTGGCCGAGGGCCAGTCGATCGGCAACGCGCTGAACTACGGCGGCCCCTACGTCGGCCTCTTCGCCTGCCGCGAGAAGTTCGTCCGCAACATGCCCGGCCGCCTCTGCGGCGAGACGGTCGACGCCGAGGGCCGGCGCGGCTACGTGCTGACGCTGTCGACCCGCGAGCAGCACATCCGCCGCGAGAAGGCGACCTCGAACATCTGCACCAACTCGGGGCTCTGCGCCCTGGCGTTCTCGATCCACCTGTCGCTGCTGGGCGGCAAGGGGCTCTCCCAGCTCGCCCGGGTGAACCACGCCCGCGCCCGCGAGCTGAAGGCCGCCGTGGAGGCCGCGGGGCTCGAGGTGCTGACGCCGCGGTTCTTCAACGAGATCGCCGTGCGCACCAAGGGCCCGGCCGCCGACCTCGTCGAGCGCCTGCTGGCCGACGGCGTCGTCGCCGGCGTGCCGTTCTCGCGCCTGGATCCCGGCGCGGGCCTGGACGACGTCCTGCTGCTCTGCGCCACCGAGACCACCACCTCCGACGACATCGCCGCGCTGAAGGACGCGCTCGCCCGATGAGCATGCTGAACGTGGGCCGCCCCACCCGCCCCGAGGCCGCCGAGCCCGCCCAGACCTCGCTGACCGGCGGCCGCGGCCTCCTCCAGGACGAGCCGCTGCTGTTCGAGGTGGGCGGCTGGGACAAGACCGGCGTCGACCTGCCGGACGGCCCCGACGCCGACGACCTGGCGGGCCTGACCCGCGACGGCGTGGATCTGCCGGGCCTTTCCGAGCCCGAGGCCGTGCGCCACTACGTCCGCCTGTCCCAGAAGAACCACGCCATCGACCTGGCGCTCTATCCGCTGGGCTCGTGCACCATGAAGCACAACCCGCGCCTGAACGAGAAGATGGCGCGGCTGGCGGGCTTCGCCGACCTGCACCCGCTGCAGCCGGTCTCCACGACCCAGGGCGCGCTGCAGCTCATGGACCGCCTCGCCCACTGGCTGAAGACCCTGACCGGCATGCCGGCCGTCGCGCTGTCTCCCAAGGCCGGCGCCCACGGCGAGCTCTGCGGCCTGCTGTGCATCAAGGCGGCCCACGAGGCGGCCGGCCAGGGCCACCGCCGCACCGTGCTGGTCCCGACCTCGGCGCACGGGACCAACCCGGCCACCGCCGCCTTCGTCGGCTATTCGGTGACCGAGATCGCCCAGACCGACGACGGCCGCGTGGACCTTTCCGACCTCGCCGCCAAGCTCGGCCCGGACGTTGCGGCCATCATGGTCACGAACCCCAACACCTGCGGTCTTTTCGAGCGCGATGTCATTGAAATTGCTCGACTAACTCACGACGCCGGCGCCTATTTCTACTGCGACGGCGCCAATTTCAACGCCATCGTCGGCAAGGTCCGCCCCGGCGACCTCGGCGTCGACGCCATGCACATCAACCTGCACAAGACCTTCTCCACCCCGCACGGCGGCGGCGGTCCCGGCGCAGGCCCGGTGGTGCTCTCGCAGGCCCTCGCCCCCTTCGCCCCCGCCCCCTGGATCGTCAGCGGCCCCGACGCCCTGGGTCTCCAGGAGCAGGACGCCGGCTTCGGCCGCATGTGCGCCTTCCACGGCCAGATGGGCATGTTCGTCCGCGCCTACGCCTACATGCTCAGCCACGGCGCCGACGGCCTGCGTCAGGTCGCCGAGGACGCCGTGCTGAACGCCAACTACGTCAAGGCCCGGCTGTCCGACGTCATGAGCCCGGCCTTCCCCGAGGGTCCGTGCATGCACGAGGCCCTGTTCGACGACGCCTGGCTGGACGGCACGGGCGTCACCACCCTCGACTTCGCCAAGGCGATGATCGACGAGGGCTTCCACCCCATGACCATGTACTTCCCGCTGGTCGTCCACGGCGCGATGCTCATCGAGCCGACCGAGACGGAGTCGAAGGCGGAGCTCGACCGGTTCTGCGAGGCGCTCCGGGCGCTCGCCGGCGCCGCCAAGGCGGGCGAAGCCGAGCGGTTCAAGGGCGCGCCGTTCCTGGCTCCCCTGCGTCGCCTGGACGAGACCCTCGCGGCGCGGAAGCCGAAGCTCGCCTGGACGCCGCCCGCCGAGTGATTGTGGCGGCGCCTCGGCGCATCTGTGACGACTTTGCATCGGAGGGTGTGGCGCCGGCGCCATCAGCCTTGGAATAGGTGCGGGTTAGGAAAATTTAACGCGCCCTCGCCTTTACGACTCCGAGGGTCGTTCGCATATCTGGAGCGTGACGGCGGAACCTCCCCGCTTCGCCGCGCGCTCCCAGGTTTGAATCGTGACTTTCGCCATGCCCTCTTTGCGCGTCTACCGCGCCACGGACGATCTCGCGCGCGAGATTGTGGCCCGCCTCGTGCGGTGGGGCCTCGTGCTGCTTGGACTGGCGATCGTGGCGCTGGGCGTCCTGATCGCCCCCCTGCCCGGACCGGGCGGAATCCCGGTCATCGTGGTCGGCCTGATGATCGTGCTGCGGAACTCGTTCTACGCCCGACGGCAGTTCGTGAAGTTCCAGCGGGCGCACCCGAAGATGGTCTTCCCGATCCGCCGGCTGCTCCGGCGCGAGCCCGAGGTTCTGCCGGTGTTCTGGCAGCAGTATCTGCGGGTCGAGCGGCTGGTGCTTCCGAAGCGAGCGCGGTTCGCCGTGAAGGTGCGGCGGCGCTTCATGCGCCGCCGCTGATCTTTTCCTACTGAAGCTTCGAGGCGAGCTGGCCGATCGCGCGGTCGACCAGCGGGTCCGCCTTCGCGCCGGTCAGGCGCTGGGCCAGGACGCTTTCGGCCATCTGAGCTGCGAGCTCGGCGGCGGCGGCCTTGACCTCGGCGGCGGCCTGGGCTTCGGCGGTGGCGATCTTCTGCTCGGCCATCCGGCGGCGGCGCTCGATGGCCTCCTCCAGCTTGGCCTTCGCCTCGGCCTCGAACTGACGGACCTGGACCTCGGCGGTCGCCAGCATCTCCTTCGCCTGGCGCTCGGCCTCGGCCCGTTCGGCCTGCAGGCCCTCGAGCAGGCGGCGGGCCTCGTCGCGGATCCGGGCCGCCTCGTCGAGGTTGGCCTGGATCGAGGCCGCCTTGGCGTCGAGCGCCGCGGCGATGGCCTTGTGGGCCTTGGCGCCGAAGAAGACGATCCCCAGGAAGATCAGCAGGCCGGCGCCGACCCAGAACTCCGCCTCGGCCGGATTCAGGAAAGCAGGCATCTTCTGTCCTCTAGGAGCGCGTGGCGCTGAGCGCGCCGGCTTCGGCCGGCGTCACCGCCTTGCCGGTCAGCTTCTCGACGATGGTCTTGGCCGTGTCCGCGGCGATCGCCTCGACGTTGGTCATGGCCCCGTCGCGCATCTTGCGGATGCGCTGCTCGGCCTGGTCCAGCTCGGCGTTGAGCCGCGCGTCTTCGGCCGCCTGGCTGCGGGCCAGCTCGGCCGCCGCCTTGGCGTTGGCGTCGGCCACGACCTTGCGGGCGCTCGACCGGGCCTGCTCGACCTCGGCCTTCACCGCCGCCGCCTGGTTGTCGGCCTCGGCCTGCACGCGGCGGGCTTCCTCCAGCGCGCCGGCGATCGTCTCGGCGCGCGCCTCGACAACCTTGCGGTAGCGCGGCGTGAACACCTTCGCGAACAGGAAGTAGAGGATCGCGAACAGGATCAGCAGCCAGATGATCTGGCCGCCCCAGTACTCGACCTCGAACTGCGGCAGGCCGCCGCCCTCGCCGCCGTGCGCCGCGACTTCCGAGGCGCCCGCGGGGACCTCGTGGCCGTGCACAGCCTCAGCGGCTTCGGCGGCGGGATTGCCGTCGTGGGCGCCGACGGGCGGCGCGCTAGGGGACTCAGTCGCCATCTGGCTCGGACGTCCTTATGCGTTGAGCCGGCGCCGCCGCGGAACGGCGCGCCGGCCCGACGGGTCTTTGACTTAGCTGAAGAGGATCAGCAGGCCGAGCACGAAGGCCAGGATGCCCAGCGCTTCGGTCAGAGCCGCGCCCAGGATGAGGTTCGTGAACTGGCCGCCGGCGGCGGACGGATTGCGGGTGGCGCCTTGCAGGAACCCGCTGAAGAGGGTGCCCACGCCGATGCCCGCGCCGATCATGCCGAGGGTCGCGAGACCAGCGCCGATGTACTTAGCGGCTTCCGCTTCCATGATGTCCTAGTCCTACCGAAGTTGAGAGTTGAAGGTTCGTACTGCCGGCCGATCAGTGGTGATGGCCGAGGTTGACCACGTCGTTGAGATAGACGCAGGCCAGAACTGCGAAGACGAAGGCCTGGAGGAACGCCACCAGGAACTCCAGGGCCGTCAGGGCGACGACGCCGCCCAGCGACAGCAGGGCGCCGGGGATGCCCAGCAGCCCGAGGCCGCCGCCGGCCGCCAGCGCGCCCAGCGAGACCACGAAACCGGCGAACACCTTCAGGGCCACGTGGCCGCCGAGCATGTTGCCGAAGAGACGAAGCGCCAGGGTGACCGGCCGGAGCAGGAACGAGATCAGCTCGATCGGGGTCACCAGGATCAGCATGTACCAGGGCACGCCCGAGGGGACGAACAGCTTGTACATGTTGTGGCCGTTGCGGGCGAAGCCGACGATCAGCACCAGGAGGATCGTCAGGGCCGCGAGCGTCGCGGTGACGGCGAGCTGCGACGTCGCCGTGAACACCAGGAACATGCCCAGCAGGTTCATCGCCAGGATGAACAGGAAGAGCGTGAAGACGAACGGGAAGAACCGCTTGCCTTCGTGGCCGATGATGCTGGTCGTCAGGTCGTCGATGTAGCCGAAGGCCGCCTCGCCGATCATCTGCAGACGGCCGGGAACCACTGCGCCGCGCGCCGTGGCCAGGCCGAAGAACGTGGCGATCCCGGCGGCGGCCAGGGTCATGGCCAGCGTCGAGTTGGTGAACGCCATATCGATGACGCCCACGCCGGGGATGGTCAGATCCGGGAGGTCCACGATCTTCTGGACCTCGAACTGGTGCATCGGGTCGGCCATGCCGCCTCGAACTCCCTCAATCTTCCTCGTCGCCGTCGAGGGGGAGGTCCTTCGCGGGACCCCATTCCCTCTCCGCTTCGGCGGACATCCGCTGCGCTGAGCGGACGGCCATCCAGATCGACACCACGAAGCCCACCAGGACTCCGACGATCATTCCCCAAGGCCCCGTGCCGGCGAGGGCGTCGACGGCTGCGCCGAACCCCAGACCGACAAAGAGGCCGCCCAGCAGGACGCCGAGCAGCCGATAGCCATACCCCGCCGCCTTGGAGCCGTAGTCGGTCGGCTCCTTGGGCGCGGTCCGCGCCTGGAGGGCGCGGGCCTGGGCGTCCAGGCGCCGAAGCGCCTCTTCGCGCGTCTCGTCCGTTTGCGGCATGGGTCGGGAGGCCATAAGACCGCGACGTCGCCGCCACGGCGGGGGCTTGAAGTCGCGCGGAACCTATAGACGCGTGTGCAGTGCGTCAAGGCTGCCTCGGAAGTATCTATCCGACTGTTTTTAATGACAAAATTGGAAGTGTGGCAGAACGTCCGCCACCTTCCCCTGGGGCGCCGCCCTACTGGGCCGCCATGGCCTCGGCCTGCCTCAGGTCCACCGACACCAGCTGCGAGACCCCCCGCTCGGCCATCGTCACCCCGAACAGGCGATCGGCGCGGGCCATGGTGACCGGATTGTGGGTGATGACGATGAACCGGGTCTCGGTGCGCCGGCACATCTCGTCGATCATGTTGCAGAAGCGGTCGACGTTGGCGTCGTCGAGCGGCGCGTCCACCTCGTCCAGCACGCAGATCGGCGCCGGCTGGGCGAGGAAGACGGCGAAGATCAGGGCCGCGGCGGTCAGCGCCTGTTCGCCGCCGCTCATCAGGCTCATGGCGGCCAGCCGCTTGCCCGGCGGGCAGGCGTAGATCTCCAGCCCCGCTTCCAGCGGATCGTCCGACTCCACCAGCCGCAGCTCTGCCTGGCCGCCCTGGAACAGCGTGGAGAAGAGCGTCTTGAAGTGCTCGTTGATGACGTCGAACGCGGCGGTCAGGCGCTCGCGGCCCTCGCCGTTCAGCTCGTCGATGCCCTGCCGCAGGCGGGCGATGGCGCCGGTCAGGTCCGAGCGCTCGGCCTGCATGGTCTCGAGGCGCGTGGCGTATTCCGTCGCCTCTTCCTCCGCCCGCAGGTTCACCGGCCCGATCGCCTCGCGCTGGCGCTCGAGGTTGAAGAGGTGGGCCTCCATGCCCTCGGCGTCGGTGGGGATGGCCACCGCCTCGTCCGCGAGCCTCCGCCCCAGGGCCTCAGGCTCCATCTGGGCCGTGTCGCGGATCATCGCCGTGACCTCGGCCAGGCGCTGGGCCGCGGCTTCGGAGTGGGCGGTGAAGCTGGCCCGCAGTTCGCGCGCCTCGCCTGCCGCCGCCTCGGCCTGGCGGAGCGCCCGGTCGGCCTCGGCCCGTTCGTGCTCGGCGGCGGCGAGGGCGTCGGAGGTCTTGGCCCGGCGCGCCTCGGCCTGGGCCAGTTCGTCCAGCAGCTTCTCGCGCCGGGCTTCCAGCGTGCTGGGCGCCGCCTTGGCGGCCTCGAGCGCGGCCCAGGCCTTCTCGCGGGCGGCGGCGAGCTGTTCGAGGCGCCGCGCCGCGGCGGCGGAACGGCGGGTCCAGTCCTCCCGGTCGCGGCGGAGGCCCTCCAGGCGGCGGGCGCGGCCCTCGCGCTCGCGGATCTCCATCTCGTAGGCGGCGCGCGCGGCGGCGGCGGCCTCCCGGGCCGGGCCGGCGGCCGCGCGGGCGGCGGCGAGGCGCTCGGCGAGGTCGCCCGCGCCGGCCTCGCCGCCGGCCTCGGCCTCGACCGCGGCGAGCTGGGCCTCGTGCTCGGCGAACTCGGCCTCGAATCGGCCGATCAGGTCGTCCAGCGAGGCGGCGCGCGCCTCGTTTCGGGCGGCCTCCTGGTCGAAGCGCGCCAGCGCGGCCCTGGCGTGGGCGGCCTTCTGCTCGAGGGCCGGCGGCTGCCGGCGCGCCTCGCGCAGCGCCTCGTCGGCCGCGCGCAGGCGCTGGGCGGCGGCGGCCTGGGCCGCGCGGGCGGCCTGGGCCCTGGGCTCCAGCTTCTCGATCTCGGCTTCGACCTCGGCCAGGCGCGTCTTCTGCTCCAGGCGCACGGCCGCGGGCTTGGGCGCCTCGGCGCGGGCCGTGAAGCCGTCCCAGCGCCAGAGGTCGCCTTCCTTCGAGACGAGCCGGCCGCCGGGCGGAAGCAGCTTCTGCAGCCGGTCGCCGTCGGCGCGGTCCACCAGCGCCACGTAGGCGAGCCGGGCGGCCAGCGCCGGCGGCGCCTTCACCAGCGGGGCGAGCGGCGCCGCGCCCTGCGGCCATTGCGGCGCCGGCGCATCGCGGCCGCCCCAGAACGCGGGCGCCGCCGGGTCGAGCGCGGCGTCGAGGTCATCGCCGAGGGCCGCGGCGAGGGCGGCCTCATAGCCGCGGTCCGGCGAGACCGAGTCCAGCGCCGGAGCGAACCCGCCCCGCTTGGCCTGGGCGACGAGGCCGGCCAGGGCGCGCGCCTCGGCGGTGAAGCGGCCGAGCTGCTCCTCCAGCTTGCGGGCCGCGTCGCGAGCGGCGGCCTCGGCCTCGGTGGCCTTGCTCCGCTCCTCCTCCGCGGCGTCGAGGGCGGCCCGCGCGGCCGCCAGGGCCGCCTCGGCGGCCTCGAGGTCGACTTTCGCCTGCAGGGCC
This sequence comes from Phenylobacterium zucineum HLK1, assembly GCF_000017265.1. Lineage (NCBI taxonomy): Bacteria > Pseudomonadati > Pseudomonadota > Alphaproteobacteria > Caulobacterales > Caulobacteraceae > Phenylobacterium > Phenylobacterium zucineum. The sequence continues at coordinate 617,375 of NC_011144.1, read as the reverse complement.
TGGGGATTGGCCGCGAGCGCGATGGCCTGGCGCTCCTGCCGCGCCTGGTCCAGGGCGCGCCGCGTGCGGACGACCCGACCCTGGGCCTCCTCGATCCGCGCCCGGGCGGCGCGGGCGCGGGCCTCCTGGGCGGCGACCTCGGCGGCCAGCCGCTCCACCTCGGCGTCGGCCTCGGCGCGGGCCGCCTCGGCGGCGCGGGCGGCCGCCTCCAGCTCGGGGCCCCGCTCCGGCGAGGTCGCAACGTCGCCTTCCAGGGCGGACAGGTCCTCGGCCAGCCGCTTGAGCGCGACCTCGGCGTCCTCGACGATATGGCGCTCGCGCGCGGCGTCGGCGTCGATCCGCTCGACCTCGCCGGTCAGGCGGGCCAGCTCGGCGGCGTGGGCCTCCTCCTCCCGCTCCAGCCGATCCTTGTCGATGGCCAGCTTGTGCAGCACGGCCGCGGCGATGGTCTCGGCCTCGCGCAGGGGCTTCAGCGCCTCCTCGGCCTGGGACGCGCGGACCGTGGCCGCGGCGGCGGCGCGGGCGGTCTCGTCCACGGCGCGGACGGCGGCCGCGGCCTCGGCGGCCAGCCGCTCGGCGGCGGCCCGGGCTTCGGCGTATTTGGCGTAGAGGACCGCCCCCTGCAGGGCGCGGATCTCAGCCGAAAGCTTGCGGTAGCGCTCGGCCTGCCGGGCCTCGCGCTTGAGGCGGCTCAGCGCGCTCTCCAGCTCGGCGGCCACGTCGTCGAGGCGGGCGAGGTTGGCTTCGGCGGCCCGCAGCCGCAGCTCGGCCTCGTGCCGCCGCGAGTGCAGGCCCGAGACGCCGGCGGCCTCCTCCAGGATCAGGCGGCGGTTCTGCGGCTTGGCCGAGATCAGCTCCGAGATCTGGCCCTGGCGGACCAGGGCCGGCGAGTTCGATCCGGTGGAGGCGTCGGCGAACAGGAGCTGGACGTCGCGGGCGCGGACCTCGCGGCCGTTGATCCGGTAGGTCGAGCCCTCGCCGCGGTCGATCCGGCGGACCACCTCGAGCACCGGATGGTCGTTGAAGGCCGCCGGCGCCCGCCGGTCCGAGTTGTCGATGGTGAGCGAGACTTCGGCGTGGTTGCGCCCCGGGCGGTTGGCGGCGCCGGCGAAGATCACGTCGTCCATGCCGCCGGCGCGCATCGCCTTGGCCGAGTTGGCGCCCATCACCCAGCGGAGCGCCTCGAGCAGGTTCGACTTGCCGCAGCCGTTCGGACCGACGATGCCCGTGATTCCCCGCTCGATCCGGAACTCGGTCGGATCGACGAAGGACTTGAAGCCCGACAGTCGCAGCCGCTGGAAGTGCACGGGCCCCTAGCGCCTCCCGCCCTTCGCGGCCTGTGCGATCGCCGCCTCCATGTCGGCGAGATCGGGCACGCCCGGGCCGCCGACGCGCTTGCCGTTGACGAAGAAGGTGGGCGTGCCGGTGACCTCGTCCTTCTGGGCGAGCATCAGCCGCTGCTGCAGCGCCTCCTGCCCCTTCGGATCGGTCAGGCAGGCCTCGAACTGCGCCTCGGTCAGGCCGTTCGCCTGGGCGATCTCCAGGAAGATCGGCTTGATGTTCCCGCTCTGCCAGCGCGGCTGGCTGCGCAGGACCTCGTCCACGACCTTCACGTACTTCGACGGACCGGCGCAGCGGGCCATCAGGAAGCCCGCGGCCGCGACGTTGCCCGGCGCGGTCAGCATCTCCCGGAAGGTCCAGCGCACCTGGCCCGTGTCGATGTACTTCGCCTTCAGCGTCGGGAAGACGTCGGCGTTGAAGTGCGCGCAGTGCGGGCAGGTGACCGACAGGTACTCGACCACGTGCACCGGCGCCTTGGGGCTGCCCACGCTGATGTCGCCTGCCGCCGGCTCGGCGGCCGCGAGCGCCTGCGGGCCCGCCAGCGCGAGGCCCAGACCGCCGGCGAGGCCAGCGGCCAGACCGACCGTGAGGGCGCCGCGGCGGCTGAGCGCGTTCACGGCTACTTCGAAGCCTCGGCGATGGCCGCGTCGAGCTCGGCCAGGGTGATGTCGCCTTCCTTCACCTTCTTGCCGTTGACCACGAAGGTGGGGGTGGCCGAGATGCCGTCCTGGCGGATCGCCTTCTCCACCCGATCGTTGAGCGCCTTCAGCGCCGCCTCGTCCTGGATACAGGCGTTGAACTGCGCCTCGGTCATGCCGGCCGACTGGGCGACGCGCAGCAGGCCGCCGCGCATGTCGCCGCTCTGGAACATCTCCTGCTGCGAGCGGAACAGGGCGTCGATGACCGTGAAGTACTTGTCCTTGCCCGCACAGCGCGCGACCAGGAATCCGGCGGCGGCGACCTGCTCGGGCGGGGTCAGGAACTCCTTGAAGGTGTAGTGCACCTTGCCGGTGTCGATGTACTTGGCCTTGAACTGCGGGAAGGTCGTCTCGTTGAAGGCCGCGCAGTGGCTGCAGGTCACCGAGGCGTATTCGACCACCTTCACCGGCGCATTCGCATCGCCGAGGGTCATGTCCTCGGCGGAGGCCGTGGGACCGGCGCCCTTGCCGCATCCGGCGAGCACGAGGCTCGCGCCCGCTGCGGCGACCAGGAGAAGACGGCGGCTGAGGATCGTCATCGAAGGACCTTCCGGTAGTTCTGAACGAAGGATTAAAGCGCGATTCCCGAAAGCGCGCGCAAACCGCGCCGGCCACGCCCCTCCCTACGCGATGGGACGGCGGCGGAATTGAGTCAACCTGCCGCCCGGATCATCGGCCTTGGCGCAGGACGCCGCGGCCGAGCGCCAGCAGCGCGTCCCTGAGCTTGCCCTCGGGCGCGTCGGCCAGGCTTTCGGCGAGCTTCGCCTCCTCGGCGGCGTCGAGCGGCCGGGCGCGGCGGCGGGCGGGGGCGGGCGCGGCCTCGGTCCGGCGCAGCGGTCCCTGGACGATCCGCAGCTTCTGAACGGCGTCCGGGCCCAGGAAGAGGTTCACCCGGGCGAGGATCTCGTGGGCCTGATGCTGGACGATGGCGGCCGAGGGCCCCGCGACCCTGATCTCCAGCGAGGAGGGGCCGCCGTTGCGGCCCTTCACCAGCTTCACCGGCTCGGTGCGCCGGGCGATGTCGGGGCCCACCACCTCCCGCCAGCGGGCCGAAAGGGCGTTCGCGCCCTGGCCGAAGCGGGCGTCCAGCTCGCGGATCAAGCCGGTAAGGGCGCGACCGGCCGGCGGCGGCGGGCGATGGGCCGGCCGCGTGCGCTTGCGCTTCAGGATCTCGAGCGCCTCGGCGGAGCTCGGCAGGCGGCGTCGCATGGCCCCTACATACCGCCATCCCCGGCCCTTGCGGAAGGCGGTCCCAAGGCGCCGGCCGAATCGACGCAGGCCGCCTGCGCCCCCGATCCCGCTCGCGCGCGCCGGACCGATGACGGTATGAAGGCCGCCGTGACCCTCCGCGCCCAGCTGCTCGCCTGGTACGACCAGAACGCCCGCGACCTGCCCTGGCGGGTGGGGCCCGCCGACCGTGCGGCAGGGGTCCGGGCCGATCCCTACCGGGTCTGGCTGTCCGAGGTGATGCTGCAGCAGACGACCGTGCCGCACGCCACGCCCTACTTCCTGAAGTTCACGGCCCGCTGGCCGACCGTATCCGACCTCGCCGCCGCGCCGGACGAGGAGGTCATGGCCGCCTGGGCGGGCCTGGGCTACTACGCCCGCGCCCGAAACCTGCTGGCGTGCGCCCGGGCGGTGGCGAACGACCACGGCGGCGTCTTCCCGGACACCGAGGCGGGCCTGCTGAAGCTGCCGGGCCTTGGCCCCTACACGGCGGCGGCGGTCGCGGCGATCGCCTTCGACCGCCCGGCCAATGTGGTGGACGGCAATGTCGAGCGGGTGGTCTCGCGCCTCTTCGCCGTCGAGCAGCCGCTGCCCGCGGCCAAGCCCGAGCTGAAGCGGCTCGCCGCCGCGCTCGTGGCCGAGGACCGGCCCGGCGACTGGGCCCAGGCCCTGATGGATCTGGGAGCGACGATCTGCCGCCCCAAGGCGCCGCTGTGCGACCGCTGCCCCCTCGCCGATCACTGCGCCGCCTTCGCGACCGGGACGCCGGACGCCTGGCCCCGGAAGACGGCCAAGGCCGCGCGGCCGCGACGCCACGGCGTGGCCTATGTGCTGACGCGCGGCGACCAGGTGGCCCTGGTGCGCCGCCCGCCCAAGGGGCTGCTGGGCGGCATGCTGGCCCTGCCCACCAGCGACTGGCGGTCCGAGCCCTGGTCCGAGGCCGAGGCGATCTCGGCCGCCCCCGCGCCGGCCGCCTGGCGCGGCGTGGGCGAGGTCGAGCACGTCTTCACGCACTTCTCCCTGACGCTGCGGCTCTTGCGCGCGGAGGGCGACGCCGACGGCGTGATCTGGAGCCCGCGCGGCGACCTGGAGGCGCTGCCCAGCGTGTTCCTGAAGGCGGCCCGCGCGGGGCTCTCGAACCTGCTCTAGGCGGGGAGCTGCGAGCGGACCTTGGCGCGCAGCACATCGATGGGGGCGAGGCCCTTGTCCGACTTGAAGTGCCAGTAGGTCCAGCCGTTGCAGGCCGGCGCCGACTGCACGAGCGCGCCCACCTTGTGGATCGAGCCGGACACCTCGCCCACCACCAGGCTGCCGTCCGCCCGCACGCGGGCGGCGTTGCGCCCCTTCGGACAGTAGAGGACGTCGCCCGGCCGCAGCAGCCCGGCCTCGAGGATGGTGCCGAAGGGCACGCGCGGCTCGGCGCGCTTGGAGCCGGTCACCGCCATCTCGTCCGCCGTGGCCGGCGTCACCTGGGCGATGCGCTTGCGGGCGAGGGCGGCGTACTCGGCCTCGCGCTCGATGCCCACGAACTTGCGGCCCAGGCGCCTGGCCACCGCGCCCGTGGTGCCGGTGCCGAAGAAGGGATCGAGGATCACGTCGCCGGGCTTGGTCGAGGCCAGGATCACCCGGTGCAGCAGGGCCTCGGGCTTCTGGGTCGGGTGGGCCTTGGCGCCGGAGCCGTCCTTCAGGCGCTCGTCGCCGGTGCACAGCGGCAGCGTCCAGTCCGAGCGCATCTGCAGCTCGTCGTTGGCCATCTTCATGGCGTCGTAGTTGAAGGTGTAGCGCCGGCCGCCCCGCGATTTGGAGGCCCAGATCAGGGTCTCGTGGGCGTTGGTGAACCGCGTGCCCTTGAAGTTCGGCATCGGGTTCGACTTGCGCCAGACGATGTCGTTCAGGATCCAGAAGCCCAGGTCCTGCACCGCGACGCCGACGCGGAAGATGTTGTGGTAGCTGCCGATCACCCAGATCGCGCCGTCGTCCTTCAGGACCCGCCGGCATTCCTTCAGCCAGGCGCGGGTGAAGGCGTCATAGGCCTCGAAGCTCTCGAACTGGTCCCAGTGATCGTCGACGGCGTCGACCTTGGAATTGTCGGGCCGCAGGAGGTCGCCGCCGAGCTGCAGGTTGTAGGGCGGGTCTGCGAAGACGAGGTCGACCGAGCGGTCCGGAAGCTTCTTCAGCGCCTCCAGGCAATCGCCCTCGATGATCGTGTCGACCGGCAGGCCCATGCTCAAACCCCAAGAGAACCAGAGTCTGAATCCTCGGGGCTTATGGTGAAGAGGCCGTTGACGCGGATGGTCAACGAGAAGTTAAGCCTCGCCGAACGGCAGCTCGTCCTGGAGGTCGCCCGCGAGCCTCGGATCCTTGCCGGCCAGGACAAGCTTCACCGGCCGCCAGGCCAGGCGATGGATCTCGCAGGGGCCGAGGCTGACCAGGGCCTCGACGTGGCTGGGGGCGTTGTAGCCCTTGTGGCTGGCGAAGCCGTAGCCGGGATAGAGCGCGTCCATCTCCACCATCAGCCGGTCGCGGGCGACCTTGGCGAGGATCGAGGCCGCGGCGATCGATTTCGACTTGGCGTCGCCCCCCACCACCGTCGTCACCTCGCACGGCAGGTCGAAGCGGTAGTTGCCGTCCACCAGGGCGAAGGCGGGCTGCACCGCCATGGCCTCGATAGCCCGGCACATGGCCAGGCCCGTGGCGTGCAGGATGTTCAGGCTGGCGATCTCGGAGACGCTGGCGAAGCCGACGCCCCAGGCCACGGCCTTCTCCTTGATCTCCTCCTCCAGCGCCTCTCGCGCCTTGGCCGAGAGCTTCTTGGAATCGTCGAGGCCCTTGGGGACCTTGCGCGGATTGGAATCGAGGATCACCGCGCCGGCGCAGACCGGTCCGGCCCAGGGGCCGCGCCCCGCCTCGTCCACCCCGCAGACCGGCCCGCCGACGAAGGCCTTCTCCAGCAGCAGGGTCGGTCCCTTGGATGCTCTTGGCGCGCTCCTGCCGGCCATCAGCGCGCCAGCCCCTTCACCTGCTCGTGGCGGAAGCAGCAGGTCAGGTGGTCGTTGACCAGGCCGGTGGCCTGCATCCAGGCGTAGACGATCACCGGACCCACGAACTTGAAGCCGCGCGCCTTCAGGGCCTTCGAGACCTCTACGGCCAGCGGCGTCTGGGCCGGGACCTGGCCGAGATCCCAGCGGTTCTGCACCGGCCGGCCGTCCACGAAGCCCCAGCAGAAGTCGGCGAAGTCCTCGCCGCGGTCCCGCATGGCCAGGTAAATCCGCGCGCTCTCGATCGCGGCGTCGATCTTGGCGTTCGAGCGGACGATGCCGGCGTCGGCCATCAGCCGGGCCCGGTCGGCCTCGCCGTAGGCCGCCACCTTCTCGGGATCGAAGCCGTCGAACGCGGCGCGGAAGGCTTCGCGCTTGCGAAGGATGGTGATCCAGGCCAGGCCCGCCTGGAATCCGTCCAGCACCAGCTTCTCCCACAGCGCGCGCGAGTCGTACTCGGGCACGCCCCACTCGGTGTCGTGGTAGGCCTCGTAGAGCGGGTCGCCGGCCATGCCGGTCCAGGTGCAGCGGGTGACGACGGGCGCATCCATCGCCGGCACTCTCAGCCGACGGCGCTCAGAACCTCAAGGGCCGTTTCCGTCGCATCGGCGGTTTCAGGACGCGTTATCCCCAGCCGATTGCTCGAACCAGGCCGGCGGCTCCACCCGCACCGGACGGCCGTCCGCCGTCAGGTCGGCGCCTAGCGCGCGGTCCAGCCGCACCAGGGCCATGGCGCGGCCCTCCGTCCCCGACAACACCTCGCCGGCCCGCAGGTCGCCGGCCAGGATCTCGGTCCCGGACGCCGGCGGCGGGCCCTCGAACACGATCGGCAGCATGCGGCTCTTGATCTGGCCCCGGCGCTTCATGCGCGAGGTGGTCTCCTGGCCGACGAAGCAGCCCTTCTTGAAGTCGATGCCGGCCAGGAGGTCGAAGTCGGCCTCGATCGGATAGGTGGAGTCCGTCCCCCAATCCGCCGGACCGGGAACGCCCAGCCGAAGGCGATGGGCGTCATAGGCCGCCTCGTCCGAGGTCGCCCGCTCCGCGAGGCCATAGCCGCGCCAGCCCAGCTCGGGCCGCCGGGGATCGCGGATCCAGCCCGGCCCCGGCGCGTCGGGGAAGGCGGCGAAGACCGCCGTATCGGGGGCGGAAAGCTCCACCTTGGCCCGCAGGCGGTACATCGTCAGCCGCTGCAGCAGGGCGTCGCGATGAGCCGCCTCCACGTCCAGCAGGCAGCCGTCCTCGGCGCCCACCGCGAACAGGTCGTAGAGCAGCCGTCCCTGCGGCGTCAGCAGGGCGCCGAACCGCGCCTGCCCCGGCTGGAGCGTCTCGACATCCTGGGTGAGCAGGCCCTGGAGGAAGCTCCGCCACTCGGGGCCGCCCACGGCGATCACGGCCCGGCTCGTCAGCTGCACGATGGTCATGACGACAATTTGGGGCGCGCCGCTGTGGAGCGCCAGCCGCCCCTTGGCTATGCAGTCTGCATGGCGTCCGGCGGTTTCCCGATTCTCTTCATCACGGCCACGCGCATCGGCGACGCCGTGCTCTCGTCGGGCCTCGTCAAGCGCCTGCACGACGAGATCCCCAACGCCCGCTTCACCATCGTGGCCGGCCCCGCGGCGGCGCCGCTCTTCGCCGAGGTCCCGAACCTCGACCGCGTCATCGTGCTCGAGAAGAGCAAGTCCGGCGGCCACTGGTTCGACCTGTGGCGCCAGGTGCGCAGGCGGCGCTGGGGCCTGGTCGTCGACTTGCGCGGCTCGGGGCTGTCGCGGTTCCTTCGGACGCGGCGGCGCGCCATCCATCGCAAGAGCGCCGAGCCGCTGCACAAGGTGCTGGAGGCGGCGCGCACCCTGCGCATCGAGGACGAACCGGCGCCGCCGCACATCTTCACCTCGCCCGAGATCGAGGCGCAGGCCGCGGCGCTGACCGCCGGCGAGGGGCCGATCCTGGCCATGGCGCCGGCCGCCAACTGGATCGGCAAGACCTGGCCGGCGGAGCGGTTCAGCCAGGTCGCCATGCGCCTGCTGCGCGAGGGCGAGCTCAAGGGCGGCCGGCTGATGGTGGTCGGCGGCGCCGGCGACGCCAACGTCGTGAAGGCGATGCGCGACGCGGCCAAGAACCGGATCATCGACCTCACGGGCCAGGACCTGCTGGTGGCCCATGCGGCGCTGAAGCGGGCGCGGCTGTTCATCGGCAACGATTCCGGCGCCATGCATCTGGCGGCCGCCGCCGGCGTCCCCACCATCGGCCTCTTCGGCCCCTCGGACGAGCGGCTGTACGCGCCCTGGGGCGAGCACTGCCGGATCGTGCGCGGCGCCCGCGACCTCGACCAGATCCGCGCGGTCGACCCGGAACTCTCGCAGGCCATCTGCCACATGATGGACCTGCCGGTGGAGAAGGTGGTAGGCGCGGCGGAGGAACTCCTGGCCGCCACCGAGGCCCCACATGCCTGAGACCTTCGACCTGATCGTGCGCGGCGGCGAGGTGGTGAACCACGCCGGACGCGGCCGCGCCGACATCGGCGTCCGCGGCGGCAAGATCGCCGCCATCGGCGACCTCGCCCAGGCTTCGGCGGGCGAGACCTTCGACGCCTCCGGCCTGACGGTGATGCCGGGGGTCATCGACACCCAGGTCCACTTCCGCGAGCCCGGCCTGGAGTGGAAGGAGGACCTCGAGACCGGCTCGCGCGCCGCGGTGCTCGGCGGCGTCACCGCCGTGTTCGAGATGCCGAACACCGAGCCGACCACCACCGACCCCGACACCCTGGCCGACAAGCTCGCCCGCGCCCGCGACCGCATGCACTGCGATCACGCCTTCTACGTCGGCGGCACGCACGAGAACGCGCGCTTCCTGGGCGAGCTGGAACGCCTGCCCGGCTGCTGCGGGATCAAGGTGTTCATGGGGGCCTCCACGGGCACGCTGCTGGTGCAGGACGACGAGGGCGTGGAGCAGGTGCTGCGCCACATCTCCCGCCGCGCGGCCTTCCACTCCGAGGACGAGTACCGGCTGGCCGAGCGCCGGCCGCTCGCCCGCACGGGCGACTGGACCAGCCACTACGAGGTGCGCGACGCCCAGTCGGCGATCCAGTCCACGGAGCGCCTGGTGCGCCTGGCCCGCAAGTGCGGCAAGCGCATCCACGTCCTGCACGTGACGACGCGCGAGGAGATCGCCTTCCTCGCCGGCCACAAGGACGTCGCCTCGGTCGAGGTGACCCCCCAGCACCTGACCCTCGCCGGGCCCGAGGCCTATGAACGTCTGAAGGGCTTCGCCCAGATGAACCCGCCGATCCGTGGGGCCGAGCACCGCGAGGGGCTGTGGGTCGGGGTGGCGAACGGCGTCGCCGACGTCATCGGCTCGGACCACGCCCCGCACACCCGCGAGGAGAAGGCCCGGCCCTACCCCGCCTCGCCTTCCGGGATGCCTGGCGTGCAGACCCTGCTGCCGGTGATGCTGACCCACGTCGCCGAGGGCCGGCTGACGCTGGAGCGCCTCGTCGACCTGACCAGCCACGGCGCGAACCGCATCTTCAACCTGGCCGACAAGGGCCGGCTGGCGGTGGGCTACGACGCCGACCTGACCGTGGTGGACCTCAAGGCCCGACGCACGCTCCGGCACGAGGACATGGCCAGCCGCGTCGGCTGGACGCCCTTCGACGGCTTCGAGGCGAAGGGTTGGCCGATGGCGACGATCGTTCGCGGAACGGTCGTCATGCGCGACGACGAGATCGTCGCCCCGCATCTCGGCCAGCCGGTGCGGTTCGGCGAGACTCTCACGAGCTAGCCTCTACAACGCCTCGATCACCGCCTTCGCGAACGCCGCCTCGTCGAAGCGCTTGCCGGCGGGATCGAAGCCGCGGCGGACGATGACCAGCTTCCGCGAGGGCACGATGAAGACGTACTGCCCGCGGTTGCCGTTCATGGCGTAGGTCCCCTCCGGCAGGCCCTGGCCCGGGCCGTAGAGCCAGAAGAACGCCCCATAGCCGGCCCCCTTCTCCGGCTGGGCCGGCGCCGGCGTGGCCACGAACCGCGACCAGCCCTCGGGCAGCAGGCGCTCGCCGTTCCAGACCCCGTCGTTCAGGTAGAGCAGGCCCAGCCGGCCGAGGTCGCGGGCGGTCGTCCAGACCTGGCTGGAGAGCACGTAGTTCCCCTGCCAGTCGGTCTCCGGCGTGGTGCGGGTCATGCCGATCTTCCAGAGAAGCTCGGTGAACGGGAAGTCGATCGCCGCCTGGCCGTCGCCGAGCGCGGCGCGGACCGCGCGGGCCGCCAGCAGGGTGTCGTTGTTGGCGTAGCGGAACCGGCTTCCCGGCGCGGCCTCCATCGGCATGGCCGTGGCCGTCTGGGTGACCAGCGCCCCGCCGACATAGACCTCGTCGGTTCGGTTGCCCGGTCCGTCGGTCCACAGGCCCGAGCCCATGTGCATGAGCTGGGCGAGGGTGATCCGGCGCCGGGGATCGTTCGCCGGCCACTCGGGAATGTCCACCGGCGCGTCGACCTTCAGGAGGCCCAGGTGCGCCGCGCGCCCCACGACGGTCGCCGTCAGGCTCTTGGCCACCGACCAGGTGCGCTGGGGCGTGTGCGGGGTGAAGTCGGCGCGGTACCGTTCGGCGACGATCCTGCCGTCCTTGATCACCACCACGGCCGTGGTCTTCGTCCCGGCGCCGAAGGTCTGGCTGTCGAAGGCCTTCGCCACCGTCGCGGCGAGCGCCCGGGACGGCCTCGCGCGGATTCCGGCGTCTCCGTCGGGCCAGGCGCGAACAGCCTCCTGCGGCCGCTGCGCCGCGAGCCTCGGCAGGGCCTGCGCCATCGTGGCCGCCCCTCCCACGGGAAGCTGGCTGCAGCCCAGGCCCGGCCGCCAGGCGGCGATCCGCGGCGGCATGGCCTCGTCGAACGGCACGCTGACGGTCTTCGCCTCGCGGTCGATCCGCGCCGGCAGGGTGCGGACCAGTTCCTGGTAGTCGGCGTAGATCCCCTCCAGGTCGTCCGCGGCCACCTGTTCGGGACTCATGCCGGCGTTGAACACCCCGCTGCACAGGAAGGCGGCCTTGTAGCCCGCGGCGAGCGCCCGGACGTGGGCGTCCTCGGCGGCCTGGGCGCCCGCCGGCGCCATGGCGATGACGGCGGCGATCAGAAGTCTGCGCACGCGGGGGCCCCTCCTCTTTCGGCGCGGCCACACTAGGAAATTTCGAGAGCCTGTCGAATCCGCAGCCGGCCGCGCGTCTCCCCGGTGACGCACAGCGCTGCGTCGCGCAAACATCAACCCGAACGGGGAACGACCGCGATGAAGTACATGGTCCTGATCTATGAGCCGGCCGGCGCCTACCAGGGGCCGGAGAACGCAACCCTGCTGCAGGACGTCGCCGCCAGGCACATGGCCCTGGCCGAGGAGCTGCAGGCCGCGGGGGTGCTGCTGGACGGCTCGGGCCTGCAGGGCGTCGAGACCGCGACCACGGTGGTGATCGGGGCCGACGGGCGGCAGACGCTGCATGACGGCCCCTTCGCCGAGACCCGGGAGCACCTGGGCGGCTACTACCTCATCGACGTGCCCGACCTGGACGCGGCCCTGGCCATCGCCCGCCGCGTTCCGGGCGTCGCGGGCTCGAAGACCGAGGTGCGCCCCCTGCTGGACATGGGCTGATGACGGTCTTCGGCCGGGCGATCGCCGAGGCGCGGCCCAGGGTGGTGGCCGCCCTCGCCGCGCGGCTCCGCGACCTGGACCTGGCCGAGGACGCCTTCTCCGACGCCTGCGCGGCGGCCCTCGTGGCCTGGCCGAACCAGCCGCCGCGCGATCCGGCGGCGTGGCTCTGGCGGGCGGCGCTCCGCCGGGCGATCGACGCCAGGCGCCGCGCCGCGGTCCGGGCGCGCACGATGCTCGACCCGCCGGCGCCCCAAGCGAGCCCCGAGGAGGCGCTGATGGCCCACGAGCCCATCCCCGACGAGCGCCTGCGGCTGATCTTCGTCTGCTGCCATCCGGCGCTGGCGGCCGACGCCCGCGCGGCGCTGACGCTGAAGGTGGTCTGCGGACTTTCCACCCAGCGGCTGGCGCGGGCCTTTTTCTGCGCCGAGCCGGCCATGCTCCAGCGGATCACCCGGGCCAAGCGGAAGATCGCCGGCGCCGGCGTCCCGTTCGAGGTCCCCGGCCCCGCCGCCTGGCCCGAGCGGCTGGAGGCGGTGCTGACCACCCTCGAAGTCGCCTACGCCCAGGCCTACGAGGACGCCGCCCTGGCCACCGACGCCGCCGGCTTCGCGCCGGAGGTGCTTCGCCTCTCGGGTCTCCTGGCCGAGCTCATGCCGGGCGAGCCCGAGGTCCTCGGCCTGGCCGCCCTGGTCCGCTTCGCCGAGGCGCGGCGACCCGCCCGCCTGGACGCGACCGGGGCCATGGTTCCGCCCGAAGCGCAGGAGGCGGACCTGTGGCGGCGCGACCTCATCGCCGAGGGCGCCGGCCTCCTGGATCGCGCCGCCGGCTTCGCCGGCAGCGGCCCGCGCCAGATCCTGGCGACCATCCACGCCAACCACTGCGCCCGCGCCGAGGGGCGGCCGACGCCGTGGGCCGACATCGCCCGGCTCTACGACGTCCTGCTCGCGGTGCGGCCGAGCCCCGCCGCCGCCGTGAACCGCGCCGTGGCGTTGGGGGAGACCGCCGGGGCCGAAGCGGGCCTCGCGGCGCTGGCGCGGGTTGAAGGCATGCAGGCCTGGCTGCCCTACCAGGCCGCCCTGGCGCACCTGTCGGCGCGGGCCGGCCGCAGGCGCGAGGCGATCGCCGCCCTCCGCGCGGCGCTGGGGCTGAACCCCGCGCCCGCCGAGCGGCTGTACCTCCAACGACGGCTGCGCGAGCTGGAGAAGGCCTAGCGGGGCTCGACTTACGTCGCGGCGGCCCGTAACCGATGGCCCCATGGACGCCGAGCTCAGCCTCTCCACCGCCCCGTTCCGCGATCCGCGCTATGCGCCGCGACGCCTGGAGATCGACCGCCGCGGCGGCGGCGAGATGGTGCTGACCAATCCGACGCCCTATTCCACCCAGCACCAGACCACGACCTCGGCCCTGGACGCCTGGGCCGCCAGCGCGCCCGACCGCGTCTGGCTGGCCGAGCGCTCGGGCGAGGGCTGGCGCACCCTGACGTTCGCCGAAGCGCGCGAGCGGATCGCCGCGCTGGCGGGGGGTCTCAGGGAGCTGGGCGTCGTCGGTGAGCGGCCGCTGCTGATCCTGGCCCGCAACGGCATAGACCACGCGCTGATCGCCTATGCGGCCATGAGCCAGGGCATGCCGGTCGCGCCCGTCTCGCCGCAGTACGGCCTGCCCGGCGCGAACCTCGCCCGCCTGACCCACGCCGCCGAGATCCTGCAGCCCGCCGCCGTCTACACCGAGGACGCGGCGCTGTTCGCCGACGGCCTCTCGGCCGAGATCCTGGCCGGCCTGCCGGTGATCGCGGGCCTGTCGCCGCGGGCCGGCGACATCCCGATGGAACGGCTCTACGAAGCCTCGGCCGCCACGTTCTGCGCCCGCCCGGAAGACCACGCCAAGTACCTGCTGACCTCGGGCTCGACCGGCCTGCCCAAGGCGGTGATCGGCCGTCACCGAGAGCTCAGCCTCAACGCGGCGCAGATCGCCGCGTGCTTCGACGACCCCGACCCGCCGGTGATGCTGCACTCCGCCCCGTGGAGCCACAGCCTGGGCGCCAACGCCATCCTGCACATGAGCCTGCACCGGGGCGGGACGCTCTACATCGACGCCGGCCAGCCCACCGCGGCGAGGTTCGGCGAGACCCTGCGCAACCTGCGCGAGGTGCAGCCCACCTATCAGAACATGGTCCCCGCCGGCTGGATGCTGCTGGTCGACGAGCTGGAGAAGGACGAGGCGCTGGCCCGCAACTTCTTCTCGCGCGTGCGCCTGCTGCAGTACGGCGGCGCGGCCCTCGGCCAGACGGTCGCCGACCGCATCCAGGCCGTGGCGATCCGCACGGTGGGCGAGAAGATCAGCTTCTCCAGCGGCTATGGCGCTACCGAGACGGGTCCGACCGCCTGCAACGTCCACTGGACCAACGGCCGCATGGGCATGATCGGCCTGCCCCTGCCCGGCACCTCGGTGCGGCTGGTGCCGCAGGACGGGAAGCTCGACTTCCGGGTGAAGGGTCCGCAGGTGACCAGCGGCTACCTCGGCCGGCCCGACCTTTCGGCCGCCGCCTTCGACGACGAGGGCTTCTACCGGCTGGGGGACGCCGCCCGCTTCGTCGATCCCGGGGATCCGGCGCAGGGCATGATCTTCGACGGCCGGCTGTCCGAGAACTTCAAGCTGGCCTCGGGCACCTTCGTGACCGTCGGCGACCTGCGCATCCGGGCGATCGGGGCGATCGGCGGGGCGGTGACCGACGCGGTGGTCTGCGGCGAGGGCGAGGAGGGGGTCGGCCTGCTGCTCTATCCCAACCCCAACCTCTCGCATGCCGAGGTCGTCGCCGCCGCGCGCGACGGGCTGGCGCGGTTCAACGCCCAGGCGCAGGGCGGCGGCAGGATCGCCCGCGCCCTCGTGCTTCCCGAGCCGCCGGACCCCCATTCCGGCGAGATCACCGACAAGGGCTACATCGCCCAGAGCCTCGCCCGCGCGAAACACGCGGCCGCCGTCCGGCGGCTCTTCGCCCACCCGACACCTCCCGACGTGATGGAGTTCGCATGAACGGCGCCGACGCCCTGATCTCGACCCTGGTGGCCAACGAGGTCACCGCCTGCTTCGCCAATCCCGGCACCAGCGAGATGCAGTTCGTGGCCGCGCTGGACGGCGTGCCGCAGATGCGGCCGGTGCTGTGCCAGTTCGAAGGCGTGGCCACGGGCGCGGCCGACGGCTACGGCCGGATCGCGGACCGGCCGGCCTGCACCCTGCTGCACCTCGGGCCCGGCTACGGCAACGGCGTCGCCAACCTGCACAACGCCCGCCGGGCCTATACGCCGATCGTCAACGTGATCGGCGACCACGCCACCTATCACCGCCAGTACGACGCGCCGCTGAACTCCGACATCGCCACCCTGGTGAAGCCGAACTCGATCTGGGTGAAGTCGGCCGAGACCGCCGACGATGTCTCGGCGCTCGCGGCCGAGGCCGTGCAGGCCTCGTACGGTCCGCCCGGCGGTCCGGTCAGCCTGATCCTCCCGGCCGACAGCGCCTGGCTGCCGGCCGGCGGCGAGATCGCCCGCGCCCAGCGGCCGGCGCGCGCGGCGCCCCGCGGCGAGGCGGTCGAGGCCGCCGCCCGCGCGCTGAAGGCGGCGAAGAACCCCGTGATCCTGCTGGGCAATCAGGCCTGCCGCGCCGAGGCGCTGAAGGAGGCCGCCCGGCTGCAGGCGGCGGGGATCACCATCTATTCCGACACCTTCGTGCCCCGCCAGCCGCGCGGCGCCGGCGTGTTCGCGCCCAAGAAGATGCCCTACTTCGGCGAGATGGCCCTGGGCGAGCTCGAGGGCGTCGACCTGATGGTGTTCGTCGGCACGACGACGCCGGTGGCCTTCTTCGCCTATCCCAACCGGCCCAGCGTCCTCGTCCCCGAGGGGTGCCAGACCCTCACCCTCGCGGACCGGGCCGAGGATTCGGTCGCCGGCCTCGCCGCCCTGGCCGATGCGCTGGGGGCGCCCAAGGAAGGGCCGGTCCAGGCGCTGGCCCTGCCGGACGCCGCGCCCAGCGGGGGCCTCAATCCCTACTACGTGGGAACGTCCATCGCCCGGCACATGCCCGAGAACGCCATCGTCTGCGACGATGCGGTGACCTCCGGCACCGGCGTGGCGGCCATGACGGCGAGCGCCCGGCCGCACGAGGTGCTGGCGCTGACCGGCGGGGCGATCGGCATCGGCCTGCCGCTCGCCATCGGCGCGGCCGTCGCCGCGCCCGACCGCAAGGTGCTCAGCCTGAACGGCGACGGGGCGGCGATGTATACGGTCCAGGCGCTCTGGACGATGGCCCGCGAGAACCTCGACATCACCGTCGTGGTGTTCGCCAACTACACCTACCGCATCCTCAACGTGGAGATGACCCGCACCGGCGCCGGCGAGGCGGGCCCCTCGGCGCGCAAGCTGCTCGACCTGGGCGATCCGAAGATCGACTGGGTCCCGATCGCCAAGGGCATGGGCCTGCCGGCGGTGAGCTGCGCCACCGCCGAGGAGTTCGACAAGGCCTTCGCCGCCGCCATGGCCCAGAAGGGCCCGACCTTCATCGAGGCGGTGATCTAGCCTCCTGTCCGGCAGGAGAACGGCCCAAGGAAAAAGGCCCGCGGATCGCTCCGCGGGCCTTCGTCTTTTCAGCCTTGCCGGCCGATCACTTGTTGCCGGGCAGCGTGCAGTTGCCGGCGAAGGCGCAGCCGGTGGCGCCCACAGCGTTGATCTTCGGAGCCGACTGGTACTCCAGCACGTAGCCCTTCAGGCCGTCGGCGCAGGCGACTTCCACGAACGTGGTGTCCTTGGCGCTCTTGCCGATCACCCGCGAGTTCGAGACCTGGCAGGAGTTGTAGTTGAACTTCTTCAGGTCGGCCGTGAGGCTGCCGTAGGCCGGGTCGTTGGTCAGGCTGCACTTGTAGCCGGCGATCGGCGCACGGCCGCAGTCCAGCACCTGGCTGCCCTGGCCCGAGGCCTTGAACATGCCGATGGCGCCCGTGCCGTCCTTGCAGACCAGCTCCACGACTTCCTCGCCCGGACGGGGCGGGAACAGGGCGTAGCGCTCGACTTCGCAGTTTCCGCCGGCGGCCTTGGTCAGGCGCGTGTAGAGCGCGGCCTGCTCGGTCTCCGCCTGGCGGGCGTCGGTCAGCTGGCAGCCGCCGAGGATCTGGCTGGCCTTGGCGCAGTCGTAGGTCTCGGCCAGCTGGCCGTCGACGCCGATCTTGTAGATGTAGCCTTTGCCGTCCTGGCAGGAGGCTTCGTAGAAGGTCGAGTTGTCCTTCGACGCGCCGACGAAGCGGCGGTCCTTCACGGCGCAGCCGTTGTTGGCGGCGGCCGCGTACTTGTCCACCACGGCCAGGCGCGAGGCCTTGTCCGTCAGGATGCACTTAATGTTGGTCTCGGCGTCGTCGTACAGCAGGCAGTTCTGCGGCTGAGCCGGCTTGGCCGCATCGAACGGCGCGCTGGCCATCAGGATGTAGCCCTCGCCGCTCTGGCAGGCGACTTCGACGTAGGTGTTGGTCTTGGTCTGGCCGATGCCGCGGGCTTCCTGCGGCAGGCACTGCACGCCGGCCTTCTGCATCATCGGGCCGAGCACGGCCTTCGGGTCCGAGTTCTCGGGCAGCAGGCACGGCGCGGCGGCCGGCTTGCCCGGCTCGGGCGGCGTGTTGGCCTCGATGCAGCTGAACACGGTGGGCGCGCCTTCGGCCGGAGCCTGGAGCACATAGCCCATGGCGCCGGCGCCGCAGGCGACCTCGTAGTAGGCGGTCTTGGACTTCTTGTCCTCGCCGATCTTGCGGGCGTCGGAGACCTGGCAGCCGAGGCCTGCGGCCTGGACCAGCGCGGGGGCTTCGGCCATGCCGCTCTTGCGGGCGGCGGCGGGGATGTCGGCGGCCTTCTTGCCTTGCGAGATGGCCGCGGCCGGAACCATCACCAGCGCCGCGAGCGCCGCTGCAAGCCCGATCGCCTTGGGCGTCTTCACCTGTGCTTCTCCTGGGTGATTTCGTTTGGGGTGATTTTGTTTGGCGCGCACATAAGCGCCGCCTGCCCCTCGGGGTCAAGTTGGCCCGGAACGACGGCGCAAGTGTGGCCGCATCCGAGCGGCGACGGGGCGCCGGCCCGGCCGTTCGGCCGCCCGATCGGCGACCGGCGTTACGCCTGCCCGGCCCGCCGGACCCGCAGATGCACGCCCGTGACCCCCACCACCTCGACGCTGGCCCCGGCCTCCAGACGCTCGCCGTCCTCGAGTTCGGCGGGCCATTCCTTGCCGTCGATGAACACGCGGCCCGCGCCCCCCTTGAACGCGTGGACCGCCGAGCCGCGCCGGCCCACGAGGCGGTCGACGTTGTCGTTGATGTCGCCGCCGGCGGCCATCACAGACCGGGGCAGGTAGCGCCGGGCCAGCAGGGACGAGGCGATGGTGAGCGCGGCGAAGACCAGCAGCGCCATGGCGAAGGACAGGTCGCCGATGGCCGTGGCGATCGCCACCGCCCCGGCCGAGGCCGCCGCCCAGAGCAGCCAGCCGGTGCCGGTCATGATCTCGATCGCCAGCAGGCCGGCGGCCAGGGCCACCCAGATCCAGAACGGCTGGGCCGCATAGATGTCGCCGAGCAGCTGCATGGGTCAGGCTCCCGTCGGCGGGACGGCGGCCCCGCGGCTTCGCGCCGCAGGCCGTGGCGGCGGCTCGGCGCCGATCGCCTTCACCAGCTCGCCGATCCCGCCCACCGAGCCCACGAGGGCGGTCATCTCGGCCGGGACGATCACCGTCTTCTGCTGCGGGCTGTTGGCCAGCTGGGCGAAGGCCTCCACGTACTTCTGGGCGACGAAGTAGTTGATGGCGTTCACGTCGCCGCGGGCGATGGCGGTCGAAACGAGCTCGGTCGCCTTGGCCTCGGCCTCGGCCTCCCGCTCGCGCGCCTCGGCGTCGCGGAAGGCGGCCTCGCGCCGGCCCTCGGCCTCGAGGATGGCGGCCTGCTTGGCGCCCTCGGCGCGGGCGATTGCGGCCGACTTCTCGCCGTCGGCCTCGGTGATGACGGCGCGGCGCTCGCGCTCGGCCTTCATCTGGCGGGCCATGGCCGCGGTGATGTCCGGCGGCGGCTGCAGGTCCTTGATCTCGATCCGCGCGGCCTTCACGCCCCAGGGGCCGGTGGCCTCGTCGATCACGTTGAGCAGGCGGGTGTTGATCGCGTCGCGCTGCGACAGCACCTCGTCCAGCTCCATCGAGCCCACCACCGTCCGCAGGTTGGTCATGGCCAGCTGCTGGATGGCGTAGTTCAGGTTGTCCACCCGGTAGGCGGCGGCCGCCGCGTCCATAACCTGGATGAACACGATGCCGTCCACCTGCACCGCGGCGTTGTCCTTGGTGATCACCTCCTGGCGCGGCACGTCCAGCACCTGCTCCATCATGTTCACCCGCCGGCCCACGCCCTCGACGAACGGCGTCAGGAAGCTGATCCCCGGCTTCAGCGTGCGGGTGTAGCGGCCGAACCGCTCCACCGTGTACTCGCGCCCCTGCGGCACGATCTTGATGGCGTTGAACGCCACCACCACCGCCAGGAACAGAAAGACGCCTGCGACTGCGAGCTCCATGGCCCGTTCCCTCCCGATCACTCCGGCGAAGCTTATCGGGGGCCGAGGGCTCACGCCACGGAAACCGGACACGCTCCGGCCGAAACCGCGCGCCACGCTCGCGCCAAAGTCGTGGCTCTGTTAGCGCTCCGCCATGCTGATCCGAACCGCGCCGCTGCTGCTCGCCGCCCTGCTCCTGGGCGCCGCCGCCCCCGTCCAAAAGGCCCCTCAGAAGGCCGCCCCCAAGGCCGCCGCGCCGGCCAAGGCGCAGGCGGAGGGCGCCTACGATCCGACGAACCCCCAGAGCCTGCTCGGCCTGCTGACCGCCGCCGGCGCCAGCGTCTCGGGCAACCGGCGCGAGGCGGACTCGGTGTTCGCCGCGGTCACTTCGACGGCGGCGAACTTCTCGGTCCAGTTCGCCGGCTGCAACGCGAGCGGCCGGGCCTGCCAGGCGATGCTGTTCGACGGCCTGCTGGGCGGGGGCGCGCCGACGCTCGCCCAGATCAACGGCTTCAACCAGACCTCGGTCGTGTGCCGCATCTACCAGGACAAGGCCGGCAAGCCGCACGTGACCTACGCCACGCTGATCATGAAGTCCGACACGCGCGACAGCGGCCGCACGCACCTGGCCGCCTGGCAAGGCTGCCTGACCGAGGCGGCCGGCTTCGTCCGGGACCCGACCGGCTACCTCGCCGTCGCGCCCTGACCGTCAGGCGGGGGCCATGGCCCGGCCGCGCAGGGCCGCGACCCGGTCGATCGCCGCCTCGGCCTCGGCCATGATGGCCGCGACGATCTCGCCCGCAGGACGCACGTCGCGGACGCCGCCCGCCGACTGGCCCATGGCGAAGCAGGACTTGTCGGCGTCCAGCCCCTCGACCTGGCCGCCGATGCCGCCCATGACGCCGGCGTTGTGCGAGATCATCGCCTGCATCGGGAAGGGCTGGATGTCGGCCGGGCGGCTTTCCCAGTCCTCGACGTAGGGGTTCTTCTTCACCCGCATCGGCTTGCCCGAGTAGCAGCGGGTGCGCACCGTGTCCTCGTCCGAGGCCGCGACGATGGTCTGGCGGTACATCTCGCCGGCGTGGGCCTCCTTCGAGGCGATGAACCGCGTGCCCATCCAGACGCCGACGGCGCCCAGCGACAGCGCCGCCGCCAGGCCCCGGCCGTCGTAGAGGCCGCCGGCCGCCACCACCGGGATCTTCACCGCCTCCACCGCCTGGGCCACCAGCGGCATGGTGCCGACGAGGCCGGTGTGACCGCCGCCTTCGCCGCCCTGGCAGATCACCGCATCGCAGCCGGCCTGTTCGGCCTTCACCGCGTGCTTCACGGCCCCGCAGACCACCATGACCTTCAGGCCGGCGTTCTTCAGCTTCTCGAGGATCGGCATCGGCACGCCCAGGCCGGCGACGAAGCTGGAGGCGCCCTCCTCTATGATCACGTCGACCGAGTCGGTCAGGCTTTCCGGGGAGGCGGCCAGCAGGTCCACGCCGAAAGGCTTGTCGGTAAGCTTGCGGACCTGCCGCATCTGGTCGCGGATGAAGTCCGGCCCGCGGCCGGCCATGCCCAGCACGCCATAGCCGCCGGCGTTGGACACCGCCGCCACGAGCTCGGCGTAGGACACCCCGCCCATGCCGGCGAGCATGATCGGATGCCTCACCTCCAGCAGGTCGCAGAGCTTGGTGTGCAGGGTCATCGGCTCCTCCCGGTCTTTGGGAGGAGCATGGCGCCCTGGGTTATCGTTGAAAACCGTGACGCGAGGTCAGGCTGCGGTCCAGGCGCCGTCCACCGTCATCGCCGCGCCGGTCGCCGAGGCGCCGAGGTCCGAAACGAGGTACAGGAGCAGGCCCGCGAGGTGCTCGTACTCGACGAACGTCTTGTTGGGCTGGGCCGCCAGGATGACATCCTCCACCACCCGCTCGGGGGCGATGCCGCGGGCCTTCGCCTGGTCGACGATCTGGCTCTCGATGAGCGGCGTCTTCACATAGCCGGGACAGATGGCGTTGACGGTGATCCCGGTGCGCGCCAGCTCGACCGCGCAGGACTTGGTGAACCCCACCACGCCGTGCTTGGCGGCGACGTAGGGCGCCTTGAACGCCGAGGCGACGAGGCCGTGGGCCGAGGCGATGTTGACGATCCGGCCGCGCCCTTGCGCCTTCATCACCGGCACGGCCGCCTTGGTCGCATGGAAGGTGGACGACAGGATCACCGCGATCAGCTGGTCCCACTTCTCGTCCGGGAACTCGTCGACGGGCGCCACGTGCTGGACGCCGGCGTTGTTCACCAGGATGTCCAGCCGGCCGAACTCGGCCTTCGCGAAGGCGATCATGTCGGCGATCTCGGCCGGCTTGGTCATGTCGGCGCCGTGGTAGCGGACCGCCGCGTTGGTGCGGGCCTGGATCGCCTGGCGGTCGGCCTCGATCTTCTGCGGGTCGCCGAAGCCGTTCAGGACCACGTTCACGCCTTGCTCCGCCAGGGCGGTCGCCAGCGCCTGGCCGATGCCGCTGGTGGAGCCGGTGACGACGGCCACGTGGCCTTCGAGTTTGTAGTCGACGGCCATGTCAGTCTTCCTTGTTCCGGGAGGCGGCGGGCGGCGGGGGCTGCGGCCGGGCGAAGGTGAATTCCTCGTCCGTCGAAAGCTCCGGGGCGAAACGGTAGCCGGCGGCGTCGAACCCCTTCAGGTCGGCGGCGCGCTCGATGCGATTGTCGATGGCGTAGCGGGCGAGCAGCCCCCGCGCGCGCTTGGCGTAGAACGAGATGATCCGCGCCTGGCCGTCCTTTTCCTCCAGGAACCGGCAGCTCACCACCGGCAGCTTCAGGGCCCGGCGGTCGACCGCGCCGAAATACTCGCCGCTGGCGCAGTTCACGAGCGTCCTGTCCTTGTGGCCCTGGGCGGCCTCGTTCAGGGCGAGGCTGACCTTCTCGCCCCAGAAGTCGTAGAGGGTGGAGCCCCGCTTCGTCTTCAGCCGCACGCCCATCTCCAGGCGGTAGGGCTGGATGGCGTCGAGCGGCCGCAGCACGCCGTAGAGGCCCGAGAGGATCCGCACATGGTCCTGGGCCCAGGCCAGGGCCTTGCGGTCCAGCTCGCGGGCGCGCAGGCCCTGGTAGACGTCGCCGTTGAAGGCGAAGGCCGCCTGCAGCCCCTCTTCCGAGACCGGGTCGAAGGCCTGGAACCGCTCGCGGTTCAGCTTGGCGAGGCTCTCCGACAGCGACATCAGCCGCGATAGGTCGCGGGCGGTCAGCTTCCGGGCGACCTTGGCGAGTTCGGACGTGTCCTCGGTCATCTGCGGCGCGGTGAGCGGCGCCTGCACGGGCGGCTGGGCGAAGTCCAGCGCCTTGGCCGGGGAGAGCACGATCAGCATTTCGGCCCTCATAAGCGGGACCGCTGCAAAAGGCCAATAGCGCTAGAACAGAACCCGCGGATTGAGGATCCGGCCCGGGTCCAGCGCCTGCCGCACGGCCTTCAGCGCCGCCAGCTCGACCGGGCTCTTGTAGCGCGCGGCTTCGGCCGTCTTCATCGCTCCCAGGCCATGCTCGGCGCTGATCGAGCCGCCGAGGCTCGCCACCAGATCGTGGACGATCCGCGAGCCTTCATCCCGCCTCGCCGAATGCTCGACGTCCGATCCGCTGTCTGGCCGCAGCACGTCGTAGTGGATGTTGCCGTCGCCCACATGGCCGAAGGCGGCGATCCGGCAGCCCGGCGCGAACGCCTGCATCGCCGCGTCGGCCTTGGCCAGGAAGGCGGGGACCTGGCTCACCGGGACCGAGACGTCGTGCTTCCACGTCGCGCCCTCGGGCTTCTGGGCCGGCGACTGGTTCTCGCGGATCGCCCAAAGCGCCTGCGCCTGCGCCTGCGTCTGGGCGACCACGGCGTCGGCGATCAGGCCCGCCTCCAGGCCATCGGCCAGGAACCGCTCCATGGCCCGCTCGGCCGAGCCTTCCTCGGCCGAGGCGAACTCGGCCAGCAGGTACCAGGGATGGGCGCCGGCCAGCGGGTCGCGCGTGCCGGCGATGTTCTTCACCGCGAACTCGATGCCGAGCCGGCCCATCAGCTCGAACGCCTCGACGGCGCCGCCGGCCGCGTCCTTGGCCCGGGCCAGCAGCTCGATGGCCGCCTCGGGGGAAGCGATCCCCAGGAAGGCGACCGCGCGGGAGTCCAGCACCGGGACCAGCTTCAGGCCCGCCGCCGTCACCACGCCCAGGGTGCCCTCGGCGCCGATCAGGAGCTGCTTCAGGTCGTAGCCGGTGTTGTCCTTGCGCAGGTGCTTCAGGCCGTTCCAGACCTCGCCGTTCGGCAGCACGGCCTCCAGACCCAGCACCAGGTTGCGCGTCGAGCCATAGCGCAGCACCTGGGTGCCGCCGGCGTTGGTCGAAACGACGCCGCCCACGGTGGCCGAGCCCTCCGAGGCCAGCCCCAGCGGGAAGCGGCGGCGCACGCCCGCCGCCGCCGCATGCACCTCGGCCACGGTGACGCCGGCCTCGGCGGTGATCACGTCGTCCAGCGGCGAGACCTCGCGGATCGCCCGCATCCGTTCGGTGGAGAGCAGGATCTCGCCCTGCGGGATCTGTCCCCCGACCAGCCCCGTGTTGCCGCCCTGGATGGTGATCGGCTGGCCGGCCTGTCCGCAGACGCCGACCACCGCCGCCACCTCGAACGTCGTCTTGGGCAGCGCCAGGAACGGGGTCTGGCCGACCCAGCGGTCGCGCCACTCCACCAGCTTCGGCGCGATGCGCTGGGGATCCTCGCTCCAGCCGCCCTCGCCGAGCACGGCCTTGAGGCGCGAGATCACGTCGGCGGGGACGGGAGCGGTCATGCGGCGACTATATCAGCCCACGAACCCGGCCGCGCGCTTCAGCCGGTCGTTGATGGCCTCGCCCAGGCCCTCGTGCGGGATCGGCGCGACGGCGATGGCCGACGCTCCCGAGCGGTCCGCCGCCCGCAGCATGGCGAAGAGGTTGGCCGCAGCCTCCTTCAGGTCGCCGGACGGGCTGAGGTTGAACGTCCGCGCCGTCTCGGGCGCCGGGCCGAACGCCAGGAAGGCCTCGCCGGCCGCGGGCGCCGCCGCGTCCAGCCGCACGGGCAGGTCGGGCGCGTAGTGGCGCGCCAGCCGGCCGGGAGAGCGCCTGGCGTCCGCCTCCGCCTCGGCCAGCGGCCCGATCACCGCCTCGATCTCGGCGCGGGTCACCGCCCCCGGCCTGAGCAGGCGGGCTTCGTCCAGCAAGGCGACGACGGTCGATTCGAGCCCCACCTCGCAGGGGCCGCCGTCGAGCGCCGCCGCCGCGGCGTAGCCGGTCTCCTCCAGCGCCGCCGCAAAGGTCGTGGGGCTGGGGCGGCCCGAGCGGTTGGCGGACGGCGCCACCACCGGGCCGCCGAACGCCTGCAGCAGGGCCCGGGCCAGCGGATGGGCGGGCGCGCGGACGGCCACCGTGTCGAGGCCGGCCCGGGCCAGGTCGCAGACCGCGGCCGTGTCCGCGGCCGGCAGCACCAGGGTCAGGGGCCCCGGCCAGAACCGGGCCGTCAGGGCCTCGGCCCGCGGGTCGAACCGCGCGATGCGGCGGGCCATGCCGACGTCCGCCACATGCGAGATCAGGGGATTGAAGCTCGGCCGGCCCTTCGCCTCATAGACGGCGGCGACGGCGCGCGGGTTCGCCGCGTCGGCGGCCAGTCCGTAGACCGTCTCGGTCGGCATCAGCACGAGGCCGCCGGCCTTCAGCGCCTGCGCCGCCGTATGGGGATCGGTCGGGTCCACCCGCGGCCGTTACACGAGGGGTGACCCATGCGGCAACTTTCCCGGCTCGCGCCGTGCGTCTAGAACCCCGGCCATGACCTTCCGAGCCCCCGTCCGCGACATCGCCTTCGCCCTCAAGACCGTCGGCCACTCGGCGCTGGTGGAACGCGCCTTCCCCGACCTCGACGAGGACACCGTCCAGGCCGTGCTCGAGGCCGCCGGCGCCTTCGCCGACAACGAGCTCGCGCCGCTGAACCGCCGCGGCGACCTGGAAGGCGCCCGTTACGAGAACGGCAAGGTCACCGCCGCGCCGGGCTTCGCCGCCGCCTACAAGGCCTTCGCCGAGCAGGGATGGAATTCCCTCACCGCCGATCCGCTGTTCGGCGGCCAGGGCCTGCCCAAGGCGATGGAGCTCGCCGTCTTCGAGATGGCGCACGCCGCCAACATGGCGTTCGCGCTCTGCCCCATGCTGACCCAGGCGGCGATCGAGGCCCTGACGCTGCACGGGACCGAGCGCCAGAAGCGCCTCGTGCTTCCCAAGCTCGTTTCCGGCGAGTGGACCGGCGCCATGGTGCTGACCGAACCGCAGGCCGGTTCGGACCTGGCCGCGCTGACCACCCGCGCCGAGCCCGACGGCGAAGGCGGCTACCGCCTGCACGGCCAGAAGATCTTCATCACCTGGGGCGACCACGACGCCACCGACAACATCATCCACCTGGTGCTGGCCCGCACGCCCGACGCGCCTCCGGGCGTCAAGGGCATCAGCCTCTTCCTGACCTCGAAGTACGAGCTGAAGGACGACGGCTCGCTGGGGTCGCGCAACGACTTCCGCCCCGGCTCCATCGAGCACAAGCTGGGCATCCACGCCTCGCCGACCTGCGTCATGCTCTACGAGGGCGCCAAGGCCGAGCTGGTCGGCGAACTGGGCCAGGGCCTGGCCCACATGTTCGTCATGATGAACGCCGCCCGGGTCCAGGTGGGCGTACAGGGGGTCGGCATCGCCGAGCGCGCCTTCCAGCAGGCGCTGGCCTTCGCCCAGGAGCGCCGGCAGGGCCGCGCCGTCTGGTCGGCCGACTATCCGGCGGCGATCTACGACCATCCCGACGTGCGCCGCACGCTGATGCTGATGAAGGCCAAGATCGAGGCGGCCCGGGGCATCTGCCTGACCACCGGCGTCCTGGCCGATCTCGCGCACCGCGCCGAGGACGAGGACGAGCGCGCCGCCGCCAAGGCGCGGCAGGAGCTGCTGACGCCGATCGCCAAGGCCTGGTCCACCGACGTCGGGGTCGAGGTCGCCTCGGCCGGCGTGCAGATCCATGGCGGCATGGGCTTCATCGAGGAGACCGGCGCGGCCCAGCACTACCGCGACGCCCGCATCGCCCCGATCTACGAAGGCACCAACGGCATCCAGGCCGCCGACCTCGTGGGCCGGAAGGTGCGGATGAACGGCGGCGAGACCATGCGCGGCCTCTGCGCCGAGATGATGCTCTCGGCCCAGGCGCTGGCCGACAGTCCCGGCCTCGCCCCGGTGGGCCGCCGGCTCGCCGAGGGCGTGGCGGCGCTGGAGCGCGCCACCGACTGGCTGCTCGGCGCGGACAACGGCGCGGCCCTGGCCGCCTCCGTTCCCTATCTGAAGCTCGCCGGGGATGTGGTGGGCGGCTGGATCCTCGGCCGACTGGCGATCGCCGCCGACGGTTCGGACGAGCCCTGGCTGCAGGCCAAGGGCGCGCTGGCCCGCCTCTACGCCGCCCAGGTGCTCAGCACCGCGCCCGGCGCCGCTGACGGCTTGGGCGAAGGCTGGGACGAGCTCGAACAGACCCCCGCCGCACTCCTCGCTGGGTAGAGCCGGCTCCACCATCGGTGGAATAGCATTGTTTTTCTAAGCTTTACCTTTTTCGCGTAAGTCTTTCCGCCGGGAGACAAGGGCGTCATGTCTGACGGGGCGGAAGATCGGCCGCAGATGCGCGTGGCCGTGGGCGAGGCCTACAGTCCGTATCAGCTGACGCTGGCCGGTCTGATCTTCCCGATCGGCGGCCACATGGCCTTCAACGCCCTCGGGGCGATCGCCGCGCTGCTCCTCGGCCATCCGCTGATCGCGGCCCTGGCGTTCGCCAGCGCGACGGCTATCGACATCGTCCAGCAACGGCTGCTGCGGCGCTGGCTGCGGACCAGCGGCGAGGCCGACCAGGTCCGCGGCTATCGGCGCCTGGCGCTCCTCTCGGCCGTGCGCGTGAGCACCTACCTCGTCCCCTCCGTCGCCATGGTGCTGGCGGGCGGCCTGGGCGAGATGGCCTATTTCTGGGTGCAGGCCGGCACGCTCATCGCCATCGCCCTTTCGGCCGGGGCGCTGTCGCGGACGATCTTCTGGGGTTTCGTCACGCCGGTGCTGGTCGCCGCGGGCGTGACCTGCCTCACGACCCTGCCGCCCGCGCCCGCCGGCGCCGTGCTGCTGGGCCTTGCGATCATGCTGGCGCTGCTGGCGATGATCTCGAACAACACCACCCAGGCGATCAGCGGCTGGCACGCCGCGTTCAACGCCAACCTCGCCCTCGTGCGCGAGCTGGAGATCGCCCGCGACCAGGCCGTGGCCGAGCGGGCCGCCGCGGACCGGGCGCGCGAGGAGGCCCGCCAGGCCAACCGCGCGAAGTCGAACTTCCTGGCCACCATGAGCCACGAGATCCGCACGCCGATGAACGGCGTCCTCGGCATGGCCCAGCTCTTGAAGCGCGACGAGGCCGACCCGCAGCAGATCGCGCGGCTCGACACCCTGATCGACAGCGGCGAGTACCTGCTCTCGATCCTCAACGACATCCTGGACGTCTCGAAGATCGACGCCGGCCGGCTCGAGATCCTCTCGCGCCCCGAGGACCTGCGCCTGCTGCTGGACCGGCTGGTCGGTTTCTGGGTCGGGCGCGCGATCGAGAAGGGGCTGGCGCTGAACCTGACGATGGGCTCCGGCGCCCCGGACTTCGTGCTCACCGACGCCCTGCGCCTGCGGCAGATCCTGTTCAACCTCGTGGGCAACGCCCTGAAGTTCACCGAGACCGGCGGCGTCGAGGTGATCGTCACCGGACAGCCGGCAAGGGACGGCGTCGTCCTTACCCGCTTCTCCGTGCGCGACACCGGGCCCGGCATCGCCCCGGGCGACCTGCCCCGCCTCTTCGACCGCTTCTCGCAGGGCGACGAGGCCGAGATCCGCAAGTTCGGCGGGACCGGGCTGGGCCTGGCCATCGTCCGGCAGCTCGCCGAGCTGATGGGCGGCGAGGTTGCGGTGGAAAGCCGCCTCGGCGCCGGTTCGACCTTCCATGTCGAGATCCCGCTGACGCTCGCGTCCGCGGCGCCGGCCGCTCCGCTCGCGGCCGCCCCCGCCGCGTCCCAGCCCGCCGGCGGGCTGCGGGTGCTGGCGGTGGACGACAACGCCGTGAACCTGCTGGTCCTGGAACAGGTGCTCGGCGCCTGCGGGGCGCTGGTGGTGAAGGCGACCGGCGCGCGGGAATCCCTCGAACTCGCCGAAGGCCAGCCGTTCGACCTGATCCTGATGGACATCCAGATGCCCGAGATGACCGGGATCGAGGCGCTGGAGCAGCTGCGCGCCGGCGCCTCGCCCAACCGGCTGACGCCCGTCGTGGCCCTGACCGCCGACGTGACGTCGGGCGGCCGCGAGCGCTACATGGCCCTGGGGTTCGCCGAGCACGCCTCCAAGCCGATCCAGATCCCCGACCTGCTGGCCACCATCGACCGGGCCGTGGCCGCCCCTCCGCGCGACGCCCGGGTCGCCTAGGCGGCCGCCAGCGAGGGCAGGTCGTGCAGGGCCGGATCGAGGCCCTTGCCCATCAGGTCGATGAAGTTGTCGCGGTAGAAGCGCCGCCGGGCCGCCTCGCCGACCCCTTCGAGGCTGTCGTTGAACCGCTTCAGCGGATTGCGGCCGCCCTCGACATGCGGGAAGTCGGACGAGAACAGCACCATCTCCTCGCCGGCGTTCTCCATGATCCAGCGCACGTCCTCGTGCGGATAGGGCGTGACCCGCAGCTGGCGGCGCAGGATCTCGCTGGGCCGGGCCGACAGCTTCTGCAGCCGCTCCTCCTTGCCGAAGGCGGCGCAGCCGGAATCCAGGAACCGCATCAGGCTGGGCAGCCACGAGGCGCCAAGCTCGATGGCGCCGAACTTCAGGTTGGGGAAGCGGTCGAAGACGCCGTCGATCACCAGCACCGACAGCGTCTGCCAGATGCTGATCGGGATCGCCATGAAGGTGACCGAGGTGAAGTTCTCGTCCCCGCCGTGGAAGTCCTTCACCCGCGGCAGGCCGTTCTCGAGGTAGTCGGGCGCCATCTTCTCCTCGCCGCCGACGTGGAAGAGGATCGGCAGGCCCGCCTCCTCCGCCAGCGCCCAGAGGGGATCGAGCTCAGCATGGCTGGGCGAGAAGCCCGGCGGATGGCGCGAGGGAATCACCAGGCCCTTGGCCCCCAGGGCGATCGCCTCGCGGGCGATCTGCGGCGCGCGCGCCCGGTCCACCAGCGGGACGTAGCCGGTGGCCAGCAGCCGCCGGTCCACCGAGCAGAACTCGGTCATCATCCGGTTGTGGGCGCGGGCGGCCTCCAGGGCGAGCTCGACCTCGCCCATCTGCTCCAGCCCCCAGTTCGAAAGGCAGGCGGTGGTGAAGACGAGCTGCGAGGCGAAGCCCAGATAGTCCAGGGTCTTCGGCCGGTCCTCGGCCCGGAAGGCGCCCAGGGCCTCGTAGTTCTTCCGCAGGAGTATGCCCGCCTCGGCGCCGGCCCGGAACTCGGGGTCCTCCTGCTGGGCGGCGGCCTTGGCGAACCACTCGGGCAGGACGTCCTTGCGCCCGGTCTTTTCCACGAAGGCGTCGCGCGCCTTGGGGTCCAGATAGCGGTGGATCGTCCCCGGCAGCTCCATGATATGGCTGTCGGCGTCGTGGATCGTCCGGCCCTCGACGTACGGCATGGCGCATCCTCCCAAGACGAGCTCATTCTTGTCCCGGCATTCCGAGCCTTCGAACCCGGCCCGTCAAGGCTTCTGGCTTCGCGATCCCGTCGAGGTGGCGCGCGACCTGATCGGCTGGGAGGTGCTCGTGAACGGGGTCGGCGGGCGGATCGTCGAGACAGAGGCCTACCACCAGGAAGACCCCGCCTCCCACAGCTTCTCGGGGCCGACGCCGCGGAACCGGGTGATGTTCGGCCCGCCCGCGCACGTCTATGTCTACCGCTCGTACGGCATCCACTGGTGCATGAACTTCGTCTGCGGCGAGGCCGGCGAAGGCGCCGCGGTGCTGATCCGGGCGCTGGAGCCGACCCACGGCCTGCAGGTCATGGCCGAGCGCCGCGGCCTGGCCGAGCCGCGCGCCCTCTGCTCGGGCCCGGGCAAGCTGTGCCAGGCGCTGGGCGTCACGCGCGAGCACGACGGCCTGTCTCTGGAGCACGCCCCGTTCGAGCTGCGCGAAGGGTCCGCGGCAGGGATCGCGGTCGGCCCGCGGATCGGCATCACCAAGGCCGCGGAGAAGCCCTGGCGCTTCGGCGAGGCCGGCTCCCGCTTCGTGAGCCGGCCCTTTCCGAGCGCGCCTAGAGCTGCGCCAGCAGGTAGTCGGCGGACGAGACCTTGAATTCCCCGCCCTGCTCGACGTTGAGCTGCTTCACGACCCCGTCCTCGACGATCATCGAATAGCGCTGCGAGCGCGGCCCCATCCCGAACTTGGAGCCGTCCATCTCCAGGCCGATGGCCTTGGTGAAGTCGCCGTTGCCGTCGGCCAGCATGGTGATGTCCTCGCCCACCGCCTGGTCCTCGGCCCAGGCGCGCATCACGAAGGCGTCGTTCACCGACAGGCAGGCGATCTCGTCGACGCCCTTGCCCTTCAGCGCGCCGGCCTCCTGCTTGAAGCCGGGCAGGTGCTTGGCCGAGCAGGTCGGGGTGAAGGCGCCCGGCACCGCGAACAGCGCCACCGTCTTGCCCTTGAAGAACTCTTCGCTGGAGACCGGACGCGGGCCCTCGGCCGTGGCCTGGGTGAGGGTGACGTTGGGCAGCTTGTCGCCGACTTTGATGGTCATGTCCGTCCTCCAATGGGCTTTCATTCCGCTGATAGCCGAACCTCCTTGAAAGCGCCACGAAGAGGCTCGACATTCGCAGACGATGGAAAGCGGGTTCCTGTCCGGCCAGCTCCTGATCGCCATGCCGGGGATCTCCGATCCGCGGTTCGAGCGGACGCTCATCCTGGTCTGCGCGCACGACGCCCACCACGCGATGGGCCTGGCCCTCAACCATCCGGTCGAAGGCCTGACGGTGCCCGACCTGCTGGAGCGGCTGGAGATCAAGTCCACGATCCGACTGCCGCCCGACCTCGTCCTGGTGGGCGGCCCGGTCGAGCGCGAGCGCGGCTTCGTCCTGCACACCGACGACTACCAGGGCGAGTTCAGCCTGCCGGTGGGCGGGGGCGTGGCCCTCACGGCCACGCGCGAGGTGCTGGAGGCCATGGGGAGCTCCGACGGCCGCCCCAGGCGCTCGCTGCTGGCCCTGGGCTACGCCGGCTGGGGCGCGGGCCAGCTCGAGCACGAGATCCGCGAGAACGTCTGGCTGACCTGCGAGGCCGACGAGGCGCTGATCTTCGACGCCGACTACGACACCAAGTGGGCCCGGGCGGTCGCCAAGCTGGGCATCGACCCCACGTTCCTGACCGCCGAGGCGGGCCGGGCCTAGCCCCGCGCCTAGCCTCGCGCCTAGCCTCGCGCCTAGCCTCGCGCCTTCAGGGGCGCCGCGCCGTCGACGTAGCTCTCGTTGAGGTAGACCTCGGCCTCCTGGGCCGACAGGGCCGGGGCATAGCCGAAGCCCTGGCCGTAGTCGCAGCCCAGGGCCAGCAGCTGGCGGGCCATGCCGGCGTTCTCCACCCCCTCGGCCACCACCTCCATCGAGAGGTCCTGGCCCAGCTTCACGACCGACGAGACGATCTTGGTCGAGCCCTCGTTGGTGGCCATGGTGCGAACGAAGTAGCGGTCGATCTTCAGCGTGTCGAAGGGCAACCGGGTCAGGTAGCTGAGGGACGAGAAGCCGGTTCCGAAGTCGTCCAGGGCCAGGGCCGCGCCGGCGGCCCGCAGGTTGCGGAGCGTCACCGCCGCGCGGTCGGGATCGCGCATGACGTCGCTCTCGGTCACCTCCAGCTTCAGGGCGCCCGGCGGCAGGTCGGTCTCTCTGCGGATGGCGAGGACGTCCTCGACCAGGTCCGGGCGGTCGATCTCGCCGGTGGAGAGGTTGACCGAGACCGACAGCTCGCCCGCGGCCCGGTGGCGCCGGCGCCAGGCGGCGAGCTGCCGCGCCGCCTCGCGCATCATCATGGCGCCGATCTCGCTCATGATCCCCATCTCGTCGCAGAGCGGCAGGAACTGCTCGGGCATCAGCAGGCCCCGGCGCGGGTGGCGCCAGCGGACCAGCGCCTCGAAGCCTGACAGGGCCCCGGTCGAGAGCCGCACGATCGGCTGGTAAAAGGGCGCGAGCTCGCCGCGCTTCAGCGCCCCCTTCAGGTCGCCCTCCAGCGCCAGCCGCGACAGGCCGTCGGTCTCCAGGCTGCGGCCGTAGGCGGCCGCCCCGCCGCGCCCGTGGCTGCGGGCGGCTTCCACGGCCAGCTCGGCCCGCCGCAGCAGCTCGGCCGCCTCGGGAGCCTCGTCGCCGCCTTCGGCCTCGACCGCGCCGATGGAGAGGGTGGGATGGATGTCGAAGCCGGCGACCCGCAGCGGCTGCTCCAGGGCGCGCCGCAGGGCCTCGGGTCCCGGAGAACTCTCGGCCGCGCACAAGGCCGCGAACTCGTCCTCGCCGATCCGCGCCAGGAGGGCGCCCGGCGGGAAGGCGGCGGCCAGGCGCGAGCCCAGCGCCGCCAGCACGAGGTCGGCCCGCTCGTGGCCCAGGGCCTCGTTGAGGCGGCGCAGCCGGTCCAGGTCGGCGACGATCAGCTCGTGGGGTCCGGGCGACTGCAGCCGCTCGCGCGCCCGATGGATGAAGCTGCGGCGGTCCAGCAGGCCGGTGAGCGTGTCCTGGTCCGAGGCGGCGAACTTGGTCTCGGGCGCGACCACGCCGGCGGCGCGCACGCCCTCCTCCAGCCAGACGCCGCGCCAGATGCACACGCCCGCCCCGCGCATGCGAAGGCGCACGGCCACCTCGCCGCCCGGCGGCTGGACGCGCAGGATGTCCTCGGCCAGCACCCGGTCCTGGGGCAGCGACAGCGCGCGCAGCGCAGCGGAGGAGCAGTCGGGGGCGAGCGGGCCGAGGCCCAGCGCGCGGGTCGCGCCCGTCAGGCGCAGGCGGTCCTTCTCGGGCTCCCAGACCCAGAGCGCGACATCGGCCGCGCCCAGCGCCTCCAAGGTGGCCGTGGCGTCCCACATCCAGCGGTCGTTCGACATGAAAGCTCGGCCGCGCGTCCTACGGCGCCGGTCAGACCGACACCCCCTCGTCCGGTCCGTCGTGATCCCCCAACGGGCTGACGAGGCCGAACAGGACATGATCTCGCCAGGCGCCGTTAATTTTCAGATAAGCCTTGGCGTGGCCCTCCTCGGCGAAGCCGGCCTTGCCCAGCAGGTCACGGGAGGCCTGGTTCTCCGGAATGCAGGCGGCCTCGAGCCGGTGCAGGGCCAGGGTCCGGAACGAGAAGCCGATCAGCGCCTTCACCGCCGCCAGCGTCAGGCCCTGGCGCGTGAAGGGCTTGCCACACCAGTAGCCGATGGAGCCCGTCTGGGCGACGCCGCGGCGGATGTTCGACAGCGTGATCCCGCCGGTGAGGGCGTCGTCGGACGTGCGGAAGACGAAGAAGGGATAGGCCGCCCCGACCTCCCGGTCGCGGGCGTAGGCCAGGAGCCGGCGGCGGAAGGCGACGCGCGACAGGTCGTCGGCGGGCCAGGTCGGCTCCCACGGCTGCAGGAACGCGCGGCTCACGGCGCGCAGCTCGCGCCACTCGGCGTAGTCGGACGCCCGGGGCGGACGCAGGCGCACGCCCTCGCCTTCCACGCGAAGGCCGCTTTCCGGCGCGATCCAGTCCAACAGGGCCATTCCCTAGAGCCTCGCCGATTTGGCGCCGGGACGCTAGCCGCCCACCGCCTTGAGGAACGTCTCGGCGGACTTCAGGGCCGCCTTGGGCCCCAGCACCGCCACGGCCGCCTTGCGGGGCTCGAGGATCCGCCGGGTCAGCGCCGCCAGCTGCTCGGCGCTCACCGCATCCACCTCGGCGGCGATCACCTCGGGATCGAGCGGCCGGCCGAACAGCAGCACCTGGCCGGCGGCCTGCTCGGCCCGGGCCAGGGCCGCCTCGCGCCCCATGAACATCGAGCCCTTCAGCTGCGCCTTCGCCCGGGCCAGCTCGGCTTCGGGCACGGGCTCGGCGAGATTGCGGATCTCGTCCACCGTCACCTGCGCCAGCTCGGCGGCGTCCTCGGCGGCGCAGCCGGCGAAGACGCCCAGCACCCCGGTGTCGGCGTAGGTCTCGGAATAGGCGTCGATGGTGTAGGCGAGGCCCCGCTTCTCGCGCGCCTCCTGGAACAGCCGCGAGGCCATGCCCCCGCCCAGGATCTCGGCCAGCAGGCGCAGGGTGAAGTAGTCCGGATCGTGGACGCCGACCGCGGGCAGCAGCAGCACGACGTTCGCCTGCTCCAGCGGCTTGGCGATGGTGCGGACCCCGCCTGTGAAAGCCGCAGGCTCAGGCGTCGCCGCCAGGCCGCCGCCGTCCGCCGCGCCGAAGTCGCGCTCGGCCAGCCGCAGCAGTTCGTCCTCGTCCACGGCTCCCGCCGCGCTGATCACCAGCGAGGGCGCGGCGTACAGCGCCCCGCGCCAGGCGCTGAGCGTCTCGGGCGTCGCGACGGCGATCGACCCGGTGGTCCCCAGGATCGATCGACCGAGCGGATGGCCCGCGAAGGCGGCCTCCTGCGCCAGCTCGAAGACCAGGTCGTCCGGGGTGTCGGCCGCCTCGGCGATCTCCTGGCCCACCACCTGCTTCTCGCGGGCGAGGTCGCGGGCGTCCATCGTCGGCCGCAGCAGGAGGTCGGCGATGACGGACGAACCGAGGTCCAGCCCGCCCTTCAGCGCCCGCACCTGGTAGCTGGTCCGCTCGTAGCCGGTGGCGGCGTTGATGTGGCCGCCCTCGGCCTCGATCACCTCGACGATCTCGCGGGCCGAGCGTCCGCCCGCGCCCTTGAACACCATGTGCTCCAGCAGGTGCGACCAGCCCGACCGCGCCTCGTCCTCGAACCGCGCGCCGCGGCCGGCCACGACCGACAGCGCCACGGTCTGCCAGCCGGGGATCGGGTCGCAGACCACCCGCACCCCGTTCGCTAGCCGGTGGACCCGGGGCAGGCGCGCCTCAGCGCTCGGCGAACGCGCGGACATAGGCCTTGATGGTCTCGGCCTCGGCCGGCAGCCGGTCGAAGCGCTCGCGTCGGTCGGCGAGGTTGGCGACGCCCCGCGGCAGGGCCGGCATGGCGCCGCAGGCCTTGGCCACGTCGTCCGGGAACTTGGCGGCGTGGGCGGTGGAAAGCACGACCACGGGCCCGGGCAGGTCCACGTGGCGCAGGGCGGCGACGCCCACGGCGGTGTGCGGGTCGATCAGCTCGCCCGTCTCGTTCAGCGTCGAGACGATCGTGCGGGCCGTCTCGTCCTCGCCGATGCTCACGCCCCGGAAGACCTCGCGCATGGCGGCGTAGGCGCTGGGCGGGATGTCGATGGCGCCGGCCTCGGCGAACGCCTGGAAGGCGCGGGCCGTCTCGACCGGCTCGCGCTTGACGGTCTCGAAGTAGAGCCGCTCGAAGTTCGACGCCGACTGGATGT
Source organism: Phenylobacterium zucineum HLK1 (assembly GCF_000017265.1). NCBI lineage: Bacteria > Pseudomonadati > Pseudomonadota > Alphaproteobacteria > Caulobacterales > Caulobacteraceae > Phenylobacterium > Phenylobacterium zucineum. Next base: position 581,355 of record NC_011144.1, on the reverse strand, counting down.
CCATGGCCGGAGAGATGGTGGGTTGGACCGCGCCGCGCACGTAGCGGCCGGTCTCGAACGCGCGGGCCAGGATGTCGTTCGCATTGGTCGCCGTGGCGATGCGCGCCACCGGCAGCCCCATGCGCATGGCCACGTAGCCGGCGAAGGCGTCGCCGAAATTGCCCGACGGGACGCAGAAGCTGACCTTCCGGTGCGGGGCCCCGAGCGCGACGGCGGTGGTGAAGTAGTAGACCGCCTGGGCGGCGATGCGGGCGAAGTTGATCGAATTGACGCCCGTCAGGTCCACGGCCTGGCGCAGGGACTGGTCCTGGAAGGCCTGCTTCACGATGGCCTGGCAGTCGTCGAAGGTGCCCGTCACCGCCACGCAGGCGACGTTGTCCTCCTCGGCCGTGGTCATGAACCGGCGCTGGACCTCCGAGATCCGGCCCTCGGGGAAGAGCGCCACGATCTTCACGTTCTTCCGGCCGCGGAAGGCCTCCACCGCCGCCCCGCCCGTGTCGCCCGAGGTGGCGCAGAGGATCGTCTGCGTCCGCCCCTGCGCGCCCAGCAGGTGGTCGTACAGCCGCGCCAGGATCTGCATCGCCACGTCCTTGAACGCGAGCGAGGGCCCATGGAACAGCTCGGCCAGGAACGCGTCGGGCCCGATCTGGACCAGCGGCACGACGGCCTTGTGGTTGAAGGTGGCGTAGGCCTCCTCGCACATCTCGCGCAGGTCGGCGGCGGGGATCTCGTCGCCCGCGAAGGCGCCGATCACCGCGGCGGCGACCTCGGCATACGGCTTGCCGGCGAAGCCCTCGATCCGGGCGCGGCTGAACGTCGGCCAGGCCTCGGGCACATAGAGCCCGCCGTCGGGGGCCAGGCCCGAGAGGACCGCATCGGTGAAGCCGACCGCGGGGCACTGCCCGCGGGTCGAGACGTAGCGCATCAGGTCTTCCGCCGCTTGAGGAGCATGGCCGCATAGACGCCGAGCAGGGCGGCGGCAAGGCCGTACCAGGTCACGGCGTACTCGAGGTGACGGTTGGAGATGTTGGCCGGGACCGGCGCGGGCGTCAGGCCCTTCCACTCCGGGTTGGACGAGGTTTCGGCCATCAGGAACACGGGGGCGGGGTCGGCGGCCCCGAGGGCCGCGGCCATCGCGGGGATGTCGCGGGTGAACCAGCGGTCCGGCCGGTTCGGCGGCGAGAACGTGCTCTTGGCGTCGGGCGCGCGCAGGACGCCGGTCACCTCAAGCGGCCGCGCATCGGCGGCGTCGACGGGCGGGCGGGCCGAGACGGTGTCGGGCACGAAGCCGCGGTCGACGAGGATGCTGCCGTAGCCGCCGCCCTCCGCGGGGCAGGCCGATATCAGGCGGGCTCCCGCCTGGCCCTCGCGCAGGCCGTAGAGCTCGAGATAGGGGGCGGACGCGAGGCCCGGGCAGGTGACGGCGACGCGCACGAAGTCCACGTCCTCGCCGCGGGCGGCGGCGGCGAGCACCGGCCCCAGCGGCCGGGCGGGCGCGGTCTGCAGCGCCTCGATGCGGGCGATGAGGTCGCGCTTCCAGGCCAACCGCTGGAGCTGCCAGGTCCCCAGCGTCAGCAGGATGGCGAGCGAGATGGCCGTGGCGATCGTCAGGCCCAGGGGGAACCGTCGGGCGTCAGTCATCGCGCCGGGCTTCCGAGGCCTTGTTCATGAACTGCGCCGCCAGCAGCAGGCCCTTCAGGGGCCGCAGCAGGCCCAGGCACAGGACCAGCGTCGCCGGCAGCCAGAGCACGAGGTGCACCCAGACGGGCGGGCTGTAGGCGACTTCGGTGAAGAGTGCGGCGAAGGCGACGACGAACCCCGCGATCAGGATCACGAAGACGGCGGGGCCGTCGCCGGAGTCGGCCTTCGCAAGGTCGTAGCCGCAGGCGTCGCAGCGAGGCGCGACCGCCAGGAAGCCTTCGAAGAGGCGGCCCTCTCCGCAGTTGGGGCAGCGTCCGGCCGCCCCCGCCAGCAGCGGGTGGGGCCGGGACACCTTAGTGCGCAGGCCCGCCGAAGACCACGTAGATGAAGGCGAACAGGAACAGCCACACCACGTCGACGAAGTGCCAGTACCAGGCCGCCGCCTCGAAGCCGAAGTGCTTCTGGGGCGTGAAGCCGCCGCGCATCAGGCGGATCAGGCAGACCAGCAGGAAGATGGTCCCGATCAGGACGTGGAAGCCGTGGAAGCCGGTGGCCATGAAGAAGGTCGAGCCGTACAGGCCCGAGTTCGCGGCCTCTTCCGAGAAGAAGTACTGGTGCGACAGGATGTGGTGGTACTCGTACGCCTGGATCGCGGTGAACAGCGCCCCGAGGATCACGGTCAGGATCAGGCCCATCTTGGCGCCCTTGCGGTCGCCTTGCTGCAGGGCGTGGTGGGCCCAGGTCACCGTGGTGCCCGAGAGCAGCAGGATCAGGGTGTTGACGAGCGGCAGCTCCCACGCCGGCACCGTCTCGACGCCCTGCGGCGGCCAGGTCGCCCAGGCGTTGCGGACCTCTTCGATCGACGAGGCGGCGCGCACGTCGTTGAAGAGCGCCATCTCGAAGAACATCCAGAACCAGGCGACGAAGAACATCACCTCGGACGCGATGAACAGGATCATGCCGTAGCGCAGGCCGATCGAGACGACGGGGGTGTGGTCGCCGGCGTTGGCTTCCTTCACCACGTCCCGCCACCAGCCGAACATGGTGTAGAGCACGCCCGCAAGGCCCGCGGCGAACAGCCACCAGGTGCCGGCGGGAAGGCCGAACAGGCCCTTCATCCACACGACGCCGCCGAGCGCCATCACCATCGCCGACAGCGAGCCGACCAGCGGCCACGGGCTCGGGTTGACCAGGTGATAGTCGTGTTTGACGCCTTCGGCCATGTCGGTCCTAACCCCTCGACAAGTCTCTTAAGCCGCCGGACGCGCGCCCCCATGGAGTCGCACGGCGGAAAGTCGCGGACGCTATAGCCTTGCGCCGACCCTCCCGCCAAGGGGGAAAGGCGCCCGCGCGGGCGGGGATTTTCAGTCGGCCGCGCCCTGGGCCGTCTCCGGGCCGTAGCGGAGGCCCGGTCGGGGCCGCGGACCGGCTTCGGCGCAGCCCCTCGCCTGATGCAGGCCGGCCAGCAGCGAGAGCCGCGCGCGGGCCGCCTGGAGCCGCCGCTCGGCCGACCGCAGGCGGGCCTCGCGCCGGGCTTCCGCGTTCGGGCTCGAGGGGGCCGCGACCGCGCCGGCCTCGAGGATCCGCCCCATCGTCAGGGACGTCGCCTCACGCATCACGCGGGCGTCGGCGAGTTGGACCTGGCGCGCGCGCTCGGCGCTGCGCGCGGCCGCCGCGCGGGTCTCGAGGATCTCGGTGCGGAGCTGCTCGCAGGACAGCGTCGCATCCTCGCGATAGCCGGCCATCGGCCCGGCTGAGGCGGCGGCGTGGGCGGCGCCCGCCGCCGACAGGGCCAGGGCGGCGATGGTCAGGACGGCCAGGCGCATGACGGCTTCCCTCGGCTCACGTTCGGCCCAGGTCAGCACGAAACCGGCCGGCCCGTCACCCCTTGGCGGGCGCGGGGGTCTTGGGGGGATGCAGGCCCGCCTGGGCGGGCTCGGGCGCGCTGGTGGAGCGGAAGAAGGTGTACGACAGCGTCACCTCCGACTTTCCCTTGGTCTCGAAGTCCGAGGCGTACTTCGGATCGATGAAGTAGAGCACCGGCATGTCCACGGTCTCGCCCGGGCCGACCGTCTGGTCCTCGAAGCAGAAGCAGTCGAGCTTCTGGAAGTAGAGCCCCGCCTGCTCGGGCACGACGTTGAACACCGCCCGGCCGGTGATCGGCTGGTCCGAGGTGTTGGTGACCTTGAAGAACGCGACCTTGGTCTCGCCGATCTTGACCTGCTGGGAGGTCTGCTTGGCGTCGAAGTCCCACGGCAGGTCGCGGACGTTGGCGTCGAAGCGCACCGTCAGGGTCTTGTCGAGCACCACGTCCGAGGCGGCCTCGACCCGCCGCGGCGTGCCGTCGAAGCCGGTGAGTTCGCAGAAGGCGCGGTAGAGCGGCACCGAGGCGTAGGCCAGGCCGATCATCCCGGCGAACGCGGCCGCGCAGATGAGGGCGACCTTCTTGTTGCGGGCCTTTGCCGGATCAGAGGGGACGTTCGAGGACATTTCCACCGAGCCTCACGAGCGTGACGACGAAGACGAGGATCACGAACAGCACGAGGCCGACGGCCAGGGCGATGTTGCGGCCGCGCCGCGCCTTGGCTTCGGTCTCGTTCTCACGGGTGGGGTCGCTCATCTAGACGAGCTCCAGAGGCTTCAGGCCCGCCAGGTGCTCGGCGAGCAGGGTCGCGAACAGCAGGGCCAGGTACAGGATGGAGAAGGCGAACAGGTTGCGCGCGTCGCGGGCGGCGGCGCGCACGTCGTAGAGGCCCCCGTTGGCTTCCGGGTCGTTGCGCGGATCGGCCGCCTCGCCCGCTTTCGAGCGGTACAGGCGCCAGGCGAGCAGCAGGAACACCAGGCCGCCGAGGCTCGACACCGCCAGATAGGGCAGGCCGCCGAGGCCGGTGAACGCCGGGGCGATGCACACCGGGATCAGCAGCAGGCTGTAGATCAGGATCTGCCGGCGGGTGGAGGCCGCGCCGCGCACCACCGGCAGCATCGGCACGCCCGCCTTGGCGTAGTCCTCGCTGGTGTAGAGCGACAGCGCCCAGAAGTGCGGCGGGGTCCACATGAAGATGATGGCGCACAGCAGCCAGGCGTTCAGCGGGGCCGAACCCGTGGCCGCGGCCCAGCCGATCACCGGCGGCAGCGCGCCGGCCAGGCCGCCGATCACGATGTTCTGCGCCGTCCAGCGCTTCAGCCACATCGTGTAGACGACCGCGTAGAACAGGATGGTGAAGGCGAGCAGGCCGGCGGCGAACCAGTTCAGCGCCATGCCCATCAGCATCACCGAGAACAGCGACAGGACGACGCCGAGGGCCAGGGCGTCGGCGCCCTGCACCCGGCCGGCGGGCACCGGACGGCCGCGGGTGCGGCGCATCTTTGCGTCGATGTCGGCGTCCCACCACATGTTCAGCGCGCCGGAGGCGCCCGCGCCCACCGCGATGCACAGCACCGCGACGCCGGCCAGCACAGGATGGATCGCCCGGTCGGCGCAGACCAGGCCGGTCAGGGCGGTGAACACCACCAGCGACATGACGCGCGGCTTCAGCAGCTGGAAGTAGTCCTGCCAGCGGGCGGGCGCGCGGGTCGAGCTGAGGGCCGGCGACATGGCCATGAGCATATACTCTACAATGTCCGAGGGGCGCGCCCCGTCGGAGCGCGCCCCTCATAGATGGTCCCGGAGGAGCCTGACGCTAGTGGGCGTCCGGCTTGACCACCGGCAGTTCGTTGAACTGGTGGAACGGCGGCGGCGACGGGAGGGTCCACTCCAGCGTCGTCGCGCCCTCGCCCCACGGATTGGCCTCGGCCTTGCGGCGGAAGACCATCGCGTCGAGCAGGACCACCAGGAAGATCCCCACGCCCACCAGGGTCACCACGTAGCCCAGCGAGGACACCTGGTTCCAGAAGGTGAACGCCTCGGGATAGTCCACGTAGCGCCGGGGCATGCCCTGCAGGCCCAGGAAGTGCTGCGGGAAGAAGATCAGGTTCACGCCGATGAAGGTGACCCAGAAGTGCAGGGCGCCCAGCCACTCGCGGTACTTCACGCCCCACATCTTCTCGAACCAGTAGTAGAAGCCGGCGAAGATCGAGAACACGGCGCCCAGGCTGAGCACGTAGTGGAAGTGGGCCACCACGTAGTAGGTGTCGTGCAGGCTGTAGTCGATGCCGGCGTTGGCCAGCACGACGCCCGTGACGCCGCCCACCGTGAACAGGAAGATGAAGCCGATCGCCCACAGCATGGGCGTCTTGAACTCGATCGAGCCGCCCCACATCGTGGCGATCCAGCTGAACACCTTCACGCCCGTCGGAACGGCGATGACCATCGTCGCGGCCACGAAGTAGGCGCGCAGGTTGATGGGCATGCCCACCGTGTACATGTGGTGCGCCCACACGATGAAGCCGATGAAGCCGATGGCGACCATGGCGTAGGCCATCGCCAGGTAACCGAAGATCGGCTTGCGCGAGAACGTCGAGACGATGTGGCTGATGATCCCGAAGCCCGGCAGGATCATGATGTAGACCTCGGGGTGCCCGAAGAACCAGAACAGGTGCTGGTACATCACCGGGTCGCCGCCGCCGGCCGCGTCGAAGAAGTGCGTGTTGAAGTTGCGGTCGGTGAGCAGCATCGTGATCGCGCCCGCCAGGACCGGCAGCGACAGCAGCAGCAGGAAGGCGGTGATCAGCACGCCCCACGCGAACAGCGGCATGCGGTGCAGGGTCATGCCCGGCGCGCGCATGTTGAAGATCGTCGTGATGAAGTTGATCGAACCCAGGATCGAGCTGGCGCCCGCGAGGTGGAGCGACAGGATCGCCAGGTCCATCGAGGGGCCGGTGTGGCCCGAGGTGGACAGCGGCGGATAGGCCGTCCAGCCGCCGCCGAAGCCGCGGCCCGGGCCGCCGTCGACGAACAGGGACACGCACAGCAGCATGAAGGCGGCGAACAGCAGCCAGAACGAGATGTTGTTCATCCGCGGGAAGGCCATGTCCGGCGCGCCGATCATCAGCGGCACGAACCAGTTGCCGAACCCGCCCATCGTCGCCGGCATGACGACGAAGAACACCATGATCAGGGCGTGGGCGGTGACCACGACGTTGTAGCCGTGCTTGGTCGGATCGATGAGCCCGAGCTGGCTCAGCAGCCCGCCTTCGCGGAACACCTGGATGCCCGGCTCGGCCAGTTCCCAGCGGATCAGGCCGGACAGGGCGCCCCCGATCAGGCCCGCCATGATGGCGAACAGGATGTAGAGGGTGCCGATGTCCTTGTGGTTGGTCGAGAAGAACCAACGCGTGATGAAGGGCGGCTTGTGATCGTGACCGTGATCGTGAGCGGCGGCGTGTGCCATCTTACTCTAGTCCTGGCTTATTTCGCGGCCGGCGCCACAGGCGCAGGCTGAGTGGTGGCGGCGGGCTCGGCGGCGGCCGGCTGGGCCGCGTCGGCGGCGGCCGGAGCCGCCTCGGTGTTCGCGGCGCCCGCGGCGTCGGCGGCGGCGTCGAGCGCGCTGGGCGTCGGGGCCGGCGCGCCGCCGCCCTTCGAGGCGACCCACGCGTCGAAGTCGGCCTGGCTCACCACCCGCACCTCGATGGGCATGAAGGCGTGGTCCACGCCGCAGAGCTCGCGGCAGTTGCCGTAGTAGGTGCCCACGCGGTCGGCCTTGAACCAGGTCTCGTTCACCCGGCCGGGCACGGCGTCGGTGATGATGCCGAACGAGGGGACGGCGAAGGCGTGGATCACGTCGGCGCCGGTGACCAGCACGCGGACCGTCTTGCCGACGGGGACGACCATCGGTTCGGTGGCGGCCAGGCGGAACGGCACGTTCTTCGCCCGCGCCTCGTCCTCCGGCAGCATGTTCGAGACGAACTCGGAGACGTTCTGGTCGGGATACTCATAGCCCCAGTACCACTGGTAGCCGGTCGCCTTCACCGTCAGGTCGGGCTTGGGCATGTCGTGGTAGGCGTAGAGGAGCTTGAACGAGAAGATCGCGATGAACACCAGGATCAGGACCGGGACCAGGGTCCAGACCACCTCCAGGGGGGTGTTGTGGCTCCAGCGCGCGGGGACCGGATTGGCCCGCTTGTTGTAGCGCACGATCACCCACACCAGCAGCGCCAGCACGAACAGGGTGATGATCGTGATGATCGGCAGCAGGATGGCGTTGTGGAAGAAGATCGCGTCGGCGCGCAGCGGGGTCACGCCCGGCTGCAGGTCGATCGCCCCCGGCGTCGGCTGACCCATCATGTCTTCAGCCAGGGCGCCCGCGCCCCAGAACGCCCCCGTAGCGGCCGCGACGATCCCCGCCGCCAACGCCCGCAAACCCTGAAACCTCGACTTCATGTCCCCTCGGTCTGGTTGGCCGGCGGCGCCTCGCGAACGGGCGAACAGCCTCCGCCGACTTGGAGAACAGGCGCGCACGCGCGCTCGCTGGCGCCCGCCCGGCCCACTCAGCGGCGGTCCATACGCGCTCCGGATTGGCTTGCCAAGGCGGTTGCGGCGCTTCCGGCCCGGTCTGCATCTTTGCAGCGCCCCGAGGGGCGGATTCCTCCCCTCGGGGCCGCGGACGACCCCACTTCCGGCGAGCGCCGTTCCCGAACCGGCATGCGACTCGCCGCCGCTGTCGAAGGGGGCCCGTCGAACGGGGCGACGAAAGGGCCGGTGACGCGGGCCGGCCGGCTTCCTATCTTGCGGCCATGAACGCGCACGCCCCCTCCCCCTCCATCCTCGAGTCCGCCGGCGTCGATTCCGGCCGCGCCCGCGAAATCCTCGGCCAGGCCCTCGCCGGCGCCGACGATGGGGAGCTGTTCGTCGAGCGCTCGGAAAGCGAGTCGTTCCTGTTCGACGACGGGCGGCTGAAGTCGGCGGCCTACGACGCCACCGAAGGGTTCGGCCTGCGGGTGGTGGCGGGCGAGACCGCCGGCTACGCCCACGCCAGCGAAATCTCCGAGGCCGCCATCCGCCGGGCCGCGGACTCGGCCGCGCTCGCCAAGCGGGGCTACGAGGGCGTCGCCGCAGAAGGGCCACGGGCGACCAACGCCAAGCTCTACGCCGAGGACGATCCGCTCGCCTCGCCCGACTTCTCGGACAAGGTGGCCCTGCTGCAGGAGATCGACGCCTGGGCCCGCGCCCGCGATCCGCGCATCGCCCAGGTGATGGTCAGCCTCGCGGGCGAGCGGCGCACGGTCGAGATCGTGCGCGCCGACGGGCGGCTGATCCGCGACGTGCGCCCCCTGTCCCGGATCAACGTCCAGGTCACGGTCGAGCGCGATGGCCGGCGCGAGAACGGCTACACGGGGGCCGGCGGCCGAGCCGGGTTCGAGACCTGGATCACCGCCGACAAGTGGCAGGCCCAGGTGGACGAAGCGCTGCGCCAGGCGCTGGTGAACCTAGACGCCGTGCCCTGCCCCGCCGGCGAGATGGACGTGGTCCTGGGCCCCGGCTGGAACGGCGTGCTGCTGCACGAGGCGGTGGGCCACGGCCTGGAGGGCGACTTCAATCGCAAGGGCACCTCGGCCTTCTCGGGCAAGATCGGCGAGCGGGTCGCCGCCCCCGGCGTGACCGTCTTCGACGACGGGGCGATCGCCGGCCGCCGCGGCTCGCTGACCGTGGACGACGAGGGCACCCCGACCCAGCGCACCCTCCTGATCGAGGACGGCGTCCTGGTGGGCTACATGCACGACCGGATGAGCGCGCGGCTGATGGGGCTGTCGCCCACCGGCAACGCGCGCCGGCAGTCCTACGCCCACATGCCCATGCCCCGGATGACCAACACCGGCATGCTGGGCGGCGACACGCCGCGCGAGGAGATGATCGCCTCGACGAAGCGGGGGCTCTACTGCGCCAACTTCGGCGGCGGCCAGGTGGACATCACCAACGGCAAGTTCGTCTTCCAGTGCACCGAGGCGTACCTGATCGAGGACGGCAAGCTGACCACGCCGGTGAAGGGCGCCACCCTGATCGGCGACGGCCCGTCGGCCCTGACCCGCGTCACCATGCTGGGCGACGACTTCGCCTTCGATCCCGGCATCGGGGTGTGCGGCAAGTCGGGCCAGAGCGTCCCGGTCGGCGTCGGCCAGCCCTCGCTGAAGATCACCGGCCTGACGGTGGGCGGCACCAGCGTCTAGGGAAATCCTTCCCCATCAGGCGGAGGGACGCCGACGGCCCGGCGCCTTGACGGACCTTACGGGCATTTAATTGGCCTCCCCGGCGTAACGCGGTTCACCTGCGCGGACTTGGGGAGAGTCCGTCATGCTGATCGTCCACGTCCTGGCGCAGGCCGCCGTCGCCGCCGCGCCCCCGCCGGCGGACCAGGGCGTCATCAGCTATCCGGCCAGCTTCTTCGCCGACCAACAGCCCGCCAACGCCGCCGAGATGGTCGAGCGCACCCCCGGCTTCCTCCTGGACACGGGCGATTCGGTGCGCGGCTACGAAGGCGCGGCCGGCAACGTGCTGATCGACGGCAAACGCCCCGCGACCAAGACCGACGACCTGGAAGCGATCCTGCGGCGCCTGCCGGCCAGCCGCGTGGAGCGGATCGACATCATCCGCGGCGGCGCGCCCGGCATCGACATGCAGGGCAAGAGCGTCATCGCCAACGTCGTCCGCAAGCCCGGCGGCATGACCGGCCTCGTCGCCGTGGCCCAGAACCATACGTGGGACGGGCGGACGGCGCCGGCCATGCGCATCGAGGGCCAGGGCGACCTGGGCCCGCGCAAGTGGGAGCTGGGCGTGTTCTGGGGCAAGGCCATCGACGACGGCTACGGTTCGGGCCGGGCGGTGCGCCTGCATCCCGATGCGCGCCCCGACGTGGCCGCCTTCGCCGACACCGAGGGCGACCTGGTGGACGCCCAGGCCACGGGGGCGTTCGAAACCCCGCTGCTGGGCGGCCAGGCGCGTTTCAACGGCCGCGCCTACACCCAGAAGTTCAAATTCGAGGAGGACTTCCGGCTCCTGTCCCCCGCGCCGGGACTGGAGACCACCGACGAGGTCACCTGGACCGACGAGACCGAGCTTGGGGTCAACTACACCCGCAGCCTGGGCGCCCGCACGTCGCTCGAGCTGGTCGGCCTGCGCCAGGACCGGGAGCGCAGCATCGTCTCCACCCAGAGCGCCGCGCCCGACACCGTCACCTTCGCCCTGGACCGGGACACGTCGGAGACCATCGGCCGCGCCGTCCTGAAGCACCGCTTCGGCGACCGGCTGTCGGTCGAGGGCGGCGGCGAGCTGGCGGTCAACGAACTGGACAGCCGCACGTCCCTGCATCTCAACGGCGCCCCCGGCGACCTGCCCGCCGCCAACGTGGCGGTGAAGGAGGAGCGCGGCGAGCTGTTCGTGAAGAGCGCCTGGCGGCCCGCGTCGGGATGGACCGTCGACTCCTCGCTCCGCTACGAGAGCTCGACCATCTCGTCGGAAGGCGACGTGGTGCTGGAGAAGACGCTGCGCTTCTGGAAGCCGCGCGTGACCGCCAGCTGGGACGCGCTGCCGTCGACCCAGCTGCGCGTGCGGGTGGAGCGGCAGGTCGGCCAGCTGAACTTCGACGACTTCGTCGCCACCTCGCGCTTCTCGAGCGGCGGCGGGGTGACCGCCGGCAATCCCGATCTCGACCCGGAGCAGGCCTGGGTGGCCGAGGCCGCGGTCGAGCACCGGTTCTGGCGCTCGGGCTCTGTCGTCGTGGCGTTCCGTCATTTCGAGCTGAAGGACGTGGTCGACCGCGGCCCGGTCACCGCGCCCACCGGCGAGATCTTCGACCGCCCCGAGAACATCGGCGACGGGACCAAGGACGAGCTGGCGCTGGAGTGGAACATCCCCTTCGAGCGCGTCGGCCTGCGCGGCGTGCAGCTTCGCGGCGACCTCACCAAGCGCTGGTCCGAGGTGGTCGATCCCACGACGGGCGAGACGCGCGAGATCTCGGGCCTGCACCCGCTGGACTGGAACGCCTACCTGACCCACGACATCCCGCGCTGGCGGCTGACCTGGGGCGTCAGCGCCTACGGCGGCTGGCGCGAGACCTACTACCGCTACAACCTGGTCGAGACGACGAAGCTGAAGACCTTCGTGCACCCGTTCCTGGAGTGGAAGCCGCAGCCGGACATCCACATCCGCGTCGAGCTGCCGAACGTGACCGAGCGGGGCCTGCGCCGGACGGTGGCCATCTACCCCGGCCCGCGCGGCGGCGGCGGCCAGCCGGTGATCGAGGACCGCGACCTCCAGCCCGGCCGCATGTGGTACGTCCGCGTGCGGAAAACCTTCGGCGGCTAAGCGCCGGACGGCGCAAACATTTCCCCGATTTAATCCACCTTACGGCCAATTAATTGGCTCCGGCCCCGGGGCGCGGGTCATCTGCGCCCACTTGGGGAGCTACACCACATGCTGATCGTGAATGTCCTGGCGCAGGCCGCCGCCGCCGTCGTTCCGCCCGCGGCCGAGGCGCCGCCGCAGCAGGGGGTGATCAGCTACCCCGCCAGCTTCTTCGAGGGCCAGCAGGCCTCCAACGCAGCCGAGATGCTGGGCCGGGTCCCCGGCTTCACGCTGGACGTGGGCGACAGCGTGCGCGGCTACGAGGGCGCCGCCGGCAACGTCCTGATCGACGGCCAGCGTCCGGCCAGCAAGAGCGACAATCTCGAGGAGATCCTGCGGCGCGTGCCGGTCAGCGCCGTCGAGCGCATCGACATCATCCGCGGCGGCGCGCCCGGCATCGACATGCAGGGCAAGTCGGTGCTGGCCAACGTCGTCCGCAAGCAGGGCGCGAGCTTCCGCGGCCTCTTCGCCGTGGCCAACAATCACCTCTGGGATGGGCGCAACATGCACGGCATGCGCCTGGAGCTGTCCGGGGGCGACGGGACGCGCAGCTGGGAGACGACGATCCGCTACGGCTACGGCAACGACGACGGCGGCCAGTTCGGCCCCTACGTCCGCCTGGCGCCCGACGGGTCCATCATCCGGCAGGCGGCCTACGAGGCCGAGAGCGACGGCGTCCAGCAGACCATCACCGCCGGCTACAGCCAGCCGCTGCTCGGCGGCCGGATCGCCCTGAACGGCCGGGCCTTCTGGGACAACTGGAAGAACGAGAACACCGTCCGCTTCAGCCAGCCCGCCGACCGCGTGGACAACTTCACCTCGCCGTACGACGAGTTCCTGACCGAGCTGGGCGCCCGCTACAATCGCGACTTCGGAGCCAGGACCAAGCTGGAGGTCGTCGGCCTGCGCAGCGATTCGGACTTCCACGGCTTCGACCTGGCCGTCACGCCCGGGACCACCAACGACTTCCGCTACGAGCGGACCTACGACGAGACGATCGGCCGGGCCGTGCTGAAGCACCAGCGCTCCACGACGCTGTCGTTCGAGGCCGGCGGCGAGGCCGCCCTGAACCGGCTGGACAGCCATTCCGAGCAGTTCGTCAACGGCGAGGCCGAGGACCTGTCGGCCGCCGACGTGCAGGTCGAGGAGCTGCGCGGCGAGCTGTTCGCCAAGGCCGTGTGGCGCCCCACCGCGCAGTGGACCCTGGACGGGGGTCTGCGCTTCGAGGCCTCGGAGATCTCGTCCGAGGGCGACGTGGTGCTGGAGAAGCGCCTGAGCTTCCTCAAGCCCCGCCTCTCGGTGGCCTGGCAGCCGCGGCCGAGCACCCAGGTCCGCGGCCGCGTGGAGCGCGTGGTCGGGCAGCTGGACTTCGACGACTTCGTCGCCGACGCCGACTTCGAGGAGGGCACCGGCGTCAGCGTCGGCAATCCCGACCTCGACCCGGAACAGGCCTGGGTCGGGGAACTGGCGCTGGAGCAGCGGTTCTGGAAGAGCGGCGCGCTCACCGTCACCTATCGACACTCCGAGCTGACCGACGTCATCGACCGCGGTCCGGTGTTCACCCCGAGCGGCAAGGTCTTCGACCGGCCGACCAACATCGGCGACGGGACCAAGGACGAGCTGATCGTGACGCTGATGGTCCCCTCCGACCCGCTGGGCTGGAAGGGCGGCGTCCTGCAGGGCGAACTGAACCGCCGCTGGTCGAAGGTGACGGACCCCACCACCCTGACGCGCCGCGAGATCTCGCGCCTGCGGCCGCTGGAGTGGGAGGTGCGCTACACCCAGGACCTGCCGCAGTGGGGGACGAGCGTCGGGGTCGCGGCGTTCAGCGGCTGGTCGCAGACCACCTACCGCTACAATTCGATCACCGACGTGAAGCTGCACAACGCCTACGTCACCGCCTGGATCGACAAGCGGCTCGACCCCGAGACGATCGTGCGGGTGGAATTCACGAACCTTACCGAGCGCGGCATCCGCTTCAACACCCAGGCCTACGACGGCGATCGCCGCACGGGCCAGCTGGCCTACACCGACGACCGGGACCTGACGCCGGGCCGGACCCTCTACGTCCGCCTGCGCAAGAGTTTCGGCGGCTAGGGCTCGCCCCGCCCCTCCGCCGAAAGAAAGAAGGCCGCGGATCGCTCCGCGGCCTTCGTGTTTTCGCCCGGGCGCGCGGCCTAGCTTTGGCGGTCGCGCCGGATGGCGGCCGGGCTCACGGCCTGGCGCTCGCCGTCGAGCACCGGGGCGATGGGCTCGGGCTGCGCATGACCGGCCGGGTCGTTCACCCCGTGCGCCCAGTGCTTGATGAAGAAGCTGAGCACGACGAAGCCGACGCCGATGCCCATGCCCCACAGCCCCAGCATGTTGAACACCTTCAGCGAGGCCGCCAGCGAGGCGGCCGGGTCGGTCACCTGGCCGCCGACGGTGTGGGTGCCCGCCAGGCCCGCGATCCAGCCGCCCACGTACTGGGCGACGGACGAGGAGAGGAACCAGACGGCCATCATGAACGAGACCACGCGGGCGATGGACAGCTTGGTGATCTCGGACAGTCCCACCGGCGACAGGAACAGCTCGCCCGTGGTGTGGAAGAGGTACAGCAGCGCCAGGAAGATCATCGGCATGCGGTACTGCTCGTCCGCGAAACCGGCCCCCCAGACCACCACCATGAAGCCCAGGCCCACCTGGAAGAGGCCCAGCCCGAACTTCAGCGTCGGGTTCGGGTCCCGGCCCCGTTGCGCCAGCCAGGCCCACGCGGCCGCGAACACGGGCGCGAAGATCAGGATGTAGCCGGCGTTGAACGACTGGGTCTGGGCGGCGCTGACGCCCACGAGGTTCACGTTCCGCGCGGCGAACAGGTTCAGCGAGGTGCCGGCCTGTTCGAACAGCGTGAAGAACACCACCGCGCCAAGGATCAGCACCGTGGCCAGCATCATCCGCTGCCGTTCGACCCAGGTCTTGGCCATGAAGGCGATGATCAGGGCGATGCCGATGAACGAGGCCACGGTCGAGATGCCGAGCGCCACGCCGACGACGGCGTTGCGCTGCACCAGCCACCAGACCGGCAGGACGCCCAGGATGCTGAGGCCGTAGATCAGCCACTCGCGGTTCACAGGGCCGGCCACGGGCTTCTTCAGCAGCTCGGGGTTCGGCGGCTCGCCGTTGCCCTCCAGGTGCTTCTTGCCGAGGACGAAGACGATGAAGCCCGCGAGCATGCCGACGCCGGCGAGGCCGAAGCCCGCCCACCAGCCGAAGGTCACGCCCAGCAGGCCGCAGAGCACCGAGGCCCAGAAGGCGCCCAGGTTGATGCCGTAGTAGTAGAGGGTGAAGCCCGAATCCCGCCGCGGGTCGCCCTGCGGATAGAGCTGGCCCACCAGGGTCGAGATGTTCGGCTTCAGGAAGCCCACCCCCATGATGATCAGGCTGACCGCCAGGTAGAACGCGTTCTTGCCGAACGGATCCACCGTGTTGGTGAGCTGGTACTCGCCGTCGGGCAGCACCGACGGGAGGGGCGCGTCGGCCGGAAGGTTCTTGATCTCGAGGCCGCCCGTGGCGGCCGGGCCGAACTCGTGCTGCTGGCCGTCCACGACCAGACGCACCTGGCGCTGCTCCATCAGCCCCTCGGAGACGACCTGATAGGTCTGGCCGGCGTAGGTCAGGGTCTGGGTGGCGGGCTTGCCCTCCACGGCCATGGTCAGGTGGCCGGCGACGAGCAGGAGCGCCCCGAAGGCCACCGCCTTGCGCGTGCCGATGTAGCGGTCGGCCAGGATGCCGCCCAGCAGCGGCAGCAGGTACACGAGCGAGGTGTAGGAGCCGTACTGGGCGTTCGCCGTCGCATCGTCGAACAGCAGGTGCTGGGTCAGGTAGAAGATCAGGATCGAGCGCATGCCGTAGTAGGAGAAGCGCTCCCACATCTCGGCGAAGAACAGGATGATCAGCCCGCGCGGGTGGTTCTTGCGGAGCTGCATCAGCACCGGCAGGCCGGTGACGAGCGTGATCGCTATGCCGATCAGGACGATGAGGTTCATGTGGGGGAGGTTTCCCGGGTTTCCCTATGGACTTCCAACGGCTTGGACGATCGCGCCCAGGCCGGCCGGATTTGGCGGGAGAAAATCACGCGGACTCCGGAAGCACAAGCAAGCCGGCGCCTTCGGAGCGGATGGCGGAGCCTCCGGCGCGCCTGCCGCGTTGTCCCCCTGCAAGGAGGACCCCGCATGCTGACCCCCGGCCCGGACCACCCGATCACCGTCGAGCCCGCGAGGAACCGCTGGCGGGCGCGCTTCGCCGGCCACGTGATCGCCGACAGCGACGACGTCCTGATCCTGCAGGAGGCGAACCTGGCCCCCGTCGTCTACTTCCCGCGGGACGACGTGGCGATGGAATACATGGGGCGCAGCGATCACGTCACGCACTGCCCCTACAAGGGCGATGCGACCTACTACACGCTGCGGATGGAGTCCTACGTCGAGGACGACGTCGCCTGGAGCTACGAGAGCCCCGCCGAGGCGGTGGCCCGGATCAACGGGCGGATCGCCTTCTATCCCGACCGGGTCGAGGTCTACGAGGTCGACGACGCGGCGGTGAACCCGAAGCACGACCGGGAGGACGACGCCGCCCGCGAGGACGTGGACGCGGTCGTCCAGCACACCGACTCGGGCGCCGGGACCAGCCAGCGCGAACACTGGGAGCCCAACGTGGAGGGCCCCGGCGGCGGCCTGCGCTGAGCGCGCGCCCTAGTAGGCGAAGTCGTCGAAGACCCGGCCGGCGTCGCCGTTCCAGCGGGTCTCGTACAGTTCGAGCAGGCGCTCGGCGGGCGTGACGCCGCTGTCGGCGATCTGCTCCAGCTCGGCAAGGTAGCCGCTCTCGTCCACCAGGCCGCCCGACAGGCGGTTGCGGCGCTTCAGCCCCTCGCGGGCGATGGCCAGCATGTCCTTGGCCACGTCCTGCACCGAGCGGCCGCCGACCTGCGCCTTCAGGCCCAGGCGCGCCACGTCGGCCCGCAGGCGCTCGTGGTCCTCGATGGCCCACCCCTTGGCCAGGTCCCAGGCCGCCTCGAGCGCGGCGGAGTCGTAGAGGATCCCCATCCAGAGGGCCGGCAGGGCGCACAGCCGGCTCCACGGCCCGGAGTCGGCGCCGCGCATCTCCAGGTACTGCTTCAGCCGCACCTCGGGGAAGATGGTGGTGGTGTGGTCGGCCCAGTCCTTGATCGTCGGCCGCTCGCCCGGCAGCTCGGGCAGCCGCCCCTCCATGAAGTCGCGGAACGAGCGGCCGGCCACGTCGATGTACCGGCCGTCGCGCTTGACGAAATACATCGGCACGTCGAGGGCGTAGTTCGCGTAGGTCTCGAATCCGAAGCCGTCCTCGAACACGAAATCCAGCATCCCCGTGCGGTCGGGATCGGTGTCGGTCCACACGTTCGCGCGCGTGGAGAGCAGGCCCGACGGCTTGCCTTCCTTGAACGGCGAGTTGGCGAACAGCGCGGTGGCGATCGGCTGCAGCGCCAGCGAGGCGCGGAACTTGGCGACCATGTCGGCTTCCGAGCCGAAGTCGAGGTTCGCCTGCACCGTGCAGGTGCGGAACATCATGTCGAGGCCGAGGGAGCCGACCTTGGGCATGTAGGCCCGCATGATGCCGTAGCGGCCCTTGGGCATCACCGGGACCTGCGCGCGGGTCCAGGTGGGGGTGAAGCCCAGCCCCAGGAAGCCCAGGCCCAGCTCGTCGGCCACGACCTTCACCTCCTGCAGGTGCTGGCCGGTCTCCTCGCAGATGTCGTGGATGGTCTCGAGCGGGGCGCCGGACAGCTCGAACTGGCCGCCGGGCTCGAGGCTGACGCTGGCCATGCCGCGCTCCAGCGCGATGACGTTCTCGCCCTCGAGGACAGGCTTCCAGCCGAAGCGGGTGAGGCCGTCGAGCAGCGCCTTGATGCCGCCGGGCTCGTAGGGGACCGGCTCGTGCGAGCCCAGCTTGAAGACGAACTTCTCGTGCTCGGCCCCGACCCGCCAGTCGGCGGCGGGCTTGGCGCCCGCCTCGAACCAGCGGACCAGGTCCGCGAACACGAGCGGGCGATCGTCGCAGGCGACACCGGCCATCCAAAACCTCCCCAGCCCAACCCGGATCATGGCGGGCGAGGTCCCGCGCAGCCGTGATCTTTACGCCGTTCAGCTAGGTGGGGGCAATTCGGCCGTTGCTCAAGAGCGCCAGTCGCCGGCCGCGGCCTGCCACAGCGCGAGCGCGCTGATCGCCGCCGTGTCGGCCCGCAGGATCCGGGGCCCCAGGCTGGCCGGGACGGCGTAGGGCAGCGCCCGCAGCGCCTCCCGCTCGCGCGGGGAGAAGCCGCCCTCGGGTCCGATGAGGATGGCCCAGGGGCCGGCCGCGCCCTCCAGCGCCTCGAGCACGGGCCGGGCGTCGCCCGCCTCGTCGCAGAACAGCAGCCGCCGGCCGGGCTCCCATTCGGCGAGCAGCCGCTCCAGCTTCACGGGCTCGGTCACCTCGGGCACGTCCAGCCGGCCGGTCTGTTCCGAGGCCTCGGTGGCGATGGCCCGCAGGCGCTCCACCCGGGTGTGGTCGGCGTTGGTCCGCTCGGTCACCACGGGCCGGATGCGCCGGGCGCCCAGCTCGGCCGCCTTCTCGACGATGGTCTCCAGCGGCGCGCGCTTGACCAGCGCGACGACGAGGTCGAGGTCGGGCCCCGGGGCCTGCGGGCGGGCGGGGTCGATCACCTGCAGCGTCACCGCGCGCTTGCCGACGGCCGCCACCAGCGCGCGCCACTCGCCGTCGCGGCCGTTGAACACCCGCAGCTCGTCCCCGGCCTTGGCCCGCATGACGGCGGCGAGATACCGGCTCTGGCCCTCGTCCAGGGCGAGCTCGGCGCCGGCCGAAAGGTCGTGCGTCACGAACAGACGGATCATGCCGCGCGTTCTAGCCTCCCCCGCCGATCCCCGCATAGGCTCAGCTCCATGCCCAAGTCCGACTACGACCGCGAACTCGAGGCCCTGCAGGTCGCCCTCGTCCGCTTCCAGCAATACGCCATGGCCGCCGGCGAGAAGGACCTGGTGATCTTCGAGGGCCGCGACGCCGCCGGGAAGGATGGGGCGATCAAGCGGATCGTCGAGCCGCTGTCGATCCGCGCCACCCGCGTCATCGCCCTCCCCAAGCCCACCGACCGCGAGCAGAGCCAGTGGTACTTCCAGCGCTATGTCCCGCACCTCCCGGCCGCGGGCGAGCTCGTGATCCTGAACCGCTCCTGGTACAACCGCGCCGGGGTCGAGCGCGTGATGGGCTTCTCCACGCCCGCCGAGCAGGAGGTGTTCCTGCAGGACGCGCCGATCTTCGAGCGGATGCTGACGGACGGAGGCGTCCAGATCGTCAAGCTGTGGCTCGACATCTCGCGCCAGGAACAGGCCCGGCGGCTGGAGGCCCGCCGCTCGAACCCCCTGAAGGCGCTGAAGGTCAGCCCGCTCGACGCGGTCGCCCAGGAGAAGTGGGAGGCCTATTCCGCCGCCCGCGACGAGATGCTGGCGCGCACCGGATCCGAGCACGCGCCGTGGATCGTCGTGAAGACCGACGACAAGAAGACCGCGCGCCTCAACATCCTGCGCCTGCTGCTGAAGGCGCTCGCGCCCCCGGAGATCGCCGGCGGGGTCGCCGAGCCCGATCCCGAGGTGGTCTTCCGCTTCACGCCCGAGGCGCTGACGCGGCTCAACCGCTGAACGTTGTTCTTGCTTCGTTCGCACGCTAGCCTGTCTGCATGAAGGATTCGCTCACCGCCGGCGAGGCCCGGCGCATCGCGCTGGCGGCCCAGGGCTTCGGCGCCCGCCCGGACGGCGAGGTCGGCCGCCGCCAGCTCGTCAAGCTGGTGGACCGCCTGGGCGTCGTGCAGATCGACAGCGTCAACGTGGTCTCGCGCACCCACTATCTGCCCGCCTTCTCGCGCCTGGGCGCCTATCCGCGCGAGCTGCTGGAGGAGATCGCCTGGGGCCGGAAGAAGGCGCTGTTCGAGTACTGGGCGCACGAGGCCAGCCTGCTGCCCCTCGGCGCCCAGCCGCTGTTCCGCTGGCGCATGGCGGACGCCCGCGAGGGCGTCGGGACCTGGAAGGGCATCGCCCGGTTCCTGCGCGAGCGACGCGACTTCGTGGATGCGGTGCTGGACGAGATCCGCAGCCGCGGGCCGATGTCGGCCTCCGAGCTGGAGATGGGCCACAAGGGCCAGGGCGGCTGGTGGGGCTGGAGCGAGGCCAAGCGGGCGCTGGAGGGCCTCTTCTGGGCGGGCGAGCTCACCACCGCCACCCGGCGCGGAACCTTCGAGCGGGTCTACGGCCTGCCCGAGACGGTGCTGCCGAAGGCGGTGCGCGAGGCGCCGACGCCGCCGCGCGAGGCGGCCCAACGCGAGCTGCTGAGGATCGCCGCCCGAGCCATGGGAATCGCCACGGCCCGCGACCTGCGCGACTATTTCCGCATGGGCGTGGAGGACAGCCGCGCCCGCCTCGCCGACCTCGTGGAGGCCGGCGACCTCGTCCCGGTGACGGTGAAGGGCTGGCGCGAACAGGCCTATCTCGACCCGGCCGCGCGGCGGCCGCGGAAGGTGCAGGCCCACGCCCTCCTCTCCCCCTTCGACAATCTGATCTGGTTCCGCGACCGGACCGAGCGGATGTTCGGGGTGAAGGTGCGGCTCGAGATCTACACCCCGGCCGAGAAGCGCACCCACGGCTACTATGTCCTGCCGTTCCTGGAGGGCGATGCGATCACGGCCCGGGTCGACCTGAAGGCCGACCGCAAGGCGGGCGAGCTGATCGTCCAGGCCAGCCACGCCGAGCCCTGGGCCTCGGACCGGACGGCCGCGCGGCTCGCCGAGGAGCTGGGGACGATGGCGGCCTGGCTGGGACTGGGGCGCGTCCGCGTCGCCCGCCGCGGCGACCTCGCCGCCGCGCTGGAGGACGCGATCGGTCAGCCCAGGTAGATCCAGCCCTCCCCCAGGCTGGACATGGACACGCCCGCCAGGACGATCCGGCCGTCCGCGACGTCGACGATCACGTCGGCGCCCGACTGGTAGGCGTTGTAGCCGGAGCCGGCCACGAGGTTGAGGCGGTCGCCCTCGGCGAAGTTGAAGTCCAGGATGTGGTCGAGGCCGGCCCCGGCGAAGCTGTGGAAGGTGTCGGCGCCGCGCGCGCCGGCCAGGGTGTCCGAGCCGCGGTCGCCCGCCAGCCAGTCGTCGCCCGCGCCGCCGGTCACCGCATCGTCGCCCTGGCCCCCGCGCATGACGTCGTTCCCGGTCCCGCCCAGCAGCACGTCGTTCCCGAGGTTGCCCAGCACCGCGTCGTGGCCATCGTCGCCGAACAGCTGGTCGTGGCCCTGGCCGCCGACCACCCAGTCGCCGCCCGCGCCGCCGTAGACGGTGTCGTTCCCGATGTTGCCGTGCAGGTCGTCGAACAGCGGCCCGCCGACCAGGCGGTCGTCACCGGCGTCGCCGCGCAGATAGTTCTCGCCGGAGGTTCCGGTGAGGGTGTCGTTTCCCGCCCCGCCGTGCAGCGGCGTGCCGGTCAGGTCGTCGTTCCCGGGGGTGGGCGCGCCGCCGCCTGCGCCGAGCGGCGGGTCGGCCCAGTCTACCTTCACATTGGCCGAGCCCACCGAGACCGTGCGGCTGGACGCGGCGAAGCCGCCGCCGGAGAAGGTGACGGTGTAGGTCCCGGGCGCGACCGCCACCTCGTAGCCGCCGGAGCCATAGGTGAGGGCGCTCACCGCCTGGCCCGTCGCGGCGCTGGTCACCGTCACGTTGATCCCGCCCAGGCCCTCGCCCGGATCGTAGAAGACGTCGCCGTCCAGGTCGTCGAACGCGACGCCGGTGATGAAGTAGGCGCTGCCGGTCTTGGCGAAGTTCTGGGTGGCGAATACGCCCTGCCAGCCCTGGTATTCGCCGGTCTCTATGCCGATGCCGACCTGGCGGAAGTTCCCGTTCAGGATGTTGGCCCGGTGGCCGGGGGAGTTCATCAGGCCGACGTGCAGATCGGCCACGTCGTCCTGGATCCCGGCCGCGCCGCGCAGGCTCTGCCAGGCGAGGTTCTCGCCGGTCGTCCACGAGCCGGTGAGCTGGTAGCCCGCCGCCACCATGCGGTCGGTCGGCGTGGAGCCTCCCGCGCCGGTGTGGCTGAAGGTGTCGTTGGCGATCATCCACTGGCTGTGCAGCTCGGCGGAATCGTTCAGCAGGAAGTCGAAGGCCAGCGGCTGCACGCCGGCCGCGGCGCGCTCGGCGTTGACCAGCTCCAGCATGTACTGCTCGTAGGGGGTCGGCGCGGACATCGGGACCTCGGAAAAGTTGAACCTTTCCAGGGTTCAACGCGGGCGCGGCGAAAAAGGGGCCTAGGGCCGCGCTTCCGGCAGGGCCCAGACGGCGGTCTTCTTGACCTCCATGTCCTCCAGCTCGCGGGTGGTCGGGACCTGGTATTCGGCCAGCTTGTCGAGGCCTTCGCGCGGGAAGTAGCTGCGGCCGGGATCGCCGATCAGCACGGTCGCGCCGTTCGCCCGGGCCTCTCCCAGCCAGGCGATGACCCTGGCGGCCAGGGGCTTCTCGTAGCAGATGTCGCCGGCGAGGATGACCTGCGCCCAGGCCGGGGGCGGTGCGTCCAGCAGGTCTGCGTCGGTGAAGGCGCAGGCGACGCCGTTGGCCTCGGCGTTCAGGTCCAGGGCCGCGCCGCAGAACGGATCGACGTCGGCGGCGAGCACGTCCGCGGCTCCGGCCTTCATGGCGGCGATGGCGACGATCCCCGAGCCCGAGGCGAAGTCGATCACCCGCTTACCGGCCACCGCCTCGGGATGGTCAAGGACGTAGCGCGCCAGGGCCTGGCCGCCCGCCCAGGCGAAGGCCCAGAACGGCGGCGGCAGGCCGATCTCGGCCAGGGCCTCCTCGGTCATCCGCCAGATCGGGGTGATCTCGTCGGCCAGGTGCAGGACCAGCTCGGGCGTGTGCGGCGGGCGCTGCAGCCGGGTGTTCTCGAGGATGAAGGCGCGGCGGGCCTGCGGCGGGATCATCCGGATGCTCTAGCCCAATCGCGCGGCCGGGGCATCGGCCCGAACCTCCGGCGCCAACCTCAGGCCGCGACCCGCTCCGGCCGGCTGGACGCGAGCTTCAGCAACTCGAGGTAGCCCGGCGCCGACAGCATCCGGTCCGTGACGCCCTTCCGGGCCAGCAGCCGGCGGACCCTGGGCAGGTTGTAGCAGGGCACATGCATGAACATGTGGTGCTCGCAGTGATAGTTCACCCAGTAGGGCGCCAGGAACGCGCGCTCGATCAGGTTGGCGTGGGTGGTGCGCGCATGGCGCAGGGGATCGGGCTCGTCCTTGGCCACCAGGGCGTGCTCGGCGATGTTGCGCAGGCGGGTGACCATCGGCAGCCAGGTGGCCTGGGGCGCCAGCCACAGCACCGGCCACACCCACCAAAGGCCGAACGGCGCGGTCAGCGCCACCGTCACGACCATGCCGGTGAAGAACCGCCGGCGGCGGACCACGGCGTCCTTCAGGATCGGCCACAGCGGCTCGCCCGGCTGGCGCGCGCGCAGGCGTTGCACGAGGCCCGACCACTTCTGCTTGTAGTAGGTCTGGCCGGTCAGATCGCGGACGATCTTCCGCCGCAGCGAGGTGCGGGTGATCGGGAACGGCGCCGACAGGACCAGGTCGGGATCCTCGGCCTGCTGGGCGTACTTGTGGTGGCCCAGGTGGTAGGGCCGGTAGGGCGTCAGGTCGCCGGTGGTCAGGTGGTTGCCCACCCAGTCGTTGACCGCAAGGTTCGGGTGCAGGGCGCCGTGCACGGCGTCGTGCATCAGGATGGCCAGCCCCAGCTGCCGCGCGCCGATGATCGCCACCGCCAGCGGGATGGTGATGGGCCAGACCACGGCCATGGCGCCGGCGGCGAGGATCACCGCCCAGGCGTGGGCGACCAGCGCCGGGCCCTTCCACCACGAGCGGCGGGGCAGCGGCGCCCATTCCTCGGGCGTGAAGAAGTCCTTCGGACTGACGCGGGCGGCGACGGCCATGGCCGCAGTCTACGCCCGGAACGCCCCGCGAAACAGGGTGACGCCGGGGAACGGTCTTGGGGGGAACGGCCTAGAGCGGGAAGCCCCCCGCCACGACGGCGGCGAACAGGATCAGCCCCGCCCAGGCGTTGGCCTTGAACAGGAACAACGCCTGCGCCGGGGCGTCCGGCCGCACGCGCCGCGCCTGCAGGATCAGGTGGACGGCGTAGAGGGCGAACAGCGGCAGGGCGAGGGTCGAGGCGCCCCCCTGCAGCAGGGCGGCCGCCGCCAGGGCCAGCGATACCAGGTAGAAGACGAGGACGCCGCGCCCCACGCCGGAGCCCAGGCGCCGCGCCGAAGACTTCACGCCGGCCAGGGCGTCGTCCTCGAGGTCCTGGACCGCGTAGATGGTGTCGTAGCCGAGGGTCCAGAAGATGCCCGCCGCATAGAGCAGACCGGCCGCGAGCGAGAGCTCCCCCGCCGCCGCCGCGTAGCCCAGCAGCGCGCCCCAGTTGAAGGTGAGGCCCAGCCACGCCTGCGGCCACCAGGTGATCCGCTTCATGAACGGATAGGCCGCGACCAGCGCCAGCGAGGCGACGCCCAGGCCGATGGCGAGCGGCGGCATGGTCAGCAGGAGGCCGAAGGAGACGAGGCAGCAGGCGACGATGAAGCCCCACGCCTGCCGGAGGCTGATCTGGCCCGAGGGAATCGGCCGCCCCGCCGTGCGCGAGACCTTGGCGTCGATGTCGCTGTCGACGATGTCGTTGTAGGCGCAGCCCGCCGCCCGCATCAGCGCCGCGCCCACGAAGATCTTGGCGAGCAGCGCCAGGTCGGGGCCGCGGCCCGTCGCCAGCCCGGCCAGGGCGACGCCCTGCCAGCCGGGCAGCATCAGGAGCCAGACGCCAGTCGGCCGGTCGAAGCGGCCGAGCTTCAGCCATGGGCGGAGCCCCGCGGGCGCGTGTCGGTCCACCCAGTTGGCGGGCGCGGCGTCGGGCAGGGGCGCGGTCATGGGCGGCGACTTAGCAGAGCCGGGCCTGTGGCGGAAATGCCGCGGCGGAATCCGGCGTTCTCCGAACCCGCCCCGGTTCCTTGACCCCCGCCGGGGCGGCGCCTAGCTTCTGAACCTTCGAGGCCGATCCGGGAGGACGACATGACCGACGTCGCGTTGCCCCCCGCAAACGCCTCGGGCCGCCGCCGCCGCACCTCTAGCTCGCCCGGACGCCCCGTCCCGAGGCGCTCGCCGGTCCTCCGCGCGAAGCGAACCCGTGCGCCTGCGGCCTCCCGCGAGTTCTCCACCCACGACAGCCTTTCCGGCCCGCGCGCTCCGACGGCGCCCGGCCGGCCTTCCCGAGATTCCGCATGACCGACCACTACGAAGACGACGACGAGGCCAAGAAGGACCGCGTCCTGAAGAACAGCCAGGTGCTGGGCTTCATCGCCCGCTTCTGGATGCGCCGTCCCTGGCTGTTCTGGCCGGCGGTGATCCTGATGCTGGTGGCGATCGGCTTCGACCTCGCCCTGCCCTGGGCCGCCGGCCGGCTGGTGGACGCGGTGGCGACCACGCCGCGCGAGCCGCCCGAGGCCTGGGCCGCCTGGGCGACCTTCGTCGGCGTCTACCTGGCCTTCTCGCTGATCCGGAACGCGGCCTTCCGCTTCTGGAACCCCATGGCCGCGCACAACATGAAGGCGATGACCGACGAGGCCTTCCGCCGGGTGCAGGCGTTCTCGGCCGACTGGCACGCCGACACCTTCGCCGGCGCCACGGTGCGCAAGCTCTCGCGGGCGATGTGGGGCTACGACAGCGTCTCGGACGCGGTCGTGCTCTGGCTGGGCCCGGCCCTGCTCGTCCTCGTCGGCCTGTCGGTCAGCATGATCTTCCGCTGGCCCGGCGTGGGCCTCTTCGCCCTGGCGACGGTGGCGCTCTACATCGCCTCGAACCTGTGGCTGACGGTGAAGTACGTGCGCCCGGCGAACCTGAAGTCGGTGGCGCTGGACAGCCGCATCGGCGGGGCGCTCGCCGACTCCATCACGTCCAACCCGACGGTGAAGGCGTTCGGAGCCGAGCCGCGCGAGGAGGCCCGCATCGCCGAGGTCACCGAGCTGTGGCGCAGCCGGACGGTGATCACCTGGAACCGCTTCCTCGACGTCTGGCTGATCCAGAACATGATCCTGGTGGTGCTGCAGGCGGGCCTCTCGGGCCTGCTGGTGCGGCTGTGGGCGCTGGGCCAGGCGAGCGCCGGCGACGTCGCCTTCGCGATCACCTCGTTCCTGCTGATGAGCGGCTACCTGCGCAACATGGGCGAGAACATCCGCATGATGCAGAAGGGCCTCGACGACGCCGAGGACGTGGCCGCCTACGCCCGCATGGCGCCCCAGGTGCCCGACCGGCCGGACGCGGCCCATTTCCGCGGCCAGCGCGGCGAGATCGTCTTCGACAAGGTGACGTTCCGCTACAAGTCGGCCGAGACGCCGCTCTACGAGGATTTCTCGCTGGCCATCGCGCCGGGCGAGCGGGTGGCGCTGGTGGGCGCGACCGGGGCCGGCAAGTCCACCTTCGTCAAGCTGGTCCAGCGGCTCTACGACCTGGAGCGCGGCCGCATCCTGATCGACGGTCAGGACATCGCCCACGTGGCGCAGGGCTCGCTCCGCCGCGCGATCGCCGTCGTGCCGCAGGACCCGGCGCTGTTCCACCGCACGATCGCCGAGAACATCGCCTACGCCCGGCCGGACGCCACCCGCGAGGAGGTCGAGCTGGCGGCGCGGCGGGCCCGGGCCCACGACTTCATCACCCGCCTGCCGAAGGGCTACGCGACCCTGGTCGGCGAGCGCGGCGTGAAGCTGTCGGGCGGCGAGCGCCAGCGGGTGGCGATCGCCCGCGCCTTCCTGGCCGACGCCCCGATCCTGGTGCTGGACGAGGCCACCTCCTCGCTCGACGTCGAGACCGAGCGCCAGGTGCAGGCGGCGATGGAAGAGCTGATGGCGGGCCGCACGACCATCGTCATCGCCCACCGGCTCTCCACCATCCGCGGCGCCGACCGGATCCTCGTCTTCGAGAACGGCCGGATCGTCGAGGAAGGCCGCCACGCCGACCTGGTGAGGAAGGGCGGCGCCTATGCGCGCCTGCACGCGGTGACCGAGGGGATGATCTAGGAGGGATGCTGGGCCCCCCGCCCGCGGCTTGCCGGGCGCGGGCGGCCGGCCTAGAACATAACGCGAACATGAATACGGAGGGCCCGCCATGCGCGAGGACGGCAAGATCGACTACGTGGAGTTCCCCGGCGGCGACATGGCCGCCACCAAGGCCTTCTACGGCCAGGCCTTCGGCTGGACCTTCCAGGACTACGGTCCCGACTATCAGGCCTTCAACGAGGGCCTCGACGGGGGCTTCCACGCCGACGCGGCCGAGGCGGCGCCGCAGCCCCTGGTCATCCTCTACGCCCACGACCTGGAAGCCATGGAGGGCAAGGTGCGCGCCGCGGGCGGAACGATCGTCCGGCCGATCTTCGCCTTCCCCGGCGGGCGGCGGTTCCACTTCCGCGACCCCGCCGGCAACGAGCTGGCGGTCTGGAGCGAGGGGTAGCGTCAAACAACCTTAAGCTGACTAAGGTTGAGGTGATCGTCAGATACGCACAGGGGGGCGACGATGAAGGGGTGGATCGTGATCGTTGGCGCGCTGGCGCTGGCGGTCGGAACAGCGCAGGCGCAGCCGCTTGGCTCGCCGGCGCCGGCGCCGACGTCGGCGAAGGCCTCGTCGTCCGCAGGCGTTTCGGCTTCGGTGACCCTGACGCGCGTGGGCAGCCCCCTCCGCGACGAGCAGAAGGTCGGCACCTATTGGTGGGGAACCGTCTGCATCCAGCCGACGCCGCTGCTGTGGAAGGATCTCGCCGAGATGATGACAGGTCTGGACGCCGTCTTCGCGGAAGAGTTCGCCGCCGCGGCCTGAAGGCCGGCTCCGACCCGTCCAACCTCTTCGCCGAAGCTGCTCCGACATCTGGGGACCTGCAGGTCGGCGCCCTCGTCAAGAGCGCGGACGCCTCCTACTGCGAGAACGTGATCAAGACCTCCGGCAAGGTTACGCTCGGCGTCGAGTGGCAAATCTACTCAGGCCTGCGGCGCGAGGTGGTCGCCAGAATCGAGACGACCGGCACCTACGAGGCGAAGAAGCTCGACGACCGCAGCAAGCGCAGCCTCGCCCAGGAGGCGTTCGCCGCCAACGTCCGCAGTCTCCTGGCGGACGAGCGATTCCGACAGGTGATGGCCGACGATCCCGCTCAGGCCATCGGCTCCCCCGCGACCCGCTTCGAGGCGATCCAGATCGTTGGCCCCAAGGCGGCGTCTGTGCCTCTATCTGCGGCGGTGCAGTCGGTTGCGGCCGTGTTTGCAGGCGGCGGCCACGGCAGCGGCTTCGTGGTCTCGAGCGACGGCTATCTGCTCACCAACCAGCATGTCGTCGGCGACGCCAAGTACGTGAAGGTCCGCTGGGCGGATGGCTTCGAGGCATTGGGCGAGGTTGTCAGATCGGACCGCCGACGCGACGTCGCGCTCATCAAGACGAGCGCCAAAGCGACACCCCTGGCGCTCCGCTCTTCGCCGGCGGCGCTGGGCGAGACCGTGTTCGCGATCGGAACGCCCCTCGACGCGAAATTCCAGAACACGGTGACGAAGGGCGTCGTGTCGGCGAGCAGGACCTACGACGGCCTCGCGTTTCTCCAGAGCGATGTGGGGATCAATCCCGGCAACAGTGGAGGTCCGCTGCTTGACGAGAAGGGTTCGGTGCTCGGGATCTCCGTCTCGACCTACCAGGTCAACGACGCGCCGACGGGCCTGAACCTCTTCATCCCGATCGCTGAGGCGCTGGACACCTTGGCGCTCAGGCCGGCGAACTGAGCCTCACCAGAGGCTCTTGACCGCGCGGGCGGGCCAGTCGGCGTCATAGGCTTGGCCGCCGACCTCAC
This sequence comes from Phenylobacterium zucineum HLK1, assembly GCF_000017265.1. Taxonomy (NCBI): domain Bacteria; kingdom Pseudomonadati; phylum Pseudomonadota; class Alphaproteobacteria; order Caulobacterales; family Caulobacteraceae; genus Phenylobacterium; species Phenylobacterium zucineum. The sequence goes on along the minus strand of NC_011144.1, from coordinate 552,484 downwards.
CGCCGGTGAGGGCGGCGAGGATCTGGCCGGGGGTGGGCAGGCTCGCAGGATCGACGTGGCGCGCCGGGTCCCACAGGCCCGAGCGGACCACCGCCCGGGCGCACTGGAAGTAGGCCGTCTCCACCGTCACCACGATGGCCGTGCGCGGCGCCTGGCCCTCGACGGCCAGCGAGGCCAGCAGGTCCGGGTCGGCGCTGACCACGGCGCGGCCGTTCACCCGGAAAGTGGTCGCCGAGCCGGGGATCAGGAACAGCAGGGCCACGCGCGGGTCGCGGACGATGTTGCGCAGGCTGTCGATGCGGTTGTTGCCGCGCCGGTCGGGCAGGATCAGCGTCTTCTCGTCGGCGATACGGACGACCGCGCCGGCGTCGCCCCGGGGACTGCAGTCCAGGCCCTCCGGCCCGGCGGTCGCGAGCGCCACGAAGGGCGAGGCCTCGATCAGCGCCCGGTAGTGCGGGGTGATCCGGTCGGTCTCCTTGACCACCGAGGCGGGAGCCAGCGAGACGCCGTAGATCGCCTCCAGGTCCTCGAGCGTCTCTATCGCCATGCGCCATCCTGCGCCCGGCGGAGCGGCGCCGTAAAGACGCCGCTCCCGAGCGGGGACTACTTGCGGGCGGCCTTGGCGGCGTCGAATCCGCGAACCAGCTCGTCCAGCAGGCGGACGCCGTAGCCGCGGGCGCCCTTCGGCGCGGTGGGCGTGCCCTGGTCGTCCCAGGCGACGCCGGCGATGTCGACGTGCGCCCACGGGGTCTCGGGGTCGGCGAAGAAGCCGATCACCTGGGCGCCCACGCCGGCGCCCGGCTCGCCCGAGCCGATGTCGCGGATGTCGGCGATCGGCGAGTCCACCGCCTTGGCATAGCTGGGATGCATCGGCAGGCGCCACACGCCCTCGCCGCTGGCCTTGGCCGCCGCCTCGACCTGTTCGGCCAGGCCGTCGTGACGGCTGAAGAGGCCGGCGTAGTCGTCGCCCAGGGCGCCCACGACCGCACCGGTCAGGGTGGCGAGGTTGACGATGGCCGCCGCGTCGTAGCGCTGGTCGGCGTAGGCGGTGGCGTCGGCCAGCACGATGCGGCCCTCGGCGTCGGTGTTCAGCCGCTCGATGGTCTTGCCGCCATAGGCGCGGATCACGTCGCCCGGGCGCGCGGCCCCGCCGTCCGGCATGTTCTCGGCCAGGGCGGCGATCGCCACCACGTGCACCGGGGCCTTCGACTTGGCCAGCGACAGGGTCGCGCCGACGACCGCGGCCGCACCGGACATGTCGTCCTTCATCTTCCACATGTTCGAGCCCGGCTTCAGCGAGATGCCGCCGGAATCGAAGGTGATCCCCTTGCCGGTCAGCACCACCGGCTTGCCGGACGCGCCGGGACCCTTGTACTCGACCACCAGCAGGCGCGGCGGACGCTTGGACCCCATGCCCACGCTGAGGATGGCGTTCATGCCCATCTTCTGCAGCGCCGCCTCGTCGAACGCCTCGATGGTCACGCCGCCCACGCCCTTGAAGGCCGCGCGGGTGCGCTCCACGAAGGTCTCGGGATAGATCACGTTGGCGGGCTCGGTGATCAGGTCGCGGGTGAAGGCCACGGCCTCGGCCAGGGCCTCGCCGCGCCGGGCGTAGGCCTGCCGCGCCGCCGCGGCGTCGGACGCCACGACGGTCAGCGCGGGCTCGGTCGCCGGCTCGTCGGCCTTGCGGGACTTGTAGCTGTTGGAGAAGCGGTACGAACCCAGGGCCGCGCCCAGGGCCGCCTGGGACGGATCGGAGAGGCCCGTCGCCACCAGCGCGGCCGGCGCCTTGGCCGTGGCCTTGGCGGCCGCCGCGCCGAGGTCCTGCAGCTCGACGGCGGTGAGCGCGGCGCCCTCGGGCCGGGCGCCCAGGACGACGATCTGATCCCAGGGGCCCGGGCCGCGCAGGCTCAGGGTCTCGCCGGCCTTGTAGTCGAACTTGGCGGCCGCCAGGGCGCGGGAGACGGCGGCGCGCACGCCTTCGTCCAGCATGGTTCCGCGGGCCGCCAGGTCGGCTTCGGACGCCAGCGGCAGCACCAGCGCGCCCGTCTGGGGCGCCTCGGCGGCGAACTGGATGGGCCGCGCTTCGGCGGCGGTGGCGCACAGCGCCAGGCTCAGGGCGGCGACGACGGCTCGCATGCAGGATTTCCCCCGTTACACTGTAACGCCTGTTAAGCAGCTAAACTGAGCCCTGGCTAGGCCGGCCGCCCCAGCTTCGCTAACACTCCGTCATCTGCCCATTCCGGAGTCCGCCGATGCGCCGCCGCACCTTCCTGGCCGCCCTGCCCGCCGCCGCCCTGGCCGCGCCCCTGGCCGGGCCTCTGGCCGCGCCCGCGTTAGCGGACAGCCGCAGCCAGAACCCCAACCGGAACCGGCCCGACGTGGGGCCCGGCGACCGGATCGACGGCGCCACCTTCGCCAGCCGTTCGGCGGCCTGGGGCCTGCACGGGGCGGCGGCCACCGCCCACCCCCTCGCCACCCTCGCCGCCATCGAGATCCTCAAGGCCGGTGGCTCGGCGGTGGACGCCGCCGTGGCCGCCAATGCGGTGCTGGGCTTCGCCGAGCCCATCGCCTGCGGCATCGGCGGCGACTGTTTCGTGATGCTGTGGGATCCGAAGCAGGGGAAGGTCGTCGGCCTGAACGGCTCGGGCCGCAGCCCGCGCGGGCTGTCGCTGGCGACCGTCCGGGCGCGGGCGAAGAACGGCTTCATCCCCAGCCACGGCGCCATCTCGGTCAGCGTGCCGGGCGCCGTCGACGCCTGGTGGAGCCTGCACCAGCGCTACGGCAAGCTGCCGTGGAAGAGCCTGTTCGAGCCGGCGATCCGCCACGCCACCGAGGGCGCGCCGATCACCCAGAACGTCGCCTACTACCTGGAGCGCTCGTTCAGCGCCTTCACCCGGCCCGGCTCGGGCATCGAGGAGGTGGAGAACTTCAAGGCCGTCTGGGCCCCCGAGGGCCGGGTCCCCGTCGAGGGCGAGGTGTTCAGGAACCCGCGCCTGGCGGCCACCTACCGCCGGATCGCCGAGGGCGGCGGGCGCGAGTTCTACGAGGGCGAGACCGCCCGGGCCATCGAGGCCTACTTCAAGCGCATCGGCGGCTGGATGACCCGCGCCGACCTCGCCGCCCACCGGTCGGAGTGGGTGGCCCCGGTCTCGTCCAGCTACCGCGGGGTCGACGTCTGGGCCCTGCCGCCCAACAGCCAGGGGATCGCCACCCTGCAGCTGCTGAACATCCTCGAGCAGTTCGACGTGAAGGCGATGGGCTTCCAGTCGGCGGCGGCGATCCACCACGCGGTGGAGGCCAAGCGGCTGGCCTTCGAGGACCGCGCCCGCCACTACGCCGATCCCGCCTTCTACAAGGCGCCGATCGAGCACCTGGTCTCCAAGGCCTATGCGAAGGAGCGCGCGGCCCTGATCCGGCCTGACCGCATCCTGCGGGAGATCGCCCCCTTCCAGGCCCCCAGCCGCGGCGACACCACCTACTTCACCACCGCCGACGCCGACGGGATGATGGTCTCGATCATCCAGTCCAACTACCGGGGCATGGGCTCGGGCCTGTCGCCCGACGACCTGGGCTTCATGTTCCAGGACCGCGGCGAGCTGTTCGCCCTGCAGGACGGCCATCCGAACCTCTACGCGCCCGGCAAGCGGCCCTTCCAGACCATCATCCCGGGCTTCGCCACGCGCGAGGGCAAGCCGTGGCTGTCGTTCGGGGTCATGGGCGGCGACATGCAGCCCCAGGGCCAGGCGCAGATCATCTCCAACATGGTCGACCACGGCCTGTCCCTGCAGGAGGCGGGCGATGCGCCCCGCTGGCATCACGAGGGCGGCTCCGAGCCCACCGGGCAGAAGCTGGACCCGCTGGGCCTGCTGCGGCTGGAGACCGGCGTGCCCGCCAGGACCAAGGCGGCCCTCGCCGCCCTCGGCTGGAAGCTGGGCGAGCCCGACGGCGGCTTCGGCGGCTACCAGGCGGTCGAGCGCTGGCCCGGCCGCTACGCCGCGGCCAGCGAGATGCGCAAGGACGGCATGGCTCTGGCCTACTAGGGACGTCCCCGATGACCTACGAGGAGATGCGCGCCATCGTGCTGGCCTTCCCCGGCGCCGAGGAGGGCAAGAGCTACGGCAAGCCCGCCTTCCTGGTGAACGGCAAGTTCTTCACGCGCCTGCGCCGGGAGGACCAGAGCCTCGTCCTGATGGACGTCTCGTTCGACGAGCGCGAGATGCTGATGGAGGCCGAGCCGGGGACCTTCCACATCACGCCGCACTACAAGGACTATCCCAGCGTGCTGGCGCGGATGGCGACCCTGCACCCCGGCAGCTTCCGCAACTTCCTGGAGCGCCGCTTCCGCAAGATCGCCAAGAAGGCGGCGCTGAAGGCCTGGGAGGCCGGACAGGACTAGGGGGAGGGCCTCAGAACTCGTCCTCGATCGCGGCGCGGAAGTTCTCGAACACCTCGCGGGCGTGCTGCTCGGGCGGAAGGCCGGGTTCGGCCGGCGGGGCGGCCGGGCCCTCCGCGACCAGCCGGCCCACCACCGCGCCGTGCCGGACCAGCAGCAGCGCCTCGCCGGGAGCCAGGCCTTCCAGCAGGGCGGCGATCTTCGGCGGCAGGTCGTCGAGGTCGAGGCGCTTCATGGGCCCATCCTAGACCCGCCGGGGGGCTGCGGGTAAACCGCCGGCCAAGTGTGGAGGAACGATGGCTTACCGATCGCTGCGCGACTTCATCGACCGCCTGGAAGCCGCGGGCGAGCTGGTCCGGGTCGCCGAACCCGTCTCCTCGGTGCTCGAGATGACCGAGATCCAGCGGCGGCTGCTGGCCGCCGGCGGGCCGGCGGTGCTGTTCGAGAACGTCATCCGCGCCGACGGCCAGCGCTCGGCCATGCCGTGCCTCGTCAACCTCTTCGGCACGGTCAAGCGCGTGGCCATGGGCGTGACGCTGGAGGGCCGCGAACGGGCGACGGCGGCCGATCTGCGCGAGGTGGGCGAGCTGCTGGCCTTCCTGCGCGCGCCCGAGCCGCCGCGCGGCCTGAAGGACGCCATGGGCATGCTGCCCCTCGCCAAGACGGTGATGAGCATGCGGCCCAACACGGTGAAGAAGGCGCCGGTGCAGGAGGTCGTCCTCACGGGCGACCAGATCGACCTGACGCAACTGCCGATCCAGACCTGCTGGCCGGGCGAGCCCGCGCCGCTGATCACCTGGCCGCTGGTGGTCACCAAGGGCCCCTCCACCGACCGCGAAGACGACTACAACCTCGGCATCTACCGCATGCAGGTGCTTGGGAAGGACCGCACCATCATGCGCTGGCTGGCCCACCGAGGCGGCGCCCAGCACCACCGCCGCTGGAAGGCGGCCGGCAGGCCCGAGCCCCTGCCCGCCTGCGCGGTGATCGGCGCCGATCCGGGGACCATCCTGGCCGCCGTGACCCCGGTGCCGGACACGCTGTCGGAGTATCAGTTCGCCGGTTTGATGCGCGGGGCCAAGGTGGACCTCGTGCCGGCCAAGACCGTGCCGCTGATGGTGCCGGCCCAGGCCGAGATCGTGCTGGAGGGCCACGTCCTCCTGGACGAGTACGCCGACGAGGGGCCATACGGCGACCACACGGGGTACTACAATTCGGTCGAGCGCTTCCCGGTGTTCCAGGTCAGCGCGATCACCATGCGCCGCGACCCGATCTACCTGACCACCTTCACCGGCCGGCCGCCGGACGAGCCCAGCGTGCTGGGCGAGGCGCTGAACGAGGTGTTCATCCCGCTGATCCGCCAGCAGTTCCCAGAGATCGTCGACTTCTGGCTGCCGCCCGAGGGCTGCAGCTACCGGATCGCCGTGGTGTCGATGAAGAAGGCCTACCCCGGCCACGCCAAGCGCGTGATGATGGGCGTCTGGAGCTACCTTCGCCAGTTCATGTACACCAAGTGGGTGATCGTCGTGGACGATGACATCGACGCCCGCGACTGGAAGGACGTGATGTGGGCCATCTCCACGCGGATGGACCCGGCCCGGGACGTCACGCTCGTCGAGAACACCCCCATCGACTACCTGGACTTCGCCAGCCCCGAGAGCGGCCTCGGCTCCAAGATCGGCCTCGACGCCACCAACAAGTGGCCCCCCGAGACCAAGCGGGAGTGGGGCGAGAAGCTGTTCATGGATCCCGCCGTGGTTGAGGCGGTGACCGAAAAGTGGGCTAAGCTCGGCCTTCCCGGCGACGGCCGGCCCGTGGACTGAGCACTCCAAGGAACCCGATGGACCTGACGCCCGCCGCCCACGCCGCCGCCCTCTGGGCCGGCCTGCACCTCGTCCTCCTGCTGGTCCTGTCGGTGCTGGTCACCCGTCAGCGGCGCAAGCACGGGGTGGCCCTGGGCGACGGCGGGGTTCCGGAGCTGGAGCGCGCCATCCGCGCCTTCGGCAACGCCACCGAATATGTGCCGACGGCGCTCATCGGCCTGGCGATCCTGGCGCTGGCCGGCGCCCCTCCCCTGCTCGTCCACCTGATCGGCTTCGTCCTGTTCGCCGGTCGCGGGCTGCACGCGGTCGGCCTCTCGCGCAGCGGCGAAGCGACGCTGCCCCGCGCCGCGGGCGTCCTCGCCACCTGGATCGCCTATATCGCCGCGGCCGCCGCGCTGCTGTTCTACGCGGTGCCGTGAGCTTGTGAACGGGGCTCCGCTCGGCCATATGCCGGGCATGGACGAAAACCTGCTGAACGACGTCGTGGCCGCCGCGCTGAAGGCCGGGGCGGACGCCGCCGAGGCCGTGGGCGCCGAGCGCCGCAGCCTTTCGGTCACCGTGCGCCTGGGCGACCTCGAGGAGGTGGAGCGCGAGGAGTCCCGCGACCTCGGCCTGCGGGTGTTCGTCGGCCGCCGGCAGGCGACCGTCTCCGGCTCCGACATTTCGCCGGAGGCGCGCGCCAAGCTGGTCGAGCGGGCGGTCGCCATGGCCAAGCTCGCCCCGGAGGATCCCTACGCAGGCCTGGCCGACCCCGACGCCCTGGCCCGCGGCGACCTCCCCGACCTCGACCTCTACGACCCGGCCGAGCCCACCGCGGCCGAGCTGGAGGATCGCGCCCGCGCCGCCGAGGCCGCCGCCCGCGCCCAGCCCAGGGTCACCAACACCGACGGCGCCAGCGGCGCGTGGTCGTCCTCGCGCTGGACCATCGTCACCAGCGGCGGCTTCACGGGCGTGCACCGCGCTTCGGGCTTCTCGATCGGCGCCTCGGCCATCGCCGGCGACGAGGGCGGCATGGAGACCGGCTACGACGGCCGCTCGGCCCGCTGGCAGGCCGACCTGCCCGCGCCCGAGACCCTGGGCGCCGAGGCCGGCCGCCGCGCCGCCGCCCGCCTGGGCGCGCGCAAGATCGCCTCGACCACCGCGCCGGTGATCTTCGAGAACCGCCTGGCCGCCTCGCTGCTGTCGCCGTTGATCGGCGCGATCGCCGGCCCCTCCATCGCCCGCGGGACCTCGTTCCTGAAGGACAGGCTGGGCCAGCCGGTGTTCGCCAAGGGGATCTTCGTCACCGACGATCCGCACCGTCCGCGCGGCCTCGGCTCCTCGCCGTTCGACGACGAGGGGGTCCGCAACCAGCGCCGCGACCTGATCGAGGACGGGGTGCTCACCACCTGGCTGCTGAACTCGTCCTCGGCCCGCCAGCTGGGCCTTTCGACGACCGGCCACGCCTCGCGCGGCCTGGCCGGCCCGCCCGGCGTCTCGCCCACCAACCTGACCCTGCGGCCGGGCGAGAAGGACCTCTCCGCCCTGATGAAGGACGCCGGCTCGGGCCTGCTCGTCACCTCGATGTTCGGCCCTTCGCTGAACGGCAACACCGGCGACTGGTCGGTGGGCTGCTCGGGCTTCTGGTTCGAGGGCGGCGAGCTCGCCTATCCGGTCAGCGAGATCACCGTCGCCGGCAACCTGATCGACATCTACGGCCGCCTCGTCCCGGGCTCGGACCTCGAAATCCGCGGCGCCTCCAACGCGCCCTCCCTGCTGGTGGACGCCCTGGCCATCGCGGGGCGCTGATCCTGGACGACCTGGCCCTCCTCCTGGACGCCGCGCAGGAAGCGGGCGAGCTCGCGGCCCGCCTGCGCCGCGAGGGCCTGGAGATCGACTACAAGGAGGGCGGCTCGCCGGTCACCAACGCCGACCTGGCCGCCGACGCGCTGCTGAAGGCGCGCCTGGGGGCCGCGCGGCCGGACTACGGCTGGCTTTCCGAGGAGACCGCCGACGACAGCGGGCGCCTGTCGCGCCGACGACTCTTCGTGGTCGATCCCATCGACGGCACCCGCGCCTTCCTGAACGACATGCCCTGGTGGGCGATCTCGCTGGCGGTCGTCGAGGACGAGCGGCCGGTCGCGGGGGTGGTCTTCGCCCCGGAACTCTCCGAGACCTACGCCGCCGTCGCCGGGCAGGGCGCCACGATGAACGGGGCGCCGATCCGGGTCAGCGGGACCGACCGCCTGGAGGACTGCCGCATGGCGGGCGATCCCAGGGTCTTCCCGCACCCGAGCTGGCCGGTCCCCTGGCCGCCGATGCAGGTGCAGCAGCGCAACTCCACCGCCTACCGCATGTGCCTGGTGGCCTCGGGCGATTTCGACGCCGCGGTGGCGCCCGTGGCCAAGCACGACTGGGACCTGGCCGCGGCCGACCTGATCGCCACGGAAGCCGGCGGATTCGTCGGCGACCACACCGGCGCGGGCTTCCGCTACAACCGCCCGCGCCCCGTGCAGGCGAGCCTCGTCTGCGCGACGCCGCGTCTCGCCCCATTGATCCTGGACCGGGTCCGGCATATCCGCAGCGGAAACTGACCTTCCGCTACGAAAGCGACCCATGTCCGACAAGCAGCTTCTGCACCTCGTCATCGGCGGCGAGCTCGAATCCCTCGAGGGCCCGCCCCAGTTCCGCGACCTCAGGAAGGTCGACCTCGTCGGCGCCTTCCCCTCCTACGACGAAGCGCTGCGCGCCTGGCGCGCCAAGGCCCAGGAGACGGTCGACAACGCCCTGATGCGCTACTTCATCATCCACGCGCACAAGCTGCTCTCGCCGGCCGAGGAAGGCCGCTAGGCGGGGAAGGCAGGCCCGCCGAAGCGGGCCGCCGCCCTCAACCGCGCGCGATGCGCTCCAGCAGGGTCCCGCCGCGCCAGACTTCCACGGCGTCGCAGCTCAGATGCTCGCGCAGCAGCCGCTGCGCGCGCCTGCGCACGTGCTCCAGCCCGGTCCATGGAGCGAGGTCGACGAAGGGCGAGACGCCGTCAGCGCGCACGCACAGCAGCGTGCAGAATTCTTCCGCCGCGAGGGTGTGGCCGTCGTCCATACCGTACCTTCGCATGTCGCAGCCCCGGTTGTCTGTCACAAAGGCGACAGCTCCCGGGGGGCGGACGGGCCGGCTATTCGCGGCGGAGCAGGCGCTCGGTGATCAGCGATCCCAGCATCTGGGCGCGGAACGTCGCCTTCATGCCGGCGGGATCGTACATCGGGCTCTGCACCCACTCGAGGAAGCTCATGCCGGCGGGCTCGCCCTCCTCGAGGTAGCGCTCGAAGGTGTAGTCCAGCACGCCGGTCTTGCCCTGCTTCACGTGCAGGTAGCGCAGGTGCAGCTGGTCCATGGCCTCGCGGATGGTCTTGCCCTTCCGGAAGTGCATGTAGAGCACGCTCATGATGCCCGCCCGGTCCGCGCCGGACTTGCAGTGCATCATGGCCGGATATTCGATGGTCTCGAACAGCCGCTTGGCGCCCAGCACGCGCTGGACGCTGGGCACCTCGCGCGAGGTGATGGTGAAGTCCACCATCGTCAGCCCCAGGCGCTGGCAGGCGTCCTTTTCCAGCGCGTGGAAGCTGGCGTCGAACCCGCCGCGCAGGTTGATGATCGTCTTGATCCCGCGCGCCTTCCAGGCGGCCAGCTGGTGCGGCCACGGCTGGTTCGCCCGCACCAGCTCCTCCGAGATCCAGTGGGCGTTGGAGAAGCCCAGCCGCAGGTAGGCGTGGTCGTTCCAGAGGTAGTCCAGATAGGTCCTCGCCCGCCCGAGAGGCGTCGACAGGTCGAAGGGAGCCTTGGCGGGCGCGTCCGTCATGGCGCCTAAGTAGGGCGATCCCCGCCAAACCGGAAGCCGGGCCGGGCGTCGCAGGGGGCCTGCCGCCGCTTGACTTCGCTTCCGCAACGTCCGACGCCTCGCGCCATGAGCGAGCGCAGCGCCCCCGAGCTGTCCGGCCGAGCCCTGATCGGGCGGGTGGCGCGGGCCTACCTCGTCCCGCGCTGGATGGCCTGGGCCGGCGCCCTCGTGGCCGGGATCGCCGCGGCGTACTTCACCACCATGCTGGTCCAGATCCTGGAGCCGGCCACCAACGACCTGATGGTCAACCACAAGCCGGGCGCGCTCGTCGCCCTGCCGCTGACCATCGCCGCCTACGCCATCGCCCGGGCGATCGCCCAGGTGGTGCAGGCCACGCTCGTGAACCGCATCGGCAACGCCGTGGTGGGCGACATCCAGGTGCAGCTCTTCGGCAAGCTGGTTCGGGCCGACCTGTCGCACCTGCGCAGCCAGCACTCGGGCGCCTACGTCTCCTCGGTGCTCTACGACGCCGGCCTGATCCGCGAGGCGGCGACGGCGGGCGTCATCAACTACACCCAGCACCTGCTGATCGTGATCGGGGCCATCTCGGTGATGGTCTCCAACGACCGTACGCTGTCGATCCTGCTGGTGGTGGCCCTGCCGGCCGCCACCTGGATCATGCGCCGCTTCGCCAAGCGCACCACCAAGGCCGCCAAGGGCGCGATGGCCGAGACCTCGGCCCTCTCGACCGCCATCATGGAAAGCCTGGACGGGGTGCGGGTGGTCAAGCTCGAGAACCGCGAGGCCTACGAGGAGGCGCGCGTCGCCGAGGTCGTCCGCCGCCGCCAGCGGCACCTGACCAAGGGCGCGAACGCCCGCGCCCGGGCCGCGCCCACCACCGAGCTGCTCATGACCCTGATCACCGCCGCGGTGATCGCCTACGCCGGCTGGCGCGCGCAGCAGGGCGGCATGACCGTGGGCGCGTTCGTGGCCTTCATCGCCGCGCTTGGCGTGGCCTCGCAGTCGCTGCGCCAGCTCGCCAACCTGCAGACCGTCTTCGCCGAGGGGATGTCGGCCGCGCGGCGGCTGTTCTCGGCCCTCGACGTCGAGCCCGAGGTGCAGGAGAAGCCGGGCGCCAAGCCCCTGCCCCGGGGCGAGGCCACCATCCGCTTCGACAACGTCGGCTTCAGCTACGGACGCGAGGGCGCGCCCACCCTGTCCGGCGTGGACTTCGAGGTCCGTCGCGGCGAGACCGTGGCTCTGGTCGGCCCGTCGGGCGGGGGCAAGACAACCATCCTCAACCTGATCCCGCGCTTCTACGACCCCACCGCCGGGCGGGTGCTGATCGACGGCCACGACCTGCGCGAGGTGACCCTGGCCTCGCTGCGCGACCAGGTGGCCCTGGTCACCCAGGAGCCGTTCCTGTTCGACGATTCGATCCGCGCCAACATCTGCTACGCCCGGCCGGGCGCCACGGCGGAGGAGGTCGAGGCCGCCGCCCGCGCCGCCGCTGCCCACGACTTCATCATGGCCCTCCCGGAAGGCTACGAGACCCACGTGGGCGAGGCCGGCGCGCGCCTGTCGGGCGGCCAGCGCCAGCGCATCGCCATCGCCCGCGCCTTCCTGAAGGACGCCCCGATCCTGCTGCTGGACGAGGCCACCAGCGCCCTCGACACCGAAAGCGAGGCCCAGGTGCAGGAGGCGCTGAAGCGCCTGATGGCCGGCCGCACCACCATCCTGATCGCCCACCGCCTCTCCACCGTGCGCGGCGCGGACCGGATCTATGTCGTGGACAAGGGCCGCATCGTGGAGACGGGCGACCACGACGCCCTGGTCAGGAAGCGCGGCCTCTACGCCCGGCTGGCCCGCAGCCAGCACCTGGAGGCGGAGCCCGCCGCTTGAAGAAGCTGCTCCGGAGCGACGGCGTCCAGGCCTTCCTCGGCTGGGTGCTGGGGACCTATCTGCGCATCGTGCTGCGCACCGTGCGCTGGCGGCACGAGAACGTCGCCTGCGTCGAGCCGGTGCTGTCCGACCAGGAGACGGGGGCGATCGCCCTCTTCTGGCACGGCCGCATCCCGCTGTGCCTGGCCACCGCGCCGCAGTGGTGGCGCAAGCGGACCCGCTGCCTCGTCTCCCCCTCGGCCGACGGGGAATTCATCGCCCAGGCGCTGTCGATGTCGGGATTTCCCGCGATCCGGGTCTCCTCGGCCAAGAAGGGCGACTCGGCCAAGGCCCGGCAGGCCGTCGCCGCCATCCGCGAGGCCACGACATGGGTGGCGGGCGGCGGCGCCCTCGTGGTCACGCCCGACGGACCGCGCGGCCCCAACGAGGTGATCCAGGCGGGCGCGCTGCAGATCGCCCGCCGTTCGGGCCAGCCGGTGTTCCTGATGGGGATCGCCGCCAATCCCGCCTGGCAGCTCGAGGACACCTGGGACAGGGTGATGTTCGCCGCCCCGTTCGGCCGCGGCGCCGTCGTCTGGGAGGGGCCGCTGCACGTGCCCCCCGACGCCGGCGAGGCCGAGATCGCCGCGCTGATCGAGAACTGGTCCGCGCGCCTGTCCGCCGCCACCCGCCGGGCCGAGGCCCTGGTGGGGCGGGCGCCCGCGCCGCATTGATCCTTCGCCCGGTTCGCGAGACATAGGCTCCGATGGCCAAGGCCCACGCGCACTCCGACCACCATGACGACCATGGGCATGACCACGCTCACGGTCACGGCCATTCGCACGGCCACGGCCACCATCATCACCACGCGCCCAAGGACATGGGCTGGGCCTTCGCGATCGGCGTGGTCCTCAACACCGGCTTTGTCGCCGCCGAGGTGGCCGCGGGGCTCTGGACGGGCTCGCTGGCCCTCCTGGCCGACGCGGGCCACAATCTTTCCGACGTCCTGTCCCTGCTGCTGGCCTGGGGCGCCGCGGTGCTGGCCAAGCGCGCGCCCTCGGGCCGACGCACCTACGGCCTGCGCAAGGCGACCATCCTCGCGTCCCTCGCCAACGCCGTGCTGCTCCTGGTGGCGGTCGGCGCCATTGTCTCCGAGGCGGCGCACAGGCTGCGCGAGCCGGCCGGGGTGGATTCCGACATCGTCATGCTGGTCGCTGGCCTGGGGGTGTTGATCAACGGGGTCACCGCGGCGCTCTTCCTGCGGGGCAGCCACGACGACCTGAACGTCCGCGGCGCCTTCCTGCACATGGCGGCCGACGCCGCCGTGTCGCTGGCCGTGGTGGTCGGGGCCTTCGCCATGGCCCGCACCGGCCTGCTCTGGATCGACCCGCTGCTCGGCCTGACCATCGCGGCGGTGATTGTCCTGGGCACCTGGGGCCTCCTGCGCGATTCCATGGACCTGGCGCTGGACGCCGCCCCCCGGGGCATCAACGTGGACGAGGTCCGCCGCTGGCTGGAGGCCCTGCCCGGCGTCGAGGGCGTCCACGACCTGCACATCTGGGCCATGAGCACCACCGAGACCGCCCTCACCGCCCACGTCCTGCGGCCGGGCAACGCCGATCCGGACCGCTTCCTGCACGACGCCTGCGAGGGCCTGGAGCGCCGCTTCCGCATCGGCCACGCCACCCTGCAGGTGGAGACCGACGGCGCTCACGCCTGCCGGCTGGCCCCCGCCGAGGTGGTGTGAAACCCCTCCCCCTCGCGCTCTACGGCGCGGCGACCCGCCTGCTCGAGCCGCTGGCGCCGCAGGTCCTGCAGGCCCGCGCCCGGCGCGGCAAGGAAGACCCCGCCCGGCTCGCCGAGCGCCTCGGCCGGGCGGCGGCTCCCCGTCCCCCGGGTCCGCTCGTGTGGCTGCACGGCGTCAGCGTGGGCGAGAGCGCCTCGCTGCTGCCGCTGGTCGCGGCGCTGAGGCGGCGGCGGCCGGATCTCACCGTCCTCGTCACCTCGGGCACGGTCACCTCGGCCCAGGTGCTGGCGCGGCGCCTGCCCCCGGGCGTGATCCACCAGTTCGCCCCCGTCGACGCTCCGGGCGCGGTCGCCCGCTTCCTCGATCACTGGCGTCCGGGCCTCGCCGTGCTGGTCGAGAGCGAGCTGTGGCCGAACCTGATCCTGGCGGCGAAGGAGCGCGGCGTGCGCCTCGCCCTCGCCTCGGCGCGGATGACCGAGGCCAGCGCCGCCGGCTGGGCCCGCGCCCCCGCCTCGGCGCGGGCGCTGCTCGGCGCCTTCGACGCCGTCCTGCCGCAGGACGACGCCACCGCCGCTCGCCTCGCCCGCCTCGGGGCCCGGACCGGCCCGCACCTGAACCTGAAGCGCGCAGGCGATCCCCTGCCCTGCGACGCGGCCGAGCTGGAGCGCCTGCGGGGGCTCCTCGCCGGACGCCCGGTGGTCCTGGCGGCCAGCACCCATCCGGGCGAGGAGCCGATCCTCGCCGCGGCCGTCCGCGCCGCCGCGCCCGACGCCCTGACGATCATCGCCCCGCGCCATCCCGAGCGGGGCGGCGCCCTGGCGGCCGAACTCGCCGCGCCGCGCCGCGGGGCGGGCGAGCTTCCGAAGCCGGACGACGCGCTCTACGTGGCCGACACCCTGGGCGAACTCGGCCTCTTCTTCCGCCTGGCCGATGTGGTGGTGATGGGCGGCAGCTTCCGGCCGGGAATCGGCGGGCACAATCCGCTGGAGCCCGCCCGCCTGGGCTGCGCGATCCTCACCGGGCCGCACGTGTTCAACGCCGCCGACCTCTACGCCGAGATGTCGGACGCCGGCGCGGCCATCGTCCTGACCGGCCCGGACGCCCTTCAGGCCGAGCTCCGCCGCCTGCTGGGCGCCGCCCCGACCCGCGAGACCCCGACCCGCGAAGCCCTGGGACGGGCCGCCCTCGCCTACGCCGAGCGGCAGGGCGCCCAGCTCGACGCCGCCTTCGCCGTCCTCGATCCCCTGCTGCCCGCATGAAACTGGCGACCCCCCGCTGGTGGTACGAGCGCGACCGGCGCTCCATGCCGATGACCCGGGCGCTGCTCACGCCGCTGTCCTGGGCCTGGGCCGGCGTGACGGCCCGGCGGATCGCCCGCGCCCGGCCGCTGGACGCGGGCGCGCCGGTGATCTGCGTGGGCAACCTGACCATGGGCGGCGCGGGCAAGACCCCGGTCGTGCGCGAGATCGCCCGCCGGCTCGGCGGACACGTCCTGTCGCGCGGCTACGGCGGCTCGCTGGCGGGTCCGGTGCGGGTCGATCCCGCCGTCCACGCCAGCGGCGAGGTGGGCGACGAGCCCCTGATGCTGGCCCGCGACCTGCCCGTCTGGGTCTCCCGCGACCGTCTGGCCGGCGCGCGGGCCGCGGCCGCCGCGGGCGCCCGCGTGGTGGTGATGGACGACGGCCACCAGAACCCCTCCGTGAAGAAGGCCCTGTCGCTGGTGGTCGTGGACGGCGAGACGCGGAACGGCGAGTGGCCCTTCGGGGACGGGCGGGTGTTTCCCGCCGGGCCCATGCGCGAGCCGCTCGCGGCGGGGCTGGCGCGGGCGGACGCCGCGGTCATCCTGCTGCCCGCCGATCTCGCGGCGCCCGATCCCGAGCTGGTCCGCGTGCTGTCGAAGGTCCCGGTGCTGATCGCCCGGCTCGAGCCCGAGGGGCCGCCGCCGGTCGGACCGCAGGTCGCCTTCGCCGGCATCGGCAAGCCGTGGAAGTTCGAGCGCGCCCTGAAGGCGGCCGGCTGCGAGCTGGTGGAGTTCGCCCCCTTCCCGGACCACTACGCCTACGACGCCGCTGCGCTCGCCCTGCTGGCGGATCGCGCGGCCCAGGACGGCGCCGGCCTCCTCACCACCGAGAAGGACTGGATCCGCCTGCCCCCCGCCTGGCGCGAGCGGGTGCGGCCCTGGCCGGTCCGGGCCGTCTTCCAGGACGAGGCGGCCTTGGACGCCGTGGTGGGCGGCCTCTAGCCGGCGCCGGCCTTCTTCGCGAACTCCCAGCTGGTCTGGGCCAGCGCCAGGACCCGCGGGCCCATGCTGGCCGCGTCCGGGTGGTTGGCGGTGCCGTCGCGCACCCGCCCGAGGATGCCCTGGACGATGCCGGCCAGACGGAAGGTGTTGTACGAGAAGAACCAGTTGAGGTCGGGCAGGCCGTCGCGGCCGGTCAGCTCGCAGTAGTAGTCCACCGCCTCCTCGATGGTCGGGATGCCGTGCGCCTTCAGGTCGGGCAGCTGCGAGATCGTGCCGTTCACCCAGTTCATCAGCAGGTAGGTGAAGTCGGCCAGCGGCTCGCCCAGGGTCGACAGCTCCCAGTCCAGCACCGCCGCCACGCGCGGCTCGGTCGGATGGAAGATCATGTTGTCGAGGCGGTAGTCGCCGTGGACGATCGAGGTCCGCTCCTGGTTCGGCACAGTGCGCGGCAGCCACTCGATCAGCCGCTCCATCTCCTCGATGTGGCGGTCCTCCGAGGCCTTGTACTGCTTGGTCCAGCGGTCGACCTGCCGGGCCATGTAGTTGCCGGGCTTGCCGTAGTTCTCCAGGCCGATCTTGACGTAGTCGGTGTTGTGCAGGTCGGCGAGGGTCTTGATCTTGGCGCGGAAGATGGCGGTGCGCTCGGCCGGGGAATAGGCCGGCAGGGTCTGGTCCCAGAGCACCCGTCCCTCGACGCAATCCATCACGTAGAACCAGGTGCCGATGACGGAATCGTCCTGGCACAGGCCGTAGGTGCGCGCGACCGGGAAGCCCGTCGGGTACAGCGCCGAGATCACCCGGTACTCCCGGTCCACGGCGTGGGCCGAGGGCAGCAGCTTGCCCGGCGGCTTGCGGCGCAGGACGTACTTCTGTGAGGGCGTGATGAGCTGATAGGTCGGATTCGACTGGCCGCCCTTGAACTTGCGGACCTCCAGCGGGCCGGCGTAGCCCTCGACGTTGGCCTCCAGCCAGCGCTCCAGCGAAGCCTGGTCGAAGCGCTGGGCCTCGGGGACGGCCTCGGTGCCGGTGTTGGCCTTCTCCCGCTCCTGCTCGGCGGCGACGTCGGCGGTGACGGCCATGGCGCTTCCCCTTCGTACAGTTGTTTGAACCCTATTTAGCGAGGGCGGCGGCGGCGGGGCAAGGCGAGATGGGCGGGCTTGACCTGAGGTCAGGAAGCGGCTTGGCAGGCCGGCGCATGGACAGCGACGACATCGAGACCGTCATCGAGATCGCGGCGAGCCCCGAGGCGGTCTGGCGGGTGATGACCGACACCGCCCTGGTCTGGCGCTGGATGGGTGGCTTCGGCTTCCGGCCGCGGGTCGGCCACACCTTCGTCATGCAGCCCAGCCGGCGGCGGCGGGAGGCCGGCGACCTGACCGACGCCATCCCCTGCCGGCTCGAGGTGCTGGACCCGCGGCGGCGGCTGCGCTTCAGCTGGACCTACCCTGGCCGGCCGCCCACCGACGTCGCCATCGCCCTGACGCCCATCCCGGGCGGGGTCCATGTGCGGCTGACGCACTCGGGCTGGGATGCCTTCGAGGCCGAGCTGGAGCCCGCCGAGGTCGAGCTCGCCATGCTGGCGATCGGCGAGGCCTGGGCCAACGAGGCGCTGCCGGCCCTGAAGACGCTGGCGGAAGGCTAGCGGCCCAGGGCGCGCCAGCCGATGTCGCTGCGGCAGAAGCCGTCGGCGAACTCGATCCGCTCGATGGCCGCATAGGCGCGGTCGCGCGCCGTCCGCAGGTCCGCCCCCCGCGCGCAGACGTTGAGCACGCGGCCGCCGGCCGCCCGCAGCGTTCCGTCGGCGTCGCGCTTCGTCCCCGCATGGAAGACCACCACGTCGTCGCCGAGGTCCTGGTCGAGCCCACGGATCTCGCCGCCGGCGGCGGGCGTGCCCGGATAGCCCTTGGCCGCGATGACCACGCAGACCGCCGCCTCGTCGCGCCAGACGGGCGGGGGCATGTCCCCGAGCGTCCCGTTCGCGCAGGCGACCAGGTACGGCACGAGGTCGCTCTCCAGCCGCAGCATCAGCACCTGGCACTCGGGATCGCCGAAGCGGACGTTGAACTCCACCAGCTTGGGCCCGTGCTTCGTGGCCATCAGCTCGACGAACAGCACCCCGCGGTAGGGCGAGCCGTCGGCGGCGATGCCGGCGAAAGCGGGCTCCACCAGCCGCGTGCGGACCTGCTCCACCAGCTCGGGCGTGAAGACCGGCGCAGGGGAATAGGTGCCCATCCCGCCCGTGTTCGGTCCCTGCTCGCCGTCGAAGACGCGCTTGTGGTCCTGGGCCCAGCCGAACAGCATGGAGGCTTCGCCGTCGCACAGGGCGAACAGCGAGCCGATCTCGCCCTCCAGGAACTCCTCGACCACCACGCGGGCTCCGGCCGCGCCGAAGCGGCCGCCGAAGGCGTCGTCGATGGCGGCCTCGGCCTCGCCGCGGTCCTGGGCCACGGTGACGCCCTTGCCGGCCGCCAGGCCGTCGGCCTTGATCACATAGGGCGGCTCGAACAGCTCCAGCGCCGCGCGGGCCGCCTCGGCGCTCTCGCAGACGCGGTAGGCGGCGGTGGGCAGGCCGTAGCGGTCGGCGAAGGCCTTGGTGAAGGCCTTGGAGGACTCCAGCTGCCCCGCGCCCGCCGTCGGACCGAAGCAGGGGATCCCCTCGGCCTGCAGCTGGTCGGCGAGGCCCGCATCCACGGACGATTCCGGGCCGATCACCACGAGGTCGGCGGCGATCTCCTTGGCCAGCGCCACCAGGGCCGGCACGTCGGTGGGCCCCACGGCGCGCAGCTCGCACTGCTCGGCCATGCCGGGATTGCCCGGCGCGGCCACCAGGCGCTTCACCAGCGGCGAGGCCGCGATCTTCCAGGCGAGCGCGTGTTCGCGGCCGCCCGAGCCAACCAGCAGGATGTTCATGGACGGCGGCTTTGGCGGTCCGCCGCCCTCCGGTCAAGCGCTCAGGCGTCGACGTCCAGCGAGTAGCCGGCCGAGCGGACCGTGCGGATCGGGTCGCCCGCGTCCGCCGCGTTCAGGGCCTTGCGCAGGCGCCCGATGTGCACGTCGACGGTCCGGGCCTCGACATAGACGTCCGACCCCCAGACGGCGTCCAGCAGCTGCTCGCGCGAGAACACCCGCCCGGGATGCTGCATGAAGTGGTCCAGCAGCCGGAACTCGGTGGGGCCCAGGTGCACCTCCGCGCCGTTCCGCTTCACGCGGTGGGCGACCCGGTCGATGATGATGTCGCCGCAGCGGACGCGGTCCTCGGCCAGGCCCGGGCGCAGCCGGCGCAGCACCGCGCGGATGCGGGCCGCCAGCTCGCTCATGGCGAAGGGCTTGACCACATAGTCGTCGGCGCCGGTGTCCAGGCCGCGGATGCGGTCGGTCTCCTCGCCCCGCGCCGTCAGCATGATGATCGGCACGTTGCGGCTCTCGGGACGCTGACGCAGCCGCCGGCACACCTCGATGCCCGACACCTTGGGCAGCATCCAGTCCAGCACGATGAGGTCGGGCAGGCGCTCCTGCACCTGCAGCAGGGCCTCCTCGCCGTCGCCGGCGGCGGCGACCTCGTAGCCCTCCTTCTCGAGGTTGTACTGAAGCAGCGTCGCGAGCGAGTCCTCGTCCTCGACGATCAGTATGCGTGGCGTCGTCACTTAGCGGCCCCCGTCAGGCTTCCAGTGGATCGGTCTTCGGCCGGGCCTGGGAGATCATCTCCTCGCCCGTGATCTCGTAGTGGATGAGCTCGGCGATGTTGGTGGCGTGGTCGCCGATCCGCTCGAGGTTCTTGGCCGCGAACAGCATGTGCGTGCAGGCGGTGATCGTCCGCGGATCGCCCATCATGTAGGTCAGCAGCTCGCGGAAGAGGCTGTTGTAGTGCTCGTCCACCTCGTCGTCCTGGGACCAGACGGCCATGGCCCGCTCCATGTCCGAGCGGCTGTAGGCGTCGAGGACCGAGGTGAGCCGGTTCAGCACCAGCTTGCCCATCCGCTCGATCGAGCGGGTGAGCGGGGTCATCGGCTCCTCCTCGATGATCACCAGGGTGCGCTTGGCGATGTTCTTGGCCAGGTCGCCGATGCGCTCGAGGTTGTTGGCGATCTTCATCGCCGCGACCGTCTTGCGCAGGTCGTTGGCCATGGGCTGGCGCAGGGCGATCAGGCGGATCGCCCGCCGCTCGATGTCGCGCTCGGCCACGTCCAGCCGCTCGTCCCGCGCGACGACCGCGGTGGCCAGCTCCTGGTCGCGCTTGACCACCGCCAGCAGGCAGTCGGCGACGGCCGCCTCGGCCAGTCCGCCCATCCGCGTGGTCTCGGCGGTGAGGGCGTTGAGCTCTTCCTCGTACGACTTGACGATGTGTTCGTTCATGGGATGGCCCTCAGCCGAACCGGCCGGTGATGTAGTCCTGGGTGCGGGAGTCCCGCGGGTTGGTGAAGATCTCGTCGGTGTTCCCGGCTTCGATCAGCTTGCCCAGGTGGAAGAAGGCGGTCTTCTGCGAGACCCGCGCGGCCTGGGCCATCGAGTGGGTCACGATGACGATGCAGTACTCCTCGCGCAGCTCGTCGATCAGCTCCTCGACCCGCGCCGTGGCGATGGGGTCGAGCGCCGAGCAGGGCTCGTCCATGAGGATCACCTCGGGGTTCACGGCGATGGCGCGGGCGATCACCAGGCGCTGCTGCTGGCCGCCCGAGAGGCTGGTGCCCGGCTGGTGCAGCCGGTCGGCGACCTCGTTCCAGAGCCCGGCCCGCTTCAGCGAGGTCTCGACCACGTGCTCCAGCTCGCGCTTGCCCGTGGCGATGCCGTGGATGCGCGGCCCGTAGGCCACGTTCTCGAAGATGCTCTTCGGGAAGGGGTTCGGCTTCTGGAAGACCATGCCGACGCGGGCGCGCAGCAGGACGGGGTCGATGCTGCGGTCGTTGACGTCCTCGCCGTCCAGCTCGATCCGGCCCGAGACCTTCGCCGTCGGGATGGTGTCGTTCATCCGGTTGATGCAGCGCAGGAAGGTCGACTTGCCGCAGCCGGACGGGCCGATCAGGGCGGTCACGGCCCGCTCGGGGACGTCGAGCGAGACGTCGAACAGCGCCTGCTTGTCGCCGTAGAAGACGCTGACGTCGCGGGCCCGCAGCTTGGCGGGGGCGTCGACGGCGTGCTGGGCCTGGGGCCGCAGCTCGATGTGCACCGGGCCGGCGTTGGCGGCCTGCGGCTCGTCGGGCTTGGAAAGCATGGGGGGCCTCTCGATGGGACGCTGCCGGATCATGTCACCAGCGCCGCTCGAACCGGCGCCGCAGCACGATGGCGACGAGGTTCATGACGATCATGAAGACGAGCAGGACGATGATCGCCGCCGCCGTCCGTTCGTGGAACGCGCGCTCGGACGCGTTCTCCCAGATGAACACCTGCACCGGCAGCACGGTGGCCGCGTCGGTGAAGCCGGCCGGCACGCCGGGCACGAACGAGACCATGCCCACCATCAGCAGCGGCGCGGTCTCGCCCAGGGCGTGGGCCAGCGACAGGATCGAGCCGGTCATCACCCCGGGCATGGCCAGCGGCAGGACGTGGTGGAACACCGTCTGGGTCTTGGATGCGCCGACCCCCAGGGCCGCCTCGCGGATCGAGGGCGGCACCGCCTTCAGCGCCGAGCGGGTCGCGATGATCACCGTCGGCAGGCTCATCAAAGCGAGCACCAGCCCGCCGACCAGCGGCGAGGAGCGCGGGACCGCCAGCCAGTTGATGAATACCGCCAGGCCGAGCAGGCCGTAGACGATCGACGGGACCGCGGCGAGGTTGTTGATGTTCACCTCGATGACGCTGGTCCAGCGGTTCTTGGGCGAGAATTCCTCGAGATAGACCGCCGCCAGCACGCCGATCGGCACCGACAGCAGGGCGGTGACCAGCAGCATCATGGCCGAGCCGACCACGGCGCCGAGGACGCCGGCCTGTTCGGGCTCGGTGGAGTCCGAGCGGGTCAGGAAGCCGGTGTTGAAGCCCGAGGAGACCAGGCCCTGGTCCTGCAGCCGGTCGAGCCAGGCGATCTGCTGGTCGTCCAGCTTGCGATCTTCCTGGGCCAGCTCGGCGTCGACCGCGCCCTTGTAGTAGAGCCCCGCATCGGCGCGGACGGAGCCCTCGACGGTCACCGTCTGGCCCACGACCCCGGGATCGGCCCGGACCTTGTCCAGCAGCTGGAAGCCCAGGTCGGTGGACAGCAGCTGCATCGCCTTGCCCGACAGCGTGCCGCGCGCATCGTCCTGCTCGCCCAGCCTGGCCAGCACGGCGTCGGCCACCAGCAGGTCATAGTTGGCGCCCATCGGATCGGCGGGGTCCACCCGGGCGGGGTCCACATAGACCGGCACGCTGATCCGGTAGTCGAGGAAGGCCGTGTAGCCCTGGGTCACGATCCGGCCCAGCAGCACGGCCAGGAACGACAGCGCCGCGATGATCGCCAGGCGTCCGTACCAGCGGAAGCGCGCCTCGCGGGCCCGCCTGGCCTTCAGCCGGGCGGCCACCGCCGCGCGCAGGTCGGCGGGCGTCGGACCCGCCTTCGGAAGGGCCGCGTCAGTCATACTGTTCCCGGTACCTCTGCACGATCCGGAGCGCGATGACGTTCAGGATCAGCGTGATGACGAAGAGCGTCAGGCCGAGGCCGAAGGCCGACAGCGTCTTGGGGCTGTCGAATTCCTGGTCGCCCGTGAGCAGGGTGACGATCTGCACCGTGACCGTCGTGACCGTGTCGAGCGGGTTCAGGGTCATCCGGGCCTGGAGCCCCGCGGCCATGGTCACGATCATCGTCTCGCCGATGGCCCGCGAGACCGCCAGCAGCAGGGCGCCCATGATGCCCGGCAGGGCGGCCGGCATGACCACCTTCTTGATCGTCTCGGACGGGGTCGCCCCCATGGCCAGGCTGCCGTCGCGCAGCGACTGGGGCACGGCGTTGATGATGTCGTCCGAGAGCGAGGAGACGAAGGGGATCAGCATGATCCCCATGACCGCGCCGGCCACCAGCGCCATCTGGTTCTGCACCTGGGTGAGATAGACGCCGAGGTCGTGCAGCGGCCCGCCCACGAGCTGCGCGCCCAGGCCGTTGAAGAAGCCGCGGAACAGGGGCCCGACCGTCAGCGCCGCGAAGAAGCCGTAGACCACCGTGGGCACGCCCGCGAGGATCTCCAGCATCGGCTTGACGATCGCCCGGGTGGGCCGGCTCGCGTATTCCGCCAGGTAGATCGCCGAGAGCAGGCCGATCGGCGCGGCCACGGTCATGGCGATGATCATGATCAGGAAGGTGCCCACGAACAGCGGCACCGCGCCAAACGCCCCGGACGTGGCGTACTGGTCCGAGCGCATGGCGATCTGCGGATCCCACTCGGTCCCGAACAGGAACTGCAGCGGCGGCACGGCCTGGAAGAAGCGGACGCTCTCGAACGCCAGCGACGCGACGATGCCCACGGTCGTCAGGACGGCGGCCACCGAGCAGGCCACCAGCAGGGCCGAGGTCCAGCCCTCCACCCGCTCGCGGGCCCGGAACTCGGGCCGCACGCGGCGGTAGGCGAAGAGGAAGCCGCCGACGGCGAGGATCAGGGCCAGGCCCACGGCCGCGCCGCGCAGGGTCATGTCGGTCCGGGCGGCCTCGCGCGCCTCGGCCTCGAGCGCCTCGCGCACGTCGGGCGCATAGAGGGTCTCGCTGGGGGCGTAGCCGCGCCCGATCGCCAGGGCGTCGTGGAAGAACACCGCCCGCGCCTGGGGCTCCAGCGCCTGCACGGCGGCGGGAGCCTCGGCCTCGACCATGGCGGCGGAGACCCGCGGTCCGAAGGCGGCGTGCAGCAGCAGCACCGCCGCAGCCGGGGCGGCGACCCACAGCATGACGTAGGCGCCGTGGTAGCCCGGCCGGGAATGCGCCCGCGCGCCCGGACCCTGGCCAGCGGCTTGGGCGGTGAGCTTGCGGCGGCCGAGCACGTAGGTGACGGCCGAGAACAGGACGAGCGCCGCCAGGACGGCCCAGGTGATCATGGATCGCTCTTACAAAGCCGCGCCACGGCGCTTGCCGGTTCAGCGTGGGCGAGACTGCCCGCGCCGCGCTGCCCCATTGCTACATTTTGATGACAGTTTCACGACGGTCCCCGGCCGCGGGCGCCGCCGCGGCGACCCGTTCCGGCAGATAGGCGGTGAACGTCGTGCCCGCGCCGAGGGCGCTTTCCACCGCCAAGCCGCCCCGGTGCCGGTTGACGATGTGCTTCACGATCGCGAGACCAAGGCCGGTCCCGAGACGCTCGCCGCTCTTCTGCCCCTCGACCCGGTAGAACCGCTCGGTGAGGCGCGGCAGGTGCTCGCGCGCGATTCCCGGGCCCTGGTCGGTCACGCGGACGACGCCGTAGGTCTCGCCGGTGTGGTCGGGCGTCAGCAGCGACAGGCGCGAGGCCTCGGGACGCACGCCGGCGGCGGCGGCCTCGGCGGTCCGGCCGGCCTCGATGGCCACGCGCACCGTCCCGCCCGGCGCGGAGTATTTCAGGGCGTTGTCCACGAGGTTCTGGATCACCTGGACGATCTGGTCACGGTCGCCCGTGACCGGCGCGGCGTCCGCGGGCGGGCCCGAAACCTCCAGCTTCACGCCCTTCTCACGGGCGATGGGCCCGACGGCGTCCATCACGTCGGCGACGGCGTCCGCCAGCTCCACGGCCTGGCTCGGGGCGATATGCTCGTTCAGCTCGATGCGGCTCAGCGACATCAGGTCGTCGATCAGCCGGCGCATCCGCTCGGCCTGGGCCTGCATGATGGTCAGGAACCGCTCCTGCGCCCCCGGGTCGCTGCGGGCGTGGCCGCGGAGGGTCTCGATGAACCCCGAGAGGGACGCCAGGGGCGTGCGCAGCTCGTGGCTGGCGTTGGCCAGGAAATCGGCCCGGGTCCGCTCCACCTGCCGCAGCTCGGTCTCGTCCCGGAACGACACCAGCGCCAGGTGCGAGCCGTCCAGCGACAGGCCCATGGGGCGGACGATGGCGCGGAGCACGCGCGACTGGACGCCGCCCGTCTCGTAGACCGACTCGCCGTCGCGGGCGGCGAACAGCGCCTCGTCCACCGTCTCCAGCAGCTGGGGATCGCGCAACACGCTGACCAGCACGCCCTCGCTCCGCTCGATGCGGAACAGGGTGCGCGCGGCGCTGTTGGCGAAGACGTACCGGCGACCGGTCAGGTCGTCGGGCTCGGCCGCCGAGACCACCAGGATGGGATCCGGCAGGGCGTTGATGAGCGCGGCGTACGGCGGCGCCTCGCCCGAGGCCCGGTCGCGCTCGGGAGCCAGGGCCTCGGCGTCGGCTTCGGCCCGGCGGTCGGCCTGGATCAGCACCAGCGCGGTGGCGGCCGCCACGAAGATCAGCGCCGCGACGGCGCCCGCGGCGTCGACCCGCTGCAGGGCCGCCAGGGCGCCGATCGCCACGAGCCCCGCCGCCCCGGCCGCCACGATGGGCCAGAAGGGGCTTTCGCGCCTGCGCGGCGGCGCCAGCGGCGAAGGCGGCTGCAGAAGCGGCAAGGCGAATCTCCGTGGAAGGACTCTTCAGCATCCGCAAGCGTGTGTCACGGCCATGACAGCCTAGCTGCGCCTCGCGCGTTATCAGCCAAAGCCGCCGTCGCGGCGCACGGAGTTCCCATGTCTGAGACTGAGATCGAATCCCTGCGCGACGCCCTCGCCGAACAGGCCGAGCTCCAGCGGGAAACCGACCACCGGATCAAGAACAACCTGCAGCTGATCGGCTCGCTGGTGCTCCTGCAAGGGCGCCGGACCCGGGACGAAGCCGCCCGGCAGGCGTTGCGGGCGGTGCAGCAGCGCATCGCTGCGGTCAGCCTCGCCCACCGCCACATCCGTCGCGAAGGCGGCGCCGAACGGGTCGAGCTCTCGGGCCTGCTGCGCGAGCTCGCCAGCGACCTGGCCGCCGGCGCGGGGCGGGAGGACATCGAGATCGCCATGGACCTGGAAGCCGCCGACGCGCCCGCCCGGGTCGCGGCCCCGCTGGCGCTGATCGCGAACGAGGCCCTGGTGAACGCCCTCGCCCACGCCTTTCCCGATGGGCGGCGCGGCCGGGTCTCGCTGTCGCTCCGCAAGGCGCCCGAGGGGCTGGAGCTCGCCGTCGCCGACGACGGCGCGGGCGCCCCCGAGGCGGCGGCGGACGGCTTCGGCCGGACGATCATCCAGCTCATGGCCCA
Source organism: Phenylobacterium zucineum HLK1 (assembly GCF_000017265.1). Taxonomy (NCBI): domain Bacteria; kingdom Pseudomonadati; phylum Pseudomonadota; class Alphaproteobacteria; order Caulobacterales; family Caulobacteraceae; genus Phenylobacterium; species Phenylobacterium zucineum. The sequence goes on along the minus strand of NC_011144.1, from coordinate 526,410 downwards.
GCAGCTCCGCGCGCCGCTGCAGGTCACCCCGGCGCAACCGGGGACGCGGATCGCCGTTAGCGTGCCCGTGGATCGGGCGGAGCCTTAGCGAGACATGGACGGATCGAACGTCGCCAACCTGGTCGGTACGGGGGCGGCCCTGTGCTCCATGACCAGCTTCGCCCCCCAGATCGTGAAGATCTGGCGCGAGCGGGACGCCTCCTCGGTGTCGCTTCGGATGTACGTGGTCACGGTGACCGGCTTCACCCTCTGGATCATCTACGGGGCGCTGATCGGCAGCTGGCCGGTGATCGGCTCCAATGTGGTCTGCCTCACCATGTCGGCCACCATCCTGGCGCTGAAGTGGCGGTTCTCGCGCACGGGGGACGTCAGGGCCTAGCCACGCGCGGCGCCGGGCCGTAAGTCCTCCCCCGGGCCCACGCTCGGGCCGGAGCGGACGGAAGCGGCGAATGGACCAGCGGCTGGCGGCGGCGCAGGCGGCCCTGAACGGCGGGCGTGCGGCCGAGGCCGTCGGACATCTCACGGCCCTGCTCAACGACGCCCCGGACCAGCCGCTGGGCGTCTACCACACCCTGGCGATCCAGCTTTACCGCGCCGGCCGCTACGACGAGGCCGAGCGCTGGGCGCGCCAGGGGCTCGAGCGGCATCCGCGCGCCGCCGACCTCATGAACCTGCACGGCGTGCTGCTCCGCCGGCTGGGGCGGCCGGCCGAGGCGGCGGCGGCGCTGGCCGCCGTGCTGCGCCTGCAGCCCAAGAACACCTCGGCGATGTCCAACCTCGCCAATGTCCATCTGGACCGCGACGACCCCGCCGCCGCCGAAGCGGTGCTGCTGCAGCTCGTGCGCCTGGAGCCGAAGAAGGCCGAGCACCACCGCCTGCTCGGCCGCGCCCTCCTGCGCCAGGGACGCCACGATCCCGCGCTCGCCAGGTTCCGGCAGGCAATCCTGCTGGAGCGGACCAATCCGAACACCTGGCTGGACCTGGCCGGCCTGCTGATGGAGCTGCGCCGCAACGACGAGGCCGTCGAGACGATGGCGCGCGCGGCCGAGCTGTTCCCGACCGAGCCCAAGTTCCGGCAGGGGCCGGTCATCCTGCTCCGCCGCGAGGGCCGCGTCGCCGAGGCCGAGGCCGTGCTCGCCAAGGCGCTGGAGGCCGACGAGCGCCAGGCCTGGGCGCACCGCGAGCTGGGCGGGCTCTACGCCGACACCGACCGCGAGCGGGCCAACCGCCACCTGCGGCGGGCCCTGGAGCTGCAGCCCGACGACCTGGACAATCTGTTCGCCCTCGCCGAAAGCCTCCAGCGCTCACGCTACGGGGACGAGGCCGCGCACATCGAGGAGGCCTATCAGGTGCTCCGCCGCGCGGCCCTGCCGCGGACCCTCAGCGGGCTGCAGAAGAAGATCGCGGCCGAGATCTTCCTGCGGGTCGGCGACCATGCGGCCGTCGACGCCCTGGGCTCGCTGTCGGACCTCGGCCGGGCCTTCGCGGGCGCCGGCCTGCACAGCGGCTTCATGAACCTGGCGGCCCGCGTGCGCACCCCCCAGGACCGCCGCGACCTGGTCGAGTTCCACCGCCAGTGGGGCCAGCGCGTGGAGGCCCTGGCCGCGCGCGAGCCGGTCACGACCCAGGCGGCCCCCGCCGGCCGGACGAAGCTGCGGATCGGCTTCATGTCGTCGGACCTGCGGGCCCACCCCGTGGGCTTCTTCGCCATGCCGCTGTTCCAGCACTACGACCGCGAGCGCTTCGAGGTCTATTGCTACTCGTACAAGCAGGGCGAGGCCGACCGGGCCCAGAAGATGATCGAATCCCTGGTCGACGCCTTCCGCTGGCGGCCGAACATCAGCGACCGCGACGCGGCCCAGATGATCGCCGACGACCAGCTGGACATCCTCATCGAGCTGGGCGGCTCGACCCACATGAACAAGCTGGAGGTGATGGCCTACAAGCCCGCGCCGCTGGCCGCGAGCTGGCTGGGATACGCCAACTCCGCCGGGCTCTCGACCATCGACTTCCTCGTCCTCGACCCCTTCATGCAGCCCGCCGATCCGGCGCTCCTGATCGAGAAGCCGCTGCTGCTGCCCGACTGCTGGTACGCCCTGGCCGAGGGGGTCTACCGGGACGAGCCGGCGGTGGAGACGACCGCGCCGGTCGAGCGGAACGGCTTCGTGACCTTCGGCACGGCGAACAACCCCTACAAGTACAATCCCGACGTGCTGCGGACCTGGGGCCGGATCCTGGCTCGCACGCCGAACTCCCGCTTCCTGTTCATCCGTCCAGAGGGCGGCTCGGAGAGCTTCCGCCGGCACATGACCGCCGCCTTCGCCGCCGAAGGCGTGGCGCCCGAGCGCATCCTCTTCGAGCCCGTCCGCGGCCAGCACCTGCCGCACTACAACCGCCTCGACATGTCGCTGGACACCTTCCCCCAGACGGGCGGCACCACGACCTGCGAATCCCTCTGGATGGGGGCGCCGGTGGTCAGCCTGGTGGGCGAGGCCCTCTACGAGCGGCTCAGCTACTCGGTGCTGAACAACATCGGCCTGGGCGACCTCTGCGCCGAGACGGTGGCCGGATACGAGGAGACCGCCTGCGCCCTGGCCGCCGATCCGGCCCGCATCGGCGAGCTGCGCCGCACCCTGCGTGCGCGCATGCAGGCCAGCCCGCTGGGCCGGACGAAGCCGTGGGCGACGGACTTCTTCGAGGCGGTAGCCAAGGCGGTCGCCCAGGCGCGGGCCTAGAACGCACCGTCTAAGCGGCCGTGGCGTGCAGCAGGCCCGCGGCGCGGATCTCGTCGTAATAGGCCACGCAAGCGTCCCAGAACGCCGCCTCCTCCCCCGCCGCGAAGGGTGCGGGCTCGCTGTTGGCCCGCGTGCGCGGCTCGGGAAACTCGGTCTGGGGGTGCTCGACGACCTCGCAGGCCATGCCGGTGCGGGCGCGCACCTCGGCGGCCACGCGCCGGGCGAAGGCGCCGACCGGCTCCACGAATCCAGAGGGGCGGAACGCCAGGTCCGCGCCCGGCGCCGCCTCAAGCATCGCCCGCACGGCCGCGGCATAGGCCCGGGCCAGCAGCGGGACCGGCAGGTGGTCACGGACGTAGGCGGGGGTCCGGATCTCGGCCGCCCGGCCCTCGGTCCAGGCCTGGAACAGGGACCAGACGATCCGCCCCTCCTCGTGCGGGCCGAACGGCGAGGGGATCACGAACTTGCCGAACGCCAGCCCGGCGGCGTGCGCCAGCTCGCGCTGGGCCGCGTTGGTCAGGGCCTTGGAGAGGCCATAGGGGCTGGCCGCCGCCTCGCCGCCGCCCTCGCCCGTCTCGAAATAGGTGCCGGTCGCCAGCAGGGCGCGGCCGCCGGCCGCGGCGAAGGCGGCGATGGCCTCCGGCACGCCGGCCATGTTGCGCGCGAAGCCCGCCTGCGGATCGTAGTCCGGGCTGCGGTAGCCGGGTATGTCCGCGGCGTGGTGGGCGAGGATCGTGGGCCGCGCCTGCGCCAGGAGGGCCCGGAAGGCGTCCGACTCCACCGGCGCCTCGAACACCCGCTCGGCGCAGGCGGCGAGGCGCTCCACCCGCCTGGCGCGCAGGCCCGCGTAGTCGCCGGCCGCGCGGCGCAGCGGCGCCACCACCAAAAAGCCCTCGTCCGCCAGCGCCTGGGCGATCCAGAGGCCCGTGAACGAGCTCGCGCCGGTGAGGACGACCGTGGTCATGCCCGGTAGTCGGGGTAGGTCCGGTCGCGGTCCGAGATCAGCGCCGGGACGGCGGGCCAGTCGATGCCGAACGCCGGATCGTCCCAGCGGACGCCCGCCTCGCGCCCGGGCCGGTAGGCGGGGGCGATCTGGTAGAGCACGTCGGTGTCGGGCTCCAGCGTCAGGAAGCCGTGCGCCACCCCTTCGGGGATCAGGAGGGCGGTCATGGTCTCGGCGCAGAGCTCGACTGCGGTCCACCGGCGATGGGTCGGACTGTCGGCGCGCAGGTCCACCGCCACGTCGAAGACCCGGCCGCGCACGACGCGCACCAGCTTCACCTCTCCGTGGGGCGCGGGCTGGTAGTGCAGGCCGCGCAACGTGCCCGCGTGCGGGTTGCGCGACAGGCTGGTCTGGGCCGGGACGAACGGGACGCCGGCGGCTGCGAATTCTTCCGGACAGTGCAGGCGGGCGAAGCCGCCCCGCTCGTCGGCGCGCGGCTCGGCCTCGACGCGGACCACGCCCGGGATGGCGGTGGCCTCGAAGCGCATCAGTCCAGGACCTGGGTCCGGGGCGAGGCGACCACGAAGCGGCCGCCCCAGTCCCGGATGAAGGCCAGCTGGCCCATGATCTCGTCCTTCAGGTTCCAGGGCAGGATCAGGACGTAGTCGGGCCGCACCTCGGCGACCTTGTCGGGGGCCAGGATCGGCACGTGGCTGCCGGGCAGGTAGCGGCCCTGCTTGGCCGGGTTGGCGTCGAAGGCGCAGACGATGTCCGACGCCGTGGCTCCGCAGTAGTTCAGGAAGGTGTTGCCCTTGGCGGCCGCGCCGTAGGCGGCGATCTCCTTGCCGTCCCAGCGGGCCTGCTCGAGGAAGGCGCGGAAGCTCTCGCGCACCGCCTCCACCCTGGGCGTGAAGCCGGCGTAGGTCTCGATCCGGCCGAGGCCCGCGGCCGCCTCGTCGGCCCGCAGCGCCCGCAGGGCGTCGGTCTCCGCGTGACCCGAGGAGCGCAGCGCGCAGTAGAGCCGCAGCGAGCCTCCGTGGGTCGGCAGGCGCTCCACGTCGAACGCCATCAGGTCGTGCGCCGCCAGCACCTGCTCCACCGCCAGCAGCGACAGGTAGCTGAAGTGCTCGTGGTAGATGGTGTCGAACTGCACCTGCTCGATCAGGTTCAGGAGGTGGGGAAACTCGAACGTCAGCACGCCTTCGGGCTTCAGCACGTGCCGGAAGCCGGCCACGAAGCCATTGATGTCCGGCACGTGGGCCAGGACGTTGTTGGCCGCCATGAGGTCGGCGCGGTCGCCGCGGGCCGCCAGCGCCTGCGCGGTCTGCTCGTTGAAGAAGACGGTCTCGGTGCGCACGCCCTTCGCCCGGGCGGCCTCGGCGGTGTTGGCGGTGGGCTCGATCCCCAGCACCGGCACGTCCATCGCCACGAAGTGCTGCAGCAGGTAGCCGTCGTTGCTGGCCACCTCGATCACCAGCGACTCCGGGCCCAGACCGAATCGCTCGGCCATCGCCTCGGCGTAGCGCCTGGCGTGCGCCACCCAGCCGGCCGAGTACGAGGAGAAGTAGGCGTACTCGGCGTCGAAGATCGCCTCGGCGGGCACCACGTCGTCCGCCTGCACCAGGAAGCACCGACCGCAGACGCGGGTGTGCAGCGGATAGGTCCCCTCGGTCCCGGCCTCCAGCTGCTCGCGGGTGAGATAGCTGTTGGCCAGCGGCTGGAGACCCAGGTCCAGGAAGGTCTGGGTGAGCGGGGCGCGGCAGAAGCGGCAGGCGGGCGTTGCGGTCATGGGCGGGCTTCGTAGGCCGCGATCTGCTCCCGGCACAAGGCGAGGGCAGGTTCGCCGGCGGCGCGCCGGCGGTGCCACTCCATGGTCAGCGCCACGGCCTCGGGCGCATCGAGCCGGCTTTCGAAGCCGATCGCCGCCTTCGCCAGGGTGGCGTCGATCGCCAGCGACTTCGCTTCCAGCGAGAAGGGATCGCGCACGTGCCGCCAGGGCTTGGCGCCGAGAGCCTCGACGGCGGCGCCGGCCAGCTCGCCGACGGTGACGGTGGGCCCGCCGGGCCGCGGCCCGAAGTTCAGCGCCCTGGGGGCCTGCGGATCGGTCGCCAGGGCCTCCAGGTGGCGGAAATAGCCGGCCAGACAGTCCAGCACGTGCTGCCAGGGGCGCGTCGCCTCCGGGTGGCGCAGCACTACGGGCTCGCCCGCCTCGGCCGCACGGACGATGTCGGCCATCAGACGGTCGCGCGAGAAGTCCCCGCCGCCGATGACGTTACCGCCGCGCGCCGTTCCGACGGGCACGCCCTGGGTCTCGAAATAGCTCTGGGCGAAGCTCTTCACGACGATCTCGGCCGCCGCCTTGGACGCCGAATAGGGGTCCTTGCCGCCCAGCGGGTCCTCTTCGCGGAAGGCGCGGCCGGTTTCGGCGTTGGCGTAGACCTTGTCCGAGGTGACCACGAGGACGGCCTTCAGCTCCTCCTCGCTGCGCAGCGCCTGCAGGAGGTGGGCCGTCCCCATGACGTTGCTGGCGAAAGCCCCGACGGGATCCTCGATCGCCGTGCGGACGATCGCCTGGGCCGCCATGTGCAGCACGAGGTCGAACTTGCGCTCGCCCAGGGCGCCGGCGATGGCGTGCGGATTGCGCAGGTCGACCAGCCGGGAGCGGACAAGGCCGCCGACGCCGGCCAGCTCGAACAGGCTGGGCTGCTGGTCCGGCGGCAGGGCCACGCCCGTCACCTCGACGCCCATGGCGGTCAGCCAGATCGCCGCCCAGGAGCCTTTGAAGCCCGTGTGGCCGGTCAGCAGGACCCGCTTGCCGGCCCAGAAGTCGCGGTTCACCGGCGCCACGGCGCCTCGCCCGAAGCCCAGAGCGCCTCCAGGTGGTTCTTGTCGCGCAGGGTGTCCATCGCCGCCCAGAAGCCGTCGTGGCGGTAGGCCATCAGTTCCCCGTCGCGGGCCAGGCCCTCCAGCGGCTCGTTCTCCCAGGTGGTGGCGTCGCCGGCGATGCGCGAGATCACCTCGGGCTGCAGGACGAAGAAGCCGCCGTTGATCAGGCCGTTGTCGCCCGGGGGCTTCTCGGTGAAACGCTGGACCTGCCCGGCCTCGATCTCCAGGGCGCCGTAGCGCCCGGGCGGGGCGACGGCGGTGATCGTCGCCGCCTTGCCGTGCCCGCGGTGGAAGGCCGCCAGGGCCTTCAGGTCCACGTCGGCAAGGCCGTCGCCGTAGGTGAAGAAGAACGGCTCGCCGGGATCGAGATAGCGCGCCACCCGCTTCAGCCGTCCGCCGGTCATGGTCTCGGCGCCGGTCTCCACCAGCGTCACCCGCCAGGGTTCGTGGTTGGTCGCGTGATACTCGATGGCGCCCTTGTCCAGGTCGACCGTGATGTCGGCGTGATGGAGCACGTAGTTGGCGAAGTACTCCTTCACCACATAGCCCTTGTAGCCCAGGCAGACGATGAAGTCGTTGAAGCCGTGGTGCGAGTACAGCTTCATGATGTGCCACAGGATGGGCCGGCCGCCGATCTCGATCATCGGCTTGGGCTTCAGGTGGCTTTCTTCCGAAATCCGCGTGCCGAGGCCGCCGGCCAGGATCACCGTCTTCATCTCAAGGCACCCTTCGCGCCGCCCCCGTAGCGCCCCAAGCACGTCCCTGGGCGCAGTCGTGACCTCTTAGCGGCCCCACGCGCGGGCGGCTAGTAAGCCACCGTCCACTCGTCCATCCACGGCGCCTCCTTGGCCTCCTCGGCGAAGCGGTAGGCGAACCGGTGCTGGTTCTTGTCGAGGTAGGCGTAGTGGTCCTCGAACACCTTGGTGTTGATGTTCTCGGTGTCGCACTGGCAGACCGACACCGGGCACGGCCGCGGACCGGAATGGAAGGTGATCTCGGTCGACTGGGTCAGGTCCCCCAGCGGCTTCAGGTGCTGGGCTCCGCCGCACTGGAACACCTTCCCCTCGGGATCGACGAACAGGTACTTGAAGCCGGCGTTGCACATGCCCGGACGCTTCAGGTTGAGCAGGAACTCCCAGTCGTGGCGGGAGTAGATCACCTGGCGGATGATCGCCCGCTCCTCCTCGGTGTACTCCTGGGGATAGGTCTTGCCCTCGTACTCGCCGATGAACGGCTGCACGAAGTGGTCGACGCCCGCGGCCTCGAACTTGGCCTTCACCTCCGGCAGCTTGTGCAGCGAGGGCGGGTAGGCGACGCTCATGGTCGTCAGGTCGTAGTAGGTGCCCAGCTCCTGGGCCGCGGCGATCCAGGCGTCCTCGTTCTTGATCTCGGTGGGGTGGTAGCTGGCCACCAGCGCCACCTTCTCCTTGGGGATTCCAGCCAGGATCCGGGCGTACTGCTTTGGGTGGAAGCTGAGGTTGGTGATAAGGTTCAGGACGCGGACGTTTTCCGAGGCGCCCAGGCGCCGCGCGCCCTCCACCAGCACCTTCGAGATGAAGAACTCGCCGCCCACCCCGATGCGGATGTTGATGGGGAACGGCAGCTTGCAGATGTTGTCGATGATCTGGAGGTAGCGGTCCTCGTCCCAGGGGCTCGGCCCGCGGCCCTCGGGCGGTCCGTGGCCGGCCACGCAGTAGGGGCACTTGTAGTTGCACACCGGATAGTCGGTGAAGAAGCGCACGTTGATCGTCGCCTGCTCGACAGGCGGCGCGGCGGCAGGCGCCCCGAGGGGGGCTTGGGCGGGCTTGGCGGCCTGGCGGCCCAGCGGCTTAAAGAACATGCTCGGCTCCTGCCCAGGGGATGTCGTAGCCGAACAGCGCGATGTCGTCGGCGAACAGCTCGCGGACCAGCTCGGTCGTGCCGCGGTCGTAGTAGTCCTCGACCCGGCCGCGGGCCGACTTGTTGCGCGTCGGCAGCGCCTGGCGGGGAATTCCCAGCTGATCGCAGACCACGTCGAAGTCCCGCTGCAACGTCTCGAAGCGCATCAGATAGTCGAAGTTGCCCGGGATGCCAGCCGCGGGCTGGTCCGGCGTCTCGCGCAGGTGCTGGATCATCGGCGGGATCGTCGGCAGGAACTCCACGAACGCCTCCCGCGTGAACGTCGAGACCTGGCGGTGGGGCGAGAAGTAGTAGGACACCGCCCGCTCCCACGGATTGCGCACGCAGGCGAACTTGAACAGCGAGGCGTAGGTCTCGGGCGGCAGCTTGGCGCGGTACTCCCACAGGGGGCTGTGCTTCGAGAAGCCGTAGGTCGGATTGAGCAGCTCGAACCGCTCCACGCCGTCCTGGTAGGGCTCGCGGCAGACGATCTCGTCCTCGGAATAGGCGCGCAGGATGTTCTGCACCGAATTGCCGCCGGTCTTCGGGATGTGGACGAAGAGGAAGCGGTGCGAGAGCGCCATCATCGGGCGGGGTTCCTGGCGGGACGCGGAAGGCGGCGTCGGGCGGCGTGTGGCGGGTGCGGCAGGTGCGGGATCATCGGTCTTGCGGAGAAGGTCCAGTCGGTCCGAGTCGCCCGCCCCAGGCGTCCCGGCGGGCCCGTTCTAGCATCATCGGGCGCGCTGGGGGCCAGCCCGTGTCACATTTTGGCCGGGGCTGCGACCAACGCTGCCCGGCCGTCACTTCAGGGAGGTCACACATGCGCCTAGCGCCACTTGCCGCCGCCGGCCTGGTCGTCGCCTGTACGCCGGCCGCCAGTGACGCGTCAGGCGGTGGGGCGGGCCAGAGCGCCGCCTCGGGCCAGAGCGCCGCCGCCGAGCGGAACGCCGTCCCCGCTCAGACCGCCATCCCGGGCCAGGGCCCGCGGTTCGGGCTGCCGATCGCCTGCACGCCCGGCCGGACCTGCGAGGTGCAGCACTACGTCGACCGCGACCCGGGACCGGGCGTGCGCGACTACCGCTGCGGCCGGCGGACCTACGACGGGCACAAGGGCGTCGATTTCCGTATCCCCGACATGGCCGCCCAGCGGCGGGGCGTCGCGGTGCTGGCGGCTGCGCCGGGACGGGTCGCACGGCTGCGGGACGGCGTGGACGACGTCTCCATCCGCCAGGACGGCGCCCCGCCGGTCGACGGGCGCGAGTGCGGCAACGGCGTCGTGATCGACCACGGCGGCGGCTGGGAGACCCAGTACTGCCACCTGGCGCGCGGCAGCCTGCGCGTGAAGGTCGGGGACACGGTCGCTGCGGGCCAGCCCCTGGGTCTGGTGGGCCTCTCCGGGGCGACGGAGTTCCCGCACCTGCACTTCCAGGTGCACCACGATGGGCGGGTGACCGATCCCTGGGCGCCGGGCGCGGGTGACGGGTGCAACGCCGGGACTGGAACCGGGGCCGGCCCGAGCAGGCCCCTGTGGAGCGCGGAGGTCGTGACGCAGACGCCCTACATGGCCGGCGCGGTGCTGAACCTGGGGTTCGCCGCGGGACCTGTGGCCATGGGGAACATCGAGGATGGCGCGATCGCCGCCCCCACCCGGAGCTCTCCCTACATCGTCGCCTACGGCCGCGGCATTGGTCTTCGCGGTGGGGACGAGGTGGAGATCAGCCTTACCGGGCCGGGAGGCGCGGAGCTCGCCCGCGGCCGGCAGCCGCCGCTCGACCGCGACAAGGCCCAGTACATGGCCTACGCGGGCAAGAAGCGGCCCGCGGACGGCTGGCCGGCGGGCGCCTACACGGCGCGGATGCGAGTCTATCGGGAAGGACGGGTCGCGCTGGAGCGCAGCGTCTCGATGCGGCTCTGAGCAGCGGACATTATGGCCAAGTTAACCGACACGTGATCCGGGAATCCCTTTCGCGCGGTCGAGCTTTCGGCTAAACTTCTGTGTCAGCCTAGCTCTCCATGGCTGTGTCGCTTTGATCGGGCGGCGGGTCGAAAGATCCGCCGCCCGATCTTTATCCACATCCCGCACATTTCAGCTGGCTCTCGCCCCCGGCAAGGGGGTTCGCGGCCGCGCGCGTCGCCGGCGAGCAGCCAATAAAAAGGGGGCCGCCCGAAGGCGGCCCCCAGAAGCACTCAGCTCGATCGTCGCTTAGACGATGTTCGAGCTGTCGATGTCGGCCAGCGTGCGGCCCACCAGGACCACGGCGTCTTCCGCAGTGCCGTTGTTGCCGGCGCTGTCGGTGAAGATCACCACGTCCGAACCGACCTGCACCGCGACGTAGTCGATGCCGGTGCCGATCAGGCCGTCCGCCGTCGTCTTGGCGGCGTCGTAGTCGGCCGCCGAGGTTTCGACGTAGGTGGTGCCGGTCGCCGCGGCGCCCGCGAAGTCGAGGCGGTCGGTGGCTTCCCAGTCGCGGATCTGGTCGATGCCGCCGGCCGTGACGCCCGAGTCGCCGTTGCCGAAGATGAAGGTGTCAGCGCCGGCGCCGCCGGTGATGACGTCCTTGCCCAGGCCGCCGGTGATGACGTCGTTGCCAGCGCCGGAGTTGATCACGTCGTTGCCGTCGCCGCCGAGGATGACGTCCGCGCCCGAACCGGTCGTGATGACGTCGTTGCCGGCGTCAGCGGTGATCGAGTTCGCGCCGTCGCCAGCGTCGATGGTGTCAGCGCCCGTCCCCGAGAGGATGGTGTCGTTGCCCGAGCCCGACGTGATGTTGTCGTTGCCCGTGCCGGCCGTGATCGAGTTGGCGCCGTCGCCGGCGGAGATCACGTTGTTGCCGTTGCCGGCGTCGATCGTGTCGTTGCCCGAGCCCGACGTGATGGTGTCGTTGCCCGTGCCGGCCGTGACGGAGTTGGCGCCGTCGCCGACCGAGACCGAGTTGTTGCCGTTGTTGGCGACGACGGTGTCGTTGCCCGCACCGGCCGTGATCACGTCGCTGCCGGAGCCGGCGGTGATCGAGTTGTTGCCTTCGCCAGCGTCGATGGTGTTCACGCCGTCGCCAGCCACGATCACGTCCGAGCCGTTGCCGCCGCTGACGCTGTCGTTGCCGGTGCCACCGGTGATCGAGTCGGAGCCGTCGCCGCCGATGAGCGTGTTGTTGCCGTCGCCGCCCACGAGGCTGTCAGCGCCAGCCTCACCGTACAGCTGATCGTTGCCCGAACCGCCCGTGAGCGTATCATCGCCCAGGTTGCCGTTCAGGTACTCGTTGCCGCCGGTGCTGGCCGTCAGGATGTCGTTGCCCTGACCGCCGACGAGGATGTCGTTGCCGGCGCCGGTCGCGACGAGGGTGTCGTCGCCGATGTTGCCCTGCAGGTTCACGGCCGCGCCAGTAGCGGTGATGCTGTCGGCGCCGTTGCCGCCGGAGACAACCACGGTCCCGCCGTTGGCGGTGACGGTGTCGTTGCCGTCTTCACCGAAGATCTGGTCGTTGCCGCCGCCGCCGCCGATGCTGTCGTTGCCCATGTTGCCGAACAGCAGGTCAGCGCCCGCGCCGCCGACGACGGTGTCGTTGCCCTGACCGCCGTACAGCCACTGGACGGTCGTGGCGCTGCCGGCCGAGCCGTCGAGGCTGTCGTCGCCCAGGTTGCCGTGGCCGAAGAAGCCGCCGGCGCCCATGACGATGTCATCGTCGCCCTGACCGCCGTAGATGGAGTCAGCGCCGCCGCCGCCGTTCAGCGAGTCGTCGCCGAGGTTGCCGTGCAGCAGGTCCGCGCCGTTGCCGCCGCCCAGGGTGTCGTTGCCGTTGCCGCCGTACATGCCGTCGGAGTTTTCGCCGCCCGAGGTCGCGCCGTTGTCGGGGCCCGTCGAGCCCACGTACAGGACCGAGCCGTCCGGGTAGACGGCCAGGTTGGTGCGGCCTTGCACGTCAGCCGCATCGAAGCTCAGCGACTTGCCGCCGAACGAGATGCTGACCGACGCCGGCGTGGTCGCCGTGGCCGGAACGAATTGCACGACGGTCGCCGCACCAGTCGCACCCGCGGTGGTGAAGACGATGACGTCGTTCGAGGTGAACGCGTCAGCGTTCGCCTGCGTCATAGTTTCCCAAATATAGCTAGCCATTAAGTCTCTCCAGTCTGTGTCACACGGACCCCCGGAACGCCTGACCCCCATCCCCGATGGGGCAATCCCGGCGGTCCATTACCCCAAGCGCCATAGCACGGCTGCGGCGTAGGTTAGACGAGCCCAAGCCGAGACGTATCGGAACCCTGCCAATTAGGCAACACCAAAAAGGCGCCGTTTCCCGACGTGCGGAGGGTGTTGCATCGGCGCCCCTACTCCTCGCGGAAGGCGTCCCGCATGACGTCCGTAATCGGCGAAATCAGGTATCCCATCACCGTCCGTTCGCCGGTCACGATCAGGGCGCTGGCGGGCATGCCGGGCGTCAGCTCGACGCCCTTCTTCAGCTTCGACAGCTCGCGGGGGTCGATTCGCAGGTCGACGCGGTAGAACGACAGGCCCTTCTGCTCGTCGGTGAGCCGGTCGGCCGAGATCACCGCCACCTTGGCGTCGAGGTCTTCGTTGAAGCGCGAATTGAGGCCGGTGAGGCGGACCCGCGCGTCCATGCCGATGTGCACCTGGTCCACGTCCTCGGGCCGCACCATCGCGCTGACCGTGAGCGGCGTCGTGGCCGGCACGATGTCCATCAGCACCTCGCCCGAGCCGACGACGCCGCCGACGGTGAACTGGGTGAGGTTGAAGACGTAGCCGTCGACCGGCGCGCGGATCACCGTCGCGGCCAGGTCCTGCTTGGCGGTCGTCAGGCGCGGCACCACGTCGGCCATCCGCGACTGGCTCTCCCGCAGGCCTTCGGCGGCCTGGCTCTGGCGCTCCTCGCGCAGCGAGACCAGCTGCAGGCGGGTCTCGCCCATCTGCTGGCGGATGCGCGCGATCTCGGCGGCGAGCTGCCCCCGGCGGCCGCCCAGCTCGGCGAGCGAGCGCTCGTAGCGCAGGATCAGCGTCTTGGGCGCATAGCCCTTTTCGTTCAGCGTCCGGTAGCCCGAGAGCTCCTCCTCGGTCAGCCGGCGCTGCTCGTCGATCGAGGCGACCTGCGCCTGCAGGCCCTGGATCTGGGTCTCGAGCTGCTCGATCCGCTGGCCGAGCACGGCCGACTGGCTCTGGAACAGCTGCAGGCGCGTGGCGAACAGGAACTCCTGGTCGCGGATCAGGGTGGCGACCCGCGGGTCGGCCGCCCGGCTGGTGAGCTCGGCCGGGAAGGTCAGGGACGAGCGCCCCGTCGCCTCGGCGGAGTACCGCGCGTTCTGGGCCAGCATCACGTCGTACTGGTTCTGGAAGACGTCGACGGCGGCGCGCGCCTCGACGTCGTTGAAGATCAGCAGCGGCTGCTGGGCGCGGACGTGCTGGCCCTCGCGCACCAGGATCTGCTTCACCACGCCGCCCTGGCGGCTGCCCCGCAGGGTCTTGCGATTGCTCTCGACCCGCACCTCGGCCGGCGCGGTGATGCCGGTGCTGAGCGGCGTGACCGAGGCCCAGGCGCCCAGGCCGATCACGAACGCCCCGATCACCCCCGCCCCCAGGATCATCGGGCGGCGGAGGCGCTTCTCGAGCGCGGGGTCCATCGGCCCCTTGTCGTCGCCGTCGAACGCGGGGGCGACGAACGAAGGCTTGGTGGTCGTCAGGTCCAGCTTCATCGACCGCCCTCCACGGCGCGGACGTCGGCCGCCGGCTTCACGAGCCGCGCCATCACCTGGTCGCGCGGGCCGAACATCTCGACCCGGCCCTCGCGCAGCATCACGATCTTGTCGGCCGAGCGGAACACGGCCGGCCGGTGCGAGATGATGACCACCGTCGAGCCGGCCGCCTTCATGGTGTCGATCGCCCGCACCAGCGCGTCCTCGCCCTCGGCGTCGAGATTCGCGTTCGGCTCGTCGAGCACGACGAAGGCCGGGGCGCCCAGCATGGCGCGGGCGAGGCCCACGCGCTGCCGCTGGCCGACGGACAGCACCGCGCCGCCCTCGCCGATCTCGGTGTCGTAGCCCTTGGCCATGCGCAGGATCAGCTCGTGCACCCCGGCCAGGCGCGCGGCCTGCACCACTTCCTCATCGGTGATGTCGGCGCGGAACCTGGCGATGTTGTCGCGGATGGTGCCGGCGAACAGTTCGGTGTCCTGCGGCAGGTAGCCGACGTAGCGGCCGAAGTCCGCCCGGTCCCAGGCGAAGACGTCGGCGCCGTCGAGGCGCACCACGCCCTGCAGCGGGCGCCAGATGCCGACCAGCAGGCGGGCCAGCGTCGACTTGCCGGCCCCCGAGGGGCCGATGACGCCGAGCACCTCGCCCGGCTCCACCGAGAAGCTCACGCCGGCCAGCACCAGCTTGGGGGCGCCGGGCGGGGCGAAGTTGACCCCCTCCACCGAGAGCTTGCCCGCCGGGCGCGGCAGGCTGGTGGCGGGCGGCGGCGGCTCGGCCTTGGAGAGCAGGTTCTGCAGGCGCTCGTGCGCCCGGACCATGTTGTTGAGGGGCTCCCACGTCGCGACGATCTTCTCGATCGGCTGCAGGGCGCGGCTCGCCAGGATCATGTTGGCGAACAGCATGCCCATGTGGATCTTGCCTTCGATGATCAGATAGGCGCCCACGGCGATGATCAGCACCTGGATGCCCAGGCGCACGGACTTGATGATGTCGGTGTAGAAGTTCGAGTACTCGGCCGACGTGGCGCCGGCCTCGATGGTCACCGCGCGGTGCCGCGCCCAGGCCGCGCCCAGCGTCGGCAGCATGCCCATGGCGCGGACGACCTCGCCGTTGCGCAGGGCCGCCTCGGTGAAGCCGTAGCTCTTGAAGGCCGAATCCTGAGCCTCCTGGAGCGGCCGCTGCATGGCCCGGGTCTGGGCGATGGCGAGGCCGAGCAGGATCAGCGCGCCCACGAGCGTGATCGTGCCCACGAGCGGATCGATGATGAACAGCACGACCAGGAACACCGGGATCCAGGGCGCGTCGAACAGCGCCGCCGCGCCGACGCCGGTCAGGGTCTGGCGGAACTGGTCGAGGTCGCGCAGCGCCTGGGCGCGCGCGCCGGGCTCGCCGCGGACGGCGGCGTCGAACAGGCTGGCGAACACCCGGCCCGAGACCCGCTGGTCCAGGGCCACGCCGTAGTTGATCAGGATCCGAGCGCGCAGATCGTCGATGACGCTGGAGATCACGAACACGAACAGCGTCACGATGGTCAGCATCCAGAGCGTCGCCTGGCTGTGGCTGACCAGCACCCGGCCGTACACCTGGAAGGTGTAGAGCGGCAGCGCCATGTAGAGCAGGTTCGAGACCAGGCTGAAGCTGAACGCCCAGACCGCCACCCGTTTGAAGTCGCTCAGCGACCGCGTGAGCACGTTGTCCGGCTGGTTCGCGAGGAACGTCAGGAATTTCATGGGACGCCGAGCTGTTCCGTCATGCCTTGCGGCCAGATAAACCATTCTGACCCGAAAAGGGTGAACGCGGATGCGGAATTGCCGTTCGTCCAGCCTCGCCCGGAATCCTGGCCGGAATTCCGAAGCGGGCGGCTAGATGCGGAGCCGCCGGTTTATTGTCAATGGCGCGGCCCGGCAGGCCGCCCGGGGGGCTGGATGCCGAGAGTCGCGATCGTAGGGAGCTGCATCACCCGGGATCTGTGGCCGATTCGTGGCGGCGGCGCCGAAACCCTCGCCTATGTGTCGCGAACGAGCCTGCCCGGCCTGGTCTCGCCGCCCGTCGCCGGTT
The DNA here is from genome assembly GCF_000017265.1 of Phenylobacterium zucineum HLK1. Taxonomy (NCBI): domain Bacteria; kingdom Pseudomonadati; phylum Pseudomonadota; class Alphaproteobacteria; order Caulobacterales; family Caulobacteraceae; genus Phenylobacterium; species Phenylobacterium zucineum. The sequence goes on along the minus strand of NC_011144.1, from coordinate 510,210 downwards.
TTCGCCCGGCGCGCGAGCCGCCGGCGCCGTTGCGGCTCCACCAGCACAACGCCCTCCTGGCCGACCTGCGCAAGACCGCCCTGGAGCGCCTGATGGCCTTCCGGCCCACGCACCTGATCTTCGACCTCATCGACGAGCGGTTCGACCTGATCTCGGTCGGCGATGCGATCGTCTCCCACACCTGGGAGCTGGAGGTCAGCGGCTACCTGGAGCAGAAGGCCTTCCGGGCGCGCCGGCCGATCCCGCGGCTTTCCGCCGCCTGCAGCCGGCTGTGGCATGAGGCCGCCGCCGAGATCGCGGCCATCGTGCGCGGCACGCCGCTGCGCGAGGCGACCCTGATCCTGCACGTCTCCCGCTGGGCGCACGCCCAGCGCACGCCGCAGGGCGTGCGGCCGCTCGAAGGCGCCGCCCTGCTCGACGGCCAGCCCGTCGACATCGCCGAGCACAACGCCCTGCTCGCCGCCTACGAGGCGCGCTTTGTCGAGGTCATGCCGCCGATGGCTCGGCTCGACGCGGGCGCCCTGCGGCTCGCCGATCCCGGCCATCACTGGGGGCTCAGCCCCTATCATTTCGTGCCCGAGTACTACGCCGAGATCTGGCGCCAGCTGGAGCCTCTCGGGGTCCCCGCGCCGGCTAGCGCCCGCCCAGCCGCGCCCAGTGTTCCAGCGGCGTGACCCCTTCGCGCACCAGACCGGGCCGGGCCGCGAGATAGGCGGCCGACGGGAACCCAGGGCGGGCTTCGCTGACCTGCCAGGCGCCGCCCTGCAGATAGTCGACGACCGGGGCGACGCCGGGCGCCAGCGCCTCGCCGCGCTGGGCGAGGTAGTGCGCCGGGTCGAACCAGGGGCTGTGGCTGCGTCCCTCGGCCGCGCCGCCGGACAGGAAGTGGGCGAGCGGCTCCAGGCCGGCCTCCGCCACGTCCGGGTTCTGAGCGAGGTACCACTTCGGATCGAACAGGGGGTGAGGCGGAACTCCGCTCCGCCAGCCCTCGGTCAGGTAGTGGACCAGGGGCGGGACGCCCTGCGCCGAACTGCCCGCGCGATGCATGTACCAGGCCGGATCGAACAGCGGATGCGGCGAGAGCCCCTGGGCGCAGCCCTCCCGCAGATAGTGCTCGGCCGGGCCCTCGTCGGGCGCCAGCGCCGGCCCCTGCGCCAGGTAGTGGGCCACGTCGAAGGCCGGATGCGGGCTGCGGCCCAGGGCCGCGCCGCGCCGGACGTAGTGCTCCAGCGCAGTCATGCCCGTCGCCGCCAGCTCGTGGGCGTTCTCGCGCCGGTACCACGCCTCGTCGAACAGCGGATGCGGCGACCGGCCCTCGGCGCTGCCGGAGGTCAGGTAGTGGACGAGCGGCGCCGCGCGGCCGCCGCCGACGTCCGGATGCGCCGCCAGGTACCAGGCCTGGTCGAACAGCGGCGTCAGGGGCGAGACCGCGGGATCTCCGCCGCGCCGGGCGTAGGCGGCCATGTGACGCAGGTCGTGCAGCGCCCGGCCGGTCCCCCGCCACGTCCCGCTGCGGGCGATCACCAGCGCCTGGCCCACCGAGCCAAGCCGGACCAGCGCCCGGTCGAGCAGCTTGCTCAGCCGATTGCGACGGCGCCCGCCCGCGCGGCCGCGGCGGGCCTCCACATGGGCGGCCAGGGCGGCGTCCCGCAGGCGGGCGGCGAGGTCTGCCCTCGCCACGAGCGACTCGTTGAGGGCGAGCGAGAGCTCGGAGCGGGCCAGGGCCTCGCGGACCTGGGCCTCGTGGGCGCTGCGGCGCACGTCGGCCAGTCGCCGGGCGACCTCGCGCGCCTTGTCGACCACCCGGAAGACGTCCGCATCCGCAGGCGGCGGCGCGGCCTGCTGCGCCTCGACCGCCGCCGCGCCGGACCGGCGCCGGCGCCGCGCCATGTTGGGCGCCAGGCTCATGCGCCCTCCGTCTGGAGCCATTCGCGGAAGCTGCCGGGTCCGGCGGCGAAGGGGTTCGGATAGGCGGCCTGCAGGTCGCCCCGCTGGCGGTACAGGACCCGCTCGGCCTTCTCGATCGGCGCGCCATCGTCATAGGCGCCGTAGGCCCACCAGCGCTCGGGGATCGCCGCGTCGGTCGCCTCGGCCACCAGCCGCTTGTACCACGCCCAGATCTCGTAGACGGGGAAGTTCCGCCCCGCGTAGCGCTTGGTCATGGTGTCGCCCAGCGGCCCCAGCTTGGTGAAGTGCCAGAAGCGCAGCGGCGCGCCGTTGACGGTGATCCGGCCGTCCTTCTCCACCGCCACGGTCCGCGTGCTGAGGTTCCAGCTGGCGACGTTGTAGCCGGGATCGCGGATCACCTTCACCTTGTCGAACAGGGCCGGGACGTGGTCGCACCAGCGCTGGTCCACGAACAGGCCGTTGGGCATGTCGTCGTAGCAGAACGACAGCAGCCGGTCGTTCCACCACTTGGCGAAGCGCGCGCCTTCGCCGGTCGTCCGGATCGCCACGAAGCCCAGGTTGAAGATGCCCGTGCGCGAGGCCGACAGGTCGTTGTCGAGGATCGCGGTGAGGTCGTCGTTCGGATCGATCAGGTGCGGCGTCAGCAGGATGTCGTGGTCCTGGAGCCACTCCACCAGCGGGTCCAGCGAGCCCAGCAGGGCGGTGTCGGGATCGAGGTAGATGACCGCGTCGGCGCCCGAGCTGCAGGCCTGGTGGATGAAGGGACCCTTCACCGCCGTGCAGACCTCGACCACGTCGTGCTTGAAGAGCCAGCCCTGGAAATCGGGGATGCCCAGATCCTCGGCCCAGACCACCCGGTCGAACGGCTCGGCGGCGGGATCGAAGGCGAAACCCTCGGGCGGCCGGTCGGTGATCAGGGCCACCAGCTCCCAGTCGGGATGGAACCGCCGCAGGGTCTGGTAGAGCACCCGCGCCCGGTTCAGGTACGAGAACGTGAAGCTGGAATAGACGAGCACTTTCATGCGGGGGTCCCCTCGGGGAGCAGGTCGGCGGTGAGCGCGCCGAAGTCCAGGTCGTAGAGGGCCGGCCGCCGCGTGGCCCGCCCCAGCTTCAGGACCTCGCCACTCTCGAAAGCCTCGGCGAGGGCGGCCTCGTCCAGCACCGCGCCATGACCTCCGTCGCGGACGAAGGCGGCGACGTTGCCGCTGTCGGGCCCGGTGATGACGGCGCAGCCGGCGGCCACGGCCTCGTAGGCGACGAACGAGAACGTCTCGCGGCAGAGCGGCCAGACCAGCACCGCGTCGGCCTCGGCGGCCTCCAGCGCCTGCTGCATGGCGCGCGGGTTCTCGGGGCCCGCCGCGACCTCGACGAACCGGACCGGCAGTCCGGGCGTGCTGCGCAGGCCCAGATGCAGGAACTCGTAGCGCGGGTCGTCGGCCAGCCTCAGCGCCAGGTCGCGGAACACCGGCCAGCCCTTGTGGGCCGCCGGTAGGCCGGCGTAGGCGAGGCGGAACGGCCGCCCCGCGGGCGGAGCCGGCGCGGCCCCGCGGGAGCGAAGGCGGGCGTGAGGATGGACGAGGGTTCCGGCGACCGGGAAGTCCCAGGACGCCCGCCACAGGTCGAGCGTCGGTTGCGAGGGAGCGACCACGGTGAGCTTCAGGCGCCGGAACAGCCGCTCGTGCTCGGACAGGTGCCGGCCGCGCCAGGGACCGTACAAGCAGATGCCGCAGGCGGCGCTGTCCGGCGGCGGGGCCGCGCAATCCTCCACGTCGTTGCGCAGCAGGTGGTAGCCCGCGCACAGGCTCGCGAAGTCGTGCAGCCAGAAGAAGCCTTCGGACAGCCCCGCCGCCGCCAGGATCGCTAAGACCTCGTCGACGGAATGACCGAGCAGGCTGTGAATGGCGAAGCTGCGCTCGCCGGGGCGGGCGGGAGCCGCCGCGCGCAGGGCTTCGGCGACCGCTTCGGCGGCGAAGGCGCCCAGCGCCTGGCCGTTCCAGACCACGCCCAGCGCGGCGGGCTCGTCCGTCCGGAGCATCGGCCAGGGCGTCGCCGGGTGCAGGTGCAGGTGGTCGCGGCCCTGCGCCGCCACGCCCGCGGCCTCGCGCTGCAAGGCGAGCTGCACCCCGCCGACATTGGCCGTGTAGTCGTCGTGGCTGAAGGTGACGTGCAGCGGTCGGCGGCCGATCTGGCCCAGGGCGCCGGCGAGCCCCGCCCCCGGCCGGACCGCGTCCGAGGCGCGCGCCGCCTGGGCGAGGCGGTCCTCGACGGGGACCAGCCGCGCGATCACGTCATAGCGGAAGCCCAGGTCCGGACGCGGCGCGCGGCTGCCCTCCCCACCCGACTTCAGGAAATGCACGAACGGATTGACGCCCGTCCGCGCCACCTCCGGATATTCGTTCAGGTACTCGCGGACCGAGAACCGGGGGTTCGGATCGCGCCCTTCCTTCCAGCCGAAGGCCATGAAGTGAGCCAGGGGGTCCACCCGGGCCTTGGCGATGTCGGGATAGGCCTGCAGGTACCAGGCGGCGTCGAACTCGGCCGCCACGACGGCCCGGTCGGGGTCGAAGCGCTTGAATCCGGACAGCAGGCGCAGCTTCAGCGCGGCGGGAACGAGGGACCTCACGCCATGGCCTCCACAAGGTCGGCGGTCATGCCGCTGAAGCTGAGATCGTACAGCCGCGCCTCGCGCCGGCGGCGGGCGAGCGTGCGGATCGAACCCGACTCGAACGCCTCCATCAGCGCCGCCTCGCTCTGCAGGACCCGGCCGAGGCCGGTCTCGGCCACGAAGGCGGCGACATTGCCGCTGTCGGGCCCGGTGATCACCGCAGCGCCGGCGGCCGCCGCCTCGTAGGCGGTGAACGAGAACGTCTCGCGGCAAAGCGGCCAGACGAGGGCGGCGTCGGGCTGCACGGCCTCCAGCGCCGCGTGCATGGCGTGCGGATCGTCCTCGCTGGCCACGGCCCGCCGGAAGGTCGCCGGAGCGGCGGGATCGGCCTGGCCGCCCAGGTGGGTGAAGGCGTAGCGGCGGTCGCCCTCGAACCGCTGCGCCAGTTCGCGGAAGATCGGCCAGCCCTTCAGCGGGGTCGGCATGCCCAGGTAGGCCACGCGGAACGGCCCCGACTTGCGCGCCGGCGGGGCGGGGCCGCGGTCCACGAGGCGCGCGTGCGGCAGGACGACCTCGCCCGCCACCGGGTGGTCCCAGCCGGCGCGCCAGAACGCCAGCGTCGTCTCGGAGGGGGCGACGACGGTGATCTCCAGGGCCTCGAACAGCCGCCGGTGCGCCGCCAGGTGCCGGCCGCGCCAGGGACCGTAGGCGCAGATGCCGCAGGCGGCGCTGTCCGGCGGCGGGGCCGCGCAGTCCTCCACGTCGTTGCGCAGCAGGTGATAGCCCGCGCACAGGCTCGCGAAGTCATGCAGCCAGAAGAAGCCCCGGGTCATGCCGAGGCCGCGGAGCAGGGCCGCCGTCTCGTCGGGATCGTGGCCCAGCAGGCTGTGGATCGCGAAGCTGCGCCGCCCCCTGCCGCGCCCGCCCGCCCGGCCCAGGGCCTCCGCCACCGCGGCGGCGGAATAGACGCCCAGCCGCCGGCCGTTCAGCAGCACGCCGAGCGGCCCCGGCTCGCCTGCCGCCCGCACCATCGGCCAGGGCTTGGCCGGATGCAGGTGCAGGTGGTCCACGCCGAGCGCGGCGAAGCGGGCGCCCTCGCGCCGCAGGCAGAGCTGCATGCCGCCGATGCTCGCGGTCGGGTCGTCGTGGCTGAAGGTCACGTGCAGGTCGGCGAGCCGGGCGCCGGTGTCGGCGATCGCCCGCGCGAGGGCCTCGGCGGCCCCGGTCCGCGCCGCGGCGGACGCCCGGATCGCCGCCTCCAGCCGGGCTTCCACCGGGGTCTGGCGGGCGATGACGTCGTAGCGGAACCCGAGCTCGTGACGGCCGATCCGGCCCTCGGCGCGGCCGGCGGTCAGGTAGTGGGCGAAGGGGTTCACCTCGGCCTGGGCGACGTCCGGATAGAGCTCGAGGTAGTCGCGCACCGAGAAGCGGGGGCTGGGATCGCGCCCCTCGCGCCAGCCGGTGATCAGGAAGTGGTGCAGCGGGTCGGTCCCCGCCGCGGCGATGTCGGGGTTGTGGGCCAGGTACCACTCGGCGTCGAACTCCGGCTCGACGACGGCGCGGTCGGCGGTGGCGTTGAACACCGGCCGCGGACGCGCCTTCGGCGCCGTGGCGAGCAGCGCCTCCAGGCTCCACGGCGCCGGGGCCCCGAGCGTCCCCGTCAGCCACGCCTCGGCGTGAGCGGAGGCGCGGACCTCGCGCCCTTCCGCTCGGCCCCGCGTGAGGAAATGGAAGAAGGGCTCGGCGCCCGACCGGGCCACGTCGGGATGGGCCTCCAGATAGGCCTCGGTGGAGAACCAGGGCGCCGGGTCGCGCCCCTCGCGCCAGCCGGTGAGCACGTAGTGCTTCAGCGGGTCCTGGGAGGGATCGGCCAGATCGGGATAGACCGCCCGGTGGAAGGCCGCGTCGAACGCCGTGGAGACAACCCTGTGGACTTCGTCAACTTGGGCCGGGACGGCCATCGGGCGCAGGTTCCTGAAGCGGCGGCGGCGGGCTGGTGTGCAACAGAAGGGCGTGCCGATCAACCGCCGCCGGAACTTGCAGCCTCGGCCGGGCGCCCGTAAGGGCGAGGGGGCATGACGGGCGGCGAAGCATCGGGAAGCAGGACCGGCGGCGAGCGGACCGCCTACCTCGTGCTGGGCATGCACCGCTCGGGCACCTCGGCGGTGACCCAGCTGCTGTCGCTGGCCGGGGCCAGGCTGCCCGCCAACGTCATGCCGGGCGACGAGTACAACCAGCAGGGCTATTTCGAGCCCTGGAAGATCGCCATCCTGAACGACGAGCGCCTGCGCGCCGCGGGTTCGGCCTGGGACGACGGCTTCGCCTTTCCCTTCCGCCCGCTGGCCGCCGACGACGAGGCCCTCTGGAGCGAGCGGGCCCGCGCCCTGTTCGCCGAGGAGTACGGCCGCGTCCGCCACCCGCTGATGAAGGATCCGCGGGTCACCGTGCTGCTGCCGTTCTGGCGCAAGGTGCTGGAGCGGCAGGGCGTCGGCGCGCGATGCGTCATCCCCGTGCGCCATCCGCTGGCCGTCGCCGGCTCGCTGCAGCGGCGGGACGGCTTCCCGCCCGAGAAGTCGGTGCTGGTCTGGACCGCCTACATGCTGGCGGCCGAGGCCTACACCCGCGACCTGCCCCGGGGCTTCGTGGCCTATGACGCCCTGCTCGCCGACTGGCGCGGCCAGGTGGCGCGCATCGAGGCGGCGCACGGCGCGCCCCTGCCCAAGCTCGACGAGAAGGCCGCGCGCCGGATCGACCAGGCGCTGAGCCCCGACCTGCGCCACAACGCCGGCGGGGGCGACCTTTCCGGCCTCGGCTGGAGCGGGGATCTGGCGGCCCGGGTGCTGGACTGGTTCGAGGCCGCCGCCCGCGACGCGCGGCCGGCGCGCCGGATCCTGGACGAGGCCGCCGCCGAGATGGGCCGCCGGGCCGCCGAGATGGGACCGCTGGTCTCCCCCGCCGCTCGCGACCTCGACGTCGCCCGCACGGGCCTGATCGAGGCCCGGCGCCGGGCCGAGCACCTGGAGGACGTCCTCACCCGCCAGCAACCGGACCTCGAGGCCGGCTGGCGCGCGCGGAACGCCCTGGCTGCCGTCGAGGCCGAGCTCGACGCCGCGCTCGCCGGCGAGGACCCCAAGTCGTGAGCCCGCGGCCCGGCGACGTCGAGGCGCGGCTGCAGCGCTTCCCGAAGGCCCGCCCGCCGCTGCCGCCGCGGCTGCAGGAGATCTACGCCCGCCAGTACGCCGAGAACCGCGCCGGCGAGAGCACGGCCGCCTCGCTGTCCCAGCGGCTCGAGCAATGGATGCACCGGCAGGTCGCGGCCGACGTGCGGGACCGGGCGAAGCCCACGCTGGAGCTGGGCGCCGGCAACCTCAACCAGCTGCCGTTCGAGCCCGAGGGCGCGGCCTACGACATCGTCGAGCCCTTCGCCGAGCTCTACCGCGGCTCGCCGCGCCTGCCGCGGGTGCGGGACGTGTTCGCCGACATCGCGGACGTTCCCGCAGGCCGCCGCTACGACCGGATCACCAGCATCGCGGCGCTGGAGCACATCTGCGACCTGCCGCTCGTGCTGGCCCGCTCGGCGCAGCTGCTCGCGCCGGGCGGCGGCTTCCGCGCGGCCATCCCCAGCGAGGGCGGCTTCCTCTGGAGGCTGGGCTGGTCGCTGACCACCGGACTGGAGTTCCGGCTGCGCCACGGGCTCGACTACGGCCTGCTCATGGCCCACGAGCACGTCAACGACGCCGCCGAGATCGAGGCGCTGGTCCGGGCGGTGTTCGAGGACGTGCAGGTCCGCAGCTTCGGCCTCGGCCGGCAGCTGTCGCTCTACCGCTTCATCGAGGCTTCGCGGCCGCGCGCGGAGGTGGCGGACGCCTGGCTCAGGCGTTTCGGCTCCTGAGCCGCGGATCCAGGGCCACGTAGACGAGGCCCGTGATGGCCGTCAGGTCCAGGAAGTAGAGATAGCGGTAGTCGCAGGCGAGCGAGATCACGAAGAAGCTCGCCGCGAAGCCCAGGGCCGACAGCATCAGCCCCGCCATCGCCACGTCGGCCGCCTCCCTGCGCACCAGCAGGAAAGCGGCGACCAGGGCGGCCACGGCCGCGAACACCGGATGCGACAGGCCCGGGGTGTCGAGCCACCAGGTGACGTAGTTCCACAGCCGGTTGTCGTCGCGGTCGGCGCGGGGCGCGATGCCCAGCTCGTCCATCAGCTGCGGCGGCCCGGCGACCCCCACATGCACCGGCAGGCACCTGTCGATGTCGGGCGTCAGGAACACCCAGCGGTACACGTCCCAGCGGCGCTCCAGGTAGCCGAGCGGATCCTCCGTGAGCGTCTGGACCCACTGCCTGCCGATGGTCGGCGTCTCGTAGCTGACGAGGGCCTTGCCCAGGGTCTTCGAGCCCAGCAGGGCGTCGATCCGCTCGGGCGAATAGTACTTGGGCGCCTCGACCCTGAGCGAGGCGGCGGCGGCGAGATTGTCGGCCTCCAGCGCCCGCAGCGGCCGGTCCGGATCGTCGGCCAGGGCGCCGGCGATGTCGTAGCCCTGCAGCAGCCGCAGCCCGACGTTGCGGTTCTTGCCCGGCGGGTCCTTCACCGGCGTGACGGCGTTGATGCCGGCCGCCAGCACGAGCGGGACGACGAACCCCGCCGCGGCCCAGGCCAGCGCACGGCGCCAACCTTCGCCCCGGGCGGTCCAGGCCAGGACGGCGGCGCACAGCACGACGATCAGGGCCCCGTTCTGGCGCAGCAGCGTGGCCACCGCCATCAGAAGGAAGGCCAGGGCCAGGAGCGCCAGGCGGGGCCGCGCCGCGTCCCAGCGGCGGCAGGCGTGCGCCAGCGCCACGAAGCCGGCGATCGCGAAGTTGGCGAACAGCACGTCCTTCCAGACGATCCCCTGGTAGATCGCCACCTGCGGGGCGGCGAAGGCGGCCGCCAGGACGAGGGGCGCGATCCAGGCCACCCTGCGGCGCAGCGACGGCAGCCCGGCCCAGGCCCCGACCAGCACCAGCGCGGCGGCGACGACATAGGCGCCCGAGCCGGTGACGATGCGGTCGAAGAAGCCCAGGAACGAGCTGAACAGCGGCGGCCCGAACACCCGGCGCACCCCGCTCCGCCCCTCGGCCAGCGAGATGATGGTGTCCACCGACATGTGGCCGGGATAGTTCAGCCCCAGGATCAGGGCGTAGCCGCCGGCCAGCGCCAGGAACCACAGGATCGCCGGCGCCATCCCGCGCAGGCTCCTCGCCTCGTTCATCGTCCCCCCACGAGCGGTTCGAGCCTCAGGCCGACTGGCTCTGAATCACCGCCAGCCCGGCCAGCATCAGGACGTATCCCGCCGCCATCCGCCAGCCCAGCGGCTCCTTGAACAGCAGCCAGGCCACCACCGGGATGAGCCCGGTGCCGGCCAGAGCGAAGGGATAGGCCTTCGACAGCGGCACCCGGGTCAGGATGTAGAACCAGAAGATCGCCGTCAGCCCGTACCAGGCCAGCGCCGTCATCAGCGGCCAGTTGCCGGCGAGCTTGGCGACCAGCGTCCCGCTCTGCCGGCCGTGGTGGACCGCCGCCCACTTGAACATCGCCTGGCCCACCGGCAGGGCCAGCGAGAAGCCGGCGCACAGCAGCATCTCGCGCGGGGTCACGCCGGCGCCTTCCCGGCCTGCATCCTCTCCACCGCCCGCAGGAAGGGGTGGATCGGGCGGCTCGGCACGTTCAGCACGTCGAAGTTCATCGCCTGCAGCAGCAGCTGGGCGCCCAGGATGATCGGCAGGGCGGCCATCATCACCACGCCGGCCGAGGCGATCTGCCCCGGATCGCGGTTGGCGAGGTAGCTCAGGCCGTATCCGAGGCCGAACAGGATCGAGAAGATCCCGAACACCAGCTCCAGGCTGGCGGCGTTGAAGTCGCGGACGAAATACTGGCCCAGCACCCGCTGGACGAAGTTGCGCAGGTGCTTCAGCGCGAAGGGCCCGACGATCCGGCCGATGCGGATGTTGCTGACCTCGTCGGCGTAGCGCGCCGGCATCGGCACGTCGCGCACCACCGCCCGCAGGGTGCCCAGGTGGTAGAGCAGGTCGGTCTCGAAGAAGAACCGCCGTGAGACCCGCTTCTCCATCACCAGCCGGGCCACGTTGGCCTCGATGGCCGTGTAGCCGTTGGTGGGATCGAAGATGTTCCAGTAGCCGGTGGACAGCTTGGCCGCGAAGCTCAGCACCGCGTTCCCGAACACCCGCACCGCCGGCATGGTCTTCAGGTGGCTGATGGAGGTGAAGCGATTGCCCTTGGCGTAGTCCGCCTCGCCGAGGAGGATCGGAGCCACCAGATGGGCGGCGTGCTCCAGGTCCATCTGGTCGTCGCCGTCCACCTTCACCAGCACCCGGCCGCCCCGGCGCGCCGCCTCGCCGTAGCCGGCCAGGGTGGCGCCGCCGACGCCCTGGTTCTGCGGCAGGCGCACGACCACGACGCGCGGGTCCTTCGCCTCGGCCTCGATCAGCTCGCCCGAGCGGTCCGGGCAGGCGTCGTCCACGCAGACGATCCCCTCGATCCAGGACGGCGCCTTGGCGATGACGTTCAGGATGTGGGCGCGGACCTTGAAGCAGGGGATCACCAGCCACACGCCGGCGTCCTCGAGCGCCAGGCGCGACGGCGGCGCCAGCGCCGCCAGATGCGACTCCAGGGGCGGATGCTGCGGGTCGCGGGCGATCTTGTCGATTGAGGTCATCGTGGCGAGGTCATGCTGGCTCGGCCCTTCGGCCGGCCCGGCTAGCACGGAAGCGCCCGGACTGGCAAAGCGGCGCCGGTCCCTCGCCTTGCGCCGCCCCCGGCCGCCTGATACCTCCGGCGCCTTCGCGTCGGGAGTATCATGCAGACGGCTGCCCACATGCTGCGGACCGGCCAGCGCGGCGGCCTGTTCCAGCTCCAGATGGCGTTCCGCGACCTCAAGGGCTCGGGCCAGCGCCTGGGCCTGGCCTGGTCGCTCGCCTGGCACGACATCGTCTCGCGCTACCGCGGGTCGATCCTCGGCCCCTTCTGGATCACGCTCTCGATGGGCCTGATGGTCCTCGGGATCGGCTTCCTCTACGCCAATCTCTTCAAGATCCCGATCAGCGAGTTCCTGCCCTTCGTGGCGCTCGGCATCGTCTTCTTCGGGGCCATGGCCGGCATCATCAACGAGGGCTGCGAGACCTTCGTCCAGGCCAAGGGCATGCTCTCGCAGACCAGCCTGCCGATGTTCACCTTCGTCTGGCGCACGGTCCTGCGGAACCTGATCAGCCTGGCGCACCACCTGGTGATCGTCGTCGCGGTCCTGACCTATTACGACTACTGGGGCGTGGCGAAGCCGCTCGTGGCCCTGCTCGGCGTCCTGCTGATGGTGCTGAACGTCAGCTGGATCAGCATGCTGGCGGGGATCGCCTCGGCCCGCTTCCGCGACATCCCGCAGATCGTCGTCTCGATCATGCAGTTCGCGATCTTCATGACGCCGGTGTTCTGGACGCCGAACCGCTTCTCGAGCGAGCACATGGCGGTGCTGCACTTCAACCCCTTCTTCCACCTGCTCGACGCGATCCGCGCGCCGCTGCTCGGCGACGCGGTCTCGCCGACCACCTACGTGGTCCTGGTGGCCATGGCGGCGGGCGGCTGGATCCTGACCTTCGCCCTCTTCGCCCGCACCCGCCGCCGGATCGTGCACTACCTATGAGCCAGCCTCCCGTCTCGATCACCTGCACGGGGCTGACGATCCGCTTCCCCGTCTACGGCGTCGACGCCAAGTCGCTGAAGAAGTCGCTGGCCCGGGTGGCGGTCGGCGGCAAGCTCGGCCGCCACTTCGGCTCGACCGACGTCACCGCCCTGCAGGACCTGAACCTCGAGCTGAAGGCGGGCGACCGCCTGGGCCTGATCGGCCACAACGGCTCGGGCAAGACCACCCTGCTGCGGGCGCTCTCGGGCGCCTACGAGCCCGACGAGGGCACCATCGACGTCCACGGCCGCATCGCCGCCCTGCTGGACCTGTCGCTGGGCATCGACCTGTCGGCCACCGGCTACGACAACATCCGGCTGCGCGGCCGGATCGCCGGCCTCTCCGCCAAGGAGATCGAGGCGCGGCTGCCCGAGATCGCCGAGTTCACGGGGCTCGGGCCCTTCCTCGCCATGCCGGTGAAGACCTATTCGGCGGGCATGCAGGCTCGTCTCGCCTTCGCCACCGCCACCGCCGTCGAGTGCGACGTGCTGCTGATGGACGAGTGGATCGCCGTCGGCGACGCCGACTTCCAGAAGCTGGCGCACAAGCGCCTGCTGGGCCTGGTCGAGCGCGCGGGGATCCTGGTCCTGGCGACCCACGACGTCGACCTCCTGCGGCTCTACTGCAACAAAGTCATGCGGCTCGAGGGCGGCGTCGCCTCCGAGGTCACCGACATCCGCAAGCTGGACGAGCTTCTGGCCGCCTGACGGTCGGCCTGTTAGGCAGGGCCCAGGAAGTCGGGCGTGGACGTCATCTTCACCATCGTGTCGCGGAACTACGCGGCCCAGGCGGCGAGCCTGATGCAGAGCCTTCGCCAGGCGGAGCCGTCCGCGCGCCGGGTCGTGGTGGCGGCCGACGGGCCGATCCCCGAGCTGGCCGGCGTGGCCGAGGTGATCGAGGCCGCCGACCTCGGCGCGCCGGTGCGGGACATGAGCGTCTACTACGAGGCGCTCGAGCTGAACACGGCGGTGAAGCCGTTCGTCTTCCGCACGATGCTGGCCTGGGACGGCGTGGACAGCGTCACCTACCTCGACCCCGACATCTGGGTCTTCCGGCCGCTGGCGCCGGTGCGCGAGGCCCTGGCGCGCACGCCGCTCTGCCTGACGCCGCACACCGTCCGGCCGCTCACGACGCCGGGCAGCCCCACGAACGAGGACCTGGCCAGATCGGGAACCTACAACCTCGGCTTCCTGTCGGCGCGGCGCGATCGGCAGGTGGACGCCCTGCTGGACTGGTGGGCCGAGCAGTGCCGCTTCGACTGCCGGGTGGACCTCGAGGGCGGCGTCTTCACCGACCAGAAGCACATGGACCGGGCGCCGGAGTTCGTGCCGGGCGCCGCCATCCTCACCCATCCAGGCCTCAACCTCGCCTACTGGAACCTGGAGGGCCGCACGCTCGCCCGCGGCGCCGACGGCTGGACCGTCGACGGCGAGCCCCTCGTCTTCTTCCACTTCTCAGGCTTCGACCCGGCCCGCCCGCTCGACCTTTCCAAGCACCAGACCCGGTTCCGCGTGGCGCGCGGCTCGCCCCTGGCGGCCCTGCTCGCCGACTACGCTCGCGCGTTGAACGCCAACGGGCATGCGCAGGCCAAGGCGCGCGGCTACGGCTTCGACCGGTTCGCCTCGGGCCGCCGGGTCACGCCGGCCATGCGCAGGGCCGCCCTGGCCGCCGCCCGGGCGGGCGAGACCTTCCCGGACGGGCTCGGTCCCGCCACCGAGGCCTGGATGGACGCCGAGGCCCCCGCCGCGCCCGGCCTCACCCGCGTCCAGGCCGCGATCGCGCGCGAGCGCCCGGCGGCCGCCTTCCCCTGGTGGTTCGTCCCCAACGCCGAGGCCCTGGGCGCCGACCGACCGTCGGCCGACGCGGCGCGGAAGCTCAAAGGTCCGACAGAGCCCGCCCAGCGCTACAGCAACGACGAGCTCACCGCCTGGTGGATCGGCCCCGAGGCGATCGCCGGCCGCTTCGAGATGGACGCCCTGCCCGACCATGAGTTCGACCGCCTGCTGGCCGAGCCCTGGATCATGGCCCGGGCGGCCGAGCTCTCGGAGACGGAGGCCCGACCCTCCGAACTGCGCCGGACGCTCTTCGCCGCCTTCGGAGTCCCGCATGCCGCCGGCTGGCCCGAGCGCCTGAAGGCGCCGCTGCAGGCGCCGCACCTGGCGCGCGCCGAGGGCCTGCCCCGCCCGTTCGTGCGCCTGTTCCGCGAGATCTGGGACGCGCGGCCCGACGTGCAGCGGCTCTATCCGCTGGACCGCCCGCTCGGCCGGTTCCGCTTCCTGCGCTGGCTGCTCGCCGGGGGGCTGGCCGAGTACGGCGCGCCGGTCGACAGCCTGCCCGCCGACGTCCTGGCCCATCCCCTGACGCGGCTGGCGCGCGCCAGCCTGCGGCGATGAGCGTCCGCGCCCTGCAGGGCCTCTGGCGGCGGGCGCTGCCCGAACCGCTGCGGCGCCTGGCGGGCCCGGCCGTGCGCCAGGGCCTGCGGACCTACGTCCACGCGGCGGGACGTCCGGCGCCCCTCGACAACGCCGGAGCGCTGCCGATCCGCCTGGTCGGCCTGTTCGACGGCGCCCACGGCATCGCCGCCTCGGCTCGGCTGGCCCGGCGCGCCTTCGAGGCGGTGGGCGCGCCCGTGGAGACGGTCAGCGTCGGCGCCGGCCTCGATGGCGGGGCGCGCCTCGACAGGCCCACGCCCGGCCTTTGGATCTTCCACCTGAACGCCCCCGAGCTGGTCGGCGCCCTGGCCTCGCTCGGCCCGCGCCGGGTGCTGGGGCGCCGCTACGGCTACTGGGCCTGGGAGCTGCCGCGCGCGCCCGCCGACTGGCTGGCCGACGCCAGGCTCGTGGACGAGATCTGGGCCCCCAGCCGCTATACGGCCGGCGCCTTCGAGGGCGTGCGTCCGCCCGTCCGGGTCGTGCCCCACCCGCTGTTCCTGGAGGACTACGAGGGCGTCGCGCCCGCGCCGCGCGCGGCGGCGTTCCAGGCCGTCACCCTGTTCGACTTCAACTCCTCGGCGGCCAGGAAGAACCCCGAAGGCGCGATCGCCGCCTTCCGCCGCGCCTTCGGCGAGGACCCGGCCTGCGAGCTGGTGATCAAGACCCAGAACGGCGGCGCCCATCCCGCGGCCCTGGCGGCTCTGCGCCGGCTGGCCGGCCCCACTGTGCGCATCGTCGACGCCGTCTGGCCCTACGCCCAGGTGAAGCGGCTGATCGCCGGCGCCGACGTGCTGATCTCGCTGCACCGCGCCGAGGGGTTCGGCCTGACCATGGCCGAGGCCATGGCGCTGGGCACCCCCGCCCTCGCCACGGCCGCGACTGGGAACCTCGACTTCATGGACGAGTCCTGCGGCCTGATGGTCCCGTGGACCCCGACGCCGGTCGCCGACCCTCAGGGCATCTACCGCGGCCAGGCGTGGGCCGAGCCCGACATCGAGGCGGCGGCCGAGGGCCTGCGCCGGCTGCGGGCCGACCCCGCCCTGGGCGCCCGCCTCGCCGAGGCGGGTCGCCGGCGCGTGGCCGAGCGGCTGTCGCCCGCGGCCTGGCTCGCGACCCTGCCGGCCGAGGTCCAGGCCGCGGTGAAGGCCGCGGCGGCGGGCTAGCGGCCGGATCTAGCGGTCGGGGCTGTTGGCCGCGCCGGCGGCGGGCGTCTGGGCCGGCGCCGTCTCGCGCGGCGGGTCGCACTTCCCGGCGCGCGCCTGCACCACGTAGAACAGCGCCCTGCCCTCGGCGAAGCTGTTGTGCTCGGCGATGGGATTGGTCGGCTCGCCGGTCAGCAGGCTGGGCGCCTCCATCGGCGGGCCGCCGCCGGCCGCCTGGCTGAGCGTCTGCTGGTTCCAGCGGGCCAGGGGCGCGGAGCAGGCCGCGAGCGCCGCCTGGGCGACAGCCCCGGCCTCGTCCGTGGACCGGGCGAGGGTGTAGCCCCAGCGGTGCAGGCAGTCGTCCACCGCCGCGCCGCCCTGGTCGAGGCCGCCGGGCGCCGCCGCCTGGCCGGGCGCGGCGAAGGGCTTGCACAGGCCGTCAGCGTCGCCGGCGGCGGCGCGGGACCGCCCCTGGCCGCCCTCCTGGCAGGCCGCCAGGCCGGACGCAGCGGCCGCGACGGCCGTCAGGATCAGGACCTTGCGCATGCGTCACCCGCAGACGCGGGCCGGGGCGTACACCACCTGGCCGTACTGGTCGTAATAGGCGCGGTTCTCGTACCGGCAGGTCGCACGGCGCGGCGCCGGCGCGTAGGAGGCCTGGCGGTAGCTGCGGCTCGCCGCCTGCGGACGCGGGGCGGGGCGCTTGCACTTGGTGAGCTGGTTGCCCGCGACGCCGCCCACGGCCGCGCCGAGCAGCGTGCCTTCCGTGCGGTCGCCGCGACCGGCCACCACATTGCCCAGCAGCCCCCCGGCCACGGCGCCCACCACGGTGCCGGTGGTGCGCTTGGGACAGGCCGCCTCGCTGGCGGCGGGCAGGGCGGCCACGGCGAGCGCGGCGCCTGCGATCATGCCGATCCGCATGTCGTTCTCCTCTGCGTGCAGCCTCCTGCGCGAGGCTCGACGGGGAAGAACGTGCGTCCGCGCGATCGGATGCCGCCGTTACGTCAGCCAGTCGACGAAGCCGTGCTTGGCCATCCACCCCAGCGCCAGCTCGGTCCGGCGGCGCTCGTCGGCCGGGAAGGCCAGCAGGATCTCGCGCACCGTCATCGCCCGCCCGCCGGCCAGGAGGTCCAGCACCTGCGCGCAGGCCTGCACCGGCGCGCGCAGCGCCCCATAGGCCCCGTCGAGCGCGACCGCCTCGGTCCCCAGCACGTCCTGGGCCGTCACCCCGAGGCCGGCGGCCAGCCGGGTGTCGAGCGTGAGCGTGTCGGTGGCGAAGTGGGCGAAGTCGCGGAAGGGGTCCCCCCGCACCGGGTCAGACTGCCGGCCTGCGGGCGGATCCGCGGCGGCGGCGCGGATGGCGGACAGCTCGTCCACCAGTTCGCGGTACTGCCCGGCCACCACCGGCCAGTCGAAGGCGGTCCGCACGCGGGCGCGCCCCGCCTCCCCCATCCTGCGGCGCAGGTCGGGCGAACGGATCAGCGCCGCGAGCGCCTCGGCGCAACGGCCGATGTGGACCGCCGTGTGCTGCGCCAACGCCCCGACATAGGTCTGGTAGCTGTCGAGGCCGAAGACGTGGCGGGCCGCGATGGTCCCGCCCAGGCCGCCGCTCTCGGGGCCGCCCAGGGTCGGGATCAGGAACCCCTCCTCGCCGTGGCGCACCGTGAACCGGTAGCCGTCCCAGTCGCTGGCCACCACCGGCAGGCCGGCGGCCATCGCCTCGAGCGGGGTAATGCCGAAGGTCTCCTGGATGTTGTCCACCAGCGACAGGAACACGTCGGCGGCGGCCCACAGGTCGCCCAGCCGCGCGCGGTCGTTGCCGTCCTCGAACCGCACGTCCACGTCCGGCGCATAGGCCGCCGCGGCCTGGGCGTAGTGCGCCCGGTCGGCCTCCCGCGGGAACCAGCCCGCCATGGCGAAGGCGACCTTCGCTCCCGTCATGGCCGCCGCCTGCTGCACGGCGCGGAACATGGGCTGCGGGAAGGCCTTCTCGAAGAACGACAGCCGCCCGACCCAGAGCACGAGCACGTCGTCGCCCGTCAGGCCCAGCTCGGCCCGGACCCGGCCGCGGGCGTCCGGACGGTCGGCCGTGCGCCGGAAGGCCTCGGCCTCGACGCCGAGCGGCACGATGGGCAGGGCGGGCGGCGCGGGCGGCTTGCCGCCGGTCCGCTCGGCCAGATGCTCGCCCAGCTCGGCGAACATGCGGGCCAGGCCGTCCTGCACGCTGGGCGAGGTGCAGATCACCGCGTCCCAGGGATGCACCGGCGCCGACAGGCTGGCGGCGATCAGCTCGCGCACCGCCGGCGGGGCCAGGGTGTGGGCCAGGCCCAGCAGGCTGTACCCCCGGTCGCCGCAGGCCCTGCGGCGCAGCCAGGCGAGTTCGCTGAGGTAGGGCTGCCCGCGCAGAAGGGCGCCCGATGCGGCGGGCAAGCCGGTGTTCAGCAGCCAGCCCGAAGCCAGGCGGGTCTGCGAGCCGGAGTCCTGGATCAGGCCGGCGGCGAGATCGGCTTCGCTCGGCGGCCGGGCGCTGAGGATGTCCAGCTGCTCGAACCCGCCCGACTGGGCCAGCGCCCGGATGAGCTGGAGGTTGGCCACGTCCTTGCCGAACGGGTTGGCGCCCAGACCCAGCGCGCCCGAGGGGTGGAAGACCGACAGCCGGCTCAAGGACGCCGTCCCGGCGGACCGTTCGACGCCAGCTCCTGCTTCATGGCCGCGATCACCGGGGCCCAGTCGCCCGGCGTCTCCTGCCGCCACAGGCGAAGCGACGGGTACCAGGGGGAATCCGGCCGCCGCCGCAGCCAGCGCCAGTCGCAGCCGACGGCCGGCAGCATCACCCAGCACGGCCGCCCGAGCGCCCCCGCCAGGTGCGCCATGGCGGTGTCGGTGGTGATCACGAGGTCCAGTTGCTCGAGGATGGCCGCGGTGTCCGCGAAATCGCCGCGCGGCTCCTGCAGGTCGATCAGCCGCACGTGCTCGGCCAGCGGCTGCAGCAGCTCGGGCGAGGGCAGGCCGCGGTAGCGTTCCACCGGCTGCGCGGGGTTGCCGTGCCAGACGAAGCCCACCCCGCCCTCCGGCGCGAAGCCCTTCCACGCCGCCCGCGCCGCCTCGGGCGCGCGAAGGTACGGCGCGGCCGGCAGGGTTTCGAGGGTGACGCCCAGCCGGTGCGGCAGCGAGAACGGCAGGGCCCAGACGTCGTGCGGCGGCGCGGCCACCCGCCCGGTCATCTCCAGCACCTCGTCCACGCCCTCCAGCGTCCCGAACAGGCGCACCAGCGCCCGCGTGGGCGCCACCATCACCCGCCCGGCGCCGGCGGCCTTCAGCGCCGGGATGAAGCGGGCCATCTGCAGCTCGTCGCCGTAGCCCTGCTCGCGCCAGATGAAGACCGAACGGCCCTCCAGCGGGCCGCCGTCCCACTCCGGCGTGGACATGGACCGCAGGGGCGTCCGCGCCCGGTCGTCGCGCAGCTCGTACAGCGGCAGGCCCGCGGCGTAGTCGCCCTCGCCCAGCCAGGCCAGGCCCAGCCGGTAGCGGTGCAGGCGGTCGTCCGGCGCGAGGGCGAGCGAGCGGGCGATGCAGGCCCGCGCCTCCTCGTAGCGCTGGGCGACGATCAGCAGGTTGGCGAGGTTCGCCAGGCCCGACAGGTGGTCCGGCGACAGCCGCAGGCAGTCCCGCAGCGCGGCCTCCGCCTCGGCGAACCGGTCCTGGTTGCGCAGGATCGAGGCCAGGTTGGCCAGCACGTCGGCGCGCAGCCCCCGGTCCGGCCCGCCGGCGAGCACGGCCTCGTAGAGCCTGCCGGCCGCCGCGTGGTCGCCGGCCTGGTGCCGTTGGACCGCCTGGTCGAACAGCCGCCTGAGCGCCGCCGGATCGGACGCCGGCCCGACGGTCGCGCGCTGTCCTTCGTGTGCTCCCGATCGCATGCCCCAGGTCTAGAGGAGTTCCGGAAAAGCCCCAAGGCGT
Source organism: Phenylobacterium zucineum HLK1 (assembly GCF_000017265.1). NCBI lineage: Bacteria > Pseudomonadati > Pseudomonadota > Alphaproteobacteria > Caulobacterales > Caulobacteraceae > Phenylobacterium > Phenylobacterium zucineum. The sequence continues at coordinate 490,439 of NC_011144.1, read as the reverse complement.
GCGGCTTGGCCTGGCCGCCGCACCCCTTTAAACCCGCCGCCGAGGCTCCTTCCGGGGCCACCGGAGGGGGCGTGGGCGTGATCGATCTGGCGGGTCTCGAGCGGGCGGCCTTCAATCGGGAGCCGGACCGCTGGGCCAAGGCGGTGGACGCGCTCCGGGCGCTGCTCCAATCCGGCGCGCCATCCACGCCCGCGGAGGCGGCGCGCCTGGCGACGGCGCTGGCCACGATCATCGCCGATCCGGCGGCCCCGCCCACCGTCGACCAGTTCCAGCAGGCCCTGCTCTTCCGCCAGGAGCTGGAGACCCTCGTCCGCGCCAGCCCGCTGGGCTCGCTCGACCATGTGCTCCGCGCCATGGGCCTGCAGCCGCGGGGCGGGACGCCGGCCGCGGGGGCGGTGGATCCGCAGCGGCTGGCGAAGGCCTGCCTGCTGCTCACCCTCGATTCCGACGTGGAGTTCGGTCCCGACGACCTCCTGACCCTCCCGCCCGAGCTGGCCCAGACCGCCTACATCAGCCTGGTGGGGTCCAAGCCGGTGGTCTCGGCCCTGGGCGCCGAGCGGCGGGAGGCCTTCCTCGACCGCGCCGAGGCGCTGCGGCCCGCGCCGTTGCCGCCGACGCTGAACCACCTGGTCGCCCTCAGCACCGCCTGGATGCTGTGCAGCTACGCCAGCCACCCGCGCAAGCACGCCCTCAAGGCCGTGCTCAACCGCACGCTGGTCGACCTGGCCGGCCGCATCCGGATCCAGGCGCCGGCGCTCCCGGCCGTCCGCACGCTGAAGGACCGGCCGCGGATGCTGGTGGCGGCCGAGATCATGCACTCCAACCACGTGCAGTTCCGCTACTTCGGCCAGTACCTGCGCCAGCTGCGCGAGCGGTTCGAGCTCGTCCTGGTGACCGAGGACACCGAGGCCGACCCCGCGGTCCGGCCGCTGTTCGACGAGGTCCACACCTTCCGCCGGGCCGGCGGCGGCGCGCACCTGGGCGAGATCGCCCGGCGGATGACCGAGGCCGAACCGGACATCGTCTTCTGGCCCAGCGTGGGAATGCGGCACTGGGGACCGCTGCTGGCCAACCTGCGCTTCGCCCCGATCCAGATGACGGCGCTGGGCCACTCGGCGTCCACGTTCTGCCCGGCGATCGACTACTACCTGACCGAGGAAGGCTACGTCTCGGACCCCGCCCTGTTCGGCGAGCGGCTGCTGCTGCTGCCGGACGAGTCGCTCGTGTTCGAACGCTCGCCGCACTACACGCCCGTGCCGCCCGACATCCGCGAGACCGCGCGGCCGCTGCGGGTGGCCCTGCCCAGCAACCTCCTCAAGCTCAACCCCGGCTTCATCGCGCTGCTGGCGCGGATCCGCGCCGCGGCCGGCCGCGAGCTCGAGTTCCACGTCTTCCCCAATGTGGGCGGCTCCGAGCTGCAGGCCATCCGCCAGACCCTGGAGCGTGCGCTGCCGGGGGCGCAGGTCCACGGCCTCATGGCCTACAACCGCTACCTTGAGCTCCTGTCCGCCTGCGACCTGAACCTCAGTCCCTTCCCGTTCGGCGGCCTGCACAGCGTCATCGATTCGCTGCGCCAGGGACTGCCGGTCGTGGCCATGGAGTGTCCCGAGCCGCATGGGCGGACCGACGCCATGCTGCTGCGCCGCCTCGGCATGCCGGAGTGGCTGATCGCCCGGGACGAGGACGCCTACGTGGCCGCGGCGCTGAAGGTGATCGACGACGACGCCGTCCGCGTGGCGCTCGGCCGCCAGGCGCTGGACCTCGACATCGACCGGCTGATGTTCGGCGACGCCACCACGCCGCTGCGCTCCGAGGTCGTGGACGCCGTCTGGTGGGCCTATCGCCACCACGACGAGGTGGCAGCCGCGGACCGCAGGGTGATCCGGCCGAAGGATTGGGCGGCGGGGTAGCCTACCGCGACAGGCGCTGGGCGGCTTCGGCCATCGCCGCGCCCAGGCGCGCCTGCCCCTCGGCGGCGATGTGCAGTCCGTCGGCCTGGCGCGGAAGCGGGCCGGTGTCCACGACGGCGACCCGGCCCTCGGGCGAGGCGACCGCAGCCTGGCCGGCCCGCACCGCCTTGGCGTACGGCAGGCCCGGTCCGGTCTGACCGACGACGATCGGCGCCTCGGACGACCAGTCCCGACGGATCGCCTGGATCAGCCCGGCCAGGTTGGGCCCGTAGGCGGCGGCCTTGGCGGGGTCGACGGCGTCTGCCTCCCCCTGCACCCACAGGATCGCGACGACCCGGGCCGGGCCCCCGTTCACCGCCAGCGCGGCCTTGGCTTCCTCAATCTCGGTGGTCGCCGCGGCGAACAGCTCCTGCGTGCCCGGCGACCAGTCCCGCCCCGGGCTCGCCGCCAAGGGGGTCGAGCCGCGGGCGAACTTCACCACATGGAGCGGGGCGTCCGGATGGGCCGCGCGCCAGGCGCGGGCGAACCCGGCCTCCGGTCCCCAGGCCCCCGGCTGCGGCCCGAAGCCCGTGTTGCGGCCGGCCGCCATCGGCTGGAAGCGGGCGCCGTCCCAGATCCTCACGTCCGGGTCTGGGCTCGCCAGCGAAGGGGGCAGGTCCGCGGCCGTGAGGCCATAGCCCAGGGCGTTCGACTGGCCCGCCACGACCACGATCGCGGCCGGCTCGTCCCCGCCCGCCCTGGCGCAGCCCGCGGCCAGCAGCAGGATCGTTGCGACGGCGGCGTGCAGGAACGACGTCTTGGCCATGGACCGGGCCTAGCGGAACGCGCCCGGGCGGGCAATCGCGGGGCCTTGGGGCGCGCCCGCCGCCATGCTAGTCCGCCGCCCCCATGGACGCCGCCATCCTCTTCGAATCCGACGCCTATCGCCTGGACGGGCCCAAGCTGATGGGCCGCCAGGCCGCCGGCAACGGCTTCCTGCGCGCCGCCGTCGCCGCCCACGCCGGACGGCCGATCTGGGGCTATTCGCCCTACGGGAACGCGGCCCAGGATTTCCGGCGCACGGTGCTGGAGTTCGATCCGGCCGGCCGCACCGAGTGGATCGCCCGCAACGATCTGGCGACGATGGCCGAGCGGCGGGTCCTGTTCCGGCCGGACGGACAGCTTGCCCCGATGGCCGAGTTCCGGCTCCGCGCCGGCCCGGCGAGCTACAGCCTCTGCGGCCTCACGCACACGCTTTCGGGGCCGCCGATGACGGCCTTCGCGGCCCTGCCCGCGGCGGCGCTGGCGCCGTGGGACGCGATCATCTGCACCTCGCGGGCGGCGGTCTCGGTGCTGGAGCAGGCGATCGGCGCGGGCGAGGAATACTTCGCCTGGCGCTTCGGGCGGGAGGTCCGCGCGCCCCGGCCCCTGCTGCCGGTCATCCCGCTGGGGGTCCACGCCCGCGACTTCGAGTTCAGCGAGGCCGACAGGGCCGCCGCCCGGTCGCTGCTGGGGCTGGCCGACGACGAGGTGGCGGTGCTCTTCGCCGGCCGGCTGGTGTTCCACGCCAAGGCCCACCCCTACCAGATGCTGCGGGCGCTGCAGGCGGTGTACGAGACGACCGGGCGCAAGATCGTGCTCGTCCAGGCGGGCCAGTTCCCCAACGAGGCGGTGGAGACGGCCTACACCACCTCGGCGCGCGACTTCTGCCCCGACGTGCGCGCCCTCTTCATCAACGGCAAGGACTTCGAGCGCTACCGGGCCGCATGGCGGGCCGCCGACCTCTTCGTCTCGCTCTCGGACAACATCCAGGAGACCTTCGGCATCACGCCGCTGGAGGCCATGGCCTCGGGCGTCCCGGTGCTGGTCAGCGACTGGGATGGTTACCGCGACACCGTGCGCGACGGCGAGGACGGCTTCCGGATCGCCACCTATGCGCCCGACGCGGGCCACGGGGACCATATCGCCAAGGCCTACGAGTCCGGCGAGCTGAACTACGACTTCATGCTGTTCCGCACCTGCCTGACGGTGTCGGTCGACTTCCCGCAGCTGGTCGATCGGCTGGGCCGCCTCATCGACGACCCCGACCTTCGGCGGCGCATGGGCGAGGCGGGCCGCGAGCGCGTGCGCTCGACCTACGACTGGTCGCACGTCTACCGCCGCTATCAGGAGCTGTGGGACGAGCTCGACGCGATCCGCACGCGGGAGGCCGCCGCCGCGCCGGACTACTGGGCCCGCGCCCCGCGCAACGCCCCCGGCCAGCCCGACCCCTTCCGCGTCTTCGCCGGTTTCCCCACCGCCAGGATCGGCCCCGACACCCGCGTGGCGCTCGCGCCCGGCGGCTCGGCCGACGCCTACCTGGCGCTGGAAGGACACCCCGTCTTCCCGCACTGGAAGGTCGCCCCGGACATCGTGCGCGCCGCCTTCGCCCGCCTGGCCGAGGGAGAGGCGAGCATCGCTGAGCTCTCTGTCGCCACGACACTGCAGCCCAGCCTCATGGTCGAGGTCGTGGGCCGGTTCCTGAAGATGAACCTGGTGCAGACCGCCTGAGCGCGGTCAGCCCAGGATGCCCGGCAGGTCCAGCCCCTTCTCGCGAGCCACCGACAGCGCGATGTCGTAGCCGGCGTCGGCGTGGCGCATGACGCCGCTGGCCGGGTCGTTCCACAGCACGCGCTCGATCCGCCGGGCCGCCGCTTCGGTCCCGTCGCAGACGATCACCATGCCAGCGTGCTGGGAGTAGCCCATGCCGACCCCGCCGCCATGGTGCAGGCTGACCCAGGTCGCCCCCGAGGCGGTGTTCAGCAGGGCGTTCAGCAGCGGCCAGTCCGACACCGCGTCCGAGCCGTCGCGCATGGCCTCGGTCTCGCGGTTGGGCGAGGCCACCGAGCCCGAATCGAGGTGGTCGCGGCCGATCACCACCGGCGCCTTCAGCTCGCCCTTCGCCACCATCTCGTTGAACGCCAGGCCCAGCCGGTGCCGGTCGCCCAGCCCGACCCAGCAGATCCGCGCCGGCAGGCCCTGGAACCTGATCCGCTCGCCGGCCATGTCGAGCCAGTTGTGCAGGTGCGGGTTGTCGGGGATCAGCTCCTTAACCTTCGCGTCGGTCCTGAAGATGTCGTCCGGGTCGCCCGAGAGCGCGGCCCAGCGGAACGGCCCGATCCCGCGGCAGAACAGCGGGCGGATGTAGGCCGGCACGAAGCCCGGGAAATCGAACGCGTCGGTGACCCCCGCGTCCTTCGCCACCTGACGGATGTTGTTGCCGTAGTCGACGGTCGGCACGCCCGCCTTGCGGAACGCCAGCATCGCCTGGACGTGCTCGGCCATCGAGGCGCGGGCCGCCTCCTCCACCTGGTCCGGCGCCTGCTCGCGCATGGCGGCCCAGCGCTCCAGGCTCCAGCCCTTCGGCAGGTAGCCGTTCACCGGGTCGTGGGCCGAGGTCTGGTCGGTCAGCAGATCGGGCAGGACGCCGCGCTCCAGGATCTGCGGCAGCACCTCGCAGGCGTTGCCGACCAGGCCGACCGAGACCGGCCGCTTCTCCCGGCAGGACCGCTCGATGATCTCCAGCGCCTCGTCCAGCGTCTGCGCCGCATGGTCGAGGTAGCCGGTGCGCAGGCGCATCTCGATCCGGCTGGGCTGGCACTCGATCGCCAGGCACGAGGCGCCCGCCATCACCGCCGCCAGGGGCTGGGCGCCGCCCATGCCGCCCAGGCCTGCGGTCAGCAGCCAGCGGCCCGAGAGGTCGCCGCCGTAGTGCTGGCGGCCCATCTCGACGAAGGTCTCGTAGGTGCCCTGAACGATCCCCTGGGTGCCGATGTAGATCCACGATCCGGCCGTCATCTGGCCGTACATGGCCAGGCCCTTGCGATCGAGTTCGTTGAAGTGCTCCCAGGTCGCCCACTTCGGCACGAGGTTGGAGTTGGCGATCAGCACGCGCGGGGCGTCGGCGTGGGTGCGGAAGACGCCCACCGGCTTGCCGGACTGGACCAGCAGCGTCTCGTCGTCGCCCAGCCGGCGCAGGGTCTCCACGATGCGGTCGTAGCTCTCCCAGTCGCGCGCCGCCCGGCCGACGCCGCCGTAGACCACCAGCTCGGCGGGGTTCTCGGCCACATCCGGATGCAGGTTGTTCATCAGCATGCGGAGCGGCGCCTCGGTCAGCCAGCTCCGGCAGGTCAGCTCGGGTCCCACCGGCGGGCGGATGACGCGGTTCGGGTCGTGTCGGGTCATGGGCGTGTGAAGTCCAGGCAGGCCTTGAGGACGTGGGAGAGCGCGCCGCGCATGTATTCGGCGCGGTCGGGATCGTAGGGGGTGGGCCAGGTCTGCGGGGTAGGCGGCCCCGCCGGCTCGTCCATGTAGCCGCGGCAGGCCAGCTCCATCTGGATCGCATGCACCCCGTCGTCGGGCCGCCCGTAGCGGCGGGTGGTCCAGCCGCCCTTGAACCGGCCGTCCGTCACGCGGCTGAAGCCGGAGGCGTCGCAGGCCTCCTCCACCGCGGCCGTCAGCGTGACGTCGCAGCTGCGGCCCGAGTTCGTGCCGATGTTGAAGTTGGGCAGCTCGCCCTCGAAGAGGCGCGGGACGTGCGAGCGGATCGAATGGGCTTCGTACAGCACCACCCTGTGATGCCGTTCCAGGAGCCGCTTCAGCTCGGCCTGCAGGGCGGCGTGATAGGGGTCGAACCAGGCCGCCCGCCGCCGGGCGATCTCGGCCGCGTCCGGCGCCTGACCCTCGCGGTACAGCGGCTCGCCGTCGAAGGTGGTCGTCGGGCACAGCTCGGTCGTGGCCTGGCCGGGATAGAGCGAGGCCCCGGAAGGGTCGCGGTTCACGTCGATCACGGTGCGGGAGATCGCCGTGCGCACCGTCGTCGCCCCGAGGGCGGGGGCGAAGTCGTAGAGCCGCTCGATCCACCAGTCGGCGTCCTTGCGGGCCAGCCAGGGCGAGACGAGCCGCCCCTCGATATCCGCCGGAATGTCCGTGCCCGTATGCGGAAAGCTCACCACCAGCGGGGCCTCGCCCCGGACGACCTGCAGCCAGTCCATCAGGCGACGCCCGGCAGGTCGGGGAAGGCGAGCTCGCCGGCTCGCACGATCGCCTGGGCCGCGGCGATGTCGGGGGCGAAGTGCCGGTCGTGGTCCAGCGAGGGCACGTCCCGCCGCAGGCGCGCGCGGACCCGCTCCAGGGCCTCGCTCGACGTCAGCGGCGCGTGGAAGTCGCAGCCCTGCGCGGCCGCCAGCAGCTCGATGGCCACCACCCCTTCCAGGTTGGCAGTCATGGCGAGCAGGCGGCGGGCGCCGTGCGCGGCCATGGAGACGTGGTCCTCCTGGTTGGCGCTGGTCGGGATGGAATCGACGCTGGCGGGGTGGGCGAGCTGCTTGTTCTCCGAGACCAAGGCGGCGGCGGTCACCTGCGGGATCATGAAGCCCGAGTTCAGCCCCGGCTTGGGCGTCAGGAACGCCGGCAGGCCCGAGAGCGCCGGGTCCACCAGCATGGCGATCCGCCGCTCGGCGATGGAGCCGATCTCGCAGACCGCCAGGGCGATCATGTCGGCCGCGAAGGCCACCGGCTCGGCGTGGAAGTTGCCGCCCGACAGCGCCTCGTCCTCGCCATTGTTCGTGTCGCCGGCGAAGATCAGCGGATTGTCCGAGACGCCGTTGGCCTCGAAGCCCAGCGTCGCCGCGGCCTGGCGCAGCACGTCCAGCGCCGCGCCCATCACCTGCGGCTGGCAGCGCAGGCAGTAGGGATCCTGCACCCGCTCGTCGTCCTTCAGGTGCGAGGCGCGGATCGCAGAGCCCGCCATCAGCTCCCGCAGCGCCCGCGCCGCCTCGACCTGGCCCGGCTGGCGGCGCAGGGCGTGGATGCGGGCGTCGAACGGTGTGTCCGACCCCTTCGCCGCTTCGGTGGAGAGGGCTCCCGTCACCAGGGCCGAGCGGAACAGCCGCTCGGCCTCGAACAGGCCGGCCAGCGCATTGGCCGTCGAGAACTGGGTGCCGTTCAGCAACGCCAAGCCCTCCTTGGGCCCCAGGGCCAGCGGCGCGAGCCCGGCGGCCGCCAGCGCCTCGCCCGCCGGCAGGCGCTGGCCGGCGGTCTCGATCTCGCCCACCCCCAGCATCGCCGCGGCCATGTGGGCGAGTGGCGCGAGGTCGCCCGAGGCGCCCACCGACCCCTGCCCCGGCACCACGGGGATCAGGTCCTGCGCGATCATCCGCTCCAGCAGCTGGACCGTGACTGGCCGCACGCCCGAGGCGCCCTGGGCCAGGCTCGCCAGCTTCAGAGCCATCATCAGCCGCACGACGGCGCGCGGCGAGGCCTCGCCCACCCCGGCCGCATGGCTCAGCACCAGGTTCCTCTGCAGGGTGGCGAGGTCGGCGTCCTCGATGCGGACGGTCGCCAGCTTCCCGAAGCCGGTGTTGATCCCGTAGACCGGCTCGCCCCTGGCCAGGATGCGCGTCACCGCCTCGGCGCTCTGCGCCACCACGGCGTGGGCGGCGGGATCGAGGCGCACCCCCGCCCCGCGCCAGATCTCGCGCCAGACGGACAGCGGCGCAGCGCCGGGCTCCAGGACGATGTCGGTCAACGGCCCCTCCAGACGCGGGCGTGCAGCGGATTGAATCCCATGCGGTAGACGAGCTCGGCGGGCCGCTCGACGTCCCAGATGGCGAGATCGCAGCGCTTGCCCGCCGCCAGCACGCCGAGGCTGTCCTGCAGGCCCAGCGCGCGGGCGGCGTTGCGGGTGACGCCGGCCAGGCACTCGTCGACCGTCAGCCGGAACAGGGTCGCGGCCATGTTCATCGCCAGCAGCAGCGAGGTCAGCGGCGAGGTGCCGGGGTTGCAGTCGGTGGCCACCGCCATCGGCACGGCGGCGGCGCGCAGCAGGCCGATCGGCGGCAGCCGTTCGTCGCGCAGGAAGTAGAACGCCCCCGGCAGCAGCACGGCGGCGGTCCCGGCCTTGGCCATGGCGGCGACGCCGGCCTCGTCCAGGTGCTCCAGGTGGTCGGCCGAGATCGCCCCGTAGCGCGCCGCCAGCGCCGCCCCGTTGAGGTTCGACAGCTGTTCGGCGTGCAGCTTCACCGGCAGGCCGTGGCGCTTGGCCGCCTGGAAAACCCGCTCGGTCTGGGCCGGGGCGAAGCCGATCCCCTCGCAGAAGGCGTCCACGGCGTCGGCGAGGCCCTCGGCCGCCACGGCAGGGATCATCTCCTCGCAGACCAGGTCGATGTAGGCGTCGGGATCGCCCGCGTACTCGCTGGGAACCGCGTGCGCGCCCAGGAAGCTGGTGACGATCGTGGCCGCATCTCCGAGCGCCCGCGCCGCGCGCAGCTGCTTGAGCTCCCCGGCCGTCGAGAGGCCGTAGCCGGACTTGATCTCGACCGTCGTCACGCCCTCGGCGACCAGGGACTCCAGGCGCGGCCGCGCCGCCGCCGTCAGCTCGGCTTCCGTCGCGGCCCGGGTCGCGGCGACGGTCGAGGCGATGCCGCCGCCGGCCCTGGCGATCTCCTCGTAGGTGGCGCCGGCCAGCCTCAGCTCGAACTCGTGCGCCCGGTCGCCCGCGTAGACGAGGTGGGTGTGGCAGTCGATGAGGCCCGGCGTGATCCAGCGGCCTTCGCAGTCGACCGTCTCGCCGTCCGGCGCGTCGGCGGCCGGGCCGACATAGACGATCCGCTCGCCGTCGGCCGCGACGGCGCCGTCCTCCACGATCCCCAGGCCCGGCAGGCGCGGATCGAGCGTCGCCAGCCGGGCGTTCCGCCAGACCCTCATCGTCCTCCCTCTCGCCTGCGGCCGCGAATATGTATAGACATTATGGCCAAGGCAGGAAGGGTGTCCAGTGATCGCGAAGGCCCGCTCGCTGTGGTTTGAACAGGCGCTGCTGCCGGGCGGCTGGGCCCGCCGGGTCCGCCTGTCGCTGGATGGATGCCGCATCGCCGCCGTGGAGCGGGACGTCCCCCAGGGGCCCGACGACGAAGCCCACGGCGCCGCCCTGCCCGGCCTGTGCAACCTCCACAGCCACGCCTTCCAGCGCGGCATGGCCGGCATGGCCGAGGTGGCCGGCCCCGCCGGCGACAACTTCTGGACCTGGCGCGAGGCCATGTACCTGTTCGTCGACCGGCTGACGCCGCAGGACAGCCAGGCGATCGCCGAGCTCGCCTACGCCGAGATGCTGGAGACGGGCTTCACCCGCGTGGGCGAGTTCCACTACCTGCACAACGACCCCGAGGGCCGCCCCTACGCCGATCCCGCCGAGATGGCCCAGGGCATCGCGGCCGCCGCCCAGGCGACGGGAATCGGCCTGACGCTGCTGCCGGTGTTCTACGCCCACGCGAACTTCGGCGGCGCGCCGCCCGCGCCGGGCCAGCGGCGCTTCATCCACGATCTCGACGGCTTCGCCCGTCTGGTCGAGGCGAGCCGGGCGGCGGTCGCCGGCCTCTCGGACGCGCTCGTCGGCGTCGCCCCCCACAGCCTGCGCGCGGTGACGCCGGATGAACTGGCCGTGGTGGCCCGGCTGGGCGACGGGCCGGTCCACATCCACGCCGCCGAGCAGGTTAAGGAGGTCGAGGACTGCCTCGCCTGGTCCGGCGCGCGGCCGGTGGAATGGCTGCTCGCCAACGCCCCGGTGGACGCCCGCTGGTGCCTGGTCCACGCCACCCACATGACCGCCGACGAGACCCGCGCCCTGGCCGCCAGCGGCGCGGTCGCCGGCCTGTGCCCGGTGACCGAGGCCAACCTGGGCGACGGCGTCTTCCCGGCTCGCGACTATCTCGCCGCGGGCGGATCGTTCGGGGTCGGCACCGACTCCAACGTGCTGATCGACGCCGCCGCCGAGCTGCGCGGCCTGGAGTACGCCCAGCGGCTCGTCACGCGCAGCCGCAACGTCGCCGCGCCCGGCCCTGGCCGCTCGACCGGCGCCGCCCTGTTCGACGCCACCCTGGCCGGCGGCGCACGCGCCCTGGGGGTCGAGGCGGGTCTGCGCGAAGGCGCGGCGGCCGACATCGTCGCCCTGGACCTCTCCCACCCCTCGCTGGCGGGCCGGACGGGGGAGGCGCTGCTGGACGGCTGGATCTTCGCCTGCCGCGACAACCCGGTGGCCGCCGTCTGGCGCCGCGGCCGGCTGGTGGTGTCGGAGGGGCGGCACGTCTGCCGCGGCGCGATCGAGGCGCGGTACCGCGAGGTCCTGGCGCGGATCGCCGGATGAGCCGCCTGGACGCCACCCTGCACCGGCGCATCCGCGCCGACGTGCAGGAGAAGATCCTCTCGGGCGCCTGGCCGCCGGGGCGCCGAATCCCCGCCGAGCACGAGCTGATGGCCGAGTACGGCTGCTCGCGCATGACGGTGAACAAGGCCCTGGGGCCCCTCGCCGACGCCGGCCTGATCGTGCGCCGCCGCCGCGCCGGCACGTTCGTCGCGCGGCCGAAGATCCATTCCGCCGTGCTCGACATCCCCGACATCGCCGCCGAGGTGACCGGGCGCGGCGAGACCTACGGCTACGAGCTGCTGTCGCGGACGGCGCGCGGCGCGAAGGAGGCCGAGGCCGAAGCCCTGGACCTCGGCCCCGGCGACCCTGTCCTGGCCCTGCGCTGCCTGCACCGGGCGGCCGGCCGGCCGTTCGCCCTGGAGGAGCGGGTGGTCAACCTGACCGCCGCGCCCGAGGCCCGCCTCGTGGATTTCGCCGGAACCCCGCCCGGCGGTTGGCTGCTGTCGCACGTGCCCTGGACCGAGGCCGAGCACCGCATCAGCGCCCGGAACGCCGGCCGGACCGTAGCCAAGGCGCTGGCCATCCCCGCCGGGACCGCCTGCCTGGTGCTCGAGCGCCGCACCTGGCGCGGCGCCGACCGGATCACGGACGTGCGGCTGACCTTCCCGGGGGAGGCCTACGACCTGATCGCCCGCTTCACGCCCTCGCGCGGCTGAGCGCCCTCGCCCGCCAGGGCGACGGCCAGCAGCGGCGCCAGGGCCACGGCGTTGGTGGGATGGGGACAGGAGTCCGTCGAGACGATCCGCTGCACACCGGCCGCCCGCAGCCGGGCGTCGGCCGACGGCTCGAACAGCGCGTGGGTCACGGCGATCTCCACCGAGGCCGCGCCGGCGGCGACGAGCCGCCGGGCCGCAAGGGCCAGGGTCGCGCCCGACGAGCAGATGTCGTCCACCAGGATCGCCCGGCGGCCGGCCACCATCGCCGGATCGGGCACGCTGAGCTCCACCTCCCGATCGCCCCGCCGGCGCTTGGCCAGCGTCAGGCTGGGCGCGCCCAGGAACCCCGCCACGTCCGCGGCCCAGGGCGCGGACTCCACGTCGGGTCCGACCACGACCGGCTCGCCGTCCCCGCCGAGGGTGCGGGCGAGGTCCTCGGCCGCCGACAGCGCGTCGGCGTCGCAGCCGAACACGGCCGACAGGTCGCTGGTGCGGTGCAGGTGCGGATTGACGGTGACGATCCGGTCGAAGCGCGCGCCCAGCAGCGCCCCGATGACGTCGCGGCTCAGCGACTGCCCCGGCTCGAAGACGGTGTCCTGGCGCATGTAGCAGAGGTAGGGCGCGACCAGCACCAGCCGCTGGGCGCCCGCGCGCCGCCAGGCGTCGCACGCCAGCATCAGCGGCATGAGCTTGGGGTTCGGCCGGTCCAGCGAGCGGTAGACGATCACCGTGGGCGCCGTCTCGGGCACCCTCGGCAGCGTCTCGCCGTCCGGGAAGGCGTGGACGTCCACCAGCCTGAGAGGGACGCCCAGGGCCGCGGCCAGGCGGCTGGCCGGCGCCTCCTCGTCGGCGAAGGCGTGGACGACGAGCCTCATGATTCGATCCGCACGCCGGGGTCCTCGCCCGTGGCCTCGCAGGCGAAGCCGAAGTCCGAGATCTCCGAGCCGTAGATCCGGTAGAGCGGCTCGCCCGTGCGCACCGTCTCGCCGGTCTTGCGCAGCAGCTCCAGCCCCGCGCCGGGATCCGTCGGGGCGCCCGCCAGCCGGGCGATGGTGGCGATCCGCAGGCAGTCGATGGCGGCCACCCGGCCCGAGCCGGCCGCCCGCACCTCGTGGATCAGGTCGCCGGTGGCGTTCTTCAGCGGCGAGGCGCCCTGGGCTTCGCAGATCTGGGCCATCTTCTCGGCCGCCGCCCCGCTCTCCAGCAGCTCGCGCGCCCGGCGCTCGCCGGCCCCGCCGCGCAGGGCGGGATCCACCTCCAGCACCCGGCCGGCCAGCCGGATCGACTTCTCCCTCAGGTCCTCGGGCGCGTCGGCGCGGTTCTCCAGCACGGCGGTGACGTCGCGCGCCTCCAGCACCGGGCCGACGCCGCGGCCGATCGGCTCGATAGCGTCGGTCAGCAGCACCTCGATGGACAGCCCGGTCCCGTCGGCGACGTATTCGAACAGCTTCTTCAGCCGCAGCGCCTGGCGCCTGTCGCGGACCTTGGCCGTGGGACCGACCGGCACGTCGAGCACGAGGTGGGTCGAGCCCGCCGCCAGCTTCTTCGAGACGATCGAGGCGACCATCTGCTCGGGCGTGTCGATGGACAGCGGGCGCTCCACCGAGATCAGCACGTCGTCGGCGGGGGACAGGTTCACCCGCCCGCCCCACGAGACGCAGGCCCCGCAGGTCTCCACCACCTGCCGCATCTCGGCCTCGCTGAGGTCGACCCGGGCGAAGACCTCCATGGTGTCGGCGGTCCCCGCGGGCGAGGTGATGGCCCGCGACGAGGTCTTGGGCATGGTCAGGCCGTGCGCCGCCACGATGGGCGTGACGATCAGCGTCGTGCGGTTGCCGGGGATGCCGCCGATGCAGTGCTTGTCCACCACCAGGTCGCGGTTCCAGCTCAGCCGCCGGCCGGCTGTCACCATCGCTTTGGTCAGCGACAGCACCTCCTCCGGCGTCATGAACGCGGCGCAGGCCACGAGGAAGGCGGCGATCTCCATGTCGGACCAGCGGTGCGCCGCCAGGTCCCCGGTGATGGCCTCGTAGTCGTCCGGCGTCAGGCTGGCGCCGGCGATCTTCGCCCGGACCGCCTCGAGGGTGCGCGGCGAGCGGGCGGGCGCGACGTGCACCGGATCGCCGGGCCGCACGCCCAGGCGCCGGAACGCCGGTTGCGGCAGGCCCAGCTCGCCAGGCTGCAGCAGGCCGTCCTCCGAGATCATCGGCGTGGCGAGGATGGTCACCTCGCCGGCCCGCACCTCGACCTTGCGCACGCCCGCCAGCCGCTCCGGCCGCACGGCCGGGCTCGACCGCGGCAGGATCACCACGTTCTCGCGGAAGGTGTTGAGGGCCACCGGCCGCGCGGTCAGCGGCGCGGCGGGGCCCAGGCGGGCTTCCGGCTCACGGACGGGAGGGGCCGCAGGCCGCGGATCGTCGGGCATGGGTCGCTCCCTGAAGTGTTCGGAGCGCCCCGGCGGAACCGGCGGGCCGAGGCGCTCCGTCCACGCCGCCTGCTCAGGAGGCCTGGATCTCGATCGTCTTGGTCGCCGCGTCGGGACGCTTGGTTCCGGTGATCCTTAGCACGCCGTCGGCCATGGCGGCGGTGATGGTGGCCGGATCGATGCTGCGCGGCAGGCGCACCGAACGGGAGAATTCGCCGTAGCTGCGCTCCACCAGGCGGTAGCGGCGGTCCTTCTCCTCGCGCTCGGCCTTCTTCTCGCCGCTGACGGTGAGCAGGTCGCCGTCCATCGAGATCTTCACGTCCTCGCGGGACAGGCCGGGCAGCTCGAGGCTGATCTCCATGCCTTCCTTGGTCTCGGCGACGTCCATGCTGGGCGCGAGGCGGAAATCGGTGAACGCCTCCCAGCCGGACTCGAGCTCGTCGAAGAAGCGGCTCAGCTCGCGCTGGAAGGGCTGGAAGGGCGACCGCACGGACGCGGCCGTCTTGGAGGGGGTCGGGATGTTCATGGGCGGATCCTGTCTCTCAGGGCCGGCCTGCTCCAGGGACCGGCTCGCCGAGTAGGCCGGCCGCCGGCGGGCGGCGCCTTGAGCTTCATCAAAACGCGGCGGCCAGAAAATGCGACGGCCAGAAAATGCGACGGTCAGGCCGCGGATTGCGGGTTATCAAGGAGCCTTCGGACGCCAGAGCGCATTCCCGCCGCCGATGACCACCCGCAATTTCGACTCCCTCTTCCGCCCCCGGGCGATCGCCCTGATCGGGGCCAGCGACCGTCCCGGCTCCGTCGGCGACGTCGTAGCCCGCAACCTGAAGGCCGGCGGCTTCCCCGGCCCGCTGATGTTCGTCAATCCGAAGGGCAAGACGATCCTGGGCGAGACCGCCTTCCGGTCGGTCGCCGACCTGCCCCACGCGCCGGACCTGGCGGTGATCGCCACGCCCGCGCCGACCCTGCCGGGGCTCGTCAGCGACCTGGGCGCTCGGGGCTGCCGGGCGGCGGTGGTGATCAGCGCGGGCTTCGAGGCCCAGGACGAGGCGACGGCGCGGCTGCGCCAGGCGCTGCTCGACGCGGCCCGTCCGCACCTGCTGCGGATCGTCGGCCCCAACTGCCTTGGATTCATGTCGCCGCGGCGGGGGATCAACGCCAGCTTCGCCCGCGGCTCGGCGCCGCCCGGCGGCGTCGCCCTGGTCGCCCAGTCGGGGGCCGTGGCCTCGGCCCTGCTCGACTGGGCCCCGGCGCACGGCGTCGGCTTCTCGCACGTGGTCACCCTGGGCAACGCCCTCGACGTCGACGTCGCCGACATGCTGGACCACCTGGGACGCGATCCCGAGACCAAGGCGATCCTGCTCTACCTCGAGGGCCTGCGGGAGGCGCGGAAGTTCATGAGCGCCGCCCGGTTCGCGGCCCGCTCGAAGCCGGTGGTGGTGATCAAGGGCGGCCGGGGCGCGGCCGGCGCCAAGGCGGCGTTCTCGCACACCGGCGCGCTCGCGGGGGCCGACGCCGTCTACGCCGCCGCCTTCCGCCGCGCGGGCCTGCTGCAGGTCGCCGAACTGAGCGACTTCCTGGAGGCCGCCGAGACCTTCGCCCGCGGCCACCCCCGCAGCGTCGAGCGGCTGGCCATCGTCACCAATGGCGGCGGCGCGGGCGTCCTGGCGGTGGATGCGCTGGAGCGCGAAGGCGCGCCCCTCGCCGAGCTCTCGCCGCAGACGATCGAGGCGCTCGGCCGGGTCGCCCCGGCGAACTGGTCGCGGCGCAATCCCGTCGACATCCTGGGCGACACACCCGCCCAGCTCTACGGCGAGGCCGTGTCCATCCTGGCCGCCGCGCCCGAGGTGGACGCCATCCTGGCGATCAACTGCCCGACCGCGGTCACCGACAGCACCGAGGCCGCCGAGGCGGTCATCGCCGCGACCCCGCGCGGCTGGGCGCCCAAGCCGGTGCTGACCGCCTGGCTGGGCGGCGCCTCCGTCGCCCAGGCGCGGGCCCGCTTCACCGCCGAGGGCCTGCCCACCTACGAGACGCCCGAGGCCGCCGTCCGCGCCTTCGCCCTCAAGCGCGACTGCGGCCACGCCCGCGAGCGCCTGCTGCACGCCCCGGACGGCAGCGAGGGGGCCGGCGACATGGCCGCGGCCCGCGCCGTGGTCGAGGGCGTCCTCGCCGAGGGCCGCAGCTCGCTGGCGCCGCTGGAGATCCAGGCCGTGCTGCGGGCCTACGGCGTCCCGATCCTGGAGACCCGCATCGTCCGCGATCCGACCCAGGCCGGAGAGGCGGCGGAGGCGCTGGGCGGGCCGGTGGCGCTGAAGATCCTGTCCCGCGACATCCCCCACAAATCCGATGTCGGCGGCGTGCGGCTGGACCTCGAAGGCCGCGGGCCGGTGGAGCGGGCCGCCGGCGACATGTTGGCCAACGTGGCGCGGCTGCGTCCCGACGCCCACGTCGAGGGCTTCATGCTCCAGCCGATGGTCGTCCGTCCAAAGGCCCAGGAGATCCTGGCGGGCATCGTGCAGGATCCGGTGTTCGGCCCCCTCGTGATGGTCGGCGCGGGCGGCGTCGCGGTGGAGGTCCTGGCCGACCGGGCGCTGGGCTTCCCGCCTCTGAACGAGGCCCTGGCGCGGGAGATGATCGGGACGACCCGCATCTCGCGTCTCCTGGCGGGCTTCCGCGACCGCCCCCCCGCCGATCTCGCCGCCCTGGCGAAGCTGCTGGTGGCGCTCGGGCGGCTCTCCACCGACGTGCCCGAGATCGTCGAGCTCGACCTCAATCCGGTGCTCTGCGACGAGAGCGGGGCCATCGCCCTGGACGCGCGCATCGCCGTGCGCCGGCCGGACCTGTCGACGCCCCGGCCCGCGATCCTGCCCTACCCCGCCCACCTGACCCACCAGGTGAAGCTGGGCGACCTTTCCCTGTGCGTGCGCCCCATCCGCCCGGCCGACGCCGAGCGCCTGGTGGACATGGTGGACCGCAGCACGGACGAGGACGTGCACATGCGCTTCTTCGGGGGGATGCGGCGCCTGACGCCGGACCTCGCCCTGCGCCTGACCCAGATCGACTACGACCGGCACATGGCCTTCGTCGCCGAGGCCGAGAACGGCGAGATCCTGGGCGTCGGCCGGCTGGTGGAGGATCCCGAGGGCGGCAGCGGCGAATACGCCCTGATGGTCCGCAGCGACCACCAGGACCGGGGCCTGGGGCGGATGCTGCTGAAGGAGGTGCTGGACTACGCCGACGCCCGCGGGCTCGGCGAGGTGTGGGGCGACGTCGCCCGCGAGAACCACCGGATGCGGAGCATGGCCGAGGCCTTCGGCTTCCGCACCCGGACGGACGAGAGCGATCTTGGCCGGGTGCGCGTCGTGTGGAGCCCGGCCGAGACGGTGTGAGCGGCCTCAGTGGGCCCGGCGCAGCGCCACCTCGGGCTCGCGCGGCAGGCCGAAGGCCCGCAGCGCGGCCGGCAGCCGCAGGGCCGCGCGGGTGGCCTCGCGCATGGAAGCGAAGGCGGTGGCGGCCTCGGGGTCGGCCACCCAGTCCGCCTGGCCCAGCGGGCCCATGACCAGGTAGGTGTCGGCGGCGTCCTTGCCGGCGGCGGCCTTGGCGACCAGGGCGGGTTGGGCGTGCAGCGCGAGGGACATTTGTCAGCTCCTTGTTGCCCCGAGCTAACTCCGCCGGCGGGACCCGCGCCATTCGGGACGTCCCCCTAGGTAGTCCTACGGAGCCGCCCGGCGGCGGACGAAGCGGCCCTCCTGCAGCAGGGCGGCGACCCCGACCCCCAGCCCGGCCGCGAGGCCGGCCGCGGCCGCCGTGAAGGCGGCGAGCAGGCCGGGCGGCTCGGCCTGGAACAGAGCCGCGAAGGACGGGAACCAGACGCTGGCCGCCAGCATGCCGCCGGCGAAGAGGACGATCAGGCCGAAGGCGGGCCGCTGGCGCCGCGCATCGGCGCCGGCCGCCCCGGCGCTGAGCACGCCCGCCATGCCGAGGTTGGCGGCCACGAGGCCGATCAGCGCCGTCGCCCGCGCCTGGGCCTCGGGAACGCCCTGCTCCAGCAGCAGCAGGTGCAGACCGAACACCACGGCCAGCACCACCAGACCCTGGACCGCCGCCGTCAGCAGCCGCCGGCCCCCGAACAGCGGCTCGCCCGGATCGCGCGGCGGCCGGCGCATCGAGGTGCGCGAGGCCGGCCGGCTCTCGAACACCAGGGCGCAGACCGGGTCGATCACCAACTCCAGCAGCACCACCTGCATCGGGAACAGCACCGGCCCCAGGCCCAGCAGCGGCGGCAGCAGGGCCAGGCCCGCCATCGGCACGTGCACGGCCACCAGGTAGGCCAGGGCGAAGCGCAGGTTTGCGAAGATGCGCCGGCCTTCCCCGATCCCGGACACGATCGAGACGAAGCGGTCGTCCAGCAGCACGAGGTCGGCGGCCTCACGCGCGACATCGGTCCCCCGCTCGCCCATGGCCACGCCGACGTGGGCCGCCTCGAGGGCCGGGGCGTCGTTCACCCCGTCGCCGAACATGCCGACCAGCTCGCCGCCGGCGCGCAGCGCCTCGACCAGGCGCAGCTTCTGGTCCGGGCTGATGCGCGCGAACACGTCGGTCCCGCGGACCGCCTCGCGCAGGCTCGCATCGTCCATGGCGGCGATGTCGGCGCCGGTCAGCGCCCCGCCCGCACGTCCGATCCCCGCGCGACGGGCGATCGCCAGGGCGGTGGCCGGATAGTCGCCGGTGATCATCACCACCCGCACGCCGGCGGCCTGGGCCGCGGCCAGGGCCGGCGGCACCTCCTCGCGCACCGGATCCTCGAAGGCGACCAGTCCCTGGAAGGCGTAGGCCTCGTCGCCCGGGTCGGCGTGATGGTCGTGCGCCCGCCGCGCCGTGGCGACGCCCAGCACCCGCAGGCCCCGCCGCGCGAGGTCGGCGACGACCGCCTCCAGCCCGGCCCGCGCCGCGCCGTGCAGCCGGCACAGGTCGAACACCGCCTCGGGCGCGCCCTTGGCCGCGAAGATCACGGCGTCGCCGTCCGGCCAGGCCTGGATGAACGCCAGCCGGTCCGGCCGCAGCGGGAACGAACGCAGCGGGACCCGCTCGCCCAGCGCTCCCGGTCCGGCGAGCTCGTGCAGCGCCCGGTCCATGGGGTCGAGCGGCCGCACCGCCGAGGCCAGGAGCGCGGCCTCGATCAGCGCCTTCGGCTCGGGATCGCCGGGCGCCCCTTCGGCGCAGTCCCATTCCCGGCTCCGGCGCCAGACGGAGGCGACGGTCATGTGGTTGCGGGTGAGCGTGCCGGTCTTGTCCACCGCCAGCACGCTGATCGCCCCCAGGGTCTCGATGGCGGCCGAGCGGCGCACCAGCACGTTCTTCTGCGCCAGGCGCCATCCGCCGAGGGCCAGGAACACCGCCAGCACCATGGGGAATTCCTCGGGGATCAGCGCGATGCCGATCGTCAGGCTGGCCAGGGCGCCCGCCATCCAGTCGTCGCGGCCGAGCCCGTAGATCAGCAGCACCGACCCCGCGACGGCGAAGGCGAACAGGCCCAGCTGGCGCACCACCCGCCGGGTCGCGCGCTGCAGCGGGGTGGGCCCTTCGGTGAGGGCCGAGAGCGATGCGCCGATGGCGCCGATCCGGGTCGCCTTGCCGGTCGCGGCCACGCGCGCGACCCCCTGGCCGCGCGCCACCAGCGACCCGGCGTAGAGCCAGGGGCTGTCGGACGCGCCCGGCGGGTCCGGCGCGCGATCCGCCGCCAGGTGCGGGTCGGGCCGCTTCAGCACCGTCGCGGCCTCGCCGGTCAGCACCGACTCGTCCACCGACAGCACGTCGCCCGACAGCAGCACGGCGTCGGCGGGGGCCCGGCCGCCTTCCGCCACCAGGAACACGTCGCCGGGAACGAGCTGGGCGGCGGGGATGCGCCGCTCGGCGCCGTCGCGGATCACCCGCGCGGTGGGCTCGGCCAGGCGGGCCAGCGCCGCCAGCGCCCGTTCGCTGCGGGCCTCCTGGGCGACCCCCAGGCCGATGGTCGCCACCGCGCCGAGGAAGAGGAAGGCCGCCTCGGCGAAGTCGCCGACCGCGAAATAGAGGCCCACCGCGCCGAACAGCAGCAGGAACATGGGCTCGCGCAGGGCGTCCAGGACGATCTGCGGCAGCCGCCGCGTGCGGCGCTCCGACACCCGGTTCGGACCGTGCAGGGCGAGCCTGCGCGCCGCCTCGGCCTCGCTGAGGCCCGTCAGGCGGGACGGCGTCAGGTCGTCAGGAGGCATCGCCATACGACCCTAGCCTGGGGGATCGGGGAAGCCGAGCGCCGGAGGGCCGCGACCGGGCCTCCTGCACGGGCGGGAGACCCGGTCCGAGTTGCTCAATCCGCCGCCGCCGTCCTCGTGTCGGGGCTTTGGACGCGGTGGGCCCTGGCCGTTTGGCCGCTGGCCCCGTTCCGGCCGAGCCGCAAAGCCACACCGGAACGATCCGACGTCTACCACGGCCGGCGCCGGGGCCGGTTTGATCCGGCTCAAACACCGCCGATCTTCGACAGCTCCCGGGCCGGCGCCTTGGCGGCCGCGGCTTCCGCCTCGCGCACCGCGGCCAGCGTGCGCGGCAGGCTCTGCGGATTGACGCTGATGGAGTCGATGCCGACGCCGGCGAGAAACGCCGCGACCTCGGGATAGGTCGCCGGCGCCTCGCCGCAGATGCCCACGTGCCGGCCGTTGCGGTGCGCCCCGGTCACCGCCTGGCGCAGCATCTCCAGCACGCCCGGGTCGCGCTCGTCGAAGTCGAAGGCCACCGTCTCGGAGTCGCGGTCCACGCCCAGCACGAGCTGGGTCAGGTCGTTTGAGCCGATCGAGAACCCGTCGAACAGCTCGGCGAAGGCGTCGATCTGGATGACGTTGTTGGGGATCTCGCACATCACATAGACCTCCAGCCCGTCCTCGCCGCGCTTCAGGCCGTTGGCGGCCATGGCGTCCAGCACGCGCCGGGCCTCCTCCACCCGCCGGCAGAAGGGGATCATCACCTTCAGGTTCTTCAGGCCGAGGTCCCGCCGCACCCGCGCCAGGGCCTCGCACTCCAGGGCGAAGCCGTCGGCGTAGAGCGGATGGGCGTAGCGGGAGGCGCCCCGGAACCCCAGCATCGGGTTCTCCTCGCGGGGCTCGAAGTCGGCCCCGCCGGTCAGGCGGGCGTACTCGTTGGTCTTGAAGTCCGACAGCCGGACGATCACCGGCCGCGGGTGGAAGGCGGCCGCGATCACGCCCGCGCCCTCCACCAGCCGCTCGACGAAATAGGCCCGCGGCGAGGGAAAGCCGCGCGACAGCCGGGCGATCTGCGCCCGTTGCCGGGCCGAGGTCACCCGGTCCGGATGCGCCGCCGCCATCGGGTGCAGCCGGATCTGCTCGCCGATCACGAACTCCAGCCTGGCCAGGCCCACGCCCGCCGAGGGCAGCTGGGCGAACCGGAAGGCCAGCTCGGGATGCGCCAGGTTCAGCATCACCTCCGTGACGGGCGTCGCCAGCGAGGCCAGGTCCAGCCGCGTCACCTCGAACGGGACCCGCCCCTGGTAGACCCGGCCGGTCTCGCCCTCGGCGCAGGAGACGGTGACGAGGCCGCCGTCCCCCAGCCGCGCCGTGGCGTCCCCCGCCCCCACCACCGCCGGCAGGCCCAGCTCCCGGGCGACGATGGCGGCGTGGCAGGTGCGCCCGCCGCGGTCGGTGACCACGGCCGCCGCGCGCTTCATCACCGGCTCCCAGTCTGGGCTGGTCGCGGGCGCCACCAGCACCTCGCCTTCCTGGAACGCCCGCAGGTCCGCGGGGCCGCGGATCACCCGCACCCGTCCCGAGGCGATCCGCTCGCCCACCGCCTTGCCGGTCGCGAGCACGGGTCCCGAGCCGGTCAGGCGGAAGGTCTCCAGGGTCTGGCCGCGCTGCGAGGCCACGGTCTCGGGCCGCGCCTGGACGACGTAGAGCCGCCCGTCCACCGCGTCCTTGGCCCACTCGATGTCCATCGGCGTCGGCCGCCCGGCGCGCTTGGAGTAGTGGTCCTCGATGCGGATCGCCACGTCGGTCAGGTCCATGACCTCGGCGTCGGTCAGGCAGTAGCGGCCGCGCTCGGCCCTGCCGACCGGCAAGGTCTTCAGCGCCGCGCCGCCGGCCCTGCGGTCCCAGACGATGCGGGTCTGCTTGGCCCCCAGGCTGCGCTTCAGCACCGCGCGGTAGCCCTGCCGGAACGTCGGCTTGTGGACGTAGAACTCGTCCGGGTCGACGAGGCCCTGCACCACGTTCTCGCCCAGGCCGTAGGCGCCGGTGACGAACACCACGTCCCGGAACCCGCTCTCGGTGTCCAGGGTGAAGGTCACCCCGCTGGCCGCCCGGTCGGAACGGACCATCCGCATCACCGCGATGGAGAGCGCGACCTTCAGGTGGTCGAAGCCGTTGTGGGTCCGGTAGACCACCGCCCGGTCGGTGAACAGCGACGCGAAGCAGCGGCGGCACGCCTCGATCAGCGCGGCCTCGTCGCGCACGTGCAGGAAGCTCTCGTGCTGGCCGGCGAAGCTGGCTGTCGGCAGGTCCTCGGCGGTGGCCGAGCTGCGCACCGCCACGCTGATGTCGGCCCCCACCGCCCGCTTCAGCTCACGGAAGCCCTCGACGATCTGGCGGCGCAGGTCCTCGCCGCCTGTCGCCTCGTAGACGATCCGCCGGGCCTCGGCCGCCCGGCGCGCCAGCTCGGCCACGTCCTCGACGTCCAGTCCTTCCAGCAGCGCCCGCAGCGGCTCCCAGGCGCCGGCCCCGGTCAGCGCGTCCCGGTACGCCTGGGCGGTGATCGCGAACCCCTCGGGCACGGCGACCTTCGCCCCCTTCAGCAGCTGCTGCAGCTCGCCCAGCGAGGCGGTCTTGCCGCCCACCAGGGGCACGTCCCCAAGGGCCAGGGTGTCGAAGGGTCGGATGTAGTGGGCAGGCGCCATGGGTCCGCTCCGCAAGGTGCGAGGGGAGCAACCTAGGCGCGCGGCCGGCGCGCGCCTTGAGTGAGGTCAATCGGGATCAGGTCGGCCGCGTTCCGCTGAACAGCAGCCAGGCGTTCAGGACGTAGGCCGCGACCAGGGCCAGGCTGGCCCAGCTCAGCGCGCCGCCGGGACGCCCGTTCGGCCGGTAGATCAGGCCGGCGGTGACGACGCCGTTCATCACCAGCGCCGTCAGGACGCTCACCGCATGCCCCCGGTCCACGCTCGAGAGCAGCGGCCCGCCCGGGTAGGCGAGGTCGTCGATGGCCAGCACCAGCATGTTGAACAGGTTGCTGCCGAGCAGGTTGGCGACCGCCATGTCGAGGACGCCGATCCGCACCGCCGACAGCGTGACCATCAGCTCGGGCATGGCCGTCGCCGTCGCCAGCAGCAGGGTGCCGACCAGGCTGTCGCTCCAGCCCATCGCCCCCGCCAGCTCGAGCGCGGCGCGCGGCAGCTGGAAGCCCGCGGCCAGCACCGCCGCGGCCGCCCCCGCGTAGCCGAGGATCGCCCGCCGGAGCGTGACCCCCGGGTAGCGGATCACCGACGGCTCGGCCGGCTCCAGCAGCTGGCGGCGCTCGAAGGTGAAGATGGTGCGCAGGGCCAGGGCGTAGAGCGGCACGATCAGCAGGCTCGCGAAGCTGATCGGGACCCAGGGCAGCGGCGCCGGGGCAAGGATGTTGAGGCCCACCAGTCCCAGCAGCACCGCGCCATAGCCGGTGGACAGCGCGTGGCCCTGCGAGGCGCGGCTGAACATGCAGGCGGGCCGGTAAAACAGGTCCACGAGGCTCAGCAGCAGCAGGTTGAACATGCAGGCGCCGATCACATTGCCGACCGCCAGGTCCGGCGCGTGCTCGACCCGCACCGCCGTCACCCCCGTGACCAGCTCGGGCAGGGAGGTGACCGTGGCCATCAGCACGAGGCCGACCCAGCTGCCGGACAGGCCGGTCCGCTCGGCGATCACGTCGCCGAAGCGCGACAGCCAGTAGCCGGCGACGCCGACCACGGCGCCGAGCAGCAGGAACTGCGTCCAGGCGAAGATCAAGCGCGGCCCTCCCGATGGTAAGGTGGGCCGGCCGCCGCGGTCGCGCGTTGAGGTCCGTCAATGCCGTCGAACGGCTGGCGCGCCCTGATATCCGCCAGGAGGACGACCCATGGCCCCATCCGACCCTGCGAACGCCGGCGGCGGACGCATCCTGCTCGCCACCGACCTCAGCGCAAGGTGCGACCGCGCGCTGGACCGGGCCTGCGCCCTGGCCGAGGCCTGGGACGCGACGCTCCACGTGGTCACCGCCGTCGAGGCCGACGCCGCGACCGCCGCTGCGGTCGGGGCGGCGGCCCGCGCCGAGGCGGAGGCCGAGCTTGCCGACGCCATCGGCGAGCGTCCGGTGCGCCGACAGGTGGAGGTGGTCGCCGGCCGGCCCGACGCGGTGATCTGCGAGGCCGCCCGCCGCCTGAAGCCCGACCTGATCGTGGTCGGCGTGGCCCGCAACGAGATCCTCGGCCGCATGCGGCCGGGCCGCACGGTCGAGGCCCTGGTGCGCGAGGCCTGCGCGCCCTTCCTCGTCGTCAAGCGCCGGACGCGCGGACCCTACGGCCAGGTGCTGGTCCCCAGCGACTTTTCCCCCGCCGCCGAGCAGGCGCTGGTCCGCGCCGCCGCCATGTTCCCGGAGGCGGCCTTCACCCTGCTCCACGCCTACCGGGTGCCGTTCACCGGCTTCCTCAGCGAGAGCGAGCACGACGCGGAGATGCGGGCGATGGCGCTGGAGGACCAGCAGGCCTTCGTCGAGCGGGTGCAGGCGGAAGCCGGTCGCCCGCTGAACATCACTCCGCGCGTCGAGTACGGGGGCCCCGATGAGCGGATCGACCGGTTCCTGCGCGACCATGCGCCCGACCTGATGGTGCTGGGCGCCCACGCGCGCGGCGGCCTGCTGGAACGCCTGGCGCCCGACGTGGCGGGCCGGCTGCTGATGGCGGCGGCCTGCGACGTGCTGGTGGTCCCGGAACGGTCGGTGGCCCGGGCCGCCCCTTCGAGGACGCAGACGGCCTGACCGTCAGCCGGCGGACTTGCGGACCTTGATCCGCGCGCCGTCCCGCACCTTGTCCGAGGGGAACACCACCACGCGGTCCCCGGCGGCGAGGCCCTTGCGGATCTCGGCCTCGCGGTCGGTCATGGCGCCGGCCTCCACGCGGGTCAGCCGCGCCCGGCCGCCCTCGACCCGGAACACGGCCCAGCCGCCGTCGGCGCGAACGAGAGCCCCCAGCGGCGCCTTCACCGCCTTGGCCTCGCGGCGCAGGAACACCCGTCCCCAGACGCGGTAGCCGGGCCCCAGGCGCGTCCACTTCCCCGGCTCGCCGGCGAACTGCAGCAGCACCAGCACCCGCTGCTCCTCGACGCCAAGGGCCGAGATCTTGGTGAAGCCCTGCGGCTCGACGCGGCGGACGATGGCGGGAATCGTCCCCTCCCCGCCCCAGTCGTAGATCTCGGCCGGCATGCCCTCGCGGACGCGCACCGCATCCTGGGTCAGGAACTCGATCGCCGCCTCCAGCCCCGTCTGGTCGCCCACCTCGATCAGCGGCGTGCCCATCGCCACCGTCCGCTCGCTCTCCTGCAGCAGGCGGGTGACGTAGCCCGACGCCGGCGCTGTCACGGGCACGATGTTCGCCCCGTCCGCGTCAGGCCCCATCAGCGCCGCCCGCGCGGCGGCCAGCTCGGCCCGGCGCACCGTGAGCTCGGCGGCGGCGGCCCGGACCGCGGCGTTGGCGGAGCGGGCCTCGGCCTCGGCGCTGTCCAGCGCCTGCTTGGCCGCAAAGCCGCTCTGCGCCAGGGTCCGCAGCCGCTGAAGGTCGACGTCCGCGCGCCGCGCCTCGGCCGCCAGCCGGTCGCGCTGCGCCTGGGCCGCGCCCACCGCCGCCTGGGCCGCGGCGACGCTCGCCTGCGCCTGGGCGCGCGAGCGCGGGTCGAGCAGGTCGGCGGCGGCCGGACGGATGCGGGCGACCACCGTCTGGCCTGCGCTCACCCGGTCGCCCACCTTCAGCGGCAGGCGCTCCAGCCGGCCCGAGACGGGCGCGGCCACCACATAGGCCTCGCGCACCCGCGCATAGCCCTGGTCCGAGACGCTTTCGGCGATGGGGCCGGTCCGCACCGGCTCGACGTCCGCCGGGACCGGTCGCGGCGCGAGCAGCAGGCCCGCCGTCGCCGCCACGGCCGCGGCCACCGCCCCGCCCAGGCCCCATCTCGCCCACTTGATGCGCGCCACCGGCTACTCCCTCGTCTTCAGGACGGCCACGAGATCGAACTCCCAGACCCGCCGCGCCACCAGCACGCCCGCCAGTACGACGGCGCCGAAATAGGCCGCGAGCGCCGCGCCGTAGCTGGGCAGGGTGATCACGGGGGGCAGGCGCACCTCCTCGCGCGAATAGGCGACCGCCAGGCCCTCGGCCAGCGCGTTGCCGCCCAGGATCCCCACCGGGACGGCGGCGAGCGCCAGGATCGCCAGCTCGCCCATCAGGATGTAGGCGCATTCGGCCTCGCCGAAGCCGAGGACCCGCAGCGTCGCCAGGTCCCGCGCGCGTTCGGACAGCGCGATCCGGCTCGTGTTGTAGGCCACGCCGAAGGCGATCGCCGCCGCGAAGCCCACGTAGAAGACCATGGTGGTGCGGAACGCCTCGATCATCACCTGCCGGAAGGCGGTCACCGTGTCGTCCCGCGAAGAAGAGCCGACGATCTGCGGCGTCCGCTCGATGGCCGCGTAGAAGGCCGGCCGCCGGTCGCCCGCGACCAGCAGGTTCGCGCCGGTGATCACGTCGCCCTCCCCGATCAGCCGGTTGAGCTCGCGCCGGTCCACATAGGCGGTGAAGCCGCTGTAGTCGCGCGCCAGGGCGGTCACCGGAACGCTGCCGGCGCCGCCCCGCCCCTCGACGATCTCGATCCGCACCATGTCGCCGGGCGCCAGCGCCAGCCGCCGGGCCAGGGCCTCGCTGATGACGACGCCGCGCCCCTTCAGGGGGAGCGGCCGGCCCTCGGCGTCCAGCGGCCGCTGCAGCGCCGGGCCCGGGTCCAGCCCCACCACCTGCGTCAGCTCCTGGCGCCCGTTGGCCTTCAGCCGGGCGGCCGCGCCCCGCACCGGCTCGACGGCGTAGACTCCCGGCAGGCGTCCCAGCTCGGCCGCCGCCGCCACGCTGCGCCCCTCGATGAAGCCCACCGACTCGCTCCAGCGCTGGATGCGGTAGTAGGCCTGGTCGATGAGGCGGTCGAAGCTGTCGAACATGAACTGCACGCCGACGAGCAGGGCGAGGCTGGCCGCGAGCCCCGCCACCGCCAGCCCCGCGCGCACCGGGAAGCGTTCCAGGTTGCGGACGATCATCCGGCTGGCCTCGTCGATAGCGCGGCCGGGCGTCAGCCGGTCCAGCAGGCCCCTGCGGTAGACCGCCGGGCGCAGCGGCTGCATCGCCACCGCCGGCGACAGGGCCGCGGCCCGCCGCACGGCCGAGACCGAGCCCGCCAGCGTCGCGCCCACCGCCACCGTGCTGGCGATCAGGAAGGCCGGCCAGTGGAAGCGCCCGGCGAGGTCCGGGAAGCGGAAGTACTCCCGGTAGAGGTCGACGATGGCCGCCCCCAGCAGCGCCCCGATCAGCCCCCCGCCCAGCGCGCCCACCAGGCCGATCGCCGCGGCGGTCTTCAGGTAGGGCTGCGCCGCCTCGCCGTCCCGGTAACCGAAGGCCTTCAGCAGGCCGATCTGCTCGCGCTCGGCGTCCACCATGCGCGAGACGACGAGGTGCACCAGGGCCGCGGCGATGGCCAGGAACACCGGCGGCAGGATCGAGGCCGAGGTGGACAGCTCCTTCAGCTCGGCCTCGAGGAAGGCGTGCGAGGGCTGGTCCTCCCGGCCGCGGGCCGCCAGCCCGCCGTAGGGCGCCAGGATCCGGTCCACGTCCTGCAGCACGCGCGGCAGGGACGCGCCCGGCGCGAGCTTCAGCGAGACCGCGTTGAACGCCCCGGTCATCCCCGCGGCGCGCTCGACCGTCGCCCGGGGAGCCCAGAACACGCCCTGGTGGGCGTCGTCGGGCATGAAGGACTGCGGCGCCGGCACATAGACGTACTCGGGCGACAGCGCCGCCCCCACGATGGTGAAGCTGAACGCGCGGCCCTCCAGCACCGTCGTCAGCCGGTCGCCCAGCTTGACGCCGGCGGCGTCCATGAACGTCTTCAGCGCCACCACCTCGTCGCGGCTGGCCGGGTCCGGCATGCGCCCGCGCACGAGGCGGATCTGGTTGAGCGCCCGGGCCTCGTCCTCGGGCAGCGAGACGACCCGCGCCACCGCCGGCCGCGACAGGCCGGGAACGTCCATCAGCCCGGCCTCGACGATCCGCGCGTCGGCCACCGTCACCCCGTCGATCCGCGTCAGCTCCCGCGCCCGGGAGAGCGGGGCGCGCCTGGCCTGGGCGAACACGTCCCCGAAGCGCGTCTCGGCGTAGAACCCCGCCTGGGCGTCCGCCAGCGCCTGCTGGGCCGAGAAGGCCATCACCGCCACCGACACCCCGCAGGCGATCAGCAGCGCGATGGCCAGCACCTGCCAGCGCAGCCGCACGAGATCACGCAGCAGCTTGCGGTCGAGCGGCGCCGGCCTCACCAGCTCATCTCCCGCGGCGCGACCTTGCGCGCGTTGACCTCCACCTCGGTGATCCGGCCGTCGCGGAAGCGGATGATGCGGTCGGCCATGGCGGCGATGTCGGTGTTGTGGGAGACGATCAGGGTGGTGGCCCCCACCGCCTGGGTCACCTCGGCGATCGCCTCGAGGACCTGGACGCCGCTCTCGGAATCCAGCGAGCCGGTCGGCTCGTCGCAGAGCAGCAGCTCGGGCCGCTTGGCGATCGCCCGGGCCACGGCGACCCGCTGCTGCTGGCCGCCCGAGAGCTGGGCCGGGAAGTGGTCCATCCGGTCGCCAAGCCCCACCCGCGCCAGGGCCTCCTCCGGCGTCATCGGATCGGCCGCGATCTCGGTGATCAGGGCCACGTTCTCCCGCGCGGTCAGGCTCGGCACGAGGTTGAAGAACTGGAAGATGAAGCCCACCGAGGCGCGCCGGTAGCGGGTCAGCTGGGCCTCGCTGGCGGTGGTCAGCTCCAGGTCATGGAAGCGGGCGCGGCCCGAACTCGCCCGGTCCAGCCCGCCCAGGATGTTGAGCAGGGTGGACTTGCCCGATCCCGAGGGCCCCAACAGGACCAGGATCTCGCCGCGGCGGATCGACAGGTCGACGCCGCGCAGGGCGTGCACGTCGCCCGCCCCGGTCCGGTAGACCTTGGCGAGCCCCCGCAGCTCGATGGCCGGACCGGCGTCGGGGGGCGCCTCCGGGGCGGGAGCGGACGGGCGCCTGGCCATGACTCAGCCCCCGCGGGCGGACGGCGCCGCCTCAGCCGGGATCGACCGCCCCCAGCAGCATCGAGATCCGTCCGTCGCCCCACATGGGCAGCAGCAGCCGCGCATAGCCGTCCTCGGCCCGTACGTAGGTGGGCGCCTGGGCCTCCACCGTAGCGCTGGCCTGCGACAGGAGGAACTCGAATGGCGTGGGCGGCTCCACCTCGTCGAGGAACAGGCCCGACAGATCCGCCGGCAGGTCCTCGCCCACCGTCCCGAAGCGGAAGCGCTCGGGCCGCTGGAACGCATCCACCAGGAACAGACGGCCGGCGAGGTCCGGCAGGTCGGTGAGCCGGGCGTCGTCCCAGAAGGGAATCTGGGCCGAGCCGCGCAGCAGGCCTTTCCAATAGGCGTAGACCCGCTCCAGGTCGGCGGGCAGGCGGCCGGGGACGGCGTAGGGGTGCTTCATCGGCTTCATCGGTCTGGATCCACGGTTCGGCCGCAGCATCGGCGCGGGGCGGGCCGGCCGCCTTGACGCCCGTCAACCGCCGGTTTCAACCCTTGACGTGGCTCAAGGCGGGCAGGCGGGGCCCGGGCCAGCCTCCAGGCTCGAGGAGGCCCGCCGATGCCCGTCGTCGTCACCCTGACGCTCAACCCCGCCCTGGATGTCTCGACCTCGACGCCGCGGGTCGAGCCCGACCGCAAGCTCCGCTGCGGCGCCGGCCGGCGCGATCCCGGCGGCGGGGGGATCAACGTCGCCCGCGTCGCCCACCGCCTGGGCGCGCGCACGCTGGCGATCTTCCCCTCGGGCGGCCTCACCGGCCAGATGCTGGAGCGCCTCGTCGAGGCCGAAGGGGTGGGAAGCCTGCCCGTGCCGGTCTCGGGCGAGACCCGCGAGGACGTCACCGTGCTCGACGAGTCCTCGGGCGCCCAGTACCGCTTCATCATGCCGGGGCCCCATCTGCACGGGGTCGAATGGATGGCCTGCCTGAAGGCGCTGGCGGGGCTCGAGGCCAAGCCCGACTTCGTCTGCGCCAGCGGCAGCCTGCCGCCCGGCGCCCCCGACGACCTCTACGCGCGGGTGGCCGAGATCGTGGAGAGCTGGGGCGTCCGCTTCGCCCTGGACACCTCGGGCCCGCCGCTGCAGGCGGCGCTTTCCGAACGCGTCTTCCTTATCAAGCCCAACCTGCGCGAGCTGCGCGAACTCACCGGCGCGCCGCTGGAGGACGAGGCGAGCCGCATCGCCGCCTGTCGGTCCCTGATCGCGCGGGGCCGCACGGCCGCCGTGGCCCTCACCCTCGGCCACGAGGGCGCGCTGCTCGTCACCGCCCAGGACGCCTGGCGCGCCCCCGCCCTGCCGGTGAGGCCGGTCAGCAGCGTCGGCGCCGGCGACAGCTTCCTGGGCGCCATGGTCTGGGGCCTCGCCTCCAAGCTGACCCTGCGCGAGGCATTCGCCTTCGCCATGGCGGGCGGGTCGGCCGCCCTGCTGGCCCAGGGCACCCAGCTCGCCGGCGCCCGCGACGTGCGCCGCCTGCTCCCGCAAGTGACCGTCGAGCGCGTCGACGACCGGGCCGCGCTGCGGGCCTAGCGGCGCCCCGGCGCTTGACGACTCGCCGTCAGGTGGAGTCTTCGTGCCCACCCGCCAGCGCGAGGACGGCACGTTTGCGTATCATCGGACTTCCGGATCAGTCACACCACGTCGTGGGGCCCGGCGTGCTCATCAAGTTCGCGTCCATGGCGTTCACGCGGGACCTCGAGACGGCCTTCACGACGCTCCCGTTCCGGCCGCAGAGCACCCTGGTGCCCGAAGAGCAGACCGGCGTGATCAAGCGCGTGGGCGAGGGTGAGGACATCTCCTTCGAGATGAACGGGAGGCCGCGGATCATGGCGCACGTGCCGGGTCCGGTGCTGGCGCTGAACCTGCTGTTTCCCTTCAACTACTTCCACTTCATGATCGAGTGCCTGCCCAGCGTCTACGCGCTGATGCGGGAAGGCGTCCTGGAGCCGGAGACGATGCTGGTCTCGGGGCTGCTGCACCCGAACATGGCGCTGGCGCTGTCGTTCTTGATGCGCGAGCGGCGCATGTCGATCATCCAGCTCCGGGCGGGCGGGGACGCGGTGTTGAGCGAGCAGGTGATCCTGCCGCGATCCAGCTTTTACTCGGCCGAGCGGCTGGACGGGGGGATCACCCCGCCCTACTGCAACGCCGAGAACATCGCCGCATTGCGTGAAGGCCTGCGTCCCACCTGGTCCGACCCGCGCCAGCACCCCCCGCGCAAGCTCCTGATCCGCCGCAAGCGCGACGGGCGCAGCATCGTCAACTTCGACGAGGTTGAGCGGCGCGCCGTCGCCGCCGGCTACACCGTGATGGCGCCCGAGGACTACAGCCTGAACCAGCAGGTGCGGATGTTCAGCACCGCCAGCCACATCATCGGCCCGACCGGCGCATGGCTTTCCAACCTGCTGTTCGTGCGGCGCAGGACGAGGGTCGCGGTCTTCTACCCCGAGACCTGCCGGGAAGGGCCCATCTGGAACCTCCTGGGCCGCGCGTGCGGCGTCGAGGTCGAGGAGATATTCTGTCCGATCGCCAAGTACGACGAGTTGCAGCCGATCCACTCGGACTACTTCGTCCCGCCCGAGATCCTGAACCCGCTCCTGAAGGACTAGCGCGCGCCCCCGGCCTGCGCCGCCTTCGCCCGCTCCACCATCGCCTTCACGTCGGCCAGGATCGCCGGCGCGTCGTAGGCGACGCCGCGGACCACCGTCCACCTCACCCCGCCCACGGTCTCGACGCGGTTGTCGGCCGAGAGCCGCTGGTGGCCGGTGCCGTACAGCGTCTTGAAGTTCTGCAGCGGGTTCTCGGGGACGATCACCAGGTCGGCCGACAGGCCGGGCCGCACCACGCCGAAGCCGATCGGCTCGCCCTTCGCCTCGGCCAGCGTCCGGGCGCCGTTCACGGTCGCGGCCTGGATCACCTCCAGCGGCGAGAAGCCCGCCTCCTGCAGCAGCTCCAGCTCCTCGACGTAGGCGAAGCCGTACAGCTTCCAGATGAACCCGGAGTCCGATCCGGTCGTCACCCGCCCGCCCAGGTTCTTGTAGTCGTTCACCAGCCGGAAGTAGCGGTCGTAGAAGCGCTTCCACGCCACCTCGTTGGCCGTCGTCCAGTCGAAGAAGTAGCTGCCGTGGTTGTCGCGGGTGGAGACGAAGTAGGCCTTCAGGCTGGGCAGGGTGTAGTCGGCGTGCCAGTCGGCGTTGCGGGCCCGCATCAGGTCGCGGGACGCCGCGTAGATGTTGAAGGTGGGATCGAAGGTGACGCCGGCGGCCTTCTGCGCCTCCAGGTATTCCACCCACTTGGGCGAGCCCGGCTCGACGATCTCGTCCCAGATCTCGGCGGCGACGCCGAACCGCTTCTGCTCGTCGTAGAAGTTGTAGTCCGCCGGATAGTCCTGCAGCCGCCGGTCCTTCAGCAGCGATTCCGAATGGCCGTAGAAGTGGGTGACGGTCCCCAGGCCCGCCTCTCCCAGCTTCAGGGCGTTCAGCTCGGCCACGCCCGGCTGGGCGATGTGCGCCACCGTGCCCAGCCCCTGCGCCTTCGCCTCGTCCAGGGCGGCCAGCACCACCTCGGGCGTCTCGTCGTCGCGGACGAAGAACTTGATGCCGTCGACGCCGTTCTTCGCCGCCCAGCGCACCCAGGCGCGGGCCTTGTCCGGGCCGTCAATGCGCCCCTGCGACCAGCCCGAGCCCAGCGTCTGGTAGTTGTAGATCCGAGGGGCGACGATCTCGCCGCGGGCCGCCCTGGCCTTCTCCGAGACGGCGATGGCGTGCGGCGCCAGCGAGACGCCGCGCACCGTCGTCACCCCGTGGGCCAGCCACAGCTTGTAGACGTACTCCAGCTCCGGCGCCTTCTGCGGCGTGCCGCCGTGGACGTGCAGGTCGACGAAACCCGGCAGCACGTACATCCCCGCGGCGTCGATCTCGTGGTCGAACTCCCGCGGCGGGCGGTCCTTGGCCAGCGCCAGGCCCGGCCAGCCGGCCTGGCGGACCTCGGCGATCCGCTCGCCCTCGATGACGATGTCCACAGGCCCGCGCGGCGGGGCGCCGGTCCCGTCGATCAGCGTCGCGCCCCGGATCACCATGCGCTTGAAGGGACCCAGCCCCTCTCCCGCCCGCCGGTCGGGCGCCGGCTTCAGCTCTGCGGGCGGGCCCGCCGTCTGCGCCACGGCCATCGCCGGCGCCAGCGCCGAGACCGCCACCAGGGCCGCGGCCGCCGCCGCCAGGAATCCGCCTGCCGCCTTCAACTCGTCCCCTCCCCAAGCCTCGGGCCGACCTATAGCAGCCCGCCGCCGCGCGCACAGCGCGGCCTGAGACACAGAGACAATTGATGGGGGAAGAAATGGCGCGCCCGGAACGATTCGAACGTCCGACCCTCAGATTCGTAGTCTGATGCTCTATCCAGCTGAGCTACGGGCGCGCACGCCTTGCGGCGAGGGGCGCTATCTAGCGAGGCGCCTTTCGTCTTTCAACCCATTATCGCGCCGCATCGGCGCATGGCGCCCGCTCCGGCTTGTGGCGCGGGGGCGGGCGGGGTAGCCCCGGGCGACAATATCCGGGGAGCCCAGCCGTCATGGTCAGCCTGTCGTTCGCAGAGGTGGTGGAGATGCTGGTGGCGCTGCGCGACCAGACCGCCCAGCCGGCCGACGACGCCCGCGCGTTCCTGGGTCACTGCCTGCGCCACCTGCCGGCTTCGAAGTCGCAGTTCCTGCAGGACCTGTGGGTGTCCTACGAGCTGAAGGGGCGCCGCAACGGCTTCTTCGTCGAGTTCGGCGGCGCCGACGGGGTGAAGTTCTCCAACAGCTGGTATCTGGAGACCGAGCTCGGCTGGTCCGGCATCGTCGCCGAGCCGGCGCGGGTCTGGCATCCGGCGATCCGCAACAACCGCGCCTGCTTCGTGGACGACCGCTGCGTCTGGACGAAGAGCGGCGAGCGCCTGGTGTTCAACCAGCCGGCCATCGCCGCCCACGCCACCATCGACGCCTATTCCGACAGCGATTCCCTGGGCCACACCCGCAAGGACGGCCAGCGCTACGAGGTCGAGACCATCTCGCTGGTCGACCTGCTGCGCCACTGGAACGCGCCGCGGCGCATCGACTACCTGTCGATCGACACCGAAGGCTCCGAGCTCGACATCCTGCAGGCGTTCGACTGGGACGCCTGGGAGATCCGGCTGATCACCGTCGAGCACAATCACTCCGACAAGCGCCAGCTGCTCTTCGACTTCCTCTCGTCGAAGGGCTACCGGCGCAAGTTCGAGGCGCTGTCGAACGTCGACGACTGGTACGTGCGCGCCTACTGAGGCGGCGCGCCCTCAAGAACCTTCAGGGGATCGGCACGCCCAGCGCCCCGCCGAGGCCCTTCATGATCGCCCGGCGGCGCTCGGCCTTCGGATCCTTCTTCGGCGCCGGCGCGCCCGGGCGCGCCTCGCCCGCGTCTTCCGCGTCGGCCATGCCCGGCATCGGGGTCCCCAGCATCCCGCCCGTGGCCGAGCGGTAGCGGACCTTCACGGCCCACTCCTGGTTCCAGGCGACCTTGGGGTCCTGCGGCCGGGGCGGATGGACGAAGTTGGCCTCGCCGCCGTAGGCCGCGAGCTGGAACATGGCCTGGGGCGCGGCGTCCAGCACCTCCTTGGGCACGGCGCAGCTCGTCGTCTGCGGCCCCATCAGCGCCTTGGCCGCGACCAGGCGGGTGATGTCGCCCTGGCTGAGGAAGTCCGGGTTCGAGAACGCCGCCGCCTGGGTTTCGGACGAGGTCCACATCACCAGGGTCTCGCCGTCGCCGCCCATGGCGCTGGCGTAGTAGGCGCGGGCCTGCGGGACGGGATTCCAGGCCAGGTTCGCCCAGCCGCCGGGCGCCTTCTGGTTGGTGGTCAGCACCAGCGGGGCGAGGAAGTCCTGCTCGCGGCCGAGGGTGAAATTGATCTCCGGCGCATAGTTGCCGCGGACGGTGTGCGCCCCGACCAGCGAACCCGCCGAGGGGACGAGGTCGCGGGTCTTCTCGTTCGGCCACTCGCCGTAGGTGCGGTTGCGGCCGGGCGCCGGCGGCCGCATCGGCCGGTAGTCGAGGCCCTTGAAGAGGCCCGCGGGGTTCTGCTTGCCCTCGGCCATCTTGGCGAAGTCGATGACGTAGGGCTGGCCGGGCCTGGCCCGCTCGCCGCAGCCCCAGAACACCAGCATCTTGCCGCGCGGCTTCTGGTACTCGCGCGGGACCTCGGGCGTCTCGTCCTCGTCCCGGGTCGCCGGGACCTGCCGGGGCGTCAGCAGCGGCAGGCGCGCGCCGGCCTGCAGCGCGGGCGGCGGCAGGTGGTCGGCCGCCGGCGCGGGGCTCGCCTGGCTGGAGCCGAGCTGGAGGACCAGCGACTTCTGCGCCCCCCCGCCGCCCATCATCTGGCGCATGATCGCCGAGGGGTCCGGCTGGCCGCCGGCGCCGGGCATGCCGAAGCCGGTCTGGGTCGAGGCGCTCATCCAGTAGGTGGCGACCGGGCCGGTCACCTTCTGCTGGGTCTGGGCGGAGGCGGTGGTCCCGAGGACCGCGACGCCCGCGGCGAGGGCCAGTCTGGATGCGCAAGCCATGTCGATCTCACTCCTGGACAGCGAGATTCGTCTAACAGCGGTCGCGTCAGGCCGGAAGGTCCCGCCAGCAGGGAACCTTAGCATCCGACCATGAGGCGGCCGCGAACACGCCGCGGGCGACGGCGCGCGCCAGGGCGTCGGCCGCCAGCGCGCCCAGCCGCGCCACCACGTAGTCCGCCGGCGCCTCGAGCGGCCGCCGGCCGGTGGCCAGGGCGAACACCACGTCGCCGTCGAACGGCGCATGGACGGGGCGGATGGCGCGGGCGAGGCCGTCCTGGGCCATCACCGCCAGCCGCTTGGCCTGGGCCGGGGTCAGGGCCGCGTCGGTCGCCACGCAGGCGATGGTCGTGTTGCGCGCCTGGGGCGGGCGCTTGGCGAGGCCCCAGTCGTCCGGGCCGGCGACGAGGCCGGCCGGCCCCAGGCCGCCGAACTCCCCGTCCAGCTCGTAGGGCGCGGCCCAGAACGTGCGCCCGCCGGGCGCCGTCACCGAGCCCCAGCAGTTGACCGCCGCCAGCGCGCCCACCGTGAATCCGTCCGCCGAGACCACCGAGGCCGAGCCCACGCCGCCCTTCAGCGTCCCGGCCATGGCGCCGTACCCCGCGCCCGCCGTGCCGAGGGCGAAGTCCGGGCCGGCCGCGGAGGCGGCGGCGCGCCCGAGGTCGCGATAGGGGGGCGCCTCGCCCCAGGCCTTGTCGCCGCCGTTGGCCATGTCGAACAGGATCGCCGCCGGCACGACGGGCGAGGGCGGCACGCCGGGCACGAGCCCGTAGCCCCGCCCCTGCGCCCCCAGCCAGGCCACCACCCCGTCGGCCGCGGCCAGGCCGTAGACCGAGCCCCCCGACAGCACGACGGCGTCCACCGCCTCGACCAGGTTCTCGGGCGCGAGGGCGTCCGTCTCGCGAGTGCCGGGCGCGCCGCCGCGCACGTCCACGGCGCAGACCGCGCGGTCGTCGGGCAGGATGACGGTCACGCCCGTGCGGGCGGGCGCGTCCTGCGCCTGCCCGACACTCAGGCCCGGCACGTCGGTGATCAGGTTGCGGGGCCCCGGCCCCGGACGCATCTCGGCCATGAGGCGACCTCGCACGCGCCGGCGGCTGTTGTCCACGGCCCGGCGCCGCTATGGTCGCCCGCCATCCCGCCGCCGGAGTGTTCCCGTCCGTGATCCGCAAGACGCGTCTGCTGCCCCTCGCCCTTTCCGCCCTCCTCGCCGCCTGCGCCACCCCTGCCGCGCCGCCCGCGCCGCAGCCGGCGCCTGCGCCCGCCGCCCAGCCCGCCGCCCAGCCTGGGGCCCAGCCTGGCGCCCAGCCCGGCGGCATGGTCGCCGCGGCCAATCCCCTGGCGGTGGAGGCGGGCCTTCGGGTGCTGCGCGAGGGCGGCTCGGCCGTCGACGCCGCCGTCGCCGTCCAGGCGGTGCTGGGGCTCGTGGAGCCGCAGAGCTCGGGCCTCGGCGGCGGGGCGTTCCTCACCTACTACGACGCCGCCACCCGCTCGGTGACCGCCTACGACGGCCGCGAGACCGCCCCGGCCGGCGCGACCCCCGACATGTTCATGGTTCCCGACGGCAAGCCGCTCGGCCGCACCGCCGCCATCCTGTCGGGCCGCTCGACCGGCGCGCCGGGCGCGGTCGCCATGCTCGCCATGGCCCAGGCCGATCACGGCAGGCTGCCCTGGAACCGCCTGTTCCTCGACGCCGAACGCCTGGCCGACGAGGGCTTCCCCGCCCCCGGCCGCATGGCCGCGGCGGCGAGCGGCCGCTCGGCCCAGGCGGCCACCGCCGACGCCGCCCGCTACTTCACCAAGCCCGACGGGACGAAGATCGCCAAGGGCGACATCGTCCGCAATCCGGCCTACGCCGCCACGGTCCGCAAGATCGCCGCCGAGGGCCCGAAGGCCCTGCTGGAGGGCGAGATCGCCGAGGCCATCGTGGCCAAGGTCCGCGAGGGCCCGCTGCCGGGGACCCTGAGCCTCGATGACCTGAAGAGCTACCGGCCGCGAAAGGGCGCCGCCCTCTGCCGTCCCTACCGGGTCTACATCGTCTGCACGCCGAACGCCCCGTCTGGCGGGCCCGCCGTGCTGCAGGGCCTGGGCCTGCTCGAGCGCACCGACATCGCCGCCCACCGCAACGACGTGGAGGGCTGGTACCTGTTCAGCCAGGCGAGCCGCCTGATGTACGCCGACCGCGACCGCTACATCGGCGATCCGGCGTTCGTGGACGTGCCGGTCGAGGGGCTGCTGGAGCCCGCCTATCTGGACGCCCGCGCCCGGCTGATCGGCCCCACGGCCAGCCCCGAGGCTCCGCAGCCCGGGACGCCCCGCGGCGCCAAGGCCCGCGCGCCCGACCGCACCCTTGAGCCCGCCGGCACCACCCACTTCGTCGTCGTCGACGGCGCCGGCAACGTGGTCTCGATGACCACCACGGTGGAGAGCATCTTCGGCTCGGGCCGCATGGTCCACGGCTTCTTCCTGAACAACCAGCTCACCGACTTCTCCTTCTCGCCGGTGGACAGGGACGGCGCGCCGGCCGCCAACGCGGTCGCGCCGGGCAAGCGCCCGCGCTCGTCCATGGCGCCGGCCATCGTGCTGGACCGCGACCGCCGCTTCGTGGCCGCCGTCGGCTCGCCGGGCGGCCCGGCCATCCTCGCCTACAACCTGAAGACCCTCGTGGGCGTGCTGGACTGGAAGCTGCCGGTGCAGGAGGCCATCGACCTGCCCAACCTGATCGCCGCCGGGACCTTCTATGGCGCCGAGGTGGACAAGTTCGCCCCGGAGCTGCGCGAGGGTCTGGCCGCCCGCGGCGTGAAGCTCACCCCCAGCCCCGGCGCCGAGGGCTCGGGCCTGCACGGCGTCGAGGTCACGCCCCAGGGCCTGCGCGGCGGCGCCGATCCCCGCCGCGAGGGCGTGGCCCGGGCGCCCTAGGGGGCGGATCCGCCCAGGTAGCCGTCGAGTTCGGCGCGCAGCCGCGTCGCCTGGCCGGCGACCATCTGGGCGGCGGCGAACATCTCCTGGGCGGCCTGATCGGCGCCGCCGATCGCCTCGGTGATCTCGCCGATCTCGCCGGCCACCTCCCGGGCCCCTTCCGCCGCCTGGTGGATGTGGCCCGAGATCTCCTGGGTGGCCTCGCTCTGCTGCTCCACGGCCACCGAGACCTGCTCGGCCATGCTGGCGAGCTGATCGACGATGGGCTGCACGCCCGAGATGGCGGCGCTGGCCTGCCGCGTCAGTTCCTGCACCGACTGGATCTGGTGGGTGATATCGACCGTCGCCTCGCCCGTCTGCCGCGCCAGGGCCTTCACCTCGCCGGCGACCACCGCGAAGCCGCGTCCGGCGTCGCCCGCGCGGGTCGCCTCGATCATGGCGTTCAGCGACAGTAGGTTCGTCTGGCTGGCCACTTCCCGGATCAGCGCCACCACGGCGTTGATCTGCTCGGACGCGTCCTGCAGCTCGACCATCGCCTGGGCCGTCGTCCGGGCGCGGTCCACCACGTCGCGCGAGACCTGCGAGGTCGAGCCCGCCAGCGAGCCCACGCCGCTGATCGAGGCGCTCAGCTGCTCGGTCGCGGCCACCACGCCCGAGACGTTCTCGTTGGTGTTGCGGGCGCTGCCGTCGATCGCCGCCGCGCTCTGGCGCACCCGGCCGACCAGCTCGGCCAGCCCCTGGGCCGACGTCTCCACCGCGCCCGCGGACGAGGCCACCTCGTCGGCGATCTGCAGGAGGCTGCCCCTTAGGGCCTCGACGCCGGCGACCTTGTCGCCCATCGCCTTCATCGCCTGGTTGATCACGCCGGCGGCCTGGCCGAACGAGCCCAGCAGGCCCTGCTCCATCACCCGTCGGTAATACACACCCTCGGCCACGTGCTGGAGCGCCGCGCGGCTCTCGCGCACATAGGCGTCCGTCAGGTCGAGGAGCGCGTTCAGCGCCTCGGCCACCTCCCTCGCCTCCGCGTCCTCGGGCAGGGGTGAGACCCGGCCCTCCAGGTCGCCCCTCGCCGCCTGCTGCAGCACCCGGCCGATGGCTTCGAAGCAGGCCGCGCAGCTGGGCGCGTCAGCGGCTGAAGATGTACTCGTCATAGGTCACCCCGCGTTCCGCCAGCAGGTTGGTGAGCGCCGCCACCGAGCTCTCCGCCGCCGAAGCCTTGCCGCCCGCCGCGTCTTCCACCCGCCGCATCTCGGCGTAGAGGCCCTGGATCTCCTCGACCGCGCGCCGGTCGGGCGCCCGCCGGTTCGAGTGGTATCCGCAGATCCGGCCGCTCTCGTCGAACGTCGGCGTCACGTGCGCCAGCACCCAGTAGTGGTCGCCGTTGCGGGCCATGTTGACCACGTAGGCGAACACCTCCTGCCCGGCCTGCACGCGGTCCCACAGCATCTTGAAGACGCCGCGCGGCATGTCCGGATGGCGGATCACGGCATGCGGCGCCCCCACCGCCTCGGCCTCGGTCAGGTCGGCCAGGCGGAGGAACACCGGATTGGCGTAGGTGATCACGCCCCGGGTGTCGGTTTTCGAGACGATGATCTCGTCGCGGCCGAACGAACGCTCACGCCCCGTCGGCTGGACGGTCTGCATGAACTTGCGAAGTGGGGCTTCGACGCCTTCGCCCGATCTCTCGGACGCCCCCCGGCGGCCTGCCATGTCCATGG
This sequence comes from Phenylobacterium zucineum HLK1, assembly GCF_000017265.1. Lineage (NCBI taxonomy): Bacteria > Pseudomonadati > Pseudomonadota > Alphaproteobacteria > Caulobacterales > Caulobacteraceae > Phenylobacterium > Phenylobacterium zucineum. The sequence goes on along the minus strand of NC_011144.1, from coordinate 449,636 downwards.
GGACGAAAGCTAGGCCGCGCCAGAACATTCATTCCATATAGTAGTTATACGGACTTGATGTTTCCCGAATATGCGGGATTCGAATCGCCGTAATTTGCGACCCGTTACATATACAATGACACCGATTACTTGAACAGCATACGGCGTTGCCCTTCAGGGGTCAGGCCGGACTCTTCGTCCGCCGGCGGGCGGGAGCCTTGGTCGGGGCGCCGGGCAGGCGCAGCTCGAAGACCGAGCCCTCGGGGCCCGTCGCCGCCAGAGACAGGTCGCCGCCGTGGCCCAGCGCCAGCTCGCGGGCGATGGCCAGGCCCAGGCCCGCCCCGTCGGGCCGCCCCGAGCCGGCGAACGGCTGGAACAGCCGCTCGCGCACCCGGCCGGGAATCCCCGGCCCGTTGTCGGCCACCCGCACCAGGCAGCCGCCGTTCGCCGCCGCCAGCGAAACCTCCACCCGGCCGGGCGCCGTGCGGCCCTCCTGGTGCTCGATCGCCTCGCGGGCGTTGCGGAACAGGTTGGCGAGGATCCGGTGCAGCTGGTCGGGATCGGCCGTGACCTGCGCGCTGCGCTCCACCTTCGAGACCAGCCGCACGCCCTCGTCCGACAGCCGCGCCTCCAGCGCCGCCTCGGCCACCGCCTCGGCCAGGGCGACCCTCCGCGGCTCGGGCGCGGCCTCCTGGGTCTTGCCGTAGGCCAGCACGTCCGAGGCGAGTTTCACCGCCCGGTCCAGCGCCCGCTCCAGCCGCGGCAGGGCCTGGGAGACCTTGGGGTCCTGCAGCGCCGCCAGCCGCTCGGAGGCGATCTGGGCCGAGGTGAGCATGTTCTTCAGGTCGTGGTTGATCTTGGCCACCGCCTCGCCCAGGGCCGCCAGCCGCGCCCGCGAGTTCAGCGCCACGCGCAGGTCGGCCTGCATGCGGTCGAGCTCGGCCTCGGCGCGGCCGATCTCGTCGCGCCGCCCCGACAGCTCCACCCGGGCGGCGGGATCGTCGGGGTCGGCCCGGAACCGCTCCATGGCGTGGGTGATCCGCTGCATCGGCCGCACGAGGAACAGGTTCAGCGCCACGAACACCAGCACCCCGGCCAGCGTCGAGACGAAGACCACGATGCCGATCAGCCGCCACAGATAGCCCGCCAGCGCGCGCTTCAGCTCGGTGTCGGTGGCGACGAACTCGATGAACTCGGCCTCGCGGAACCGCGGCTCGGCCACCACCCGCACCCGCCGCCCCTCGGGCCCGAACAGCGTCCGGAACGGCGCGAACACCCCCAGGCCCGCCGCCGCCCGGGGCCGCAGGTCCACGAGATAGGGCGCCTCGGCGGGCCTCGCCCCCGCGAACACCAGCGAGCGGACCCCGTCCACCGATATGGCCACGATCTCCACGCCCGCGCCGCGCAGCAGCTCGGTCTTGAGCTGTTCGCTCACCACCCGGTCCGGGGCCACCTCGGGGGCCAGCGAGGCCAGCTCGGCGGCCCGCACCCGGTCCAGCAGCCACTGGCGCTCGAAGGCGGCCAGGGCCGGCGGGATGGCGATAAGCCCGCCCAGGGCCGCGAACAGCACGGTCAGGACCAGCAGGCGCGCCGAGAGGCCGCCGGGCCAGAACAGGCGGCGCCGTCTGTCCCGCGCGGGCGGCTCGTTGGGCGCTGGGGCGTCCGCCATCATCCTTCCGAGTTAATGCGAGCGGAGGGCCAGGGCAACGCAAGGCCCTGACAGCTCTGCTATTTTGCGCCCACCGCGTCGCCGAGCGAAGCAAAACCGTCCGCGCGCAGACGCTGGGCGAGCTCGCGCTTGATCCGGGTCGCCAGCCCGGGCCCCTCGAACACCAGCGCCGAATAGAGCTGCACGGCCGAGGCGCCGGCGCGGATCCGCGCATAGGCGTCCGCGCCCGAGGCGATCCCCCCGGCCCCGATCAGCGTCAGCCGCCCCTGCGCCGCCTCGGCGAACCGTTCCAGCCGCTCGGCGGCCAGCCCCTTCAGCGGCGCGCCGGACAGTCCGCCCGCCTCGTCCCGGAAGCGCGAGCGCAGGGCCGGGCGGCCGATGGTGGTGTTCGAGACGATGATCCCGGACAGGCCGTGGGCGGCCACCACCTCGGTGATCGCCTCCACCTCGGCGTCCTCCAGGTCGGGCGCGACCTTCAGGAACATCGGGACCCGCCCCGCCGGCGGCAGGGAATCGCGCGCCTCGGCCAGGCGGCCCAGCAGGTCCTCCAGCGCGGCCTTCGTCTGCAGGGCGCGCAGCCCGGGCGTGTTCGGCGAGGAGATGTTCACCGTGAAGTACGAGGCCAGGCCCCACAGCCGCTTCAGGCAGGCCACGTAGTCGGCGGCGCGGTCCTCGGAATCCTTGTTGGCGCCGATGTTGGCGCCCACCACGCCCTGGCCCGCGCCCCGCCGCGCCAGGCGGGCGGCGAAGGCCTCCAGGCCCTCGTTGTTGAACCCCATGCGGTTGATCACCGCCCGGTCCTCGCTCAGGCGGAATAGGCGCGGCCGCGGATTGCCCGCCTGCGGCTTCGGCGTGACCGTGCCGCACTCCACGAAGCCGAAGCCCGCCCGCAGCATGGGCCCGAACACCTGGGCGTTCTTGTCGAAGCCGGGCGCCAGGCCCACCGGGTTCGGCAGCGCCATGCCGGCCAGCGTCGTCGCCAGGATCGGATCGTCCGCCCCCCCGACCGGCCCCAGCCCCGCCTGGAGCGCGCGGATGGCGAGGGTGTGGGCGTCCTCCGGGTCCAGCCCCCGCAGCGCCCGCGTGGCCAGGCCGTGCAGCGCGCTCATGCCGAAAGCCCCGTCTGCGGAACGCCGTCCGCGTCCGGCGGCGCGTCCGTCACCGCCCGCACGTGCGCCACGTCGAGCGGCCCGTAGAGGTGCGGAAAGAGGTCGCCGCCCCGCGAGGGCTCGAACTTCAGGCCGGGGCCCAGGTCGTCCGCCTCGATCTCCAGCACCACGAGGTCCGCCTGGCCGGCGAAGTGGCGCCGGGCGGTCTCCTGCGCCTGGGCGGCGGTCGAGAAGTGGATGAAGCCGTCCTGCCGGTCCACCGCCGAGCCCTCGAAGCGCCCCGCCGCGCGGGCGGCCTCCCACTCGGCCCGCGTCAGGATCTTGTAGACCCGGCTCACGCGCGGTCCGGATAGAAGAGGCCGTCGAAGCTGGGCCGGCCGTTCATGTCGATCAGGAACACCGCCGCGGCCCCCGGCGGGAACTTGCGCTGGGCCTGGTGGACCAGCTCGCGCGGGGCCGAGCCCTCCATAAGGAGCTGGACGGCCAGCTCCTGGAGCCCCGGATTGTGCGCCACCAGCATGACCGTGCCCGCCGAACGCCCGGCCTGCTCGGCCGCCGCCCGCAAGGCGCCGGAATCGGCGTGGTAGAGGCCGTCCTCGAACCGCGCCTCGCAGGCCGGGAAGCTGCCTTGCGCCGCCGCCCAGGTCTCGCGCGTGCGCGCCGCGGTGGAGACCAGCGCCACGTCCGGCCGGAACCCCAGGTCGGCCAGGCTCGCGCCCATGGCGGCCGATTCCAGCACGCCGCGCGGCGCCAGCCGGCGGTCGAAGTCGTCGCCGCTCTCGGAGTCCGGCTCGGCCTTGCCGTGCCGGAACAGGATCAGCCGCTGCATGGAGCTCCCTTAACCCGCAGGCGCCCTGCATAGCCGAGCGGGCCGGCGCTGCAAGCCATTGACACTTAAAGCGGGGGGCGGTCCAAGGCGGCCATGACCGCGCCGGCCCAGATCACCGGGGGCTTCGAGACGGGCGGCGGGACCTGGCGGTTCCCCGCGAGCAAGCCGCTGCGCCTGGACAGCGGGGCCGTGCTGGCGCCGCTGGAGGTCGCCTACAAGACCTACGGCCGGCTCAACGAGACGAAGTCCAACGCCGTCCTCGTCTGCCACGCCCTGACCGGCGACCAGCACCTGGCCTCCACCCATCCGGTGACCGGCAAGCCCGGCTGGTGGAGCCGCGTCGTCGGCCCGGGCCTGCCGCTCGATCCCGAGCGCTACTTCATCATCTGCTCCAACGTCGTCGGCGGCTGCATGGGCACCACCGGTCCGGCCAGCCTCGATCCCAAGACGAACGAACCCTACGGCCTGGCCTTCCCGGTCATCACCATCGCCGACATGGTCCGCGCCCAGGCGATGCTGATCGAGGCGCTCGGCATCGACACCCTGTTCGCCGTCGTCGGCGGCTCGATGGGCGGGATGCAGGTGCTCCAGTGGGCCGCCGACTATCCCGAGAAGCTGTTCAGCGCCGTCTGCATCGCCGCCGCGGCCCGCCACTCGGCCCAGAACATCGCCTTCCACGAGGTGGGCCGCCAGGCGGTCATGGCCGATCCCAACTGGTGCGGCGGCGCCTACCTGAAGGCCGGCGTGCGGCCCGAGAAGGGCCTGGCCGTCGCGCGCATGGCCGCGCACATCACCTACCTGTCCGAGGCCGCCCTGCAGCGGAAGTTCGGCCGCGAGCTGCAGCGCGATGGCCTGTCCTGGGGCTTCGACGCCGACTTCCAGGTCGAAAGCTACCTGCGCCACCAGGGGGCCAGCTTCGTCGACCGCTTCGACGCCAACAGCTACCTCTACATCACCCGCGCGCTGGACTATTTCGACCTCGCCGCCCAGCACGGCGGGGTGCTGGCGAACGCCTTCGCCAAGGCGCGCGGCGTGCGCTTCTGCGTGCTGTCGTTCTCGTCCGACTGGCTCTATCCGACCGCCGAGAGCCGCGACGTCGTCCGCGCGCTGAACGCCGCCGGCTGCCGCGCCAGCTTCGTCGAGATCGAGAGCGACAAGGGCCACGACGCCTTCTTCCTCGACGAGCCCCAGCTCGACCAGACCCTGCGCGGCTTCCTGGCCGCCCAGGCCCAGGCCCGAGGGCTGAACGGGGGGCTCGCTTGACCGCCACGCGCGAGGACTTCCGCGAGATCCTCCGCCTCGTGCGTCCCGGCGCGCGGGTGCTGGACGTGGGCTGCGGCGAGGGCGAGCTGCTCGAGATGCTGACCCGCGAGAAGCGCGTCGACGGCCAGGGCCTGGAGATCAGTCCCGAGGGCGTCGCCGCCTGCCTCGCCCGGGGCCTGGCGGTGGTGCAGGGCGACGGCGACCGCGACCTCGACCACTTCCCGGCGCGGGCCTTCGACTACGCGATCCTGTCCAAGACCCTGCAGCAGATGCGCGAGCCCCGGCACGTGCTCTCCGAACTGCTGCGCATCGCCGACCAGGCGGTGGTCTCGGTGCCGAACTTCGGCCACTGGAAGGTCCGCTGGGCGCTGCTCTCGCGCGGCCGGATGCCCGAGACCGGCGCCCTGCCCGAGCCGTGGTGGTCCACGCCGAACATCCACCTGTGCACCCTGCGCGACTTCACCGCGCTGTGCGACGAGCTGGAGCTGCGCATCGATTCCTGCGCCGCCCTCGCCGAAGGCAAGCCCGCCCGCCAGATCGACCCGCGCCGCCCGGTGGAGAACTGGCGCGCGGAGACGGCCCTCTTCCTGCTCAGCCGCAGGGCCCAGGGCGCCCCCGAAGCCGTCCCCCGGAACCTGTTCGGCGACGTCGAGCTGGCCAGGCCAGACCCCGCGCCGAAGGCCAAGGCCCGGCGCAAGAAATCGAAGTAGCCTCCTTCGCCCGAAAGGGGAGGAGGCTTCAGGCCAGCCCCAGCGCCCGGACGACGGCGCCCTGGTCGAAGTAGGGGCGTTCGCAGACGATCTTCGCCCCGCCCGGGGCGAACTCGAAGCTCGCAGCCATGCGGACGCGGAACGCCTTGCCGGTGGGCTCGATCGTCCGGCCGGCGTGGCGGAGCGGGCCGAGGTGGGTGCCGGTGAGCCAGAACTCCACCAGCACGGTGTCGCCGTCGTGGGCGATGGCGATGATCTCGTTGCCCTGGTCCGGGAAGGGGACGCGCGAGGCGGCGAAGTAGCCGCGGACCGCCGCCTCGCCGTCGAACACGGCGCCGGATCCGTACAGCTCGTACCTGGGGCGCTCGAACGTGGCGATCACCCCGTCCCAGTCATGGACGACCTCCAGCGCCATGTGCTCGCGCACGGCCTGGATGCGGGCGGCGGCCAGGTCTTCCATGCCGCCCTCCTAGCCCGCGATCGCCGAGGCGCCGGTCTCTCCGGTGCGGATCCGGACCACCTGCTCCAGGTCCAGCACGAACACCTTGCCGTCGCCGATCTTCCCGGTGTTGGCCGAGGCCTTGATCGCCTCGACCACCTTCTCGGCGACGTCCTGAGGCACGGCGATCTCCAGCTTCACCTTGGGCAGCAGCTTCACCTCGTACTCGGCGCCCCGGTAGACCTCGGTCTTGCCCCGCTGGCGGCCATAGCCGCGCACCTCGGTGACGGTCAGCCCCGAGGCGCCCGCCTCGGTGACCGCGTCCAGCACCGCGTCCAGGCGGCTGGGCTTGATGACCGCGATGATCAGCTTCATGCGCCGGGCTCCCCGATCTCCGGTCCCGAGCCTAGGGCCTTCACGGCGGCTTCGCCAAGGCCCCGTCCCGCGACGCCGGCGCCGGCCGGGCTGGGGGCCAGCACGGGACGGACCGCCTTGGCCTTGGCGCGCGCCCCCTTGGGCTTGACGGCGAAGGTCTGTTTCACCGCCTCCATCAGCAGGAGGCCCGCGAAGCCGGGCCACAGGCGCGAGCCGGCCTGCTCGAACCCTTCCGCCCAGCGGGCCATCCAGCCCACCGGCGGCACGTAGAGCGCCCGGGTCCAGCCCGAGGGCTCCAGTTCGGCCTCGCGCAGCAGCTCGGCCAGCTGGGCGCGGCTGTAGGGGCGGCCGTGGCCGAAGGGCGTCTTCTCGGTGTTGGCCCACATCCCGTTGCGCGAGGCGACGGTGACGATCACCCGCCCTGACGGCGCCAGCACCCGCCAGACCTCGCGCAGCAGGGCGACGGGGTCGGCGCTCTCCTCGATGGCGTGGACCACCAGGATCCGGTCGAACAGGGCGTTGGCGAAGGGCAGGGCGTCCTCGGGCGTCAGGGTCGCCAGGTTCCGGCCGCCCGCGGGCCAGACCTCCACGCCCTGCTGGGCGGGCATGGCCGCCGCCACCCGCCGCGCCGCCGGCCGGAAGGTCCCGACGAAGGGCGTGCCGTAGCCCACGGCCAGCACGTCCAGCCCGCGGGCGTCGCCCCAGGCCTCCACCAGCTTGCGCTGGACCATGGTCCTGGCCGCCCCGCCAAGGTCCGAGGCGTAGAACCGCCGAAGCTCGAGGACGTCCCTGCGCATCTGACTCCCGGCTATCCTCGACGAAGGATCACGACCAGCCTAAACCGGTTCGCAGCCTCTCAGGAGAGCCTCGCGATGTCCCTCGCCGTCCACCAGTTTCCCTGCCTGTCCGACAACTACGGCTTCCTCGTGCGCGACGAGGCCAGCGGCCTGGCCGCCTGCGTCGACACGCCCGAGGCCGGCGCGATCCTGCGCGAGCTGGACCGCCTGGGCTGGACCCTGGCGCTGATCCTCAACACCCACTGGCATCCCGACCACGCCGGCGGCAACGAGGAGATCAAGGCCCGCACCGGGGCCAAGGTCGTGGGGCCCAAGGAGGTCACCCGCATCGCCCCGCTCGACCGCGAGGTCCAGGGGGGCGACGAAGTGCTGCTGGGCGAGACCCGCTTCCGGGTGATCGAGAGCGGCGGCCACACCCTGGGCCACGTCGCCTACTACGACGCCGAGGACGGGATCGCCTTCGTCGGCGACACCCTCTTCGCCCTGGGCTGCGGGCGGCTGTTCGAGGGCACGCCGGAACAGATGTGGGCCAGCCTCTCGCGCCTCGCCGCCCTGCCCGACGACACCCGCGTCTACTGCGCCCACGAATACACCGAGGCGAACGCGCGCTTCGCCCTGTCGCTGGGGGACGATCCCGTGCTGAAGGCCCGCGCCACCGAGGTCTTCGCCGCCCGCGCCCGAGGCGAGCCCACCGTGCCCACCACCATCGGCCTCGAGAAGGCCACCAACCCCTTCCTGCGCGCCGCGAACGCGGCCGCCTTCGCCGACGTCCGCGCCGCCAAGGACAGCTTCAAGGGCTGAGCCTCATTAGTCCTCCCCCTCAGGGGGAGGTGGCCCGAAGGGCCAGAGGGGGCTTCCCGCCGCAAGATCGGCCACGAACAAACACGAACCCACACGAACGACGGCGAAGTCGTCCTTCGTGCGCTTCGTGTCCCGACGCAGAGCCGACGCTCGCGCACCGTCTCGGGCGTCCCGCCCGTTCGTGTTCGTTCGTGTTCGTTCGTGGCTCCAAGAATTCTCCCCCTGCGGGGGAGGATTAAGAGCCTCCCCCTACCGCTCCGCCGCGACCTTGACGATCCGCTCGGACGACGGCCGCCCGGCGAGGCCCTGGGCCGGGGCGACGGTGATGGTCAGCACCTCGTCCTCGATCTCGGCCGCGGGCCGCCGGCCTTCCACCAGCAGCACCTTGCGGAACTGGGCCAGCACCGCCCGTCCGTCCTTGCGGCGCGACATCCGCACCACCGCCACGCTGGTGACCGTCGCCGCATCGGCGATCAGCGCCGAGGAGGCGGGGGTCGCCTCGGCCTCGAACAGGATGGTCCGGCGCGCGGCGCGGCTGGCCCGCAGGCTCGCCTGCGCCAGCCGCTCCAGCAGCGCCTGGGGGCCGATGGGGGCCAGCCGCAGGGGCGGGCCGTCGCCGGCCAGAGCCGCGGCCGTGCCCTGGGGCCGGGCGTCGGTGAACACGGTCAGGCCGCCCAGCCGCGTGGCGCGCAGCACGGGCTCGCCGAGGTCGTTCTTGTAGATCACGTCGCCGCGCGGCGCCGGCATCGGCTGCAGCGCCCAGACCTCGGGGCTGTCCTCGAACTTCAGCAGCGGCCGGCCCTGGGTGCGGTCCAGGACGAACATCCGCCCGTCCTCGGCCACGTAGCGGGCCACCGGCGGGGCCGGCGCCTGGCGGCCCGAGCCGGCGTGGCGGCCGAAGAGGCCCTCGCGCAGGGACTCCTGCGCCGCCGCGGGGCCTGCGAATCCCGCCGCAAGCGCCGCAAGCAGCGCCGCGAGAACCGCAATCCTGGACGCCGTGGGCTCGCCCGTCATGATCCCGCAGCACATGCTCCGGGATCGGGGCGCTTTTTGGACGCCCCCGAGGCGCTCAGCCGACGAGGTACTGGCCGCCATTCAGCGAAAGCGTCGACCCGTTGACGTAGCCGGCGCGCTCGCCCGCGAGGAACGAGACCGCATCGGCGATCTCCTCGCCCCGGCCGAGCCGGCCCGCCGGGATCTGGGCGATGATTCCCTCCAGCACCTTGGGCGGCACCGCCTGCACCATCTCGGTGTCCACGTAACCGGGGGCCACGCAGTTGACCGTCACCCCCTTGCGGGCGTTCTCCAGCGCCAGGGCCTTGGTGAAGCCGATCACGCCGGCCTTGGCCGCCGAGTAGTTGGTCTGGCCCAGCTGGCCCTTCTGGCCGTTGATCGAGCTGATGTTGACGATCCGGCCCCACTCGCGCTCGCGCATCCCCTCGATGACCTGGCGGGTCATGTTGTAGAGCGAGTCCATGTTGACGCGGATGACCTCGCTCCACTGCTCGGGGGTCATCTTGTGGAAGAAGCCGTCGCGGGTGATGCCGGCGTTGTTCACCAGCACGTCCACCGGGCCCAGCTCGGCCTCGACCTGCCCGACGGCTCGCCGGCAGTCGTCGAACACCCCGACGTTGCCCTTCACGACCATCACGCCGAGGTCCCGGGCGCAGGCGGCCGCCGCCTCGTCGTTGCCGGAATAGCCGGCCGCCACCTTCATCCCGTCGGCCTTCAGCCGCTCCACGATGGCGCGGCCGATGCCGCGCGTGCCGCCGGTCACGAGAGCCACACGGGCCATTCCACACCTCCCTAGTCGGCGGCGGCCGGCCTCAGGCGCCGGCCTTTCCCGCTCACACCGTCTCGACGCACATGGCCACGCCCATGCCGCCGCCGACGCACAGGGTCGCCAGGCCCTTCGCCTTCCCCGACCGCTTCATCTCGTGCAGCAGGGTGGTAAGGATCCGCGCGCCCGAGGCGCCGATGGGATGACCGATAGCGATCGCCCCGCCGTTCACATTGACCTTTTCCGGGTCGAGGCCCAGTTCGCGCACGACGCACAGCGATTGGGCGGCGAACGCCTCGTTGGATTCCACCAGGTCGAGGTCGGCCACCTTCCAGCCGGCCTTCTCCAGCGCCTTGGTGCTGGCCGGGATCGGGCCAGTGCCCATGATCTCGGGATCGACGCCCGCGTGGGCCCAGGAGGCGATCCGCGCCAGGGGCTTCAGGCCGCGTCGGGCGGCTTCGTCGGCGCTCATCAGCACCAGGGCCGCCGCGCCGTCGTTGATTCCCGAGGCGTTGGCCGCGGTCACCGAGCCGTCCTTGGTGAAGGCCGGCCGCAGGCCCGAGACGCTGTCCAACGTCACCCCGTGGCGGATGTATTCGTCCTCGCTGACGACCGTGTCGCCCTTGCGGCCCTTGATGGTCACGGGGACGATCTCGTCCTTGAACTTGCCGGCCTTCTGGGCCGCCTCGGCGCGGTTCTGCGAGACCACCGCGAACCGGTCCTGGTCCTCGCGGGTGATCTGCCAGCGGCCGGCGATGTTCTCGGCCGTCTGGCCCATGTGGTAGCCGTGGAAGGCGTCCCACAGGCCGTCCTTCAGCATGGTGTCGACGAGGGCCAGCTCGCCCATCTTCTGGCCGGCCCGCAGGTTCGCCGCGTGCGGCGACTGGCTCATGCTCTCCTGGCCGCCGGCCACGACGATCTTCGACGAGCCGTCCTGGATCTGCTGGGCCGCCAGCGCCACCGCGCGCAGGCCCGAGCCGCAGAGCTGGTTCAGGCTCCACGCCGGGCTCTCCACCGGCACGCCCGCGCCCACCGCCGCCTGCCGCGCCGGGCCCTGGCCCTGGCCCGCCTGCAGCACCTGGCCGAGGATCACCTCGTCCACGTCGGCGGCCTGGATGCCGGCCCGCTCCACCGCCGCCTGGATCGCCAGCTTGCCCAGCTCATGGGCCGGCAGGCTCGAAAGGGCGCCGTTGAACGAGCCCACGGGCGTGCGGGCGGCGGAAACGATGACGATGTCGCTCATGGGGGGCTCCCGGAGGGCTCCTGACTGGTGATGTGCGGCCCGCTCCTTCTATCGGCAAGGCGAAGCCGGCCCGCAACCCCGGGCTTGTGAATCCTTTCGGTCATTTGCTTATGCGCTCGCATCCGCGATACTGCGCTGCAGAACGAGGCCGCGCGCGCCGCGGCCTGCGCATAAGGGCGAGGAATGGCCGAGACCCAGGAAACGGGCGGCGCCGAAGGCGAGCGCGTCGTCATCAAGAAGTACGCCAACCGGCGGCTCTACAACACCGCCTCCTCCAGCTACGTCACGCTCGAGCACCTGGCGGACATGGTGAAGAAGGGCGTCGACTTCGTCGTCTACGACGCCAAGACCAACGAGGACATCACCCGCACGGTCCTCACCCAGATCATCTTCGAGGAGGAGGAGAAGAGCCAGGGCCAGTCCCTGCTGCCGATCCAGTTCCTCCGCCAGCTCATCAGCTTCTACGGCAACTCTATGCAGGCCTTCCTGCCGAGCTACCTCGAGCTGTCGCTGGCCAGCTTCGCCCAGCAGCAGGAGCGGCTGCGCAGCCAGTTCGCCCAGCTCGGGACGCCGTCGGGGATGGTCGCCTACGAGGACCAGATCCGCCAGAACCTGCAGCTCTTCGACCGGGCGATGAAGATGTTCTCGCCCTTCGCCTATGCGGCCACGCCGACCGGAGCGCCCCCCGGAGCACAGCGTCCGGAAGAGCCGGCGCCGGCCGCCCCGCAGCCGTCCCCGGCCGCCCGGACGGAACCTGCGGCCGACGAGGCGCTTACACAGCTTCGCAAGCAGATGGCGGAGATGCAGGCCCAGATCGACAAGCTCGCCTCCAAGGAGTGAACTGGGGGCCGAGTCTGGCGCGGGGTTTGCTGTCGAAGGTGCATGATGTCCCGAATTGAACGCATCCGGCGCACGACCCTCCTGGGGCGGGCCATCAAGGCCGACAACGACCCGCAGGACGAGGTCGCCGAGGCGCGCCCGCCCGCCCTGCCGATGGTCGTCGGGCCCCAGCCGCGGCCCGATTCCGGCGAACGCGACGGCGCGGCCGTCTTCACCGCCCAGCTGATGGGCCAGGACGGCCAGAAGCGCGGCCTGCGCGCCGGCCCGCTGCACATCGACCAGGCCCGCGGCGCCTACAACAAGGTCGAGTGGTCGGGCTCCAGGGACCGCCGCGCCCGCGCCGGCCGCAACGCCAAGACCGAGGTCTAGGCCCCGCGCAGCCGCGCGACCTGCGCCTCCAGCTCGGCCACCCGCCGCTCCAGCTCGGCCAGCCGTTCCTCGCCGCGCCGGGTTTCCGACTGGGGGATCGGCGTCGAGATCCCCGCCCGGTCCGCCACCGTCGCCGGGGTCTCCCCCAGCAGCTCGGCAAAGACCGCCACCTCACGGGCGGAAAGTTCCCTCTGGTCCTTGAAGACGAGGTCCACCTCGGCCGGGCTCATCCCCGCCGCGGCGGCCAGAACCGCCCGCGAGAGCCCGCGCTCCGAGAGCCGCTCGTCGAACCATCGCGCGTCGAAGAAGAGAGCCATCAGCGTGGCGCCGGTCTTGCTTGGGCCTTCGCGGACCCTTCGACCACGGACCCGGCCATGCTGCAATTCGCCTTCAAGTTCCTCGACCTGGCCGTGGTCACGCTGATCTTCAGCGCCCTCACCTAGAGCTCGTCGAAGCCGCCGGGGATCCGCGCCCGCGACTGCAGCCACATCACGCCCACAAGGTCCGAGAGCGAGGCCCACAGCCGGCCGAGGTTCGTGTACTTCGACCGCCCCGTCTGCCGGTGGCGGTGGTTCACCGGCCGGAACTCCGAGCGGAAGCCCTCGCGGATCATCAGCGCCGGCAGGTAGCGGTGCATGTGGTCGAAGTACGGCAGGCGCAGGAAGGCCTCGCGCCGGAACGCCTTCAGCCCGCAGCCGGTGTCGTTGGCGGTGTCCTTCAGCAGCCGCTTGCGCACCCCGTTGCCGACCTTCGAGGCGATCTTCTTGGCCCGGCTGTCCTGGCGCTTGACCCGCTCGCCGCCGACCATGGCGAGGTCGGGCGGTCCGGCCAGCAGGGCGTCGACCAGCGCGGGCCCGTCGGCGGGATCGTTCTGGCCGTCGCCGTCCAGGGTGACCACCACCTCGCCGCGGGCCGCCAGCACGCCGGTGCGGATGGCCCGGCTCTGGCCGGCGTTCTTCCGGTGGCCCACCAGCCTCAGCTGCGGGATCTCGGCCTTCAGCGCCTGCAGGGCCGCGCGGGTGCCGTCGCGGCTGGCGTCGTCCACGAACACGATCTCGAAGTCGCGCCCCCGGAAGGCGGCGGCGATCTCCCGCGCCAGGGCCGGCGCCGCCCCCTCCTCGTCGAAGACCGGGACCACCACGGAGATGTCGGGGCGCGGAGCCATGGCCGTCCTTAGCGCGAGCCCGGGCCGGGCGCCACCATCGCCCCTTGTCCAGCGAAGCGAGGAAGCCTCCCCGCCGGGACGGTTGTGCTATCACCGCCCCATGACCCTCGAGCGCCTGATCGCCGACTGGAGCCGCGGGTGGCGCGGCCCGGCCGCGGCCGCCTTCATCGCCTTCGTGGCCGGCCTGCCCGGCCTCCTGGCCGTGCCGCCCCTGGACCGGGACGAATCGCGCTTCGCCCAGGCCACCGCCCAGATGCTGGAGAGCGGCGACTTCGTCGTCATCCGCTTCCAGGAGGACCCACGCTTCAAGAAGCCCGTCGGGATCCACTGGATGCAGGCGGCCTCGGTCGAGCTGGTCTCCAGCCCCGAGGCGCGCGAGATCTGGGCCTACCGCCTGCCCTCGCTGCTGGGCGCCATGCTGGCGGCCGCGGCCTGCGCCTGGGGCGCGGCGGCGTTCTTCGGCGGGCCGGCGGGGCTCGCCGCCGGCGCCCTGCTGGGCGCCACCTTCCTGCTCTCGACCGAGGCCTTCATCGCCAAGACCGACGCCATGCTGGCCGGCACGGTGACCCTGGCGCTCGCCGCTCTCGGGCGGCTCTACGCCGCCGCCCGCGACGGGCCGCCGGCCGGGAAGAGCGCCGAGCCGCTGTTCTGGGCGGGCCTGGCCCTCTCGGCCCTGGTGAAGGGGCCGGTGGGGCCGCTGGTCGTCGCCTTGACCCTCATCGTCCTGGCCCTCTGGGACCGCCGGCCCGCCTGGATCGCGCGCCTGCGCTGGTACTGGGGCCTGATCGCCTTCGCCGTCATCGTCGGACCCTGGGCCGGCGCCGTCACCGTCGCCACCGACGGCGGCTTCTGGACCGAGGCCATCGGCGCGGACCTCGCCCCCAAGCTGGCGGGCGGCCAGGAGACCCACGGCGCCCCGCCCGGCTACCACGCCCTGCTGACGCCGATCCTCGCCTTCCCGATCACCCTGCTGCTGCCGGCCGCCATCTTCGTCGCCTGGACGCGGCGGGCCGAGCCGGGCGTGCGGTTCGCGATCGCCTGGCTGGTCCCCGCCTGGCTGCTCTTCGAGCTGACCCCCACCAAGCTGCCGCACTATCCGCTGCCGGCCTACGGCGCCCTGGCCTGGCTGGCCGCCGCCGCCCTGGCCCAGCCGATCGGTCCCCGGCTGCGCTGGGCGGGCGCGGCCCTCGGGGTCGTGGTGGGCCTCGCCCTCGCCGTCGGCGTCATCTACCTGCTCAGCCTCTACGGCGGCGCCGCCGACGCCTGGGCCGCGGCCCTCGCCGCGGTCCTGCTCTCGGGCGCGGGCCTGGTCGGCGGCTATCTGATGATCAAGGGCGCCCCGCGCGGAGGCGTGGCGGCCGCCCTGGTGCTCGGCGTCCTCGGCCACGCCGCCCTCGCCGCCGGGCTCGTGCCCCGCCTGGGGCCGCTGTGGGTCTCGGCGCGGCTCGAGCGGGTGATGTCCGAACAGCGGCTGCTGCCCCGCCAGGGCGTAGCCGAGGCGCCGGTGGCCGTCGCCGGCTACGCCGAGCCCAGCCTGGTGTTCGCGCTCGGCACGCCCACCGAGCTGCACGGCGCCGACGAGGCCGCCCAGGCCATCGCCGAGAACCGCCCGGCGATCGTCGAGGCGCGCGAGGCCGAGGCGTTCCGCCAGGCGCTGGCCGCCCGCGGCGTCACCGCCCGCGAGGTGGCCCGGATCCGCGGCCTCAACTATTCCAAGGGCGACGAGGTGACCCTCGGCGTCTATGTCAGTCCCCAGACCGTGGTGCGGGAGGTCAGGCCATGAGCCGGCGTATCGAGATCGTGGAAGTCGGGCCCCGCGACGGGCTGCAGAACGAGAAGACCCTGCTCGAGGTCGACCAGAAGCTCGAGATGATCCGCCGGCTCGAGGACGCCGGCGCCCGCCGCATGGAGGTGGTCTCCTTCGTCAATCCGCGCCGCGTGCCGCAGATGGCCGGCGCCGAGGAGATCATGGCCGCCCTGAACACGCCGGGCGCCAAGCCGGCCGGCCGCTCGCGCATCGGCCTCGTGCTGAACCAGAAGGGCTGGGAACGCTGCGTCGCCGCCGCCTGCGACGAGGCCAACGTGGTGGTCTGCGCCTCGGACGGCTTCGGCATCCGCAACCAGGGCGCCTCGGTGGCCGAGCAGATCGACGCCCTGGGCGCGATCATGCAGGCCCGCCGCCTGGAGGATCCGCCGGTCACGGTGACCGTCTCGGTGGCCTTCGGCTGCCCCTTCGACGGCGAGGTGCCCGAGGAGCGGGTCGTCGACATCGTCAGGACCGCCGCCGACATGCGGGTGGCCGAGATCGCCCTGGCCGACACCATCGGCGTGGCCGACCCCTGGACCGTCCGCCGCCGGGTCGAAGCGGCGCGCAAGGCCGCCGGCCGCATCCCGCTGCGCCTGCACTTCCACGACACCCGCAACACGGGCCTGGCCAACGCCTACGCCGGCGTCGAGGCCGGGGTCGACATCCTGGACGCCAGCGTCGGCGGCCTGGGCGGCTGTCCGTTCGCCCCAAACGCCACCGGCAACATCGGCACGGAAGACCTCGTCTACATGCTGGAGCGCGGCGGCTTCGAGACCGGCTACGACCTCGACAAGCTCATCGAGATCGGCCGCTGGGTCTCCGGCCTCCTCGGCAAGCCCCCCGCCAGCTCCCTCGCCCGCGCCGGCTCGTTCCCGGTCAAGCGCGAAGAGGCGGCGGCGTAGTTTCTCCGTCTCCTCTCCCCCCGCGAAGCGGAGAGGGAGAGGGCAGGGTGAGGGCCCGAGCGGAGCGAGGGATGGGGCAAGGGTGAGGGCCCGAGCGCAGCGAGGGAACCGCCGCCGAGGGCCTTCGGGGCGCTACCGAGCCTTCATCCGCCACATGATCGGCCGCGCCACGGCCGCGAGCACCACCACCGGCGCCAGCAGCCAGGCGGCCAGGCCCTGGCCCAGCCCCACCGCGCGCTTGCGGAAATAGCGGGCCAGGCCCACGCCCTTGTGGAACTCCACCTTCAGCGGGCTGGCCAGGCTGGTGTGGCCCAGGTGCACGACCTCGGCCTTGGGGTGGAACAGCACCTCGCCGCCCTGCCGGCGCACGCGCCAGCACAGGTCCACGTCCTCGACGTGCAGGAAATAGCCCTCGTCGAAGCCGCCGACGGCGTCGAAATCCTCGCGGCGCATGCAGAAGCAGGCCCCCGAGATGGTCGGGATCGCCGCCACGCCCTCGGGCGCGGCCTCGTCCTCCCAGTGCACCTCGAAGCGCCGCAGCGCCGGGATCGCCCGCGACAGGCCCGACAGGGACAGCAAGGCGCTGACCGGCGTGATGTCGCCCCGCCGCGCGCCCCGCTGCTCGGTGCGGTCGGCGTTCAGCACCCGCCCGCCGACGATGCAGGGGCTGGGCCGGCCCTCGACCTCGCGCACCAGCTCGGCGATGCAGCCGGCCTGCAGGAAGGCGTCGGGGTTGAGGAACACCAGCACGTCGCCGCTGGCCCGGCGCGCGCCCAGGTTCGCCCCGCGGGCGAAGCCCACGTTGCCCTGGCCCGAGATCAGCACCACCCGGTCGTCGCGCTCGGCCAGCGCGCGCAGCCGCTCGGCCTCCACCGGGGTGGAGCCGTTGTCCACGATGACGAACTCGTCCACGAGCGGATCGGCCAGGACGCGGCCCAGGCTCTGCTCCAGGGCCTCGCCGGTCATGTAGACCACCATCACCACCGAGACGCTGCGGCGCGGCCGCAGGGCCTCGGTCGTCAGGACGGATTCGGCGGCGACGACCGACGCGGCGATGCCGTTCATCCAGCCTCCCTCTCGCCGCCCAACCCCGCCTGGACACCCCCGTCCTGGCGCTTGCGCGCAAGATCAGGCGGTAACGCCTCCATGGCAAGTGCTTCCGCCGCCTCGCCCAGGGCGAGGATCTGCTGGCCGTCGGATCCGAGGCGCCTCAGGGCGACCTTGCCCTCTTCGGCCTCACGCCGGCCGACGACGGCGATCACCGGGACCTTCGCGAGGCTGTGCTCGCGGACCTTGTAGTTGATCTTCTCGTTGCGCAGGTCGAGTTCCACGCGCAGGCCCTTCGCCTTCAGCTCGGCCGCGGCCGCGCGGGCGTAGTCGTCGGCGTCGGACGTGATCGTCGCCACCACCACCTGCACCGGCGCGAGCCAGAGCGGGAAGGCGCCGGCGTAGTTCTCGATCAGCACGCCGATGAAGCGCTCGAGCGAGCCGCAGATCGCCCGGTGCAACATCACAGGCCGCTGCTTTGATCCATCCTCGGCGACATATTCCGCGCCCAGGCGCTCGGGCAGGACGTAGTCCAGCTGGATCGTGCCGCACGTCCACGTCCGGCCGATGGAATCCTTCAGCACCCAGTCCAGCTTCGGCGCGTAGAACGCCCCGTCGCCCTCGGCGATCACCGGCTCGACGCCGGCCTTGCGGGCCGCCGCCAGCATCTGCGCCTCGGCCTTGTCCCAGAACTCGTCCGAGCCGGCCCGCACCTCCGGACGCGTGGCGAGCGCGATGTGGTCGCGCTCCAGGCCGAAGTCGGCGTGGATCGAGTTGGCCAGCTCGATGAACCGCGCCGTCTCCTCCTCGATCTGGTCCTCGCGGCAGAAGATGTGCGCGTCGTCCTGCGTGAACGCGCGCACCCGCATCAGCCCGTGCAGGGCTCCCGACGGCTCGTAGCGGTGGCAGGCGCCGAACTCGGCCATCCGCAGCGGCAGGTCGCGGTAGCTCTTCTGGCCGAACTTGAAGATCTGCACGTGGCCGGGGCAGTTCATCGGCTTCAGGGAGAGCTCCTCGCCCTCCTCCGTCTCGCAGACGAACATGTTGGGCCGGTACTTGTCCCAGTGGCCGGACTTCTCCCAGAAGACCCGGTCCAGGACCTGCGGCGTGCGCACCTCCTGGTAGCCGGCCTCGTCGAGCCGGCGGCGGACGTAGCTTTCCACCGTGCGCCACAGCGTCAGGCCCTTCTCGTGCCAGAACACCATGCCCTTGCCCTCTTCCTGCATATGGAAGAGGTCCATCTGGCGGCCGAGCTTGCGGTGGTCGCGCTTCTCGGCCTCCTCAAGGCGCTGGATGTAGGCCTCGAGGTCGGCTTCCGAGGCCCAGGCCGTGCCGTAGATGCGCTGCAGCTGGGCGTTGCGGTGGTCGCCGCGCCAGTAGGCGCCGGCCAGCTTCGTCAGCTTGAACGCCTTGCCGGCGTGCCTCGTGGACGGCAGGTGCGGGCCGCGGCACAGGTCCTTCCACTGGCCCTGGCGGTAGACCGTGATCTTCTCGCCGGCCGGAATGGCCTCGATGATCTGGGCCTTGTACTCCTCGCCGATCTCGCGGAAGTGCCGGATCGCCTCGTCACGGTCCCACTCCTCGCGGCGGATGGGCTCGTCGCGGTCGACGATCTCCTTCATCCGCTGCTCGATCTTCGCAAGGTCGTCCAGGCTGAACGGCTCCTCGCGGGCGAAGTCGTAGTAGAAGCCGTCCTCGATCGCGGGCCCGATCGTCACCTGCGTGCCGGGGAACAGCTCCTGCACCGCCTCGGCCAGGATGTGGCTGACGTCGTGGCGGATCGTCTCGAGGGCCTCGGGCGCCTCGCGCGTCAGGATCTTGAACGCCCCGCCCTTCTCGAGCGGGCGCTCCAGGTCCAGCAGTTCGCCGTCGACCTCCACCAGGATGGCCTTCTTCTCCAGGCTCTTCGAGATGCCGGCGGCGATCTCGCGGCCCGTAACCCCGTCCGGGAACTCACGCTTGGAGCCGTCGGGGAAAACCAGTTCGATCATGTCTCACACGTCCATTTCGCGCCTTTGCGGCGCGGGGGCGGCGGCGGGTCCCAGCCCGACGGCCCCCAGGGATGGCATCGGCACAGGCGGCGCACGGTCAGCCAGGATCCGCGCACCGGTCCGTGCCCGATCAGGGCCTCGGCCGCATATTCCGAACAGGTCGGAAAGAACCGGCATTGGCGCCCGATCAAAGGCGAAAGCGTCAGCTTGTAGGCCCGCAAGGCCCCTCTGACGCAGCTCTCGTAGAGGTTCATGCCGGCTGCGGAAGCTTCTTGGGTTCGGGCCTGCGTTACGCCGGGGTCCCGAAAGGATCAAGCCGAGAGGATCACGCCGCGCCGGCGGGGCTAGTTCGCGCCCCGGCCTGGCGGACAGCCTCGGCGGCGGCCTCGAACGCGAGCAGCGTGGAGGCGTGGCGGGCCGGGTAGTCCTTCACGGGCGCGAGCATGGCCAGGTCCGAAAAACGTCCTTCGGGCGGGGGTCCGCCGTCTTTCAGCATAGCACGGAACTGGTCGCGGGCCGACTCCAGCTCGGAAAGGCTGGCGCCGATCACCTGCGCGCCCAGCACCGAGGCGGCCGCCTGGCCCAGGGCGCAGGCCTTCACGTCCTGGGCGAAGTCGGCCACCCGCCCGTCCTCGACCTTCACGTCCACCACGACTCGGCTGCCGCACAGCTTGGCCACCTTCTCGACCGAGGCGTCGGGCGCAGGCAGGCGCCCGGCGTGCGGAATCTCCGCCGCCAGCCGCAGGAGCCTGGCCGAGTAGAGCTCGTCGATCATGCGGCCATAGGTCGTGCCTGCCGGCCCCCAAGTCAAATCCTCCCCCGCCGGGGGAGGGGGACCGCGAAGCGGTGGAGGGGGCTTCCGCCGCAAGATTGGCCACGAACCAGCACGAACAAACACGAACGACGGCGAAGCCGTCCCTCGACACAACGGCCACGAAGACCACGAAGCTCACGAAGAAGGCCCCCCTTCGCGCCCTTCGAGTCCTTCGTGCGCTTCGTGTCCCCAAACCAGGGCCGCCGCTCGCGCGGCGTCTCGGGCGCCCCACCCGTTCGTGCTGGTTCGTGTTCGTTCGTGGCTAAAAAAATCCTCCCCCGCCGGGGGAGGGGGACCGCGAAGCGGTGGAGGGGGCTTCCGCCGCAAGATTGTCCACGAACCAGCACGAACAAACACGAACGACGGCGAAGCCGTCCCTCGACACAACGGCCACGAAGACCACGAAGCTCACGAAGAAGACCTACCTTCGCGCCCTTCGAGTCCTTCGTGCGCTTCGTGTCCCCAAACCAGGGCCGCCGCTCGCGCGCCGTCTCGGGCGCCCCACCCGTTCGTGCTGGTTCGTGTTCGTTCGTGGCTAAAAAAATCCTCCCCCGCCGGGGGAGGGGGACCGCGAAGCGGTGGAGGGGGCTTCCGCCGCAAGATTGTCCACGAACCAGCACGAACAAACACGAACGACGGCGAAGCCGTCCCTCGACACAACGGCCACGAAGACCACGAAGCTCACGAAGAAGACCTACCTTCGCGCCCTTCGAGTCCTTCGTGCGCTTCGTGTCCCCAATCCAGAGCCGCCGCTCGCGCGCCGTCTCGGGCGCCCCACCCGTTCGTGCTGGTTCGTGTTCGTTCGTGGCTAAAAAATCCTCCCCCGCCGGGGGAGGGGGACCGCGAAGCGGTGGAGGGGGCTTCCGCCGCCGATCTGTCCACGAACCACACGAACGACGGCGAAGCGGTCCCTCGACACAACGGCCACGAAGACCACGAAGCTCACGAAGAAGGCCCCCTTCGCGCCCTTCGAGTCCTTCATGCGCTTCGTGTCCCGATGCAGAGCCGCCGCTCGCGCGCCGCCTCGCCCCCCTACTGCCGCGCCATCTCCGCCGCGCCCACGGCCTCGCCGTCCAGCGCCTGGTCCTCGTCCATGCTCACCGTCACCTTCCGCAAGGCGCCGGTGAAGGCGAACGGGGCGGCGTAGTCGGCGACGGGGCTGCCCCGGTCGAGGCCGATGTCCAGGCCCGACCACGAGATCAGCGTGTGGAAGCCGGTCGTGGCCGTGACCTCGCCCGCCGGCGCGCCGTCGATGGTCAGGGTGAACGTCCGCTCGGGCCCCTCGCCCACGCGGCGCGAGACCACCCCCAGCCGGGTCGCGCCGGCGGGGACCGGACGGTCCGAGACCGCCGTGGTCTTCTCGCCGCCGATGTTCAGCGTGTGCTTCAGCCGCCCGTCCTGGATGTAGAGCGAATAGCCGCTGGTGGCGTCGCCGTGGGCGATCAGCA
Source organism: Phenylobacterium zucineum HLK1 (assembly GCF_000017265.1). NCBI lineage: Bacteria > Pseudomonadati > Pseudomonadota > Alphaproteobacteria > Caulobacterales > Caulobacteraceae > Phenylobacterium > Phenylobacterium zucineum. Next base: position 428,259 of record NC_011144.1, on the reverse strand, counting down.
CGCCCGCCTCCCCGCCCTGCAGCCGCACCTCGGCCTCGATCCGATAGGTGCGGGCCCGCACGTCGGGCGCCACGTCGGTCGGCAGGTGGCCCATGCCGGCGTGGAACACGAACCGGCGCCGCGCGCCGTGGAAGCGCGCCGCGTTCTCGGCGAACCTCGGCCCGAAGCGGTCGTCCAGCGGCAGGACCTTGCAGGCCTCCGCGATCCGCCACCAGTCGTCCACCATCGCCGCCAGCCGCCCGGGCTCGGCCTGCGCCAGGTCCTCCGTCTCCGAGAAGTCCCGGTCCAGCCGGTAGAGCTCCCAGCGGTCCTCCTCGAAGGGCGTCCCCGGCGGGTGGAAGGCCACCGCCTTCCAGCCGTCCTGCCAGAGCCCCCGGTGGCCGAACATCTCGAAGTACTGCGCAGCCTTGCGCGGCGGGGCGGCCGGGTCGGTCAGGCTGGCGGCGAAGCTCTCGCCCTCCAGCGGCGCCTGGGCCACGCCCTGCACCGTCTGCGGCGGTTCGATCCCGATCAGGTCCAGCAGCGTGGGGACCAGGTCGCAGGCGTGGGCGAAGCGCTCGCGCACCTCGCCGCGCGCCGGGATCCGCTTCGGCCATGAGACCACCAGCGGGTCGCGGATGCCGCCGCCGTGGGTGTTCTGCTTGTAGCGCTTCAGCGGCGTATTCGACGCCATCGCCCAGCCTTGCGGGAAGTTCGAGTGGGTGTCGGGCCCGCCGATGTCGTCGATCCGGGCGATCTTCTCGGCCATCGGCTCGCCGCGGAAGTTGAACGGCCCCATGGCGTTGACGAAGCCCTGCGGCCCGCCCTCCTGGCTCGCGCCGTTGTCGGACAGCACCAGGATCAGGGTGTCCTCGCGCAGGCCGGCCCGCTCCAGGAAGTCCACCAGCCGCCCGAGGTGCCGGTCGGCGTGGTCCAGCATGGCGGCGAAGGCGCTCTGCAGGCGGGTGAACAGCCGCTGCTCGTCGGGCGCGTAGCTGTCCCAGGGCCGCACCCCGTCGTTGGGCGGCGGCAGCCGGGTGTCGGGGGGCACGATCCCCAGGGCCTTCTGGCGCGCGAGCCGCCGCTCGCGCTCCACGTCCCAGCCGTCCTTGAAGACCTCATCGTAGCTGCGGATCAGTTCGGCCGGCGCCTGGTGCGGGGCGTGGCACGCCCCCGGCGCCAGCCACAGCAGCCACGGCGTGTCCGGCGCGTCGGCGACGTGGTCGGCGAGGTAGCGGATCGACTGGTCCACCAGATCCTCGGTCAGGTGGTAGCCGCTCTCGTAGGTCCCCGGCGCGGGGACGGGCGTGTTGTCCCGCACCAGCTCGGGCGAATACTGGTCGGTCTCGGCGTCCATGAAGCCGTAGAAGCGGTCGAAGCCGCGGCCCAGCGGCCAGCCGTCGAACGGCCCCGACGGCCCCGTCTCGGTCAGCGGGGTGACGTGCCACTTGCCGACCATGTAGCTGCGGTAGCCGTGCGGCCGCAGCATCTCGGGCAGGGTCCCCGCCTCGCGGGCGATCTTGCCGCGGTAGCCCGGATAGCCGGAATCGAAGTTGGCCAGGCAGCCCACGCCCACCGAGTGGTGGTTGCGCCCGGTCAGCAGCGCCGCCCGCGTCGTCGAGCACATGGCCGTGGTGTGGAAGCCGGAATAGCGCAGCCCCTCGGCCGCCAGCCGGTCGATCGTCGGCGTCCGGATCGGCGAGCCGTAGCAGCCGAAGTCCGAGAACCCCACGTCGTCGAACAGCACGACCAGGATGTTCGGCGCGCCCTTCGGCGGGCGCGGGGCCTGCGGCCACTCCGGCGTGGACTCCGCCACGGTCCGTCCGATCTTCGCCGTCATGGCCGCCCTCCTTCAGTCAGGGGGCGACCATAGGGTCCGGCCGGGATATTGGCAAAGGCCGTGCCAATAGTTCGGCCCGCTAGTTCGGCTAGGCCCGGCGGGCGTTCCAGATGGATTCGGCGCGGTCCTTCAGGGCCTCGTTCATCGCCCGGAAGCCGCGGCGGACGGGCCCCGCCATCCGGCGGCCCAGCGAGGGGCCCATCAGCCCGCCGAAGATCTCGCCGTTGTCGACGATGCAGCCCGCCTCCGCCAGCTGCTGGATCTCGACGTAGCGCAACGTCTTGATCAGCCCGCCCAGCAGCGACAGCTGCCAGTGCAGCTGCTCGTTCGGCACCCACTCCAGCACCCGCGGCCGGATCTCCTGCGGCGCCTGGCCGGGCAGCTGAAGGGTCAGGGTCAGCGGCTCGCCGATGCGGATCACGCCCGCCGCCTTGGTGTAGGTGGGGTTCCACTCGGACCAGCGCTCCAGGTCGTAGAGCACCTCCCAGATCACCTCGGCCGGCGCCTGGATGCCGATGCGGTCCTCCACCCGGTAGCCCTTGGGCCCCTTGGGCGGGGGCGGCTTGCCCTCGGTCTTCAGGCTCATGGTCTTGGGGCCCATGCCGCCGCCGCGGCCGAACGGTCCCGCCTTGTAGTCAGGGGTCTTCAGCGCCATCAGGCCTGCTCCTTGATGCGCCAGGTGGCGCCGGACGGTCCGTCCATCACCTCGACGTTCAGCGCCGCCAGCTCGGCGCGGATCTGGTCGGCCCTTGGCCAGTCCTTGGCCGCCCGCGCCGCCTGCCGCTGCGCCAGCAGGTCCTCGACCCGGGCCTTCAGGTCCTCGTCGGCGCCCGACTGGAACCAGGCCTGCGGCGCCTGGGCAAGGAAGCCCATCAGGTTCGCCGAGCCGACCAGCCGGCCCCGCCCCTCGGCCACCGCGGCCGCGTCCTTGCGCATGATCGCAGAGCGCAGCTCGTCCGAGATCTGGAACAGCGCCGCCATGGCCGCCGGGGTGTTGAGGTCGTCGTGCAGCGCCGCCTCTACGCGCGGGTCGACGAAGGGCTCGGCCGCTGCATCGCCCGGCCGGGCGGCGTCGTCCAGCACCCGGTACAGCCGGTCGAGCGCGCTCTTGGCCTGTTCGATCAGCGTGTCCGTCCATTCCAGCGGCTGCCGGTACTGGCCCGAGAGCAGCGCCCAGCGCAGGGCCTCGCCCGGCCAGGTCTTCAGGAGGTCGTGGGCCAGGGCGACGTTGCCGACGCTCTTGCTCATCTTCTCCTCGGCCATGTTGAGGAACCCGTTGTGCAGCCAGTACCTCGCATACGTCTGGCCATGCCCGTGCGGATGCGCCGCGCACACCCCCTGGGCCAGTTCGTTCTCGTGGTGCGGGAAGACGAGGTCGATGCCCCCGCCGTGGATGTCGATCGGCAGCCCCAGGGCCTCTTCGATCATCGCCGAGCACTCGATGTGCCAGCCGGGCCGCCCCGGCCCCCACGGGCTCTCCCACTCGGGCTCGCCGGGCTTCGAGGGCTTCCACAGCACGAAGTCGCGCGGGTCCTTCTTGTAGGGCGCCACATCCACCCGCGCCCCGGCGATCAGGTCCTCGAGCGGGCGGCCCGACAGCTTGCCGTAGTCGGGGAAGGCCTCGGTGGAGAACAGCACGTGGCCCTCGGCGGCGTAGGCCGCGCCGTTGTCCACCAGCCGGCCGATCATGCCGACGATGGCGTCCATCGTCTCGGTGACCTTCGGCTGGAAGGTGGGGGCCAGCGCGCCCAGCGCCCGCGCGTCGGCGTTGTAGGCGGCCAGGTAGCGCTCGGCGACCACCCCGATCGGCACGCCCTCCTCGGCGGCCTTGCGGTTGATCTTGTCGTCCACGTCGGTGACGTTGGCCGCGTAGAGGACGTGGTCCTCGCCGTAGAGCGCGCGCAGCACCCGGAACAGCAGGTCGAACACCACCACCGGCCGGAAGTTGCCGATGTGGGCGTAGTTGTAGACCGTCGGCCCACAGACATACATCGTCACCCGCTCGGGATCGGAGGGGACGAAGTCCCGCTTGGCGCGGGTCATGGTGTCGTAGAGCTTGAGGGTCATTGTCACGCTGACGCTGGGGAACGGTTGCCGCGGGCGCGGCCAGGCCCATATACATTTCGCCCGGATGCGAGGCCACGGGAACTCCTGACCCGTACCTTCATCCAACACAGGGTGGCACGCGTCATCTCCGGGACCTTCGTCCCGGCGCAACTCAGCCCTTGGGATACCTTCTGGATGGATGCTCCTGCTCGCGACCGCACCCTGATCGGGTCCGACGTCGACCTCGAACCCGTGAAGCGCCCGACGCGCGAGGAGGCCATGGAGGCCGTCCGCACGCTCATCGCCTGGGCCGGCGACGATCCGCGCCGCGAAGGCGTGATCGACACGCCCAAGCGCGTGGTGGACGCCTACGCCGAATGGTTCGAGGGCTACAGCCTCGATCCGGCCAAGGAGTTGTCGCGCACCTTCGAGGACGTCCAGGGCTACGACGACATCGTCATGCTCCGCGACATCGAGGTGGAAAGCCACTGCGAGCACCACATGGCCCCGTTCCTCGGCAAGGCCTACGTCGCCTACATGCCGACGAACCGCGTGGTGGGCATCTCCAAGCTGGCCAAGGTGGTCGAGATCTTCGCCCGCCGTCTCCAGACCCAGGAGACCATGACCCAGCAGATCGCCGACGCCATCACCGACAGCCTGCGCCCCGCCGGCGTCGCCGTGCTGATCGACGCGGCGCACCAGTGCATGACCACGCGCGGCGTGCACCACCGCCACGTCTCGACGATCACCACCCAGTTCACCGGGGTCTTCAAGACTGACCCCACCCTGCGCCAGCGCTTCCTCGACTTCGTCAACCGCCGCTGACGCCCCCTCCTCTCCCCCTCTCCTCTCCCCCTAGCGCGCAGCGCCGAGAGGGAGAGGATTGAAGAGAGGGAGGGAGAGGATTGAGGAGAGGGCCCGCGCGCAGCGCGGGAGCCGCCGCGCCTTCGCCCGACCCGGCCCGGTGACGCCGCCGCCGGTTCGCGGCATAACCGCGCCATGACCGCCTTCCCCACCGCCCCCAGCGCCGACGCCCTCGAGAACGGCAAGGTCCTCGCCCCGCGCTTCGACGACAACGGCCTGATCGCCGCCGTCGCCACCCACGCCGAGACGGGCGAGGTGCTGATGCTGGCCTGGATGAACGCCGAGGCCCTGCAGCGGACCCTGGAGACGGGCGAGGCGCACTACTGGAGCCGTTCGCGCCAGGAGCTGTGGCACAAGGGCGCCACCTCGGGCCAGGTCCAGGTGCTGGAGGAGCTGCGCATCGACTGCGACCAGGACGCGGTCTGGCTGAAGGTCTGGCCCCAGGGCGACGGCGGCGCCTGCCACACGGGCCAGCGCTCGTGCTTCTACCGCACCGTCGAGAACGGCAAGCTGGTCCGCCGTCCATGACGACCCCATGACGACGCTGGAGGCGCTGGTCGCCTTCGCCCTGGCGGCCGGCCTGCTCACCATCACGCCCGGCCTGGACGTGGCCCTCGTCCTGCGCACCGCCGCCGCCGAGGGCGCGCGCAAGGCGTGGATGGCCGCCCTGGGCGTCTGTCTCGGCACGCTCTGCTGGGGGGCGATCGCCGCCCTCGGGCTCGGCGCCCTGCTGGCGGCCTCGGAGCTGGCCTTCGAGATCCTGCGCTGGGCGGGCGCGGCCTACCTCGTGTGGCTGGGCCTCAGCCTCGTCCTGCGGCCCCGGGCCCGCTTCGACCTGGCGCACGGCGCGGTCGCCCCGCGCAGCGACGCCGGCTGGTTCTGGCGCGGCGCGCTCAACAACCTGCTGAACCCCAAGGCTGGGGTCTTCTACATCAGCTTCCTGCCCCAGTTCGTGCCGAAGGACGCCCCCGCTGCGCCGTTCATGTTCGGCCTCGCCTGCCTGCACGTCCTGATGGGGATCGCCTGGTTCGCCGCGCTGATCGCCGCCACCCGTCCCATCGCCGGGGCGCTGCAGAAGGCCGCCGTCGTCCGCTGGCTGGACCGGCTGACCGGCGGCGTCTTCCTGGCCTTCGGCCTGCGCCTGGCCCTGGAACGCCGATGAGGGAGTCCATGAGGGGGCCGCCGACCAGGTTCACCTACGCCGCCGCCGAGGTCGAGCGGGCGCTGGCCGAGGCCCGCGAGTTCCCCGCCCTCGACCAGGCGCTCGCCGATGTCATGAACCTGCGCGAGGGCTTCCGCGAGCCCGAGATCTACGCCCGCACGCTCTACTGCACGGGCATCGACGCCCTCGTGCCCCGCGTGGCGAGGGGCCTCAACCTGCTCGACCGCCCGGCCCCGGGGAAGTCCAACGACAACCCGGTCATCGTCGCCACCAAGTTCTACGGGACCGGCGGCCACACCCAGATCGCCCGCGACATCGTCGCCCGCCTGCCGGCCGACGCCACGGCGGCGATCTACACCGACGTCTACAGCGAGCTGCGCTACCACGCGCTGCAGGCCTTCCCCGGCCTGCGTTCCGACCTCGGCGAGCGGGCCACGCTGATCCTCGACGCGGCGAGCCCCAGCGCGCGGATCCTGGAGCTCTACGCGATGCTCGCGGCCCTGCGGCCCACCCGCATCGTCCTGATGTGCCACCCGATGGACATCGTGGCCGTCGCCGGCTGCTGGCCTTTCCGCGACGTGGTCGACTTCATCCACCACGTCGACCATGTCCCGGCGGTGGGGGCCGCCCTGCCGTTCTCGGGCCACGTGGACGTGACCTACACCTGCCACCTGGCGTGCCGGGGCGAGGGGCTGGACGCCGTCTACGCTGGCATGGCCGCGCCCCGGACGCCGCCGTCCGCGCGGCCGCCGCGCCCTCCCGGCCGGCCGATCCGCATCGCCACCTCCGGCAATCCGCACAAGTTCAAGGGCCGGCTCAGCTACGGCTGGACCGACTTCGCCGTCGCCGCCCTGCGTCGTCCCGACACCGAGATCGTCCACATCGGCCCGGCCCACGACTGGCTGAGGGACGAGGTCGGCCAGGCCCTAGCCGGGGCCGGCGTCGACCCGGCGCGCTACGTCTTCCAGGGCTTCGTGCCCAGCCTGCACGCGGCCCTGCTGGAGCTGGAGACCGACGTCTATCTCTCGAGCTTCCCCGAGCCCGGCGGCAAGGCCAGCCTGGAGGCCATGGCCGCCCACCTGCCGATGATCCTGCCGGTCCCGCACGACCAGCCGCCGCTGGCGCGCTTCCGCCTGCCCCTGCACCGCTGGATCGAGATCGAGCGGCCCGACCAGCTCCCCGCCGCCCTCGACGCCGCCCTCGCCCTCGGCGACGCCCTGCGCAGCCCCGCCGAGGTCGCCCGCCTGGAGGCCGAACTCGCCCGCTTCGACCGCTGGGTCGCGGGCGAGCGCCCCGCCCCCGTCCCCGCCGAACGCCTCCCGGACTGACGCCCGCCGAGCGCTCCGGGCGCGTCAGCTGTGAGCCAAAGAGCCTTCGTCCTATGGCGCGTCCGCAACGGGTCCAGGCTGTGCAAAAACTCACCGGCTTTGCTTGGCGTGGTCGAAACCGTTCGGGTCCGGCCGCGGCTCCGTGCGCGTCAGAGCGCGAAAGCCGCGATTTCAGTCCAAACACTGGACCGGATTTCTTATCTTTTGACGTTTTTACACAGCCTCGGTCGATAGCGGACGCCAGCGCCGAGCCCGAGACCCGACGCTCCGAACTGAACTGAGGGGTGGGAAATGAATGTTGGCGTGCGCCCGCGCCTAATCTAGCTTGGCTTGATGGCGGCCCAGTCCCGTTCTCCTGAAGGCTATAGGTTTCGTCGCAGTCGCAGCTTGGCGGCGCTGGCTTGTTTCGTTCCCGCCACCGCGCTGGCGACGATTGATTTCGTCAGCGGCACAGGCTGGTTCTGGCAGCTCGTTCAGTTGGGGCTGTTTGGGGCCGGCGCGCTTATTTTCTGGCGAGAGCATAAGCGCGCGCGCGCTGCTGGCGCCGCGCCCGCCCAGGCTTCGCCTAACGAGCCACCGTCGCAATAAAGTCCGCAGCGGCTTCATGCGGGCGACCCAGTCCAAGACCTCTCCGCATCAACGGTGGAACGGCCAGCTCCCCCCTTTCGTCATCGCCCGGCTCGTCCGGGCGACCCAGCCCAACGCCTCTCCACACCAACTGCGGAACGACACCAGGATGGGTGGCCCGAACAAGTCGGGCCGTGACGGACTTGGGGGTGCATGCGCCCCGCTCCCCCATCCCCTTCGTCATCGCCCTGGAGCCGTGCGGCTGCGCACGCCCCCTCCCGGACCTGCGCGCTAGGCGCCCCGCCGCCGCCCCGGCCGGTTGCGCAGCCGCACCGCCTGGCGCCGCAGCCGGCCGACCCGGCGCCCGGCGTCGGGCCCGCCGGCCAGGGCGATCTCCAGCGCCTGGTCGGCGAAGATGTCCTCGCGGTCCTCGCACGCCTGGGCGACCTCCCGGGCGAAGTCGGGCCGGGTGCGCACCCATTTGCCCAGGGTCTTGCGGCACGGCATCCCGGGCAGGCGCGAGAGGCTGTTGAACGAGTGGCCCTCGACGATCCGCGCCAGCACCGCCTCCTGCAGGTCCTCCGAGAACAGCCGCGCCCGCGCGCGCTTGCGGGCCCAGGCGGCGAGGATCAGGCGCACCAGCGCGTCGAACTCGCGGTTCTCCCGCCGCCACCGCGCCACCGTCGCCGCGCTGGGCAGCGACGGGTCGCCGTTCAGCAGGGCGCGCAGCCCCTCGCCGCGGTTCAGGCCCACGATGATCCGGTCGGCGGCGGCCTGGTCGAAGGCGCGGCGGCGCTCGCGCAGCCGCTGGATCCGGATCCCGGCCTTGCCCTCCGCCTGCAGCCCGAGCGCCTCGGCGAAGCCGGGCGCCGTCGCCCGCCACAGGCGCAGCCGCCGCCAGCTCGGCATGGCCGGGTCGCGCACCACCGCCGCCAGCGCCTCGCCGGCGCTCAGCCGGTCCAGCAGCGCCTTCGCCACGGCCGGGTCGAAGGCGTCCCGGCGGGTGCGCCCCAGGGCCATCGCATCGGCCATCTCGCGGTCGAACAGCGGATCGCGCCGGCGCCAGCCCAGCACGGTGGCGGCCGACGGCATGCCCTCGGGCGCGCAGATGTCCTTCAGCCGCTCGCCCCGCGCCGTCCGCCGGGCGATCTCGGCCTTCAGCTCGGGCCAGCGGGCGCGATACCGGGCGTCCATGCCGGCAGCATAGCCCAGCCGGCGGAAAAAGAGAACATTTCGCGAACAACCGGCCCTCGGGCGGCGTTCGCGGCCCGGCCGGTCAACCGATCAGGCGGAACAGGGCGTCCACGATCCAGCCGATCACGGGCATCAGGGCGGCGATCAGCAGGAAGGGGGCGACCAGGGTCGCGATCTCCATCGCGCAGGACGCGGACTCGCGATCCCGCGGATCCCTCAGCGGCACGTCGGCCATGGCGTTTCACTCCCATGCGGGGCTTCTGATGAGCTCCCTGCATGGAAGACAATACGCCAGCTTCGCGGACGTTGCAGCCCCCCGCCATCGCGGCCTCCTCCCCCTGGCGGGAGACGGGCCCCGGGGACCTACAGGCCGAGCAGGTGCGGGCCGACGATCGGGATCGCCATCATCACGGCGAAGCCGACGCTCAGCAGCGAGAGGGCCACGGGCAGGATGTTCATGGGGAGGGCCTCCGACGGACCCTGCCCATGTAGGCGTCCGCCCCCGTCCCCGCATCCACCCATTTCCGCAGAGCTGTTCTGCCGTTTTGGAAGCAGCGCCCCATCCTCCCCCACCGGGGGAGGGGGACCGCGAAGCGGTGGAGGGGGCTTCCGCTCAGAAGGCGCGGCCCCTCTCCCCGACCCTCTCCCTCTCGCTTCGCGGGGGAGAGGAGAAGACGCCCCCTCCTCTCCCCCCGAGCGCAGCTCGGAGAGGGAGAGGATCGAGGAGAGGGCCCGAGCGAGGGAACGGGGGCGCAGCGAGGGAGCCCCCCTACCCCTCCGCCGGCGCGCTCAGGCCCGTCCCGTCCGGCCGCACCACGAACCGCTTCACGGGCGCGGCCGTGAACTCACGGGCGGTGATCGTGGAGACCCCCACCATCTCGGCCGTGGCCGCCTCCCGGCTGAGGGTCAGCAGCACGAAGCCCTTGGCCGTCTGGTTGTTGTAGAGCACCTCGCGGTTGGCCCGGGCGATCACCTCGCCCCAGTCCAGGCCGTCCACGATCTCGCCGGCCCCCGGGCTGGTGATCCCGGTCGTGCCGAACTCGGCCGCCACCCGCCGGCCCTCGGCGTCGTGCAGGTCGTTGGCCCAGAACGAGTGGCTGTCGCCCGAGACCACGATCGGCCGCGCCTTGGCCTGCCGGAACAGGCCGTACAGCCGCTCGCGGTCGGCGGGGTAGCCGTCCCACATGTCCAGCGCCGCCGGCACGCCGAGCTCGGCGGCCTGGTCGCGGCGGTTCAGGCGCGACATGGGGATCGGGCCGATCCGCGCGGCCTCCTCGGGCTTGAGGGCCGCGCGCAGGTTCCCGTCCACCCGGGCCATGACCACCTGGTTGCCGATCACCTGCCAGGCGTGGCCGGCCTCCACCGAGGCGGCCAGTTCGCGGGCGATCCAGGCCTCCTGGGCCGGGCCCATCATCCGCCGCTCGGGGTCGTTCAGCTTCGCGCGGAACGCCGCCGCGTCGGGCTTGCCGTCCACCATCGGCAGGTCGCGCTTCAGGTCGAGCTGCTGGTCGCGCGCGCCGATCCGGGTCTCGACCATGATCACGCTGGCGAGGTCGCCGAAGCGGAAGCTGCGCGCCGCCGCCTGCGTCAGCGACTGGCCCGCCGCCGGCTCGCGGATCGGCATCCACTCGTAATAGGCCTTCAGCGCCGCGGCCTTGCGCGCCGCCCAGTCGCCCTCCTCGGCCGGCTGGTGGTTCTGCGCCCCGTTCAGCCAGCTGTCGTTGGCGGTCTCGTGGTCGTCCCAGGCGACGATCCAGGGCGCGCGGGCGTGGGCCGCCTGCAGGTCGGGGTCGGACTTGTACTGCGCGTGCCGGGTCCGGTAGTCGGCCAGGCTGACGATCTCGCGCGGGGGATCGTGCGGCCGCTCGCCGGCCACGGCCGAGTCCATGCCGTAGCTGCCCGGACCGCCGTACTCGTAGATGTAGTCGCCCAGGTGCAGCACCGCGTCCACGCGCGGCAGGTCGGCGATCGCCCGGTAGGCGTTGAACCAGCCGTTCGGGTAGAGGCTGCACGAGGCCACCGCCAGCACCACGTCCTTCACCCCCGCCTGGGGCAGGGTGCGGGTGCGGCCGATGGGCGAGGTCACCCCTTCGGCCTCGAACTCGAAGGTGTAGGCGCGGCCGGGATCGAGGCCCTCCACGTCCACCTTCACCGTGTAGTCGCGGTCGGGACCGGTGACGCCCTCCCCGGCCTTGGCGCCGCCGGCCCGGCGGTCCACGGGGTTGAGCCGCCAGCGGTAGGCCACCGGCCGGCCCAGCTGCGCCGGCGTGATCCGCGTCCACAGCACCACCTTGTCCTGCAGCGGGTCGCCCGAGGCGACGCCGTGCGCGAAGGCGACCTTGCCCAGCGCCGTGCGCGCCTTGGCGCCCGTCGGCGCGGCCGCCCCCATCCCCAGCAGCGCAAGCGCTTTGCGTCGATCGATCCGCATGGCCGTTTCCCCCGTTGCGTCCGGCACGTATTAGTCCGTCGAACGCCACAGGAGCATGACAACCGATGTCGAAGGAAGGCCTCCACGTCCCGCGCGAGAAGCTGAAGCGCGAGACGCTCAACAAGCACTACGCCATCACCTCGATCATCGAGGAGCTGGAGGCCGTCGACTGGTACCGCCAGCGGGCCGACGACTGCGACGATCCCGAGCTGCGCGCCATCCTGCTGCACAACGCCAAGGAGGAGCTGGAGCACGCGGCCATGGTGCTGGAGTGGCTGCGCCGCAACGACGAGGAGACCCACGCCCAGTTCGAGGAATACCTCTTCAAGGACGGCTCCATCGCCGGCCACGAGGAAGGCGCCCGCGACAAGCATGGCCTCTGAGGCGGACGAGGAGTCCGAGGTCCTGACCGCCGAGGTCCCGGCCGAGCTGGCGGGCGAGCGGATCGACAAGGCGCTGGCGGGCCTCCTGCCCACGCTGTCGCGCGCCCGCCTCCAGGCCCTGCTCGCCGAGGGACGGGTGACCCGCGGCGGGGCGCCCGTGGACGCCAAGGCCAAGGCGCAGGCCGGCGCCTACGCCATCGCCGTCCCGCCGCCCGAGCCGGCCGAGCCGCAGCCGGAGGCGATCCCGCTGACGGTCCTCTTCGAGGACGCGCACCTGATCGTGGTGGACAAGCCGGCCGGCATGGCCATGCACCCCGCGCCCGGCAGCGAGCGCGGCACCCTGGTCAACGCCCTGCTGGCCCATTGCGGCGACAGCCTCTCGGGCATCGGCGGCGTCGCCCGGCCGGGGGTCGTCCACCGGATCGACAAGGAGACCTCGGGGGTCGTGGTGGCGGCCAAGACCGACGCCGCCCACCAGGGCCTCTCGGCCCTCTTCGCCGCCCACGACATCGAGCGCGTCTACATCGCCCTCACCCGCGGCGCCCCGCGCCCCGAGCGTGGCGTGATCGAGGGCGCCATCGCCCGCTCGGCGCATGACCGCAAGAAGATGGCGCTGGTGAAGTCCGGCGGCCGCCATGCGGTGACCCACTACGCCGTCGAGCGCGTGTTCGGCCCGCAAGAGCGGCCGCTGGCCGCCCGCGTCGCCTGCCGGCTGGAGACCGGCCGCACCCACCAGATCCGCGTCCACCTGGCTTCGAAGGGGACGCCGTGCCTGGGCGATCCCACCTACGGCTCGGGACCGCCGGCCGAGGCGGTGCGCGAGGCGATCCGCCAGGCCGGGCTGGCGCGCCAGGCCCTGCACGCCGCGGTGCTCGGCTTCCGCCATCCGGTGAGCGGGCAGGCGCTGCGCTTCGAGAGCCCCCTGCCCGCCGACATGGCCGCGCTGGAGGTCCTGCTGGGGCGCCTGTAGAGCTTCGCTAACAGCGGTCGTCAGAAAGCCTGCCTTGATGGCGCCCAAGTCGGGGGGTACTTAATGCCCCACTGGAGTAGTCGGGCTTTCAGGTCGTCCTCCCACGGCCTAGCTTCCCTGCAACCTGGCGCCTATCTGAAAGGTTGGGGGGCGACGGTCCTTGCGCGCGGGTGTCGCGCGCCGGCCTGAAGTCCGGTCCGAGAGGGGATAGTGTCCATGGCCGCCAATGCGCTCGCCGTGATGTCGCCGGAAGGCGGCCTCAGCCGGTATCTGACTGAAATCCGCAAGTTCCCGATGCTCGCGAAGGACGAGGAGTTCATGCTGGCCAAGCGCTGGCAGGAGCACCAGGATCCCGAGGCGGCGCACCGGCTCGTCACCAGCCACCTGCGGCTCGTGGCCAAGATCGCCATGGGCTATCGCGGCTACGGCCTGCCGATCGGCGAGGTGATCTCCGAGGGCAACGTCGGCCTGATGCAGGCGGTCAAGAAGTTCGACCCCGACAAGGGCTTCCGCCTGGCCACCTACGCCATGTGGTGGATCCGCGCCTCGATCCAGGAATACATCCTCCGCTCCTGGTCGCTGGTCAAAATGGGCACGACCGCCGCCCAGAAGAAGCTTTTCTTCAATTTGAGAAAGGCCAAGAGCGAAATCTCGGCTCTGGAGGAGGGCGACCTGCGTCCCGAGCAGGTCCGCCAGATCGCCACCAAGCTCGGCGTGCTGGACGAGGAAGTCATCTCCATGAACCGGCGCCTCGCCGGCGGGGACGCCTCGCTGAACTCGCCGCTGCGGGCCGATTCCGAGAGCGAGTGGCAGGACTGGCTGGTCGACGAGGACACGCCCTCGCAGGAGAGCGTCGTCGCCGAGGCCGAGGAGCGCGGCATCCGCATGGAGCTGCTGCAGGAGGCCATGGCCGAGCTCACCGACCGCGAGCGCCACATCCTGACCGAGCGGCGGCTGAAGGACGAGCCCACGACCCTCGAGGAGCTCGCCTCGCAGTACGGCGTCAGCCGCGAGCGGGTGCGCCAGATCGAGGTCCGCGCCTTCGAGAAGCTGCAGAAGTCGATGCGCGCGGCGGCCGAGGAGCGGAACCTGGTCGAGGCCTAGGCCGCGACCCCCTCGTCCTTGGGCATGTAGGCCATCAGCGAGGCGGCGTGCCTGGCCACGTCGGTCGCGCTGATGGCGACGCCGGTCTTGCGCGACAGCACGATGTAGCGGTGCAGCTCCGCCGCCGCGGTGGCCAGCTTCAGGTCGGCGGCGGCGGTGGCCAGCTTCTGGATCTGCACGACCTGGGTCTCGATGGCGCGGGAGGCCTGGGACGGGTCGCTCTCGAACGCCGCCACGGCCGAGCGCAGGATCTTCAGCGCCTGGGAGATGCGCGCCGCGTCGGGCGTCTGCCGGGTGTCGGAGCGGCGCTTGAGCGGGCCCGTGTAGTCGCCCGAGTTGAACCGGCGCCGGTCGGGCCCGACGTAGCCCACGGCCTCGATCCAGTCCCGCTGGCGCAGCGTCACCGCCTCCAGCCGCCGCAGCAGGTCCTTCATCGTGAAGGGCTTGCGCAGGAACTCGTGCACGCCGGCGTCGCGCGCAGCCAGGATGCCGGCGGCGGTGGCCGTGCCGGTCACCATGATCACCGGCGCCTGGCGGCAGGCCAGGCTGCTGCGCCGCAGCTTCTTGGTGAACTCCACGCCGTTCATCTTCCCGATCTGCATCTCGACGAAGATGATCTGCGGGTCGGCGGATTCGCAGAGCTTGAGCGCCCGCTCGGACGTGGGCGCCGTCCAGGTCTGCGCGCGGGAGATGTTGCGCATCGCCTCGCCGATCAGCGCCGCGCTGGCCGCCTGCGGATCGGCGATCAGCACGCGCCGCAGCATGGGCGCCATCCGGGCGATGGTCTTCTTCTCGTCGTCGAACACGGCGGGCTCCGCTCCCTGGGGGCCCGCATAACGCGTTCCGGTAAAGAACCGCTTGACGCGGCGTGACGCCGATCGTCGCAGCGTCAGTCCTGGAAGGGGTCGCGCATCAGGATCGTGTCGTCGCGCTGCGGGCTGGTGGAGAGCAGGGCCACCGGCGCGCCGATCAGCTCCTCGATGCGCCGGACGTACTTCACGGCGTTGGCCGGCAGGTCCTTCCACGAGCGGGCGCCCTGGGTGGTCTCGGACCAGCCCTCCATCTCCTCGTAGACCGGCGCGAGCTCGCGCTGCGCCTTCAGGCCGGCGGGCAGGTAGCCGATCTCGCGGTCCCCGAGCCGGTAGCCCGTGCAGATCTTCAGCGTCGGCAGGCCGTCGAGGACATCGAGCTTGGTCAGCGCAATTCCGGCGATGCCGTTCAGGGCCACCGACTGGCGCACCAGGGCGGCGTCGAACCAGCCGCACCGGCGCGAGCGGCCGGTGACGGTGCCGAACTCGCGGCCCACCGTGCCCAGGTGCTGGCCGACCTCGTCGTTCAGCTCGGTCGGGAACGGTCCCTCGCCCACGCGGGTGGTGTAGGCCTTGACGATCCCCAGGACGTAGCCCGGTCCCTTCGGCCCCAGGCCCGAGCCGGCCGCGGCCTGGCCGGCCACGGTGTTCGAGGAGGTCACGTACGGATAGGTGCCGTGATCCACGTCCAGCAGCGCCCCTTGCGCGCCCTCGAACAGCACGCGGCTGCCGGCCTTGACGATCTCGTCCAGCATCAGCCAGGCGGGCCGCGCGTAGGGCAGGATCTTCGGCGCAAGGGCCTCCAGCTCGGCCAGCAGCGCCGGGCCGTCGTACTCGGGCAGCCCGAGACCGCGGCGCAGCGGGGTGTGGTGGGCGAGCAGGCGGTCGATCTTGGCCTCCAGCGCCTCGCGATCGTGCAGGTCGGCGACCCGGATGGCGCGGCGGCCGACCTTGTCCTCGTAGGCGGGCCCGATGCCGCGGCCCGTCGTACCGATCTTGTTCGTCGCGGCCGCCTCGCGCGCCTGGTCGAGGTCGCGGTGCAGGGGCAGGATCAGGCAGGCGTTGTCCGCCAGCACCAGCAGATCCGGCCCGATCGACACGCCCTGCGCGCCCAGGGTCTCGATCTCCTTCAGCAGGTGCCAGGGATCGACCACCACGCCGTTGCCGATGATCGACAGCTTGCCCTGCACCACGCCCGACGGCAGCAGCGAGAGCTTGTAGGTCTGGTTCCCCACCACCAGGGTGTGGCCCGCGTTGTGGCCGCCCTGGAAACGCACCACCACGTCGGCGCGGTTGGACAGCCAGTCCACCAGCTTGCCCTTGCCCTCGTCGCCCCACTGGGCGCCGATCACCGTCACGTTGGCCATGAGATACGATCTCCCCACCTGCCCGGAAGACGCCTCCCGGCCCTTCGACAGGTGCTCGGCGGGGAGGCGGAGATCGATTGCGGGCGCCCGTTTAGACCAACTGGCCCTCGCCCTCAAGGCCCGCCGGGGCTATCACGCCGGTCCATGAGCATGCCGCGCTTCCACCTCGCCTTCCCCGTCCGCGACCTGGCCGAGGCGCGCGCCTTCTACGGCGGGCTCCTGGGCTGTCCCGAGGGGCGTTCCAGCGACGCCTGGATCGACTTCGATTTCCGCGGCCACCAGATCGTCGCCCACCTGGCGCCGGACGAGGTGGGTCACCGCGACACGAGCGCCGTCGACGGCGAGGACGTGCCGGTCCGCCACTTCGGCGTGATCCTGACCCTGCCCGAGTGGCATGAGCTGGCCGAGACGCTGAAGGCCGCGGGCGTGAAGTTCATCATCGAGCCGCAGATCCGCTTCAGGGGCCAGCCCGGCGAGCAGGCCACCATGTTCTTCCTCGACCCCTCGGGCAACGCCCTGGAGTTCAAGGCCTTCGCCGACGACGCGATGGTCTTCGCCAGATGAGCGTCACCCCTCCCGGCGTCACCCTGGCCGACATCGAGGCCGCCGCGGCGCGGCTGAAGGGCCATGCGGTCGAGACGCCGGTCATCGAGAGCCCGGCGCTCAACGAGCGGGTCGGGCGGCGGGTGCTGATCAAGCCCGAGACCCTGCAGCGGGTCGGCGCCTTCAAGTTCCGGGGGGCCTACAACCGCCTCGTCCAGCTGGACGCCGAGGAGCGCCGCCGCGGGGTCGTGGCGTTCTCCTCCGGCAACCACGCCCAGGGCGTCGCCCTGGCGGCGAAGCTGCTGGGGATTCCCGCGGTCATCGTGATGCCGAAGGACGCGCCGGCGGTGAAGGTCGCGGCCACGAAGGGCTACGGGGCCGAGGTGCTGTTCTACGACCGCCTCACCGAGAGACGCGAGGCGATCGCCGCCAAGATCTCCGAGGAGCGCGGCGCCACCGTCGTTCCGGCCTTCGACGACCCGCACGTGGTGGCGGGCCAGGGGACCGCCGGCCTGGAGCTGGCCCGCCAGGCCCAGGCCGCGGGCGCGACGCTGGGCGTCGTCGTCGCCCCGATCAGCGGCGGCGGCCTGATCGCGGGCGTTGGCACGGCGGTGAAGGCGCTCTCGCCGCAAACGGCGGTCGTCGGCGTCGAGCCCGCAGGATTCGACGATGCGAAGGCCTCACTCGAGACGGGCGAGATCGTCGTCCGGAAGGCCACCGGCCGATCCATGTGCGATGCGCTGGAATCCCCCTTCGTCGGCGAGATCACCTTCCCGATCATGCAGCGGACGGTGTCGGACATCGTCACCGTCACCGACGCCGAGGTGGCGGAGGCGATGCGCTACGCCTTCCAGACGCTGAAGCTGGTGGTGGAGCCCGGCGGCTCGGTCGGCCTCGCCGCCCTTCTGAGCGGCAAGGTGGCGCCCTCCGGCGACGTCGGCCTCGTCCTGTCGGGCGGCAATGTCGATCCCGACCAGTTCGCCCGGGTGATCCGCGGCGAGCTCTAGCGCCTAGCGGAAGATCTCCAGCGGCGCCCCGGCCTGCGGATCGAACGCCCGCCAGTCCAGCCCGAGCGCCCGCAGCGCCGTCGCCGCGACCTGATCGGCGTGGGCGCAGTCGCCCGGCGGCCGCGCGCCCGGGAGCACATCCGGACCCATCGCTGCGAACCAGGTGGCGTCCGAGCCGGCGTGCGCCGCCTTGCCGTGGTGTTTCCAGGCCTCGGCCCCGCCCTTGCCGCGTCCGTGGTCGGTGGTGACGATCAGGGTGGTCCTCCCCCGGTACGCCGGGTCGGCCTGCAGCGCCGCCCAGAGCTCGGCCAGGAACCCGTCCGTCCGCCGGGCCGCGTCCAGGGTCATGTCGTAGCGCCCCTCGTGCGCGAAGTCGTCCGTCTCGCCGTAGGAGACGAACAGCACGCGCGGCTTGTCATGTCGCAAGGCCTCCAGCGCATAGCCGTGGGTGACCGCGTCCACCCGCACGGTGGACCACAGCCGCGGGCTCCAGCGGGCGAACTCCGCGACCTTCGCCTCGGCGGGCGTGCGCGCCGGCAGGTCGTCCCAACCGTCGTTCACCGGCACGCCGCTGCGGGCCTCGTTGACGATGTCCTCGAACCGGTCCCAGGAGGCCACCGCCCGCACCTGGCCCGCGAACCCCGGCTGGCGGTTCAGCCACTCCAGAACCGTGACGTTGGCGTTCGGGCCATGCTCGTTCGAGCGGATCTTCGGATCGGGCCTCCCGGTCAGGATCTCGTTGTAGCCGGGATACGAGAACCACATCTCGTTCGAGACCGCGAAGCACGAGCCCTTGTCGCGGTCGCCCAGCAGCACGCCCTGCCGGGCGACGACGCCTGTCAGGAACGGCGTCAGGGCCATGATCCGGTCCGGCGGGGCCACGAAGCGCGCCTGCACATCCTGCGGCTCGTGGACGAAGGCCCGGTCGGCGGCGCGGGCCGGGTTGGCGCCCCGGAAAACCTCGGTCCAGTCCAGACCGTCCAGCGTGACCAGCACGAGGCGGCGGTCGTCCGCCGCCAGGGCCGGCGGACCGAGGGCGGCCGCGAGCGCCAGTCCCGCGAGCCAGCGGCCGATGTTTCCCCACGACAGACCCGTCATCCGCAAGCCCCCTTCATCCGGCCCGGTGACTAGCAGGGCGATCTGACAGTTCCGTGAGGGCTCAGGCGGCCCTGACTGCGAGACTGCGATAGATCTCCACATAGGCGGCGGCCATCACCGTGTAGAGCAGCCCGTAGAGGGCGCTGAAGAAGGCCAGCGCCGCGAGGCCGAGCACCACGAGCATGACGACGCCGCCCCCGGTTGCGCCGGCCACCGACAGGACGATGCCGCCGACGATCACGGCCGGGATGACCACCACCACCGCGATGATCAGCAGCAGGAACGCCAGGGCCAGCATCGTCAGCACGATGCGCCACCCCTGGCCGCGGGTCAGCCGCCAGGCGTCCAACAGCACGAACCGCTCCTCGTCGAACGCCTGGACCCAAGCCAGGGAGAAGCGGGAGGCGAAGTAGAGGCAGGCCGCCAGGAGAGGCAGGCCGAGCAGCAGGCCCCAGATGAGGGGCGTCGCGCCGGTCGCCCCCGAGAGCAGCCCGGTCGCGAAGGCCGCCAGGCCGGCGACCGGCAGCACGACGAGGATCGCCAGCAGGGCGAGCGCGATCGATGTCAGCATCAGCCACAGCTCGCCCCGGCCGAGCCTCAGGAAGAAGAAGCTCCGCTCCTGCGGCCGCAGGAGCGCGCGGGCGACCGCGCCGTACAAGGCGGCGTTGAGCAGGAGCGACAGGATCAGCATGACGGGGAGCACCAGCAGGGCGCGGCTTTCGGCCCGGCTGTCCACCAGCGCCGCCGCGGCCTCGGGATCCTCGGTCATCAGGCGCAGGTACTCGGGCAGGTCGCCGCCGAGCGACAGCGCCTGCATGACGAGGCCGAACAGCATGTAGCCTGCGCCCCACGCCAGCACCGCCAGCGGCTCGCGCCTGGCGAGGCCGAACCCGCTCTTCAGCGCAGCCTCGATCGAAAAACCGCCCATCCGACACCCCCCCTCGTCACGTGGACGGCGTGAGCATAGGCTGCAAACGCCCAGGTTGCACAGGGCGCCTAGAGCCGGTCCTCCGGGACGGGGCCGCGCGGCGCGTGCCGTGGGGTGACGAGGCGCGCGAGCTTGGGCTTCAGCCAGTTCTCGAAATCGTCGACGAACTCGTAGACCACCGGCACCAGCACCAGCGACAGCAGCGTCGAGGTGATCAGGCCGCCGATCACCGCCACGGCCATCGGCTGGCGGAACTCGGCCCCCTTCTCCAGCGCCAGGGCGGTGGGCAGCATGCCGGCGGCCATGGCGAGGGTGGTCATGACGATCGGCCGGGCCCGTTCGCGGCAGGCGTCGATCAGGGCGTCGTGCTGGCTGACCCCCTCGCGCTCGCGCTCGATGGCGTACTCGACCAGCAGGATCGAGTTCTTGGCCGCCAGGCCCAGCAGCATCAGGAAGCCGATCAGCGAGGGGATCGACAGCGACAGGTTGAAGATCAGGAGGCCGATGAACGCCCCGCCCACGGCCAGCGGCAGGGCCGAGAGGATCACCAGCGGCTTGAAGAAGCTGCGGAACAGCAGCACCAGCACCGCATAGATCATTCCCACGCCGGTGAAGATCGCCACCCCGAAGCCGGCGAACATCTCGGCCATGGCCTCGGCGTCGCCCACGGCGCCCGGGCGCACGCCCGCCGGCAGGTTCTTCATGATCGGCAGGTCCATGACCGCCTGGTTGGCCTCGCCCAGCTCCACGCCGTCGGCCAGTTCGGCCTGGATGGTGATCTGGCGCTGGCGGTTCAGGCGGTCGATCCGGGCGGGGCCGGCCTGGAACTCCACGTCCGCGACGCTGTCCAGCGTGGTGACGCCGCCGGTGGCGGTCGGCACGCGCAGCTGGCGGATCCGCTCGAGGTCGGCGCGCGCGTCGGCGGGCAGGCGGATGCGGATCGGGATCCGCCGCTCGCCCTCGTTCAGCTTCGGCACGTTGGCCTCGATGTCGCCGGTCGTGGCGACGCGGGCGATCTGGGCGATGACGTCCACCGAGACGCCCAGGCGCGCGGCCTCGGCGGTGCGCGGGCGGATCACCACCTCGGGCCCGACGGGCGGGTTGGAGGGCCTGGGGTCGGCGACCACGTCCAGCGTGCGCATCTGGCGCTCGAGCTCGAGCGAGGCCCGTTCCAGCGCCTCGGGATTGTCGCCCGTCAGGACCTGCTGGAAGCCGGCCGAGCCCTGGAAGTCGAGGAAGTTCAGCCGCGCGTCCGGGATGGCCCGCAGGTCGTCCCGCACCCGGTCCTTCAGCTCGGCGCCCGAGACCCGACGGTCGGGGCTGAGCAGGACGGTGATGGTGCCCGAGCGCAGGTCCGACGAGCCCGGCCCGCCGCCGGGACCGAAGTTGGCCACCGTCGTGCCCACCTGGGAGAAGACGTCCGTCACCTCGGGCTGGCGCTTCATCACCGCCGTGACGCTCTGGGCGATCTGCTCCATGTCGGAGACGGTCGCGCCCGGCGGCCCCTGGACGTTGACGTAGATGTAGTCGGGGTCCCCCGCGGGCTGGAAGCCCTGCGGCAGCAGGCCGGCGAGCGCCACCGAGCCGATGAAGATCAGGCCGCCCGCCAGGGAGGCGAGGATCCGGTGGCCGAGCGCCCACTCCAGGGCGTCGCGGTAGAAGCCCTTGAACGGCTTGCGCTCGTGCGGCTTCGCCGTCGGCTTCAGGAAATAGGCGGCCAGCAGCGGCGTCAGCATCCGGGCGACCAGCAGCGAGAACAGCACCGCCACCGAGACGGTGAGGCCGAACTCCTTGAAGAACTGGCCCGGGATGCCGGGCATGAAGCTGACCGGCGTGAACACCACCACGATGGCCATGGTGGTCGCCACGACCGCCAGGCCGATGGCGTCGGCGCCCTCCAGCGCGGCCTCGAACGGCCGCATGCCGCGCTGCACCCGCTTTTCGATGTTCTCGATCTCGACGATGGCGTCGTCGACCAGGATGCCGATGACGAGCGTCAGGGCCAGCAGGGTCACGACGTTCAGCGAGAAGCCCGCCATCTTCATCACGAAGAAGGTCGGGATCAGCGACACCGGCATGGCCAGCACGGTGATCAGCGTCGCCCGCCAGTCGCGCAGGAAGAACAGCACCACCAGCGCCGCCAGCAGCATGCCCTCCAGCAGCACGTGCTGGGTGGCGCGGAAGTTGGCTCGGGTCTCGTCCACCGAGGAGAAGATCTTGGTGAACGTCACGCCGGGATGGGCCTTTTCCAGGTCCGCCAGCTTCTCGGCGGCGGCGTCCTCGACGGCCACGTCGCTGGAATCGCGGGTCTTGCTGATCTGGAAGCCGACCACGGGCCGCCCGTTCAGCCGGGCGAAGCCGCGCACCTCCGAGCCGCCGTCGCCCACCTCGGCCACGTCGGTCAGCTTGACGAACCGGCCGTCGCCGGTGGCGATGGTCATCTCGCGCAGCTGGGCGACGGTCTCCACCGAGCCCAGGACCCGCAGGGTCTGTTCGCGGCCGCCCACCTTGACCCGGCCGCCGGGGGCGTCCACCTGGAATCCCCGCAGGGCGTTGTTCAGCTGGGCCGCGGTGAGCCCGCGCGCCGCCAGCTTGTCGGGGTCGACGATGACGTTGATCTCGCGGCTGACCCCGCCCACGCGGCTGACCTGGGCCACGCCGTTGGCGGTCTGCAGGGTGCGGGCGACGGTGTCGTCCACGAACCAAGACAGCTCCTCGTCCGACATGGCGGGCGCGGCGACCGCGTAGGTCACGATCGGGAAGGCGCTGTCGATCTCCACCTGGGTGACAGTGGGCTCGTCGATGTCGCGCGGCAGGTTCTGGCGGACCTGGTCGATCTTGGCCCGGACCTCGTCGGTCTTCTTCTGCAGGTCCTCGCCCATCTCGAACTCGATGGACGTGGTGGAGACCCCCTGTGTGACCACCGACTGCACGTTGTTGACGCCGGAGATGCCGGCGATGGCGTCCTCCACCGGACGCGTGATCTGGGTCTCCATCTCCCCGGGCGCGGCGCCGCTCTGGGTGACGGTGACGGCCACCATCGGGAACTGGATGTTGGGGTACTGCTTGATGTGCAGCCCCGCGTAGGCGATCAGGCCGGCGACCACCAGGCCGATGAACAGCACGGCCACGGGGACCGGGTTGCGGATCGCCCAGGCCGAGATCGGGAAGTCGGTGCGCGCGTGCGGCTGGCTCATCGGCGGGTCGCCTGGGTGTTGGCGGCCGAGGTCTGGGCCGGGGCAGCCGCCTTGCCGGCCGCCTTGCCGTCCGGCTGGGCGGCGGCGCCTTCGACGGGCCGCACGCGGTCGCCGTCGAGCAGGAAGGCGGCGGCGTTCTGCACGACGCGCGAGCCGGCCGGCGGGCCGCGGACGATCTCAACCAGGCCCGAGCCGCGCTGGCCCGTCTGGACCGGGACGCGGCGCACGCGGTTGTCGGCGCCCACCACCATCACGCTGGCGCCGTCGGCGTCGTAGCGGATCGCCGTCTCGGGCAGGGCGGGAACCGCGCCCACGGCGTCGTCGAACTCGGCCCGGGCGAAGCCGCCCGCGCGGATGTCGCTGCGCACCGGCAGCAGGATGCGCACCTCGCCCAGCTTGGTCTGCGGGTCGATCTGCGGGCTGACCAGGCGCACGCGGCCCTGCACGGCGGGCCCGTTCGGCAGGGTGACGGTGGCCGTCTGGCCGGGCCGGATGCGGGCGAGGTCGTCCTGGGACATGTCGGCCGACAGCTCGATCTGGCCGTCGCGGGCGATGCGGAACCATGGCGTGCCGGCGCCGGCGGCCAGGTCGCCCGGCCGCACCGTCCGCTCCAGCACCAGGCCCGAGACGGGCGCCGCAACCGAGAGCTTGCGCATGCGGGTCTGCAGGTCGCGCAGGTTCGCCCGGGCCGCCTGGGCCTGGAACCGCCGCTGGGCGATCTGCTCCTGCGAGAGCACCCCTTCGCCGTCGAGGCCTTCCACCCGCCGGGCCTGGTCCTCGGCCTGGGCCGCCTGGGCCTCGGCCTGGGCCACCTGGGCCTGCAGCAGGGCAGGGTCGAGCTGGACCAGCGTCTGGCCCGCGCGGACGTAGTCGCCGACATCGGCCATCACCCGCAGCACGCGGAAGCCGGTCACCTCGGGCGCGACGGCCGCCTCCTCCCGGGGCACGAGGTCGCCCGAGGCCGACAGCGACCCGGCGATCGCTCGGGGCTCGAGGCGCACGACGCGGACCGAGCGGGCCTGCTGGTCGTCGGACGGCGGCGGGGGCGGGGGCTTGTGGCAGGCCGCCAGCGCCAGGGCCGCGAGGACCGGAACGAGGGTGAGCTTCAGTCGCATGCCGTCTCTCATCGGGGCCTGTCTCATCCGGCCAGTCTCATCCAGCCAGTCTCATCCGGCCTGCGGGCCGGTTTGGGCGTAGCTTTGGGCAGGCCAGCCGCCGCCCACGGCCTTGTAGGCCTGGACCGCGCGCCGCAGCGCCTGCACCTGGGCCGAGGTCAGCTGGGCGCGGGTGGCCCGCCAGGACTGCTCGGCGTTCAGGAGCGTTGTGAGGTCGGTGAGGCCGCGCTGGTAGCCGGTGCGCGCCGCCTCGAAGGCCCGCGCCGCGCGGCGCTCGCCCTCGGTCAGCAGGGCGACGCGGCGGCGGTCGGCGTCCAGCCGCACCAGCGCCCCTTCGGCCTCCTGGAAGGCGGTCTGGACCGTCTTCTCGTACTGGGTGACCGCCTGCTCGGTGCGGGCGTTCTGGACCTTCAGCTCGGACATCAGGCGCGGGATCGACAGGATCGGCTGCAGCACCGATCCGCCGATGGTCCAGCTCTGGCTCTCGGAGAAGAAGCCCGGCTGCTCCTGCCGCGACCAGCCGACGCCCGGGCTGAAGGTGAAGGTCGGGAAGAACGCCAGCTGCGCCAGCCGCTGCTGGCCGGCGGCCGAGCGGACCCGCGCCTGGGCCTCGCGCACGTCGGGCCGGCGTTCCAGCAGCTCGGACGGCAGGGCGGCGGGCACGGGCGGGGCGGCGCCCACCACCGGCGGGGCGGCGACGTTGGCGGTGGGCTCCACCACCCGGCCGGCCAGAATGAGGATAGCCCGCTTCTGGGCCTGCAGCTCGGCCTCCAGCGCCGCTGCCTGGGCGTCGGCCTGGGCCAGTTCGCCCGAGATGCGGTCGGCCTCGGACGAGGCGGCCAGGCCCAGGCCCGCGCGCCGGCTGGCCAGGTCGTACAGCTCGCGCTGGATCCGCGCCGTCTCGCGCGCGTCGGCCAGCTGGATGGCCAGGCCCTTGGCCTGGAAGTAGGCGTCCGCCGTCTGGGCGGCGATGGCGGCCCGCGCGCCCTCCCAGGCGAAGCGGGCGGCGGCGACCTCGGCGTTGGCCGAGCCGAGGGCGGCGAGGGAGCGGCCGAACAGGTCGATCTCCCAGCTCACGTCGAAGTTGGCCCGGTAGCTCTCGGACGTGCCGCTGGTGGAGAAGCCGGGAATGTTGATCTCGGTGCCGTCGAGCTGCTCGGTGCGCGTCCGGCTCGCCGAGCCTGTGGCGTCACCCTGCGGCAGGTAGCGCAGGATGGCGCCCGTGCGCTGGGCGCGGACCTCCTGCAGGCGGGCCGCGGCGGTGCGGACGTCCGGGTTGCGGGCGAGGGCCTGCTCGACGAGGCCGGTGAGCTCGGCGTCGCCGAAGGCGGTCCACCACTGGTCCAGCGCCACCGCGCCGACGGGCGCGCCGGCAGGCGCCTCGTAGGCGCCGGGCAGGCGCACGTCGGCCGCGCGCGGGCTCGCGCAGGCGGCCAGCGCCAGTGCGGCCAGGACGGCTGCTGAAGAGGCGTATCGCATGCGGCTCATCTGGAGGCTGGGCGACCGGCGTTGTTTGAACAAAGTTTGGGCGTTCGGCGCAACGGTGACCGCCGCCCCTTGCACAATCCTTAGCGTCGCCTCGCCGGAGCCTCTGGCGGGTTCCGTGCAGTCCGCCCTTTGCCGCAAACTCCGTATGATGTAAAGTGTAGTAGCGAAAAAACTGGAGCCGCATGGGCAAGGAACTTCCCGGGGACGACGATCCCAGACGCAGCATCGAGCTGCTGTGGGGCCAGCACGAACCCGGCAGGCGCGGACCCAAGCCGCGCTTCTCGACCGCCGACGTGGTTCTGGCCGCGATCGCCATCGCCGACCGCGACGGCCTCGCCGCCATCTCCATGCGCGCCGTCGCCCAGTCGGTGGGCGTCTCGCCCATGTCGCTCTACACCTACGTGCGCTCCAAGACCGAGCTGCTCGCCCTGATGTTCGACCAGGTGATGGGCGAGATGCAGGACCCGCCGCCGGACCTGGAGTGGCGCGCGGCCCTGACCTTCATGGCGCGCGAACGCTGGCGCCTGGGCCTGCACCGGCCCTGGCTGCTGGACGTGGCCCACCATCGCCTGCCGCTGGGCCCCAACCTTGTGGCGCGGCTCGAGGGGGTGATCCGGACCCTGGACGCCACCGGCCTTCCCGAGCTCGACAAGGACCTCGTGGCCGGCGTGATCGTCAACTATGTCCGCGGCGCCCTGCACGAGCTGCGCGAGGCGCGCGAGGCCGAGGAGCGGAGCGGGCTGACCGACGAACAGTGGTTCTCGCTGGTCGAGCCGGCGCTGCAGACGCGCCTCGACCCGGCCCGGCGCCCGACCCTGGTCCGCCTGCGGGAGACCTGGCGGAAGGCCCGCGGACGCGCGAACGACCCTACCGTCCGCTTCGAGCAGGGGCTGGAGGTGGTGCTGGACGGAATCGAGGCGTTCATCGCCAGGCGGCGGTCCGAGGCCTAGCGGAGGCGGACGCCGGCCATTAGGGTCGCGCCACTCTTAGCCAGTCCGAGTGCCTGAATGAAAAAACTCCTCCTGTGCGCCGCCGCCTCGATCGCCTTCGCGACGGCCGCCGCCGCGGCTCCGGCCGCCATCGACGCCGCCCGCCTGACCCAGGACATCAAGGTGCTCTCCTCCGACGAGTTCGAGGGCCGCGCCCCGGCCTCGGCCGGCGAGGAGAAGACCGTCGCCTACCTGATCGAGCAGATGAAGGCCGCGGGCCTTTCGCCCGCCGGCGACCTGAAGGCCGACGGGACCCGCGCCTGGACCCAGGACGTGCCGCTCGCCCGCTTCGCCACCAAGGGCCCGGTGAAGGTCAGCGTCACCGCCGGCGGTGCGACCCAGCAGTGGACCCAGGGCGAGCAGGTCGCCATCCGCGCCGCCCAGACCGGCGCCGACCGGCTGGTCCTGAAGGACGTCCCGGTGGTCTTCGCCGGCTACGGCGTGAAGGCCCCCGAGAAGAACTGGGACGACTTCAAGGGCTATGACCTGAAGGGCAAGATCGCCCTCGTCCTCGTCAACGATCCGGACTTCGAGGCCGGAGAGGGCGACTTCGGCGGCAAGGCCATGACCTACTACGGCCGCTGGACCTACAAGTACGAGGAGGCCGCCCGCCAGGGCGCCGTCGGCTTCCTGGTGATCCACGAGACCGACCCGGCCTCCTACGGCTGGGCGACCGTGAAGAACTCCAACACCAACGAGATCTTCGACGTCATCCGCAAGAACCCCGCCGAGGCCCACGCGCCCCTGGAGGGCTGGGTGCAGCGCGACGTGGCGGTGAGCCTGATGAAGACCGCCGGCCTCGACTTCGACGCGCTGAAGAAGCAGGCCCAGACCCGCGACTTCCGGCCCGTGGAGCTGAAGGGCGTCACCTTCTCCACCGACTACGCCATCGACGCCCAGAAGGTCGTCTCCAAGAACGTCGTGGGCGAGGTCCGCGGCGCCGAGCGCCCCGACGAGCGGGTGATCTACACCGCCCACTGGGATCACCTCGGCGTGGGCCTGCCCGACGCCCGCGGCGACAAGATCTACAACGGCGCGCTCGACAACGCCTCGGGCACGGCCGCGCTGCTGGAGCTCGGCCGCATCTACGCCAAGGGTCCGAAGCCCCAGCGCTCGGTCACCTTCCTGGCGGTGACGGCCGAGGAGAAAGGCCTGCTGGGTTCGGAGTACTACGCCGACAACCCGCTCTATCCGCTGTCGAAGACCGTCGCGGTCATCAACATGGACGGCGTCAACCTGCTGGGCCGGTTCAAGGACGTGACCATGTCCGGCGATGCGCCCATGACCCTGCAGGACGACATGATCCGGGTGGCCAAGGCGGGCGGCCTGACGTTCAGCCCCGATCCCAATCCGCAGGCGGGCAGCTTCTACCGCTCGGACCACTTCCCGTTCGCCAAGCGCGGGGTGCCGGCGATCTCGTTCGGCTCCGGCGAGACGCTGGAGAAGGGCGGCAAGGCCGCCGGCCGCGCGGCCTCCGAGGCCTACACCAAGGACAAGTACCACCAGCCGGCCGACGAGTTCGATCCCAACTGGGACATGTCGGGCGCCGTCCAGGAGATCGGCCTCTACTACCAGCTCGGCCACGAGCTCGCGAACAGCCGCACCTGGCCCGAGTGGAAGGAAGGCGCCGAGTTCAAGGCAGCCCGCGACGAGACCAAGGCGGAGCGGCAGTAAGGTCCTCCGGAGGGCGGCGCCGCAACGCGCCGCCCTTTCTCTATCCCGGCCTGCCGCCGCCCAGCCCAGCCCAGCCCAGCCCAGCTGGAACATCTTGAGAACTTCGCGGATCGACGTTAGCTAAAGGCGCGATCAAGGCGGGAGGCCCACCATGGCGGCGGCAGGCAGGATCCGGTGCGGGATCGGCGGCTGGACGTTCGAGCCCTGGCGCGGGGTGTTCTATCCGGCGGGCCTGCGGCAGGCCGACGAGCTGGCCTACGCCAGCCGCCGCCTGACCGTCATCGAGATCAACGGCACCTACTATTCCAGCTTCAAGCCCGACAGCTGGGAGAAGTGGCGCGCGGCCACGCCCGAGGGCTTCCAGTTCTCGGTGAAAGCCTCGCGCTTCTGCACCAACCGCAAGGTCCTCGCCGACGGCAAGGGCTCGATGGAGATCTTCCTGAACCAGGGCCTGGCCCTGCTGGGCGACCGGCTCGGGCCGATCCTGTGGCAGTTCGCCCCCACCAAGAAGTTCGACTACGACGACTTCGCCGGCTGGCTCGAGCTGCTGCCGAAGAGCCTGGACAACCTCAGGCTCCGCCACGTGGTCGAGGTCCGCAACGCAAGCTTCGCCGACCCGAAGTTCGTCGCCCTCTGCCGCGACCACAACGTGGCGATCTGCAACTCCGAGAACGAGAACTATCCCTTCATCCCTGACGTGACCGCCGACTTCGTCTACCTGCGGCTGCTGTCGGCCTCGGACGACATCCCCACCGGCTATTCGCCCGCCGATCTCGACCTGTGGGCCGGCCGGTTCCGGGCCTACGCCGAGGGCCGCATCCCGGACGACATGCGCCCGATCGACCGCACCGGCCCGCCCGAGGAGCCGCGCGACGTCTACGCCTTCGTCATCCACGAGGGGAAGGTCCGCGCCCCGGCCGCGGCCATGGAGTTCATCCGCCGGGTCGATCCGGAGTTCCGGCCGCAGGACCTGTAACCACCGTCACGCCACGGAACGCTTGCAGGCCCCCGCGTTACCCGCGAGAATGACGCGCGTCATTTTCGTAGAACGAGTCTGCACACCCTCCATGGCCCAGGTCGCCTATCTTCCCGTCGGCAAGCGCGAGCAGACGAAGGTCCAGAACCGCCAGGCGATCCTCGACGCCGCGCGCGAGGTCTTCGGCGAGATGGGCTACGAGGCCGCCACGGTGCGCGACATCATCCGCCGCACCGGCCTGGCCGCCGGCACCTTCTACAACTACTACCGCTCGAAGGAGGAGGTGTTCGCCGCCCTCGCCGACGACGGCGCGCGGCGCTTCGGCCCAATCCTGAAGAAGATCCGCGCCTCCAGCGACGACTTCGAGACCTTCGTGCGCCAGGCGATCGCCGCCTACTTCGGCTTCATGGCCGACGAGCACACCAGCTGGCTGGCCCGCCGTCCGCCCGGCGAGCCGCACCCCCACGTCCACGGCGAGACCCCCGAGATGGCCGCCGTCTTCGCCGAGGTGCGGGACGCCCTGATGGAGGCCATCGCCGCCGGCCGGGGGCCCGTGGCCGACCCCGACTACATGGCGGCCGCCTGCATCGCCATCGCCCGCGACGTCGGGGACAAGATGATCGAGCGCCGCCCCATCGACACCCAGGCCGCCACCGACTTCGCCGTGGCCATGATCCTCAACGGCCTGCGCGGCCTGCCGGGGGCGAAGTAGGAGATGCCGCCGGCCGGGGCCCAGCGCCTGATCGCCCGCACCCTCCTGTCCCTGCCCGCCCCCGTGCTGCGGCTGATGTCGGGCGGCGGGGTCGTCTACAAGGGCGGGCGCACCCTCGACCCGCGGCTCCAGTTCCTGGCGGCGCAGGCGCGCGGCGCCCCGCCGATGGAGAGCCTCTCGCCCGAGGAAGCCCGCCGGGGCGAGACCCAGGCCATCGCCGCGGTGGCCGGCTCGCCCGAGCCCGGCGTGACCTGGGAGGACCTCGCCGTCCCCGGCGCCGCCGGAGAGATCCCCGCCCGCGCCTACCGGCCGCAGGGGCAGGACCCCGAGGCTCCGCTGATGGTCTGGGCCCACATGGGCGGCGGCGTGATCGGGACGATCGAGACCACCCACGCCTTCTGCACCCTGCTGGCGAAGATCGCCCGCGGGCCGGTCCTGTCGGTGGACTATCGTCTCGCGCCCGAGCACCGCTTTCCCGCCGGCCTCGACGACGTGCTGGCCGCCTACCGCTGGGGCCGGGACAACGCCGGCCGCTTCGGCGCCCCCGCGGGCAAGGCGGCCCTGGGCGGCGATTCCATGGGCGGGAACTTCACCGCCGCCGCCTGCCAGATGCTGAAGCGGGCGGGCGAGGATCAGCCGGTGCTGCAGCTCCTCGTCTATCCCTGCACGGACGTGGCGTCGCAGACGGCCTCCATGACCACCTACGCCGACGCCTTCCCGCTCTCGCGGCCGATGATGGACTGGTTCATGCGCCACTACCTCGGCCCGGGCGACGATCCGGCCGACCCGCGCCTGTCGCCGCTGAAGGAGAAGAGCCTCAAGGGCCTGGCGCCGGCGGTCGTGGTCACCGCCGGCTTCGACCCGCTGGTGGACCAGGGCGAGGCCTACGCCAAGCGGCTGCGCGATGCGGGCGTCCCCACCGCCTACCGCTGCTACGACAGCCTGGCCCACGCCTTCACCGCCTTCACCGGCGCCGTGCCGGCCGCCGACATCGCCTGCCGCGAGATCGCCGGCCTGGTGCGCGAGGCCTACGAAGGCCGCCTCGCCTGATGCGGGCCCTCGTCGTCGAGCGGCTCGCGCCGGACTACCAGGGCTGTGTCGTCAAGGAGGTCCCGGTCCCCGAGCCCGGTCCCGGCGAGGTGCGCGTGCGCGTGCGGGCCGCGGCGGTGAACTTCCCCGACCTGATGCAGACCCGGGGCGAACACCAGCACAAGCCGGCCCTGCCCTTCACCCCCGGCCTCGAGCTGGCCGGCGAGGTCGACGCCCTGGGCGAGGGCGTGACGGGCTTTGCGCTCGGCGATCCGGTGGCCGGCGGGGCGCGCAACGCCTGCGCCGAGTACGCCCTCGTCCACGCCTCGCAGCTGCGGCCCAAGCCCGGCCATCTCTCCTTCGCCCAGGCGGCGGGCTATCCGGTCGCCTACCTCACCGCCTATGTGGCCCTGGTGCGCGCGGCCAACGTCCAGCCGGGCGAATGGGTGCTGGTCCACGGCGCGGCGGGGGGCGTCGGCCTGGCCGCCGTCGACCTGGCCAAGGTCCTGGGCGCCCGCGTGATCGCCGCCTCGGCCTCGGACGAGAAGCTGAAGGTGATCGCCGACGAGTACGCCCCCGACGCCGTGGTCAACGTCACGGGCGGCTTCCGCGAGCGGGTGAAGGAGATCACCGCGGGGCGCGGCGCCGACGTGATCTACGATCCGGTGGGCGGCGACGTGTTCGACGAGAGCACCCGCTGCATCGCCTTCGGCGGCCGGCTGCTCGTCATCGGCTTCACCTCGGGCCGCCTGCCGACGCTGCCGGCCAACATCGCGTTGATCAAGGGCTTCTCGGTCCACGGCGTCCGGGCCGGCGAGTACGGCCGCCAGTTCCCCGACAAGGGCCGCGAGAACATCGAGGCCATCTGGCGGCTCGCCGCCGAGGGGAGGGTGCGGCCCCGGGTGCACCGCGAATATCCGCTGGACGACTGGCGCGCCGCGTTCGAGACGCTGGCGAACCGCACCGTCGTCGGCAAGACGATCATCCGCCCAGACCTCTAGTTTCCGGACCTCCAGACCATGACCATCGGCAGCGAAGACGACCTCGAGAAGCTGAAGGCGGCCGGCCGCCTCGTGGCGCGCACGCTGAAGGCCATGGGCGAGGCGCTGGAGCCCGGGATCACCACCCGCGAGCTGGACCGCCTGGGCCGCAAGATGCTGGAGGACGCCGGCGCCCGCTCGGCGCCCGAGCTGACCTACGCCTTCCCTGGCGCCACCTGCATCTCGATCGGCCCCGACGTGGCCCACGGCGTCCCGGACGACCGCAAGGTCGAGGCGGGCGACCTGATCAACATCGACGTCTCGGCCGAGCTGGACGGCTTCTTCGCCGACACCGGGGCCAGCTTCGCCGTGCCGCCGACGGCGCCGAAGGTGGAGCGCCTGTGCCGCGACGGGCGCCGCGCCATGTGGGCCGGCATCCGCGCCGTCCGCCCCGGCGGGCCGCTGAACGCCATCGGCAAGTCGATCGAGGCCTTCGCCGACCGCAACGGCTACAGCCTCGTGCGCAACCTCGCGAGCCACGGCGTGGGCAGGAGCCTGCACGAGGAGCCGACCGAGATCGCCACCTGGTGGGAGCCGTCCGACCGCCGGACGATCACCGAGGGCCTGGTCTTCACCATCGAGCCCTTCCTGTCCCTCGGGGCGGACTGGGTCGAAGAGGCCGGCGACGGCTGGACCCTGCGCCCGCCCGGCGGCCAGCCGACGGTCCAGTACGAGCACACCCTGGTCGCCACCCGCCGCGGGCCGGTGGTGGTCACGCTCGCTGAGTGACTTGGCCGACCGACTTCGCCCATTGACTTAGCCGGTCAATTTGGCCGATTGAGCCGAGCGATCGAACGGGGCGCGGTTGACAGGCCCTCCCCGTTCCACTATCCACCGCGCCTCGATTTTCGACCCGGAGCTAACCAGTGAAGCGGACCTTTCAGCCCTCGCGTCTCGTGCGCAAGCGCCGTCACGGCTTCCGTCTTCGCATGTCCACGAAGAACGGTCAGAAGATCCTCGCGCGCCGCCGCGCCAAGGGCCGCAAGCGCCTGAGCGCCTAAGCGCGACACGGCCACTTTACGGCCGGGCCCGTCCCGGCCGTCCCTGCACACCGAATTCGCCAGTGACCCGCAGCGGCTGCGCCTCGCGCAATTCCGCTGCATTCGCGCGTCCGGATGGCCGGGACAAGCCCGGCCACGACGCTTAAGGATGGGCGCCGCGATGCCCGACCTGCCCATCGAACGCCTGAAGAAGCGCGCCGACTTCCTGGCCTGCGCCAAGGCGCCGTCCTGCGCCAAGGGGGCGGTGGTGGTCCAGGCTCGGCCCCGCGGCGACGGCGCGCCCCTCGTCCGGGCCGGATTCACCGCCACCAAGCGCATCGGCGGCGCCGTCCAGCGCAACCGCGCCAAGCGCCGGATGCGCGAGGCCGCGCGCCTGCTGCTGCCCGAACACGCCCGTCCCGGCGTCGACTATGTCTTCATCGCCCGCGGCGGTGTGACCACCCGGCCCTGGGCCCGTTTGCTTGACGATGTGAAAAGCGCGCTGATAAGGCTCGCCGCCGACCGTGAGGCCCCCGAAGGCTAGGGCCCGCCCCCTCTACGGATACCGTCCCCCGAATGCGTGACGACAACACCCGCAACACGATCATCTTCTTCGTGTGCGCGGCCCTCCTGCTGGTTCTGTACCAGGTCTTCGTGATCGGGCCGGCCGACAAGCGCCGCCAGGCCGAGCTCGCGCGCCAGGCGCCGCCGGCCGCCGCCGCCCAGGCCGGACAGGCGGGCGCGCCCGCCGCGCCCCAGGTCCCGCAGGCCATGACCCGCCAGGCCGCCGTCGCCGCGACGCCGCGGGTGAAGATCGACACCCCGATGCTGACCGGCTCGCTGTCGCTGCGCGGCGCCCGCATCGACGACCTCTATCTCGACCGTTTCCGCCAGACGGTGGAGAAGGACTCCCCGCCGGTGGAGCTGCTGCGCCCCGAGGGCGCCCAGTATCCCTGGTTCGCCGAGGTCGGCTGGGTCGGCGCGAACGTCCCGGGCCTGCCCGACTCGGGCGCCGTCTGGACCCTGGCCCAGGGCTCCACCCTGGCTCCCGGCCAGCCCGTGGTCCTCACCTACGCCAACGGCCAGGGCCTGACCTTCACCCGTCGCATCGAGGTCGACGACCGCTACCTGTTCACGATCACCGACACCGTCGCCAACACGACGGGCCAGCCGGTCACCATCGCCCCCTACGGCACCGTCCAGCGCCAGGGCGTCCCCGCCGACCTCGGCAAGAACCAGATCGTCCACGAGGGCGCCATCGGCTGGCTCGACGGCAAGCTGCGGCAGGTGAAGTACGGCAAGTGGCGCAAGGAAGGCGGCGGCCCGGCCTACAATTCGACCGGCGGCTGGCTCGGCATCACCGACAAGTACTGGCTCGCCGCCCTGATCCCCGGCCAGCAGGAGGCCGTCACCGGCCAGTTCCGCCGCACCCAGGCGCCGGGCGTCGACGTGCTGGACGCCAACTTCGTCGGCGCGCCGGTCACCATCCCCGCCGGCCGCCAGGTCTCGGAGACCACCCGCTTCTTCGCCGGCGCCAAGCAGGTGCCGATCCTGCGCGACTACGAGCAGTCGCTGGGCGTCGCCCACTTCGACAACGCCGTGGACTGGGGCAACTTCTGGTTCCTGACCCGGCCGATCTTCCAGTTCCTGGAGTTCATCCACCGCTACATCGGCACCTTCGGCCTCGCCATCCTGGCGCTGACCGTCGTCGTGCGGCTGATCTTCTTCCCGCTCGCCAACAAGCAGTACGAGTCGATCACCAAGATGAAGAAGGTGCAGCCCCAGATGGAGGAGCTGCGCAAGAAATATAAGGACGATCCGGCCAAGCAGCAGCAGGAGCTGCTCGCCCTCTACCAGCGCGAGAAGGTAAACCCGCTCGCCGGCTGCCTGCCGCTGCTGCTGCAGATCCCGGTCTTCTACGCCCTCTACAAGGTGCTGACCGTCACCATCGAGATGCG
This sequence comes from Phenylobacterium zucineum HLK1, assembly GCF_000017265.1. Lineage (NCBI taxonomy): Bacteria > Pseudomonadati > Pseudomonadota > Alphaproteobacteria > Caulobacterales > Caulobacteraceae > Phenylobacterium > Phenylobacterium zucineum. The sequence goes on along the minus strand of NC_011144.1, from coordinate 393,484 downwards.
GCACGCCCCCTTCATGGGCTGGATCCAGGACCTGTCGGCGCGCGATCCGACGACCATCTGGAACCTGTTCGGCCTGATCCCGTGGGATCCGGCCTCGGCCCCGCTGATCGGCGCGTTCCTGAACGGGCCGCTGCACCTGGGCGTGCTGCCGATCCTCTACGGCTTCACCATGTGGCTGACGATGGCCATGAGCCCGCCCGCCGGCGATCCGATCCAGCAGAAGATCTTCCAGCTCATGCCGATCATCTTCACCTTCATCATGGCGCCCTTCGCCGTGGGCCTGCTGATCTACTGGACCTGGTCCAACGTGCTGACCCTGCTGCAGCAGTACGTGATCATGCGCCGCTTCAAGGTGGACAACCCGATCGACCAGATCATCCGGAAGCTCACCGGCAAGCCGAAGCCGGCGGGTTGAGCATGACGGACGCGGTCTTCGACGCCGAAGAGCTGGAGGCCGCGCGCGTCCTGTTCGCGCACCCGGTGCGCTTCCTGATGGGGGCAGTCGCGATCTCGGGCCTGCCCGACCCCGACCTGCCCGAGGTGGCCTTCGCCGGCCGCTCGAACGTCGGCAAGAGCTCGCTGATCAACGCCGTCACCGGCCGCAAGGACCTGGCGCGCGCCTCCAACGAGCCGGGCCGCACCCGCGAGGTGAACTTCTTCGTCGCCGACGAGAAGCTGCGGCTGGTCGACCTGCCGGGCTACGGCTGGGCCCGGGCCTCCAAGTCGGTGGCCAGGAAGTTCCAGAACCTCGGCCGCGACTACCTGCGCGGCCGGCCGAACCTGAAGCGCGTCTACCTGCTGATCGACGCCCGCCACGGCCTGAAGGACGTCGACAAGGAGGCCCTGGACGCCCTCGACGTGGCCGCCGTCTCGTACCAGATCGTACTCACCAAGGCCGACAAGCTGCGGGCCGCCGAGGTGGAGAAGGTGGTCGCCGAGACGCTGCAGAAGGTCTCCAAGCGCCCCGCCGCCTTCCCGCGGGTGCTGGCCACCTCGTCCGAGAAGGGGACGGGCATTCCCGAGCTGCGCGCCGAGATCCTCGCGGCCTGTTTCGCGTAACGGCCCTCTTCCCCGACGCGGCGTCAGCCCGCTAACTCGGGACGGAAACGCCCGGAGACCGCGATGCTGCAGACCGACACCCGCACCGTCTACGACGAGGACCTGAACGTCTTCCGCGACCAGGTCCGGAAATTCTTCGAGCGGGCGCTGACGCCCAACCTCGACCGGTGGGAGGAGGAAGGCCTCGTCGACCGCGCCTTCTGGCTGGCCTGCGGCGAGGCGGGCCTGCTGTGCCCCACCGTGCCCGCCGAGTACGGCGGCCTCGGCCTCGACTTCCGCTACAACGCCGTGATCGACGAGGAGCTGTCCTACGCGGGCTCGTCGGCCGGCATCACCCTGCAGTCGGACATCGTCGCCGACTACCTCGTCAACTACGGCTCGGAAGAGCAGAAGCGGCAGTGGCTGCCCAAGATGGTCTCGGGCGAGGCGATCACCGCCATCGCCATGACCGAGCCCGGCACCGGCTCCGACCTGCAGGGCGTGCGCACCACGGCCAGGAAGGACGGCGACCACTATGTGGTGAACGGGTCCAAGACCTACATCACCAACGGCCAGAACGCCGACCTGATCATCGTGGTCGCCAAGACCGACCCCAACGCCGGGTCGAAGGGCATCTCGCTGATCCTGGTCGAGGCGACCCGCGAGGGCTTCAAGCGCGGCCGCAACCTCGACAAGATCGGCCAGAACTCGGCGGACACCTCCGAGCTGTTCTTCGAGGACGTGCGCGTGCCCCTGGCCAACTGCCTGGGCGAGGAAGGCAAGGGCTTCGTCTACCTGATGAGCCAGCTGCCGCAGGAGCGCCTCGGCATCGCCGTCTCGGGACAGGCGGGCGCCCAGCGCGCCTTCGACGAGGCCGCGAAGTTCACCAAGGAGCGCCGCGCCTTCGGCCAGGCGGTGTTCGAATTCCAGAACACCCGCTTCACCATGGCCGGGCTGAAGGCCAAGCTGCAGGCCGGCTGGGCGCACCTGGACTGGTGCATCGCCCGCCATCTGGAGGGCAAGCTGACCGCGGCCGAGGCCTCGGCGGCCAAGCTGTTCCACACCGAGCTGCAGTGGGAGGTGTGCGACGCCGCCCTCCAGCTGCACGGCGGCGCGGGCTACATGAACGAGTATCCCATCGCCCGCCTGTGGCGCGACGCCCGCGTCCAGCGGATCTACGGCGGCACGTCCGAGATCATGAAGGAAGTGGTGGCGCGGACGATCTAGCGGCCCTGGCTGCCTCCCCTGGCGCGTCATCCCGCCGTTCGCGTCAGCGCACCCGGGATGACGACCTGCGAGGCTACTGGCGCTTCACCACCTCGCCGCCCTTCATCACGAACACCGGCGCCTCCAGCACCCGCACGTCGGCCAGCGGGTCGCCCTTCACGCCCACGAGGTCGCCGAAGCGGCCGGGCGCCACCAGGCCCACGTCGTTCCGGCCCAGCGCCTCAGCGGCGTTGACCGTGGCGGCCTGGATGGCCTGCAGGGGCGTGGCCCCATAGCGCACCATCACCGCGAACTGGCGGGCGTTCTGGCCGTGCGGATAGATCCCTGCGTCCGTCGCATAGACGTGGCGGACCCCGGCCTTCAGGCTCTTGCGGAAGTTCTCGCGCTGGATCTCGGCCACCTCGCGATCCTTGGCCAGGTTCGCCTCCAGCACGCCGTTCTTCTTGCCTTCGGCCTGGGTGTAGTCGGTGTTGTAGATGTCCATGCCGAACCAGGTCCCGCGCTCCTTGGCGAGGCGGATGCCCTCGTCGTCCACCAGGCTGACGTGCTCGATGGTGTCGATGCCGGCCCGGATCGCGGCCTTGATGCCGTCGGCGCCGTGGGCGTGCGCGGCGACCTTCATGCCGGCCATGTGCGCCTCGTCGGCGATGGCCTTCAGCTCCTCCACCGCCAGCTGCTGGGCGCCCACCGAGGCGCCGCGCGAGAAGACCCCGCCCGTGGCGCACACCTTGATGACCTGGGCGCCGTACTTCTTCAGCCGCCGCACGGCCTCGCGCCCCTGCTCGACGCTGTCGGCCAGGTAGGGGCTCTTCTCGTCCATCGACGGCGGGAAGAAGGTGGAGTCGCAGTGGCCGCCCGTGGCGCTGATCGCATAGGCGGCGCTGACGATGCGCGGGCCCGGCACATAGCCCTCGTCGATCGCCTCGCGCAGGCCGACGTCGGAATAGAACTCCGAGCCCACGTTCCGCACCGTCGTGAAGCCGGCCTCCAGGGTGTCCCTGGCGTGCTTCGTCGCCACCACCGGCCAGAAGGCGTCGGAGTACTGCAGGTAGTTGTAGCCGCCGATGCTGGCCACGCTTGTCAGGTGGACGTGCATGTCGATCAGGCCGGGCAGCAGGGTCACCCCCGGCAGGTCCACCCGCTCGGCGCCGGCCGGGACCGCGTCGCCCGCCTTGCCGACCTGGGCCACCTTGCCGTCCACGATGACGATCATGGGGCGTTCGACATAGCGGCCGCTGGCCGGGTCGAGCAGCCGGTCCGCCGTCACCGCCACCGTCCCCGCGCTGGCGCCGCCCGCCAGCATGGCCGCGGCGGCCAGCGCCGCCATTCCGAATCCCTTGCGCATGCGATCCCCCGTTTCAGGTCCGTTTCCCGCTTAGCACGCCCCGGGCTGCGTGACAGGGGAACCCGCGTCCGCTATCGGGACCCGCACGATTTCCAGGCGGAGCGGCGGACGGGTGAGCGAGACCACTGAGGGCCAAGCCAACGAAGGTCAGGGCTGGGCGACCGCCAAGACGCTGGCCGAGGCCCTGCCCTACATCCAGATCTACGACCGCGAGACCGTGGTCATCAAATACGGCGGCCACGCCATGGGCGAGGAACAGGTGGCCAAGCTGTTCGCCGCCGACGTCGTCCTGCTGAAGATGCTGGGCCTGCATCCCGTGGTCGTCCACGGCGGCGGCCCGCAGATCTCGGCCATGCTGGAGCGGGCGGGGGTGAAGTCCACCTTCGTGGACGGCCTGCGGGTCACCGACGCGGCCACCATGGAGGTCGCCGAGATGGTGCTGTCGGGCGCCATCAACAAGGAAATCGCCAACTGGATCACCCAGGCCGGCGCCGAGGCCGAGGTGCGCGGCGTGGGCCTGTCGGGCAAGGACGCCCGCCTGCTCACCGTCGAGAAGGTCGCCCGCACCAAGAAGGACCCCGGCTCCCAGATCGAGAAGGTGGTCGACCTGGGCTACGTGGGCGAGCCGAAGCATGTGGACACCACCCTGCTCAAGGCCCTGATCCACGCCGAGGACGACTACATCCCGGTCGTGGCGCCGATCGGCGTCTCGGCGACGGGCGAGACCTACAACGTCAACGCCGACACCGTGGCCGGCGCCCTGGCCGGGGCGCTGGGCGCCAAGCGCATGCTGCTGCTCACCGACGTCGCCGGGGTGCTCGACAAGGACGGCGAGCTGATGCGCCAGCTCACCGTGGACGAGGCCCGGGCGGCCATCGCGGACGGCGTCGCCACCGGCGGCATGATCCCCAAGCTCGAGACCGCAATCGCCGCGGTCGAGGCGGGCGTCGAGGCCGTGGTCATCCTGGACGGCCGCCGCCCCCACGCCATGCTGGTCGAGCTGTTCACCGAGCACGGGGCGGGGACCCTGATCTGCCGGTGAGCGCCGACCTCACCCATGTCGACACCTGGCTGTTCGACCTGGACAACACCCTCTACCCGGCCGACTCCGGCTTCATGGACGAGGTGGTCCGGCGGATGACCGGCTTCGTGCAGAAGGTCACCGGCCTGCCGCACGACGAGGCCTTCGCGCTGCAGAAGGCCTATCTCGCCGAGCACGGGCTGACCCTGAAGGGCATGATGCTGAACCACGGCGTCGACCCGCTGGAGTTCCACGCGATCTTCCACGACATCTCGCTCGAGATGCTGGCCCACGATCCGCAGATGCTGCGCGCCCTGGAGCGGCTGCCGGGCCGGCGGCTGATCTTCACCAACGCCGACGACGTCCACGCCGAGCGGGTGCTGAAGCGCCTGGGCCTGGCCGACCTGTTCGAGGACGTCTTCCACATCGGCCGGGCCGGCTACGAGCCCAAGCCCAGCCCCGAGGCCTTCGCCCGGATGAGCGCGGCCCACGACGTGGACCCGGCCGGGACCGCCTTCTTCGAGGATTCCCAGCGCAACCTGGAGCCCGCCGCGGGCCTGGGCATGACCACCGTGCTGGTCGGCCCGCACGCGCCCGCCTGCGAGGCGCCGTTCGTCCACCACAAGACCGACAGGCTCGCGCCCTTCCTGATGGGCGCGCACGTGAAGGGGGCCGCCTGATGTCCGACCTGAAGAGCACGATCGAACAGGCCTGGGAGGCCCGCGACGGGATTTCCGCCGCCACCACCGGCGCCGTCGCCGACGCGGTGCGCGAAGTCCTGGAACAGCTCGATTCCGGCCGCCTGCGGGTGGCCGAGCGCGGCGCGGACGGCGCCTGGACCACCCATCAGTGGGTGAAGCAGGCGATCCTGCTGTCCTTCCGCCTCAACCCCAACGTGGTGATGGAGCCCGGTCCCTACTGGGACAAGGTCCCGCTGAAGTTCGACGGCTGGGACGCCGCGCGCTTCGAGCAGGCCGGCTTCCGCGCCGTGCCCGGCGCCATCGTCCGCAAGAGCGCCTTCATCTCGAAGGGCGTGGTGCTGATGCCGTCCTTCGTGAACGTCGGCGCCTACGTCGGCGAAGGGACCATGGTGGACACCTGGGCCACCGTCGGCTCGTGCGCCCAGGTCGGGAAGAACTGCCACATCTCGGGCGGCGCGGGGCTCGGCGGCGTGCTGGAGCCGCTGCAGGCCAACCCCACCATCATCGAGGACAACTGCTTCATCGGCGCCCGGGCCGAGGTGGCCGAGGGCGTGATCGTCCGCGAGGGCAGCGTGCTCTCGATGGGCGTGTTCATCACCTCCACCACCCCGATCGTCGACCGCCGCACGGGTGAGACCTTCACCGGCGAGGTGCCGCCCTATTCCGTGGTGGTCTCGGGCTCGCGGCCCAACCCCACCGACCCGTCGCTGCCTTCGACCTACTGCGCGGTGATCATGAAGCGGGTGGACGAGCGCACCCGCTCCAAGACCTCGATCAACGAGCTGCTCCGGGACTGATGCGCCGCACCGCCGCCGTCGCCGCCAGCCTCCTCGTCCTCGCCGCCCCCGCCGCCGACGCCGCGCCCCTGCCGGACCCGGTGCGGGCGATGATCGCCAGCGCCGCCGCACGGGAGGACCCGGCGGTGCTCGCCACGGTGCTGTCGGTCGCCCGGCAGGCCAATCCGGACAGCCTGGACGAGATCGACGCCCTCGCGGCCGATCTGGCCGCCGGACCCGCCGGGCCTGAACCCGAACCTGCGCTCGAGGTCGCCGCGGCGGCCGCGCCGGCCGCCGCCTCCCTCGACGAAGCCGTCTGGAAGGGCTCGATCGAGCTGGGCGGAGCGATCGCCCAGGGGCGCACCGAGACGGTGGGCGGCTACGGCGTGATCGACGTCTCGCGCCTCGCCCCCGGGTGGTCCCAGCGGCTGACCTGGCGCGGCGACTACCAGGAGACCGACGGCCGGGCGAGCACCCAGCGCCTCAGCCTGGCCTACGAACCCCGGGCGCGGCTCTCGCCCCAGCGCTACGCCTTCGGCCTCGCCCAGTACGAGCACGACCGGTTCCTGGGCGTGGAGCGACGCTACACGGTGGGCGCGGGCCTGGGCGTCCAGCTCGCCCGTTCCGAAGAGCTGAAGATCGCCGTCGACCTTGGCCCCGCCCTGCGCCTGACCGAGACCCGCGAGTTCGGCGAGGAGAGGGCCGCCGCCGGCCGCGCCAGCCTCAACATCCGCTGGCTGCCCACCGAGCGCGTCACCCTCTCCCAGGAGGCGGCCGTCTACGCCGACGAGCAGCAGACCAGCGCCAAGTCGATCACGGCCCTCGAGACCCTGCTGTTCGGCCCCCTGAAGGGCCGGCTCTCCTACAACATGCAGTACGAGCGCGACGCCCGGGTCGCCCGCTCCGACCTCGACACCACGACCCGCGCCTCGATCCTGTACACGTTCTGAGGGGGCTGCCTACGCTCCCGCGCGCACCACGCCGGTCATCGAGTTGGGCGACAGGATCTCGATCCAATAGCCGTCCGGGTCGGTGATGAAGGCGATGCCCTTCATCGCCCCGTCGTTCGGCCGCTTGCGGAACGGCACGCCCAGGGTCTCGAAGCGGGCGCAGGCCGCGTCCACGTCCGGCACGCTGATCCCCAGGTGCCCGAAGCCGCGCGGCGCGTCGTTGCCGCTGTGATAGCCGGCGAAGTCCGGATCGCTCTCGGTCCCCCAGTTGTGGGTCAGCTCCAGCGTCGTCTCGCGGCTGAAGATGAACCGCGCCCGCTCGGCCGGATCGTCCGGGATCATCTCGCCGTCCGCCAGATAGGCCATGAAGTAGAGCGAGAACTTCATCGGCGGGAAGTCCAGCTTCTGCAGCAGGGTCATCCCCAGCACGTCGCGGTAGAAGGCCACCGAGGCCTCGGGGTCGCGGACGCGCAGCATGGTCTGGTTGAGGGTGAAGCCGGCCGTGGCCGGATCGCGCGGATCGGGGGTCATCTGTCGTCCTTCGGGTGGCGGAAGAGGTCGGGCTCCTAACGCTTTCGCCCCGCGTCCGTCTCGTACGGCGTCCCGTCCCGATGGCGGTAGACGTTGTCGGGCCCGACGATCATGTCGAGGTCGGGATAGTCGCAATGGTCCTCGGCCGGCCGGCGCGAGCCGACCTCCAGCAGCACCGCCTCGCGGTCCGAGCGGTTCTGGATGTGATGGCCGTTCGGCGCGCCGGCGGGAAAGCCCGCGCAGTCGCCGGCCCGCAGCACGTGCGCGCCGGAATCGTCCACCAGCACCACCTCGCCCTCGACCACCCAGACGAATTCGTCCTCGGCCGTATGCCAGTGGCGCTGGCTGGTCCAGGCGCCGGGCGGCAGGCGCATCAGGTTCACGCCGAACTGGGTCAGGCCCGCCGCGTCCCCCAGCTTCCAGCGGCGGCGCTCGCGGCACGGCGTGTCGTGAGGCGGCGGATAGGCCGTGCCGAACCGGGTCGGGGCGGCCTCGATGTCGATCCTGGGCATGGACTCAGTCCTCCGGATAGGGCCGGCCGTCGCGATGCCGATAGCCGTCGGGGCCCGCCACCATGTCGATGTCGGGATAGTCGCAGGCGTCGGTGTCGGGGCGGCGCGAGCCGACCTCCAGATAGACCGCGTCCGCGCCGCTGCGGTTCTGCAGATGGTGGCCGTCGGGAACGCCCGCCTTCCATGCCGCGCAGTCGCCGGCCCGCAGCACGGTCTCGCCGCCGTCCTCGACCAGCACCACCTCGCCCTCCAGCACCCAGACGAACTCGTCCTCGTGGGTGTGCCAATGGCGCTGGCTGGCCCACTTGCCGGGCGGCAGGCGCACGAGGTTGACGCCGAAGTCGGTCAGACCCGCCGCGTCCCCCAGCTTGCGCCATGTCGCCCCCAGGCAGACCTCCTTGAACGGGTGCGGATAGCTGCAGCCCGAGCGCGTCTCCAGCGTCTCGATGTCGATCCTCGGCATGGTCCCCCCTCGCCTCGCGTCCCAATGGCAGGTAATGCGGCGGCATGAGCGCCGCCATAGACGCCGTCGAGCTTTCCCGCGAGCTGATCCGCAAGCCCTCCGTCACGCCCGCCGACGAGGGAGCCATGGACGTGGTCGAACGCACCCTCGCAGGGCTGGGCTTCGCCTGCCGCCGGATGCGGTTCGGCGAGATCGAGAATCTCTACGCCCGCTACGGGACCGCCCGGCCGAACCTCTGCTTCGCCGGTCACACCGACGTGGTGCCGGTGGGCGACGCGGCCGCCTGGTCCAAGGACGCCTTCGCCGCCGACGTGGTGGACGGGGTCCTGATCGGCCGCGGCGCCGTCGACATGAAGAGCGCCATCGCCGCCTTCGCCGCGGCCGCCGCCGAGGCGATCGCCGCCGGCCGGGTGACGGGCTCGGTCTCGTTCCTGATCACCGGCGACGAGGAGGGCGTGGCCACCCACGGCACCAAGAAGGTCGTCGAGGCGCTGCTGGCCGAGGGCGAGGCCATCGACCACTGCGTGGTGGGCGAGCCGACCTCGGCCGAGTCGTTCGGCGACATGGTCAAGGTGGGCCGGCGCGGCTCGATCAACGCCGAGATCCTTGTCGAGGGAATCCAGGGGCACGTGGCCTATCCGCACCGGGCGGCCAACCCGGTCCCGGTGCTGGTTCGCCTGCTGGCGGCCCTGCAGGATCGGGCGCTGGACGAGGGTTACCCCGAGTTCCAGCCCTCGAACCTGGAAGTGACCATGATCGACGTGCCGAACACGGCGACGAACGTGATCCCCGGCACGGCGAAGGCGCGGCTCAACATCCGCTTCAATCCGAACCACACCGGCCAGGCGCTGGCCGACTGGATCGCGGCCGAGGCGCGGAAGGCGGCCGACGGCTTCAAGGGCAAGGTCACCGTCACGCCCCAGATCAGCGGCGAGGCGTTCCTGACCGAGCGCGGCCCGTTCACCGAGCTGGTGGCGGCGGCCGTCAAGGACGTCACCGGCGCCGAGCCCGAGCTCTCCACCTCGGGCGGGACGTCCGACGCCCGCTTCATCCGGGCGCTGTGCCCCGTCGTCGAGGTGGGCCTCGTCGGCCGCACCATGCACCAGGTGGACGAGCGCGCGCCGGTGGACGAGATCCGCCGCCTGCAGGCCGTCTACGCCGCCATCATCGCCCGCTACTTCGCCTGAGGGGCCGCGGCGGGCGCCAGGCGCTCCAGCCGCATCACGAACGGCGGGTCGGCGTCCGGGTCGGCGCTGCGCGAGACGACGCCGGTGGCGCTCACCTTCTGCTGCACCTGGCCCGCCAGGATCCCGGCGTCGCCCTCCAGGCGCACGATGGAGACGTGCGGGTCCCCGCCGATGCACGTCCGCGCGGGCAGGACGAGGGCGTGGTAGTCCACCTCCCGGGCGCGGGCGGCGGTGTCGCCGTCGGCTTCGTCGAAGGCTTCGAAGGCGTAGACCTGGCCGGTCAGGGTCGCCGTGCGTCCCAGCGGAAGGCAGTCCGCCGCGACGGCGGGCGCCGCAGCCAGGGCGCAGAGCGCGGCGAGGACGAGCGTACGGGTCAAGGCGGTCCTCCGGGCGGCGCGGGCGCGACCCTCGGTCAGTAGGCCACCCCTGTCAAATAGAGCCCCTCGGCCGGCGCCACGGGCCCGCAGGCGCGGCGGTCGCGGGCCTCCAGGGCCGCGACGAGGTCGGCCCTGGTCCAGCGGCCGACGCCGACCTCGGCCAGGGTTCCGGTCATCGAGCGCACCTGCCGGTGCAGGAACGAGCGCGAGGCGAACTCCAGCAGCACCTCGTCGCCCTCGCGGCGCACGCTGGCCAGGTCCAGCGTCTTCATCGGCGACTTCGCCTGGCAGCCGAGGTCGCGGAAGGTGGTGAAGTCGTGGTGGCCCACCAGCGCCTGGGCGGCCTCGTGCATGGCCTCGGCGTCCAACGGCTTCTTCACGTGCCACACGCGCCCCTGGTCCAGGGCCGGCGGCGCCATGCGGTTGAGGATGCGGTAGAGATAGCGCCGCTCCTTGGCCGAGAAGCGGGCGTGCCACCCCTCGGGCGCGACGCTCGCCTCCAGCACCGCGATCGGCTGGGGGACGAGGTGGGCGTTCAGCGCGTTGCGGACGGTCTCGGCCGGCCAGTCCTTGGCGAGGTCCACGTGCACCACCTGGCCCCGGGCGTGCACCCCGGTGTCGGTCCGCCCCGCCGCCTGCAGGCGCAGGTCCTCGCCGCAGAACGCCTTCACCGCCCGCTCGATGGCGCCCTGGATCGTGGGCAGCCCGTCCTGCGCCTGGAAGCCGTTGAACGGCCGGCCGTCGTATTCGATCAGGAGGCGGTAGCGGGGCATCAGGACAGCTTCACGCCCGCGGGGACGGCGGTCCCGCGCAGGAAGGCCTCGGCGTCCTGCGGCCCGCGCCCCTCGCGCTGCACGCGCAGCAGGCGCACCGCGCCGTGCCCGGTCCCCACCAGCAGCCGGTCGTCCAGCGTCTCGCCCGCCGGCCCCTCGGCGTCCTCGAACGCCGACAAGAGCGCCTTCACCCGCACCGGGCCCTTCTCGGTCGGCAACTCGAACCAGGCGCCCGGGAAGGGCGAGAGCCCGCGGATCTTGCGGTCCACCTCGGGACCCGGGCGCGTCCAGTCGATCCGCGCCTCCTTCGGGCGGATCTTCTTGGCGTAGGTGACGCCCGCCTCGGCCTGGGGCGTCTCGACCGCCCGCCCGGCCGCGATCTGGGCCAGGGTCTCGACGATCAGGCCGGCGCCGGCGGCGGCCAGCCGATCGTGCAGGGTGGCGGCGGTTTCCAGGGCGTCGATCCGCACCGTCGCGGTGGAGAGCACCGGCCCCTCGTCCAGCCCCTCGGTCATCCGCATCACCTGGACCCCGGTGACGGCGTCGCCGGCCATGATCGCCCGCTGGATCGGCGCGGCCCCCCGCCACCTCGGCAGCAGCGAGGCGTGGACGTTGAACGAACCCAGACGCGGCGCCTCCAGCACCTCGCGCGGCAGGATCTGGCCGAAGGCGACCACCACGGCCGCGTCCAGGCCGAGCGCGCGGAAGGCCTCGATCTCGGCGGGATCGCGCATGGAGGCCGGCGTGCGCACCGGGATGCCACGGCTCTCGGCATAGGCGTGGACCGGCGAGGGCCTCAGCTCGTGGCCGCGCCCGCGCGGGGCGGGCGGTTGGGAATAGACGCAGGCCACCTCGTGGCCGGCCTCCACGATTTCGGCGAGGGCCTGGACGGCGAAGTCGGGGGTGCCGAGGAAGGCGAGACGCATGGGCGGCGGTTTAGCGGCCCCGGGGCCTCAAGGGAACTTCGCCGCAAGCGTGGCCGTTGCTGCCCCAGCGCCAGCCCGACGCCACTCTTGAGGAAGACAGGAGCCCCGCCATGAACAAGCTCATCGCCGCGTCCGTCCTCGGCCTCGCCGTCGCGGTCGCCGGCTGCACCCGCGAGGAGCGGGCCGACGCCGGGAACGACGTGGAGGCCGCCGCCGAGAAGATCGCCGCCGAGGCGCGCGATGCGGTCGACAGCCCCGAGCTGAAGGAGGTGGGGTCCGAGATCAAGGAGGCCGCGGGCGACGCCGGCCAGGTGATCAAGGAAACCGCCCGCGGCGCGGCCGAGGGCGCCCGCGAAGGCGCGGCCAAGGTCGAATCCGAGGCCGAAAATGTGGCGGACGACCGACATACTTCGGAAAACGAGCGACGGTAGCTGATCCCGGCCGCGTTCAAGGCGTTTGTCGCCGGTCCGTACGGCCAGGGAGTATGAGCGTGATCCGAAGCCAAGGCGCCCGGTGGGCGGGCCTGTTCGCAACCTCCGCCGTGTGCCTGGCGCTCGCGCCGGCCGCCTTCGCCCAGACCCAAGGGGATCAGGCGGCCGAGACGCCCGTGCTCGACGACGAGGGCTACGAGGTCGAGGAGCTGGTCGTCACCGCCACGCGCGGCCTCGTCCCGCGCGGATCGGTGGTGGGCGACGCGGTCCCCGAGATCACCCTCGACCAGCGCGAGATCCGCGCGCTCGGCGTCAGTTCGGTCGAGGAGCTGCTGGCGGCGCTCGAGCCGCAGCTCGCCAGCGGCCGCGGCCGGGCCGGCGGCCGGCCCGTCATGCTCGTCAACGGCATGCGCATCTCCAGCTTCCGCGAGATCCGCGACCTGCCGCCCGAGGCGATCGTCCGCATGGAGATCCTCCCCGAGGAGGTGGCGCTGCGGTACGGCTACCGGGCCGACCAGCGGGTCGTGAACCTCGTCCTGCGCCGCCGCTTCCGGGCGGTCACGGTCGAGGGCGAGGTCGTCGCGCCCACGGCCGGCGGGCGGTCGGCCTACGAGCTCGACCTCGACGCCCTGCGCATCCAGGACGACGCGCGCCAGCAGTTCGAGTTCGAGGCGACCTACGCCACCCGCCTCCTGGAGTCCGAGCGGGACATCGTCCGCACGCCCGACGAGGGGCCGTTCCGCACGCTGTCGCCGCAGACCCAGGGCCTTTCGCTGAACGGCGTCTACGCCCGCCCCTTCGGCGAGGGCATGTCCGGCACGCTGAACGGCAGCCTGGAGTGGAACGAATCCAACGCCCTGCTGGGCCTCTCCGGCGGCGCCGAGCGCGACGCCCTGGGCCGGCTTTCCGACACCAGCGCCGCGCACCTCGGCGGGGCGGTGAACGGCGCCTGGTCCGGCTGGCGCTGGTCGGTCACCGGCAACGCCGACGTCAGCCGCTCGCGCACCCTGACCGAGGTCGCGGTCGATCCGGCGACCGGCGCCTGGCGTCCGGCCAACAGCGCCCGCTCCACCGTCACCTCCGCCGACCTGGAGGCCCTGGCCAACGGCACGCTGCTGACCCTGCCGGCCGGGCCGGTGAACGCCGCCTTCACCGTCGGCGGCGACACCCGCCGGCTGGAGAGCGAATCCGACCGCTTCGGGGTCCGGCGCGATTCGGACCTCAGCCGCCACATCGCCCGGGCCCAGGCGAACCTCGACGTCCCGCTGGCCAGCCGCCGCCGGGGGGGATTCGAGGGCGTCGGCGACCTGTCGGTGAACTTCAACGCCGCCGTGGACCGCCTGTCGGACTTCGGCACGCTCACGACCCTCGGCGGCGGTGTCACCTGGTCGCCGGTCGAGGCCGTGCGCCTGATCGCCTCGGTCACCGAGGAGGAAGGCGCGCCCAGCGTCCAGCAGCTCGGCGATCCCGAGACCGCCACGCCGGGCGTGCGGGTGTTCGACTTCACCCGCGGCGAGACGGTCGAGGTTCTGCAGCTCTCGGGCGGCAATCGGGGCCTCCTGGCCGACAACCGCCGGGTCGTGAAGCTGGGCCTGACCCTGAAGCCGTTCGACGAGACAGACTTCACGATCCGCGCCGACTACACCCGCACCCGCACCCGCGACGAGATCGCGAGCTTCCCGGCGCCGACGCCGCAGATCGAGGCCGCGTTCCAGGATCGCTTCGTGCGCGACGCCACGGGCCGGCTGGTGCAGGTGGACGTGCGGCCGGTGAACTTCGACCGCCACGACGAGGAGCAGCTGCGCTGGGGCTTCCATTACAGCCGGCCGCTGCAGAACACCCGCACCCCCGCCGGCGCGCCGGGAACGCAGCGCCGGGCCGAGGGCGCCGGGCCGAGGGCGCCGGGCCTTCAGGCGGCGGACCGCCGGGCGGCTTCCGCGGCGGCCGCGGCCGCTTTTCGGGCGGGAACATGACCTTCGCCGTGTTCCACACCTGGCGCATCGAGGACGAGGTGCTGATCCGACCCGGCGTGCCGGTGCTCGACCTGCTGGACGGCGCGGCGCTCAGCCAGAGCGGCGGCGCCTCGCGCCATCAGGTGGACGTCCAGGCGGGGGTCTCGAAGAACGGCCTCGGCGCGCGGCTGAACGCCCGCTGGCGCGAGGGCTCGCGGGTCGACGGCGGCCCCTCGGGCGAGAGCCTGCGCTTCTCGGACCTCACCACCGTGGACCTGCGGCTGTTCGCCGACCTCGGCCTGCAGCCCATGGCCCGCGAGCACACCTGGATGCGCGGCGCCCGCGTCAGCCTGGAGGTGAAGAACCTGTTCGACGAGCGGATCGCCGTCCGCGACGAGGCGGGCCTCACCCCGCTCAGCTACCAGCCGGACCTGATCGACCCCGTCGGCCGCACGGTGAGCATCAGCTTCCGCAAGCTGTTCCTGCCGCCAAGGCCGGTCCGTCCCGTGCAGACCCCGACGGCCCCGACGCCGGGGTCCTGATCAGCGCCGCCGCAGCACCGCCATCGCCTGGACGGGCGTCTCCCGGCCGCCCGGGATGATCTCGGCGACCTCGAACCAGGGCCCGGCCATGCGCGAGACGTGCGCCCGGCTGGTCCAGCTCGACATGTAGTTCGAGCCCTGCATGGCGTCGTTCAGCACGAACCAGTCGTCGCGGGGCCCGCGCGCCTTCACCGCCTCGGGGCCCCAGACCGCGGCGTAGTCCTCGTCGTGGAAGGTGAGCAGGGCCAGGCCGCCGGGGCGCAGCACGCGCGCGGCCTCGGCCAGCCAGGCCTCGGCGACCGGCTCGCGCAGGTGGGTCAGCACGGAATAGGCGTAGACGAGGTCCAGCGCCCCGTCGGCGTGCGGCAGGGGCGGCTTCAGGCCGTTGGTCCCATAGCGGCCGGGCAGGTTCGCGCGGCACCACGCCACGAGCTTCGGGTTGAGGTCGCTGCCGTGGAACTCCCCCCCGGCCGCCTCGATCTGCGGCGCCAGCCAGCGGGCGATCCGGCCGCAGCCGCAGCCCAGGTCCAGCATCCGCAGCGCCGGGGCCGGAAGGCCGTGCTTCGCGGCGAGCCGCAGGACGTCGGCGGCGTCGGCCTGGCCGCGCTCGGAGAACCAGCGCTGGCCCGCGGTCCCCGCCACGGCGACGCGCAGCTCGGCCGGCGGCATCGGACGGCCGTCGTCCACCGCCTCCTCGGGCTGTTCGACGAGCTTGCGTTCCTTCGCCCGGTAGATGGGCGCGATCAGGCCGGTGACCTCGAGGCCCCGGCGGACGAAACGGATGAGCGGATGCTTGGCCACGAAGCGGCTTTTAGGCCGCTTTGGCGTGCTTCTTCACCTTCTTGATCGCCTGCTCGCGCTTCAGGCGCGACAGGTGGTCGATGAACAGGACGCCTTCCAGGTGGTCCATCTCGTGCTGGATACAGACCGCGAAGAGGCCCTCGGCGTCCTCCTCGACCTGTTCGCCCTGGTAGTTCAGGTAGCGCAGCTTCACGCGCGCCGGCCGCTCGACCTCGTCGTAGTACTCGGGAACCGACAGGCAGCCCTCCTCGTACGGCGCGGTATCGTCGGAGGCCCACAGGATCTCGGGGTTCACGAAGTAGCGGGGCTGCTTCTCCTCGCCCTCCCGGGCCAGGTCCATGACGATCACGCGCTTGGGCACGCCGATCTGGATGGCGGCCAGGCCGATGCCCGGGGCCGCGTACATGGTCTCCAGCATGTCGTCCATCAGCGCGCGCAGCTCGTCGTCGACCTTTTCGACGGGCTGGGAGACCTGCTTCAGGGCAGGGTGCGGGACGACGAGGATCTCTCGGATGGCCATGGGCGCGAGGTAGGTTCGGAATGCCTGAGCGTCAAGGTGGGAGAAGGCCTCAGTCGGGCTTGCCGGCGGCGGCGAGCCGCACGCTGGGCTGAGGCTCGTCGGTCAGCTTGGCCAGCGGGCGCACGCCCAGCTCGATCGCCGGCAGCTCGGCGATCTCCTTGCCCTGGTGGTCGACCTTCAGCTCCTCGAAGCGCTTGGCCTGGGTCAGCACCTGGGTCTCCAGCGAGCCGACGAAGCGGTTGTAGCGCTCGACGGCGGCCGACAGCGCCTTGCCCACCGAGCCGGCGTGCTCGCCCATCACCGCGATGCGCTTGTAGAGCTCCTTGCCGAGGTCGGCGATCTTCTGGGCGTTGGCCGCCTGCTCCTCGACCCGCCAGCCGTAGGCCACCGCCTTGCACAGCGCGAACAGGGTCGTCGGCGTCACGATCACGACACGGCGGTCCATCGCCTCGGTCATCAGGTCGGGCGCGCGGTCCAGCGCCGCGGCCAGGGCCGAGTCCAGCGGCACGAACATGGCCACGAAGTCGGGCGAGGCCTCGAACTGGTCCCAGTAGGCCTTGGCCGAGAGCCCCTGGATGTGCCCCTTCACGCTCTGCACGTGCCGCAGGCCGGCCGAGTCACGGGCCGCCTCGTCCAGCGCCTCCTGCAGCTCCAGGAAGGCGTTCAGCGAGCACTTGGCGTCGATCACGAACACCCCGCCGCCCGGCAGGCGCACGGTCACGTCGGGCCGGCGCCGACCTTCCTCGGTGTCGGTCGAGGACTGCTCCTCGAAGTCGTAGCGGTGCGAGAGCCCCGCGGCCTCCAGCACGTTGCGCAGGGTCTGCTCGCCCCAGCGGCCCTGCACGCCGGCGCCGCGGCGCAGCGCCGCCGACAGCTTGCGCGCCTCCTCCTGGGTGGCGGTGGAGGCCTGCAGCAGCTGCTGGATCTGCTGCTTCAGCCCGCCGTTCTCCTCCGCGCGCTGCTTCTCCACCTGGGCGACCTGCTCCTGAAACTTCTGCAGGGTCTCGGCCACGGGCTTCAGCTGGGCCTCCAGCCGCGCCTGGACCAGCTGCTCGCGGCCGCGCGCCTGCTCCTCGTTCTTCCGCAGGATCTCCTCGGCGACCTGGGTCGCCGACTGGGTGAGCTGGGCCCGCAGCAGGTCGCCCTGCTCCTCCAGCAGCTTCATTCGCGCCTCGGCGGTGGCGGCCCGCACCCGCTCGCGCAGGGCGAAGGCGATCGCGCCCGCGGCCACGATCACGGCGACGATGGCGAGGATCAGCATGGCGTTCATGCTGCGTTCTTAGCGCGAGTCCCCCATCCCCGTCATCCCACGGTCGCGCAGCGATCAGAGGGATGACGTCGGATGTCTATGCCGGCCGGCGCGCCCGCATGGCCTGGGCGATGGTGCCGTCGTCCAGCCAGTCCAGCTCGCCGCCCACCGGCACGCCGCGGGCCAGCATGCTGACCGTCACCTCCGCGCCGGCCAGCCGCTCGGCCAGGTAGTGCGCCGTCGTCTGGCCATCGACGGTCGCCGGCAGGGCCAGGATCACCTCGCGCACGCCGGGCTCGCTGGCCCGCGCCACCAGGGGCCCGACCCGCAGGGCGTCCGGCCCCACGCCGTCCAGCGCCGACAGCAGCCCGCCCAGCACGTGGTAGCGGCCGCGGAACGCGCCCGCCCGCTCCATGGCCCACAGCGCGCCGACCTCCTCGACCACGCAGATCAGGCTGGCGTCCCGCGTCCCGTCGGAACAGATCGCGCAGGGGTCCTGGGTGTCGAGGCTGCCGCACGTCGAACAGGTCTTCACCCGCGCCGCCGCCTCGGCCAGGGCGTCGGACAGCGGCGCCAGGAGCTGGTCGCGCCGCTTCAGCAGGGCCAGCGCCGCGCGCCGCGCCGACCGCGGTCCCAGCCCCGGCAGCTTGGCGAGCAGCCCGATCAGCCGCTCGATCTCGGGTCCGGCGGAGGCGGCCATGGTCAGTCCCCCCTCACGGCGCGAAATCGACGACGGCGTTGGCGGTCGGCAGCTCGCCGGCTGCCGCCCGCGCCCTCGCCCCTGCCATGCCGGTCCAGCCCTCGGGCCGCTCCAGCACCTCCAGCGAGGGGACCTGGCCGCGCACCACCAGCCCGTCGAAGACGTATGGCAGGCCCTCGCCCCCCAGGGCGCTGGTCCCGTCCGAGACGTGGAGATGCAGGTGCGGCGCGTCGGATTGGCCGGAGTTGCCGAGCCGGCCCAGCACCTCGCCGCGCCGGACCTTCTGGCCGGGCTTCACGCGCACGCCGCCGGGTTGCAGGTGGCCATAGAAGGCGTAGGCGCCGCCGCCCAGGTCCAGCACCACGTGGTTGCCGCCGATCGTTGTGAGGCTGATCGGCACGGCCGGCGCCCCGCCGGGGGCGTTGTCGGGCAGATCGTCCTTCACCGCCGCCACGGTCCCGTCGGCCACGGCCAGCACCTCGGCGCCGTAGCCGGGCCAGGACTCGTTGCGGGCCGGGTCGCCGACGAACGCGCGCCCCCGCGCGTCCAGCCGCACGAAGTCGATGGCGTAGCGCTGGGAGATGCGCGCCTTGCCGTCCACCACCGCGATCGTGCGCCGGTGATCGGCCTCGTTCGAGAGCGCATTGGCCGCCAGCCAGCCGCCGCCCCTCAGGGGCGGGCCGAGCCTCAGCGGGGCTCCGCCGACCGCCAGCTCGCCGCCCCGCAGGATCGTGCGGCTGGCCGGCGCGTCAGGGGCGGCGGCGCGCACCCTGATGCGGTGGGACAGCCTGGCCGGCGCTTGGCCGGGGGTCGTCTCGACGCCCACGAACACGGTGACGAACCCGCCCGCCGGCACAGTCAGTTCGCCGCCCTCGGCGGGCGAGGCGCCGCGGTGCGCCACCATGTCCTTCAGCGCCGCCGCATCGAACGCCGCCAGCGCGGCGCCCGCCGGGTCCAGGACCTCGAGGGACTCCAGCGTCACCGGCCGGGGCGCGAAGTTCGTCAGCCGCAGCTCATAGAGCAGGTGCAGCCGCTCACCGCCGGGCACGGCGCTCGCCCGCGGTGGCGCCAGCACGTCCAGCGGGACCACCGACGGCTCGGCCGCCGCCGCACCGGCCAGCAGCGTCGCCGCCAGCGCCCCCAGCATCGTCCGCATCAGAACAGCTTCGGCATTCCGGGCATGCCGGCGAAGGGACCCGCGGCCTCGCGCATCACCTCGGCCTGCTTCTCGTCCAGCTTGCGCTTGGCGTCGGCGTGGGCGGCGACGATCAGATCCGCCACCACCTCGCCCTCGCCCGGCGCCATCAGGCTCTCGTCCAGGTCCACGCGGGCCAGCTCACCCGTGCCCTTCAGCACCAGCTTCACCATGCCGCCGCCCGAGGTGCCCTCGACCTCCATCTCGGCGATCCGGCCCTGGGCGTCGGCCAGCTTCTGCTGCATGGCCTGGGCCTGCTTCATCAGCGAATTCAGGTCTTTCATCGCAACTCACTCCCGGCGCCGCAGGCGCTCAGCTTGGCTAGTCCTCGTCCTCGTCGTCGGCCTCGACCGGCGGGGCCTCGCCCTCGGCCGCGGCGGGCTGGACCGCCTGGCGGATGCCGACGATCTCGGCGCCGGGGAAGGCCTGCATCACCGACTGCACGAAGGGGTCCTGCTCGATGGCGGCGCGCACCTCGCGCTGCTCGCGCTTCTGCTTCTCCCACAGGCTCTCGGCGCCGCCGCCGCCCTGGGCCGAGATCAGCCAGCGCTCCCCGGTCCATTCGCGCAGGCGCGCCACCAGCCGCTGCGCCAGGTCGCGCGGCGCGCCGGGCGCCGGCTCGTACTCGATGGCGCCGGGCCGCACGCTGATCGGGCGGACGAAGCGCTCGATATCCAGCTTCAGCGTGATGTCCCGCTTCTTCTCGATCAGCGCCAGGATGTCCTCGAAGCTGGCGAGCTGCGCCATCGGCTCGGCCGACGCCTGCGGCTGGACCATGGTCTGGCGCGCCACCGCGCTCGCCCCGCCGCCGCCCGGCGCCTGGACCGCCCGGCCGCCGCCTCCGCCGCCGCCTCCCGGCCCGCCGGTCACCGGCTCGCCCGCCTGCAGCTTCTTCAGCGCCTCCTCGGGGCCGGGCAGGTCGGCGGCGTAGGCCATCCGGATCAGCGCCATGTCCACGGCCGCGGCCGCGTCGGGCGCGCGCCGGACCTCTTCGTAGGCCTTCAGGGTCAGCTGCCATAGGCGCGAGAGCACCCCCGCCGAGACCGCCGCGCCGATCGCCGCCAGCCGCTGGGCCTGCTCCTTGGGCATCACCAGCGCCTGCGGCCCGATGGCCTTGGCGACGCTGGCCCCGTGCACATGGTCCAGCAGGTCCAGCATCACCTGGTCGGGATTGGCGCCGTAGCCGTAGAGCGTGCGGAACGTCTCGATGGCCTCGCCCGCCTGGCCGCGCATGAGCTGTTCGAACAGGCCGATGGTCTGGGCCCGGTCGGCCAGGCCCAGCATGTCGCGGATGGTGGCGGCGGTGACCGTCTGGCCGGGCTCGGCCTGGACGATGGCCTGGTCCAGCATCGACTGGCCGTCGCGCACGCTGCCCTCGGCGGCCCGGGCGATCAGCATCAGCCCCTCGGCCTCGACCCGCGCCCCCTCGTTCTCGCAGATCATCTCCAGGTTCTTGACCAGCATCTCGGGCTCCACCCGGCGCAGGTCGAACCGCTGGGTCCGCGAGAGGATGGTGACCGGCACCTTGCGGATCTCGGTCGTGGCGAAGATGAACTTGGCGTGCGGCGGCGGCTCCTCCAGCGTCTTCAGGAGCGCGTTGAACGCCCCCGTCGACAACATGTGGACCTCGTCGATGATGTAGACCTTGTAGCGGGCCTCGACGGGCGCATAGCGCACCCCGTCCAGCAGCTCCCGGATGTCGTTCACCCCGGTGCGCGAGGCGGCGTCCAGCTCGAGGACGTCCATGTGCCGGCCCTCGATGATGGCCCGGCAGTGCAGCCCCTCTTCCTTCAGGTCCAGGGTCGGCTCGTGGACGGTGGCGGTCTCGTAGTTCAGGGCCCGGGCCAGCAGGCGCGCGGTGGTCGTCTTGCCCACCCCGCGGACGCCGGTCAGCATGAAGGCGTGCGCGATCCGCCCCGAGGCGAAGGCGTTGCGCAGGGTGCGGACCATGGCCTCCTGGCCGTAGAGGTCCTCGAAGGTGCGCGGCCGGTACTTGCGGGCGATGACGGTGTAGGCGGCCGACTCCTCGCCGGAGGCAGGCGCGGACGCCGCCGGCGCCGCAGGCGCGGCGTCCCCGAAAATGTCGCCGGTGTTGGGATCCCGCTCGGGAATCTCTTCGTCGTCCACCATCGCGGCCATCTAACGGTTCGGGCCCGGTGAACGGAAGGGGAAAGGCGCGCGTACGCCCCGCTGTCCATGGCCACGAACAAACACGAACCGGGACCGGCCGCTCTCCCGCAGGCGCAAGGGCGACGGCGAAGCCGTCCTTCGACACGAAGGCCACGAAGCGCACGACGATCACGAGGCAGGACGCCCTTCGTGTCCTTGGTGATCTTTGTGGTCTTGGTGTCGGGGAAATCCGGAGCCGCCGCTTGCGCAACGCCTCAGGCGCTTGGTTCGTGGCCAGCGACGCCACGCCGCCGCCCGTCCAGGCTTCCGAATGCTCGAAGGGAAAGGTGGAGACCGAACGACAACCCGAAGCGGGACCCGTTGTGGCTGCTTCCTTCCGGACCTGACCAGGTTGGCGAGGCGCTCGTCCGCCGCCGATCTCCGAGGCGCTATATGGCGGCAAGGGACCGTGGGGGCAAGGGGCAGGTCCCCGCCCCTCCTTTTTCCACCGCCCCTTTTCCCGCCGCCCCTTTTCCCGCCGCAGCGCCGCCCCAGTCCCGCCACACCGGGTGGCGAACGAAGCCCCCGAGGGACCGTCATCCATCCTCTCGGGGCCAATCTCATGCGCAAGCTCGTGCTCACCGCCGTTCTCGCGGCCATCGCCGTTCCGGCTCTTCCCGCCGCGGCGGACCCGCCGCACCACGCGCCGGCGCACGGGCGGCGCCACAAGGAGCGGATCTACGACGAGCGCGGCCGCTACTACGAGCCCCGGCCGGTCTCCTACGATCGCGTCTGGCGGGGCGACGACGGCCGCTACTACTGCAAGCGCGACAACGGCACGACCGGCCTGGTGATCGGCGCCGCCGTGGGCGCCCTGCTCGGCCGCGAGCTCGACGGCGGCCGCGACCGCACCACCGGCACGATCCTCGGCGCCGCCGGCGGCGCGCTGCTGGGTCGGGAGATCGACAAGGGCGAGCTGCGCTGCCGCTGAGGCGCCCCAGGGCCGCGGCCTTGACCGACCGCAAGGCGCCGGGTCCGGCCGGCGCTATGCTGCGCGCCGATCCACCTCGGAGGCGACGATGCAGCAGTACGTGGTCCAGGCCCGCCGGATAGACGCCCACGGCAGCGAGGCCGAGGCCAAGCAGGCGCGGCTCGTCCTGGACACGGACGTGAAGGGGCGAACCGACGCCTTCAACCCGGCCGAACTGCTCCTCGCCGCCGTGGCCGCCTGCATGATCAAGGGCATCGAGCGCATCTCGCCGATGCTCGAGTTCGATGTCCGCGGCGTCGAGGTGCGCCTCACGGCGCAGCGTCAGGACGCCCCGCCGAAGATCATCCGGATCGACTACGAACTGGTGGTGGACACGCCCGAGCCGGACCGCCGCCTCGAGCTCCTGCACACCAACGTGCGAAAGTACGGGACCATCTTCAATACGGTCTCGGCGGCGGCGCCCGTCGAAGGGACGATCCGCCGCCGGGAGGCCTGACCGGCCCTCAGCTCGCGGCCGCGCCCGTCTTGTCCCCGGTCTTGGTCTCGAAGTCCGAGGCCTCGTGCCGCTCGGGAAGCTGGCTGGCCGGCTCGCCCCAGGTGCGGTTGACCATCCGGCCGCGCTTCACCGCCGGGCGGGCGGCGACCTGGTCGGTCCAGCGCTGGACGTTCCTGTACTCGTCGGCCGAGAGGAACTCGGCGGCGTCGTAGACGAGGCCCTTCACCAGGGCGCCGTACCAGGGCCAGATCGCCATGTCGGCGATCGAGTACTCCTGGCCGGCCATGTACTCGTGCTCGGCCAGGTGGCGGTCCAGGACGTCCAGCTGGCGCTTCACCTCCATGGCGAAGCGGTCGATGGCGTATTCGATCTTCACCGGCGCGTAGGCGTAGAAGTGGCCGAAGCCGCCGCCGAGGTAGGGCGCGCTGCCCATCTGCCAGAAGAGCCAGTTCAGCGCCTCGGTGCGGCCCTTGTGGTCCTTGGGCAGGAAGGCGCCGAACTTCTCGGCCAGGTAGAGCAGGATCGAGCCGGATTCGAACACCCGCACCGGCTCGGGGCCGCTGCGGTCCATCAGGGCCGGGATCTTCGAGTTGGGGTTCACCTCGACGAAGCCCGAGCCGAACTGGTCGCCCTCGCCGATCGTGATCAGCCAGGCGTCGTACTCGGCGCCCGGATGGCCGGCGGCCAGCAACTCCTCCAGCATGACGGTGACCTTCACCCCATTGGGCGTGGCCAGCGAATAGAGCTGCAGCGGATGGCGGCCGACCGGCAGCTCCTTGTCGTGCGTCGGGCCGGCGACCGGGCGGTTGATGTTGGCGAACCGGCCGCCGTTGGCCTTGTTCCAGGTCCAGACCTTCGGCGGGACGTAGGCGGCGTCATCGGCCATGTGCGGCTCCTCCAGCGCTGGCGCCCGGGCCGGGCGCCCCTCCGATGTGGCCCAGGCGGGCCGGTTTCGCCAGCCCTTCGCTTGAGGCGAGCGGAACCGCTGCGGCCGGTTCCGCTTTCTCCCGGCCATGACGGCTGCGCCTTCGCGCAGCGCTCGGAGCTGGGAGCGGTTTGATGGCCATCATCACGGGTACGGCCGGGGACGACCGGCTGGAAGGCACGCCCGAGGCGGACACCCTGACGGGCCTGGGCGGCAACGACGTGCTGCTCGGCGGCGTCGGCGACGATCGCCTCGACGGCGGCGCGGGCGAGGACTGGCTCGCGCCCGGCGACGGCCTCAACACCCTGGTGGGCGGCGAGGGCTTCGACACCGTCGACTATTCCGACCTGTCCACCAGCATCGGCGCCGACCTCTACGCCGGCGCCTGGCGCAACGCCGGCGTCTATGTGGACAGCTTCGACAGCATCGAGAACCTCGTCGGCACCGGGTTCAACGACACCCTGCTGGGCGACTGGCGCGACAACATCCTCATCGGCAACGCCGGGGACGACGCCCTTGACGGCCGCGAGGGCGCCGACCGGCTGATGGGCGGCGACGGGGCCGACACCCTCACGGGCGGCGACGGCCAGGACTATGTCCGCGGCGAGGCCGGGAGCGACAGCCTCTACGGCGGGGCCGGATTCGACGACCTGCACGGCAACCTGGGCGAGGACACCGTCGACGGCGGGCCCGGCACGGACTGGGTCGTGGGCGGCCAGGGGCACGACTACCTGCTGGGCGGCTCGGACGACTCCTACGACGTGGTCTACGGCAATCTCGGCAACGACAGCTGCCACGGCGGCGGCGGGAACGACTGGGTCCGCGGCGGTCAGGGCGACGATGCGCTCTACGGCGGCGCCGGCGACGACTGGATCTGGGGCGACCGCGGGAACGACACCATCGAAGGCGGCGCGGGCGCGGATACGTTCTTCGTGTTCGGCGAGGCCGGCATCGACCACATCCGCGACTTCGACTTCGCGGAGGGCGACCGTGTCCGGGTGGAGGCCGGCTACACCTACAGCGCCGCCCAGGTGGGCGGGGACGTGGTGGTCAGCATCAGCGGCGGGGCGACCCTGACCCTGCAGGGAGTGCAGCTTTCCGCCCTTGGGGACGGCTGGATCACGGTCGGCTGATCGGTTCAGCCTTGGGTCGGAGGCGGTGACGGCGATATGTAGTCGCCATGCCGCTCTCCGCCTTCACCAACACCTTCGCCGGCAACCCGCTCGACCGGGCCAGTGACCGCCGGTCCGACGAGGCCTGGCTCTCGAGCCAGCTCGCCTCGGCCGAGTCCCTCGCCCTGGCCGTCTGGAACGGCCGCCCGCTGGTCGAGAAGACCTCCGGCGGCGGGGTCCAGATCGCCTATCTGCCGGCGCGCCTGGCGGGCGAGCTCTCGGGCGGGCCCGAGCGGCTGCTGTTCCTGGGCCTGTGGAAGGAGACCGCCGTCTTCGCCGTGGACCTGGAGGGCTTCTCCGATCCCACCGAGGGCCCGCTGCAGGGCCTTGGCGAATTCGCCGACCTGCGCCAGGTCGCCCTCGCCCTGCCCGGTCCCGAGGCCGCCATCTGCGCCACCGCCAAGTCGATGTTCGAGTGGCGGCGCAAGCACCGCCGCTGCGCCAACTGCGGCGAGCCGACCGACGTGAAGGACGCGGGCTGGAAGCGCCAGTGCCCGGCCTGCGAGACGGAGCACTTCCCCCGCACCGACCCCGTGGTCATCATGCTGCCCTATCACGGCGGCCGCTGCATGCTTGGCCGCCAGGAGGCCTGGCCCAAGGGCATGTTCTCGGCCCTCGCCGGCTTCCTCGAGCCCGGCGAGAGCATCGAGGAGGCCTGCGCCCGCGAGCTGTCGGAAGAGGCCGGCCTGCGCACCCTGACGGTCCGCTACCACTCGACCCAGCCGTGGCCCTATCCCTCCTCGCTGATGATCGGCCTGCTGGCCGAGGTGGAGGACGACGAGGGGACCCCCGACCAGACCGAGCTGTCCGAGGTGCGCTGGTTCACCCGCGAGGAGGCGAAGGCCCTGCTCGCCGGGCAGGTCGAGGGCCTCTTCTGCCCGCCCCCGCTCGCCATCGCCCACCAGCTCCTCAAGGCCTGGGTCGAGGAAGGCTGACCCCTCCTCTCCCCCCGCGAAGCGGGGCGAGGGAGCGGCCGCGCGGCGCTACCCCCGGCTCGTGCGGAACGGGTCGGCCGGATAGACGCCGAGGATCTCGAACTTCTCCGAGAAGAACCTCAGCTCGTCGAAGGCGCGGGCCACGCCGATGTCCTCGGGCCGGCCGTCCACCTCGGCGTAGAAGAAGGTCGCGGTGAACGCGCCGTTCTCCATGTAGCTCTCGAGCTTGGTCATGTTGACGCCGTTGGTCGCGAAGCCCCCCAGCGCCTTGTAGAGCGCCGCCGGCAGGTTCTTCACCCGGAAGATGAAGCTCGTCACGCAGGGCTGGGTGAACGGCGGCGGCGGCGGGTCCTTCTGCGCCGTCATCACCAGGAAGCGCGTGGTGTTGTTGTGCTCGTCCTCGATGTCGCGGACCAGGATCTCCAGCCCATAGAGCTCGGCGCAGAGGGCCGGGCTCACCGCCGCCTTGGTGGGGTCGGGGCTCTCGGCCAGCTCCTTGGCCGCCCCGGCCGTGTCGCCGGCGGCCTGGGTCTTCAGCTTCAGCTTGCGCAGGGTCTTGCGGCACTGGCCGAGCGCGATCGGCATCGAGACCGCCGTCGTCACCTGCTCCAGGGTCACGCCCGGATTGACCATCAGCTGGAAGTGGATCGGCTTGAACCGCTCGCCGACGATCTTCAGGCCCGAGGACGGCAGGAGGTGGTGGACGTCGGCCACGCGGCCGGCGATCGAGTTCTCCACCGGGATCAGGCCCAGCTGGCAGTCACCCGACTTCACCGCCTCGAAGGCGTCCTCGAAGCTGGCGTGGGGGACCGGCTCGTGATCGGGGAAGAACTGCGAGCAGGCCTCGTGGCTGTTGGCCCCGAGCTCGCCCTGGAAGGCGATGCGTCCCCCGCTGCCGGCCTGGCTCATTGCGGTCCCCCGATCGTGCTGACGAAATGGCGGGCGGCGGCCAGGTCGGCCGGCGTGTCCACCGAGATGGGCGCGGCGTCGGCCACCGTGGCCCAGATGGAAAGGCCCAGCTCCAGCGCCCGCAGCTGCTCCAGCTTCTCGCGGCGCTCCAGGGGCGACGGCTCGGCGGCGTTGAACGCCTCCAGCGCCTCGCGCCGGTAGCCGTAGATGCCCACGTGCCGCCACACCGGATGGTCGCCGTAGAGGGTCGAGCGGGTGAAGTAGAGCGCCCGTCCCGTCCGCCCTCCCGTCTGGCCGCCCGGCTGCATCGACAGAACCGCCTTCACCACGTCCGGGTTCGTCCGGTCCTCGGGCGAGGCCTCGGGCGCCACCACCGTGGCGATGTCGCAGTCGGGGATCTCGGCCAGCAGCCCGGCGCAGGCGGTGATCACGTCCGGCTCCACGAACGGCATGTCGCCCTGCAGGTTGACGATCACGTCGTGCCGCCCTTCGGGGTCGAGGACGGCCAGGGCCGCCAGGATCCGGTCCGAGCCCGACGGCAGCTCGGGGTCGGTCAGCACCGCGCGCCCGCCCGCCTGCTCCACGGCCTCCACGATCTCGGGATCGCCCGCCGCCACCGCCACCGGTCCTGCGCCTGCGGCCTGCGCCTGCCGCAGCACGCGGACGATCATCGGTACGCCGCCGATGTCCGCCAGGGGCTTGCCCGGCAGGCGCGTGGCGGCCAGTCGCGCCGGGATGAGGACGATGGGGTTCATGCGGGCTTCTGGGCGGTTGCGCCAGCGCCGGTACCGTGTAAGAGAGCCGCACGCAACAAGGGGCGGGTTTCCCGCGTCGTTCGCCGACGGCGGCGTCGGCCGGAGAGAGGCGTGATCTAGGGACTATGAGCGACCTTACGTTCAACAAGGTCGCCGGCGCGGTGCTGGCGACGGGCCTGGCCATTGTTGGCCTTCGCGAACTCTCCAACGGCGTGTTCGCGCCGCATCCGCCGGAGAAGATGGGCTACCTCATCGAGGTCGCCGAGGAGACCGGCGGCGCCGCGGCGGCCGAGGCTCCGATCGACTGGGGCACGGTGCTGCCGACCGCCGACCTCGCCGCGGGCGAGGCCGCCTTCGCCAAGTGCCAATCCTGCCACAACGTCGCCCAGGGCGGCGCCAACGGCACCGGCCCGAACCTGTGGGGCGTCGTCGGCGCCAAGCCGGGCGCCCACCCGGGCTTCGCCTATTCGCCGGCCATGACCGAGTTCGGCGCCCAGAACCCCGTCTGGGACTATGAGCACCTCAGCGAGTTCCTGGCGGCCCCGCAGAAGTACATCGCCGGCACGAAGATGACCTTCGTCGGCCTGAAGAAGCGCGAAGACCGGATCAACATGATCGCCTTCCTGCGCTCCAAGGGCGGCACGCTGCCGATCCCGGCCCCGAACCCGGTCGCCGCCGAGCCGGAAGCCGCGCCCGCCGAGGAAGGCGCGGCCCCGGCCGAGGGCGCGGCGCCCGCCGATGCCCCGGCCGAGGGCGAAGCCGCCCCCGCCGCTCCCGAAGCGGCGCCCGCCAAGAAGTAGTCCGGACCTCTTAGAGGATCCGCCTGAAGGCCGTGGGCTCGCCGTAGCCCGCGGCCTTTATGCGTTCCACGGCGGCCTCCAGCGGCTCCACCACCGTCATCATGTGATGGCCGTTGGCGTGCACGATGCGTCCGGCGTCCACGCCGATGGCCACGTGCCCCTTCCAGAACACAAGGTCGCCGCGGCCGAAGTCGGCGCGGTCGATCTCACGGCCCAGGGCCTGCTGCTGGTCGGCGTCGCGCGGGCAGGCCCGGCCGCAGGCGAACAGCGCCTGCTGCACCAGGCCCGAGCAGTCCACGCCCAGGCTCTCGCGCCCGCCCCACAGGTAGGGCGCGCCGACGAAGCGCTCGGCCACGGCGGCGGGATCGTCCTCGAACACCCCGATGGGCGACAGGTGCTCCACCGTGACCCAGCCCGAGCCGGCGACCTTCGCGAGCCGGCCCTCCTGCGCCTCCACGGCGACGAGGCTGTTCAGCGACAGCAGGCTCATCGCGCGGCTCTTGATGCTGGGCCCCTCGAACGCATAGGTGCGCAGCGCCGCCACGCGGTGGGTCGGGGCCGGCGCCGGCGGGGCCAGGGCCGCGGCCGCCACATAGCCCACGTAGCCGTCCCGGGTCGCCTGGCCGAGGGCGAAGGCGCCCTCCTCCTCCAGCACCTCGAAGCGCTCGCCGAACAGCAGCTGGTCCACCTGCTCCGAGCCCAGGCTGGGCTCGCGGTGGACGCCCGTCGCCGCCAGGGCGCAGGTCATCGGCGTCGGGTCCAGATAGACCTCGGCCGCCACGATCCCCTCCAGGCTGCGGGCGGCGATCCCGTCGCGGATCGGCGTCACCCGAGGATCGAGGTTCATGCGAATCGCTCCCGGATCATGCGGTAGAGGCCGCGGATCGCCTGGACCTCGGCGCCCGCGGGCTGGCCCGGTTTCCCGCGAGGGTTCCAGGCGAAGATGTCGAAATGGACCCACGGCCCGCGCGGCGCGAACTTCTGCAGGAACAGCGCCGCGGTCACCGAGCCGGCCTGGGCCCAGGCGTCGGGGTCGTTCTTCAGGTCGGCGACCTCGGACTCCAGCGCCTCGGCGTAGGGCTTCCACAGCGGCATCCGCCAGACGGCGTCGGCCTCGGCCTTCGCCGCCGCCTCGATCTGGCCGGCCAGCTCGTCGTCGTCGGTGTAGAACGGGATCACCTGCGGCCCCAGGGCGATGCGCGCCGCCCCGGTCAGGGTGGCCAGGTCGATGGTCAGCGCCGGCTCCAGCTCGGCCGCGCGGGCCAGGGCGTCGGCGAGGATCAGCCGCCCCTCGGCGTCGGTGTTGCCCACCTCGACGCTCAGCCCCTTGCGGGTCGCCAGCACGTCGCCGGGCCGCATGGCGTCGCCGGAAATGGCGTTCTCCACCGCCGGGACCAGCACGACCAGCCGCACCGGCAGCTTGGCGGCCATGACCATCCGGCCCAGAGCCAGGGCGTGGGCGGCCCCGCCCATGTCCTTCTTCATCAGCCGCATGCCGGCCGAGGGCTTGATGTCGAGGCCGCCGGTGTCGAACACCACGCCCTTGCCGACGATGGCCACCAGCGGCCGGTCCTCTCCCCCGGGGGGCGCCCAGCACAGCTCGATCATCCGAGGCGCGCGCTCGGGATGGGCGGCGCGGCCCACCGCGTGGACGGCCGGATAGCCGGCCTCCAGCAGGCCCTCGCCCTCCAGCACCGTCACCTGGGCGCCGTGCTGTTCGGCGATCTCGCGGGCGATGGTCTCGATCTGCTGCGGGCCCATGTCGTTGGCCGGGGTGTTGACCATGTCGCGGGCCAGGGCGCAGGCGTGGGCCACCTGGCGCGCCTCGGCCGCTCCTTCGTCCCCCTCGGCCAGCAGCCGCGGCCGCTCGCCCTCGCGGGCCTTGTAGCGGTCGAACCGGTAGCTCCCCAGGGCGAAGGCCAGGGCCGCCTGGGCGGGAGTGATCGAGTCCGGCGCCTGGGCGATGCGGCAGACCACGCCCGCCGGCAGCTTGGCCGGCAGGGCGCGCAGGGCGGTCCAGGCGGGCTCGGCGCCCAGGCCGAACAGCACCCGGTCCAGGCTCCCGTCGGCGGCGGGCACGGCCAGCGCCTGGCCGGCCTTGCCCTTGAACTCGGCGGTCCGCGCCAGCGCGCCCACGAAGGGCTCGGCCTCGAACAGCGCCTGCGCCTCGCCCTCGGTCAGGGCGTGCACGGGGACGACGGGCCCGTCCCAGGCCTCGAGGATCACGTCGGACATGATCCACCTGTCGCGCATGTCCGAAGGCGCCGCAACCTAGAGCGCTCCGAACACTGTGGGGAACGGCGAGAGGGGGAAGGCCGCCAGGGCGCCGGCCGCGATGGCCAGGCCGTAGGGAACGCCCTCCTTGGGCTCGGCCAGGCGCACGAACCACGCGGGTCCCGACAGCACCAGCACCCGCAGCGCCGGCGCGCGCAGGGCGAGCAGGCCAAGGCTCAGCGCCCCGCCGGCGATCACCGTCACCAGCAGGAAGGTCGGCAGGGCCGGCCAGCCGAGCCACAGCACGGCGGCGGCCATCAGCTTGCCGTCGCCACCGCCGATCGCCCGCACGGCGAACAGGACCATGCCGAGGACGAGGGCGCCGACCCCCAGTCCGGCGTGCGCCGCCAGCGCCGCCGGCGGCAGGCCGGCCGCCAGGGCCGCGGGGACGAAGGCGCCGGCGAGGGCCAGCGGGATCCAGTTGGGGATGGTGAAGCTCGCCACGTCCTTCACGGCGCCGGCGATCACCAGGGCTGGAAAGGCCAGCGCGAGGCCGGCGGCGAGCAGTTCGATCATGGCGGCCATCCTGCCGCGGCAGGCGTGAAGGAATCGAAAAGGCCCCCGGCGTTTCCGCCGGGGGCCCTCGTCACGCAGAAAGGTCGGGGCGGCTTAGCTGCCGGCCGTGCTGACCTTGGTGCTGATGTCACGGAACTTGGTGTCCAGGCTCGTGCCGACCAGCTGCAGGGCGCCCACGAGCACCACCGCGATGAGGGCGGCGATCAGGCCGTATTCGATGGCCGTGGCGCCGGATTCGTCCTTGAGGAAGCGGGTAACGAACTTCGACATCTTCACTCTCCTTGAAGTCGCGAGCAGACGGTCGAGGGGTTCAGACATCCGCCTGCTCGCCCCGATTGCACCGACAACTTCGCAGATCGCGCTTAATCCGCAGTAAACGTCCGAGAATTCGACTCGAATATTCTATGGTTTACTGGAATTCAGCATTGACGCCCGTTAACTACACCAGGCGGTTGCACTGAAAACATTGAGGGAATCCGGCCCGCACGCGCGGTTCAGCGCACGATGCGCCCGCCGCCGCGGACGAAGAAAAGTCCCGCCAGCCCCGCCGCCAGCAGCACCAGCAGGGTCGCAAGGCCGCCCTGCTGGGTCCGCGTGAGCGCGGTGCCGAGGCTCACCAGCGTGGGCGCCAGCCAGGCCGTGGCCACCCCCGACAGGGCGTAGACGCCGAAGAAGGCCCCGGTCTGCTCGGGCGGAGCCAGCCGCGTCAGCAGCGTGCGGCTGGAGGCGTACTGGGCGGTGATGAAGACGGCGCAGACGAAGCCCGCGCCGACATAGAACCAGTCCGGCAGGGTGCGGAACACCGGCCCGTCCCACATCGGCCCGTGCGCCGCCGCATCGTGCGGCCAGAAGAACAGGATCCGGTCGGGCGCCATGCCCAGCACGGCCAGCAGGCCCAGCATCGCCGCGGCGATCTCGATCTTCAGCGCCGTCTTGGGCCCCAGGGCGCCGTCCAGCCAGCGGGCCACATAGCCGCCCAGCACGGCGAACACCGACAGCAGGATGCCGTAGGCCAGCATCTCCAGCGGGCCCCACTTCATCACCCCCACGGCGAAGACGCCGGCGTAGATCAGCACTCCGTTCATCCCATCCACGAAGAACATCCGCGAGACGAGGTAGACGGCCGCGTCCTTGAACCGCCCGACCGTCCGCACCATCCGCCACAGCTCGCCCGCCCCCTCCCTGAACGCGCGCAGCACCGGCACGCCGGTGGGCGGGGCGTCGGGCGTGAACAGGAACAGCGGGATCGCGCCCAGCAGCATCAGGGCGGCCGCCATCAGGGTCACCACCCGCTCGGGCTCGTGGGCGTCGGGGTCGAGGCCGAACAGCGGCGCGTCGGGCACGAACGCCCAGTCCACCTTGCCCGGCAGGGCGAAGGCCCAGGCGGTGAAGGCCAGGGCGACCACCGAGAACAGGTTGGCCAGCGACAGGGCCAGGCCCGAGGCCCGGTGCGCCCCGGCCAGGCCCGCGGCGCGGACCAGCAGCGAGTTGTGCAGCACCTCCGAGTAGACGTAGAGCACCCGCGCGAAGAAGCCGAGCAGCAGCACCGCCGTCAGCGGCAGCGGCCCGCCGGGCCTGGCGAACCACAGCGCCGCGATCGCCGGGACCATCAGCCCCACCGTCAGCGCCAGCCAGCCCTTGCGCGGCCCCAGTTTGTCGATCGAGGCGCCCAGGAACGGCGCGGTCAGCATCACCGTCCAGCCGATGTACTGGTCCCAGCGGGAGATCACCTCCTGGCCGCGCACCGGGTCGCCCACCAACGTCGAGGCGACGTAGGGCATGAAGATGTAGATGGTGACCAGGATGATGAACGGGTCGCGCCCGCCCTGGAACAGCGCCCAGGAAAGGCCGCCGCGGTTCAGGCGTTCCCCGCTCGGCAGCCCGGCCATGCCGGCGGGCCCGCGCGCGTCGGCGGCCTCGGATGTCTGCACCGTCGTCCCCTCCTGGTTCACGGCCGCTCTGCCGGCGGCTCGCCCCAGGTTAGCGGCGCCCGGCCCGATCAGCACTCCGTGATTCACGCGCAGGTGATTCGGCCCGCGCGGGGGTTGGGCGCACAGTCGTCTCAGGCTTCTCTTGAGGTCTGTCCCTGAGGCGCCCGTCGCGGTTTGCGGAGGCTGCGGCGGGCGTTAGGGACTCCGCTTAGGGACTCCGGGATCACCCCAGCAGGCGGTCGTGCAGCCGCTCGCGCAGCGCGCCCGTCAGCCCCAGCTCCTGCTCCAGATAGCCGTCCAGCGAACCGTAGCGGTCGCGCATGGCCGCGAAGGCGGTCTCCAGGTACTCGGCCTCGACCCGCATCGCCGTCATCAGGGCCGCATCGTCCGGCGTCCGGCCGGTGGCCTCGGCGATGCGCGCGCGGATCGTCGGCAGCCGCTTCTCCATCCGCACCGGATCGTTGGTCAGCAGGTAGTCCTCCACGATGTCGTCGTCGTGCACCCCGGCCAGGTGGTGGGTCAGCGCGCAGAGGATTCCGGTCCGGTCCTTCCCCGCCGCGCAGTGCACCAGCACCGCGCCCTCGGTTTCGGCCAGGGTGTGGAAGTAGCGGCTGTAGAGGTCGATGTGCCGCCGGGCGAGCGGCGCGCCCTGGTAGTAGTCGATCATGTAGGCGTGGAACGAGGCCGCGGTCAGGTCCGAGCTCTCGATGAACGTATGCCACTCGTCGGCGTGTTCCTGGCCGATGTCGTTCTCGATCACCTGGGCGGCGAAGCCCTCCCACCGGCGCGAGGGCTGGCTCTGCCGCTCGTTGCTGCGCCGCAGGTCGACGATCACCGCCAGGCCCAGCTCGGCCAGCCTCCGGAGATCCGCGTCCGTCGCCTCGGCCTGGTGCGCCGAGCGGTAGAGCATCCCCCGCCTCAGCCGCCGCCCGCCCGCGGCGTAGTCGCCGAAGTCGCGGAAGTTCTCGATGCCTTCGAAAGGGATCCTGCGCGTCATGGCTCCAGCCTCTACCCCGACCCGGTGGCGGAATCGAGACGGCCGGCACGGCCGCCTCCTACCGGAACGGCGGCTCGTCGAAGCTGCGCAGCTTGCGCGAGTGCAGGCGCGTGCCCTCCTGGCGCAGCAGGTCCACGGTCGCCAGGCCGATCTGCAGGTGCTGGCCGATGGCCCGCTCGTAGAAGGCGTTGGCCTGGCCGGGCAGCTTGATCTCGCCGTGCAGCGGCTTGTCCGAGACGCACAGCAGCGTCCCGTACGGCACCCGGAAGCGGTAGCCCTGGGCGGCGATGGTGGCGCTCTCCATGTCGATGGCCACCGCCCGGCTCTGGTTGAACTGGATGGCGCTGGACGAGTAGCGGAGCTCCCAGTTGCGGTCGTCGGTGGTCACCACCGTGCCGGTCCGCAGGCGGCGCTTCAGCACCTCCCCCGATTCGCCGGTCACCGCCTCGGCGGCGCGGAAGAAGGCCACCTGCACCTCCGCAATCGGCGGGATCGGGATCTCCCGCGGCAGCACGCGGTCCAGCACGTGATCGTCGCGCAGGTAGGCGTGGGCCAGAACGTAGTCGCCGATCGTCTGGCTGCCGCGCAGGCCGCCGCAGTGGCCGATCATCAGCCAGGCCTGCGGCCGCAGCACCGCCAGGTGGTCGCAGATCGTCTTGGCGTTCGACGGGCCGACGCCGATGTTCACCAGCGTCACCCCCGTCCGGCCCTCGGCCATCAGGTGGTAGGCGGGCATCTGGTGCCTGCGCCACGGCCCGGCGGCGATCGTCTCCTCGGGGTCGGGCGTCTCGCGGGTGACCATCACGTGGCCCGCCGCCGACAGCGCCGTGTAGGGGCTGTCCGGCCGCCGCAGTTGCTCGCAGCCCCAGCGGACGAACTCGTCCACGTAGCGATGGTAGTTGGTGAACAGCACATAGTGCTGCACGTGCTCGGCGGGCGTGCCGGTGTAGTGGGCCAGCCGGGCCAGCGAGAAGTCGGTGCGCAGACCGTCGAACAGCGCCAGCGGCCGCGGGCTGTCCTCGGGGGTCAGCCAGGCGCCGTCGGCGATCTCGTCGCCGATGTGGGCAAGCTCGGTCGAGGGGAAGTGCCGGGCGATCTCGGCCGCGCCCACGTCGGCCAGGGCGATGTCGCGGGCGCCGTCCAGCACGTAGGGGAACGGGATCTCCTGGGCCGAGCGGCCAACGTCCAGCTCCACGTCGAAGTCCTGCTGCAGCAGGGTGAGCTGCTCGGTCAGGTAGCCGCGGAACAGGTCCGGCCGCGTCACCGTCACCGCATAGCGGCCGGGCAGGCCGATTCGCGCGAACGCGCGGCTGATCCTGGGATACGGGCGGCCCTCCGGCCAGCGCAGCCGCAGCTCGGGATAGACGTAGGCGCCGGCGCGCCGGGCGACCGGGTCCGGGGGCGGACCGCCGGCCAGGAACGATTTGAGGGCGGTGCGGAGCGAGCCGACGCTCGCGCGATATTCGTTTTCCAGCCGATCGACGATGCCGGCTGCGTCCGTCTTCATCATCGCCGCCTTATAGACGCCCTCCGTGACGCTTGCGAATCCGCCGCGCTGGACTGTGGGGCGGTTCTTCGCGACAAAGGCGCCTCTCGAAAATGCCCGGGGGCTTAATGAACCGCCTTTTCACCGCCTTCATCGTCGGGTCCATGGTGCTCGGCGTCGCCGTGGGCTGGGCCCTGAACCAGTTCCTGCCGGCCGAACAGGCCGCCGCCACGGCCGACAATCTCTCGATCATCACCGACGTCTTCCTGCGGCTGATCAAGATGATCATCGCCCCGCTCGTCTTCGCGACCCTGGTCGCCGGGATCGCCCACATGGGCGACGCCTCCGAGATCGGCCGCGTCGGCGTGAAGACCATCGGCTGGTTCATCGTCGCCTCGATCGTCTCGCTGACCATCGGCCTGGTGATGGTCCACATCCTGCAGCCGGGCGCCAGCCTGTCGCTCGCAGCACCGGCCGCCGACACCGCCGGCCCCGCGCTCGACACCGCCAAGTTCACCCTGCGCGAGTTCGTCACCCACCTGGTCCCCAGCTCGATCTTCGACGCCATGGCGCGCAACGAGATCCTGCAGATCGTGGTGTTCTCGGTGCTCGTCGGCACCGCCGTCTCGGCCATCGACGACAAGGCGCCCCAGGTGCTGGTGCTCGTCGAGCAGGTCGCCTCGATCATGCTGAAGGTCACCGGCTATGTGATGAAGACCGCCCCGCTGGCGATCTTCGCCGCCCTGGCCGCCAGCATCGCCACCCAGGGGATCGAGATCCTCGGCACCTACGCGGCGTTCATCGGCGGCTTCTACCTCTCGCTCGGCCTGCTCTGGGCGCTGCTGATCGGCGCCGTGGTGCTGATCGTCGGGCCGCGCGCCATGAAGCTGATCGGGGCGATCCGCAGCCCGGCGCTGCTGGCGTTCTCGGTCGCTTCGTCCGAGGCCGCCTATCCGCGGACGCTCGAGGAGCTGCAGAAGTGGGGGATCAGCCGCAAGGTGGCCAGCTTCGTCCTGCCCCTCGGCTACTCGTTCAACCTCGACGGCTCGATGATGTACTGCACCTTCGCGGTGCTGTTCATCGCCCAGGTCTACGGGATCGAGATGTCGATCCTCCAGCAGATCACCATGCTGGGCCTGCTGATGGTGACCTCGAAGGGCATGGCGGGCGTGCCGCGGGCCTCGCTCGTGGTGATCGCCGCCACCCTGACCTACTTCGACCTGCCCGAGGCGGGGCTGCTGCTGATCCTGGCGGTGGACCACCTGCTCGACATGGGCCGCTCGGCCACCAACGTGGTCGGCAACTCGGTGGCCGCCGCCGTGGTCGCCAAGTGGGAAGGGCAGATCACCGAGCCCGAAGCCCGGGCCGCGGGGGCGCCGGCCGAGTAGGCCGTCCGGACGCCCTACTAAGTGGGGCGGCTATTCGGCGGGCCGTTATTCGGAAGGGCGGGCGCGGTAGACCTCCGCGTCCAGCTCGCCTTCCCACTTGGCCACCGTGACCGCCACCGCCAGGTCGGCGGTGTTGTTCGGGATGGTCCGGGTCATGTCCAGCGGCCGGTCGAACGGCAGCATGAAGCCGACCACCAGGGCCGTCTGCTCGGCGCTCACGCCCAGGGTGCTGAGCACGGCGGCCAGCATGAACAGCGAGGCCGAGGGCACCGGCGCGGTGCCGACCGCCACCAGCACCGTCGTGACCCCGGCGAAGATCATCTGCGCCAGGGTGAGCTCGAGGCCGAAGGCCTGGGCCGAGAACATCGTCAGGATGCCGATGTAGAGCGCCGTGCCGTCCATCGAGACGGTGGCGCCGATCGGCAGGGCCGTGGCCGCCACGGTCCGGCCGACGCCGAGGTTCTTCTGCGCCACCCGCATGGCCACCGGCAGGGTGGCGGCCGACGAGGAGGTGGAGAACGCCACCAGCACCGCCTCGCCGATGTCGCGGAAGAACGGCACGACCGGCAGCCTGGCCGCCAGCCGCAGCAGCCCTCCGTGGACGACCAGCACCTGCAGCAGGCTGCCGGTCACCAGCGCGGCGGCGATCAGCGCCACGTGGCCGAAGACGCCCAGACCCACCGTGCCCGTCACCCAGGCGATCAGCGCGAAGACGCCGAAGGGCGCCGCCTCCATCACCACCCGGGTGATGAACAGCATAAGCGAGGCGCCCGCGTCGAACAGGCGCCGGACGGGCGCGGCGTCCTCGCCTTGCACCAGCACCGCCGCCCCCACCAGGATGGCGAAGAAGATCACCCCCAGCATGTCGCCCTCGGCCAGGGCCTCGAAGGGGTTGAGCGGCACGATCCCCAGCAGCTGGTCGGCCACCGAGGGCGCCTCGCCCACCACCCGCGGCGTCGTGCCGGCGAAATCCACGCCGACGCCGGGCCGGAACAGCGCTCCGACCGCCTGGCCGATCGCCACCGCGCAGGCCGTGGTCCCGAGGTAGAGCAGCAGGGTGCGCCCGCCGATCGAGCCCAGGCGGCGGACCTCGCGCATGGCCGCCACCGCCGAGACGATCGAGACGAACACCAGCGGCACGACGATCATCCGGATCAGCCGCACGAACAGGTCGCCCAGCCACTTCAGGCCCTCGGCCGCCTCGCCCAGGACGAGGCCGGCGACGATCCCCAGGACCAGCGCCCCCAGAATCCGCTTCCACAGCACGATGTCGAACCACCAGCGCCGCAGCAGGCTGGGGCGGGCGGCCGGCGGCGGCGCGGGGCGGGTTGGCGGCAATGCGGGCCTCCGGTCCTTGGCGGGCGTTCGAAGCGCAAGGCTAACACCGCTACGGCCGCAAGGCTCCGTTAGCCATAGGGCTTAACCGGGCGTTCGCCCCGTTCGCGGAATCTGCCCGTTCCGTGGAGCTGAGGCAGAACGCCGGGCCGTGGCCGACAAGAACTACAGTCATGCGGAGCTGGCCGCACGCGTCGCCGCGCTCGAGGCCGAGCGCGCGCTCACCCTGCGCCTGGCCCAGACCGATTCCCTGACCGGCCTGCTCAACCGCGGCGCCTTCACGACCCTGCTGTGCGCCCGGCTGGACGCGGCCCGCGAGAGCGGCGGGACGGTCTCGCTGTTCGTCGTCGACCTCGACCGCTTCAAGCACCTCAACGACACCCTCGGCCATCACGCCGGCGACCTGCTGCTGGCCGAGCTGGGCGAGCGGCTGCGCGCCGAGTGCGGCCCCGCCGAGGTCGCCGCCCGCCTGGGCGGGGACGAGT
This sequence comes from Phenylobacterium zucineum HLK1, assembly GCF_000017265.1. NCBI lineage: Bacteria > Pseudomonadati > Pseudomonadota > Alphaproteobacteria > Caulobacterales > Caulobacteraceae > Phenylobacterium > Phenylobacterium zucineum. The sequence goes on along the minus strand of NC_011144.1, from coordinate 354,763 downwards.
TCGCGATCATCTCCGACGCGCGCGAGGTGGGCCGCCGGGCCGCCCGGCTGGTCTCGGTCGTCTCCCAGCCGCAGATGATCTACGGCCGCCAGGTCTCGCCCGGCGCCTCGGTCGGCGTGGCCGTCTTCCCGCAGGACGCCGGCGACGCCGCCGACCTGCAGCGCTTCGCGGACCTGGCGCTCTACCGCGTGAAGACCCGCGGCGGGCGCCGCTGGTCGGCGTTCGACGCCGAGCTGCGCGCCGAGAACGAGCGCCGCCGCACCCTGGAGGAGGAGCTGCGCCGCGCCATTCCCGCCGGCGAGATCGAGCCCTGGTTCCAGCCGGTGATCGATTCCACCACCGGCGGGATCACCGGCGTCGAGGTGCTGGCCCGGTGGAACCATCCCGAACAGGGGCTGCTCTCGCCCGCCGCCTTCGTGCCCATGGCCGAGGAGCTGGGCCTGATCCGGGCGATCGACGAGGCGGTGTTCGACGCCGCCTGCGCCCGGGCCGCCCCGTGGGTCGCCGACGGCCTCATCGAGCACGTGGCCTGCAACGTCAGCCCGCGCGACCTCCTCGACCCCGGCTTCTCGCGCAAGCTGATCGGCCGCCTCGCCGGCACCGACCTGCCCGCCACCGCCCTCACCGTCGAGATCACCGAGACCTTCCTGCTACAGGACATGGCGCTGGCCCGCCGGCACATCGAGCGCCTGGCCGCCAAGGGCGTGCGCGTGGCCCTCGACGACTTCGGCACCGGCTACTCCAACCTGCGCGCGCTCATGCACCTGCCGATCCAGACCGTGAAGCTGGACCGCTCGCTGATCGCCGACGTCGGCCGCGACGCGCGGGTCTCCAAGCTGGTCGCCTCGCTGCTGCACGCCGCCCGCGCCCTGGGCGTCTCGATCATCGCCGAAGGCGTCGAGGACGAGGGCCAGGCGCTGTTCCTCCGCTCGGCCGGCTGCGACCGGATGCAGGGCTACTTCTTCGCCCGGCCGATGTCCGCGGACGCCATGGAGGCCCAGTTGCTCGAGGCCCGGCCCCAGCCCGCCCGCCGCCGCGCCGCGCGCTGAGCCCCGCTTAAACCGGGCGCGCCGAATCCCCACATTCCCGCCAGGGCCATTCCGGCCACGTCGAGACCTGGGAGACCATGCGCAACCACCTTCGCACCTTCATGCTGCTCGCCGCGCTCACCGCCCTGTTCGTGGGCGTGGGCTATCTGGTCGGCGGGCCCACCGGCATGGCGATCGCCTTCGTCCTCGCCGCCGGCATGAACCTCGTCAGCTACTGGAACGCCGACAAGATCGTGCTGCGGATGTACCGCGCCCGCGAGGTGGACCCGAACGCGGCCGAGCCCCTGCTGCGCAACTACGCCGCCGACGTCTACGAGCTGGCCGACCGCGCCGGCATGCCGCGCCCGAAGGTCTACGTCATCGACCAGGACCAGCCGAACGCCTTCGCCACCGGCCGAGACCCCCAGCACGCCGCCGTCGCCGCCACCCGCGGCCTCCTGGCCATGCTCGACCGGCGCGAGGTGCGCGGCGTCATGGCCCACGAGCTGGCGCACGTGAAGAACCGCGACACCCTGACCATGACGATCACGGCGACCGTCGCCGGCGCGATCTCGGCGCTCGCCAACTTCGCCTTCTTCTTCGGCGGCCGCGACGAGGAGGGCCGCCCCGCCGGGATCGTGCCGATGATCGCCGTGGCCCTGCTCGCCCCGATCGCCGCCTCGCTGGTGCAGTTCGCCATCAGCCGCAGCCGCGAGTACGAGGCCGACCGCATCGGCGCCGAGATCGCCGGCGATCCGCAGGCGCTCGCCTCGGCCCTGCAGAAGATCGAGGCCTACGCCCGCGGCGGCTACGTCAATCCCGACGCCGAGCGCAATCCGGCCACGGCGCACATGTTCATCATCAACCCGCTGGCCGGCGGGCCGGGCCGCAGGGGCGACAGCCTCTTCTCCACCCACCCGGCGACCCACAACCGCGTGGCCGCCCTGATGGGCATGACCGGAATCGCCGCCGAGGCCCGCGCCTTCGCCGAAACTCAAGAGGCCCCGCCCCGCCGCCGGGCCGGCACGGCGGTGCCGGTGACGGGCGCCCGCAGCGGTCCCTGGTCCTAGGCCCGCCCCCTCTAGGAGCGCCCCCTAGGAGCACCCCCTGGGACCGCCCCCTGGGACCGGGATGCCGCGGCGGCCCGCCGCCCGCCGCTCAACCTCCGGGCGCGCAGGCCCGCGCGCGGCGCGCTTGTGGGCGTCCGCCGCCCGGCTCATTGTCCCGCAATGGCACGTTCGGCCCAACTACCGTGACCGGCGCGGATGACATATCCGCCGCGGACGATCCGGTCCGCCGTCTGCGCGTGCTCGGCCGGATCACCGCCGCCTTCCTGCTCGACCTCCTCGCCATCGCCCGCGGCGACGACGACCCGCTCGACACCCTGATCGTCGCGGCCATCGTCCAGGCCAACACCGCCGAGATCCGCCAGCACGCCGACCTGCAGCTCGCCTTCGCCCGGCTGGACCGGCCGCCGCCCGACGCGATGCGGCGCCCGGTCAGCGTCAACGCCATCGCCGCCTCGCTGAACCTGCCGTTCGAGACCGCGCGCCGCCGCATCGGCGCGTTGGCCGCCCAGGGCGCCTGCCGGTTCGTCGAGGGCGGCGTCATCGTCCCGGCCCAGGCCCTGCTCTCGCCCCGCTTCGCCAAGGACGACCTCGGCTACGCGCGCACCCGGGCCTTCTACCGCCAGCTCCGCGAGTTCGGCCTGCTCGCCGAGATGCCGCCGCCGACCGCCGAGATCGCCCCCGGAGGCGCGCCCGCCCGCGCGGTCTGGCGCCTGATCGGGACCTACATGCTGCGGGTCGCCGAGGAGCTCTCCCGCGTCGGCCACCTGATGGACGGGATCATCCTGTTCGAGGTGTTCCGCAGCAACACCGAGCACTGGCCGCCCGAGGTGCGCGGCGAGGAGGGGACCACCGCCGCCGACATGGTTCCCGACACCATGCGCCGCCCGGTGACCCCGGGCGGCGTCGCCCGGCGCCTCGGCCTGCCGCCCGAGACGGTCCGCCGCCACGCCCTGCGCCTCGTCGACCGCGGCCTGCTGGCGCGGGTCCCCGGCGGCCTGATCCTGCCGGCCGAGACCCTGGCCCGGCAGAACGTCTTCCCCGCGCTCGCCGCCAACGCCGCCAACCTCCAGCGGATGATGGGCGCCCTCTCCCAGCTCGGCGTCCTGCGCCTGTGGGACGCGGAAGAGGCCGGCGACCACGGCCAGGAGCACGCCGCCGCCGTGGGGTGAGCGCGACAGCGCGCCGCAGGGGGCCCTTCCGGGGCGGCAGCCTTGCGGCCCGCCGGCGCCCTGCCCATGCTCGGGCTCCATGACAGGACCGCAGGCCCCGCCCGCAGGCGGCGCGCTCCCCGCGGGGGACGGCGCGATCGGCCGGCTGCGCGTGCTCAGCCGCCTGACCGGCGCCTTCCTGCTCGACACCGTCCAGATCGCCCGCGGCGCGTCCGACCCGCTCGACACCCTGCTGGCCAGCGCGATCATCCAGGCCAATGTCGCCGACATCCAGCGCCACGCCGACGTGCTGGTGGCGTTCGCCGAGAGCGACGCCCCGCCGCCCGATTCCCTGCGCCGGCCGGTCAGCATCAACGCCGTCGCCGCCTCGCTGAACCTGCCGTTCGAGACGGTGCGCCGCCGGATCGGCGCCATGGCCCGGGACGGCTTCGTCCGCTTCGTCGATGGCGGGGTGATCGTGCCGGCGCAGGCGCTGTCCGAGCCGCGCTACGCGGTCGACGCCTACCGCGGCTACGAGCGCCTGCGGGCGTTCTACTACGACCTGTCCGACCTCGGGCTGCTGGGCGAGCTGCCGCCGCCGACCGTCGAGCTCGCCCCCGGCGTCGTGCCGGTCCGCGCCGTCGCCCGCCTGGTCGGCGCCTACGTCCTGCGGGTGGCCGAGGCCATCGCCCGGATCGGCGACCTGTGGGACGGCCTGATCCTCTTCGAGGTGTTCCGCAGCAACACCGAGCACTGGTCTGCCGACGTGCGCGGCCAGGAGGGGACCGCCGCCGCCGACATGCCCCCCGACGCGATGCGCCGGCCGGTCTCGGTGGGCTTCGTCGCCCGCCGCCTCGGCATGTCGCCAGAGACGGTGCGCCGGCACGTCCTGGGGATGATCGAGCGCGGCTTCATCGTCCGCACCGCGGGCGGCCTCATCGTGCCGGCCGAGGCCCTGGCCCGCCCCGCCGTCTTCCCGTCGCTCGCCGTCAGCGCGGCCAACCTCCAGCGGCTGATGGCGTCCCTGTCGCAGCTGGGCGTCCTCGCCGTCTGGGACAGCGTGCGTGAGACCTGCCCGCCCGCCGTGGACGCCGCGGCCGCCGGCTAGGGCGCCTCGCCGCAGGCCTCGGAGAGCCAGGCGCGGAACGCCAGCATCCCCTCGGTCGGCGCCTTCGACCTCAGCCAGGTGAGCCAGTAGCCGCCGACCGGCGCGTCCAGCCGGAACGGCTGCACCAGCGCCCCGCGGTCGATGCGCGCGCGGAACATCGCCGCCGGCGCCAGCGCCACCCCCAGGCCCTGCTCGGCCGCCTCGGCCATGGCCAGCGAGGAGTCGAACACCGGCCCCCGCAGCGGCGGGACCGGCACGCCCGCCAGGGCGAACCAGCGGGTCCATTCCTCGGCCCGGTACGAGCGCAGCAGGGTTTCGCCCAACAGATCCGCGGGCGTCTCCAGCCGCCGCGCCACGCCCGGGGCGCACAGCGGCGTCATCGCCCCGTCCATCAGCCGCTCGGCGTGGGTCCCGTGCCAGGCGCCGTCGCCGAACCGGATGGCGCAGTCCAGGCCCTCTCCGGCCATGTCCACGCGGTTGTTGTTGGTGAAGAGGCGCAGGTCGATCTGCGGCGCGGCCGCCGCCAGCGCCGGCAGGCGCGGCAGCAGGAAGCCCAGGGCGAAGGTCGCCACCACGCCGACGTTGACCACTTCGCGCGGGCGGGCCTGGCCCACCCGTTCCACCGCCTCGCCCAGCCGGTCCAGGCTCTCGGCCACCGCCGGCAGCAGGGCCAGGCCCTCGTCCGTCAGCGCCAGACCCCGCGGCAGTCGGCGGAACAGTCGCCGCCCCAGCCGCCCCTCCAGCGCCTTCACCTGCTGGCTGACCGCCGCCTGGGTGACGCACAGCTCGATAGCGGCCTTGGTGAACGACAGGTGCCGCGCCGCCGCCTCGAAGGCGCGTAGGCCGTTCAGGGGAAGGTAGGGTCGCACCATCGCGCCATTACCTAGGCTTATGGCTCCCGCCAGGAAAGGTCCTTTGCACTGCGCCCGGCGCCTGCGCCATCAAAGGGCGGCCGTCGGCCCGGCGCGCCGCCCGGCTGACGCGGGAGGGACCCTGATGCGAAACCTTTTCTTGGCCTTGGCCCTGGCGACGGCGACCGCCGCCCCGTCCGTGTCGATCGCCCAGGACGCGGCCCAGCGCGCCGAGTGGAACCGGCCCGCCGCGCCGTTCCGGATCGCTGGCCCGGTCTACTACGTCGGGACCGAGGGCCTGGGCGCCTACCTCGTCGCCGACCCCGGCGGGCACGCGCTGATCGACGGCGGCCTGCCCGAGAGCGCGCCGCTGATCGCCGCCAACATCGAGGCGCTGGGCTTCAAGCTGGAGGACGTGCGCTACCTGCTGGTCAACCACGCCCACTTCGACCACGCGGGCGGCCTCGCCGAGCTGAAGCGCCGCACGGGCGCGGCGCTGGTCGCCAGCGCCGGCGATGCGCCCGACCTCGGGGCGGGCCGCACCCTCGGCCGCCCCGAGCTGGACGGCTTCCCCGCGGTCGCGGTGGATCAGGTCGTGGCCGACGGCGACACCCTGCGGCTCGGCCAGGCGTCGCTGACCGCCCACGTGACCCCCGGCCACACCCGCGGCTGCACCAGCTGGTCGCTGGCCGGCCCGTCCGGAACGGTGCTGTTCGCCTGCAGCCTGACGGTGGCCGGCCAGAAGCTGCACGGCGATCCGGCCTATCCCGACGCCGCCGCCGACTTCCGGCGCACCTTCGCCCGCCTGCGGACGCTGCACGCCGACTACTTCCTCAACTTCCACCCCGAGTTCTTCGACATGGCCGGCAAGCGGGCCAGGCGCGCGGCGGGCGAGCCCGATCCCTTCCGCGACCCCGCCGAGCTGGCCCGCCAGGTCGACCGCGCCGAAGCCATGTTCGAACGCGAACTCGCCCGCCAGGCCGCCCGCTGACGCCCCCTCTCCCCTTCCCGCTCTCCCCCGTGAAGCGGGGAGGGTCCGGGCGCACGGCATGCCCGGCTCGGCGCCCAGCTGGCGCAGCGAGGCGCCGTCGCGGATGCGCTCCAGAACCTGGGCCTGGGAGGCCCAGCCCATTGTCAATTGATAGCGCGGATGAGAACGTAACGCGAACCTTATCCCTCTCCCCCCGCGTAGCGGAGAGGGAGAGGGCTAGGGAGAGGGGCCTCGCACCTCCCCCCCTTGTCATCCCGGTTTCGGCGACAGCCGAAGACCGGGACCTATCATCGCCGGATCCTTGCCGGCCGGAACGCCGCGCCCCACCCGGCGCCTCCCGGCGCGGACGGGTCCGAACAAGCCGCGCCGCGGCTTTCCGGGATGACGGCGGGAAAGATGGATGCGCCGCCCCGGGACGGCTCGCCGCCTACTCCGCCGGGATCTCGTTCGCGGCGCGCTTGGCCTGCATCCGGTCGAATTCGGCCCAGACGCCGGCCTCGCCGTGCCATTGGCCCTTGGTCGCGGCCTTGGAGTACTCGGTCGCGCGGGCCTCGAAGAAGTTGGCGTGCTCGACGCCCGAGAGCATCGACTGCAGCCAGGGCAGCGGGTTCTCCTTGATGCCGTACACCTGCGGCAGGTGGAGCTGCTTCAGGCGCCAGTCGGCGATGAAGCGGATGTACTGCTTGATGTCGTCCGGGGTCATGCCCTGGACCTCGCCGGCCTCGAAGGCCAGGTCGATGAACTTGTCCTCCAGGCCCACCACCGTCTTGCAGCAGTCGACGATGTCGTCGGCGACCGCCTGGGTCACCGCGCCCGTTTCCTTGTTGAAGGCGTGGTAGAGCTTGATGATCCCCTCGCAGTGCAGGCTCTCGTCCCGCACCGACCACGACACGATCTGGCCCATGCCCTTCATCTTGTTGTGGCGCGGGAAGTTCATCAGCATGGCGAAGCTGGCGAACAGCTGCAGGCCCTCGGTGAAGCCCCCGAACATGGCCAGCGTCCGGCAGATGTCGGCGTGGGTGTCCACGCCGAAGCTCTGCATGTAGTCGTGCTTGTCGCGCATCGCCTGGTAGTCGAGGAAGGCCGTGAACTCGGCGTCGGGCATGCCGATCGTCTCGAGCAGCAGGGCGTAGGCGGCGATGTGGATCGTCTCCATGTTGGAGAACGCCGCCAGCATCATCTTCACCTCGGTGGGTTTGAAGACTCTGGCGTAGCGCTCCATGTAGTTGTCGTTCACCTCGACGTCCGACTGGGTGAAGAACCGGAAGATCTGGGTGAGCAGGTTGCGCTCGCGGTCGTTGAGCTTGGAGGCCCAGTCCTTCAGGTCCTCGCCGAGGGGGATCTCCTCGGGCATCCAGTGAACCTGCTGCTGCTTCTTCCAGTAGTCGTAGGCCCACGGATACCGGAACGGCTTGTAGGCGAAGGACGGCGTCAAGAGGCCCGGCAGGGCCTTCACGTTGGAGGTCGCGCTCGCGCTCATCTCGTTCATCCTGCCCCTGGCTCTCGCGTCAGCCAAAGGTGACGCAACATCTTGTGGGCGTAAAGGGGCCGGTACGCCGCATCTAGAGTTTTCCACGAGGTTGTGAATGGCTGGGGATTATGTCGTCTACGGCGCCGCCGGCTCGGGCTCGGTCCCGGTCGAGGCGGCGCTCACCCTGATCGGCGCGCCCTTCTCGGTGGTCGAGCGGGTGGTCTGGGCCGACCGGGCCGCCGCCGACGAGATGGCCAAGGTCAATCCGATGCGCCAGATCCCGGCGCTGGTCCTGCCGTCCGACGGATCATCGGCCGGCGAGCTGATGACCGAGAGCGCGGCGATCCTCATCTGGCTGGCCGAGGCGCACCCTAAGGCGCGGCTCGCCCCGCCCCCGGGCCATCCCCACCGGGCGCGGTTCCTGCGCTGGATGGCCTTCATCTCGGCCCAGATCTACTCGCTCTACTGGATCCGCGACGACCTCTCGCGCCTCGCCGCCGAGCCGGCGCACGAGCCGGTGCTGAAGGAGCGCACCGCCGCCCGCATCCTCGACTGCTGGCGGATGATGGACGCCCAGGCGAAGCCCGAGGGGCCGTTCCTGTTCGGGCAGGACGTCTCGGTGCTCGACCTCTACCTGGCCGTGGTCTCGCGCTGGGGGCCCCGGCGCCGGGGCTTCTACGCCGCCGCCCCGGGCCTGGCCGAGGTGGTCCGCCGCGTCGACGCCCACCCGCCCCTCGCCGCCTTCTGGGCCGAGCGCATGCCCTTCACGGAGGGGTGGGAAGGCTGAACTGATCCCCGCAGGGGGAGGACGCGCCGCCCCTACTTGTCCACCGACTTGCTGACCATCGTGCCGACGCCGGCGCCCACGGCCGCGCCGACGGGGCCGGCGACCACCGCGCCCGCGACGGCGCCGGTGGCGGCGCGCTGCTCCACCCCGTGCCCGCAGGCGGCGAGCGCGAGGGCGAGGGCGCCCGTCGCGGGGATCAGGACGGCCTTGGACAGGACCTTCGACATGGGGGATCACGCCTCCGCTGTTGGAGAAGCTGCACCATCACAGGATTCGGACGGGATTTCGGCGCCGGCGCTCAGCGTTGCGGACGGATCGAGAAGGTGAAGGCGGCCACGGTGTCGTCGCGGGTGTGCTGGCCGAACACCATGTGCTCGCCGCGGACCTCGCGGTGGATCACCCCGAACGAGCTCTGCATGTCGCCCTTGCGCCAGCCCACGCCCACCTGGGCGTCGCCGACCAGGGCGCCGGTGGTGTCGGTGGACCAGCCGGCCCGGTCCCAGTCGCCCTCGTTGCGCAGCATGTTGAGGCCCACGGCCCGGCCGCTAGCGGCGGCGAACAGGTACCAGCGGCCCCGGTCGCCGTACTCCAGCCCGTCGCGCACGCCGAAGTCCTTCAGGGCCTCGACCGCCTGGCGCTCGCGGCGCTGGCCGACGGTGAGCATGGCGCCGGCCTCGGCCGAGCCGCCGCGGCTGCCCACGCCGAGCCCCGCGTGCGGCGAGACGTCGAACTCCAGCCCGCCCTCGGCGAAGCTGACCGCCCGCGGCCACGACCGCAGCAGGGTGACGTCCAGGTCGCCGGCGTCGAACAGGTCGGCGTCGGGCCGCAGGGGGCCACGCAGGGTCTCGCCCACCTGGATGCGCAGGGTGCTCGCCGGGCCCAGGCGGACCTCGTTCGAGCGCCAGCGGACCACGCCGTGGCCGGGCTCGAAGGTCTCTCTGTCAAGGAATGCGGCGCCCTTCAGCGCCTGGGCGGCGGTGTCGGGCGCCTGGGCGAGCGCCGGCGCCGTCGCCGTGCTCGCCAGCACCATGGCCGCTGCAGCCGCCCGCCGCATCATGCGCATCTCCCAGCCCGCGTCTGGAGCGCGGGTCCTGGGTCCATAGTTCCACGATCGGGGCGGCGGGCAAGCCCCAAAAGATCAGATGGTTAACTCACTGGCAGGCGAGGCATTCCTCGTAGTCGGTCTTGCCTTCGACCTGCATCTCCACCGCCTGCGCGGCCTCGCCCCCCGCGTGCGCCGCCCGCTGCACGGACTTCGAACGCAGATAGTAAAGCGACTTGCACCCCCGCTCCCACGCAGTCCAGTGAAGCATATGCAGGTCCCACTTATCAATATCGCCCGGAAGGAACAGGTTCACGGACTGGGACTGGCAAATATCCGGCGTGCGGTCTGCTGCAAGCTCTACGATCCAGCGCTGGTCGATTTCGAACGCCGTCTTGAAGACGTCCTTCTCGTCCTGGCTCAGGAACTCGAGGTGCTGGACGGAACCTTCGTTGGCGAGGATCGAATCCCACACCGCCGCGGTGTTCTGACCCTTCTCGTCGAGCAGGCGCTCCAGGTAGGGGTTCTTCACCGCGAAGGTGCCCGACAGGGTCTTGTGGCTGTAGATGTTGGCAGGGATCGGCTCGATGCCGGCGCTGGTGCCGCCGCAGATGATCGAGATCGAGGCGGTGGGGGCGATGGCCAGCTTGTGGCTGAATCGCTCCATGACTCCGCGCTCGGCCGCGTCCGGGCACGGGCCGCGCTCGGCGGCGAGGGTGCGGGAGGCCGCGTCGCACTGGCGGCGCAGGGTCTTGAAGAGCCGCATGTTCCAGCTCTTGGCCAGGGCGCTCTCGAACGGCACGTTCTGCTGCTGCAGGAACGAGTGGAAGCCCATCAGGCCAAGGCCCACCGAGCGCTCGCGCTTGGCCGCGTAGACGGCGTTCTTCATCTCGGGCGGCGCGCGGTGGATGAAGTCCTCCAGCACGTTGTCGAGGAAGCGCATGACGTCCTCGATGAACGTCGGGTGGTCGCGCCACTCCAGGAACTTCTCGGCGTTGACCGACGAGAGGCAGCAGACCGCCGTCCGCTCCTGGCCCAGGTGGTCCTGACCGGTGTGCAGCATGATCTCCGAGCACAGGTTCGACTGGCGGACCTGCAGGCCGAGCTCGCGCTGGTGCTGCGGCATGGCCCGGTTCACGGTGTCGGAGAAGATCAGGTAGGGCTCGCCCGTCTGCAGGCGGATCTCGAGGATCTTCTGCCAGAGCGAGCGGGCGTCCACCTCGCGGATCACCTCGCCGGTCTTGGGCGAGCGCAGGCCGAACATGGCGCCGTCGCGGACCGCCTCCATGAACTCGTCGGTGATCGACAGGCCGTGGTGGAGGTTCAGGCTCTTGCGGTTGAAGTCGCCCGAGGGCTTCCGGATCTCGAGGAACTCCTCGATCTCCGGGTGGTGGATGTCGAGGTAGACGGCCGCCGAGCCGCGGCGCAGCGAACCCTGGCTGATGGCGAGGGTCAGCGAGTCCATGACCCGGATGAAGGGGATGATCCCGCTGGTCTGGCCGGCGCCCTTCACCTTCTCGCCGATCGAGCGGACACCGCCCCAGTAGGTGCCGATGCCGCCGCCGTTGGAGGCCAGGGCGACGTTCTCGTTCCAGACGCTGACGATGCCGTCCAGGTTGTCGGGAACCGCGTTCAGGAAGCACGAGATCGGCAGGCCGCGGCTCGCGCCGCCGTTCGACAGCACCGGCGTCGCCGGCATGAACCACAGGTTCGAGATGTAGTCGTAGATGCGCTGGGCGTGGTCGGCGTCGTCTGCGAAGGCCGTGGCCACGCGGGCGAACATGTCCTGATAGGACTCGCCGGGCAGCAGATAGCGGTCCTCGAGGGTCGTCTTGCCGAAATCGGTCAGGTTCGCGTCGCGGCTGCGGTCCACCTGGACCTTGCGCACGAGCTGGAGTTGCGGCTTGGCCGGCTGCGCCTGGACCCGTTCCGCACTGTCGGCAATCCCAACCTTCGCCGCTTCGCTCATTTCCCTCGAACCTATGCCTCTGCGGAACCTCGACCTCCCTGGTCGCCGTCCCGAGCCCCTACATGTTGTGGGCCCCCAGCCCGAACAACCCACATATGGGGACACTTGGCTAATGACTCGTCAATGAGGCGAGCCCTCCGCCCACAGGCTTTTTCGTAAACCAGAGGTTAACACGGCGAGCGGCCCCTCGGCAGATCAATCGTTTGGCCGGCCGGGCGGCGGCCGGACTCACGAGAGTGTGAACTCAACCCTGGAGGGGCCAGACGGCGGCGATCAGCGGGGTTCCGACAAGCAGGACGAGAGCGGTCAGCGGCGCCCCCAACCTGGGGTAGTCGGCGAAGCGGTAGCCCCCCGGCGCCATGACCAGGGTGTTGCACTGGTGGCCGATGGGCGTGAGGAAGTCGCAGGCCGCCCCGACCGCCACCGCCATCAGGAACGGATCGGGATGCAGGCCCAGCAGCCGGGCCAGGGCCGCGCCGACCGGAGCCACGATCAGGACCGTGGCGGCGTTGTTCAGGAAGGGCGTGGCGGCCATGGAGACGGCCATCACCGCGCCCAGCGCCAGGATCGGCGGGCGGCCTTCGAACGCCTGGGCCAGGGCCGAGGCGATGAGCTCGGCGCCGCCGGTGGCGCGGATCGCGTCCGACACCGGGATCAGGGCGGCGATCAGCACCAGCACCGGGCCGTCGAGCGCCGAATAGGCCTCGCGCATGCGGATCGCGCCGACCAGCACCATGGCCACGGCCGCGGCGAAGAAGGCGATGGCCACCGGCGCGGCCTGCACCGCCACCAGCACCATGGCCGTGAGCAGGATCAGCGCCGGGGCGACCCGGCGACGGATTCCGCCCAGACGCACGTCGCGCTCGGCGAGCGGCAGCAGGCCGAGGGTCTTCAGCGCGCCCGGCAGGGTGCGCTCCCCGCCCTGCAGGACCACCACGTCGCCGGCGCGGAGCCGCATGCCCTTGAGCTCGACGGTCGTGCGGTAGCCCGAGCGGCTGACGGCCAGCAGGTTCACGCCGTGCTGGCCGTAGAGGTCCTCCTGTTTGGCGGAGCGGCCGATCAGCATGGAGTCGGAGCCCACGATCGCCTCCACGACCCGGGTCTCCTCGGTGGGCTCCTCGGTGGCGACCGGGCGATCGGCGCGGCTGTGCTTGAGCTTGGCCCGGGTGATGAAGGTGTCGAGCGCCTGGTGCTCGCCCTCGACCAGCAGCTTGTCCCCTGGGCGGACGCGGACGTTCGGGTGCGGCTGCGCCCGCCGCTCGCCGTCGCGGATGAGCGCCAAGATGCGGACCTCGCCCTGGCCCAGCGCCTGGAGATTGCGGACCGCCCGCTTCTCCAGGGTCCAGTCCTCGGGGGCGGAGACCTGGGTGACGTAGGGCGCCGTCTCGATGGCGGTGTCGAGGGTCTCGGTGGCGGTCCGGGTGGTCGGCAGCAGGCGGTAGGCGAAGGCCAGGAAAACGAGCCCCAGCGCCGTCAGCGCCAGACCCACCGGCGCGTAGTCGTACATCTGGAACGGCTCGCCCAGGACCTGCTGGCGGACCTCGGAGACCAGGATGTTCGGCGAGGTGCCGACCATGGTCACGGTCCCGCCGATCAGGGAGGCGAAGGCCATGGGCATCAGCAGGCAGGACGGGGAGACGTTCGTCCGCCGGGCGGTCTGCAGGGCGATCGGCATCATCAGCGCCAGGGCGCCGACGTTCTTGGTCACCATGGAGAGCAGGGCCACGACGCCGGCGAACAAGGGGACCTGGGTGCGGGCGCTGGTCAGCCGGGGCAGAAGCGGCCGCAGGGCCGCCTCGACGATCCCGGAGCGGGCGAACGCGGCGCTGACCACCAGGGCGCAGGCGATGATGACGGTGACATCGTTGGCGAAGCCCGAGAAGGCGTCCTCGGCGGGGACGACGCCCAGGACGAGCCCCAGGCCGAGGGCCGAAAGCGCGATCACGTCGTAACGCCACCGCCCCCAGATGAAGGCCACGATGGTCGCGCCCACCAGCCCGAAGGCCAGGGCCTGCTGCAATGTCATAGGCATCCCTCGCGCCGGCGCGGGCCGGCTCAGGAATGTAGAACGCGGCTCGGGCCGTCCGGCTGCGCCGTCAGGCGTCGAGGTTGAGCAGGGCCGGATCGCCGCCCTGGGCGGTGATGTTGACGCTGACCGCCCGTTCCACCGCATAGCGCAGCAGGGCGTGCGGCCCGCCGGCCTTGGGGCCGGTTCCCGAGAGGCCTTCGCCGCCGAACGGCTGGACCCCGACGACCGCGCCGATCATCGAGCGGTTGACGTAGGCGTTGCCGGCCGGGACCGCCCGCTGGACCTCCTCGGCGAAGGCTTCGATGCGGGAATGGACGCCCAGCGTCAGGCCGTAGCGGGCCTGGACCAGCGGCGCGGCGGCCTCGGCGAGGCGGGCGGGATCGTAGCGGACCACGTGCAGGATCGGGCCGAACACCTCCTTGCCCAGGAAGCTCGCGTCCGGGATCTCGGCCAGTGTCGGGGCGAAGAAATGCCCGCCCGCGGGGACGTCCAACCGGGCCAGCACCCGCGCCTCGGCCTCCAGCCGCTGCACGTGGGCCTCGAGGGCGGCCTTGGCCTCGGCGTCGATCACCGGCCCGACATCGGCGCGCGGGTCGGCGGGATCGGTCACCACCAGCGTCCGCATGGCCCCCTTCAGGCCGTCGAGCAGGGCGTCGGCGGTCTCGTGCGGCAGGAACAGGATGCGCAGGGCCGAGCAGCGCTGGCCCGCCGAGCCGAAGCCCGACAGCAACACGTCGTCGATGACCTGTTCGCGCAGGGCCGTGGTGTCGACGAACATGGCGTTCAGCCCGCCGGTCTCGGCGATGAACGGCACGATCGGCCCCTGGCGGGCCGCCAGGGTGCGGTTGATCGCCCAGGCCGTGTCGGTGCCGCCGGTGAAGGCCACGCCGTCGCAGCCCGGATGCGAGACGAGGGCCTGGCCGACCACGGCGCCGTCGCCGGGCAGCAGGTGCAGCAGGCCGGCTGGCGCGCCGGCGGCGTGGAACAGCCTGACCGCCTCGGCGGCGATGATCGGGGTCTGCTCGGCGGGCTTGGCCAGCACGCCGTTGCCGGCGGCGAGCGCCGCCGCGACCTGGCCGGTGAAGATGGCCAGGGGGAAGTTCCAGGGGCTGATGCAGACGAACACGCCGCGGCCGTGGAGCTGGAGCTGGTTCGTCTCGCCGACGGGCCCGCGCAGGGTCTCAGGGCTGGCGAACTGGCGCTCTGCGAGGTGGGCGTAGTAGCGGCAGAAATCGGCGGCCTCGCGCACCTCGGCGATGGCGTCGGCCAGGGTCTTGCCGGCCTCCCGCACGCAGATGGCGATCAGGCGCTCGCGATGGGCCTCCAGCGCATCGCCCATGGCGCGCAGCACCTTGGCGCGGCCCTCGCCGCCGAGGGCGTCCCAGCCGGGCTGCGCCTCGCGGGCGACGGCGAAAGCCTCGTCCACCTGCCTGGGGCTCGCCTGCCAGGTCCGGCCGATCACGCGGGAGAGCTCGGCGGGCGAGCGGGCCTCGGCGCCTTCCCCGTCCGTCAGCAGGCGGCCCGACACGATGGGCGCGCCCTTGAGCGACTCGCCGTCGAGCCGCGCGACGGCGGCGGTCAGGTCGTCGCGCACGGCCTTGATCGACAGGTCGAGGCCCTCGGAGTTCTTCCGGGCCGGTCCGTAGAGGTCGCGCGGCAGCGGGATGCGCGGGTGCGGGGCGCCGCCGGCGGCCTCCACGGCCGAGATCGGGTCCACGACGACCTTGGAGACCGGGGTCTTCTCGTCGAGCAGGGCATGGACGAAGGAGGTGTTGGCGCCGTTCTCCAGCAGGCGGCGGACGAGGTAGGGCAGGAGGTCCTCGTGGCTGCCGACGGGGGCGTAGACGCGCAGCGGGAAGTCGCCATAGCGCTCCTGGGCGGCGCCGTAGAGCGCCTCGCCCATGCCGTGCAGACGCTGGAACTCGAACTTCACCTGGGCCTGGGCGGCCATCTGGCGGACGGCGGCCAGGGTGTGGGCGTTGTGGGTGGCGAACTGGGCGTAGAGCGCGGGGGCGGCGGCCAGCAGGGCCCTGGCGCAGACGAGATAGGACAGGTCCGTCGCCGCCTTGGTGGTGAACACCGGATAGCCGGACAGGCCGGCCACCTGGGCGCGCTTGATCTCGGAATCCCAGTAGGCGCCCTTCACGAGGCGAACCATCAGCCGGCGGCCGCTGGAGCGGGCGATGTCGGCGACGGCGGCGATCACCTCGGGGCCGCGCTTCTGGTAGGCCTGGACGGCGAGGCCGAGGCCCTTCCAGTCTCGCAGGGCCGGCTCGCGGGCGAGCCGATCCAGGAGCTGGAGCGAGATGACGAGGCGGTCGGCCTCCTCGGCGTCGAGGGTCAGGTTGATGTCGGCCTCCGCCCCCATCTGAGCCAGGCGCAGGATCCGAGGATAGAGATCGGCGAACACCCGCTCAGCCTGGCGGGCTTCGTAGCGGGGCGACAGGGCCGACAGCTTCACCGAGACGCCGTGCCCGGCCTCGGGGCCCTGACCGGTCGCGGACTTGCCGACGACGCGGATGGCCTCGGCGTAGGCGGCTTCGTAGCGGTCGGCGTCGGCGTCGGTGCGGGCCCCCTCGCCCAGCATGTCGAACGAGCAGACGAAGCCGTCGGCCGCGGCCCGGCGGATCGCCTTCTCGATGGTGGCGCCCAGGACGAACTGCTCGCCCATGATGCGGACGGCGGCGCCGACGGCCTTGCGGATGACGGGCTCGCCCAGGCGCCCGGCCAGGCGCTTGATGAAGCCCGGCAGGTCGTTCCTGGCCTCCTCGTCCGGGTCGATCAGCCGGCCGGTGAGCATCAGGCTCCAGGTGGAGGCGTTGACCAGCAGCGAGTCCGAGCGGCCGGCGTGGCTGGCCCAGTCGGCCGAGGCGATCTTCTCGGCGATCAGGCGGTCGCGGGTCTCCTCGTCGGGGGTGCGCAGCAGGGCCTCGGCCAGGCACATCAGGGCCAGGCCCTCGCGGGTGGAGAGGCTGAACTCCTGCAGGAAGCTCTCGACCACTCCCTGCTTGCGGGCCGCCTTGCGCGCGGCGCGGACCAGAGCCTCGGCCTCCTGCCGGACCGCCTCGCGGTCCTGCGGGCTGAGCGGCCGGGCGGCCAGCGCCCTGGTCAGGACCGTACGTTCGTCGGCGAACTTGCCGGCATCCAGATGATCGAACGGCAAGGGAGCCTCCTGCTGCGACAGCATTCGGGATATGGTACTTAGCGCCGAATGTATCACGGTTCGGCGGCGAGGTCGCCGCAGCTTCCACGGCGGAAACGGGCGATGGCGAACAATCTGCGACTGGACGAGACCGACCGGCGGCTGCTGCGGGCGCTGCAGGCGGACGGGCGGATCAGCAACGCCGAGCTCGCCGAGCGGTGCCATCTGTCCCCCTCCGCCTGCTCCGAGCGGGTGCGGCGGCTGCGCGAGGGCGGCTACATCACCGGCTTCACCGCCCTGGTGGACCCCGAGAAGGTCGAGCGCGGGGTGCTGATCTTCGTCGAGGTGGTGCTGGACCGCACGACGCCCGAGGTGTTCGAGACCTTCGCCGCCGCGGCCCGCCGCTCGCCCGACGTGCTGGAGTGCCACATGGTGGCGGGAGGCTTCGACTACCTCATCAAGTCGCGGGTGCGCGACCTGGCCGCCTGGCGGACGTTCCTGGAGGACGTGCTGGTGCGCATCCCCGGCGTGCGCGAGACGCGCACCTACGCCGTGCTGGAAGAGGTGAAGAGCACGACCCAGCTGCCGGTTTGATCTCCAGCCGCGAGCGAACGCCCGCCTTCCCCAAAAGCAAAGGGCCCGGCGTTTCCGCCGGGCCCTCGCCTAGTGTCCGACCGAAGCCGGCGATCGAGATCAGAAGTTGATGTCGATCGTCGAACGGCGGTTCAGCGGTTCCTTGACGCCGTCGCCGGTGGCGACCGCAGGCATGGTCTCGCCCTTCCAGTCGACCGACAGCGAGGTCTGGTTCACGCCGGAGCCCACCAGGGCGTCGGCGACCGCCTTCGCGCGGCGCTCGGACAGACGCACGTTGTAGGCCTGCGAGCCCGAGGTGTCGGCGTGGCCGACCACCACGACGCGGGTGGCGTTGCCGCCCTTGGCGTAGTTGGCGGCTTCCGTGACCACCTGCTGGGCTTCCGGCGTCAGCACGTACTGATCGAACGGGAAGTAGACGATGAACTGCTTGGCCTCGTAGGCCGGCGCCGGAGGCGGCGGCGGGGGCGGAGGCGGCGGCGGGGGAGGCGGCGGCGGCGGGGGCGGCGGCGGCGGGGGCGGCGGGGCCGCGAACGAGTACCGCAGGCCCAGGGTCACCGACGAGTCGCGGTATTCGCCGCTGAACACGCCCGGCTGCAGGCCGCCGGCGTTCGAGCCGGTCGAGTCGAAGTCGAGATCCGAACCGCCGAGGTAGCGGTAGGTCAGGTCGACGTTCAGGCGATCGGTGGCGCGCCACGCCACGCCGGCCAGCAGCTGCCAGGCGAAGGCGGTGTCGTCGTCGTCGATCGTCAGGTTCTGGATCGCCGGGTTGGCCGCGGTGATCCCGGGAACGTTCGAGAACTGGCCCAGCGTCTCCATGGAGACGTGGTTGATGCCGATGCCGCCGCCGATGAACGGGTTGATCGAGGAGCCGGGCATGATGTCGTAGATGACATTGCCCATCACGGTCCACGAGGTGACGTCACCGTCGGGCGAGCCGCAGGTCGGGGCCGCCGCGGTGCGCACCACGCCGGGGGTGCAGAGGCCCAGGACCGCCTGGTTCGAGCCGCCGCGCACCGACTCCAGGTCGCCGCCGCGGTAGCCGAGCTCGAGCTCGACGCGCCAGTTGTCGGTCACCTGATAGCCGAGACGGGCGAAGCCGGCCCAGTCTTCTTCCTGATTGAAATCCCAGACGTAGGGATTGCCGTTCGGCGCGTTGTTCGAGGAGTCCATCTCGAACTGCTCGGGCCAGTGGTACCCGAGATCGACCGCGCCGTACCAGCCGACTTGCGCCTGGGCGGCGGACGCGGCGAAGGCCGCGGCCATCGCAGCCCCTGCCAGGAGTTTCAACTTCATAATCAGAGCCCTCTCGTTGCCCTCAGGTGGTGCGGCCATTTGACCCAGCCGCCGTTATAACAAGGCCGATGCGATGCGTAAGTGTCGCCGAAGCCACACTCCGACCCCAATCTGGCCCCCTTTCCAGCTTCGGCGAGGACGCTGAACACAACCTTGACAGTGATCAACGGTGCGATCCGAGAAAAACAGACCGCCTCTCCCCGCCTCGGGCCCGGCTTCAGCCGAGTCCGCCGGAAAACTCAAGTCGAGCACCTCCGCTGTTCCACGCCAACCTTGGCCGGATGGGCGGCGAATGCTCGCCGAAACTGTTGGAAATATTTGTGAAGCGGGAACGGCGACGCAGGCGGGTGCGGCGGACGCACGTCCGCGACCGCTAGCATCCCAGCTTGGCCTTCCTGGCCTCGCAACGGCTCACCCCTCGTCCGACCCTGCGCCCCTTTCGCGCTCGGGGCCTCAACGTGCATGGCAACGCTTGGTTCCCGACACATGAACGCAAGCTGACAATATTTCCGCCGCCAAATTCCCGGCGCCGGTCAGGCGCCGCGCTCGCGGCGGAAGCGGCGGGCGCGGCCGCCGAGCGCCTCGGGCCGGTTGAGCGCCGCCCGGAACTCGTCGCGCCGCTCGTGGATCGAGGCGATCACCAGGCCCATCGGCACGCCGATCTCTACCAGCACCGCCTCGGAGAGCTGCAGGCTGGCCTCCACCGTCTCGGGCACGGCGTCGGTGGCGCCGAGCTCGTAGAGCCGCTGGGCATGGCGGGCGTCGCGGGCGCGGGCGACGATCGTCAGGTCCGGACGGAGGGAACGCGCGAGGCCGACGATCGCCTCCACCCCCTCGGGATCGTCCATGGTCACCACGAGCGCCGGGGCCTCGGCCAGACCGCAGCGCTCGAGGAACTCGGGCCGGGCCGCATCGCCGAAGTAGATCCGCTGGCCCGCGCGGCGGCCGGTGTCGACCATGCGGGCGTCCTTCTCGGCCCCCACCCAGGCGACCTGATGCCGGTTCAGCATGTCGCCGACGAGGCGGCCGACCCGGCCGTAGCCGACCACCAGCACGCGCGGCGTCCCCCCAGGCTCGGTTCCCCCGGGCTCGGCCCCCTCGGGTTCCGCCGGGGTCTCGGCGGGGGCGACCTTGCGCCCTCCGACCCGGACGCTGAGCAGGGAGAGCAGCGGGATGCAGAACATCGAGACGGTCGCGGCGACCAGCACCGTCTCGCCGGTCGTGCGGTCGACGATGCCGCCGCCCATGGCCTGGCCCAGGATGACGAAGGCGAACTCGCCCGCGCCGGCGAGCAGAAGGGCGGCCTCCGCGGCGGGCCGCGAGCGCAGGCCGAACAGCCGCGCGAGGCCGAAGACCACCAGGGCGTTGCCGGCCACCATCGCCAGGGCGATGCCGAGGATGGCCGCCGGCCGCTCCACCAGCAGCGGCACGTTGAGGCCGATGCCCACCGACAGGAAGAACAGGCCGAGCAGCAGGCCCTTGAAGGGCTCCACCCGCACCTCGACCTCGTGGCGGAACTCGGTCTCGGCCAGCAGCAGGCCGGCGATGAACGCGCCGAGCGCCATGGACAGGCCGGTCAGCGCGCTGACCAGGCCGGCGCCGATGACCACTAGGAGGCTGGCGGCGACGAACAGCTCCTCGCTCTTGGCCTTGGCCACCGAGCGCAGCATCGGCCGCAACAGCAGCCGGCCCATCAGGAACAGGGCGGCCAGGCCAAGCACCGCCGGGGCGAACGAGAGCAGCAGCGCGGGGCCGAAGACGGCGTCCTCCTGCCGGCTGAGCAGGGTGAGGGTGACGAGGATCGGGGCGACGGCCAGGTCCTGGAACAGCAGGACCGAGAAGGTGGCGCGGCCGGCCTGCGAATGCTGGCGCTTCTGCTCGGCCAGGATCGGCATGACGATGGCGGTAGAGGACAGCGCCAGGGCCGCGCCGATCGCCAGGGCCGCCAGCGGCCGCTGGCCCAGCAGCAGGGCCGCGCCGGCGACGCCGGCCAGGCACAGGCCCACCTGCAGCGCCCCCAGCCCGAAGACGTAGCGGCGCATCGCGCGCAGGCGCTCCCACGACAGCTCCAGCCCGATCATGAACAGCAGGAAGACGACGCCCAGCTCGGCCAGCACCGAGAGCTGCTCGGGCTCGTCGATGGTCATGGCGCGCAGCCAGCCGAACTGGTGCGAGAGGCTGCCCAGGCCGAACGGGCCCAGGAGGACGCCGGCCACGAGGAAGCCCAGGATCGGGCTGATCCGCCAGCGGCGGAACAGCGGGACCACGACGCCGGCGGTGGCCAGGAACAGGACCACGTCCTTGTACGCGCCGGTCTCGACGTGGCCTTCCATCGGCTCTCCGGGTTGATTCCCGCGGACTATGACGCAGCGGGCGGGCTTGCGTAATCCCGCCACGGCCTTACGACGGCGTTCCGTGACCACGCCGCGGGACAGAGCCATGGGCGCGCGCGCCGAACGCAGGGCGGTGATCGCCCTGCTGGCCGTCTTCGCGCTGCTGGTCCAGGCGCTGATCCCGTCCATCGCCGGGGCCGCGCCGGCCCCTCTCGCTCAAGGCGTGATCTGCACCAGCGCGGGCATGGAGGCGGCCCCCGCGGACGGGAGCCTGCCCGGCCACGTCGGCCGCTGCGACCACTGCGTCTGCCCCGCGGCGGGGGCCGCACCGCCGCCCCCCGCCGTCGACGCCGCCCTCCCGCGGGTGACCTATGTCGCGGCGGCCGCGCCGCTTCCCCGCGCCAAGCCGCCTCCGCCGGCCCGCGCCCCGCCGCGGCCGCCCGGCCAGGGACCTCCGCCTCCGAACGCCTGACCCGGACCCCATCCGGGACATCCGTGCGCGGCCCGCCCGCGCGCATCCTCATGCGTCTGGAGATCGAGAAGTGAAGCCGTTCTCCGGACTCCCCCTTGCCTCGCCCGGCGCCTCGGCCCGGCCACGATCATCGCTAAGGTGCGTCCCATGAAGCTCATCCCGCCCGCCCTCGGGCTGACCCTCGCCCTCGCCGCCGCCGCCCAGGCCCACGCGGCGCCCCAGGTGTCCGGCGCCTGGAGCCGCCCGGCCGTGGCCGGCTCCACCGGCGCCGGATTCATGACCCTGACCAATCCCGGCAAGACCGCCGATGCCCTGGTGGCGGTGGAAAGCCCCGCCGCCAAGCGGACCGAGATCCACCGCTCCAGCATGGCCGGCGGGATCATGAAGATGGAAAGGCAGGACCGGGTGGCCCTGGCCCCCGGCGCGCGGGTGACCTTCGCCCCCGGCGGCTATCACCTGATGTTCATGGGGCTGACGCGGGCGCTGAAGACCGGCGACAGGGTCCCGGCGACTCTGGTCTTCGCCAGCGGCGCCAAGCTCAGCGCCGAGTTCGAGGTGCGGGTCGCCCCGCCGGCCGGACACGCGCATCACTGATGTGGAAAAGCCCCCGCGGTTTTGACGCCTGAGTCAAAACCGCGGGGGCCCTCAAAAAGAACCGGCCCGCTGCGGGGGATAATCGCAGCGGGCCGTCTTGAGCAGTCGCTCTGATTGAGCGGGCGTTTCCTCCCCGAAACGCCGGAGACCTTCGGACTTGCGCCGTCATGTCTCTCGCCTGATGACAGAACGGCAATTTTCTGGCCGAGTCAACGGGCCCAAACGGGGTTCCCGGCAAAGTCAGTTCATAAAATTGCGATTTGCCTCAAATTTTTGACGCTGTCGTCAAAACAACCGGGACTTGAGGGTTGTAAGCGCTGGGCAGCTCACGTCAAAGACGAACTCGGGCTGGGCGGCTGTGACCGGCCCGAGGCCCGCGGCGGTAAGCGCCTGAGCGGCCTCGGCCACCTGCCCCATCTCGACCAGCAGGCCGTTGGGTCGGCGCGAGGCGCCGGCGGCGACGAGACGGTCCACCGCCTCGGCCTCGGCGGCGTCGCCACGGGATGGCCAGATCAGGGTCGCGCTGCGCCGGGCCGCGGCCCGGGCCTCCACCGCCCGCAGCAGGCGCTCGGCCGCCGCGAGGGCCGATTCGCCCCACTCGGCCCGCAGGCTGGCGGCGAGCTGCGCCTGGCTCTTCAGGATCACCCCGTCGGCCAGCACCTTCAGGCCGTTGGCGGCCAGGGTCGCCCCGGTGGTGGTGATGTCCACCACCAGCTCGGCCGCGCCGGCCGCCGGCGCGCCCTCGGTCGCCCCGCCCGACTCGGCGATGCGGTAATCGGCGATGCCGTGGCGGGCGAAGAAGGCCCGGGTCTGGGAGAGGTACTTGGTCGCCACGCGCATGCGCCGGCCGGTGCGGGCCAGGTGCTCGGCGGCGACCTCCTCGAGGTCGGCCATGGTCTCGACGTCGAGCCAGCTCTTCGGTGCGGCGACGACGAGGTCGGCGCGGCCGAAGCCCAGCGGCCGCAACAGCAGGACGCGGGAGTCGAGGTCCTCGCCGCGCTCGCGCAGCAGGTCTTCGCCGGTGATCCCGAGGTGGACCTCGCCGGCGTCCAGGGCCTCGGCGATGTCGCCGGCCGACAGGAGGCGCACCTGGGCGCCCGGCAGCCCCTTGAGGCCCGCCATGTAGCCGCGCGCCCCGCCGGTGACGGAAAGGTCGAGGCCGGCGTCGGCCAGCCAGGCCTCCACCTGCTCCTTCAGGCGGCCCTTGGACGGGACCGCGATGACCAGCTCGCTCATTGCTCGCCTCCGTCCCATGCGCGCCAGGGCCGGACCATGCAGCCCACCGCCCTCCCTTCGCCGCCCCCGAGGCCAGCCCCAAGGCGGGCCAGCAGGCCGTCGTAGCGGCCGCCGACGGCCACCGGCCGCTCGGGGCCGAGGGCCTCGCTGACCACTTCGAAGGTCAGGCCGTCGTAGTAGTCGAAGGCGTGGCCGAGGGCGGGGGCGAACCGCATCCGGTGCGGGTCGGCGACCCTGGCGAGCTCGGCCAAGCGCCGCGCCCAGCCCTCCAGCGCCGCATTCAGCGCCCTGTCGTTGCGGCCGGCGAGCTCGCCCACCCGGGCGAGGGCCGCGTCGGGCGAATCGTCGATGGCCATGAACGCGCGGATGGCGCCCGCCTGGTCGTCGGTGAGCGCCGGCGCGGCGGCCGCCTCGGCCTTGCGCACCAGCCGCGCGGCGATCTCGGCCGGCCCGCGGCCGCCCACGGGCTCGACGCCGGCCAAGGCCCAGACCTCCTCCAGCAGGGCGCCGGCCTCGGCCTGCGACAGGCCCGACAGGATGCTGGCCAGGGTTCCGCGCGCGCCGCCGGCCGTCTCGCCGGTGCGCGCCAGCTCGGCCTGCAGCAGGCGCGGCCGGCCCGCCACCCGCTTGAGCCGCGCGGCGAGCCCCTCGGCCAGGGACAGGCTCTCGATGAACGGGCCGAACAGGCCGACATCGCCGAGCCGCAGGGAGAGGTCGGCCCGCCCGCCGGCCGCGCACGCGCGCCAGGCCAGGCCGGCGATCTCGGCGTCGGCGGCCTCGGCCGCACCGTCGCCCCCCTGGCTCTGGGGGGCGAACAGCTCCAACCCCACCTGCAGGAACTCCTCGGGCCGCTCGGCGCCGGCAGAGGCGCGGAAGGCGGCGCCCTCGTAGAGATAGCGCCCGTCGCGCCTGCCCGACTCCAGGTGGGCGCGGGCGATGGCGACGGTGAAGTCGGGGCGCAGGCACGCCTCGGCCCCGCCCTCGGCCTGCACCACGAACAGCCGCGCGCGCATCGCCTCCCCGGCCAAGTCCAGGAAGAGGTTCAGCGGCTGCAGCAGGGGCGCGTCGGCGCGAGTCGCGCCGGCGGCCTCCAGGGGCGCGCGGATGGCGGCGAGCGCCGCCTCCGGCACGGGCGGCTCGACGCGCATCAGCCGGCGTCCAGGATGCGGCGCAGGGCGGGGATCAGCTCGGCGCGGGCGATGGTCTGCTGGCCGGGCCGCTGCTCGCGCCACTCGGCGTTGTCGGTCACCTTGCTGGCCAGCTCGCGGCCGAGGTCGAGGTCCTTCACGGTGACCGTGCCGGCGGCGATCTCGTCCTCGCCCAGGATGACCGCCGCGGGCGACAGGCGCCGGTCGGCGTACTTCATCTGGGCCTTCATGCCCGAGCTTCCCAGGTAGACCTCCGCCGGGACGCCCGCCGCGCGGATCTCGCCGGCCAGGGCGAAGTAGTCGGCCATGCGCGCCTGGTCGAAGGCGATGACCACCACCGGGCCGCGGACGGCCCAGGGACCCTTTCGGGCTGCGTCACGGCCGGCGGCGCGCAGGGCCGCGGCCAGGCGCGAGACGCCGAAGGAGAAGCCGGTGGCGGGCGTCCGCTCGCCGGTGAAGCGGGCCACGAGGTCATCGTAGCGCCCGCCGCCGCCGATCGAGCCGAAGGTGACCTTCTGTCCTTTCTCGTCCGTGGTGGAGAGCAAGAGCTCGGCCTCGAACACCGCGCCCGTGTAGTACTCCAGGCCCCGCACGACGGCCGGGTCGAACAGCGCCCGGTCGGGCCCGACGCCGAGCGCCGACAGGGCCGCGTCGATGGCGGCCAGCTCGGCCAGGCCCTCGTCGCCCTCGGCCGAGCCGCCGACGACCTCGGCCAGCTTGGCCAGGGTTTCGGCCCGGCCGCCGACGCCGGCGGCGGTGAAGGCCAGCACCCGTTCGGCGGACTGGGCCGAGAGCCCCGCCCCCTTGGTGAAGGCGCCGGACTCGTCGAGGCGGCCCTCGCCCAGCAGCAGGCGCACGCCGTCCGCGCCCAGGCGGTCCAGCTTGTCGACCGCGCGCAGCACGCCGAGCTTCTGGGCCTCGTCGGTCACCCCGGCCGCCGCCATCAGGCCGTTCAGCAGCTTGCGGTTGTTGATCTTGATGACCGCCGAGCCGGCCGGCAGGCCCGCGGCCTCCAGGCCCTGCACGGCCATGGCGATGATCTCGGCGTCGGCCTCGGGACGGGCCGAGCCCACCGTGTCGGCGTCGCACTGGACGAACTCGCGGAAGCGCCCCGGCCCCGGCTTCTCGTTGCGCCAGACCGGCCCGTAGGCGTAGCGGCGGAACGGCTTGGGCAGGGTCTCCCAGTTCTGGGCGGCGAAGCGGGCCAGCGGCGCAGTCAGGTCGTAGCGCAGCGCCATCCACTGCTCGTCGTCGTCCTGCAGGGCGAAGACGCCCTCGTTCGGACGGTCGGCGTCGGGCAGGAACTTGCCCAGGGCGTCGGCGTATTCGAACGCCCCGGTCTCCAGCGGCTCGAAGCCCCAGCGCTCATAGACTCCTGAGACGGCGGTCAGGATCTGCCGCTCGGCGACCACGTCGCGGGCTCGGCGGTCGACGAAGCCGCGCGGCGTGCGGGCTTCGGGGCGTTGCGGGTCTTGGGCCATGGCTGGGCGCTTACCGGCTGCGGCCTGCGCGCTCAAGGAGGCAGTTGGGGAAGGTTCGGTCATCGTCGTCTCTCGGGAAGTCTGAGGGACGGACGGCGCTTGTCAGAAGAACAGCCCCGTCCGCATCGGCGGGGCTTCGGGGAGGTCGCGCTCTCTAAGCCACGCGGCCGCCGTCCGAACCCGCCGGGGTCGGATGGTGGTGATGGCCGTGGTGGTGCGCGAACCGCGTCATGACGGGCGGGGCTATAGCGGAGACGATGCGGAGAGTCACGCACGCCCCTCCTCTCCCCCGAGCAGAGCGAGGGAGCGGCCGCACGGCGCTGCGCGCCGCCCTCTCCCTACCCTCTCCCTCTCCGCTTCGCGGGGGGAGAGGAGGGCGGTCAGCGCAGCCGCTCGATCAGCGCCTGGGTCGACGGGTCGTGGGGATTTTGGGCCGCGCCTTCCAGGTCCTCGAGGATGCGGGCCGCGAGGGTCTTGCCGAGCTCCACGCCCCACTGGTCGAAGCTGTTGATCCCCCACAGGACGCCCTCGACGAAGGTCTTGTGCTCGTAGAGGGCGATCAGCGCGCCGAGGGCCTGCGGGATCAGGCGGTCCAGCAGCAGGAAGCTGGACGGACGGTTGCCGGGGAAGTCCCGCTGGGCATCGTCCGGCATCGCGCGGCCGACCATCAGGGCCTCGGCCTGGGCCACGGCGTTGGCGAGCAGCTTCCGCTGGGCCGCCGGATCGCCCTCGGAGCCCTGGCGGACGGCGACGATGTCCACGGGGATGACATCGGTTCCCTGGTGCAGGAGCTGGAAGAAGGCGTGCTGGCCGTTGGTGCCGGCGTCGCCGAACACGCTGGCGGCGGTCGGGCGCGGAACCGGGCGGCCGTCGGCGGTGACCCGCTTGCCGTTCGATTCCATCTCCAGCTGCTGGAGAAAGGGGGGCAGCAGGCGAAGGCGCTGGGCGTAGGGGACCACCGCGCGGATCGGCCGGCCAAGGCCGTTTCGGTTGAAGACGTGGGCGAGCGCCAGCAGGACCGGCAGGTTGGCGTCCAGGGCGGCGTCCCGGAAGTGGACGTCCATCGCCGCCGCGCCGGCGTGCAGCGCCTCGAACGCCTCCCAGCCCAGGGCGACGGCGCAGGAGAGGCCCACCGCCGACCACAGCGAATAGCGGCCGCCGACCCAGTCCCAGAAGGCGAACACCTGGTCCTCCGGGACGCCGAACCCCCGCGCCTTGTCGGGCGCGGCCGAGACGGCGACGAGGTGGCTGTCCGACGCTTCGCCGAGCGCGGCGCGGAGCCAGGCCCGCGCGGCCTCGGCGTTGGTCAGGGTCTCGAGGGTGGTGAAGGTCTTGGAGACGGTGACCACCAGCGTCTCCGCCGGATCGAGGCCGGTCAGGGCCTGGGCCAGTTCGGCCGGATCGACGTTGGCGACGAAGCGCAGGTCGAGGGCGGGCTCTAGCGGCCGCAGCGCTTCCCAGATGAGCCGCGGCCCGAGGTCGGAGCCGCCGATGCCGATGTGGACGATGGCCTTGAACGGCCGGCCGGTCGCCCCGCGCCGGGCGCCCGAGCGGACCTCCCCGGCGAAGGCCTTCATCTTCGCGCGCGTGGTCTCGACCTCGCCCGAAACGGGGACGCCCGCCGCGGCGAAGCCGGCCCCCTCCGGCGCGCGCAGAGCCATGTGCAGGGCCGGCCGCCCCTCGGAGCGGTTGACCACCTCGCCGGCGAACAGGGCCGCGCGGGCCGCCTCCACTCCCGACGCGCGGGCGAGGTCCAGCATGGTCCCGACGTCGGCCTGGGACCAGGGCTGCTTGGAGAGGTCGAGGACCAGGCCCGCGGCCTCGAAGGTCAGGCGGGAGGCCCGGTCCGGCTCGGCCTCGAACAGGCCCGCGATCGAACGCTGGGCGGCGGCCTCCCCGGCCGCGTCAAGCGCCCGCCAGGACGCGGCGGCGTCGGTGTCGGTCAAGCATCCCCCTTCAGCAGCAAAGCTAGTCGGCCGAGGCGTACTTAACGCTGCAGCCGTAGGGTTGGGTTGCAGCCTGGGCGACGGCGCGGCCGGCCTTCACGTCGGCGAGGGCGGCGGCGACGTAGTTCTTGGCGCCCTTCAGGCTGGCCGGGTCGGCCGAGGCCTTGTCGTCGATGCCGCCCATGTAGACGAGCTTGCCCGCCTTATCGACGACGTACATGTGCGGGGTGGTCTTGGCCTCGTAGGCCCGGCCGACGACTCCGGTGGTATCGAGCAGGACGGCGGTGGAGGCCGCACCCGCCTTGGCCTTCCAGGCCTTGGCCTCGGCGGCGGTCTTGTAGCCCTGGAAGTCCGGGGCCGAGGAGATGACCGTCAGCCAGACGGCGCCGTCCTTCACCGCCTGCGACTGCAGGCGCTGCATGTTGCCGGAGTCGTAGTGCTTCTTCACATACGGGCAGCCCTCGTTGGTCCATTCCAGCACGACGGTCCTGCCCTTGAACTCGGCCAGGGAGCGCGTCTTGCCGTCGGCGTCCTTGACGCTGAAGGCGGGGGCCGGCTGGCCGAGGACCGGGGCCGCGACGGCGGGCGCCGCGAGCGCCGCGGCGGCGGCGAAGGCCAGGACGGTTCGGCGGTCGAGGATTCCGGGCATCGGCAGGGCTCCCTTCAGGTTTCTTCTTGGGGTCAGCTCGGCTTCGCGGCGGCGTCGATGGCGCGCACGACGAGGCCTTCGGTCAGGAGGGCTGGAAGGATAGCGGGCTCGCCGCCGCCCGCGCCATACACGAGATAGAGCGGGACGCCGGCGCGGCCGAAGCTGGCCAGTTCGGCCGCGATCTGCGGGTCCTTCTTCGTCCAGTCGGCCTTGAGGTAGACGGCGCCGGTGCGCTCCAGCGCCTCGGCCACGCCCCGGGTGGAGAGGGCCACGCGCTCGTTCACCTGGCAGCTCACGCACCAGGCGGCGGTGTAGTTGACGAACACCGGCGTGCCGGCGGCGCGCAGCTCGGCCAGCCGGGCCGGGCTGTAGGTCTCGTAGGGGACGCCGCCGGCCGAGGCGGTCGCCGGCCCCTGGGCGGCCTCGGCGTACCTGGGGCCCACCACCGCGGCGAGCGCCAGGACGGCGAGGACCCCGGCGGCCAGGCCGTAGGCGAGCGGCCGTCCGCCCTGGAGCGCGCGGCGCTGGGCGATGCCGGCCAGCCAGGCGGCGAGCGCGACGACGATGGCGGCGGCCAGCAGGCGCGCCAGGCCCTCGGGCCCGGTCTGCTGGGCCAGCACCCACACCAGCCAGGCGGCGGCGGCGTACATCGGGAAGGCCAGGGCCTTGCGGAAGGTCTCCATCCAGGCGCCCGGCGTCGGCAGGCGGTCCAGCAGGGCCGGGACGAAGGCCACGGCGACGAAGGGCGCTGCGAAGCCGATCCCGAGGGCCAGGAATACGGTCAGGGCGGCGGCGGCGCTCTGGGTCAGGGCCCAGCCCAGCGCCGGGCCCATGAAGGGCGCGGTGCAGGGGGCCGCCACGACCACCGCCAGCGTGCCGGTGAAGAAGGCGCCAGTGGTCCCGCCGCGGCGGGCGAGGCCCGAGCCGACGTTCTGCAGCGAGCCGGCGACCTCGAACACGCCCGAGAGGTTCAGGGCCACCGCCAGCATCAGGAGGGCCAGGGCGGCGACGACCGGCGGGGACTGGAGCTGGAAGCCCCAGCCGACGGCCGAGCCGGCCGCCTTCAGGGCGATCAGCACTCCCGCCAGGGCGAGGAAGGTCACGAGCACGCCGGCCCCGAAGGCCAGACCCTGGCGGCGGGCTTCGGCGTGCGCCCCGCCCCCGTGGCCGGCCAGCGAGGCGGCCTTCATGGCCAGCACCGGGAAGACGCAGGGCATCAGGTTGAGGATCAGCCCGCCCAGCAGGCCGAACAGGGCGGCGGTGGCGAGGTTCAGCGCGCCCGCGCCGCCACCCGAAACCCTGGCGGGCGGCGGGCCCAGCCCGGCGGCCGCGGCCGGAAGCGGGCCGGCGGCGGCGGTCACCTCGTAGGCCGTCTCGCCGAGGGACAGGACGCCGGAGAGGTCCTGCGGATCCCCGGTCTGGAAATCGACGCCGGGGGTCAGGGTGAGCGTCAGACCCTCGGCGCCGCGCTCGATCGGCTGCGGCTTGGCGTGGTCGATCGCCGTGCCGGAGAAGGGGAAGAAGTAGGCGTCCGAGACATCCGCGCCCTTCAGCGGGGCGCCGACGATGGCCAGCTTCACGCCGGCGGCGTCCTTCTGGAATGCGGCGGTCAGGCCGGCGGGCTTCGGCGCCTCGGCCAGGGCCTTGCGGATGGGCCCGTCCCACTGCGGATGGGCGGGCGCCGGGGCGGCGACGACCGGCAGGGACAGCGTCAGGTCGGCGCTCTCCGGGATGCAGATCTCCTCGCACACCAGGAAGGTGGCGCGGCCCTTGAGCGTGACGGTCTGGCCGGGCGCCGCGTCGGCGGGGGCGGTCACCGGGACCGGCAGGATCACCTGCCCCTCGTAGCCGTAGTTGACCAGCGGGCCGACCGGCAGGCGGTGCGGCGTCGGCCAGACGAACTCGCCGGCGCTCCAGCCCGGCGGCAGGGTCCATTCGATGCGGGTCGGCTCGCCGGAATCGCCCGGGTTGCGCCAGTAGGTGTGCCAGCCGTCCTGGATCTTCTGGACGAGGGCCACGTGCAGCGTCTGGCCGGGGGCGATCCCCTGCGCCCGGGGCGCCAACTCGGCGACGAGATGGCCGGTGTTGACCGGCTGCGCAAAGGCGGCGCCGGCGAAGACCCCCATGGAGACCAGGGCGAACACCACGCCCGCGAGGAACCGCATCGTCACCCCTTCGAGGAACCCGATATTACCAATGTACGCGACTTTATGGCCCACGGATGTCACGGCCGCAAAGCGGGGCCTCGACTCCGCCCGCGGCGCACGGCCATCATTCGGCGAATCCCGCCATGCGAAGAGGACCAGAGGGTGCCCGCACCGTTCGACGACATCCGGATCGGCCAGGTGGTGTCCCTGGGGGCGTGCGCGGTGGATCCGGGGGCGCTGGAGGCGTTCTGCCGGGCGTTCACGCCGGGCTGGACGGTGGAGCGGGGCGCGCCCGACGCCATGGTCTACGCCATCTGGGCCAAGCTGGACGCGGTGGCGCACACCGACTGGCCGCAGACCAAGCGCCTGGGGGTCGACGCTCTGCGCTGGATGCGCAACCCGCCGGCCGGCGAGCTGCTGCGCGGGCGGATGACGATCATGGCCAAGGACGCGGTCGGCGACGACAAGGGCGTCGTCATCGCCCAGCACGACCTGCTGGACGAGGCGGGCCGGCTGGTCTTCTCGTGCCTGACCCGGAGCGTGTTCACGCGGTGAAGCGCGAGAGTGCTCCCCCCTCTGGGGGAGCTGTCCCGAAGGGACTGAGGGGGCGCGCCGTAGCGGAAGCCCCCTCCACCACTTCGTGGTCCCCCTCCCTCGGAGGGGAGGATCGGGATCAGCCGTTCGCCGCCACCGGGCGCTGGGCCTGGCGGGCCATGGCGATGGCCACCAGGCGGTCCCAGCCGACCAGCGACAGCAGGTGGGCGTAGATCTGGCCAAGGGCGCCGTTGTCGCGCAGCTCGACCAGCTTCTCGGACGGCAGCTTGGCGAGCTTGTCTTCGGAGACGCCGAAGTACTCGGCGATCTTCTGCGGCTGGCCCGGCGTGCCGTCGGGGTTGGTGGGGGTGAACTGGGCGGTCTTGGTCTCGAACAGGTCGAGGTCCTTGAGGAGCTGGACGAAGCTCATGGTCCGCTGACGCTCGACCTCGAAGTTGTTGCAGAACTCGATGCACTGCTTGGTGTAGTCCGAGGGCTCGCCCTTCTCGTCGAAGAACGGCATGTCGCCGCCTTCCACCACGAACTCGGCCGCGCGGTCGACGCACAGCACCATCTGGTTGTTCTGGGTGTCGTTGGCGAACACGAACGGATAGCGGCGCACATAGGCCGGGATGTAGACGCCGGGCTCGAACAGGCCGTTGTCCTGCACGAACATGTTCTCGTTGGCGTTCAGGCCCATCACCGCGATCGGCAGCTTCTCGTCGCCGACGAAGATGATCGGGCCGCTGACGGCGGCCAGCGGGAACTCGCCCACGGTCAGCGGGATGGCGTGGCCGGTCCTGGCGAACTTGAACGGGCCGTCCATGCGCTTGACGCCCAGCTTGCCGTGCAGCTCGCGCGCCAGCGGTTCGGGCTTGTTGTAGAAGAGGACGCTGCCGGTCAGCTCGCCGCCCGCGGGCACTTGGGTCGTTTCGGACATCGAAAACCTTCGAATCTCTGGAGCGCCGACGCGCCCTCCCGGCCCGCCTCGCGCGAAGGGGCCGCTTCTAGCCGATCCGAAGAACAGCGGCAAATCACGGCGCGCCGCTTGCGCCCGGACGGCCAAGCCTCTTCAATCCCGCCCCATCGCAGGGAGCGCCCATGCCCATCTACTATCCCGACATCCTCGAGCAGCCGCCGACCGTCTGGACCTTCACCTACGGCGACAAGGACGTGATGCTCTACGCCCTGGGGATCGGCCTGGGGGCGGACCCGATGAACCGGGACGAGCTGCCGTTCGTCTACGAGCGCGAGCTGAAGGTCGTGCCGACGGCGGCGACGGTGCTGTCCTCGGCGGGCGCGGCGCTGCGCAAGCGTGACGAGACCCCGCCGCGCGAGGGCTGGCGCGAGAGCGAGATCAACTTCCTGATGGTCGTGCACGGGGAGCAGAAGGTCGAGCTGCACAAGCCGCTGCCGGACTACGGGACCTTCACCGCCGAACAGCGGGTGATCGGCGCGTTCGACAAGGGCGCCGGCAAGGGCGCGGTCGTCCTCAACGAGACCGTCTGGACCGACCAGAAGGGCGAGAAGGTCGCCACCCTGACGAGCTCGATCTTCGCCCGCGGCGACGGCGGCTTCGGCGGCCCGACCGAGGGCGCCCCCGAGCCGCACAAGGTCCCGGACCGGGCGCCGGACGTCTCGGCCGACTTCGCGACCCGGCCGGACCAGGCCCTGCTCTACCGCCTGAACGGCGACCGCAATCCGCTGCACTCCGACCCCGACGTGGCGAAGATGGCCGGGTTCGACCGGCCGATCCTGCACGGCCTGTGCACCTACGGCATCACCTGCCGGGCGGTGCTGCAGGAGATCACCGGCTGGGACGCCGCGGCGATCCTGAGCCACGAGGCGCGGTTCTCGGCCCCGGTGTTCCCCGGCGACGTGGTCACGGTGGACCTGTGGCGCGACGGCAAGGTGATCTCGTTCGAGGCGCGGGTTAAGGAGCGCGGCGTCACCGTCATCAAGAACGGCAAGACCGTCCTGCGCTAGCCTCGAAGGAATACCTCATTGCTCCGTAAACTGATCACCGCCGGCGCCGTCGCGGGCGCCTCGGTCCTGTGGGCCGCCTGCGCCGCCTCGCCCGCCGCCTCGCCCGCGCCAGAGACCACCGCCCTCGTCCACGCCGCGCCGGGGGGACAGACCAGCGGCTACCTGTCGGCCTCGACCCTGTCGGGCAAGGACATCCTGCCCGGACCGCCGGCGCCCGGATCGCCGTACGACGCCGCCGACCGCGCCAACTACGAGGCGACGCGCGCGCTGGAGGGCTCGCCCCGCTGGAAGTTCGCCCAGCAGGACAACGACCTGTGGCAGGGCGGCGGCCTGAGGCGGTTCGCCTGCGCCATGGGCAAGGACGTCAGCCCCAAGGCGACCCCGGTCGCCTGGAAGCTGCTGCACAAGATCGAGCTGGACGTGCGCACCATCGGCACGCCGGCCAAGAACCACTTCGCCCGCCGCCGCCCGGCGCTGGGCAACGACAAGCCGATCTGCATCAAGCGCGAACCCTGGCTCGAGACCAACGCCTCGTACCCCTCGGGCCATTCGATGGTCGCCTGGGCCTGGGCGCTGATCCTCACCGAGGCCCAGCCGGCCAGCGCCGACGCCCTGCTCAAGCTGGGCCAAGAGGCGGGCGAGAGCCGGGTGGTCTGCGGCGTGCACTACCCCTCGGACGTCGAGGCGGGCCGCACCCTGGCCGCCGGCATGGTCGCGCGACTGCACGCCGATCCGGCGTTCATGGCCGACCTGGCGGAGGCCAAGCAGGAACTGGCCGGCGCGCCCGCCGCGACGGGCTGCTGATCCCCCTCTCCTCTCCCCCGAGGCGTAGTCGGAGGGGAGAGGAGACGACTTACGCGGGCCGGCCGTTCACCAGCGACCCATAGAGGTCGGTGCGGCGGTCGCGGAAGAAGCCCCAGGCGGCGCGGTGGGTCGCCAGGAAGTCGAGGTCGAACTCGGCCTTCAGCACCCCCTCGTCCTCGCGCCCGAAGGCGGCGACGAGGTCGCCCCGGTGGTCGGCGATGAAGCTGGAGCCGTAGAACTCCTGGCCGCCGTTCGGATAGCCGTCCCACGGCTCGAAGCCCGTGCGGTTGGCGCCCACCACCGGGATCACGTTCGAGACCGCGTGGCCCTGCATCGCCCGGCGCCAGGGGGCGGCGGTGTCCAGGGTGGCGTCGTGCGGCTCGGAGCCGATGGCGGTGGGATAGAGCAAGACCTCGGCGCCCATCAGGGTCATGGCGCGGGCGGCCTCGGGGTACCACTGGTCCCAGCAGATGCCGACGCCGATGCGCCCGAACTTCGTCTCCCAGACCTTGAAGCCGGTGTCGCCGGGCCGGAAGTAGTACTTCTCCATGTAGCCCGGTCCGTCGGGGATGTGGCTCTTGCGATAGACGCCCATCAGCGAGCCGTCGGCGTCCACCATCACCAGGCTGTTGAAGTAGTGCGGCCCCTCGCGCTCGAAGATCGAGATCGGCAGCACGACGCCCAGCTCCTTGGCCAGCGGCGCCAGCGCGGTGACGCACGGATGCTCGCGCCAGGGATAGGCGGTGGCGAACCAGCGCTCCTCCTGGGCCA
Organism: Phenylobacterium zucineum HLK1; assembly: GCF_000017265.1. Lineage (NCBI taxonomy): Bacteria > Pseudomonadati > Pseudomonadota > Alphaproteobacteria > Caulobacterales > Caulobacteraceae > Phenylobacterium > Phenylobacterium zucineum. The sequence goes on along the minus strand of NC_011144.1, from coordinate 320,139 downwards.
CGCAGAAGTAGGGCCCCTGGAACAGCTCGGAGGGGAGGATCACCTGGGCGCCGTCGGCCGCGGCCTGGCGGATGAAGCCTTCGGTCTTGGCGATGTTGGCCGCCATGTCCTGGCCGTACGAGGTCTGGATGGCGGCGACGGAGAGCTTGCGCGTCATCAGAGGGCGGGCTCCTGCTGGGTGATGCAGTGGAAGGACCCGCCGCCGGTCAGAATGGCGAGCGACGGAAGGCCGACGATCGCGCGGCCGGGGAACAGCTGCTCCAGCGCCTGGACGGCGAGCTCGCCCGGCCGGGCTTCGTAGATCGGCACGATCACCGCCTGGTTGGCGATGAGGAAATTCATGTGGCTGGCCGGGATCGGTCCCTCGCCGGGCTCGCCCTCGACCCAGCCGGGCGAGGGGACCCGGACGACCACGATGGGCTCGCCGCGGGCGTCGGTGGCCCCCGCCAGCCGCCGCGCGGCGTCGTCGTAGGCCTCGGCGTTCGGATCGCCCCGGCCCCAGGCCACCGGCACGGCGACGACGCCGGGCGCCACGAAGCGGGCCAGGTTGTCGACGTGGCCGTCGGTGTGGTCGTTCTGCAGGCCCTCGCCCAGCCAGAGCACCTTCTTCGCGCCCAGGGCCTTGGCCAGGGCCGCCTCGGCCGCGGCTTCGGTCCAGCCGGGGTTGCGGTTGGGGTTGAGCAGGCACTGGCCGGTGGTCAGCACCGTGCCGAAGCCGTCGTGGTCGACGGCGCCGCCCTCCAGGATGAAGTCGTGGGCGACGAGCGGGACGCCCGAAGCCTGCGCGATCTGGGCCGCCACCTCGTCGTCGTGCGGCAGGTCGTACTTGCCGCCCCAGCCGTTGAAGCGGAAGCCATGCGCCTTTCCGCCCGCGAAGATCGGGCCGGTGTCGCGCAGCCAGATGTCGCCGAAGCGGCCGGCCGTGATCTCGACGTTCGGGACGTCGCCCAGCAGGCGGCGGGCGGCCGCCTCGCCGTCTGGGTGGCCGGTCATCAGCCGCACGCGCTCGCCCCCGGGCCCCGCCAGGGCGCGGGCCAGGGCGGCCACCTCGGCCTGGGCCTCATCGAGGTCGGCCTCCCACAGGTCGGCGTGGCTCGGGAAGCCCAGCCACATGGCCTTGTGCGGCGCCCACTCGGCGGGAACGGTGAAGCTCAACGTGAAGGCCCCCTTTTCGAAAAGCCGCGCGCACATGGCCCCCCGGGACCCCCCCGTCAAGCATCCCGCGACAAAGAGAAAGGGGCGGCCGCGTCGCCGCGGCCGCCCCTCGCATCGGTCCGTCCGGACCCGAGCGCGCCTTAGAACTCGGCGTGCAGGGTCAGGATGAAGGTCCGGCGGTAGCCCGGCTGGCCGAGGCCCGTGCCGGTCAGGTTCGAGGTCATGTCGCCGAGGTAGCGCTCGTCGAACAGGTTCCGCACGTTGGCCTGGAGGTAGGTGTTCTCCATGCCGAAGCGGTCCAGCTTGAAGCGCACGTCCACGTCGGTGAGGACGTAGTCGGGGAACTTCTCGGTGTTGACCAGGTTCGACCAGCGCGCGCCGGTGTACTTGGTCTGCCAGCCGAAGGAGAGGTCCTCGGTCGGGTAGTAGTTGACCCGGAAGACGCCTTGCCAGGTCGGGGTCTCGTAGAGCGAGCGGCCCTCGGTCGGCAGGACGGTCGAGCCGTCCACGATGTCGTCCTGGATCTCGGATTCGATGTACGAGGCCGCGCCGTAGACGTTCAGCTTCTCGCTGATGTCGTAGCCGGCCTGGAAGTCGACGCCGAACAGCTCGACGTCGCCGACGTTGGTCGAGAACGCGATGCCCGAGGCTTCGTCGAACACGCGCTCGATCCGGTTCGTGAACGAGTTGAACCAGACCGCGCCCTGAGCCATCAGGCCGCCGCGGTTGAAGCGGAAGCCGGCGTCATAGGCCTTGGCGCTTTCCGGGCCCGGATCGACCGAGATCCGGTCGTACAGGTCGTCGGTGCGCGGCGCCGAGAGGGTCTCGGCGTAGCTGGCGTAGATCGTCAGGTCGTCGGTCAGGTCGTAGCTGACGCCCACGTTCGGCAGCACGTCGTCGTACTTGCGGGTGAACTCGCGCGGCTGGCCGTAGAGGTTGTTCGCGTTCGAGTTCAGCGCGCTGGCCGGGAAGCGGACCAGCGGACGGCCCGTGCCGTCGTCGGTGCCGGGCACGATGGTCGGGACCTGGGTCGTGCAGTAGGCGTTGAACGTGTTGTTCTGGTAGCAGAAGTTGTTCAGGTCGCGCTTGAAGAATGGCGCGCGCAGGCCGGCGTTGAACAGCAGCCGGTCTTCGAGGAAGCGGCCGCGGTACTCGACGGCGATCTGGTTCAGGTAGGCCACCGAGGCGCGGTCGCGGCGGCGCAGGTTGGTGCCGTCGGGCAGCAGGACCGGACGGCCGCGGCCGTCCTTGCCGCCGAACACGTCTTCCGGCTTGCCGTCCACGATGTAGCCCACGTCGCCGGTCTGGCGGTGGTTGGCCTTGTCGTAGGTGTAGGCGAGGCGGACGTTCTGGTTGTCGGCGAACTTCCAGATCAGCGACGAGGTGACGCCGTAGCGGCGGGTGTTCGTCGTGTTCGGACGATAGAGGCGGACGGTGTCGTTCAGGTCGCCGTCGCCGTTCAGGTCGACGCCGGCCGCGCCCGAGTTGCCGCGCAGCTGCAGGTCGGTCTCGGCCCAGTTGCCGGCGCCGCCGCCGTTGGCCAGCACGTACTGGAACGACGGGTCGACGGTCAGCGTCAGGGTCTCGTTGAGCTTGAAGCTCGACAGGGCCCGCAGGTTGCCGGTGTTCGACGGGTTGATGTTCTCGTTGGCGGCCTGGAAGCCGTTCACCGGCGCGACGCGGGCGCGGTAGTTGGCCAGGCTGATGCGGTTGATGAAGCTGTTGCGGTTCTGGTTCCAGTGACCGATCAGGCTGACGAAGCTGTCTTCGCCGAGATCCTGGTCGATGCGGAAGTTGAACTGCTTCTTCTCGATCTTGCCTTCCGGATCCTGGGTCGCGTCATGCGGCCGGAAGATGTCGTTCTTGGTGTAGAGGCCGCTGATCCAGGCCTTGGTGCCCCAGGGGCCGACCCGGCCGGTCTCGACCGTGGCGTAGTAGCGCTGGAAGTTCACCGACCCCAGGCCGACCTCGGTGCGGACGCCGAACTCGTCGTCGGCGCGCCGGGTGATGTAGTTGATGGTGCCGCCCGCGGCCGCCGCGGTCGGGCTGTCGACGTCGGTGGTGCCGAGGTTGACCGTCACGCGCTCGATCAGGTCCGAGTCGAGCTGCTGGTTCGGGTAGATGGCGTAGTTGCCGGAATCGTTCAGCGGCACGCCGTCCTGCAGCAGGGCGATGCGCTGCGAGTCGAAGCCGCGCAGCACGACGTCGCCGCCGGCCGAGCCGAAGGCGTCGTTGTTGGTGAAGTTGACGGCCGGCAGCAGGTTGATGGTGTCCAGGATCGTCTGGCCCGGGGCCATCCGGCTGATGAACTCCTGGGTGATCGAGGCGCGAGACTTGGGCTCGCTTTCGGCCACGATCACGCCGTCCATGTTGCGCGGGCCCATCGAGCCCGTCACGATCAGTTCCTCGACCACCGCGGTGCCGGTGGATTGCGCCATGGCCGAGCCCGCCATCAGCAGGCCGGTCGCAAGCGCCGTCGTCGCGCAGAGCGCGCGGCTCAGATGCATTTTCATCGAAATCCCCTCTCGATCGACTGCCGCGGGCCTTCGCCCCTCCGGAGGCCGCGAGTCTTGGGCGCCCCTATAACGCCAAATTTGGAGGAGTGGGTGACGCTTTTGTTACGGTTCGCCGGACTCCGTCCGGATGCGTCGAAAGGCGGCGCCAGTGTGCTTTACAGCACACGCCACAGGGTTACCGTCCGCGTCCCTTCGAAGGACCTGGCATGACAGACACCGCGCGCCTGCGAGCGCCCGACGACTGGCGGGCGGCGATCCTGCTCACCGCGGGACTGACGCTCGTGCGCCTGGTGGTCCTGTTCGCCAGCCCCCTCGAGCTCTACCCGGACGAGGCCCAGTACTGGCTTTGGTCGCGCACGCTCGACTTCGGCTACTACTCCAAGCCGCCGATGGTCGCCTGGGCGATCTGGGCCACCACCGCGATCGGCGGGAACGCCGAGCCGTGGGTGCGGCTCTCGGCAGGCCTGTTCCAGGCCGGCGCCATGCTGACGGTCTTCGCCATCGGCCGGCGGCTGTACGATTCGCGCACGGCCCTGGCGGCGGCGGCGCTGTACGGCCTGATGCCGGGCGTGCAGCTCTCGTCGCTGGTCGCCGCCACCGACGCGCCGCTGCTGTTCTTCCTTGCCCTGACGATCCTGGCCTACGCCGCCCTGCAGACGGCGGAAGGCCGGGCCGGCGTGCGCGTCGCCGCGGGCCTCGGCGCGGCGCTGGGGCTGGCCTTCCTCAGCAAGTACGCGGCCGTCTACTTCGTCGTCGGCCTTGCGCTGCACCTGGCGCTGTCGCGGCAGGCGCGGGCCGCCTGGAGCCTGCCCCGGGCCGCCGCCGCCGCCGGGGCCTTCGCCCTGATGCTGGCCCCCAACCTCGCCTGGAACGCCGCGCACGGGTTCGCCACCTTCCAGCATACGGCCGCCAACGCCGCCTGGGGCGGGCGCAAGCTGTTCAACTTCGGCGAGCTCGGGGAATTCCTCGCCTCCCAGTTCGGGGTGTTCGGGCCGATCCCCATGGGCGTCCTGCTGGTGGGCCTCGCGCTGGCGGCGCTGCGCCGGCGGCTGTCGCGGCAGGACCTTCTGCTGCTGTGCTTCACCCTGCCGCCGCTGCTGATCGTCACCGGCCAGTCGTTCATCAGCCGGGCCAACGCCAACTGGTCCGGGGCGGGCTATCTCGCCGGCTCGGTGCTGGTCGCCGCCTGGCTGATGCGCTGGCGCGCCAGGAGCTGGCTGATCGGCGCGCTGTCCCTGCAGGCGGCGGTCGCGGCGGCGTTCTTCGCCTTCGTCATCTCGCCGCCCCTGGCCGAGCGGGCGGGGATGGCCAACGCCTTCAAGCGGGCCAAGGGCTGGGGCGAGACCACCGACGTCATCCTGCGGCGGGCGGCGCTGGAGCCGGGGCTCTCGGCAATCGCCGTCAACGACCGGTTCCTGTTCTACGCCCTCTCCTACTACGGCCGCGACGCGCTCGCGGCGGGCGCCCCGCCGCTGCGCAGCTGGCTGCTGATGGAGACGCCGCAGAACCAAGCCGAGACCAGCGCCCCGCTGACGGCGGCCGAGGGCCGGCGCGTGCTGGCCGTCGCGCTGGAGGGCGTCTACCGGCCGCAGATGGAGGCCGACTTCCGGCAGGCCTCGGGCCTGGAGATCGCCAGCGTCTGGCTGGACCGCAAGCGCAAGCGGCGGATCGAGATGTTCGTCGCCGAGGACTACGCCCCCCGCCCGCGCGATCCGGCGACCGGCCTGCCGGCGATGTGAGGCGGGCTCACCGCCCCCAGACGACCCCCAGCCACCGGTCGCGGCCGCAGCCCACGCGGTAGCGCTCGTAGGCGGCCGGGTTCTTCTTCGCGTAGTCCTGATGGTAGGCCTCGGCGGGCCAGAATGGCGCGGCGGCGCGGATCTCGGTGGCGACCTTGGCCCGCAGCTCCTTCGCCACCCCCGCCTTCGCCTGCTGGGCGATGCGGCGCTCCTCGGGCGTGGCGACGAACACCGCCGTCCGGTAGCTCGGCCCCTTGTCGCAGATCTGGCCCTTGGGATCGGTCGGGTCGATGTTGTGGAAGAAGTGGTCCACCAGCTGGGCGTAGGAGACCTTGGCCGGATCGTAGGTGACCCGCACGGCCTCCAGGTGGCCGGGGTGGTTGCGGTAGGTGGGCTGGCGCAGGGTCCCGCCCGAATAGCCCGAGACGGCCGAGACGACGCCGGGTTTGGCCTCGAAGAACTTCTCGACCGACCAGAAGCAGCCGCCGGCGAAGACCGCGGTCTTGGTGGCCGCGCCGGCCGGGGCGGCGGCGATGAACGCCGCGGCTCCGGTAAGGAGGAGGATGCGGGGTCTCATGGTCGGCAGGATGCCACTCCCGGAGGCAGGGGTCACGTGAGGTACGCGCCCCGCCGCCTGGCGGATGCAGCCGGCCGCCTGAGCCCCCTACGCGGCGACCGTCTCGGCGACCTCGAACGGGGCCTCGGTCTTGGCCTTCACCTCGTCGAGCGTGACGCCGGGGGCGAGCTCCAGCAGGGTGAGCGGCTTCCGGCCCCGGGCGACGTCGAATACGGCCAGGTCCGTGATGACGAGGTCCACCACGCCGGCGCCGGTCAGCGGCAGCGAGCAGGCCTTCACCAGCTTGGGCGCGCCGGACTTCTCGACGTGCTCCATGACGACGACCACGCGCTTGACGCCGGCCACCAGGTCCATGGCGCCGCCCATCCCCTTCACCATCTTGCCGGGGACCATCCAGTTGGCGAGGTCGCCGTTGGCGGCCACCTGCATCGCGCCCAGGATGGACAGGTCGATGTGGCCGCCGCGGATCATGGCGAAGCTGTCGGCCGAGCTGAAGTAGCTGCTCATCGGCAGCTCGGTGATGGTCTGCTTGCCGGCGTTGATCAGGTCGGGATCGGCCTCGCCCTCGTAGGGGAAGGGGCCCATGCCCAGCATGCCGTTCTCGGACTGCAGGGTCACCTGCATGCCCGCGGGGATGTAGTTGGCGGTCAGCGTCGGGATTCCGATGCCGAGGTTCACGTAGAAGCCGTCGCGCAGTTCCTGGGCGGCGCGGGCGGCGATCTGGTCACGGGTCCAGGCCATGGCCTTACGCCTCCTCGCGCTTGCGGACGGTGAGCTGTTCGATGCGCTTCTCGAACGTCCCCTGAAGAATCCGGTCGACGTAGACGCCCGGCGTGTGGATGTGGTCCTTGTCCAGCGTCCCGGTCTCGACCAGGTGCTCGACCTCCGCGACCGTCACCTTGCCGGCGGTGGCCATCATCGGATTGAAGTTCCGGGCGGTCTTGCGGAACACGAGGTTGCCCTCGTGGTCGCCCTTCCAGGCCTTGACGATGGCGAGGTCGGCGGTGAGGCCCCGCTCCATCACGTAGAGCTCGCCGTCGAACTCGCGGACCTCCTTGCCCTCGGCCACCAGCGTGCCGACCCCGGTCTTCGTGTAGAAGGCCGGGATGCCGGCCCCGCCCGCGCGGATGCGCTCGGCCAGGGTGCCCTGCGGGTTGAACTCCAACTCCAGCTTGCCCGACAGGTACAGCTCGGCGAACAGCTTGTTCTCGCCGACGTAGGAGCTGACCATCTTGCGGATCTGGCCGCCGGCCAGCAGCACGCCGAGGCCGAAGTCGTCCACGCCGCAGTTGTTGGAGATGACGGTCAGGTCCTTCGTCCCCGCCGCGCGGATCGCCGCGATCAGGTTTTCCGGGATGCCGCAGAGGCCGAAGCCCCCCGCCATGATGGTCATGCCGTCGAAGAGCAGGCCAGCCAGCGCCTCGACCGCGTCCTTGCGAACCTTGTCAGCCATGACGCCGCAATACGACGCAAACGTCCGGTTGAGAACCGGGGTCGACCAAAAAATTCATCGATCGATGAACAAAGGCCCCGCTCGGAGCCTGGGACGCAGCCGCCTCGCCGAGGGATCCTACTTCGCCTTGTGCGGAACGCGGCCCGCCTTGCGCTGGGCCAGCGCCTCGGCCGCTTCGGGGTTGAGCGCCTCGCCGCCGCGGCGGGGGACCGAGAACGGCTCGGGCGTCGGGGTCGGCATGTTGCCGCGCATCAGGTAGCGGCCGGCGGCGAGCCCGCCGGTGAGCTGGAGCTGGAAGCGCTCGTTGTCGCGCTCGCGCACGTCCTGGATGATCTCGGCCGCCTCGGCCTCGTCCACGCCCAGGCCGTGCAGGACGTGGCGGCCCATCTTGATGGCGGACTCGAAGGTCTCGCGGATCTGGAAATCGACGCCGGCCTGGACCAGCCGCATGGAGTGGCCGCGGTCGTAGGCGCGGGCGTACACCTTGGCGAGCGGGAACTCGGCCTTGACCAGCTCGACGATCCGATCGGCCGCGTCGGGCTTGTCGACGCATACCAGGATCGCCTCGGCCCGCTCCGCGCCCGAGGCGCGCAGCACGTCCAGGCGGGTGCCGTCGCCGTAGTAGACCTTGAAGCCGAACGATCCGGCCGCGCGGATCATCTCCACGTCGGATTCGATCAGCGAGATCTCGAAGCCCTTGGCCAGCAGCGGCTGGCTGACCACCTGGGCGAAGCGGCCGAAGCCGATCAGCAGGACGCGGCCCTCCAGGCCGTCGGGCGCCTCCACCCCGTCCATGGAGACCTTCGGCGGGGGCATGAGCCGGTTCAGCAGGATCACCACCAGCGGGGTCACCGCCATCGAGAGGATGACGACGGCGCTCATCAGGGCGCCGACCCGAGGCGCCATCACCCCCGCGGCCGTCGCCGCGCCGTAGAGGACGAAGGCGAACTCGCCCCCTTGGGCGAACAGGGCCGCGCGCTGGACCGCCTCGCGCGGCGGGGCGCGGAACAGGCGGGCCACGAGATAGATGCCGGCGGCCTTGGCGACCATGAAGGCGGCCAGGCCCGCGACCACCAGGCCCCACTCGGCGACCACCACCGCGACGTCCAGCGACATGCCGACGCTGAGGAAGAACAGGCCCAGCAGGATGCCGCGGAACGGCTCGATGTCGGCCTCCAGCTGATGGCGGAAGACGCTCTCCGACAGCAGGACGCCGGCCAGGAAGGCGCCCATCGCCATGGAGAGGCCGCCCCACTGCATGAACAGCGCCGTCCCCAGCACCACCAGCAGGGCGGCGGCGGTCATGATCTCCCGCGCGCCCGAGCGGGCCAGCACCCGGAAGAACGGGTTGAGCAGCCACTTGCCGGCGGCCACCACCACGGCGATGCAGCCGGCGGCGACGGCGAGGGCCTGCCAGGCGGGCCGGGCGTCGGCGTCGGCGTAGCCGGACGCGGCGGCCAGGACGGCCACCAGGGCCAGCAGCGGGACGACGGCGATGTCCTCCAGCAGCAGGATCGAGATCGCCCGCTGACCCGCCTCGGTGGCGGTCTCGCCCTGCTCGTCCAGCATCTTCATGATCACCGCGGTGGACGACAGCACGAAGCCGCTGGCGCCGATCACCGCCGCCTGCCACGGCAGGCCCGCCAGCAGCGCGATCCCCGACAGCAGGGCGCAGCAGGCCAGCACCTGGGTCGCGCCCAGGCCGAAGATCTCCTTGCGCAGGCTCCAGAGCCGCGCCGGCCGCATCTCCAGCCCGATCAGGAACAGGAACAGCACCACCCCGAGCTCGGCGAAGTGCAGGATCGCCTCGGGATCGGCGAAGAGCCGCAGGCCGAACGGCCCGATGGCCAGGCCCGCGGCGAGGTAGCCCAGGACCGAGCCCAGGCCGAGCTTGCGGAAGATCGGGACGGCGACCACCGCGGCCGCCAGCAGGGCCACCCCGTGCCCCAGGTCCATGCCCGCCGCCGCGTCCGCCATCGCCGCTCCTGCTCCCCGCCGCGCTATGTGGCGGCTAACGCCCCCGGGAGGCAACACGCGAGCGGGCGAAGGGCTGATCGCCGCGCCCGCTGGAGGCGCGCGGCGGCCGGGTGTAGAGGAGGGCCATGAGCCAAGCCGCCGCCCTGCCCGAGACCATCGAGCCCGTCTCCTACGCCCTGTTCGACCAGGATTTCGAGGCCTTCACCCGCAAGCTGGGCGACAGCTTCCGGCGCTGGGGCTTCGCGGTGATCTGCGACCACGGCCTGCCGCAGGAGAAGGTCGACGCCGCGATCGGCGAGACCAAGGCCTTCTTCGCCCTGCCGGAGGAGACCAAGCTGAAGTACAAGCTGCCGGTGGCCGGCCAGCGCGGCTACACCCCCTTCGGCGTCGAGACCGCGAAGGGCCACCAGCACTACGACCTGAAGGAGTTCTGGCACGTCGGCCGCGACCTGCCGCCCGGCCACCGGTTCCGCAGCCACATGCCCGACAACGTCTGGCCCGACGCCGAGCTGCCGCAGTTCCGCCAGCGCGTGGGCTGGCTGTACGGCGCGCTCGACGCGATGGGGCTGAAGGTGCTGGAGGCGATCGCGACCTACGTCGGCCTCGAGCGGCGGTTCTTCGAGCCGACGGTGGACTTCGGCAACTCGATCCTGCGGCTGCTGCACTATCCGCCGGTGCCCAAGGACGGGCCGCACATCCGGGCCGGCGCCCACGAGGACATCAACGTCATCACCCTGCTGCTGGGCGCCGAGGAGGCGGGGCTGGAGGTGAAGGACCACGACGGCCGCTGGATCCCGATCAACCCGCCGCCGGGCGCCCTCGTCATCAACATCGGCGACATGCTGCAGCGGCTGACCAACCACCGCCTGCCGTCCACGACCCACCGGGTGGTCAACCCGGCGCCCGAGCGCCGTGGCTTTCCGCGCTACTCGACGCCGTTCTTCCTGCACTTCAACTCGGACTACCTGATCCGCACCCTGCCCGGCTGCGTCGACGCCGCCCACCCGGACCGCTACCCCGAACCGATCACGGCCGACGACTACCTCCAGGAACGCCTGCGCGAGATCAAGCTGGCGTAGCTGTTCCTTCTCCCCTTGCGGGAGAAGGCGGCCGGCGGAGCCGGTCGGATGAGGGGTTTCCCGGGCCCCCGACAAATGACGAAGGGGCCGCGCCCGCGGTCCGACCCCTCATTCGTCAGCCTGTGGCCGACACCTTCTCCCACATGGGGAGAAGGATCGCGAATCTACCACCCGCAGTTCTCGCCCTTGTTCTGCTGGACGAGCCAGGTGTTCAGGGGCTTGAAGTAGTCGGCCACGGCGCTCGCGTCGGTGCGGGTCTCGCCGGTGAAGACCTTCAGCGTCTGCGGCCACGGCTGCGACTGGCCCAGCTCCATCATCCGGTTGAACCGCTCGCCCATCTCCTTCTGTCCGTAGACGGAGCAGCGGTGCAGCGGGCCCTTCCAGCCGGCCTGCTGGCAGGCGGCCCGGTGGAACTGGAACTGGTAGATGTGGGCCAGGAAGTAGCGGGTGTACGGCGTGTTGCCGGGCACGTGGTACTTGGCGCCGGGATCGAAGGCGTCGGCCGGCCGCTGCGCCGGCGGCATCAGGCCCTGGTACTGCAGGCGCAGCTTCCACCAGTCGGCGTTGTACTCCTCGGGCGTGGTCTCGCCCGAGAACACCTGCCAGCGCCAGCGGTCGACCAGCAGGCCGAAGGGCAGGAAGGCGATCTTGTCGAGCGCCATCTTGAGCAGGAACGGGATGTCCTCGTCCGCGCCGGGGACCTTCTCCAGCAGGCCGATCTGGTTGAGGTAGGTCGGCGTCGAGGCCGACAGGGCCGCGAAGTCGCCGATGGCCTCGTGGAAGCCGTCATTGGCCCCGTTCCGGAACAGCACCGGCTGATCCTTGTAGGCCCGCTGGTAGTAGTTGTGGCCGAGCTCGTGGTGGACGGTGGAGAAGTCCTCCGCGTTCACCTTGGTGCACATCTTGATGCGGATGTCGTCCTTGTCGTCGAGGTTCCAGGCCGAGGCGTGGCAGACGACCTCTCGGTCGCGCGGACGGGTGATCAGCGAGCGGTTCCAGAACGTCTCCGGCAGCGGCGCGAAGCCGAGCGAGGAATAGAAGTTCTCGCCGGTCTTCACCATCTTGACCGGGTCGTAGCCCTTCTCGACCAGCAGCTTGTTGAGGTCGTAGCTGGAGGTCACGCCCTTCGGCTGGACGATGTCGTAGATGTTGCCCCACTGCTGGGCCCACATGTTGCCCAGGAGGTCGGCGCGGATCGGGCCGGTGCGCGGCTGGACGGCGTCGCCGTACTGGTCGTTGAGCCGGGCCCGCACGTAGCAGTGCAGGTTGCGGTAGAACGGCTCCACCTGCTTCCACAGCCGGTCGGTCTCGGCGGCGAAGGCGTCGGGATCCATGTCGTAGTTGGACCGCCACAGCGCGCCGGTGTCCTTGAAGCCCAGGCTCTTGGCGCCCTCGTTGGAGAGCCCCGCGAAGGTGGCGTAGTCGGCGCGCATCTGCGGCGAGACGGTGCGCCAGCCCTCCCAGACCGCCTTCAGCTCGGCCGGATCGCGGCTGGAGCGCAGCACGTCCTCGGCGTCGTTCAGGGTGATCTGCTTGCCCTTGAACTCGAACTTGCCGGTCGAATAGGTGGAATCGAGCTTGGTCAGCAGGTTCGCCAGCTCCTCGGCCGCGCCGGGGCGGTTGGGGGCCGGCGAGACCAGATAGAGCTTCAGCAGCTTCAGCTTGCGGGCGGTGACCGCGTCCACCGGCACGCCGTCGAAGCGGGCGGCCTCCATGGCGAAGCGGGTCGCCAGTTCGTTCTGCTCGGCCGACGCCTTGGCCTCGAGCCACTGGGTGTCTTCGGTGATGAAGTTGGCCCGCACCCAGGCGGCGCGGGCGGCGAAGGCGTTGGCCTTCTCGATCTGGGCCTCGGCGTTCTCGACGAAGGCCTTGGCCTCGGCCGCCGTCGGCTTCGCCGTCTGGGCGGCCGAAGGTCCGGCGGCCACGAGCACGGCCGCCGCGGCGGCGGCCATAAGCATGGATTTCATGGACGGTTCCTGAGCGTTTTCATCGGCGTTCCCGCCGTTGGGGGCGACACAAGCCGCCCCCGCCCCGCCCGTCAAGCGCGCGGCGGAGCTCAGGCCAGGCGCTCGGCCTCCTCGGGGCCCGACACCGTGACGTTCAAGTCGTTCACAAGTCCGTTGGACAGCGAATAGACCCAGCCGTGGACGCACAGGGGCTGGCCGCGCTTCCAGGCCTCGCGCACGAAGACGTCCGAGGCCACGTTGCGCACCTGGCGGATCACGTTCAGCTCGACCAGCCGGTCCCAGCGGGCGCGGTCGTCGCCGATCGCCTCGAGCTCGCAGCGGTGCTCGCGGTGGACCTCGCGGATCGGGTGCAGCCAGTGGTCGACCAGGCCGCGGCGCTGGCCGTCCACCGCCGCGGCGACGCCGCCGCAGCCGTAGTGGCCGACCACCATGATGTGCTTCACCTTCAGCACGTCGACGGCGAACTGGAGCACGCTGAGGTAGTTGGCGTCCTGCGGCGGGGCCAGGTTGGCCACGTTGCGGTGGACGAACAGCTCGCCCGGGTCGAGGCCGACGATCTCGTTGGCCGGCACCCGGCTGTCGGCGCAGCCGATCCACAGGTACTCGGGCGCCTGCTGGCCCTCGAGGCGCTTGAAGAAGCCGGGGTCGACGGCGACCTTCCCCTGGGCCCAGTTGCGGTTGTTTTCCTTGAGTTCGTCGAGCATCAGGCGGCGTCCGGTTGGCGTTCGGGTCGGGCGGCGGCGAAGGCCGGGTGAACGGCGGCCGCCTCGGCCACAGCGCGGATCGCGGGCCAAGGCTCCATGTCCACGTCGAAGCGGCCGGCGGAATAGACCTGCGGGATGAGGCAGCAGTCGGCCAGGGTCGGCGTCTCGCCGAAGGCGAAGCCGCGCCCGTGGCGGGCGATCATCGGCTCCAGCGCGTCGAAGCCGGCGGCGATCCAGCGGCCGGCCCAGGCGTTGCGGCCCGCCTCGTCCACGCCCAGGCCCGCTAGGGCCTTCAGGACGCGCTGGTTGTTCAGCGGATGGATGTCGCAGGCCACGATCCCGGCCATGGCGCGCACCACGGCGCGGTCGGCGGCCGCCCTGGGCAGCAGCGGCGGCTCGGGATGGGTCTCCTCCAGCCATTCGAGGATGGCCAGGCTCTGGGTCAGCACCAGGGCCTCGTCCACGACGAGGGCCGGCGTCAGGCCCTGGGGGTTGAGCGCCTTGTAAGCCTGCCGGTGCTGGTCGCCGGCCAGCAGGTTCACCGGGACGTAGTCGTAGGACAGGCCCTTCAGGTTCAGGCCGATGCGGACCCGGTAGGGCGCCCCGGCCCGCCAGTAGCTGTGCAGCGAGAGCGCCATCAGACCACCCGGAACTGCAGGGCGCCGACGCCGTCGACCTCGCCCTCGACCCCGTCGCCGCGGACCAGCGGGCCGACGCCCTCGGGCGTGCCGGTGAAGATCAGGTCGCCGGGCGCCAGGGCCCAGAGCTTGGAGGCCTCGGAGACGATCTCGGCGACGTTCCAGATCATGTCGGCGACCGTGGCGTCTTGCCGGGTCTCGCCGTTGACCGAGAGGCGGATGCGGCCCTGCGGCGGGGCGCCGGTCCAGCGGCGGATCGCCGAGACCGGGGCCGACTGGTCGAAGCCCTTGGCGCTGTCCCAGGGCTGGCCCTTGCCCTTGGCGGCGGCCTGCAGGTCGCGGCGGGTCAGGTCGACGCCGACGGCGTAGCCGAAGACGAGATCCAGGGCCTGGGCGGGGCTGACGTCGCGGCCCGCCTTGCCGATGGCGGCCACCAGCTCGATCTCGTGGTGCAGGTTGGACGTGGCCGGCGGATAGGCCGGATCGCCACCGGGCGGGACCACGGCGTCGGCGGGCTTGGAGAAGAAGAACGGCGGGTTGCGGTCGTCGCCGCCCATCTCGGCCCGGTGCGCGGCGTAGTTCTGGCCCACGCAGAGGATCCGCCGGACCGGGAACGCCGCCGCCTCCCCTTCGACCGGGACCGTGGGGACGGGGGCGGGTGCGATCGCGAACTCGGCCATGGCCGCGCATTTAGGCCCCCCGCGCGGCGAAGGGAACCCTACGTAAGGTTAGTCTCGCGCAGGGCCTCCGGCGGCGGTATGGCGGAACCATGAGCGAAACCGAAGCCGCGCGCGGTCCGCTGGCCGGGCTGGTGGTGATCGAAATGGGGACCCTGATCGCCGGTCCCTTCTGCGGGCAGATCCTGGGCGACTTCGGCGCCGAGGTGATCAAGATCGAGGACCCGCGCAAGGGCGACCCCATGCGCCAGTGGGGCCGCAGCCTGCCCAAGGGCCTGTCCCCCTGGTGGCCGGTGATCGGGCGCAACAAGAAGTCGGTCGGCCTCGACCTGCGCACCCCCGAGGGGCAGGAGATCGCCCGCGCCCTGATCGCCGGCGCCGACGTGGTGGTGGAGAACTTCCGCCCCGGCGCGATGGAGAAGTGGGGGCTGTCGTACGAGGCCCTGTCGGCGCAGAACCCCCGGCTGATCATGGCCCGGGTCTCTGGGTTCGGGCAGACCGGCCCCTACGCCCAGCGCGCCGGCTACGGCCTGATCGGCGAGGCCATGGGCGGCCTGCGCTACGTCACCGGCGAGCCCGACCGTCCGCCGGCCCGCGTCGGAATCTCCATCGGCGATTCCCTGGCGGCCATGCACGCGGCCATGGGCGTCCTGATGGCGCTGCACCACCGCGATCGCACCGGACGCGGTCAGGTGATCGACGCGGCCCTCTACGAGAGCGTCCTGGCCGTCATGGAGAACCTGGTCACCGAATACGACCTGACGGGCTATGTGCGCGAGCGGTCCGGCTCGGTCCTGCCCGGCATCGCCCCGTCGAACGCCTACCCCTGCGCGGGCGGCGAGCTGATCCTGATCGGCGGCAACGGCGACACCGTCTTCGCCCGCCTGACCGAGGCCATGGGCCGGCCCGACCTGAGGACCGATCCGCGGTTCGCGGACCACGCCGGCCGCGGAAAACATCAGGCCGAGCTGGACGCCATCATCGCCGAGTGGACCGGCGGCCAGGCCCTGCCCGACCTGCTGGCCTTGCTGGAGGAGAAGGGCGTGCCGGCCAGCCGCATGTTCCGCGCCCCCGACATGCTGGAGGACCCGCAGTACCGCGCCCGCGAGGCCATCGTGGAGACGCCCCACCCGGTGTTCGGCCAGGTGAAGATGCAGAACGTGTTCCCGAAGCTGTCGGACACCCCCGGGCGGGTGCGCTGGCCGGGGCCCGAGCTGGGCCAGCACACCGACGAGGTGCTGGCGGAGCGGGCCGGCTGCACGGCCGAGCGGCTGGCCGAGCTGCGCCGCAAGGGCGTGGTCTGAAAGCGCGAACGGCCCGCGACTGAGCCGCGGACCGCACGTGGGGTCGGGTCGCTTGTTTCCGGGCGATGTCCCGTGGCCGCCGGTCCGGCCCCTGCGACACGCCGCAGGTCCCGATACCGGTGTAAGGCATAGCTGTGGGGGCGCCGAGGCGGCGCCTTGTCTCAGGGCGTCCTGCCGCGCGTCAGGTCGTCGCGAGCAGCTCGGCCACCGCCGCGGCCACCTGGGTGACGTCGTAGGGCTTGCGGATCACCGGGGCCGCGAACCCGCCGGGAGCGCCGCCCGCGTCGCCGTAGCCGGTGGCGAAGACGAAGGGCACCTTGCGCCGCGCCAGGGCCTCCGCCACCGGCATGACCGAGCGTCCGTTGAGGTTGGCGTCGAGGACCGCCGCGTCGATCGGCCGGTCCAGCAGGGCCATCGCCTCCTCCAGCTCGTAGGCCGGCCCCACGACCTCGGCGCCGGCCTCGGACAGACCCGTCTCCAGCTCCAGGGCCAGAAGCACCGCATCCTCGACGATCAGCACCCGCGCGCCCTTCAGGCTCGCCGGCCCGGAGGAGGTGACCACCGTCTCCACCGGGCGCGGGGCGGCGACCTCGGGGACGGTCTCGGGCCGCGGCGCGATCGCCTGGGGACCGGCCCGCAGCCGCGCCCGCACGCCCGCAGGCTCGTACGCCACTGAGGCCTCGCCGTTCAGCTCGCGGCCGGTGACCTGCTCGATCAGCGTCGAGCCGAAGCCGCGGCGGGCCGGCGGCTTGACGCGCGGGCCGCCGGTCTCGGTCCAGGTGAGCTCGAATCCGCCGCCCGGCAGCCGCACCCAGCGGACGTCCACCCGGCCCACGTCGGTCGACAGGGCGCCGAACTTCACCGCGTTGGCCGCCAGTTCGTGCAAGGCCAGCGACAGGGCGTTGGCGGCCCGCGGGGTCAGGAACAGCTCGGGCCCCTCGGCGCTGGTCTGGCCGGGGGCCAGGGCCGACAGGGCGCCGGCCACCAGGTGATCCACCGCCGCCCCGCGCCAGCGCGCCGCCGTCAGCAACTCGTTCGCCGAGGCCATGGCCTTCAGCCGGCCGCCGAAGGTCTGCAGGAAGGCCGGCAGCGAGGTCGTGCGCTTGCCGGTCTGGATCGCCAGAGCCTGGACGGTCGCCAGCACGTTCTTCACCCGATGGTCCAGCTCGGCCATCAGCTCCTGGCGCTGGTCCTCCTCGCGCCGGCGGGCGGTGACGTCCTCGACGACGCCGGTGACGCCCACCGGCCGTCCCGCCGCGTCCCGCTCGACGATCCCGGCCGCGCGCACGCAGATGGCCCGCCCGTCGTCGGGGCGGATCTGGCGGAACTCGGCCTCGAAGCTGTCGTGCCGGGCGAGGTCCTCGGCGCGGCGGCGGCGCAGCGCCTCCAGGTCCTCGGGATGCACGTAGGCGTCCATCGCCTCGCCGCGCCGGGCCTCCATCTCGCCCGCGGGCATGCCGGTGATCGCGGCCATGCGCTCGCTGACCACGAAGACATCGCGGTCCAGGTCCCACTCGAACTCGCCCAGGCCGGCGGCCTGCAAGGCCAGGTCGAGCCGGCGGCGGTCGGGGCTGCGGGCCCGCTCTCGGCGCGTCATGATTCGAAGATAGGCAAACCACACGTTCCGCGCGACCGGTTTCGGCGCAACGCCGGTCCGCCTTTGCGCGGGGCCCGGAAGCGCCTAGGTTAGGGGCCCAAAGCCAAGCTCTCCAAGACCAGCCCCGGAAGGGAGGCGCCCATGCCCGCCAAGGCCCCCGAACCCACGCCCGAAGAGGCCGCCGCCAACGACGTGGCCAAGATCTCCGCCGAGGCCCAGCGCGTCATGACCGACGCGGCCAGACGCATCGAGGCGGCCGTGCAGGAAGGCCTCGAGCAGCTGCGCGCCCAGTCGCGCGTCTACGCCGACGCCGCCGGCCAGCAGATCGAGGAGGCGGGCGAGTACGTCAGCGAGCAGGTCCGCGCCCGCCCGCTGGCCGCCACCGGCCTGGCGCTCGGCGTCGGCGTGGTGATCGGGCTGCTGCTGGCCCAGCAGAGCCGCCGTTGAACCTCGACCGGCTCTTCCGCCTGGCCGCGGCCCTCGCCGCGGTGGCCGCCGCGGCCGTGGCGTGCGTGATCGCCGCCGCCTTCGCGGTCTACGCCCTGGCGCGCATCTGGCTGGGACCGGCGGGCGGGGCGGCGGTGACCGCGGCCGTGTTCGCGGGGATCGCCGTGGGCGTGGCCTGGCTCGCGACCCGCAAGGCCGCTCCCGAGGAGGCGCAGGAGGAGGTCCCGGTCGTCGAGCGCCTGCTGCAGATGGCCAAGGAGCGGCCGCTGATGGCCGCCGGCGCGGCCGCCGCGGTCGTGACCCTGATCGTGCGCAATCCGGCCGTGCTGTCGGCGATCCTCAGCGCGGTGATCGCCGGGAACGCGGCCAAGCCCGACGCCAAGTAGCGGAACATCCGGCGCGGCCGAGGCGTTGCCTTGGCGCAGGCCAAGCTGGGCCTGTGCTGGAGATGTCCCATGCTCGGTTGGGCCCTGACCTTCCTGGTGGTCGCCCTGATCGCCGGCGTGCTCGGCTTCACGACGGTGGCCGGCGCGGCGGTCGAGATCGCCAAGATCCTGTTCGTCGTCTTCCTGGTGCTGTTCCTGGTTTCGATCGTGATGCACTTCGTCCGGGGACGCGGCGCAGGCCCGCTGCCTTAAGGAACCCGCCTAAGGCGCCGCCGCGCGCCGATCGAGCGCCCAGGTCCGGAACGGCTCGTAGCGCGAGCCGGTCCAGGCCAGGGCGGTGACCCGGAAACAGTCCGCCTCCACCTCGACGATGTTGAAGCCGGGCGGCACGCCCCGCTCGCGCACCGACAGCGTGCCCGCGCCCACCGCATAGGTTCGCCCGTCGCCATAGGGGTAGGGCCAGGTGAAGGGCGCATGGATGTGGCCCGAAAGGACGAGGTCCACCTTGGCCCCGGCGAACGCCGCGGCCGCCGCCTCGCCGCCCCAGACCCTCGCCGTCATCGGCCCGCCCAGCATCTCGATCAGCGGATGGTGCACGACCACGATCCGGACGGCGTCGGGCGGCGCCGTATCAAACCAGGCCGCGGCCTCCTCGGCCTGGCGACGCGCGATCTGGCCCTTGGACCAGTTCAGCCGGGGCTGGGCGCCGCGGGCGGTGTTGATGCCGCGCACGGCGACGCCGGGGGCGAGCCAGGTCTGGGCCGGGGCGGCGCCGATCCAGCGCTC
The DNA here is from genome assembly GCF_000017265.1 of Phenylobacterium zucineum HLK1. Classification (NCBI taxonomy): domain Bacteria; kingdom Pseudomonadati; phylum Pseudomonadota; class Alphaproteobacteria; order Caulobacterales; family Caulobacteraceae; genus Phenylobacterium; species Phenylobacterium zucineum. The sequence goes on along the minus strand of NC_011144.1, from coordinate 301,137 downwards.
GAAGCGGCGGAAGGGGGCGAAGATCCGCTCGGCCCAGGCAAGGTAGGGGGCGTCGTGGTTGCCCGGGGTCACCAGCCGCTGCTCGGGCAGGCCGTCCAGCCAGGCCTTGGCCTGCTCGAACTCCCAGGCCTCGCCGTAGCGGGTGAGGTCCCCCGAGACGACCACGAGGTCGAAGCGCTCGCCGCGCAGCATGTCGGCCGCCGCGGCGACGGCCTCGGGGTTCTCGCCTCCGAAATGGATGTCCGAGAGGTGCGCCAACCGGATGGTCACGGCTCAGACGTCCTTCGGAATCGCGAGGATGCGGGCGACCGCCGGCTCGTAGCGGACCTCGGTGACCGCCTTCAGCCGCACGGACTCCCCGTCGAGCACCGCCGGGACGCCCTGGGCCGACCAGATCCGCGCCAGGCGGCAGCGCCGGCTCTCGACCGCGGGGTCGTCGCGCCAGTCGCGGACGAGAGCGTTGATCCCCAGGCGGAAGACCTGGGCGGCGTTGTTGACGTTGACCGCGGCCGCTTCCAGCGCCTGCTCCTCGTCGGCCAGCGCCCGCGACGTGGTCGGGCACATGAAGATCAGCGCCTCGGCCTTCTCGCGCGGGCCCTGGTCGAGGGCGTAGCGGAGCCGGCCGGTGAACGCCCTGCGGAAGGCCCGCTTGGCGCGGACCCAGGCCAGTTTCTTCCGGCCGTAGCGCGCGGCCTCGCGGGCCGGGGCCCACAGGGCCGGCGAGCCGAGGATCGCCGCCACCATGAACTTGTGGTCCTCGACCACTCCGCCGCCGATCAGCCGCGGCTCGCCCTGGGCGAGGGCGATGGTCAGGGCGTCCTGCCACGGCCGGGCGCCGTAGACCGCATGCGGCAGCATGTTCATCGTCCCGCCCGGCAGGGGCGCGAGGACCGGCCCCTCGGGCCCGCACATTTCGGCCGCGGCGCGGGCCGTGCCGTCGCCGGCGAGCACGACCAGCAGGTCGGGCGCGGAGTCGACGGCGCGGCGCAGGCAGTCGCCCAGCTCGTCCGTCGCGGGCGCGCAGACGTTCGCGCTCACGCCGGCGTCGGCGAGGATCTTCTCGGCCTCCTGAGGGGCGTCCGCGTCGACGCTGCCCGAGGCGACGTTGACGATGACCTCGACGCGGCGGATCGCCGTCATCGGCCCCCTCGCGGCCGCGTCAGCGGGGATCGGCAGGCGCCTGGCCTCCATCGGGGTCGGTCACCTCGCTGATCGCCCGGCTGGCGTCCGAGGCCGCGTCGCGCACGACGGGTTCGGCCCGCTCGGCCGCCACCGACAGGTTCTGGTCCACCACCTGGCCCGCGCCGCCGAACGAGCCGTTGACGGCGGCCAGCGCCAGCAGCGCCAGGCCCACCAGGGCCGCGACGACGAGGACGGTCATCAGCACCGGATGGCGCTTGCGGCTCGCCCGCGCGTCCCTGCGGCCGCGTTCGTAGGCCTCGCGCAGGTCGGCGCGGTCCAGCGCCTCGCGACGGGCGGGGTCGTTTTCGATAGGATGAGCAGCCACCGCTCCGGCTCCCTCTCCGGCCCAGTCTGGGCCCATTCGTGGGGTGATCCGGCCATGCAACGGCGGGACCGTGGCTTGGTTCCGGAGGAACTGTGAAGCTTGGGATGCGTTTGGTGCGGCGGGGGACACGTTAAGGAGAGCCAAGGAATGCTCAAGCCTCTTATCGCCCTCGCGGGCGCAGGCGTGCTGGCCAGCGCCTGCACCGCCACTGGGAACACCGAAGGTAACGCCGTCGGCGGCGCTGCGCTCGGCGCCCTGACCGGGGCCGCCATCGGCGCGGTGTCGGGCGACGTCGGCGTCGGCACGGGCGCTGCGGTCGGCGCCGGCGTGGGCGCCGTGGCCGGGGCCGTGAAGGGCTGCCGCGAAGACGGCGGCTGCGGCGCGGCGCCGGCGAACCGCCGCCAGTACTACGACGAGCGCGCGGGCCGGTACTATTACTACGACCCGGGCACGGGCCGTTATTACTGGGAGAACGGCTCGCCCCGCTGACGGGCGCAAGCCTGAGAACTACGGCGAGGGCGGTCGGAGCTTCCGGCCGCCCTTTTCCGTGCGGATGGAAGGACTGGAGGGGCTGATGGGGACGAAGGCGACAATCGTGGCGATCGCGGCAGCGGGAGTGGCCCTGGCGGGCTGCCAGACGGTGCGCGACGCCCGCGATCGGCTGGTGAAGGCGCCGCCGCGCTGCGAGGACCAGACGGTGCAGATCTATTTCGAGCCCGGCCAGGCCGAGGTGACCCCCGAGGGGCGACGGGTGATCGCCGAGGCCGCCGCCCAGGCGCGCGGCTGCGCGGTGCGGCGGGTGAGCGTGCTGGGCCTGGCGGACGCCGCCGGCGACCCCAGCGCCAACCTCGAGCTGTCGAAGAAGCGGGCCCAGTCGGTCACCGCGGCCCTGGCCCAGGCGCGTCTGCCGGCGGCCGAGTTCCAGGTGGCGGCGGCGGGTCAGCAGGGGGCCACGACCCCGGCCGGCCAAGCCGCGCCGCTGCGCCGGCGCGCCGACGTGACCCTGCACCTGGAACGACCCTAGCGGGGCAAGGGGAATGGCGGGTCGTCCGGACCCGCCGCCCGACGCCAAGCGCCACAAAGAGAAGGGGCGGGTCCGTCGGACCCGCCCCAGTGTGCATCATCGAGAAAAGGGGTGCGGAGACGGCAGACTGGCATGCTCGCCAGTCTCAAGTCGGGGGGGGCGTCGCCGCCTCCGCATGTCTAAGAACACCCGGACGCCCTATGCGTTCCGCGCGCCGTTCGAATTTTTTCGGATTTTTTCGGCCAGCCTGAAGGCCGCGCCCGACGCCGGGCGGAGACGCTGGGAACCGGAGCCGCAATCTGCCGGTCCAGGCGCCGATTTTCAAGTCATTTCATAATCTTCGCAAGCTTGACCGGAACGGGGAACGCCGCTCGCCGTCCGCACGTTTCCTTCTCTGGCGGGGGGTTTCGAGCCCGCCCGCGAGGAAGGGCCATGCCCATGCGAAACATCTACGCCCCCCAAAGCGGCGCCCGCAGCGGCCCGCCGCTGGTCCGGACGCCCAGCCATCGCCAGCGGATCGCCCGCGGCCGGTGGACGGTGCTGGGCGGCATGCTGGGCCTGGCGCTCGCCGGGGCCGTGGTCGGCGCGCTCGCCGAGCGCAGGACGCCGCCCGTCGCCGAGAGCGGCCCCGAAACCGGCCCCTTCAGCTATTTCCCCTATCAGTAAGGAGACCCTCATGGCGCTTTCGACGCGCGAGACTTCAAGGCCGACCGTCGGCGCCACCCGCGCCCGCCAGGGCCGCCCCGGACGGCACGTCCTTTGGGTGCTGGTGTTCGGTCTGCTGCTGGTGATCCTGGGCTTCGTGGCCGCCTACGCCTGGAAGGCCGACGACCTGGCCTCCACCGGCACCGACAGCCGCCGCTCGGCGGCGACGTCCGAGCTGTTCACCGCCCCCGAGCCGGCCCCGATCAACTCGGCCGTGGAAGGCAACGACGCCCCCGACAACCTGGCCCCGGCCGGCGGCCAGCAGCCCAACCCCTCCTCGCCCCCCTCCTGATCGGCGAGGTCCCAGAGGGACAGCCAAGAAGAAGGGCCCCGCTCCAGCCAGGAGCGGGGCCCTCTTTTTTCCTTAGCGTTCCGTCCGCGGGATCAGGCGGCCTGTTTGTTCGCCTTGCGCGGATGGAAGAACAGCGCCTGGCCGATGGCCGCCTTCACCGTCTCGGGCTGGAACGGCTTGGTGATCAGGAAGGTCGGCTCGGGCCGCTCCCCTGTCAGCAGGCGCTCGGGGAACGCGGTGATGAAGATCACCGGCACGTCGTAGCGGGCGAGGATGTCCTTCACCGCGTCGATGCCCGACGAGCCGTCGGCGAGCTGGATGTCGGCCAGCACCAGACCCGGCGTCTTGCGGGCGACGGCGTCCACCGCCTCGGTGCGGGTGGCGGCGATGTCCACCACCGTGTGGCCCAGCTCCTTGACCAGCGCCTCGATGTCGGCGGCGATCACCGGCTCGTCCTCGATGATCAGGACGTCGGTGGCCAGCTCGGCGTCGATCTCGGCCTGGGCCTCGGCGATCAGCTTCTCGACCTCGGGGAACTCGGCGCCCAGGATCTGGGCGGCCTCGGACGGGGTGAAGCCCTCGAGGGCGGTGAGCAGGAAGGCCTGGCGCGAGCGCGGGGCGATGCGCATCAGCCGCCGCGTGGTGTCGTCGGCCGACACGTCCTCTTCCTGCGGCCCCTCGAGCTGGGCGCCCGAGGTGCACCAGATGGCGTGGAACACGTGGTACAGCGCCACGCGCGGGGTCATGCTGGATTCCAGGACCCGCTCGCCCGCGGCGAGCGCCTCGAGGGCGACCCGCACATAATGGTCGCCGGTGGCCTGATCCCCCGTCAGCGCGCGGGCGTAACGGCGCACGTAGGGCAGATGCGGCGCCAGTCGGGCTAGAAGACTCAAAGGTGACCCCTCCCGTATCTCGGAGAAAACGGCAGCCCGAACGGAGGGCTGGCCCCCCGCCTGGCGCACATGATGATCCGAAAACGCCAGCCGATGGAACCGGTTCCCTTGGCCGCTGGTTTTCCGCATCTTGTCCGGGCCGTATTGGAACCTGACGCGGAGTCGGACGTTGGGCAGCGACAAGGAACCAGCGAGGGGGCGGCCGCCGCGCGAGCGGAGCGCCGACGACATGATAGAACAACGTCCTTCACCGGAACGCACCCGGCCGTCCGCGGCCCTGGACGAAGCCCGCCTGCGTCAGCAGGCCATCGGCGTGCGCCTGCGCCAGATGTTCGACGAGGTGGTCAACGAGAAGGTTCCGGACGAGTTCCTGGACATCCTCCGGCGCGCCGACGAACGCGGAGCGGGGAACGACTGATGGCCGCTCCCGACGAGACGAAACCTCGCACCGACGACGAGGCCTTCAAGCGTGAGCTGGTGCAGCTCATCCCGCACCTGCGCGCCTTCGCCCGCACGCTGTGCGGCGATCCCGCCGCGGCCGACGACCTGGCGCAGGACGCCATGATGAAGGCCTGGGACGCGCGCCAGAGCTTCCAGATGGGCACCAACATGAAGGCCTGGACCTTCATGATCCTCCGCAACCAGTTCTATTCCGAGAAGCGCCGCTCGTGGCGGCAGAGCCAGCTCGACCAGGAGGCCGCCGAGCGGACCCTGGTGGCCGTGGACGATCCCGAGGCCCCGGTGGCCCTGGACGAGCTGCGGCAGGGCCTGGCCATGCTCCCGCCGGAACAGCGCGAGGCGCTGATCCTGGTGGGCGCCGGCGGCTTCGCCTACGAGGAGGCCGCCGACATCTGCGGCTGCGCCGTGGGCACGGTGAAGAGCCGGGTCAGCCGCGCCCGGCGCGCGCTGCACGCGATCCTGGACGAGGGCGCGTACGACCGCGACGGCGCCGCCGCCAGCGACGCCATGCGCTCTATCCTGGCGGATGCGGAGCGGCTAAGCACCGTCCGGTAAGGGACGGATCAGGCCGTTGAAACTCCGCCTGTCCAAGGGATCGCTGAGCACGATCCGGGTCCGCCTGATCGCGGCCCTGGCGGCTGCGCTGCTGCCCGTGCTGGTGCTGGGCGTGCTGCAGTCGGTGATCGGCTTCCAGCGCGAAGGCCGCGTGCTGCGCGAGAACCTCGGCTTCGCCGCCGAGCGGAGCGCGGCCACGGCGCGCGCGCGAATGGAAAGCGCCGACGTGCTGCTGCAGACGCTCGCCCCGGGCGCGGTCGGCTTCCAGTGCGCCCAGCGGCTCGACCAGGTGACGCGGCGGATCCCCGGCTACCTCAACCTCGTCCGGTTCGACCGGCAGGGACGGGTGGTCTGCGCGGCCGGCTCGGTCCCGGCCGACCCGCAGCGATCCGCCCGCCCCTGGTTCCTCCAGCTCCAGGCGGGCGACCAGCTCGCCATCACCCGCGACCCCGGCTCGGCCTATGCGGCCGAGCCGGCGGTGCTGACCGCGGTGCGCGCCGCCGCGCCGGACGGCCGGTTCGACGGCGCCTTCGTGGCGGTGATCGCGCTCTCCAGCCTGCAGCCCTCGGTGACCGACCCCTCGCTGCCGCGCGGCGCCGAGGTGGGGCTGGTCGAGCGCACCGGGCGCTACATCACCATGACCAAGCCCAGCGCCTTCCCGGCCCTGCCGCAGGACTGGCGCGCGCAGGTCAAGGCCCAGGGTTCGCTCGTCTGGTACGGCCGCGACGCCGAGGGGCGCCGACGGGTCTATTCCGCCGCCCCGGTGGTGGGCGACGAGGTCTATGTGGTGCTGTCGGCCAACTCGCCGGGCATCCTCTCGTGGGCCTGGCTGAACCCGCTGACCGGCATCCTCTTCCCGCTGCTGACCTTCGCCCTCGCCCTGGCCGCGGTGTCCGTGGTGACCGACCGGGTCGTGGTGCGCTGGATCGCCTATCTGCAGCGGATCGCGGCGCTCTACGCCCGCGGCCGGCTGAGCGTGCGCCCGGTGCAGGCCGAGCAGATGCCGCCCGAGATCCGCGACCTGGCCGAGACCATGGAGGACATGGCCGACGCCATCGTCGGGCGCGACGCCTCCCTGCGCGACAGCCTGGCGCAGAAGGACGCGCTGATGCGCGAGATCCACCACCGGGTGAAGAACAACCTGCAGGTCATCTCGTCCCTCTTGAACATGCAGCAGCGGTCGCTGTCCGACCCGGCCGCCCGCTCGGCGATGAGCGACACGCGCCAGCGGATCACGGCCCTCGCCCTGATCTACCGGGCGCTCTACCAGGGCCCGGACCTGAAGCGCGTCGACCTGCGCCCGTTCCTCGAGGAGCTGACGGCGCAGCTCGTCTCGGGCGATCTGGTGCACGGCCCGGCGGTGCGCACCGAGATGGCCGTCGAGCCGCTGGTGATCGATCCCGACCGCCTCGCCCCGCTCGCCCTGTTCGCCGTCGAGGCGATCACCAACGCCCAGAAGCACGCCTTCGCCGCGCGCGGCGGCGTGCTGAGCGTGAGCTTCAGCGTCCGCGGCGACGAAGCCGAGCTCGCCATCTCGGACGACGGCCAGGTCAGCGACGAGGCCCTGGCGGCGGCCGGCGTCGGCCGCACGCTGATGACCGCCTTCGCGCGCCAGCTGCGCGGCCGGGCCGAGCTGGTGCGCAACGGCCGCGGCGGGGTCACCGCCCGGCTGGTCTTCCCGACGCCGGCCGCCGACCTGCCGCACGGCGCCGCCTCCGGGGGACCGGCGGGGAACCAGGCTGCGGCCTAGGCGTTGCCGCCACGCCAGTTCCTCACTGAGAAAACCCGGAGATTCCACCCAATGCGCAAGGTTCTGATCATGGCGGCGTTCGCCGCCAGCCTGGCCGTCTCGGCCTGCAACACCGTTTCGGGCGCCGGCCAGGACGTGCAGGCCGCCGGCTCGGCCGTGACGGACGCCGCCGAGGACGTGAAGAACTAGTCTTCGCCGCGATCCTCGCGCCTCCGCAAGGGGCGCGAGCCGGGAGCCCCGCCGTCCGCGGCGGGGCTTTTTCGTGCCCCGTCAGGCCGCGCTTAGGGCGGCGTCGGACGCCAGCTCGAACACGCCGACCTCGGCGGCCACGGGGTCGAGCCAGGCCTGGGCGGCCTCGCTGCGGCCGAGCACCAGCCGCCCGCCCGGGGCCAGCAGGCCCGCCAGCGCGCCCATCACCTGTTCGCGCGCCTCGCCGGTGAGCGACGAGAGCACGTTACGGCAGAGGATCAGCTCGAACCGGCCCAGCCGCGAGAGGTCGTCCAGCAGGTTCACCCGCCGCCAGCGGACCATCTGCCGGACCTGGGGCGAGAGGGCGAAGAGATCCCCGCGCTTCTCGAAGTGGCGCACCAGCCGGCGCGCCGGCAGGCCGCGCTGGACCTCGAACTGGGAATAGAGCCCCGCCTGGGCCTTCTCCAGGCTGCGCTCGGAGAGGTCCGAGGCGAAGATCTCCACGCGTCCGGCCAGGCCCGGCTCCTCGGCGATGCGCATGGCCAGGGAATAGACCTCCTGGCCCGTGCCGCAGGCCGCGCTCCAGATCCGCACCGGCGCGCCGCCGGCGCCGCGGACCAGGCCCGGCAGGACCTCGCGCACGATCACCTCGAACACGGCGGGGTCGCGGAAGAACGAGGTCTCGGGCGGCGCCATCGCCTCCACGAGCGCCCAGACCAGCCGCTCGTCGCCGCGCACCCGCACCGTCTCGACGAACTGGTCAAGCGAGCCGAAGCCCTCGCGCCGCGCGACCGGGGCGAGCCGGCTTTCGATGAGGTAGGCGCGGTCGGGATCGACCCGCAGGCCCGCGCGCGCCGCGCACAGCGCCGCCACCAGCTCGCGATCGGCGGCTTCCATCAGGCGGCCAGCCCCACATGAGCCGGTCCCACGTGAGCCAGGCCGACATGGGCCAGCTTGGAGGCCACGATCTCTCCGTCGAAGGGCTTCATGATGTACTCGTCGGCGCCGGCGTCGAGGGCCTCACGGATGCGCTCCAGGTCGTTCTCCACCGAGCAGAACACCACCCGCGGCCGGTCGCCGCCCGGCTCGGCGCGCAGGCGGCGGACGAACTCCAGCCCGTCCATCACCGGCATCCGCCAGTCGAGCAGGATCGCGTCGGGCATGTCGGCATGGCACCACGACATGGCCTCGAGTCCGTCGCCGGCCTCGGCCACCTCGAATCCCAGGTCCTCCAGGATGCGGCGCGCGACCTTGCGGATCACGCGGCTGTCGTCGACCACCAGACAGGTCTTCAAGGCTCGTCGAGGCCTCCTTCCCAGGAGACGACTTGTCGCCGGATAGGGTTAACGGCCGGTGGAGGGCGCTCCTCTAGGCCGGCAAGGTCGCGGCGAAGACGATCCGCTCCTCGTTGACGTCGGCGAACACCCGCCCGCCGGCGTCGGCGACGAACAGGTGCACGTAGTAGGCCTGCACCCAATGGCCGTGCAGCCCCTCGCCCAGCGGCTCGCCCTGCAGGCCGCGCAGCACCTCCGGCCGCAGCCGCGCGCGGGGGCCGGTCGCCTCGACGGCGAGGGCGACCTGGGCGCCTTCCTGCACGGCGCGGACCCGGGCGGTCCCGCCGGTGGGCAGCGCCGCCCCGGCCATCTGGGCCAGGTTCAGCAGCGTCCGGGCGGTCGGCTTGTTCACCGCCGGGGTCTCCAGCGTCCAGTCCAGCTCGGCGCGCATGTGGGCGAAGACGCCCCGGGCCAGCTTCTCGAGGTCGCGGGGGTCGAAGGTCTCGGCCGAGGCCGAGGCGCCGAAGGCCACGCGGCAGAACGCCAGCAGGTCGGCGAGCTTGCGGGCCGAGCTCTCGATCAGGCCCATGGCCTCCTCGCGCATGTCCTGCGCCGAGGGATCCTCCAGGAGGTCGAGGCCCGAGACGATGGCGCTCGCCGGGCTGATGAAGTCATGGCACATCCGGGCGGCGAGAAAGGCGGCGAGCTCCGCCGGGCGGACGGCGGCCGGGTCGGCCTTCGGGCTATCGGTCATGGCGCGCGACCTTGGCGTGATTTGAGCCTTTGGAAAACCGCCGCGGCTCCTTATGAGACCCGCGATGGAGCCGTTCTCGGACCCCTTCCTGGAACCCGGCGTCCTGGTCCGCCACCCGACCCAGGACGACTGGGGCGTGGGCCAGGTGCAGTCGGTGGCCGGCCGCAAGGTGACCGTGAACTTCGAGAACGCGGGCAAGCAGGTGATCGACGCCGCCGTCGTGCGCCTGGTGTTCGTGGGCGACGACCCCAGGGCGATCTGACGGCGATTCGAGGGCGACTTGAGACTGACCGACACGGACGTGGGCGAACGGCTCGCGCAGATCTGCGAGGCCGCGGCCGAGCTCATCCTGCCGCTCTGGCGCTCGGGGCTCGCGGTGGACCGCAAGTCGGACGAGAGCCCGGTGACCGAGGCCGACCGGCGGGGCGAGGCCCTGATCCTGCAGCAGCTCGCCGAGGCCTTCCCGGGCCTGCCGGTGGTCTCGGAGGAGGACGCCAGCGAGTTCGGGACCCCCGACGCGATCGGCCCGGTCTTCTTCCTGGTGGACCCGCTGGACGGCACCAAGGCCTTCGTGCGCGGCGACGCCCACTTCACGGTCAACATCGGCCTCGTCGAGGACGGCCGGCCGGTGGCCGGGGCGGTCTGCTGCCCGCCGACCGGGGAGACCTGGTTCACGAGCGGCGGCCGCACGCTGAAGCGGGTGAAGGGCGGGGCGTCGGCCCCGGTGCGGGTGCGCGCCTGGCCTGAGGGCGAGGCCCTGGCGCTGACCAGTCTGACCGCCAGGCCCGAGCAGATCGAGGCCCTGCGCGAGCGCTACGGCTTCTCGCGCACCGAGGGGATGGATTCCTCGATCAAGCTGTGCCGCATCGCCGAGGGCGCGGCCGACGTCTACCCGCGCCACGGGCCGACCATGGAATGGGACATCGCCGCGGGCCATGCGGTGCTGGCGGCGGCGGGCGGCCAGGTGACCACCCCCGAGGGCGAGCCGTTCGTCTACGGCAAGGCCGACCAGGGGTTCCGCAACGGCTGGTTCGTGGCGCGCGGCGGCTAGGTCCGCCCCCGGCGCCCCGCTGGCCGGAATCGCGTCAGATGTGCTTGGGCGTGTTCCACTCGTCGGAGACCGGCGCGGACACCGCCGACGGCCAGGCGGGCTCGGGCTGCGGCGCGGCCAGGGCGGGCCGGTGCAGGGCGAGATAGCTCGCGAAACCGACCAGAAAGGCGATCGCCGCCAGCCAGAGGATGGGGCGGAGGGCTGCGGTGGCGGCGGCCATCGTCGTGTTCCCGGGTTGCATACCTGCGGAAGAACCCGCCCGCCGCGCTAAGGTTGCGGAATTCAAGGATTAATCTCGATCCGCGCCCGAGGCGGCGGCCTGTTGGCGCTTCTTGCGAATGATTCTCATTGCGCAGCCCCGGGCGGCCAACTAAGAACGCTTCTCATTCTTACTGGAACAAGGAGGACCGGGGACATGTCGGCGGTACGGGGCGTGGTCGCCCGCAAGAAGCGCGCGCTGGCGTTTGTGGCGGGCGTGGCGGGGCTTTCGCTGGGGGCCGCGGCCCAGGCCGAAGAGGCGGCGAGCGCGGCGGCCGAGGCCGCGCCCGAGCTGTCGGGCGTGGACGTGACCGGCGCGCGGCATCGCGAGCCGGAGTCGCCGAAGTTCACCGCGCCGCTGGTGGACACGCCGCGCACGGTGACGGTGATCCCGCGGGAGGTGATCGAGCGCACCGCGGCCACCTCGCTGACGGACATCCTGCGCACCTCCCCCGGCATCACGTTCGGAGCTGGCGAGGGCGGCCAGCCGCTGGCCGACCGGCCGTTCATCCGCGGCCAGGCGTCGGGCAACAACATCTTCGTGGACGGGGTGCGCGACACCGGCGGCCAGACCCGCGAGGTGTTCAGCCTGGAGCAGGTCGAGGTCATCAAGGGCGCCGACAGCGCCTATTCCGGCCGCGGCTCGGGCGGCGGCAGCATCAACCTGACCAGCAAGCGCCCGCGCCTCGACAGCTTCGTGGGCGTGCAGGCCTCGGCCGGGACCGACGCCTACTACCGGGCCGTGGTGGATGCGAACCACCAGATCGGCGAGACGAGCGCCGTGCGCCTGAACCTGATGGGCATGGAGGCCGACACGCCCGGCCGCGACGCCGCTGAGACCAGCCGCTACGGCCTGCTGGCCGGGATCGCCACCGGCCTCGGCACGGAGACCCGGGCGACCCTGCTCTACTACCGCCTGCGCACCGACGACCTGCCGGACTACGGCGTGCCGCTGTTCACCAAGGCCCGTGACCTGCCGCGCACCGACAGCGGCGTGCTGCCCGTGCCCCGCGACAGCTTCTACGGCCTGAAGGCCCGCGACTACCAGGAGACCGAGGCCGACATCGCGACCTTCGTCGCCGAGCACGACGTCTCGGGAGCCTTCCGGCTCCGCAACGTCTTCCGCGCCTCCCGGACCCTGAACGACTATGTGGTGACCAACCCCGGCGACGGCGGCGCGGCCCAGTTCGTCGCCGGCGAGTGGTGGATGAAGCGCGGGACCAAGTCGCGCTGGAATCCCACCCGCACGATCGCCAACGTCACCGACGTCTACGGCAAGTTCGCCACCGGCTTCGCCGAGCACAGCTACGCGGTCGGCCTCGAACTCTCCCGCGAGCAGAACAAGAACGCGTCCTACGTGGTCTACACCGCGGCCGGCAGCCCCTGCCCGGCGGGCTTCGCGGGCGCCAGCAACAACGCCGGCGTCGGCGACTGCACCCGCCTGTTCGCGCCGAACCCGGACGATCCGTGGCAGGGGACGCTCGCCCGGCCCACGCCCTCGCGGAACGACGCCAAGACGACCGGCGTCTACGCCTTCGACACCGTCTCGTTCGGCGACAGGTGGCTGCTGAACCTCGGGATCCGGCACGACCGCTATTCGGTGTCGGGCACGGACGTCTCGGCGACCAGCGCCGCGGGCGTGATCACCGGCGAGACCCTGACCCATCGCGACGGCGAGTGGGAGTTCACCAACTACCAGGCGGGCCTCGTCTACAAGCCCACCGAGCACTCCAGCCTCTACGTCTCGTACGGCACCACCTCGACCCCGCCCACGATCGCGGCCGGCGACCAGAACACCGGGACGGGCACGGGTCAGGGCAACCTCGCCAACGTGCTGCTGGAGCCCGAGGAGGTCACCAGCTTCGAAGTGGGCGCCAAGTGGGCCCTGTTCGGCGAGCGGCTGTCGGCTTCGGTCGCCTACTTCGACCTGACCCGCGAGAACGCCCAGATCCAGGTCTCCCCCGGGGTCTACGCCCAGGCCGGCGAGGCGCAGGTGAAGGGCGTCGAGGTCGGGGTCAGCGGCGCGGTCACCGAGCGCTGGCAGGTGTTCGGCGGCTACACCTACCAGGACAGCGAGCTGGTCCGGGGCGCCTACAACGTCGTCAACGTCGGCGATCCGCTGGCCAACACGCCCAAGCACAGCTTCAGCCTGTTCACGACCTACGACGTGACCGACGCGCTCATCGTGGGCGGCGGGGCCTACCACGTCTCGAAGAGCTTCGGCGGAAACCAGGGCGGCGCCGGCGGCGGGAACAACCTCGTCTACGCCCCGTCCTACTGGCGCTTCGACCTCTTCGCCGCCTACCGCGTGACCGACAAGGTGGACCTGCAGCTGAACGTCCAGAACGTGGCCGACGAGGACTACATCGTCCGCACCAACGGCGTGCACCACGCCGACTACGGCCAGGCCCGGCAGGCGATCCTGACCCTGAACGTCCGCTACTGACCTCCCCACGGTAGCCGGACGCGCGCGGCCCCGTTTCCGGAAGGAGGCGGGGCCGCCCTAGTGTGTGATCCGACGCGAGACCCGAAGGCGCCCGCCATGATGCTGCACATCCCGCAAGTCCTCTCCAAGGCCAAGGTCGCCGAGCTGCGCGCCCTGATCGACGCCGCTCCGTGGGTCGACGGCAACGAGACCTCCGGGACCCAGTCGGCGCTCGCCAAGCGCAACGCCCAGCTCCCCGAGGGCTCGCCCGCGGCGACGCAGGCGGGCGAGGCGATCCTGGACGCCCTGGAGCGCAATCCGCTGTTCGTGGCCGCCGCCCTGCCGCAGGTGGTCTTCCCGCCGCTGTTCAACCGCTACGCCGGCGGCGAGGCGTTCGGCCTGCACGTGGACAACTCGATCCGCCAGAGCCGCGACGGGCGCACCCGCATCCGCAGCGACCTGTCGGCGACGCTGTTCCTGACCGAGCCCGAGGACTACGACGGCGGGGTGCTGGTGGTGGAGGACACCTTCGGCGCCCACGAGGTGAAGCTGCCGGCCGGCGACATGATCCTCTACCCGGCCTCCAGCCTGCACGAGGTGACGCCGGTGACCCGCGGCGCGCGGGTCTGCAGCTTCTTCTGGATCCAGAGCCTGGTGCGCGAGGACGCCCGCCGCGAGCTGCTGTTCCAGATGGACCTGGCGATCCAGCAGCTCGGCGCGCGCATCGGCGCCGACGCCCCCGAGCTGGTCTCGCTGACTGGCGGCTATCACAACCTGCTGCGGATGTGGGCCGAGGTCTGACGCGGGCTACCGTCGGCGACGAAAAGCCGGTATGCCGCGCGCCTCTGCCCGAAGGAGCCCGCCATGCCGCTCGATACAGCCCCGCAAAAGACGTTCCGCTGGGACGACCCGCTGGACCTGTCCTCGCGCCTCTCCGAGGAGGAGCGCATGGTGTGGGAGGCGGCCCGCCAGTACGCCCGCGAGAAGCTGTTGCCGCGGGTGGTTTCGGCCTACGCCGAAGAGCGGTTCGACCGCGAGATCATGACCGAGATGGGCGAGCTGGGCTTCCTCGGCCCGACGCTGCCCGAGGAGTACGGCTGCGCGGGCGTGAACCACGTGGCCTACGGCCTGATCGCCCGCGAGATCGAGGCGATCGATTCCGGCTACCGCTCGGCCATGAGCGTGCAGTCCTCGCTGGTCATGTACCCGATCTACGCCTTCGGCTCGGAAGACCAGAAGCGCAGGTTCCTGCCCGGCATGGCGGCGGGGACGATCGTCGGCTGCTTCGGCCTCACCGAGCCGGACGGCGGCTCCGATCCCGCCTCGATGCGCACCACCGCCCGAAAGGTCGACGGTGGGTATGTGCTGAACGGCGCGAAGATGTGGATCACCAACTCCCCGATCAGCGACGTGGCCCTCGTCTGGGCCAAGCTGGACGGCAAGATCCGCGGCTTCCTGGTCGAGCGGGGGACCGAGGGCTTCGAGACGCCCCAGATCAAGAACAAGCTGTCCCTGCGCGCCTCGGTGACCGGCGAGATCGCCCTCTCCGACGCCTTCGTCCCCGAGGACATGATGCTGCCGGGCGTCGAGGGCCTGCGCGGGCCGTTCTCGTGCCTGAACAAGGCGCGCTACGGCATCGCCTGGGGGGCCATGGGCGCCGCCGAGTTCTGCCTGCACGCCAGCCGCGACTACGTCTCCAGCCGCAGCCTGTTCGGCCGCACCCTGGCCTCGCGCCAGCTGGTGCAGAAGAAGCTGGCCGACATGCAGACCGAGATCGCCCTGGGCTTCGAGGGCGCCCTGGCGCTGGGCCGGCTGATCGACGAGGGCGCCTGGGTGCCCGAGGCCATCTCGATGCTGAAGCGCAACAACTGCGGCAAGGCGCTCGACATCGCCCGCGTCGCCCGCGACATGCACGGCGGCAACGGCATTTCGGGCGAGTACCACGTGATGCGCCACGCCTCGAACCTCGAGACGGTGAACACCTACGAGGGCGCCCATGACGTGCACGCGCTGATCCTGGGTCGGGCCATCACCGGCGAGAGCGCGTTCTAGCCCGGGCCAGGGCGGCCCGCGCAGATTGGCCGCAGGCCCTCCACAACTTTGCGTTTACCCCCACAGTGTAAGCGTGCCCCGCTTTCGTGGGGGAAACCTTGGATGGCCCGGAAGAGCGCGACACGCGCCGCCGACAGGGCTGAGATGGTCTCGTGGCTGTTCGAGCACAGCCGCGACCTCATGCACGTGGTCGGCCCCGACCGCTGCATCCGCCTCGTCAATCCCGCCTGGACCGAACTCACCGGCTGGCGCGAGGACGAGCTGATCGGCCGCCGCGCCATCGAGGTCTTCCACCCCGACGACCGGCCGCACATGCTGGCGCGCGTGGCCCAGTCGAAGGTGGGCGTGGTCTATGAATCCGAGGCCCGCGTCCTCCTGAAGGACGGCTCCTCGTGCTGGGTCGCCGCGCGGCGCCAGATGATGCCGGACGGCTCGCACATCGTGTCCATGCGGGACGCCACCGAGCAGCGCGCCCACCGCGACGAGATCGACAACGCCCGCCGCACCCGCAAGGCGCTGGGCGCCTCGGCCGGCATCGGCATCTGGACCTACGAGCCCGCGCTGGGGCGCATCTGGTGGTCGGACGAGATCGTCGCGATGGTCGGCTTCGACCCGCGCGAGAACGACACGCCCGAGGCCTTCCGCGCGATGATGCATCCGCGCGACCGCGCCCGGACCATGCAGGCCTTCGCCCGGGCGGTCGAGAACGGCGAGCCGCTGCAGCGCGAGCACCGCGTCTGGGCCCGCGGGCGCTGGATGGTGGTGCGCGTGACGGTCACCACCGAGCCGCGGCCGGGCGGGGTCTTCGCCCTGAAGGGCATCTCCGAGGACATCACCGAGCTGGCGGCCGCCCGCGACGCCGCGCGGCACGGCGAGCAGCAGGCCCGCAAGGCCCGCCGCGAGGCCCAGGTCAACGCCCGGCGCCTGAAGATGGCGCTCGAGGCCGCCGAGGCCGGGGTCTACGAGATCGACCACGTGGCCCGCACGTTCTGGGCCTCGCCCGAGTTCGAGCGGATCACCGGCCGGCGCGGCTCCAGCTACGAGGAGGCCGTCCACCTCAGCTATCCGGGCTTCCATCCCGAGGACCTGCCGCACGTGCGCGCCTCGTTCCGCGCCCTGCATCGCGGGGACAAGAAGTCGGGCGAATCCTTCGAGGCGCGCATCGTCCGGCCGGACGGCGCCGAGCGCTGGGTGCGCGTCTACCACCACCTCAAGGTCGGCCGGAACGGGCGCTGGCTGAAGGCCGTGGGCCTGGTGCAGGACTGCGACGCCCACAAGCGCCAGGAACTGGCCCTGAAGGAGGCCCAGCGCGCCGCCGAGGCGGCCGGCGAAGCCAAGGGCGCCTTCCTCGCCAACATGAGCCACGAGATCCGCACCCCGCTGAACGGGGTGATGGGCGTGCTGCATATCCTGAAGTCCGAGCAGCTCACCGACGAGGGCCGCAGCCTGCTGGACGAGGCGCTGTCGTGCGGCCAGATGCTGGCCGAGCTGCTGAACGACGTCATCGACTTCTCGAAGATCGAGGCCGGCCGGCTGGAGCTGGCCTGCGAGCCGGTGGACCCCAAGGCGCTGGTCGAGGGCGTCGCCCGCCTGCTGAAGCCCCAGGCCCAGGCCAAGGGCCTGCAGCTGATCGTCGACGCCGACGCGCGGATGGGCTGGGTGCGCTCGGACCCGGTGCGCCTGCGCCAGGCGCTGTTCAACCTGGTCGGCAATGCGGTGAAGTTCACCGAGAAGGGCCATGTGGTGATCCGCTGCCGCCTCGCCGACGCGGGCGTGCTGCGCTTCGAGGTCGAGGACACCGGCGTCGGCATCCCCGAGGCGGCGCAGGCGCGGCTGTTCCAGCGGTTCAACCAGGCCGACGCCTCCACGACCCGCAAGTTCGGCGGCTCGGGCCTGGGCCTGGCCATCACCAAGCGGTTGGCCGAGATGATGAACGGCCAGGTGGGCTTCACCTCGGCCGAGGGCCGCGGTTCGACCTTCTGGCTGGAGGTGGCGGCCGAGCCGGCCGAGGCGCAGGCGCCGGCGTGCGAGGCGCCGCACGCGGTGCTGGAGGGCCTGCGCGTCCTCGTGGTCGAGGACAACGCCACCAACCGGCTGATCGCCACCAAGCTGCTCGAGAACCTGGGGGCCTCGGTCGAGACCGCCGCCGACGGCTACCTGGGCGTGGAGGCGGCCGCCCGCGGCGGCTTCGACCTGATCCTGATGGACGTGCAGATGCCCGGCATCGACGGGCTGGAGGCCGCCCGCCGCATCCGCGCGCTGGGCGGGAACGTCGCCGCCATCCCGATCGTGGCCCTCACCGCCAACGTGCTCTCGCACCAGCGGCAGTCCTACCTGGAGGCCGGCATGGACGGGGTGGTCGGCAAGCCCATCTCCCCCGCCGCCCTGCTCTCCGAGATCGCCCGGCTGAGCGCCCCTGTCGAACCTGCGGTCGAAGCGGCGGACGACGCCGACACCGCCGCGGCCTGACCCCTCGCGCGCCGATCCGCCCCGACGCCTTCCACCCGTCGGCGAACCGGTGTTACAGCAGGCGCAACGACACCTTGGGGGGAGATGACGGGCATGGCGGACGCGACCGCTGAGCGGGCCGGCGCGCCGGCGAAGGAAACCTCGCTGCGGACGGTCGTCGCCGCCTCGTCGGCGGGCACGGCCTTCGAGTGGTACGACTTCTTCGTCTTCGGCAGCCTGGCCGGTGTCATCTCGCGCACCTTCTTCACCGGCCTGCCCGAGACGGCGGGCCTGGCCGCGGCCCTGGCCCTGTTCGGCGCGGGCTTCCTGTTCCGCCCCCTGGGAGCCCTGGTGTTCGGCCGGATCGGCGACAAGGCCGGCCGCAAGGGCGCGTTCCTGGCCACGGTGCTGCTGATGGGCGGGGCCACCTTCGCCATCGGCCTGCTGCCCTCGTACGAGCAGGCCGGCCTGATCGGCCCGGCCCTGTTGATCCTGATGCGCATCCTGCAGGGCTTCGCGCTGGGCGGCGAATACGGCGGGGCGGCGATCTACGTGGCCGAGCACGCGCCGCCGAACGGCCGCGGCTGGGCGACGAGCTGGGTGCAGACCTCGGCGGCGCTGGGCCTGTTCGGGGCCCTGCTGGTGATCCTGGCCACCCGCTTGATCCTGGGCGAATTCGTCGGCGCCGAGGCCTTCGACGCCTGGGGCTGGCGCATCCCCTTCCTGTTCTCGGCGGGCCTGCTGGCCATCTCGGTCTGGATGCGCCTGAAGCTCTCGGAGAGCCCGGCGTTCCAGAAGCTGAAGGACGAGGGCAACGTCCCGCACGCCCCGTTCGCCGAGGCGTTCGGCCGCTGGGACAACCTGAAGATCGTGCTCCTGGCCCTGTTCGCCATCATGTCGGCCCAGGGCGCGGTCTGGTACACGGCCTTCTTCTACGTCCAGACGTTCATGGAGCGGTTCCTGAAGGCGCCGCCCGAGACGATCACCGCCCTGATGCTCTCGGCCACCGCGATCAGCGCGGTGCTCTACGTCTTCTTCGGCTGGCTGTCGGACCGGGTCGGGCGCAAGCCGGTGATGCTGTTCGGCATGACGCTGATGCTGGCGGCCTACTTCCCCGGCTTCCACCTCCTGTCCAAGACCCTGAACCCGGCGCTCGCCGAAGCCGAGGCCACGACGCCGGTGGTGGTGATCGCCGACCCCGCCGACTGCTCTTTGCAGTTCGATCCCGTCGGCAAGGCCTCGTTCGCCTCGTCGTGCGACATCGCCAAGAACGCCCTGGCCAACGCCGGCGTCTCGTACCGCAACGAGGCGGGCCCCGCCGGCCAGCCGGCGATGGTGCGGGTGGGCATGGCGACCATCGTCTCGGCCGACGCGCGCGGGCTCGCGCCCGAGGCGACCAAGGCGGTGCGCGCCAGCGTCGAGGGCCGCATCCGGCAGGCCCTGGCCCGCGCCGGCTACCCTGAGAAGGCCGACCCCGCGCGGCTGAACTTCTGGGGCGCGCTGGGGGTGATGGCGGTGTTCGTGATCGCCGCGACCGCGCTCTACGGCCCCATGGCCGCCTGCCTGGTCGAGCTGTTCCCGACCCGCATCCGCTATACGGCCCTATCGCTGCCCTACCACATCGGCACCGGCTGGATCGGCGGCTTCGTCCCCTTCAGCGCCTTCGCAATCGTGACGGCGGTGGGCGACATCTACTCGGGCCTGTGGTTCCCCTTCGCCTTCACGGCGCTGTCGGTCGTGATCTGCTTCCTGTTCCTGAAGGAGACCAGGGGCCGGCCGCTGGACGCCTAGCCCCCTTCTCCCCCTTGCGGGGGAAGGATCACCGCTTCCCGTCCAGCTCGGCGAGGGTGGCGCTGGAGGGCGGCCGCTCGGCCTGCAGGCGCCGCGCGACCGCCTCGGCCTCGCGCATGACCCGCAGGACGTTGCCGCCGGCCAGCTTGCCGAGGTCGGCGTCGCTCCAGCCGCGGCGGGCGAGCTCGGCCAGCAGCACGGGAAACCGGTCCACGCCCTCCAGCCCCGCGGGCGTGTCCGGGATGCCGTCGAAGTCCGAGCCGATCCCCACGCAGTCCGCGCCGCAGACCCGCACGATATGCTCCACGTGGTCGGCGATCATGCCCACGGTCACCACCGGTCGCGGATGGGCCGCCTCCCAGGCCGCCAGGGCCGCGGCGGCGCGCTCGGGCTGGCCGATGTAGAGGCCGGCGAACGGCGGGGCGTTGTAGCGGGCCCGCTCGGCCGCCCGGTCGGCGCTCCACTTCACCATCTCGTCCGAGGCATAGAGGGTGGCGAAGTTGACCATCACCACGCCGCGGTTGGCCTTCAGCAGGGCCAGCACCTCGTCCGAGACGTTGCGCGGATGGTCGGCCACGGCGCGGGCGCCCGAGTGCGAGAAGATCACCGGCGCGGCCGAGACGCGCAGGGCGTCCTTCATGCCGGCCTCCGAGACGTGGCTCAGGTCCACCAGCATGCCCATGCGGTTCATCTCGCGGACCACCTCCTCGCCGAAGGGCGACAGGCCGTCGTGGCGCGGATTGTCGGTGGCCGAGTCGGCCCAGCGGGTCGCCCGCGAGTGGGTCAGGGTCATATAGCGCGCGCCGGCGTCGTACATCTGGCGCAGCGCCGGCAGGCTGTCGTTGATCTGGTGGCCGCCCTCGATTCCCACCAGCGAGGCGACCTTGCCCGCCTTGTGGATGCGCACGATGTCGGCCGCCGTGTAGGCCATCTCCAGGTCGGCCGGCCAGCGGGCGGCCATCTGCTTGACGATGTCGATCTGCTCGAGGGTCGTCTGCACCGCCTCGGGCCCGTCGAGGGTGGCCGGGATCCACACCGACCAGAACTGGCCGCCGACCCGGCCGGCCTTCAGGCGCGGGATGTCGGTCATCAGCGGCGGCTCGTCCGCCGGCTTCGGCAGGGCGGCGGTGTCCTTCGACAGGTCCGCGCGGTCCAGCTTGCTCTCGAACCGCTCGCGGACCGCCCAGGGCAGGTCGTTGTGGCCGTCGATCAGCGGCGTTCGGGCCAGCACCCGGTCCACGCGGGCGGCGATCTTCGGATCGATCTGCGGGGTCTGAGGCGACTGGGCCTGAGCGGGGGCGGCGACGGCGAGCAGCGCCAGGGCGGCGGCCGAGCAGAAGAGCTTCGTCATCCGCAAGGCTTCGCAAGCATGGCCGTGGCGGTCAACGGCGTGCTCAGCGGGCGATCGGCAGGATCTCGGTCTCGATCCCGGCCGCGTCCAGGGCGGCCTGCTCGGTTCGCCAGCCCGAGCCGACGATAAGGCGGGTGACCCGCCGCCCGTCGCGGGCCAGGTCGACCAGCGCTTCCGCCGGCTGGGGGGCCAGGCGCTCGGCGTCGCGGCGGGCCAGCGACAGCACGTCCGCGTGGACGCCCTCGTCGCAGACCAGCACGTCGGCGCCCGCCAGCGCCCGGGCCGCCCGCAGGGTGAGCAGGTCGGCGGGGCCGCGGGCGTCCACGTAGCGCACCGATCCGGGCAGGGGCGCGTCCTGGGCCAGGGCCTGGCGCAGCAGGTCGCGGGCCCGGTCCATGTCGCCCGCCAGGGCCGCCTCGGCGGCGGGGCCGGCGAGCGCGCCGCGCAGGAAGGCGCGCCGGCGGTGCGCCTCGGGCAGGGCGCCGCGCACCTCGTCCTGCATCTGGCGGAACAGGGCCGCGACCCGGCCGGCGCCTTCGGGCACCCGCGCCTCCAGGTCCTGCCGCAACAGGGTGGCCAGCATGGGCGAGGCCCCGCCGGTGCCGATGGCCGCCACCACCTCGCCGCGGTCGATCACCGCCGGGGTGGTGAAGTCGCAGAGCGCCGGGCGGTCCACGACGTTGACCGGTACGCCGGCCGCCCGGGCCGCCTCGGCCGCGGCGCGGGCGAAGCCGTCGTCCTCGGCCGCCACGAAGGCCAGCGCGGCGGCGGCGTAGGCCTTGGGGTCCAGCGCCTCGTCGGCGGCGAGCCGCACGACCGTGGCCGGCGAGCCCTCGAACAGCCGGGCCTTGGCCTCGGCGCCCTCGCCCTCGCCCGCGATCACCACCGTGCGGCCGGCGAGCGGGAAGAAGGCGGGGAAGGCGTCCATCCCCGAGGGCCTACTTCAGAGTCTTGAGGTAGTCGACGATCGCCGCGCGGCTCTCGTCGTCGGGCACCGAGATCATCATCTTGGTGCCGGGGGCGAAGGCCGTCGGGGCCTTCAGAAAGGCGTCGAGGTTGGCCGGGGTCCAGGTCCCCTCCTTGGCCTTCAGCGCCGGCGAATAGGCGAAGTCCTTCGAGGCGATCTTGGCCCCCGCCACGCCCGCGAGGCTCGGCCCCATCGGCCCGCCCGTGTGGCACATCTTGCACTGCATGTTGAACAGCTGCTGCCCGTCGGCGGCCGAGGCCGGGGCGGCGAGCGCGGCGGCGGCCAAGACGAGGGCCGGAAGGGCGAGGGCGGCGCGGGACATCGGGTCTCCTGAAATTCGTAAAGGCGGTACGGAATAGCGGCGGAGCCGGCGTTCCGCCAGAGCGATTCTCCGGAGGATCGCCCGGCGCTTCCGGGGGCCCGTCCGGATGTGACCGGCCCTCCCGCCCCGCGTCAATGCGGACGCGGCGCGCTCCTTCGTTGTCCCGCGGCGCGGATGAACGGCGGCTGACCGCGGATTCGCCCCTCGCCAGACGCGGCGTCAGCCTGTTCAGCTTGGGGGACGCCGATCCGGAGACCGCCCCCATGAGCTATCCGCTGCCGAACATCTCCACCGACCTGTCGGGCCAGACCGCCTTCGTGACGGGCGCCTCTTCGGGACTCGGGAACCGCTTCGCCCGGGTGTTGGCCGCCGCCGGGGCCAAGGTGGCGATCGCCGCCCGGCGCGCCGACCGCCTCGAAGCCCTGGCCGGCGAGATCCGCGCGGCCGGCGGCGAGGCCTTCCCCGTCGAGGTGGACGTGTCCGACGATGCGGCGCTGCCCGACGCCGTCGCCAGGGCGGAGGCGGCCCTCGGGCTCGTCACCATCCTCGTCAACAACGCCGGCATCCCCGACGCCCAGCGGGCCACCAAGATGCCGCCCGAGCTGATCAACCGCGTCCTGGACGTGAACGTGCGCGCGCCCTTCGTGCTGTCGTGCGAGGTCGCCCGCCGGCTGATGGCGGCCAAGCGGCCGGGGCGGGTCGTCAACATCGCCTCCATCGCGGCCTTCGACTATTCCGGCGGCGGGGCGGCGCTCTACTCGGTCAGCAAGGCCGCGGTGGTCCGGATGACCGAGGCGCTGGCGGTGGAGTGGTCGGGGTTCAATATCAACGTCAACGCCATCGCCCCGGGCGCCTTCGCCTCCGAGATGATGGACGGCATGCTGCAGCGGGTGGGCGACATCTCGCAGCACTTCCCGCGCAAGCGGATCGGCGATCCGGCCCAGCTCGACAGCACCCTGCTCTATCTCGTCTCGCCCGCGTCCGACGCGGTCACCGGAACCTGCATCAAGGTGGACGACGGCCAGGGCCGCCGCTGATCCGCCGCAACCCCAACGAGGAGGAAGACCCCATGAGCGCCTTCAAGGACGGCCTGCTGGCCGGCAAGACGGCCTTCGTCGCCGGCGGCACCAGCGGCATCAACCTGGGCATCGCCAAGCGCTTCGCCGAGCTGGGCGCCCGCGTGGCGGTGGCCGGCCGCGACCCGGACAAGGCCCGCCGGGCGGCGGAATCCATCGGGCCGGACGCCCTCGGCCTCTCGGCCGACGTGCGCGACTACGCGGCCATCCGCGCGGCCATGGAGCAGGTGACCGAGGCCTTCGGGGCCATGGACATCGTGGTCTCGGGCGCGGCCGGCAACTTCCTGGCGCCCGCCGCGGCGATGTCGGCCAACGCCTTCAAGACCGTGGTGGACATCGACCTGAACGGCACCTTCAACGTCTTCCGCGGCTGCTACGACCTCCTGAACAAGCCGGGCGCCTCGCTGATCGCCATCACCGCCGGCCAGGCGGTGAACGCCATGCCGCTGCAGATCCACGCCTGCGCCGCCAAGGCCGGGGTGAACCAGGTGGTGCGGGTGCTGGCCATGGAGTGGGGCCCCGAGGTGCGGGTCAACGGCATCTCCCCCGGCCCGATCGAGGACACCGAGGGCATGGCGCGGCTCGCGCCCGACCCCACCACCCGCGCCAGGCACCACGAGCGGATCCCCATGCGCCGCTGGGGCCGGATCGCCGAGGTGGCCGAGGCGGCGGTGTTCCTGTGCAGCCCGTCGGCCGAGTACGTCACCGGCACGATCCTGGACTGCGACGGCGGCTCGCAGCTGGGCGACGCCACCCGCCGCGACGTCGGCAAGGGCCTGGCCTAGGGGAGGCGGCGATGACGGCCTACGAGACCATCCAGATCGAGAAGCGCGGCCAGGTGGACTGGCTGACGCTGAACCGTCCCGAGGCGCTGAACGCCATCTCGCTGAAGATGGTGGACGAGCTCGGCGACTATTTCGGCGGCCTCTACAACGACCCCTCGACCCGGATCGTGGTCATGCGCGGGGCGGGCCGGGCGTTCTGCGCCGGGCTGGACATCAAGGAGGCGGACGCCGGCCAAAACGCCCCCTTCGGCGGCGGCTTCGGCTTCCAGGGACATCTGGCGGACGTCTACATCCGCATGCGCCGATGCCCGCAGCCGATCGTGGCCCTGGTGCAGGGGGCGGCCTGCGGCGGCGGCTTCGCCTTCGCCCTGGCCGCCGACATCCGCATCGCCGGCGAGAGCGCGCGGATGAACGCCGCCTTCATCCGCCTGGGCCTGTCGGCCTGCGACATGGGGGTCAGCTACTTCCTGCCGCGCCTGGTGGGGACCTCGGTCGCCGCCGAGCTGATGCTGACCGGCCGCTTCATCGGCGCCCAACGGGCGCTGGCGACCGGCCTCGTCTCGGAGGTCGTGCCCGACGATCGGCTGGAGGCCGCGGCCGAGCCCTATGTGGACGAAATGCTGACCACCTCGCCCATGGGCCTTCGGCTCACCAAGGAGGGGCTGAACCTGGCGGTGGACGCGCCCAGCCTGGAGGCGGCCATGGCCATCGAGAACCGCAACCAGGTGCTCTGCGCCCGCACCCGCGACTTCGCCGAGGGCCGGCGGGCGTTCATCGAGAAGCGCCGGCCGGTCTACACCGACAGCTGAAGCCTCAGCCGCGGCGGTCGATGGGGATCGTCGCGGCCTGAAGCTGCTCGGGACTGTCGGCGTCCGAGACGCCCACGTGGTGCTTGTAGACCAGCTCCCAGCCCTTCCAGCCGTTGAACAGCAGAAGGGCCACCACCGCGCCCGACAGCACCACGCCCGCGGGGGCGATGGCGGCGTCCGCCCCGCCGGTCGAGCGGAGGTAGAAGTTCACCGCCGCCAGGGCCACGGCGATCAGGTTGCCGATCATGTGCAGCCAGGCGTCGCGGATGCGGCGCACCCGCCGGTCGCCCATGAAGTCGGTGAAACCCAGCACGGCCGCCAGCAGCGCCATCGAGATGCCGGCCCCCAGCAGCCACATCGAGGCGGTCGCCCAGCCGGGCTCGCCGGTCGACAGATAGGCCAGGTCGGTCCCGAAGGCCGAGACCAGGAAGGCGATCGGGAAGGGGATGATCATCGGGTGCAGCGGATGCCCCGCCACCTTCGCCGTGCTGTTGGGGTTGTGATCCGTCATGTCCGTCCGCTCCCGGCGCGGCGGACGGAGCGCCCGCACGAACGCCGATTTTCGAACGTGCGCCGGAGCGTGGCAGTTCCGGTAAGGCCCGGATCAGGCCCGGATCAGGCGAGGTCGCGCCGGGCGTCGACGTCGAACAGCACGCCGTCGTCGGGGGACTCGACGAGGGCCAGGCGCTCGCCGAGCGCGTCCAGGATCGCCCGCGCGCCGACGTCCCCTCGCAACGCCAGCACCTGCGGGAACAGCGTCCGCGACAGCACCGCCGGATGGCCGCGGCGGCCGGCGAACACCGGGGCGGCGGCGGGCGCGCCCTGCAGCACCGCCTCGCAGAGCGGCTTCAGGATCGCGTGCGGCACGCGCGGCATGTCGCCCAGGAAGATGAAGCAGGCCTCGGTGTCGTCGGGCAGGCTGGCGATGCCGGCGCGCAGCGAGGCGGCCATGCCCTCCTCCCAGCCGTGGGCGTCGACGATCTGGACCGAGGGGTCGTGGGCCAGCGCCGCCTCGGCGATCTGGGAGCCGTCGGCGCCGGTCACCACGCTCACGCGCCGCACGGGCGCGGCGAAGGCCGCGGCCAGCGCGCCGTCCAGCAGCACGCCCCTGCCGTAGCTGGTCAGCAGCTTGCCGCCCCCGAACCGGGAGCCCGCACCCGCCGCCAGGACAACCGCCTCTGTCGCCACGACCGGTTCGCCTCTATCTTGGTCCGAGCCTATGACGCACACGCCTGACCTTTCGCCGCAAGGCCCCGCGCTCGTGGACGGCTTCGGCCGCGGGGTGACCTACCTGCGCCTGTCGGTGACCGACCGCTGCGACCTGCGGTGCGTCTACTGCATGGCCGAGCACATGACCTTCCTGCCGAAGGCGCAGGTGCTGACCCTGGAGGAGCTGGACCGCATCGCCTCGGCCTTCGTGGCCCTGGGCGTCAGGAAGCTGCGGCTCACCGGCGGCGAGCCCCTGGTTCGCAAGGGCGTGATGGAGCTGATCGAGGCCCTGTCGCGGCACCTGGCGTCCGGCGCGCTCTCCGAGCTGACCCTGACCACCAACGGCACCCAGCTCGCCGGGTTCGCCCCGCGCCTGGCGGCGGCCGGCGTGCGGCGGGTGAACGTCTCGCTGGACACCCTGAAGCCCGACCTCTTCCGTCGGCTCACCCGGGGGGGCGACCTTTCCAAGGTGCTGGCCGGGATCGAGGCGGCGCAGGCGGCGGGGCTGTCGGTGAAGATCAACGCCGTGGCCCTGAAGGACGACAACGCCGCCGAGCTGCCCGAGCTGATCGCCTGGGCCCACGGCCGCGGCTGCGACGTGACCCTCATCGAGACCATGCCGATGGGCGAGGTCGAGGCCGACCGCACCGACCAGTTCCTGTCGCTGAGGGACGTGCGGCGCGAGCTGGAGAGCTACTGGCGGCTGGAGGACCTGCCGCTCGACACCGGCGGCCCCGCCCGCTACGTCCGCGTCGCCGAGACCGGCGGGCGGCTGGGGTTCATCACCCCGCTCAGCCACAATTTCTGCGAGGGCTGCAATCGCGTGCGGCTGACCTGCACCGGGACCCTGCACACCTGCCTGGGGCAGGACGATTCCGCCGACCTGCGCGCGGTCCTGCGGGCCGGCGGCGGCGAGGCCGAGCTGATCGCGGCGATCCGTGGGGCGGTGG
Source organism: Phenylobacterium zucineum HLK1 (assembly GCF_000017265.1). Classification (NCBI taxonomy): domain Bacteria; kingdom Pseudomonadati; phylum Pseudomonadota; class Alphaproteobacteria; order Caulobacterales; family Caulobacteraceae; genus Phenylobacterium; species Phenylobacterium zucineum. Next base: position 274,241 of record NC_011144.1, on the reverse strand, counting down.
ACGCCAAGCCCAGAGGCCACGACTTCCAGATCGCCCGCGCCGCGGCCCCGGCCGTCGCCCGGCACATGTCCACGACCGGGGGCTGAGCATGGCGCGCGTGCTGCTGTTCGGGCCCCTGCGCGACCTCGCCGGCTGGCGCGAGCGGACCCTGGACGCGGCCTCGCTGTCGGCCCTGAAGGCCCTGATCGCCGCCGAGGACGCCGACCTCGCCCGCGCCATCGACGCCCCCGGCGTGCAGGTGGCCCTCGACCAGGCGCTGGTGCGCGGCGATCCGGCCCTGGCGGCGGGGTCCGAGGTCGCCTTCCTGCCGCCGATGAGCGGCGGATGATCCGGCTGACCGACCAGCCCTTCGACCCCGGCGCCCTGCTCGGCGAGTTCAGCCGCGCGCGCACCGAGACCGGCGCGGTGGCCACCTTCACCGGCATCGCGCGGGCCGAGCAGGGCTCCACCGCCGTTCTGGAGCTGGAGGCCTATCCCGGCTTCACCGAAGCGCACATCGGCAAGATCGCCGAGGAGGCGAAGCGGCGCTTCGGGCTCCACGACCTCGCCATCCTGCACCGGGTGGGCAGGATCGCTCCGGGCGAGCCGATCGTCTTCGTCGCCACGGCGGCCGGCCACCGCCGGGCCGCCTTCGAGGCCTGCGACTTCCTGATGGACTACTTGAAGTCCAAGGCGCCGTTCTGGAAGAAGGAGCACGGCCCCGGCGGCGCCCGCTGGATCGAGCCCACCGCCCAGGACCACGCCGACCGCGCCCGCTGGGAAAAGGAGACCCCGCCATGAACGCCTTCACCCCCGGCGGCCGCATCGACGAGACCCGGCCCTTCAAGCCCGTGCGCATCGCCGTGCTGACCATCTCGGACACCCGCGACGAGGAGAGCGACACCTCGGGCCGCCTGCTCGCCGAGCGGGTGACCGGCGCGGGCCACGAGCTGGCCGGCAAGGGCATCGTCCGCGACGACGTCGAGGAGATCCGCCGCCAGATCCGCCAGTGGGTGGACGAGGGCGTGGAGGCCATCGTCACCACCGGCGGCACCGGCATCACCGGCCGGGACGTGACGCCCGAGGCGATCCGGCCGCTGTTCGACAAGGAGATCGACGGCTTCTCGGTGATCTTCCACCTGGTCAGCTACCAGTCGGTGGGGCTCTCGACCCTGCAGAGCCGCGCGCTGGCCGGCATCGTGAAGGGCTGCTTCGTCTTCTGCCTGCCGGGGTCGAACGGGGCGGTGAAGGACGGCTGGGACAAGGTGATCGCCGCCCAGCTCGACAGCCGCCACGGCCCCTGCAACATGGTCGAGCTCATGCCGAGGCTGATGGAGGCGTGAGCAGGCTCACCCATCTCGACGAGACCGGCCGGGCCCGGATGGTCGACGTCTCGGACAAGCCGGTCACCGCCCGCGAGGCTGTGGCGGAAGGTTTCGTGCGGATGAGCCCCGAGACGCTGGCGCTGGCTCTCTCGGGCGAGGGGAAGAAGGGCGACGTGCGCGCCGTGGCCGAGATCGCCGGCGTCATGGCGGCCAAGAAGACCTCCGACCTGATCCCCATGTGCCACCCGCTGCCGGTGACCAAGGCCGAGGTGCGGGTGGAGCCGGCCGAGGGCGGCCTTTCGGTCACCGCGCGAGTGAAGACCACGGGCCGGACCGGCGTCGAGATGGAGGCGCTCACCGCCGTCTCGGTGGCGTGCCTGACGCTCTACGACATGCTGAAGGCCGCCGAGAAGAGCATGGTCATCGAGGCCGTCCGCCTCACCGAGAAGACCGGCGGCAAGAGCGGGGACTGGAAGGCGTGAGGCTCCTGAGCGTCGACGAGGCCCGGGCGCGGATGCTGGCGCAGGCGCCGGCGCCGCGGGCCGAGACGGTTCCCCTCGCCGAAGCGATCGGCCGGGTGCTCGCCGAGGACGTCGCCGCCACCCGCGACCAGCCGCCGTTCCGGGCCTCGGCCATGGACGGCTATGCGGTGCGCAGCGCCGATACGCCCGGCGCGCTGAGGGTCGTCGGCGAGAGCGCCGCCGGCCGCGGCTTCGAGGGCGCCGGGGGTCCCGGCGAGGCGGTGCGGATCTTCACCGGCGCGGCCCTGCCCGACGGTTGCGACGCCGTGGTGATCCAGGAGGACGCCGTTCGCGAAGGCGAGGCCGTGACGGTCCCGGCGGCGAGCCCCGGGCGGCACGTGCGGCCGGCCGGCGGCGACTTCCGCGCCGGGCAGGCGCTGCTGGCGCAAGGGACCGTGATCGACCCCTGGCGGCTCTCGCTGGCCGCGGCGGCCGGCCGCGGCGAGCTGGCGGTCGCGCGGCGGCCGCGCGTGGCCCTGTTCTCGACCGGCGAGGAGATCGTCGAGCCGCCGGCCGCGCCTGGCCCCTTCCAGATCTACGATTCCGGCTCGCCCGCGCTGGCGGCGCTGATCCGCGGCTGGGGGGCCGAGGTCTCCCGCGCCCGGCCGGTGCGCGACGACCTGGAGGCCACGGTCGAGGCCCTGCGCGCGGCCGACGGCGAGCTGGTGGTCACCCTGGGCGGGGCCTCGGTGGGCGACCACGACCTGGTGCGCAAGGCCGGCGAGGCCCTGGGGCTGGAGCTGAAGGTGGCGAGCGTGGCGATCCGCCCCGGCAAGCCCACCTTCTTCGGGGTGCTGGGAGACGGGCGGCGGATGCTGGGCCTGCCCGGCAATCCGGCCTCGGCCTTCGTCTGCGCCGAGCTGTTCCTGAAGCCCTACCTGATGGCCTGCCTGGGCGCCCCGGCGGCCTTGCGGACGATCCCCGTCCGCCTGGCCGACGACCTGCCGGCCAATGGCCCACGCGAGCACTGGATGCGCGCCAGCCTCTCGTTCGAAGGCGGCGCCGTGACTGTGCGGCCCTTCCGGGATCAGGACTCCTCGCTGGTCAGCGTCTTCGCCGCCGCCGACGCGCTGCTGCGCCGCGCGCCGGACGCCCCGGCGCTGTCGGCCGGCGACCTGGCCGAGGCGCTGCCGCTGTCGCGGGCGTAGCGCAGGGCGGTGATCTCGCCGATCACCGAGACCGCCACCTCGAACGGGGCCTTGCCGCCGATGTCGAGGCCGATCGGGGCGTGCAGGCGGGCGAGGACCGCGTCGGCCATCCCCTCCCCCTTCAGCTCGGCCAGCCGGCCCGCGAGCCGGCGGCGCGCCCCGAGCAGGCCCACATAGGCCGCCTGGGACGGAAGGGCCGCGTGCAGCGCCTCGCGGTCGGTGTCGATGTCGTGGGTCGCCACGGCGACATGGGTCCAGGGATCGAGGCCGATGGCGGCGAGCGCCGCGGCCGGATCCTCGCGGTGGTAGGCCACGCCGGCGATCGGCGGCGGCGTCTCCGGCCCCTTGGGCCGCACCAGGGCCGTCTGGAAGCCCGATCGGGCGCCCAGCTCGGCGATGGCCAGCGCGGTGGGATCGCCGCCCACCACCACTAGCCGGGGAACCGGCTCGTAGCGCCGCCAGACGCGCGCCTCGGCCCAGGGCGAGACCTCGGGGGCGCAGACGCGGGCCTCCCCGTCGCTGCACCAGACGACGCACCGCCGCTCGGCGTCGGCGGCCAGCAGCTCGGCGAGGGCGGGATCATCCGCCGGCACGCGTTCCAGGAAGATCTCGATGCGCGCCCCGCACAGGAGGCGGATGTCGGGCCAGGGACTGCCCTCGCCGTAGACCAGGGTGCGCGGCGCCCCGTCCTGCAGGCAGGCCCAGGCGTGGCCCGCCACGTCGCCCTCGACGCAGCCGCCCGAAAAGTAGCCGGCGACGATCCCCGGGGCGAAGACCATCTGGGTCCCCTCGGGGCGCGGACCGCCGCCCTCCACCGAGACCAGGGTCGCCAGCACGCACGCCTGCCCCGCCGCCCGGGCAGCCCTCAGCGCGGGACGCACGTCGTCCGACAGCCCGAACACGGGCCATTCGGGCAAGGACTCCGGCTGGGGCTCGATATGCGGCGGAATCACGCTTTTAAGACTCACGAAAGGTCTCGGTCACGGCTTCTTAGGCCTTCCAGGTGAAGATGGCGGCTCAAGAGGACTTCACCAAGCCTTCGACCCATCCATGACATCTCCGCTCAGCAAGCTCGGCCTCGGTTCCGGGCAATTCGGCTTCGACCAGCCGGCCCTGCGCGGCCGGCCGCGCGAGGCCGAGGCCCGTGACATCCTGTCGATCGCCGCGCGCGCGGGGCTGGGGGTGCTCGAGATCGGCCGCCACAGCCACACCGCCGAGGCCATGCTGGGCCAGGCGCTGCCGCGCCCCTGCCCGTTCCGCGTCACCCTCACCACCGTGCGTCCCGACCGAGGCCCCGATCTCGTCGAGGCCGAACTGCGCGCCCAGATGCGCCGCATGGGCGTGGAGCGGGTGGACACGGTGCTCGCGCCCTCGGCCACCGATCTCTTCTCGCCGATGGGTCCCCACCTGTGGGAGCGCCTGCGCGCCCTGAAGGACCAGGGCCTGTGCGCCCGGATCGGCGTCTCGGTCTACGCCTCCGACGATCCGGTCGGCCTGGCCAAGCGCTTCAAGCCCGACGTCGTCCAGGCGCCGGCCTCGCTGCTGGACCAGCGCCTGCTGATCGACGGCACCCTGGCCGAGCTCGCCTCGATGGGCGTCGAGGTGCACCTGCGCTCGATCTTCCTGAACGGCGTGCTGTTCCTGCCGCCCGACCGGGCGCCCAGCCACCTGAAGGCCGCCGCCGGCCGCATCAGCCGCGCCCGTCGCCTGATCGCCGAAGGCCGCTCCGACCCGCTGCAGGCGGCCCTGGGCTTTGCGCTCTCGCGCCCCGAGGCCTCGGCGGTGCTGGTAGGCGTCGGCTCGGCGGCCGAGATGAGCGCCGTGGTGGCCGCGGCCATGAGCCCGCCGCCCGACCTCGACTGGGACGAGATGGCCCTGGACGATCCCGAAGCCCTCGCCTGGGCGGCGGCCTAGCCTCGCCCTTCTCCCGCACGGGAGAAGGAGGAGCTCCCTACTTCAGCGCCGACTTGTAGAGCTGGGTCAGCGCGGCCCAGGCGCGTTCCGCCTCGGCCTCGGCGTAGACCTGGCTGCCGCGCACGGTCCAGCCGTGATCGCCGTCGTAGACCTCCACGGTCGCCGGACGGCCCGCCTCGGCGAAGGTCTTCTTGAGGATCTCCTTCGATTCCGGATCGCGGGCGTCGTCGTTCCTGGCCACCGCCACGAGGTAGGCAGCCTTGGTCTTCGGCACGAGCAGGTGCGGGCTCGCGGCGTCCTTCGTCGTCAGGCCCCCGCCGTGGAACGAGGCGACCGCCCCGATCCGCGCCGGGACCGCGCCGGCCGTCTGGAAGGCCAGCGGCCCGCCCATGCAGTAGCCCTGCACGCCGGCCATCTTCTTCCGATCGGTCTGCGGCTGGGCGTCGAGGAAGGCGATATAGGCGCGGGCGTCCTCGAACGGGTTCTCGCCGGCGATCAGCGCCTCGCGGTAGCCGAACAGCGCCTTGCGCCCCTCGGGCGTGCCGAAGCTGAGGCCTTGCGTCTCCGTCGCCTTGGCCGAGCGGTAGAACGGGTTGGGGACCAGCACCACATAGCCCTGCGCCGCCAGCCGGCGGCCCATCTGGCGGAACACCGGGCGCAGGCCGCCGATGTCGGGCCACACCAGCACCGCCGGCCACGGGCCCTTGCCCGCGGGGTGGAAGAGGGCCGCGTCGGAGACCCCGTCGGCCGTCTTCACCGTGACGTCCTTCTCGACCACCTTCGCCTCGGCCGAGCTCTGGGCCGAACTCTGGGCCCGCGCCTCGGCGGCGGTCAGGCCCACGGCCGCGGCGGCGCCCAGGCCGAAGGTCCGGCGCGAGACCGCCGGATCGGCCGGCAGCCACGGATTGATGTCCTCGTCGCACATGGCGCGTCCTCCCTTATGTCCTCGCCCGCAAGCGTGGGGGCGATTGTTGCGGGGTTATTGCGCGGGAGGAAAGCCCCGCCGGTCCCCTTCCCTGGGGCGCCGTCAGCTCCAGGCGCCGTAGGGGTCCTTGAACGGCTTGCCGAGGGCGTCGGCGACGGCGGGGTGGGTGATCTGGCCCTTCAGGACGTTCAGCCCCTTGGCCAGGTGGCGGTTCTTCTTCAGGGCGTCCAGGCCCTGGTCGGCGAGCAGCAGGCCGAAGGGCAGGGTCGCGTGGACCAGGGCCTCCGACGAGGTCCGGGGCGCGGCCCCCGGCATGTTGGCCACGCAGTAGTGGACGACCCCGTCCACCGTGTAGGTGGGGTCGGCGTGGGTGGTCGGCCGGCTGGTCTCGAAGCAGCCGCCCTGGTCGATGGAGACGTCCACCAGCACCGAGCCCGGCTTCATCCGCGACAGGTGCTCGCGCCGGACCAGCTTGGGCGCGGCGGCCCCGGCGGTCAGCACGGCGCCGATCACCACGTCGGCCCTGAGGATCTCCTCCTCCACCGCGTCGATGGTCGAATAGCGGGTGATCGCCCGCCCGGCGAAGATGTCGTCCAGGTAGCGCATGCGCGGGATCGACCGCTCCAGGATCACCACCTCGGCGCCGAGGCCCGCGGCCATGCGGGCGGCGTTCGCGCCCACGACCCCGCCGCCCAGGACGCAGACCCGCGCCGGCGGCACGCCCGGCACGCCCGAGATCAGCAGGCCCATGCCGCCGTTGTGCTTCAGCAGCGTCTCCCCCGCCGAGAAGACCGCGATGCGCCCGGCCACCTCGGACATCGGGGCCAGCAGCGGCAGGCCGCCGGCGTCGTCGGTCACCGTCTCGTAGGCGATGGCCGCGCAGCCCGAGGCCAGCAGGCCGTCGGCCTGGGCCGGGTCGGGCGCCAGGTGCAGGTAGGTGAAGAGGATGTGCGCCTCGGTGAGCCGCGCCCACTCGCGGGGCTGCGGCTCCTTCACCTTCACGATCATTCCGGCCTCGCGGAACACCGCCTCGGCGTCCGGCAGGATCGTCGCCCCGGCGCGAACGTAGAGGTCGTCGGCGTAGCCCGCGCCCGCGCCGGCGCCGGCCTCCACCAGCACCTCGTGCCCGTGGGTGACGTACTCGCGGACCGCGGTGGGCGTCAGCCCGACCCGATATTCGTCCGGCTTGATCTCGCGGGGCACGCCGACGCGCATGAAGGCCTCCTTCGGGCAAGGCTGTTGCGGCAGGCGGCTGGTTTGGGAGGATGGACGTGCGCTGTCAACCGGGGTTCGGCGAGCGCCAGTCCCGGGACCGGCCGCAAGCTATCGGCGGCCCGGGTGCTCGGGCACATCGTCGTCATCCGGCGGGCGCGCGTCCCAGACGCTGGGGCCGTCCGGCGCGACCGCGACGTCCAGCGTGGCGTCGGCCCGGCCGTCGCCGGCCCCGTCGACCGAGGCCAGGTGCGGCGGCAGCGGCCCGTCCGGACGCTTCAGATGCTGGGCGCGCAGCTCGCCGTTCGCGCGCCGCTCGTAGTGCACCTCCTCGCGCCGGTCGCCGGTGGCCACCCGCTCGTCCGAGTCGCGCTGGCCGTCGCCGATCGGCACGCCGTGCTGCAGGTTCTGCGGGGGGTTCTGCCGGGGGTTCTGCCGGGGATCGTGGGTCATGGCGGGGCCTCCTTGTACGGAAGGCGGCGCGGCCTGAGGCAGTTCCACGAATGGCGCGGTTCCACGAAAAAGCCCGCCGCGGGTCTCCCCGGGCGGGCCTTCCGTATGTCGTGTCCGAAGGGCCTAGAGCTCTTCGTTGATCAGCGCGACCTGGTAGAAGCCGTTGCCCTGCAGGTCGTTCATCACCGCCATGAAGTCGCCGTAGCGGACGTCGCGGTCGGCGCGGATGTAGACGCGCTGCTCGGTCGGCGGGGTGTTCGGGTCGTCGCGCTGGAACTGCGCCGTCAGGTCGCCGGCCAGGCGCTCGAGCGCCGTGGGCTGGTCGCCGATGAACAGGCCGCCGCGCTGGATGTTGATCAGCGTCGGCTCCTTCACCACCGTGCCGGGCGGCGGCGGAATGGCCGGCGGCAGGTCGAGCTTGATCGACACCGTGGCGGCCGGGATCGACACCATGAAGATGATGAGCAGCACGAGCATCACGTCCACGAAGGGCGTGACGTTCATGTCCGCGTTCTGGCCGAGGTCGAACTTGCTTCCGCCCCCGCCGCCGACTTTAGCACCCATGCGTCCTGGATCCTTCCCTCGGGCCCTTAAACTATGCGGGGCCCATTCGCCGCGACCATTGGCAAGCCGGATTGGGCTTGTAAAGGCTGAATGCGCCCGCCTTGCGGCGCGGGGGCCCTCCGACTAGGGGGAAGCCATGAATTTCAGCTTCGACGCCTATGTCACGGCCGCCCTTTTCGACAGATCGGGTAACGCGGGATTCGCCCTGGGCGACGGCACGGTGCGGTTTTCCGGCGCCGCCACCGTGTCCGCCCACGACGGCGCGAGCCTCGCCGCGGCCCTGCATCCGGGCGGCGAGGGCCTGGTGTCGGGCGGCGACGACGGCCGCCTCGTCTGGGCCCGCCCCGACGGCTCGGCGAGCGAGCTCGCCAGCCTGCCCGGCAAGTGGATCGAGACGGTCGCCGCCTCGCCCGAGTCGGGCCTGATCGCGTTCGGCGCGGGCCGCGAGCTGCACGTGCGCGACGTGAAGGACGCCGCCTTCGCGCGCGCCTTCGTCCACGAGAAGACCGTCGCCGACGTGGCCTTCGATCCCAAGGGCCGGCGCCTGGCCGCCGCGACCTACGGCGGGGCCTGGCTGTGGTACGCGCGGATCGCCGACCAGAAGCCGGTGGTCCTGAAGTGGGCCGGCAGTCACATCGCCGTGGCCTGGAGCCCGGACGGCAAGTTCCTGATCAGCGCCATGCAGGAGAACCAGCTCCACGGCTGGCGCGTGGCCGACGAGAAGAACATGCGGATGGGCGGCTATCCGGCCAAGCCGCGCAGCCTGGCCTTCCTGTCCAAGGGCAGCCTGCTGGCCACCTCGGGCGCCAACGGCGTCGTCGTCTGGCCGTTCGCCGGCGCGACCGGGCCGATGGGCAAGCAGGCCGCCGAGGTCGGCTACGACGAGGCTGCGACCGTGGCGAAGGTGGCGACCGCGCCGGCCACCAGCTGGCTGGCGGCGGGGCTCGACGACGGCCGGGTCTGGGCCTGCGACCTCACCGGCGAGCGGATCGTCCCGCTGAAGGCCGAGAAGGGCTCGCCGATCACCGCCCTGGCCATCACCCCCGACGCCAGGCGCGTCGCCTGGGGCGACGAGGACGGGAACGCCGGCGTCGCCGAGGTGGCCTAGCCCTCGAACCCGATCAGCTCGCCCCAGGCCTCGAAGGGGTCGCGGGCCGCCTTCAGGGTGTTGATCGGCGCGTCCGGGTCCCGGCGGCCCAGGGCCATCCCTGAGAACAGCATGTGGTCCTCGGGCAGCTTCAGGGCCTCGGCCACCGTCTTCGGATAGCGGGCCCAGTACTCCTGGGCGCAGGTGTCGAGCCCGCGCTCGATCGCGAGCAGCATCACGGTCTGCATGTACATGCCGACGTCGGCCCACTGCGGCGGGCCCAGCTTGCGGTCCAGGCAGAAGAAGAGGCCTACGGGCGCGCCGAAAAACGTGCCGTTCCTGGCCAGCTGGCGCAGGCGCGCGGGCTTGTCCTCGCGCGGGATGCCGATCGTGGCGTAGAGGTCCTCGCCGTTCTGGAAGCGGCGGGTGCGGAACGGGTCCCACAGGTTCGGCGGATAGACGTCGTACTCGGGCTCCTCGCCGAACGGGTTGGCGGCCACCTGAGCCTTCAGCGCCTCCAGCGGCGCGCCGGCCAGCGCATAGACCCGCCAGGGCTGCAGGTTGCCGCCCGAGGGCGCCTTGGCCGCCCGCTCCAGGATGTCGCGCACGACCTCGGCCGGCACGGGATCGGGCTTGAAGGCCCGCACCGACATGCGTTGCGCCACGGCCTCGGAGACGTTCATCTTGCGGCAACCCTGTTTTCGCACCCTCTAGGGGCCGGGGAGTAGCATCCGGTCGCAAGGTCAAGGCAAGGGACGTGGCGAGGCGCGCGAAGGGCCGCGGGGGCGGCGCAGTCCGGAAGGTGCTGACCTGGCTCCTGGCCGCGGGGCTGGTGGTGTTCTGGATCGGCCCGGTGCTGACCGTGGCCGTCTACCGCTTCGTGCCGCCGCCGATCACCTTCCTGATGGTCCAGCGGGTGTTCGAGGGCCGCGGATTCGAGCGCGACTGGGTCCCGCTGGACCAGATCTCGCCGCACCTGGTGCGGGCGGTGATCGCCGCCGAGGACGCCCGCTACTGCGAGCACATGGGCTTCGACGTCGAGGCCATCCGCAAGGCCATGGCCGCCAACGAGCGCGGCGGCAGGATTCGCGGCGGCTCGACCATCAGCCAGCAGACCGCCAAGAACGTGTTCCTGTGGCCGAAGCGCGACTGGGTGCGAAAGGGGCTGGAGGCCTGGTTCACGGTCCTGATCGAGACCGGCTGGGGCAAGCGGCGGATCATGGAGGTCTATCTGAACTCCATCGAATGGGGGCCCGGGGTCTACGGCGCGGAGGCCGCGGCGCAGCGGAACTTCGGCGTGCCCGCCGCCAGGCTCACCTCGGCGCAGGCGGCGCGCATGGCGGCCATCCTGCCCAAGCCGCTGTCCTGGCGGGCGGCCAAGCCGGGGCCTTACGTGAAGCGGCGCTCGGGCAGCATCCGCCGCAACGCCGGGGCCGTGCGCAGCCAGGGCCTGGCGCACTGCGTCCTGGATTGACGCGGCTCTAGGCGGCCGCGCCTACGCGGCGCCCGGATCCTCGCCGTCGTCGAGGGCGCGCAGCTTGGCGCGTTCCTCGGCCAGCAGGGATTCGAGCCGCTGCCGGTCCTCGGGGGCCACGGCGGTCTCCAGCAGATCCTCGAAGTGCTGGATGTTCTGCTGGATGACGAACTTCTGCATTCGCAGCGACCCGGAGGCTGTCACGCGCCGGCCGCCCAAGCGCGGCCATGGGTCCACTAGCACAGAACTCGCTTGCGACGCGAATCTTCAGCTCCACTCGTTAGGGTTACTTGCCTGAGAGGCGAATTTCCCGAAGAGCGCGAGTATTGGTGATCGCCGATAAGGCCGGGGCGCGCGGCGATTTCCGCGCGCCCCGGCCCGCATCCGGAGCCTTTAGCGATAGTAGCCGTAGGGGGCGTAGCCGCCGCCGTAGCGGGTGTCGTAGCGGCCGTACCGGTCGTAGCGGTCATAGCGGCCGGCCCGGTCGTAGCGGCCGTAGTTCGAGTAGCGCGCGTCGCGGGCGTAGGGCTGGCTGGTCCGGTACGAGTAGCGGTGCTTCTTGTCCTTGGCCGTGGCCGCGCCCAGGGCCGCGCCGGCCGCCGCGCCCACCAGGGCGCCGGTGGTGTCGTCCTTCGAGATGGCCGCGCCGGCGACGCCGCCGATCAGCGCCCCGATGATGGCCCGTTCGGTCTTCTCGCCCGCGGCGGCCGCGCCGGCCGGCAGGGCGATCGAGCCCGCGACCAGGGCGGCGACGGCGACCTTCGACTTTCCTTGCATCTTCATGGGTCTGCTCCTTGTGTTGGAGCCGTTCTAAAGGGGGCCGCTTGAACCGCCCCTGAACCCCGCCGTTCAGGTTCCGGTCATCTGGCGGGCCGCCGCTGGGGCGCGGAAGAACCGGGCGCAAAAAAAGCGCCCCGCGGCGGGGATCCGCGGGGCGTTCAGGCTAGCCAACTCTCTCCCCGGTTCGGGGAAAGCTCGTCAATTCTGCTTGCCGGCCTGGCGCTCGATGGCGTCGGCCTCCCGGTCGCCGGCCTCCTCGATCTCGTCGGCCTTGCGTTCCAGGGCGCCCGCCGCCGCGACGTCGCCGGCGCGGTCCATCGCATCGGCCTGCGCCTCCAGCGCGTCGGCGGCCCGTTCGGCCTGGGCCTCGACGGCGTCGGCCTTCTGCTCGGCGGCCTTGTCGGCCTGGCTCTCGCAGGCGGCCAGGCTCAGCGCGGCGGCGAGCGCGGCGTGTCCGATCCGCATGGGCGTCTCTCCATGGTGAAGTCTTCCAAGCTTCAGCGCACGGCGACGTGATCGGTTCCCGTCAGCCCTCCAGCCGGGCGTCCAGGCTGATCTCGGCGTTCAGCACGCGCGAGACGGGGCAGGTCTGCTCGGCCTCGCGGGCCAGCTCCAGGAACTTCGCCTCGTCGATCCCGGACACGCGGGCGCGGAGCGTCAGCGCCGAGCGGGTGATCTTGAACCCCGCCCCGTCCTGCTCGAGCGACACCGCCGCCTCGGTGCGCAGCTCCTCGGCCTCGAGGCCCGCCCGCTGCAGCCCGAAGGCGAGGGCCATGGTGAAGCAGCCGGCGTGGGCCGCGGCGATCAGCTCCTCGGGATTGGTCCCCGGCTGGTCCTCGAAGCGGGTCTTGAAACTGTAGGGCGTGGCCGACAGCACGCCCGAGGCCGAATCCAGGGTCCCCGCGCCGTCGCGGCCCGTGCCGCGCCACGTGGCGTTCGCCTTGCGGATCATGTGGGAAGCTCCTCCTCGCGGGCGGACCCGTTCCGCCCCGCGGGGAAAGCGCGCCCCCTCGCCGTTCCGTTCCGGCGGCCCTCAGGCCTTGCGCACGAACTCGGCGCGCAGGACCAGGCCCTTGATGCCCTCGTAGCGGCAGTCGATCTCCTGGGGATCGCCGGTCAGGCGGATCGAGCGGATCTTCGTGCCGCGCTTCAGCGTCTGGCCGGCGCCCTTCACCTCGAGGTCCTTGACCAGCACCACCGCGTCGCCGTCCGCCAGCAGGTTCCCCGCGGAATCGCGGACCTCGACCTGGCCGGCGCTCGCCGACTTTTCCGCCGCCTCGGCGGCGCTGATCCACTCGCCGGTCGCCTCGTCGTAGACGAAATCTTCGCCGCTCACGCCCGCTTCCCCCACTCGATGAGGCGCGACTTCAAGCAAGCCGCGCCGCTCGGGGTCAAGCAAAGGATTAGGCCTGGGCTTTAGGCCTGGGCTCTAGGCCTGGGCTTGCGCCTGCCCCCGGCCGGCCGCGCCCTGCCAGCTCCGCGGCTCCTCCAGCGTCCGCACGCGCTCGGCGAGCGCGCGGTAGCCTTCGGCGAGGTCGAGATAGCGCAGGCGGTTGGTGTGCGAGCGCACCGCGGCCGCCGCGGCCTCGGCCTCGGCGGCTTCCTGGAGATAGAGTTCAGCCCTGGTCATGCCGTGCCGAACGAGCTTGGCCGCCGGCGGGTTCCCCCGCGCGCCCTCGCCGACGCCGCCCGCTCAGTTGGGGGCGGCGTCGGCGAGGTCCGGATGGGCCGCCGGGGCGCCCGCGGCGCTGGACCAGGCCGCCGCCGCCGCCGCCGCCACGACCATGGCGACGCCGCCCACCTGCGCCGGGCTGAGACGCTCGTGCAGCAGGAACAGGCCCGACAGCACCCCGAACGCCGGCTCCAGGCTGGTGAACACGGCGAAGGTGCGCGCCGGCATCCGCGGCATGGCGAAGAACTCCAGGGCGAAGGGCACGGCCGTCGACATCAACGCCACCAGCAGCGCCAACGGCAGGATCGCCGGCGCGAACAGCGCCGGGCCGGCGTGCGCCAGCCCCACCGGCAGAACGACCAGCGCCGCAACGCCGATCGAAAGACTCGCCACCGCCACCCCGTAGCCCTGGCTCACCCGCCGCCCCACCAGGATGTAACCCGCCCAGCAGGCGGCCGCCGCCAGCGCCCAGCCGATCCCCAGCAGGTCCAGGGCGCCGGTCTGCCGGCCCACGCCCACCAGCAGCCAGACGCCGGCCGCGGCCGTGGCGGCCCAGACCAGGTCGCTGGCCCGGCGCGACCCGAACACCGCCACGCTCAGCGGCCCCAGGAACTGCAGCGCGATGGCCACGCCGAGGGGCAGGCGGTCGATGGCCAGGTAGAAGAACAGGATGACGCCGGCGACCGAGATCCCGAGCCCGATCAGCGGGACGATGGACCCGCGGCCCGGCCAGGCGCGCCAGGGCCGCCCCACGGCAAGCAGCATCAGCGCGCCCAGGACGATGCGGAGGGCCGCCGCCCCTTGCGGTCCCACCGCTGGAAAGAGCTGCTTGGCGAAGGCCGCGCCGACCTGGAAGGCGGCCATGGCGGCGGTCACCGCCAGCAGCGGCGCCACGACGCCCATGGGCCAGGCCGCGTTTCGCGCCATGGCGCCCCCTCCCCCTTGCCAGACGTCCTGAGTAGGACCGCCCGGCGCGCCGCGAAAGGGCCGGCCCGCCACACACTGGCCACGGCCAAGCTTGCGGGCGATGCTCCGTCCAAGAACAACGAGTCGGAGGAAACCTCATGGCGTCCCCAATCCTTGGGCCCGTAATCGCGCTGGTGCTGTGGTCGCTGGTCATGTGGCTGTGGCTCTACGCCACCCGCATCCCGGCCATGCAGAGGGCCAAGATCGCCCTCGACCCCAGCCTCACCGCCGCGGACCTGGCGTCCCGCCTGCCGCCGAACGTCCGGTGGAAGGCCGACAACTACAACCACCTGATGGAGCAGCCGACGATCTTCTACGCCGCCGCCCTGGCCGCGGCCGTGGCGGGCGTGGGCGGCGATCCGATCAACGTCGGCCTCGCCTGGGGCTACGTCGGCCTGCGGGTGGTCCACAGCCTGGTGCAGGCCACCGCCAACATCATCATGCTGCGCTTCGCCATCTTCATGATCGCCTCGATCGTTCTGGCGGTCCTGGCGGTGCGCACCGCCATGGTGGTGTTCTAGGCAGGGTGATCCAGGGGGCGCGCCGCTGGCCTGCGCGTGCTAGGTCGGCGGGATGACCGATCCCGCCGACGGCCCCAAGGCCGAGACCCCGATGCAGAAGGCCCTGCGCCTGAAGAAGGCCGCCCAGGACGCCAAGGCCCGGCCGCCCGGCGCGGGCAGCCTGCCGGGCGAGCGCGCCGCCGCGCACGCCTCGTCCTCCAAGTCCAAGCCCTGGATGAAGCGCTAACCACGTCGCTTAACGTCCAGGTGGCGACGCCCAGCCCACAATCGCCCTGATTGTGGAGCGCGCGTTATGATCGTCGACCTCTCCGACCTCGTCACCCTGACCGCCGTCTCGGGCGCGGGACTGATCGGCCTCGTCCTCGGCCTCACCCAGGCGGAGACCGGCCGCCGCAGGCCCTGGAGCCGCCGGCGGCCGCCCGCCGGTTCGCCGGCCGGGCGCGTGGCGCCGTTCCGCCGCGACGGGCGCCCGCTCGGCCCGCCGCTCGACGCCGCCGACCAGCTGCGCCTCGTCATGGGGGCCGAGTTCAAGACCCAGCGCCTGCTGAACCGGGGCGAGTGGAAGGTGTTCGCCGCGGCCGAGCGCGCCGTGCGCGACCAGGGCCTCGGCTGGCGGGTCATGGCCCAGGTCAGCCTGGGGGAGATCCTCTCCGCCTCGGACGAGGCCGCGTTCCGGGCGATCAACGCCAAGCGGGTGGACGTGCTGATCGTCGCACGCGACGGCCGCCCGATCGCCGCCCTCGAGCACCAGGGCTCGGGCCACCACCTGGGCCGCACCGCCGCCGCCCGCGACGCGGTCAAGAAGGAAGCCCTACGCAAGGCGGGCGTCGCCTTCGTCGAGCTCACCGACGACCACGGGCCGCAGGACGTCGCCCGCGAGATCGCCCGCCTCGCCGGGACGGTCGCCGCCCGCCGCTGAGCGCCGGCGTCACGGCCTTGCGCAGGCCAGGTCCAGCTGCAGACTCGCCCCGCCCGGGCACGGCCACCAGTCCAGATAGCCGAAGGTCACCCGCCGCTCGCGCCCCTCGGCGCGCAGCACCCCGCTCAGGGCGATCACCGCCACGCCGCCCGGCGGGAAGTCGCCGACCCGCCGCCCGCCCGGCGGGGCCCGCACCTCGCGCAGCTGCAGCCGCAGCTCGCCCAGGTCCGGATGGTGCGCGACGAGCGCCAGGGTGGAGGCGCCCGGCCCGAACCCCCGCCCGAATCCCCGCTCGGGGCGCCAGGCGGCGGCGAACGGCGTGACCGTCAGGTCAGGAACCCGCAGCGTGTCCTCGGGCGTGGTCACCGGCCGCCCGCGCCCGACCCGGTCGAACCACAGGACGATCGGAACCGCGCCGGCGCCCCGCTCCCAGCGGGCGAAGTCGTCGGACGAGCCGATGTGGATCGCCCGCAGCACATGGCCGGCGACGAGGATCCGCTCGCGCGGCAGGCGCCAGGACTCGGCCCGGCCCCGCCCGCCGTAGCCGCGCAGGCCCGCAAGGCCGGCCGGCGGCGCGGCGTCCAGCACGACCGGCGGCGAAAGCTCGAAGATCGAGGGCGACTGGCTCGTCGCCGGCATCTCCGCCGGCGGCGGCGAACAGGCCGTCAGCACCGCGCAGACAGCCCCTGCGCCGGCGCGCCGTCCCCATCCCGCTCGCCGTCCCGCCATGAGGCCATGCGGCCTCGCCTGTCCGGCGGGTCAAGCGGGGCTGGAGGCTTCGGCCGCGCGGGAGGACTCCAGGTGAAACAGGTTCTCGTTCCGTGCGCGCGGGCGCCATCCGCGCCGTTGACTCTCCACGGCCTCTCTGTATAACCGCGCCTCCTCGCTCCCGAGCCCGCTCGGGGGCGCAAACACGCTTTCAATCAAGAAGAAATACAAAGGCGCGAGACGATGTACGCGGTGATCAAGACCGGCGGCAAGCAGTACCGGGTCCAGCCCGGCGACCTGCTGGTGGTCGAAAAGCTCGAAGGCGAACCTGGCGCGAACGTCGCGTTCGGCGAAGTTCTGATGCTGGGCGACGGCGATGCTGTCACCGTGGGCGCGCCCACCGTGGCCGGCGCTTCGGTCGCGGCCACCCTGATCGAGACCCGCAAGGGCGACAAGGTGAAGATCTTCAAGAAGATCCGCCGCCAGGGCTACCGCCGCACCCGCGGCCACCGCCAGCTCGAGAGCGTCCTGCGCGTCACCGCCATCGCCGCCAACGGCAAGGAAGCCAAGTGGGACGGCAAGGTGGACCTGACCACCAAGGCCGAGCTCGACGCCCGCGCCCGCGGCCTGACGTTCCAGGCCCCCGTTGGCGCCAAGGCCGAAGCCGCCCCGGCGCCGAAGGCCAAGGCCGCGCCCAAGGCCAAGAGCGCCAAGGAAGTCGTCGAGGATCCGGCGGTGAAGGAAGCCATGGCGTCGGCCGAGACCAACGCCCCGGTGGAAGCCGAAGCCAAGAAGGCCGCGCCGAAGAAGGCCGCCGCCCCCAAGGCTGAAGCCGCCGCCGAAAAGAAGCCGGCCGCCAAGAAGGCCGCCAAGAAGGACGAAGGCGCCGCCGAGTAATCGGCCGGGCCTCTAGAGAGAACAGGAGCGAGCTATGGCTCACAAGAAATCCGGCGGCTCCTCGCGCAACGGGCGCGATTCCGCGGGCCGCCGTCTCGGCGTGAAGAAGTTCGGCGGCGAAGCCATCAACGCCGGCGGCATCATCGTGCGTCAGCGCGGCACCAAGTTCTGGCCGGGCGAGAACGTGGGCATGGGCAAGGACCACACCCTCTTCGCGCTCGCGACCGGCGCGGTGAAATTCGTCACCAAGCGCGACAACCGCACCTACGCGACGGTGGTGCCGGCGAACGAGGTGATGGCTGCCGAATAGGCGGAACCTCCTTCCATCCGGTTCCGCCCTCTCCACTTAAAGGCGGACCGGAGAAGACGATCCTAGCGGGGAGTCCGGTCAGCCGGGCTCCCCGCTTTCGTTTTGGCTCCTCGCGACGAAGGGGCCGGGAGGGTTAGAGACATGTGCGCTTTGGAAGTGGCGCCCGCGATCGGCACGGCCGACGGGAGGGGCCGCCTGATCCTGCGGCGTCCGGTGAAGGCCGACGCCACGGCGATCGCCGAACTCGCCAACGACATCGGCGTGGCCGGGATGATCGCGCGCATGCCCCACCCCTACGGCCTGGCCGACGCCGAGGCGTTCCTCGCCCGGTGCGAGGCCCTCGACCCGCGCACCGACGCCGTGTTCGCCATCGAGCACCGCCAGTTCGGCGTGATCGGCATGCTGGGCTTTCGGCAGCACCAGCCGCGCCGGCCCGAACTCGGCTACTGGCTGGGCCGTCCCTTCTGGGGCCGCGGCTACGCCACCGAGGCGGCCACGGCGGCGCTCGACTGGGCCCGGCGGGACTGGGGCAAGGCGGTCGTCTGGGCCGGCCACTTCGCCGACAACCGGGCCTCGGCCCAGGTGCTGGTGAAGGCGGGCTTCCTCTACACCGGCGACGTCGAGCTGCAGGACTGCCTGGCCCGCGGCGAGAAGGTCCCGAGCCGCAAGATGGTCTGGCTGGCGTGACGGCGTCCTCCTCTCCCGCCCGTTTCGCGAGGGGAGAGGAGAGATCAGCTTCCGTGCTATCCGCTGCAGGCCCATGACCGCCGCCCTTCCCCTTCGCCTGACGACCGCCCCGTTCTGGGCCCGGCTCGCCGCCGTGGCCGGCGGGGCGGGCGTGATGGCGCTCGCCTCGCAGGCCGCGATCCCGATGCAGCCGGTCCCGCTGACCCTGCAGACCCTCGCCCTCTTCGTGCTGGCGGCGGTCCTCGGCGGCTCGCTGACGCTCCGGGCCGTGCTGATCTGGCTGACCGCCGCCGCGCTGGGCGCGCCGGTGCTGGCCGACGGCGAGGGCGGGGCCGCGGCGCTGTTCGGGCCGGCCCAGGGCTACCTCTTCGGCATGGCCGTGGCCGGCGCCCTGGCGGGCCACGCCGCGGCCCGGCGGCAGGACGTCGCCGGCCTCTTCGCCATCTTCCTCGTGGGCCACGCCGTGGTGCTGGCGGTGGGCTGGCTCGGGCTCCTCGAGCGGCTGCCCCCGCGCGAGGCGTTCGTCGCCGGCGTCCTGCCCTTCCTGCCGGGCGCGGCCCTCAAGTCGCTCGCCGCGGCGGGCCTCGTCCGCCTCGTGGCGCTGGCCCTCGCCCGCCACGCCGCGCTAAGGGCTGACGCATGAAGTTCCTCGACCAGGTGAAGATCTACGTCCGCTCGGGCAACGGCGGCGCCGGCGCCGTCTCGTTCCGGCGCGAGAAGTACATCGAGTACGGCGGCCCCGACGGCGGCGACGGCGGCCGCGGCGGCGACGTGTGGATCGAGGCGGTCGAGGGCCTCAACACCCTGATCGACTACCGCTACCAGCAGCACTTCAAGGCCGGCACCGGCGTCCACGGCATGGGCCGCAACCGCCACGGCGCGGCGGGCGAGGACGTGGTGCTGAAGGTCCCCGTGGGCACCGAGGTGCTGGACGAGGACAAGAACCTGATCGTCGACATGGACGAGGCGGGCAAGCGCTACCTGCTGGCCAAGGGCGGCAACGGCGGCTTCGGCAACACCCACTTCAAGGGCCCGGTGAACCAGGCCCCGCGCCACGCCAACCCCGGCCTGCCCGGCGAGGAGCGCGCCATCTGGCTGCGCCTGAAGCTGATCGCCGACGTGGGCCTGGTCGGCCTGCCGAACGCCGGCAAGTCGACCTTCCTGGCCGCCGCCAGCGCCGCCAAGCCGAAGATCGCCGACTATCCCTTCACCACCCTGGCCCCCAACCTCGGCGTTGTGGACCTGTCCGTGGGCGAACGCTTCGTCCTGGCCGACATCCCTGGCCTCATCGAGGGCGCCCACGAGGGGGCCGGCATCGGCACCCGCTTCCTGGGCCACATCGAGCGCACCGCCGTGCTGATCCACCTGGTGGACGGCACGCAGGAGGACATCGTCGGCGCGTGGAGGACGGTCCGCCACGAGCTGGAGGCCTATGGCGCGGACCTGGCCGACAAGCCCGAGATCCTGGCGCTGAACAAGATCGACGCCCTGGACGAGGAGACCCGCGCCGAGAAGCAGGCGCAGCTGGCGGAGGCCGCGGGGATGGACGTGCGCCTCGTCTCGGGCTTCACCGGCGAGAACGTCACCGAGCTGCTGCGCGAGGCCTTCGCCCTGGTGCGCGAGCGCAAGCGCGCGGCGGCCGAAGAGGCGGCGGGGCCCTCCGAGGGCTGGACGCCGTGAGCGGCCTCGGGCAGGCCCGGCGCGTCGTCGTCAAGGTGGGCTCGGCCCTGCTGGTGGGGCCGGACGGCGCCCCGCACGCGGACTGGCTCGCCGACTTCGCCGCCGACGCCGCCCGGATGCGCGCCCGCGGCCAGCAGGTGCTGGTGGTCAGCTCGGGCGCCGTGGCCCTGGGCCGCCGCCGCCTGGGCCTCGCCCGGCGCGCCCTGACCCTGCCCGAGAAGCAGGCCGCCGCGGCCGCGGGGCAGTCGGCCCTGATGCGCGCCTGGGAGGAGGCCTTCGAGCCGCACGGCGCGGCCTGCGCCCAGGTGCTGCTGACCCGCGACGACACCGAGGTGCGCCGCCGCTGGCTGAACGCCCGGGCCACCGTCGAGACCCTGCTCGGCCTCGGCGTCGTGCCGGTGATCAACGAGAACGACACCGTCGTCACCGAGGAGATCCGCTACGGCGACAACGACCGCCTGGCCGCCCGCGTGGCCCAGCTGGTCGGCGCCGACGTCCTCGTGCTGCTGTCCGACGTTGACGGCCTCTACACCGCCGATCCGCGCAAGGACCCGGCCGCGCGCCACATCCCGCGCGTGCCGCGCCTGACGCCCGAGGTCGAGGCGATGGCCGGCGGGGCGAACGCCGAGGGCGGGGTCGGCACCGGCGGCATGGCCACCAAGATCGCGGCGGCGCGGATCGCCGCGGCCGGCGGCTGCGCCACCGTGATCACCCTGGGGAGCCGGACGCGCCCCCTGGCCGCCGTCGAGGGCGGCGAGCGCGCCACGGTCGTCGAGCCCGCCACCACGCCGGCCGCCGCCTACAAGGCCTGGATCGCCGGCTCCCTGGCCCCGGCCGGCGCGCTGGTGGTGGACGACGGCGCGGCCCAGGCGGTGCGCCGGGGCAAGAGCCTGCTGGCCGCCGGCGTGCGCCGGGTGGAGGGCCGCTTCGACAAGGGCGATGCGGTGCTCGTCCGCGACGAGGCCGGCCGCGAGATCGCCCGCGGGCTGGTCCGCTACGAGGCCGCCGACGCCGAGCGGATCTGCGGGCTGAAGAGCGAGGCGATCGAGGGCGTCCTGGGCTACACCTCCGGCCCCCTGGTCCACGCCGACGACCTGGCGCTGGCGGCCCACGCCGAGGCCTGAGCGCCGCGTCATCTACGACGCCCGGCGGAAGGCCATTTGCTGACCCCGGGAAAGACGCCTAGGAAGTGCTCACCTTGAGCAAATGGGGCCCATGGTGGACGACGGCGGAACATCGAGGCGGACGGCGGGCCGGCTGGAGTCCCTCACTCCCGGCCAGGCGATCCCGTTCGGCGGCGACCGCGTCGCGCATGTGAGCCCGCAGCTCGCCGCCGCGTTCAGGGCCGGCGACCGGCTGCTGGTCGTGCAGGACAGCGGCGACCTGCTGCACGTGCCCGCCGCCGAGCAGGCCACGGCCGCGGGCGCCGTGGGCCGGGCCGCCGCCGCCTTCGCGCGCATGGGCGAGGTCCCGGACGCCGCCGTCACCGCCTTCTTCGAGGCCTTCGCCGCCCGTCTCGCCGACGACGCCGTCTGGGCCGCGATCGCCGGGGCCAACGCCCGCGACGTCGAGCAGGCCCGGGCCCGCGGCCGCTCCACCACCAGGCTGGCCGTCTCGGACGCCATGCGCCGGGACATGATCGAGGGCCTGCGCGCCTGGGCCGGCGCCGAGGCCGCCCGCGGCCGGGTGCTGGAGCGCGTCGAGCACCCCGGCTGGACCGTCGAGCAGGTGGTCGCGCCCCTGGGCGTGGTGGGCTTCGTCTTCGAGGGCCGGCCGAACGTCTTCGCCGACGCCACCGGCGTGATCCGGGCGGGCAACACCGTGGTCTTCCGCATCGGCTCGGACGCGCTCGGCACCGCTCGCGCCATCGTGGCCGAGGCGCTGGACCCGGCGATCACCGAGGCGGGCCTGCCCGAGGGCTGCGCCGCGCTGGTGGACTCCCCCGCCCACGCCGCCGGCTGGGCCATGTTCGCCGACCCGCGCCTGTCGCTGGCCGTGGCCCGCGGCTCGGGCGCGGCGGTGGCCCAGCTGGGCGCCATCGCCCGCCAGGCCGGAACGCCCGTCAGCCTTCACGGCACGGGCGGGGCCTGGATGGTGGCCGACGCCGCCGCCGACGCCGACCGCTTCTTCGCCGCCGCCTACCACTCGCTGGACCGCAAGGTCTGCAACACGCTCAACACCTGCTGCATCGTCGAGGCCCGCGCCGACGAGCTGGTCCCCGTCTTCCTCGAGGCCCTGCGGAAGGCCGGCGAGCGCCGCCGGGGCTGCAAGCTGCACGTGGCCGAGCAGGACCTGTCCCGCCTGCCCGAGGCCTGGCGCGCCGGCCGCGGCGTGGTCGTCCGCGCCGAGGGCCCGCGCGAGGAGCCGCTGGTCGAGCCGCTCGCCGACGCCGAGCTCGGCCGCGAGTGGGAGTGGGAGGAGACCCCCGAGGTCAGCCTGAGGATCGTCGCCGACCTGGCCGAGGCCGCGGCCCTCTTCAACGCTCACAGCCCGCGCTTCGTCGCCGCCCTGATCAGCGAGGACCCCGCCGCGCACGCCCGCTTCTTCGCCGCGGTGGACGCCCCGTTCGTGGGCGACGGCTTCACCCGCTGGGTGGACGGCCAGTACGCGCTGAAGAAGCCCGAGCTCGGCCTGTCCAACTGGGAGAACGGGCGCCTGTTCGCCCGCGGCGGCGTGCTGGCCGGCGACGGCGTGTTCTCCGTGCGCACGCGCGTGACCCAGGCCGACCCGCACCTCGACCGCGGGGGCGCGCCGACCCCGCCGCGCGGGAGCTGACCCCTGGCCATGTGGTTCGCAGGTCCGGCCCGCCGGGCGCCCGCCGCCGGCCGGCCGAGGGCGCTGAAGCTCGGCTTCGAGCTGGAGCACGGCATGCGCGTCGGGCTGTTCGGCGGCTCGTTCAACCCGCCGCACGAGGGCCACGCCCACGTCGCCGAGACCGCCAAGCGGCGCCTGAACCTCGACCGGGTGGTCTGGCTGGTCTCGCCGCAGAACCCGCTGAAGTCCGGCCGCGAGACGGCCGACCTGGCCGAGCGCATGGCGCTCGCCCGCGAGCTGGCCGCCGGCCCGGGGATGATCGTCTCGGACCTGGAGAGCCGGCTGGGCTCGGCCTACACCATCGACACCATCCGTTCGCTGAAGACCCGCTTCCCGGGCGTGCACTTCGTCTGGATCATGGGCGCCGACAGCCTGTCGACCTTCCACCGCTGGCGCGGCTGGACCCAGATCATGCGCGAGGTGCCGGTGGCCGTGGTCTCGCGGCCCTGGATCTCGCTGAAGAGCCGCTTCTCGCCCGCGGCGCGACGTTTCGCCCACGCCCGCCGCTCGCCCCTGGAGGCGCCGATCCTGCCCCTGCTGAAGCCGCCGGCCTGGGTCTTCCTCTTCGGCCGCTTCAACTTCCAGTCGTCCACGGCCTTGCGCGAACGCCTCCACAGCCCAAACTCTTGACGTGTTCGTGAGAGCGGCTGACCCGGCCGCGGGCCCGTGATAGGGTCCGGCGAGCGAGGACACAAAGGAGCTACCCCGCTGCAACGTGAACCTGCGCCTACGGCGCACGAGGGACAGGCGTCCGCCGCCGAGCCCTCATCGGACGACCAGGGTCGCATCGGCGCCCTGGAGGACCTGATCCTGGCCCGCCTCGACGAGGACAAGGCCCAGGACGTCGTACTCATCGATCTCAAGGGCAAGAGCCCCGTGGCCGACGCGCTGGTCGTGGCGTCGGGCCGGTCGCAGCGCCATGTCGGCGCCATGGCCGACCACCTGCTGCGCGCGCTGAAGGAGGCCGGCTACGGCAAGTGCCGGGTCGAGGGCCTGCCCCACGCCGACTGGGTGCTGATCGACACGGGCGACGTGATCGTCCACCTGTTCCGGCCCGAAGTGCGCGCCTTCTACAATCTCGAGAAGATCTGGTCGGTCGAGCCGCCGGCGAACCGCGCCGCGGTCTGATCTAGGCCGCCAGGCCCGCCGCCCGGAGCCGGGCGACCACCGCCTCGGTGATCCGCGCGCAGCGGGCGCCGAGGAACGGGAAGGCCTCGGTGACCGCCGCCGCCAGCTGGGCGTCCAGCGTGCGGCGCAGCTGCCGGCGCGCCCGGTGCAGCCGCGTCTTCACCGTCTCTGCGCGCACGCCGAGGGCCTGCGCCGTCTCGGCGACGCTGCAGTCCTCGATCTCGCGCAGGATGAACACCAGGCGCAGGGGCTCGGGCAGGCCGTCGAGCGCCCGCTCCAGCAGCCGGCGCATCTCGGCCCTGGCCGCCTCGCGCTCGGGATCGCCCGCGGCGAGCGCGCCCGGGAACATCACCACCCGCCCGGCCTCGCCCTGGGCCTGCTCGATCGCGGACAGGTCCACCATCGTGCGGCGCTTGCGCAGCCGGCCGCGCGCCTCGTTGACGACGATCCGGGTCAGCCACGTCAGGATCCGGGCCTCGCCGCGGAAGCCGTCGAGGTGCTGGAACGCCTTCGCATAGGCCTCCTGCACGACGTCCTCGGCCTCGGACTCGTCGCGCACGATGCTGCGCGCGGTCCGGAAGAGCCGCTGGTTGCTGGCCTGCATGATGGCCCGGAAGGCGGCCGCATCGCCGCCGCGCGCCCGGCCGACGAGCTCGACCTCGCTCAGGGCCGCCATGTCCGGGGCCCCCATGTCGAGGTGATGGGGTTGGGCTGTCATGGCGCGCTCCTGGGTCACTCTCATCGGATGCGGCGCAGGCCGCAAGGTTCCCGGGAACCTCGCCGGCCGGGCGCCATCCAATCGGCGCCGGCGGGCCGATTGGGCTCCGCGGCCCGCAAGGAGACCCTCATGTCCAGAACCCTCGCCCTGATCGCCGCCGCGACGCTGCTCTCGTCCGGCGGCGCCGCGGCTCAGGCGCCCGCGCCCACCGACGCCCAGATCGCCCACATCGCCTACACCGCCGGCGAGCTCGACATCGCCGCGGGCCGGCAGGCGCTGGAGAAGTCCAAGGACCCCGCCGTCCGCGCCTTCGCCGAGACCATGGTCCGCGACCACGCCGCGGTGAACCGGCAGGCGCTCGCGCTCGTGAAGAAGCTGGGCGTGACGCCGCAGGACAATCCCACCAGCCAGGCGCTGACGGCCGACGCCCAGGCGAAGCTGAAGGCCATGTCGGCCCTGCAGGGGGCCGCCTTCGACCAGGCCTATGTCCG
This sequence comes from Phenylobacterium zucineum HLK1, assembly GCF_000017265.1. Lineage (NCBI taxonomy): Bacteria > Pseudomonadati > Pseudomonadota > Alphaproteobacteria > Caulobacterales > Caulobacteraceae > Phenylobacterium > Phenylobacterium zucineum. The sequence goes on along the minus strand of NC_011144.1, from coordinate 249,348 downwards.
CAACGAGGTCGCCTTCCACCAGACGGTCAACGGCGCCCTTCAGGGCACGCTGATCCCCGGCGCCCGCAACGCCGAGCTGAAGGACCTGCTGCAGACCGGGCTGGCGCTGTTCCGCGAGCACCAGGGCCACGCCGAGCAGCTCTCGAAGGCGGTCCGGCCATGATGGGGGCCGTGACGCCGGCGACGCGCCGCCGCCTGCTGGGCGGACTGGCGGCCGCCGTCGCCGCGCCCGCGGCGGCGGCCCAGGCCAAGGTGCATGTGGTGACCATCCGCCGGATGGCGTTCGGGCCGATGCCGGCCGGCGTGAGTCCCGGCGACGCCATCGAATGGGTCAACCGCGACCCCGTCCCCCACACCGCCACCGCGCGCGACGGCCGCTTCGACGTGGACCTGCCCGCCGGCGCCCGCAAGCGCGCCCCGGTCGGCAAGGCCGGCCGCGCGGCCGTCTACTGCCGCTACCACCCCGGGATGACGGCGGCCCTGACGGTCGGCTAGCGAATGGGGCTATGAACGCCCCATGAGGATCAGCATCGTCGCGATCGGCCGCCTCGCGCGCTCGCCCGAGACCGAGCTCGTGAAGCTGTACGTCGAGCGGGCGACCAACGCCGGCCGCGCGCTGGGCCTCGGCCCTGTCGAGGTGGTGGAGGTCGAGAGCCGCAAGCCGGGCAAGGCGGCCGAGGCCGAGGCGCTGCGCGCGCACCTCTCCGACGCCCACGTGATCGCCTGCGACGAGCGGGGGGCGGCGCGGCCCTCCCGCGCCTTCGCCGAGGAGATCGGCCGGCTGCGGGACCAGGGGGTGCGCCGGTTGGTGTTCCTGATCGGCGGCGCCGACGGGCTCGACCCGGCGCTGGTCGCCCAGGCGAACGGCAAGCTGGCGTTCGGCCCCCAGACCTGGCCCCACGCCCTGGCCCGCGCCATGCTGGCCGAGCAGGTCTATCGGGCGGTCTCAATTCTGGCCGGATCGCCGTATCATAGGGACTGATGCGCGGGCGGATCCTGATCTTCGGCGGACTTGCGGCGGCGGCGCTCTCGGCCGTGGCCTTCGCCGCGACCACCGACCAGCTCACCCGGCTGAACCTGGCCGAGACCGAGATCTCGGCCGAACAGGCCCGCAACCGCCACCGGCTGGCCCGGATGCTGTCGGTGCTGGAGCAGCTGCGGCGCGACCCGCCGCCGGCGCTGCTCGTCTCGCCCGACGACGCCAAGGACGCCGTCCGCGCCGCCATCCTGGTCAAGGCGGTGACGCCCGAGTTGCAGGCCCGCGCCCGCAGCTACGCCAAGGACGCGGGCGAGGTGATGCGCCAGCGCCGTCTGGCGGCCGTGCAGTCCGAGGCGCTGTTCGAGCGCGAGAGCCTGCAGGCCGAGTCCCTGCCCGAGCCGCAGTCGAAGGCGGGTCTGGCGCTGCGCGGTCCCGTCGCGACCCTGCCGCCGGGCGTGCTGAAGGCGCCGGCGACACTGCTCTCCCCGACGCCCGGGCCGATCGTGCGCCGCTTCGGCGAGCCGCTCGCGGGCGGCGGACAGGCCAATGGCGTGACCCTGGCCGCGCCCCGCGGCGCCCGGGTCGCGGCGCCCGGCGACGGGGTGGTCCAGTACGTCGGCCCGGTGAAAGGCTGGGGCGTCATCCTTATTTTAAGGCTGGCGGGCGGCTATCATCTCGTGCTTGCTGGTCTCGAAAGAACGTCGGTCGAGGTCGGACAATCCGTCGCGGCGGGGCAGCCTGTCGGATGGGCGGCGGAAGGTCGACAATCCACGTCCGAGCTCTATCTCGAGGTTCGGGAGCAGGGCTCTCCGGTCGATCCGGGCCGGTGGTTGAACAAAAGGGCGGGCTGAGCGCTGCTTTAGAGGGGCGTCCGGGGCCTGAACACAGAACAGCGGCGCTGGCCGCCTAGGGAGCCTGAGGAAGGCGATGAGAAAGTACCTCCTGATCGGCGCGTCCGCGTTCATCCTGGGCGCCGGATCCATGGCCTACGTGAGCCAGCAGGCGATCGCCTCGGCGCAGCCGCGGGCCAAGACGTACCGGATGCTCGGCCTGTTCGGCGACGTGCTGAACACCGTCGAGAACCAGTACGTGACGGAGGTCGACGACACCAAGCTGATCCAGGCCGCGATCGACGGCATGCTGACCTCCCTGGATCCGCACTCGGGCTATCTCGACGCCTCCGACTTCGACGACATGCGCGACCAGACCCGCGGCGAGTACGGCGGCCTGGGCATCGAGGTCACCAGCGAGGACGGCGTGGTCAAGGTGATCTCGCCGATGGACGAGACCCCCGCCGCCCGGGCCGGGATCAAGGCCGGCGACTACATCACCGCCGTCAACGGCGAGAGCGTGCTGGGCCTGTCGGTGAACGAGGCCGTCAAGCAGATGCGCGGCAAGCCCGGCGATCCGGTCACCCTGACCATCGCGCGCGAGAAGGCCGACCCGTTCGACGTGAAGCTGGTGCGCGAGGTCATCAAGCCGCGCACGGCGACGGCGCGGATGGAGGGCGACTACGGCCTGCTGCGCGTCTCGGCGTTCAACGAGAAGACCACGGACGAGGCGGAAGAGGCCTTCCACCAGCTCCGCATGAAGAACCCCGCCATGAAGGGGCTGATCCTCGACCTGCGGAACAACCCGGGCGGGCTGCTCGACCAGGCGGTCGGCGTCTCGGACCTGTTCCTGGAGGGCGGCGAGATCGTCAGCCAGCGCGGCCGCGACCCGCGCGACGTCGAGCGCTACAACGCCCGGCCGGGCGACATCACCGGCGGCCTGCCCATCGTGGTGCTCATCAACACCGGCTCGGCCTCGGCGGCCGAGATCGTCGCCGGCGCCCTGCAGGACCGCAAGCGCGCCGAGATCGTCGGCCTGACCAGCTTCGGCAAGGGCTCGGTCCAGACCGTGATCCCGCTGCGCGGCGGCATCGACGGGGCGCTGAAGCTCACGACGGCGCGCTACTACACCCCGTCCGGCCGCTCGATCCAGCAGACCGGCATCGAGCCCGACCTCGAGGTCGCCTCGACCCGCGAGGAGGCCCAGGCCATCGCCAACCGCGCCTACCAGTTCTCGGAGGCCTCGTTCCGCAACGCGCTGAACGCCGACGAGGGCAAGGCCCGCCGCGGCGCCCACGAGCCGGCCGAGGCCCCGCCCGAGAGCTTCGACGAGGCCAAGGACTTCCAGATCGCCCGGGCCATGGACGTGCTGAAGTTCGGCTCGGTGGCGGCCACGCCCAAGCTGCCGAAGCCGCAGGCCAAGCTCGCCGGCATCGTGGCCAAGGACAAGGTCGCCGCCGTCAAGCCGCCGCCGTCGGTCACCCAGAAGTAGCGGCCCGTTAACCATGGTGCGGGAGGCTCCCCCGGAAGGAGCCTCCCGCGCGTGGCGAACATCGCACTGCCCCAGTTCAAGCCTCCCGCCTTCAAGCTTCCGGCGCCGGACCTCGCCGGCCTGCTGAAGAGCCCGCTCGCCGGCGTGGCCGCGGCCGCGGCGCTGTTCGCGGGGGCGGCGGTGGCCCTGGTCGCGCTGATGGGCCCGTTCGAGGGCGGCGCCCCGCACGCCCGCCTGCCGCTGGACGCGGCCTTCCACGCCGCCCCGCCCGGCTGGCGCGAGGCCTTGCGGCCCGCGCAGGGCCCGCTCGTCGTCCAGCCCGACGTGGTGCGCCTGTCCGAGCGACCGCTGGCCCCGCTGGCGGCCACCGGCTGGAACGCCCCGGCCGCCCCGCCGGTGCGCGCCCTGGCCGGCGGCGCCCTGCCGGCCGCGCCGATCGCCGGCTTCTTCGCCCCGGGCCCCGGCGGCCCGCTGCCGATCATCGCCCAGGACGGGCGCACGCCGGCCGAGGTCTACGCCCGGCCCTTCACCTCCAACGGCCGGCCGAAGATCGGCCTCGTCGTCGGCGGCCTCGGCCTCAACGCCCGCGCCACCCGCCAGGCCATCGAGACCCTGCGCCCCGAGATCACGCTCTCGTTCGTGGTCTACGCCGAGGGCCTGCAGGGCTGGATCGACATGGCCCGCGCCCACGGCCACGAGGTGCTGCTGGAGACCCCGCTGGAGCCGCTGGACTATCCCGACAACGATCCCGGCCCCTACACCCTGATGACCGACGCCTCGCCGCCCGAGACGGCGAAGAAGCTGGAGTGGATCCTCTCGCGCGCCAGCGGCTACTTCGGCCTGACCAATTATCTCGGCTCCCGCTTCCTCGCCGACGACCGCGCCTACGAGGCCCTGGCCGCCTCGCTGCGGGCCCGGGGCCTGGCCTTCGTCGACGACGGAACCGCCGCGCGCCGGGGCGGGAACGTGCCCCGGGCCACCGCCGAGCGGGTGATCGACGACCAGCTCTCGGCCGGCGCCATCGACCAGCAGCTCCTGGCGCTCGAGGCCGGCGCCCTGCAGCGCGGCCAGGCGCTGGGCTCGGGCTTCGCCTATCCGGTGACCCTGGAGACCGTGGCGCGTTGGGCGAACGAGGTGGAGCAGAGGGGCTATCAGCTGGCCCCCGCCTCGGCGCTCATGGCCCGGAGATGACCGACCTATCCCGCTACCGTCCCAATGTCGGCGTGGTGCTCTTCCATCCCGACGGCCGCGTGTGGTTGGGCCGCCGCGCCGGCGCGGCCCCGCCCTACAACTGGCAGTTCCCGCAGGGCGGGGTGGACGACGGCGAGGAGCTGGAGGCCGCCGCCCGCCGCGAGCTCGCCGAGGAGACCGGCGCGGTCAGCATCGCCTACCTCGGCCGCACCGACGGCTGGATCGTCTACGACTTCCCGGAGGGGATGGGCGGGCCCAAGGCCTGGCGCGGCTTCAAGGGCCAGCGCCAGGTGTGGTTCGCCTTCCGCTTCGACGGCGAGGAGTCCGAGTTCGACCTCGCCGCCCACCACGAGCCCGAGTTCGAGGAATGGCGCTGGGGATACCTGGCCGAGGCGCCGGACCTCGTCGTGCCGTTCAAGCGGCAGGCCTACGAGCAGGTGGCCCGCGCCTTCGCCCCGCTGGCCGCCCGCCACGGCGGCGGCTGAAACCCTCCCCGCGCTCCCGCCTTTCCGTCTAGACTGCGCCCCGGACGAGAGCTCCGGGGGGAGCGAGGCGGAATGACGACAGTGGTGATGGCGCACGGCGCCTTCTGCGGCGGCTGGGCGTTCGAGCGCTTCCGTGCGCCGTTCGAGGCCCGCGGCTGGCGGGTCGAGGCGCCCGACCTGCGCGGCCACGGCGGCCATGCGGCGATGCAGGGCGTCGCCGGCGCCTCGATGGCCGACTACGCCGCCGACCTCGTCCGGTTCTGCGAGCGCCTGGACGAGCCGCCGGTCCTGGTGGGCCATTCCATGGGCGGCCTCGTCTGCCAGATGGCGGCGCGGCGCGTGCGCCCGCGGGCGATGGTGCTGCTGGCGCCCTCGCCGCCGTGGGGCGTGGCGGGCTCCTCCGTCGAGGAGGCGATCACGGCGGTGGGCGTGAACCTGCTGGACCCGTTCTTCTCGGGCGCCGTCGCCCCGGACCGCGCCCTGATGCGCCGCCACAGCCTGGACCGGGTTCCCCGCCCCTACCGCGAACAGGTGCTGGCGCGGGTGGGGCCCGAGAGCGCCCGGGCCCTGCGCGAGGTGCTGAACTGGTGGCTGGACCCGTTCATGACCACCAGCGTCGGACCGGGGCCCCTCCCCGCCCCCGGCCTGGTGGTGGCCGGCGGCCAGGACGTGGTGCACCCGCCGGCGACGGCGCGCCGGACGGCCGAGCGCATCGGCGCCGCCTACCGCGAGATGCCGCAGATGAGCCACTGGCTGCCCGCCGAGCCGGGCTGGGAGGCGGTGGCGGACCTGGCGCTGGACTGGCTGGAGGGGCAGGCCCGCGCCGCCGCCTAGAGGCCTGGGACGGGCCCTAGCCCGCGTCCTTGGTCACCAGCTTCAGTCCGACGATGCCGGCCAGGATCAGGCCCACGCAGAACAGCCGCGCGACCGTGGCCGGCTCCTTGAACAGCACGATGCCGAGGATGACGGTGCCCAGGGCCCCGATGCCGGTCCAGATGGCGTAGGCCGTGCCGAGCGGCAGGCTGCGGACCGCCATGCCGAGGAGGCCCATGCTGGCGGCCAGGCTGACGGCGGTGAAGATCGTGGGGCCGATCCGGGTGAAGCCCTCGGTGTACTTGAGCCCCACGGCCCAGGCGACTTCGAACAGGCCGGCGACGAACAGGATGACCCAGGCCATGGGCTGGCCTCCTTCTTGCGACGGAGGTCGTCCTCCCGGGAAAGGAGACGCGCCGGGGTCGTCCCCGGCGCGCGGGCAGCTCTTAGAACTTGCGTTCCTGGTACTGGAAGGTGGCCAGGTCGTAGGCCTTGTTCACCGGCGTGTCGTCGGGCTTGCGCACCGTCGAGATGTTCAGGCCGATCGACTGGTTCGAGGACACGTGCTCCCACGAGCGGCGCACGCGCTTCAGGCCGTCCGGGTCCACCGGCTGGGTGTAGTTGGCGGTCGGGTCCAGCGGCGGCTGCTGCACGAACGACCAGATGTTCAGAGCCGACACGATCGGCTCTTCCTGGCCGTGGGCGAAGCGGATCTCGCCGAAGCAGACGTCCTGGTTCGAACCCTGCGGATAGAGGACGACCTGATAGGCCTTGTGGCCGCCGAGCGGCTTGGCCCAGGTCTGGTCCCGGCGGTTCTGCTTGAAGCCCTGGGCCTTGGCCAGGTCGCCGAGGTTCTGGCCGCGCACGGCCGGGACGCAGACGTTCTGGATCACCGAGATCAGCACGGCGCCGTCGCCGGTGGTCGGCAGCTGGGGCGGGGGTTGGGCCGGAGACTGGGCCGGAGACTGGGCCGGAGACTGGGCCGGCGCGGGCGCTTCGGCCGCGGGGGCCGGGGTCGTCGCGGGCGCAGGCTGGGCGGCGGTCGCCGGGTCCTGGGCGGCTGGGGCCGGCGTCGCCTGGGCGGTCGCCGCGGGCTCCTGGGCGTGGGCGGCCGTGGCCAGGCCGGCGGCGAGGATCAGGCTCGAGATGGCGATACGCATGGACGGTTCCCCCTTCATCCCCGCGCTCGGGAATGCACGCTTACGAATGGTGAGCGCGGCGGACGACGGGCTGCATCCCCCCGTCCGGGCGCGCCCGGCGGTCGGGCGGCATCAAACCTTAGGCAGGCGCCGGAGGCAAGGCCCGAAGGCGCCGCTTTCGAGGCCTTGCGCGACCTGCCTAGGCCGCTTCCTGCGCGTGCTCGGCCAGGATCGTCAGGCCTTCGGGGGTGACGTCGGCGAAGCCGCCGCGCACCTCGTAGACCGTCACCTTGCCGTCGACGTACACGCGGACCTGGCCTTCCTTCAGGGTGGTCATGAAGGGGGCGTGATGGGCCAGCACGCCGAAGTCGCCTTCCGACCCCGGCGCGTCGACCTGGTCCACGAGACCCGAGAACAGCTCGCGCTCGGGAGAGACCAGCGAGAAGTGGAGCTTGTCGGCCATCGGACCTTACGCTTCCGCCGCCAGCTTCTCGGCCTTGGCGACGGCCTCCTCGATGGTGCCCACCATGTAGAAGGCGGCTTCCGGCAGGTGGTCGTACTCGCCGTCGCAGATGGCCTTGAACGAACGGATGGTGTCCTTCAGCTCGACGAAGGCGCCGGGCGTGTTGGTGAACTGCTCGGCCACGTGGAACGGCTGCGAGAGGAAGCGCTGGATCTTACGGGCGCGGGCGACCGTCAGCTTGTCCTCTTCCGACAGCTCGTCCATGCCCAGGATGGCGATGATGTCCTTCAGCGCCTTGTACTGCTGCAGGATCTCCTGGGTGCGGCGGGCGACCTGGTAGTGCTCCTCGCCGATCACCAGCGGGTCCATGATCCGCGAGGTGGAGTCCAGCGGGTCCACGGCCGGGAAGATGGCCTGGGCGGCGATGTCGCGGCTCAGAACGGTCGTGGCGTCCAGGTGGGCGAACGAGGTGGCCGGCGCCGGGTCGGTCAGGTCGTCGGCGGGCACGTAGATGGCCTGCACCGAGGTGATCGAGCCCTTGTTGGTCGAGGTGATCCGCTCCTGCAGGTTGCCCATCTCGGTGGCCAGCGTCGGCTGGTAGCCCACGGCCGAGGGGATGCGGCCCAGCAGCGCCGACACCTCGGCGCCCGCCTGGGTGAAGCGGAAGATGTTGTCGACGAACAGCAGCACGTCCTTGCCTTCCACGTCGCGGAAGTACTCGGCCTGGGTCAGGCCGGTCAGGGCGACGCGGGCGCGGGCGCCCGGCGGCTCGTTCATCTGGCCGTACACGAGGGCGCACTTGGAGCCTTCGGTCGAGCCGTTGTTCTTCTTCGGGTCCACGTTCACGTTGGACTCGATCATCTCGTGGTAGAGGTCGTTGCCCTCGCGGGTCCGCTCGCCCACGCCGGCCAGCACCGAGTAGCCGCCGTACGCCTTGGCGATGTTGTTGATCAGCTCCTGCATCGTCACGGTCTTGCCGACGCCGGCGCCGCCGAACAGGCCGATCTTGCCGCCCTTGGTGTAGGGGCACATCAGGTCGATGACCTTGATCCCGGTGACGAGCACTTCGGCCGAGGTCGACTGCTCGGCGAAGCTCGGGGCCTCGCGGTGGATCGGGGCGTATTCCGTGGTCTTGATCGGGCCGGCCTCGTCGATCGGCTCGCCGATGACGTTCATGATGCGGCCGAGCGTCGCCGGGCCCACCGGCACGCTGATCGAGGCGCCGGTGTCGGTCACCGGCTGGCCGCGGGTCAGGCCCTCGGTGGTGTCCATGGCGATGGTGCGCACGGTGTTCTCGCCCAGGTGCTGGGCGACCTCGAGCACCAGGCGGAAGGGCTGGCCCGTCCGCTGGTCGGTGTTGCTCGTCTCGAGCGCGTTCATGATCGCCGGCAGGTGGCCTTCGAACTCGACGTCGACGACGGCGCCGATGACCTGGACGATCTTGCCGGTGGCGACACCTTGGGCGGCGGCCGGGGCGGAGCCGGCGGCCTTCTTGGCCGGAGCGCGGCGAGCGGGCTTCTTGGCGACAGCAGCTTCAGACATATCGGGCTCTTTCGGTGACTAGAGCGCTTCGGCGCCGGAGATGATCTCGATCAGCTCCTTGGTGATCTGCGCCTGGCGTGAACGGTTGTATTGCAGGGTGAGGCTGGCGATCATGTCGCCGGCGTTGCGGGTCGCGTTGTCCATCGCCGTCATCTGCGCGGCGTAGAACCCGGCCTGGTTCTCCAGCGTGGCCGAGAGCAGCTGGGTGGTGACGTTGCGCGGCAGCAGCGTCTCCAGGATCTGCTCCTCGTCGGGCTCGTACTCGTAGGTCGCGCCCTTCAGGTCCAGCGGCGCCTGGCCGGCGGCCACCTCGGCCGGGATCAGCTGGCGCACGGTCGGCTGCTGGGTGACCACCGACTTGAAGCTCGAGAACACCAGGTGGACCACGTCCACCTCGCCCGCCTCGAACATCTCCTGGATCCGGGCCGAAACCTCCTCGGCGACGGCCAGCGAGGGGTTCGAGCCCGCCTCGTAGGTGGCGACCAGGCGCTCGCCGGCCAGGCGGCGGAGCTGGTCGCGGGCCTTGCGGCCGATGGTGATGACGCGGACGTCCTTGCCCTCGGCCGACAGGGCGTTGATGCGCTCGCGCGCCGCCCGGACGATGGCCGAGTTGAAGCCGCCGGCCAGGCCGCGGTCCGAGGTGGCCACGACCACCAGGTGGCGCCGGTCCGAGCCGGTGCCCGCCAGCAGCTTGGGCGCCCCGTCGCCGGACACGCCGGCGGCGAGGTTGGCGATGACCGAGGCCATCCGCTGGGCGTACGGACGCGCGTTCTGCGCGGCGTCCTGCGCCTTCCGCAGCTTCGCCGCCGCCACCATCTGCATCGCCTTCGTGATCTTCTGCGTGGCCTTCACGCTTCCGATCCGATTGCGCATCTCCTTGAGGCTGGCCATCGCCTGCTACTCGCTCCCGGGTCCGGTCAGCTTCAGGCGAAGGAGTCGGCGAAGGCGGCGAGCGCCGACTTCAGGCGATCCTCCACCGGGCCGAGGTCCTTCTTGGTGCGGATCTCGTCCAGGATGTCCTGGTGCTTGGCGTGCATGTAGCTGAGCAGCTCGGACTCGAAGCGGCCGACCTGGGCGGTCGGGATCTTGTCGAGGTAGCCGCGGGTGCCGGCGTAGACCGACACGACCTGCTCCTCCACCGCCAGCGGCGAGTACTGCGGCTGCTTCAGGAGCTCGGTCAGGCGCTCGCCGCGCGCCAGCTGGCGCTGGGTGGCGACGTCGAGGTCCGAGCCGAACTTCGCGAAGGCGGCCATTTCCCGGTACTGGGCGAGCTCGCCCTTGATCGGGCCGGCGGCGGTCTTCATCGCCTTGATCTGGGCCGAGGAGCCCACGCGCGAGACCGAGATGCCGACGTTCACCGCCGGGCGGATGCCCTGGAAGAACAGGTCGGTCTCGAGGAAGATCTGGCCGTCGGTGATCGAGATCACGTTGGTCGGGATGTAGGCCGACACGTCGTTGGCCTGCGTCTCGATGATCGGCAGGGCGGTCAGCGAGCCCAGGCCGTTGTCCTCGTTCAGCTTCGCCGCGCGCTCCAGCAGGCGGGAGTGCAGGTAGAAGACGTCGCCCGGATAGGCTTCGCGGCCCGGCGGACGGCGCAGCAGCAGCGACATCTGGCGGTAGGCGACGGCCTGCTTGGACAGGTCGTCATAGATGATCACGGCGTGCATGCCGTTGTCGCGGAACCACTCGCCCATGGCGCAGCCGGCGAACGGGGCCAGGAACTGCAGCGGGGCCGGCTCGGAGGCCGTGGCCGACACGACGATGGTGTAGTCGAGGGCGCCGCGCTCCTCGAGGGTCTTCACGATCTGGGCGACGGTCGAGCGCTTCTGACCGATGGCCACGTAGATGCAGTAGAGCTTCTGGCTCTCGTCGCCGCCGGCGTTGACCTGCTTCTGGTTCAGGATGGTGTCGACGGCCACGGCCGTCTTGCCGGTCTGGCGGTCGCCGATGATCAGCTCGCGCTGGCCGCGGCCGACCGGGATCAGGGTGTCGATGGCCTTCAGGCCGGTCTGCACTGGCTCGTGCACCGACTTGCGCGGGATGATGCCCGGGGCCTTCACGTCCACGCGGCGGCGTTCGGCCACGTTCTGGATCGGGCCCTTGCCGTCGATCGGCTCGCCCAGCGGGTTCACGACGCGGCCCAGCAGACCCTTGCCCACCGGCACGTCCACGATCTCGCCGAGGCGGCGGACTTCGTCGCCCTCGCGGATGGCGCGGTCCTCGCCGAAGATCACGATGCCGACGTTGTCGCGTTCGAGGTTCAGGGCCATGCCCTTCACGCCGGCGGAGGGGAATTCCACCATCTCGCCAGCCTGGACGTTGTCGAGGCCGTAGACGCGGGCGATGCCGTCGCCGACCGACAGCACCGAACCGACGTCGGAGACGTCGGCTTCCTCGCCGAAGTTGGCGATCTGCGACTTCAGGATGGCCGAGATTTCGGCGGCGCGGATATCCATGGGCTTTACGCTCTCTTGAGGGCGAATTTCAGGGAGTCGAGCTTCGAACGGAGCGAAGCGTCGAAGAGGCGGGAACCGACCTTCACCTTGATGCCGCCCAGCAGGGCGGGATCGACGCGGGTCGTGATTTCGGGGTCCTTGCCGAGCGCCTGGCGCAGCGCCTGGGCGAGGCCCTTGGCCTGGGCCGACGACAGCGGCAGGGCGGTCGTGACCTCGGCCGAGACGGCGCCGCGGGCCTCGGCGGCCAGGCGCTCGAACGCCGAGATCACCTCGGGCAGGGCCGCGGCGCGGCCGTTCGCCGCGAGCAGCCCCAGGAACTTCTTGGTCGTCGGCTTGAACTTCGCCTTGTCGGCGATGGCCGAGAGGCCCTTGCGCTTGTCGTCCGCGCCGAACGCCGGCGAGGCCAGCAGGACGCGCAGGTCGCGGCTGTCGGCGATCGCCGCCTTCAGCGACTTGAGGTCGGCCTCCACGGCCGGGACCTCCTTCTGCTCGCTTGCGAGGTCGAACAGGGCCTGGGCGTACCTGGAACCCACATTCGAAGACTTGGAGTCATCCGCCACTTGAAACTCGCCCGGTGCGTGTCACGTGCCGCCAGCGGAGCTTCCGCCGCGGCCTAAAGGCCTGAAAGTGCTTGAAAAAAAGCACAGTGAGCCAAGAGCCTCGAAGACCCCTGACCGACAGCCGCGCGCCAGTTAGCACGCGATCTTTTGCGCTGCAACCGAGGGGGCCGAAAGGGCGGCGATTATGCGCGCGCGGGCGCCGCAGCGTCACCTTGCACACGTCCCTGTGAACCTGCGCCGCAGGAACATTGGTCCGGGGCCGGAGGTTGGAGTTGGCCGCCGCGGGATCGGAGCCCCGCGGCCCCGTGCGTGCGCGTCAGTCGGGGCGCGCCGCCGGGCAGTTCTCGGAGTTCCTCGATGTTCGTCGATCGCCCCTTCAGCGACCGCGGCCGGCCGGCCCGGGCGCATTTCACCCTGCCCATCACTGTCCACGCGCACGGGGAGGCCTGAGCCATGGCCGGCGCCGTTCCCAGCATCAACCTTCCCGTCCCGCCCGGCGGACACCTGTTCGTCAGCGAGGCGGGCCTGCCTGAGGGCACGAACCCCGGCGGGGCGAGCACCCAGAGCAGCTGGACCTTCACGGTCAGTTCGCCCGACGGAATCGAGAACCTCACCGTCGGCGGCTACGCGGCGATCCGCGGCGGCGTCTTCACCCCGGGCTCGGTCGACCTCGGCTTCGCCGTCCTGTCGGTCACCGGCTTCGAGCCCGGCAACGGCTCGGTGAGCGTGAACTACCGCCTGACGGGGCCCATCGACAGCGGCGGCGGCTCGCAGACCCGCTACGGCACGATCCTCGGCTACGAGGTGGTCCTCGAGGATCCCGACGGCGACCGCGCCGAGGCCGACCTCGTGGTCCAGATCCGCGACGACGAGGCCGTGGCCCTGTCGCCCGACGCGGCCGCCGCCGCGGCTGGCGGGACCGCGTCCGGCAACCTCGTCGCGGACGGGACGGCCGACAGCTTCACGGCCGACGGCTTCGGCGGGATCACCCGCATCGGCGACGCCAGCGGCGGAGCCTGGGACGCCACGCCCGACGCCTCGGGCCGGCTGGTGTTCGAAGGGGCCTACGGGACCCTGAGCGTGAACGCGGCCGGCGACTACAGCTATGCCGCGCGCGCGGACGCGCCCGCGGGCGCGGTCGACCGCCTCACCTACTGGGCCCAGGACGGCGACGGCGACGAGCGGATGTCCTGGCTGGAGGTCACGATCCGGGAGGGCGGGGGGTCCGCGCCCACCGGCGGCGAGGGCCAGGCGATCGCGGCCGACGGCCCCTACGCCACCCTCTCCGGCGGGGCCGGGAACGACACCCTGACCGCCAGCGCCGGCGGCGACACCATCACGGCCGGCGACGGGGCCGACGTCATCGTCCTGCCGAGCGAGCCCTGGGCGCCGCACGTCGTCGCCGACTTCGCCCTCGGGACCGACCGGCTGGACTTCCCGGCGCTGGAGGCGGCCTACGGCGGCGCCGATCCGGTGGCGGACGGCTTCGTCTGGTTCCTGGACGACGGCGCGGGCGGGACGAAGCTGCTGTTCGACCGCGACGGCGCGGCCGACGGCCAGGAATGGCCGAACTACGTCCTGCACCTGCAGGGGGTCTCGGCCGACGGCCTGACCTGGGACGCGCTGGCGGGCGGCGGCGGCTCGGCGCCTGCCGAGCCCGATCCGGGTCCCGATCCCGAACCGCCGGCCGCCGGGGGCGAGCTGATCGTCTCGCCGGGGCCCGGCTCGACCCTGACCGGCGGGGCGGGGAACGACACCCTGGTCTCCAGCCGCGGCGAGGACGTGCTTTCGGGCGGGGCGGGCGCCGACCGGTTCGTGTTCGAGGCCGAGAACTGGGCCCCGGCGCGCATCGCCGACTTCGAGCCCGGCGCCGACGTCATCGACCTGCGCGGCATGCTGGACGCCATCGGCTACGCCGGGACCGATCCGTTCGCCGACGGCCACCTGCGGCTGATCGAGGACGGCGCGGGCGGGACCAAGGTGCTGTTCGACCGCGACGCCGAGGGTCCCGACCCCGTCTGGGCCAACTACGTCTTCCAGGTGGAGCACGTCGCGCCCGCGGCGCTCGGCGCCTCGGCCTGGATCTTCCAGTAGGCGCAAGAAAAAGGCCCGCCGGCGAGCCGGCGGGCCAGTCTGCAACAGAGCTCGACTAGAGAGCTGCTGGGAGTGCTTACTGCTTGGCCAGCTGGGCGCCGTCGGCCTTGGCCAGCGCCTTCTCGTTGCACTGGGCCAGGCGGCCGTCGTCCAGCGCCTTGCGGCCCTCGAACGAGGCCACCGCGCCGACCTTCGCGGCGATGGTCTTGCAGGTCGAGGTGGCGAAGGTCTGCGACGTCGGGGCCGCGGCCACGCAGGCGTCGCCTTCGCAGGTGAACATGGCGCCGCCGGCGATGAACTTGGTCTTCTCGGCCACCGGGGCCTGCAGCTTGGCGGTCACGGCTTCGGCGGCGAAGGCCGAGCCGGCCGCGAGGGTGGTGAGGGCCGCGCAGGCGGCCAGGGTCGTACGGAGCTTCATCGAGAGCCCTCCAGCGTTTCGGGGAGATGCGGCGCCCTGCTCGTGGCGCCGGCCCCTTCCGCCGCGTGGGTCGGCCGCCGGTATCCCCCCCGACGGCCCACGACGAACTGAGCATCGTAAAGATAACGGTGTTAAGATCGCTCGCGCAACCGCTATTTGCGCAACGCCGCTATGCGGGAATGCAGAGCTGGGCCGCTGCGGGCGCCTGCGGCGTTCATGTCCCATAAACCTTGTTGGGCGTTCCGTGCCGCTGGGTTATGGCTCGCCCGCCGGGGCTGGGGCGGCCGCAATCGGTTAGGACGACGCAAGAAATGGCCAATGCCGGAGGGGGCGGTCGGGCGCCCCGGCCGCCGCGCGGAAAACGCTCGCCCCTGCAGGCGCTGATCTACTGGACCCTGGTGCTGGGCGTCTGGGGGCTGATCTTCCTGGTGGCGTTCTTCGCCGTCTTCGCCGTCGACCTGCCCGACACCTCGACCCTCTACGACGTCAAGCGCCAGCCGTCGGTGTCGTACCTCGACCGCTCGGGCGCGCTCGTCGCCGTGCGCGGCAGCCAGTACGCCCCGCCGGTGGACCTCGACCGCCTGCCCGAGCACGTGCCCGAGGCGTTCATCGCCATCGAGGACCGCTGGTACTATTGGCACTTCGGCTTCAACCCCTGGGGCATCGTCCGCAGCCAGCTCTACAACATGCGCCGCGAGAGCGGCCCCCTGCGCGGCGGCTCGACCATCACCCAGCAGCTCGCCCGCAACCTCTTCCTGACGCCGTCGCAGAACTACCGGCGCAAGGCCCAGGAGCTGATCCTGGCGGTCTGGCTGGAGGCCCGCTTCTCGAAGAAGCAGATCCTCGAGCTCTACCTGAACCGGGTCTACTTCGGCGCCGGCGCCTACGGCATCGAGGCCGCCTCCCAGCGCTACTTCGGCAAGCCGGCCGAGAAGCTGACCCTGGGCGAATCCGCCCTGCTGGCCGGGATGATGAAGGGCCCCTCGCGCTACTCGCCGGTCTCGGCCACCGAGCGCGCCGCCCGCCGCGCCACCGTCGTGCTCGACAAGATGGTCGAGGCGGACTTCATCACGCCCCAGGAACGCGAGGCCGCCATCCGCACCAAGGTGCGGGTCAATCCCGTGCTGGCCAACCAGCGGGCGCAGTACTTCACCGACTGGGTGGACGACCAGGTCCGCAGCCTGGTGGGCGAGCCCACCGAGGACCTCGTCGTGGAGACCACCCTCGACCTGCCGCTGCAGGCCGCCGCCGAGCAGGCGCTCAAGCGGGGCGTCGAGGCGGCCAAGGACCAGGGCGTCGAGCAGGGCGCCCTCGTCTCGATCGACGGCGAGGGCCGCGTGCGCGCCTACGTCGGCGGGACCAACTACCTGCAGACCCAGTTCGACCGCGCCACCATGGCCCGCCGCCAGGCCGGCTCGGCGTTCAAGCCGTTCGTCTACCTGACCGCCGTCGAGGCGGGCCGCACGCCGAACACCCCGGTCGTCGACGAGCCGATCAAGATCGGCAACTGGGAGCCGCGCAACTACACCCAGCGCTACCTCGGCCCGATGACGCTGCAGACCGCCCTGCAGGAGTCCATCAACACCGTCGCCGCGCGCCTGGCCAACGAGGTCGGCACCTCCAACGTCGCGGCCACCGCCCGCCGGCTCGGCATCACCTCGAACATCCAGCTCGACCCCTCGATGGCGCTGGGCGCGGTCGAGGTCAGCCCGCTGGAGATGGCCCAGGCCTTCGCCCCCTTCGCCAACGGCGGCTTCCTGGCCCGCGGCTACGGGATCGAGCGCATCCGCACCTCCAGCGGCCGGGTGCTCTACGACCACAGCGTCGACCAGGCGCCGCGCCAGGCGGTGATCGGCCAGCCGGCGCTCGCCTACATGAACCAGATGATGCGCCAGGTGATCCTGCAGGGCACGGGCGCCAGGGCCAACGTCCCCGGCTACGACATCGCCGGCAAGACCGGCACCACCAGCGACTACCGCGACGCCTGGTTCGTCGGCTACACGGGCGGCTTCGTCACCGCGGTCTGGGTCGGCAAGGACAACAACACCCCGATGCGCCGGGTGACCGGCGGCGGCGCGCCCGCGGGCATCTGGAAGGACTTCATGACCGCGGCCCTGCCGCGCCTGGCGGTCCAGCCGATCCCCGGCAGCGACCTGCCGCCGCCGCCCGAGCCGGACCCCATCGGCGACCTGATCGACGGGGTCACCGACTTCTTCGGCGGCCGCCGCGACGAGACCCCGCCGTCCGAGTTCGACGAGCCGGCCCCGCCCCGCCGCGCCCGCGAGGAACCGCTGTTCTAGGGAGCCGCTGTTCTAGGACGCGTCCGTCACCGCCCGAAGGCGTGGAGCCGGGCGCCTTCGGCGCGGAGCCACTCGCGGTGGCGGCGCTCGTCGCCCACCAGGCCCCGCACATGGGCCCAGAAGCGGGGGCCGTGGTTCAGCTCCAGCAGGTGCGCGCTCTCGTGGGCGGCCACGTAGTCGGCCACCTCGAAGGGGGCGAGCGCCAGGCGCCAGGAATAGCGGATCGAGGCCGGCAGCCGGCCCACCGCGGGCCGGCACGAGCCCCAGCGCGAGCGGGTGTCGGTGACCGTCACCTTGGGGACCGCCACGCCCAGGCGGCCGCAGTGCCAGGCGGTGCGCTCGGTCAGCACCTCCAGGGCCCGGCGGCGCAGCACCAGGATCACCGCCCGGGCGTAACCCTCGCCCTCGCCCATGGCGACGATGCGCGGCGTGGAGCCGTCCTCCGGGGCGAGCCAGCGGGCGCGGCCGGTCCCGGCCTCCAGCCGCACCGCCTCGCCGAACACCTCCAGCTCCAGGCCCGGCCCGACGGGCGCCGTGGCCGGCAGCTCGGCCAGGCGTTCGGCGATCCAGGCGGCGCGGTCGTTGGCGAAGGCGGCGGCCTCGGCCAGGCGCCGGGGGCTCGGGGCGGTGGCGACGATCTCGCGCCGGGCCCGGTCCAGCCGCAGCGACACGCGGCGGGCGCGGCGGTTCACGCGCAGGCGCACGACCGCCCCGGCCACCTCCAGCCGGTCTCCGTCGGTGAAGGCTCGGCCGAAGGGACTCATCGCCCCTTATCTAGGCAGCCGCCCGGGTCCTGTCGAAGCCCTCTTCGATGCGGCGGATGAACGCCCTCACCCGCGGGTAGATCTCCTCGCGGAAGCGCTTGCCGTTGAAGACGCCGTAGTGGCCGACGTGCGGCTGCACCCAGTCCTCCTTCAGCTCGGCCGGAATGCCCGAGCACAGGTCGTGGGCCGCCTGGGTCTGGCCGATCCCGGAGATGTCGTCGTTCTCGCCCTCGACGGTCATCAGGCCGATGTCGGCGATCCGGTCGGGCCGCACGTGGCGGCCGCGGTGGAAGAACTCGCCCTTCGGCAGCAGGTAGCGCTGGAACACCACGTCGACGGTCTGGAGGTAGAACTCCTCGGTCAGGTCCAGCACCGAGAGGTACTCGTCGTAGAACTCCAGGTGCTTGTCGGCGGAATCCCCGTCGCCGTCCATCAGGTGCTGCAGGTAGCGCAGGTGGGCTTCCTGGTGCTTCTCGAGGTTCATCGACATGAAGCTCGCGAGCTGGACGAAGCCCGGATAGACCCGCCGCCCCATCCCCGGATAGGGCCCGGGGACGGTGTAGACCATGTTGCTCTCGAACCAGGCGAACGGCCGCTCCTCGGCCAGCCGGTTGGTCACCGTGGGCGACAGCCGCGCGTCGATCGGCGAGCCCATGAAGGTCATCGAGCCCGGGCGGCTCTCCTCGCCGTCCTCGCTCATCAGCGCGGCGGCCGCCAGGACCGCGGGCCCCGGCTGGCAGACCGCCACCACGTGCGGGCGCGGGCCCAGCACGCGCAGCATCTCGCGGATGTGGTCGATGTAGTCGTCGAGGTCGAAGCGGCCTTCCAGCACCGGCACGTCGCGGGCGTTCGCCCATTCGGTGACGAACACCTCGTGGTCCTGCAGGAAGGCCTGCACCGTGCCGCGCAGCAGGGTGGCGTAGTGCCCCGAGAGCGGCGCCACGATCAGCACCGCCGGCTCCAGCTCGCGCCGGCCCGCCCGCCGCAGGTCGGACATGTCGCGCACGAAGTGGGTCAGCTTCGCCCAGGGGCTGGACCAGACGCTGACCGGCCGCACCCGCACGTCCTGCCCGCCGATCTCGACCTGGTCGATCCCCCACGCCGGCTTGCCGTAGCGCCGGGTCAGGTTGGTGATCAGGTCCGAGGTGGCGAACAGCCGCCGGCCCAGCTCGGTGTCGGCGGCCGGATTGAGCGGCGAGCCCCAGAACTGCCGGGTCGCCAGGGCGGCCAGACGGAGCGGGGTCGAGGCGTAGTAGCCGGCCTCATAGAGGGTGTAGAGCATCAGGCCCCCTTTTTGTGCGCCGCAGCATAACATGTGAAGCGTTAATTGGCTCCACCCTGCCCGTCCCGCGAAGCGGGAAGGGGGGACCATTCGCCGAAGCTCCCGTCGGCGGGCTGAAGAGCGAATGGTGGGAAGGGCGCGCCGCCGACGCCGGCGAAGGCCTCAGCAGCTCGTCGCGTTCGGACCCGCCCGCATGGCGGTCTCGATCTTCGCCGCGACCTGCTCGGGGCCGAGGTCGTAGGGCAGAACGCAGACGAACCGGCCCTTGGGGCTCATCAGATAGGTGTAGGAGGCGTGGTTGACCTGGTAGTCCGGGCCCTCGCCGGCCTTCTGGTAGTAGACGTGATAGGCCTTTGCCGCCCGGTCCACCTGCTCCGGCGTGCCGGTCAGGCCGATCAGGCGCCTGGGGAAGGCGTCGTTCTTCACATAGGCCGCCACCTGCTGGACGGTGTCGCGTTCGGGGTCCACCGAGATGAACACGGTCTGCAGGGTCCCGGCCTTCTCGCCCATCAGGCGCTCGACCTCGGCCATCTCGAACAGCGTCGTCGGGCACACGTCGGGGCAGTGGGTGAAGCCGAAGAAGACCGCGCTCCACTTGCCCTTCAGCACGTCCTCGTCGACCGTGGCGCCCGTCTGGTCCACCAGTTGGAACGCCCCGCCCACGGCGGCGGTTTGCTCCTCCGGACCCAGGACACCTTTACGGACGGCGAGACCGGTGAGGATGGCGAGCGCCAGAGCCAAGACCGCGACGAGCGCGAGGACGCGCCTGGACATGCGAGCTTCCCTTGTCTTGCGGCCCGGCCGCGGCGGGCGGGCCTGAGGAGGACCATGGCGAACGCGCGCGCGCAGACGGCGGCGATCCCGGCCCCCCATCGCCTCGATAGGGCGGCGGCGAACGGGGTGCAAGGCGTCTGGGACGCCGACGCGGTGAACCGCAGCCACCTGCGGCTGCGCACCCTGGTGACCCTGCGCTGGCTGGTGATCGCCGGCCAGACGGCGCTGCTCCTCGCCCTGGGCCTGCTGCTGGACTATCCGGGCCCCTATGCGCTCGCCGCGCTGGCGATCGGCGTCGGCGGCTTCGTCAACCTGCTCACCGGCGTGGCCTCGCCCCTGCAGCGGGTGCTGGGCGACCGTGAGGCCACGGCGCACCTGGCCTTCGACATCCTCCAGATCGCGATCTTCATGGGCCTGATGGGCGGCACGGCGAACCCGTTCGTCGTCCTCCTGATCGTGCCGGTGACCCTGGCGGCCGCGACCCTGCCCCTGCGCCACACGCTGCTGCTCGCGGGGCTGGCCGCCCTCGCCTCCCTGGCGCTGGCCGGCGTGTCCCTGCCGGCCCCGGCGGCCGCGCCCGGCCCGCGCATGTCGCTCGAGTACCGGCTGGCCGCGGGCCTGGCCAACATCGCCGGCATCGCGCTGATCGCCAGCTACGTGCGCCAGTCGGCCGCCGAGGCCGCGCGGATGGCCCTGGCCCTCGACGTCACCCAGGCGGTGCTGGCCAAGGAGCAGCGGCTCTCGGCCCTCGGGACCCTGGCGGCGGCCGCGGCGCACGAGCTCGGCACCCCGCTCGCCACCATCTCCATCGTCGCCAAGGAGATGGCCCGCGAGGCGCCGACGCCGCAGGTGAAGGAGGACGCCGACCTGCTGATGGCCCAGGCCGAGCGCTGCCGGGAGATCCTGCGGCGGCTCACCGCCACCCCCGACGCCCATTCCGACGAGGTCCACGAGCGCCTCTCCCTGCGCCAGCTCGTGCAGGAGGTGATCGAGCCCCACGCCGCGGTGAAGGACGTGCGGGTCGAGGCCATCGTCACCGGCGCCAAGGGCGTGAAGGCGCCCGACATCCGCCGCCTGCCCGAGATCACCCACGCCATGACCTCGTTCGTGGAGAACGCCGTGGACTTCGCCGCCTCCGAGGTCCTCGTCACGGCCCGCTTCGACGCCGACACCGTCTCGATGGAGGTGCGCGACGACGGCCCCGGATTCGCGCCCGAGATCATCGCCAAGCTGGGCGAGCCCTATGTGACCAGCCGTCCGGGGGTGGAGGGCGGCCGCACCGGCCACGTCGGCATGGGCCTGGGCTTCTTCATCGCGAAAACGTTGCTGGAACGAACCGGCGCCCGGGTGTCGTTTCAGAACGGACGGCCGCGCGGCGCGGTCGTCACCGCGCGCTGGGCGCGATCGACCATCGAGGCCGGCTGAACGGCGGCAGCCAAGCTTGCCCTGATGCGTTGAGGTGCGACAGACTGCCGCAGAGCACAGTGAGGGAGCCCGCCGGGATTTGAGTATGACCGATCTCTCCGCCGATATTTCCGCGCTTCCCGACAAGTCCCTGCTGGTGCTCGACGACGACGCGCCGCTCCGCAACCGGCTGGGCCGGGCGCTGGAGCAGCGGGGATTCGAGCCCACGCTGGTGGGCAGCGTCGCCGAGGCGATCGCCGCGGTGCGGGCCAAGCCGCCCGCCTACGCCGTGCTCGACATGCGTCTGGAGGACGGCTCGGGCCTGAAGGTGGTGGAGGCGGTGCGCGACGCCCGCCCCGACGCCAAGATCATCATGCTGACCGGCTACGGCAACATCGCCACCGCGGTGCAGGCGGTGAAGGCCGGGGCGGTGGACTACCTCTCCAAGCCCGCCGACGCCGACGACGTGGCCCGCGCCCTGCTGGCCCGCGGCGGCGACGCCCCCGCGCCCCCCGAGAACCCGATGAGCGCCGACCGGGTGCGCTGGGAGCACATCCAGCGGGTCTACGAGCTCTGCAACCACAACGTCTCCGAGACCGCCCGGCGGCTGAACATGCACCGCCGCACCCTGCAGCGGATCCTCGCCAAGCGGGCGCCCCGCTAGGCGCGGACGGCCGGCCATGGCGACCTGGGACGACATCCGCGCCGCCGCCCTGCCCCTTCCCGGCGCCGAGGAGGACGTCTGGTACGGCGAGCCCATGTTCCGGGTGGGCAGGAAGGGCTTCGTCCAGACCTGGCGCGGGCGGGTGATCATGAAGCTGGAGAGGAACCACCAGGAGCTCCTCTTCGAGGCCCGCCCCGACGTCTTCAGCCCCTACGTCGCCGGGGCCCTGCGCTGGTCCTTCGTCGACCTCTCCGCCCTCGCCCCCGCCGAAGCCGCCGACCTCGCCCGCGAAGCCTGGACCCAGGTCGTCCCCAAGAAGATCAGCCGGGCCTTCGCCGCTGAACAGGCCGCCTCCGCTCCCGCGTAGCGGAGAGCCAGAACCGGATGGCGCCCCCGAGACGCCGCGCCAGCGGCGGCTCACCAATCCGACACCACGACCACCAAGACCACCAAGCTCACGAAGACGCCGAGCCCCCTCTTGGTGATCTTCGTGCCCTTGGTGCTCTTGGTGTCGAAAAGACGGCTTCGCCGGCCCCGGCCCGGCAGGAGCCAGCGCCCCAACGATCCGCCGCTTGGGTCCCCCGGATCAGCCTTCGGCTGACCGTGGGATGACGAGCTGTAGTGACGCCCATCCTTGATCCGTCATCCTCCGGTCGCCCGCCAGGGCGATCCGGGGGACCCAAGCGGCGCCTACAGGTTCAGCGTCTCGTAGAGGTCGCGCCAGGTCGGATTGCCCGCCTCGATCAGGTTGATCTTCCAGCGCCGAGGCCACTTCTTCAGCCGCTTCTCACGGTGGATGGCGTTCGAGATGTCGTCGAACAGCTCGTAGTGGACCAGCCGATGGACGCCGTACCTGCGGCAGAACTCGCTCCCGGCCCCTTCGCGGTGCTGCCAGACCCGAAAGGCGATGTCGTTCGTCACGCCGATGTAGAGCGTCCCGTAGGGCGCGCTCGCCAGGATGTAGACGTAGCCCGCCACCTACAGCGTGAACGCCTCCGCGCCGCCGGCGCGCATGGCCGCCAGCCGTCCGAACGCGAGGGTCAGCGCCTTGCGCCGCGCGCCGGCCAGCGGGGCCACGGGCGCCTCGCGCAGGATGGCGCCGCCGAAGCCGTCGGCGACGATCAGTCCCGGCTCGTCCGGCAGGATCTCGCGCGGGAACTCGGGCGCCACGGCGAAGGCGAAGGCGTCGCAGTAGGGCAGGTACTCGTGCCACTTCTGGTCGGTGCGGAAGTCCTCCACGCCCGACTTCACCTCGACGATGAAGATCTCTCCCTTGGGGCCCAGCGCCATCAGGTCGGCGCGCCGGCCGTTCGGCAGGGTCACCTCCGCCAGCGGGGCATAGCCCAGCGCGGTCAGGAACCGCGCCGCCCCGCGGGTGACGCTGGCGGTTGTCTCGGGCCGCGAGACGGAAACGACGGTGACGGAGACGTCCATCCCGGCACTCTGTTCCGCCTCCGTTCCGGAGGCAAGCGCGGCCGGCGGTCGCGGCCTCAGGTCTCCGGCGGGCCCGGGAACTCGAGGCGGTTGGGGTCGAAGCCGAGCTGCTTGATGCGGGCGACGGCCTGGGCCTTCACCTGCGCCGGCAGGGTCGGCTTCTGCGACATCAGCCACACGTACTTGCCGTTGGCGGTCGCCAGGATCAGCCAGCCCTGGTCCACGCGGTGCTCCAGCACCTTGTAGTCCTGGCTCACCAGGCCGCCGAAGAACGTCATCTTGATGCGGGTGTTCGACGGGTCGGCGGTGGCCTTGGCCTTCCAGGTCGTCTGGCCGCCCTTCTCCTTCCAGCAGCGCTGGACCACGGCGAAGCCGCCGGCCTGGGGCGTCCAGTCCGAGGCGCCGGCCTCGCAGCCGTTCTGCAGCTTGTTCGGGACCCGGGCCACCTCGTACCAGCGGCCCATCATCTTGGTCAGCTCGACCTTCTGGACGGGCTCGGCGGCGTGGAGCGGGCCGGCGACGGGCAGGGCGGCCATGGCGAGGGCGGCGGCCGCCGCAAGGATCAGGCGCTGGATCATGCCGGGACCGATACCCGCGTCTCGAATGGATATGAACGGCCGGGCGGCGGCCGCGGGCGCTACATATAGACGCAACGTCCTCTTGGCCAATGTTGGGCGCTTCTGTTGCAGAAACGCGAACGCCCGCCGGCCTCCTCGGCCGGCGGGCGCCCGCAGCCCCCCTGGCGGAGGGTCTATTCCGCGGCGATCAGGACCTGCTTGGCGCGGTCCTTGAAGTTGATCTCCTGGAGGAACTTGATGCCCTCCTCGGCGATCTCGTCGCCGACCATGGAGTCGCCCTCGGCCTTCAGCTCGTCGAGGTCGACGTACATGGCGTAGAACGCCCGCGTCCGGTCGGTGATGATGCCGGCGTTGACCAGCGTCTTCACCAGCACGCGGAAGATGTTGGTCTGCTCCTTCATCCCCTCGCGGCGGCTCTCGTCGGTGATGATCTCGGCCAGCTCGGCGATCACCCGGTCGGGGTCGAGGCCGAACTCCTCGTACAGGCTGCGCTGCTGCGACGGGCCCACGAGGTTGAACAGCAGCGTCTGGAAGCAGTGCGCCGCCCAGGTCTCGATGATCTCGTGCTCGGCTTCCGTCAGGTGCGGGATGGTCCGGTCGGCCCAGATCTTCCCGAACTTGTGGTGGAAGGCCTCGTCGGTCATGACGAGCTGCGTCAGCTGCCGCGCCAGCGGGTCGTTGGTCAGCTTGAAGACGGTGGCGAAGGCGCCCATCGCCAGGCCCTCGACCAGCATCTGCATGCCGATGATCTTCTTGTAGACCTCGGGGCTGTTGATGATCTCGACCAGCAGCGCCTTCAGGGTCGGGCCGCATTCCACCGGCCGGCCCCAGCGGGCCTTGATGTACTTGGCGAAGGCCGTGACGTGGCGGGCCTCTTCGCGGGTCTGGTTGGCCGCGTACTCCTGGGCGCCCTGGTCCTTCAGCACGTGGCACAGGCTGGCCGACAGGTTCAGCGCGCCCTGCTCGCCGTGCAGGATCGAGGAGAAGGTCCGCAGCGCGAACTGGTTGACGAACCGCACGCGGTCCTTGCGGTCGGACAGGCGGTCCGAGACGTACTTGGTCTGGAGCGAGACGACCATGTCCTCGGGGAGGATCATCTCGTTCTCCATGTCGAACGGCGTGGAGAAGTCGATGTACTTGGCGTCCAGCGGATCCCAGAAGTGGTCGTGGGTGGCGCTGATGATCTTGTCGAACGCCGTCGAGCGGGCGTTGTACCGGTCCAGCTCCAGCATCGACTCGAAGTCGTCCGGAGCCACGGCGTCGTAGATCATGTCCTTGGTGATGTTGCCGTCGGCGGCCATGTCTTCTCGCTCCTCCACCTCAATACGCGCGACGATGCCCCCGTCGTCTTCCCGGAAGCATGCGGCGGGACCGGCGTTCAGTCAAACAAAATGACGGGGGCGTCATTTTATAATCCTTCTCCCCTTGCGGGAGAAGGTGGCGCCCGAAGGGCGTCGGATGAGGGGTCTCTCAGACCTCTCCGCCAGGACCTGGCTCAATGGCCGCGATCACGGCCGCGTGCACTCGATCCCGGGTGATCTCGGCATTGGCGAAGCGGATGACGCGAAATCCCCGAGCCGCCAGCCACGCGTCGCGCCGAGCGTCCCGCTCCGGATCGTGCAGAGGCCCGTCCGCCTCAAGGGCCAGGCGATGCCGAAGGCAGACGAAGTCCAGCACATAGGGTCCGACCGGAAACTGCCGGCGGAACTTCAGTCCCTGCAGACGGCGGTCCCGCAACAGCGCCCAGAGGCGGCGCTCGCCGGCCGTCGCTTCACGGCGCAGACGCCGCGCCCGCTCCGTCGTCACCGCTCGGCTCCCCGGGGTCGGTGCGACCCCTCATCCGTCAGCCTGCGGCTGACACCTTCTCCCACAAGGGGAGAAGGAGACTAGCAGCGGCGGAACAAATAAGGAACTACTCCGCCGCGTCCTCGATCGCGTCGATGTCGTCGTCCGAGAGGCCGAAGTGGTGGCCGATCTCGTGGACGAGGACGTGGGTCACCAGCTCCTCCAGGGTCACGTCGCCGCGCTCGGCCCATTCGTCCAGGATCGGGCGGCGGTAGAGGAACACCCGGCTGGGGTGCGCCGAGCCGTCCAGCACCGAGCGGCGCGAGAGGTCCACGCCCTGGTAGAGGCCCGTCAGCTCGAAGGCGTCCTCGATGCCCAGCTCGGCCAGCACCTCGGGCTCGGGGAAGTCGTCCACCCGGAACACCACCTCGCCCGCCAGCCGGCGGAAGCCCTCGGGCAGCTCGGCGAACGCCCGCTCGGCGATCTCGGCCAGGTCGTCCAGCGAGGGCGCGCGACCCATGACGGCGTCACTCATCGGGCATCACGATATGGGGCGCC
This sequence comes from Phenylobacterium zucineum HLK1, assembly GCF_000017265.1. Taxonomy (NCBI): domain Bacteria; kingdom Pseudomonadati; phylum Pseudomonadota; class Alphaproteobacteria; order Caulobacterales; family Caulobacteraceae; genus Phenylobacterium; species Phenylobacterium zucineum. The sequence continues at coordinate 223,343 of NC_011144.1, read as the reverse complement.
TCCGGCGGGCGGACCTCGAAGAGGCCGATGTCCAGCGGCTGCTGCGGCTTGACGGGGCGCAGCGGGGCGCGGGCGATGGCCTGCAGCGTCTGCGGCTCCAGCGCCTGCTTGCCGCGCCGGGCCTGGCGGGCCTGGGGCGGGTCCAGCGGCCGCTCGGCCGTGGGGATGCGCCAGTACGAGACCGTCAGCCGCCAGACGGTGCGCGGCGCCGGCCCGGGCGCGGGCCAGCGGCGGCCGTCCTCGAACGCCGGCTCGACCGGGGCGGGCGCACGGCCCGCCTCGGCCGCCACCTGCTGGGTCAGCTGGCAGAAGCGGTCGGCGGGCTCGGCCGGCTCCAGCCGCTCGCCGTAGGCCTCAATCGCCGCCTCGCGGGTCGGGAAGGCCGGGCCCGCCGGGTCGGTCGTGAAGGCCACCGCCCCGCCCGCGCGGCGGCGGGCCTCGCTCTCGCGGGCGGCCCGGCCCAGCGGCCGCGACAGCGCCTGCTCGGCGTTGGTCGCCACGGGGTACAGGATCGTCATCGCCGCCATTCTAGACGCCGCGGGCCGCCTGCGACACCTCCCCGCGCCCCCACATTTCGGGCAGGCCCGCTCGCCACAGCCGGCCCTCCATGCCGTAAGCTCGGGCCGGGTGATTCGGGCCGGGGAGGCCATGAGCGCGGACCAACTGATCCTGGCGGCGGCGGCCGGCGCGGTGTGCCTGGCGCTTTCGGCGGTGCTGTGGGCCCTGGCCCAGCGCCGGGCCGACCAGGCCCGGCTCGAGGCGCTGGCGGCCCAGATCCGGTCCATGCAGATCCGCGCCGAGGCGGCCCAGGCCTCGGCCGAGGCCTTCGATTCCGCCCTGCTCGCGGTCGAGGACGGCCAGGCCCTGCTGGCCTCGGGCGAGGAGAGCCTTGCCGTCTGCGCCGAGGCCCTGGGCCTTGCCGCCGGCGAGCCCCAGGCGGTGCTCAACGCCTTGATGCGCGCCGATCCCGATCACGCCCGGCGCCTGCGCGCCCTGTTCGAGCGGGGCGAGGCCTGCGCCTTCGAGGTCCAGGGCGAGGCCGGCGTGGTCACGGTCGAGGGCCGGGCCGCCGGCGCCCTGGCCTGGCTGCGGCTGTCGGGGATGCTGGGCGAGGACGCCGGCCTGCCCACCGCCCCGCGCTTCGCCGCCTTCCTGCACACCCGGTCCTGCCCCGCCTGGATCGCGGCCGCCGACGGCTCGCCCGTCTGGGTCAACGCCGCCTGGCTGCGCGCCGTGGGCGCCGAGACGCTGGACGAGGCCGCCCGCCGGGGCGCGGCCTTCGACCGGGGCGCCGATTCCGTGGCCAGCGAGGCCGCCAACCTCGGCCAGCGGCGCGAGGCGGTCCGCTGGCTCGCCTTCGACGGCCGCCGCCGCGCCTTCCACATCGTGGCCCAGCCGCTGGAGGGCGGCGGCGTCGCCGTCTGGACCGACGACGTCACCGAGGTCGAGGAGCTGCGCGAGCAGCTCAAGCGCAACATCGAGGCCCACGACCAGACGCTGAACCGCATCGACGACGCCGTCGCCATCTTCGGCGAGGGCAAGCGGCTGATCTTCCACAACACCGCCTTCGCCGAGCTGTGGGGCATCGAGCCCGCCTGGCTCGAGGAGCGGCCCACCCACGGCGAGGTGCTGGACCGCCTGCGCCAGCGCCGCCGCCTGCCCGAGACCGCCGACTACGCCAAGTGGAAGGCCGCCGAGCTCGACCGCTACGAGAAGCTGGGCGCCGAGCCCGACGACCTGTGGAGCCTGCCCGACGGGCGCACCCTGCGCGTGGTGCGCCAGCCGCACCCCATGGGCGGCATGCTGGTCCTCTTCGCCGACATCACCGGCGAGCTGAAGCTGAAGGCCCAGTACAACGCCCTGATCCAGGTCCAGCAGGCCACCCTCGACAAGCTGTCCGACGCGGTCGCCGTGTTCGGCTCGGACGGGCGCCTGCGCCTGCACAACGAGAGCTTCGAGCGCTTCTGGGGCATCGGCCACGACCAGCTCGAGGCCGCCGACTTCGAGGCCGTGGTCCAGCTCTGCGTGCCCAAGCTGCACGACCTCGGCTTCTGGCGCGAGCTGAAGGGCCGGGTCGGCGATCCCGACCCCGGCGCCCGCACGCCGATGACCGGCGAGGCGCGCACCTCCGACGACCGCATCGTCGAGTACCGCTCGCGGCCCCTGCCCGACGGGGCCACCCTGATCGCCTTCACCGACGTGACCGACGCGCGCCGGCTGGAGAGCGCCCTGGCCGACCGCGAGGCCGCCCTCTCCGAGGCCGAGCGGCTGAAGCGCGACTTCGTCGGAAACGTGTCGTACGAGCTGCGCACCCCGCTCACCACCATCATCGGCTACTCCGAGCTGCTGGAGCATTCCGGCGACGCGCTGCCCGAGCGCGCCCGCGCCCACGCCGCGTCGGTCAAGTCGGCCGCCACCCAGCTCGCCCGCTCGATCGACGACGTGCTCGACATGGCCCAGATCGACGCCGACGAGATGGCCCTCGACCTCGCCGACGTGAACGTGGCCGAGCTGATGATCGGCGTCGCCGGCCGCTGGCTGAAGCCGGCCGAGGCGGCCCGCGTCTCGCTGGTCATCGAGCGGCCCGACGACATCGGCCTGATCCGCGGCGACGCCAAGCGGCTGGCCCAGATCCTCGACCACCTGGTCGAGAACGCCCTCACCCAGACCCCCGCCGGCGGCACGATCACCCTGGCCGCCCGCAAGGCGCTGGGCGAGATCCAGCTCCAGGTCTCCGACACCGGCCGCGGCATCCCCTTCCACGTCCAGGCGCACATCTTCGACCGGTTCATCGGCCGCGAGCGCGGCGGCCCGGGCCTGGGCCTGGCCCTCGTCAAGGCGCTCACCGAGCTCCACGGCGGCTGGGTCGCCCTCGAAAGCGAGCCCGGCGCCGGCGCCCGCTTCACCTGCCACCTCCCCGAAGGCGCCGAAGCCGTCACCGCCCAACGCGAACTGGCGCTCTAGGGCGCCTGCGCCCCGCCGCCGCCCGCCGCGCCCACGCGCCGCCGCCAGCCCCCCGCCCCGCCCCTCCCGCCGTCATCCCACGGTCAGCCAAAGGCTGATCCGGGGGACCCAGGGGGGGGGTGGTCAGGCGGTGAAGGGCCGCTGCTGACCTCATCTCGGCGTTTCGGAAGGCCCGCTCTTCGGCCACTCGCCAGTTCCGACGCTCACCGGCTTCAACCGTCGCTATCACAGCGATATCGTCCGTCAGAGATTAGAGAGAATTGACGCATGGACCCAGAGACACTCCTTTGGACGAAGGTTGCGGCTCTCGGGCAGGTGGCCGGAGCAATCGCGACCTCAGCGGCGGTGATCGTATCTCTGTGGGTCGTACTGTCCGAACGGGCCGCACGCGTGACGGTGACTGCTGGGCTGCGCCTCCTGCTTGTTCCTGGCCACCCGGAGATGGCCGAAGAAGTCATCAACGTCACCGTGACCAATATTGGCCAACGCCCCGTTCGGGTCATGTCCATTGGATGGCGAACAGGGTGGCTGCGCCGCCTCGGACCGAAGTGGGCCCGGCATCAATTTGCCATACAGACCAACGGTTCCCGCAGGGACTCTCACAGCCCACCGTACATCCTCGAACCGGGGGAACAGAAGTCGATGTTGCTGGACTTAGAGCCGTTCCGAGGCGACGAGCGAAGGTCCGTCAGGACGGACGAGATGTTCGGCAGGATCGTTCCCCTCCTTGGTCGTGTGCCCGGCAACATCCGCTGCGCAGCCCATGTAGTCGGCTCCCATTCCGCGTATTTTGCAGTCGAGAAGCCGCTGGCGGCGTTCCTGTTCTCGGGCGAGCGCAGCGACGCGCTGGAAAAGGCCAGGAACCGCAAGAAGGAGCCGGCTGCGGCTTAGCCTAGGCTACGACAGAGGGCCACCGGTTCTCGATGAAGCGTCGGGGCGACTCATCCCGCGCGAACACGCGCTCCTTCGCCTGCTTCACGCTGGCGTCGTTGAGGCGACCGACAAGCACCTTCGGGTCCGCTTCCCTGATCGCCCGCGCCCCCAATTCCCCGCGCGTGGCCAAGAAGGCCTTGCGCGGTGAAATCGGTAGGACCACCGCCAGGTTGGGATGGTCAATCCCACCGGCGAATACGCACGGGTTGTCAGCTAGCAGGAGGTGGTTGCTGCACGCGTTGAAGTCGTAGACCCACCAACGCAGGCGCAGGAGCTTGTTGCCGACGCCGGGATCGTTCAGCAACTCGTGAAAGAAGGACAAGCCGAAGTTCTCGATGGCCCCGGGGAATATCTGCTCGGTCCATTCCTCCAGCGTCGCTGGCGCGCTCTGTCCGGCGAGGGCCTCATATTCCTCTGGCGCCTCCGCGAGGTTCTTTCTGAGGACGGACTCGGACTCGTTCCGCAGGTAGAGGACGTTGCTCGGCTGGCGCAGTTGCAGAGACATGATGAAGCGCACCCACGCGGAGCGTTCTTCCAGCGTGAGCGAGGTCAACTGGCCGGCCTCCAGCTTGTCGCGAACCTTGCTGGCTTCGTTGTCAATGGATTGCAGCACGACCTTCTCGATGGCGTGCTTGTCCATGCCGGCGACCGTGTCCTTGGTAAGGGACAGCATGTCCTCCTCGTAACCATTCCCTTTGGGAACCTGGCGGAAGGTTTCGAAGCGCCCGGCTTTCATCCGGAAGACCTGCAAGGCGCCGTCCGCTCCTGTCCATGGGCGCTGCAAGAACTGCGGGACATAGTGGTTGCGCATGCCGGTGCCGGAAGCTCTGCTTTGTCGAGAAGTGTGGATATTGTGACGGAACGCTGTTTCTCAAGCTGGTGGAGCCCCGGAGGGATGAGTGACGATGAGGTTGAGGCACCGACATGGGCGTCGTCCGGGTACGTCATTTCGGCGCGCGTGTTCGGAACAATGCCACATCCGATCAGCCGTGCTGAATACGAGGATCTAGCCCATCGCGCGGATGACCTGACGGCCATCATCGAGCTGGAGGAAGCCTACGACGTTCTGGTCCGGAACTACCTGAGCCTGGAGAAGGCCCACGCAAGCACGCTTGTTGACTTCATGGTCACGCGTCCGCGGTCCCGGCTGGACTATGAGCGGCGGCGACGCGAAGCTGATCGTCAGCTCGTAAACCTTCTGGCGAGCGGCGAAATGTATGCTGAGCATCTGCCGCGGATACTTAAGCGGCGGCAGCGAGCGGCCAAGGCCTGCGGCAGGCCATTTCCGGCCTCGGCCATCGCCGCAGTTGAACGCGCTGCCGAAGAACAGCGCGCCAAATTCCTCGGCGTCAGGGCGCTGGAGGCAATGCGCAATCATGTCCTCCACCTGTCTCTTCCTGTGAAGGGCTGGAATCAGGGCAACGCTTGGGTTCCCCATGAAGGCAAGGAAGTGATGCGGACCACCTACACCGTCGGGCTGCGGCCAGCGTCGATAGGGGACGTGGCCAAGGCTGACCCGGCCCTTGTCGCTGAGCTGGAGGCTCGGGCCGACAACAAAGGTCGCGTGGCGTGGCTACCGCTTGCACGGGAATACGTCGAAGGGGCGTCGTACGTCCACAAGGCCGCCAGGGACGCGCTGGCCAGCTTGGAGACGGAATGCCTGAGTGTGATTGGCGCGGCTGTCGAGACCTATCGCACGGCCACCTCCATGCCCGCGGAGACCGAAGGAATGATGGCAGTGGCCAAGGTCGGGTCCCGCTGGAGCCTTGCTGACGAGCGGGCTATCGACTTCGATTACGACGAACAGGTTGGCGATCTACGGGCGACGAACGCCGCGCCCCTCATCAATCTGCATCGCCGGCAATTCCTAGCCTAGCTTGGCCTCACCGGCTCGGCTCAACGTCCACAAGCCGAAGGTGAGCCAACTTCCGTTCCTGGCGCTTGCCGCCCCCGCCCCTCTCCCCGGACACCCCGGCGCGTGTGGCCCGTCCCCCTCGCCTTGCCCAGGAGGAGGAAGTCACGGTGGGCGTAAGCTTGGCGGACGCGGCCGGCGAAGGCGGCCGAAGCTGCATGAATGGCGGCAGAGCCCATGTGGCCTCCCACGTCCATGGGGCCTGCACCGCCCTCCGCAGTCGGCGCTACTCGGCCGCTGTTGCGGCGGGGTCGCCTTCACTGAAGAGCCAGCCGAGCTGACGCACGGCCACAACAGTGCGGTCCTTCTGCTTGGTCGCCATGGCCGCGGTAATCGCGGCGCGGACGTCCTCAACCGGAGGGAGCGGCGCAGCCCATTCGAGAGCCTCGTAGTCTTCAGGCCGTTCCGGCGGCTCGTGGCCGGCCGGCGTCCACTCGTAGAGCTGGTAACTGCGATAGCGAAGGAGATTGCGGACGTCCTCACTCGTGTCGGTGAGCTTGGCGATGAATGCCGGCGTCATGCAGATGTTGGGCAAGGCGGTGTAGGCCTCGGGATCGAGGCTCGTCGCATACACGTGGTTGAACTGGGTGTCGGGGCCACGCCGAGACAAGCCGTTGGCCCATAGGAAGGCATCCGTCGCGCTCTTGTTGTCGTCCAGCAGAACGCGCTTGCCATTGTGGGTGTCGATCTGTCCGACGCGGCGCGGATTCCGGATCGCCGGGAACAGAGCGCGGCCACCCGTCTGACGAACCGTCCGCGGATGAGAGAAGAGCGTCAGCGAAGCGACCGCCTGAGCGATGGTCCGATACTGGGAACTGGCGATGATCGCTTCCAACGCGTCGCGGCCGTTCAGGTTGAAGTCCACCAGAGTGCGAGGGCCGACACGCGGAGCCAAGACGGTGCGGGCGGTTCCTCGCGGCGCGGCGTCGGACTGGACGGCGCGCCGGAGGGAGCGCGTGGTCCCTGAAGAAGGTGACGCCGGCGCCCCGATCGACGCGCCATCCGCCGGCGCCCGCGAGGCTGCGCCGCTCTCGCGAAAGCGCCGGTACCAGAGCACCGCGCTCTTGTAGGACGCCAGATTGTTGCGGACGTTGCCTACGAACGGGATCTTCGTCGGGTTCGGGCGCCCACGCCGCTGATCTTCGGTCGAATAGGTCAGCGTCTCTATGAGACTGCGCAGCCGGTCGCGCTCAAAATGAGCGTCCAGATCACCGTAGTGTTCCTCGACGCGGCCCACGCGGTGAAGCTGAGCGACAATCGTGCCGTCACCGTAACCTTGGCGGTGTAGCCATTCCTTGTAGTCGCGCCTCATCGGGTCCCGCGGTCATTGAACAGGGCCGAGGCCAGCCCGGAAAAGTCGCAAAGTCAAGCTTGGGCGCCTTTCATTCAGGGGCAGCCCCTCACCCCGGATACCCCCGTGCGTTCGGGCCCGTGCCCCTCGCCTTGCCCAGGAGGAAGAAGTCGCGGTCCGCGTAGGCTTCGCGGACGCGGGCGGCGAAGGCGGGGTCGCGCTTCATCCCCTTGTAGAGGGCGCCGGCGCGGGGCAGGCCGGGCTGCTGCGAGGCGCTGTGCAGCGTGCCGCCGCAGAAGATGTGCAGGCAGACCGCGTCCACCACGGCCTCGTCCTCGGTGACGCGGCGGGCCTTCATCCGCGCCCGGTGCGCGGCGAAGAGCGCGATGCGCACCGCCCCGTCGAACTCGGGATGGCGCCGGCGCCAGGCGGCCAGGGTGGTGGGCCCCGGCATCCCCGGCTCGCGGGCGAGCCGCCGGACGGGCGCGCCGCGGATCAGGGCCAGGATCACCCGGTCGCTCATGGCCTCGGAATAGCGCGGCGCCCGGCGGCGGTCGAAGCGGGCGAAGCGCGTCGCCTCGGTCAGGGCCTGGCGGAACTCGGGATGCTCGCGCCGCCAGCGGTCGAGGGCCTCGCGGGTCGGCATCCCCGGCGTGCGGACGAGGTCGCCGACCCGCTCGCCCAGGCGCACGCGGCGCAGGAAGGCCTCGGCCTTGTCGTAGGTGTAGCCGTGGAGCTTGCGGGCCTCGGCGCGCACCGCGGCGCCGGCGCGCTGGGCCTCGTCCAGCCGCCAGCGGAAGTTCGGATCGGCCAGGGCCCAGTTGAGCACCGTCCGGCGGCAGGGCAGGTCGGGCTGGGCGGCCAGCCATTCCCGCGTCGCCCCCTTGCGCAGCAGCGCCTCGATCCGGGCCATCAGGCCGGCGCGGTCCGGGAGGGCGGCGGGCATGATGGATCTGTATCACGGATAACGGAACAAAGCAAGAACGATTGTGGAGGCCGGCGGGGCCGCCCAGGCCGCATGGGTCCCCCGGATCGCCCTTTCGGGCGACCGGAGGATGACGAGGTGTGGAGGCGGCGCCGTCGCCCCCTCTCCCCCCCGCGCAGCGGAGAGGGAGAGGGCCGAGAGGGAGAGGGCGGGGAGAGGGGCCGGGGCGCGCGAGCGCGCCGGCGGAGCCGCCCATGCCGCATGGGTCCCCCGGATCGCCCTGTCGGGCGACCGGAGGATGACGGCGGAGGTGGGGGAAGGCGCGCGCATCCGGCCCGCTCGACAACGCCGGGCCCGGCGCATAGCGTTTCGCCTTTCGCCAGCCGCGCAAGATGCCATCGACCGTCCTTCGAGCCTGGACCTCCCCGCGCTTCGCCAGCCTCGGCGGGGCGATCGCGCTGGGCGTGTTCCTGGGGTTCGCCGGGCCGTTCGGCTCGTTCCAGTCGCTCGCGCCCCCGGAGCGCTACGCCTTCTGGTTCGCCCTGGTGGCGGCGGGCTACGGGCTGGCGCTCGCCACCCTGCAGATCCTGCGCCCGGCGGCGGCGTTCGCCCGCCTGCCGACCGTCGCCGCCGTCATCGTCCTGGGGGCGGTCTCGACCGTGCCGATGATGTTCGTCACGGCCTGGGCGCTCGAGGTCGTGTTCGCGCGCTCGACCCCGCCGGGACGCCTGGCGTCGCTCTATCTCTCGGTCGCGTCGGTCCAGCTGGTCATCGCCGCGCTTGCCTTGTGGCCGTCTCTGGCGCCCCGCAGGCCGGCGCCGCCGGCGGAGGACGGGGCCGCCGACCGGTTCTTCGCGCGCGTGCCCGAGCGGCTGGGGCGGGACCTGTTGGCCCTCGAGGCCCAGGACCACTACCTGATGGTCCACACCCGGCGGGGGTCGACCCTCATCTCCATGCAGCTCAGCGAAGCCATGCAGATCCTGCCGCCGCAGCTCGGCCTTCAGGCGCACCGGCGCTGGTGGGTCGCGCGCCGGGAGGTCCGCGGATTGCGCCGCGAGGGCGACCGGACGCTGATCGAGCTGACGGGGGGCCTGACCGTCCCGGTCGGCAGGACCTATCTCGCGGCGGTCCGCGCGGGCCTGGGGCCGGGCAGCGCCTGAGGGCGTTCCCCCCAGAGGGCCGCCTGTGGCGTCGCCGAAAATTCCGGGCGCGCGAATGACATTGGCGGATCGGGCGGTTGTCCGCGGGCGGCGAGCTGTTCGAGAGGGGAGCCCCTAGCCAGCTCTCCCGGAGATCCGATGCGTCACCGACTTTTCGCCTGCGCCGTCATGCTCGCGGCCGCCCTCCCTCTCGCCGCCCATGCCCAGGACGCCACGGTCCTGAAGACGACGTGCGCCCAGGAGCCTTCAGGCGCGGCCGGCGAACCGGATCTGTCCGGGCTGTGGGACTTCTACATGGACGTGGGCGGCGTCCCGAGCTTCGGCCTCCTGACCCTCGGCCGGCTGGACGGGCGCTACGCCGGAACGCTGACCCCCGTGCGCACGGCGCCCGTCATCGTGCGAAGCCTGACGGTCACCGGCCGGAACGTCCGGATGATCGTGGGATCCCGCGAGGGCGACGTGGCCTATGACGCCGTGCTGTCGGGCGCGGCGGACCGGATGTGCGGGCTCGTCGCCTACCACGGCGGCCTCCTGCACCCGATGGTGGCGCAGCGACGCCCGCAGCGCACGCCCGAGCGTCGATAAGCGCGCCCCCCTTCGTCATCCCACGGTCAGCCGAAGGCTGGTCCGGGGGACCCAAGCGGGGCCTGCCTCGTCTTCCGCGTCTTGAGCCCCGCGCAGCGGGGCCCGGCGGGGCCGCCCGCGCAGCATGGGTCCCCCGGATCGCCCTGCCGGGCGACCGGAGGATGACGAGCTGTTGGGGGGCCGCACCCCCCTTCGTCATCCCACGGTCAGCCGAAGGCTGATCCGGGGGACCCAAGCGGGGCCTGCCGCGTCTTCCCTAGTGCTGGCTCTCGGGCATGCGGACGACGAGGCCGTCCAGGTCGTCGGTGACCTTGATCTGGCACGACAGGCGGCTGTTCTCCTCGACGCCCTCGGCGAAGTCGAGCATCGACTCCTCCATGGCCGAGCGCGTGCCCGTCTTGGCCAGGAACGCCTCGTCCACATAGACGTGGCAGGTGGCGCAGGCGCAGGCGCCGCCGCAGTCGGCGTCGATGCCCGGGATGTTGTTCTTCACCGCGCCTTCCATGACCGAGAGCCCGGGCTTCACGTCGATGACGTGTTCGGTGCCGTCGTGCTCGATGTAGGTGATCTTGGCCATGGCGCTCCTCGTGAGCCGCTCGCTTAAGCGGCGACCTCTTTCATGGAAATCGTGGGGTCGGCAAGCCTTGCGGGGTCCACCGGCTTGCGGTTCGCGATGAGCTGCTTGCCCATCATGAATTCGGGCGGGGCGTTGATCGCCTCGACGGCCTGCACCTGGCTCCCCTTCAGGTGGAAGACGGCGAACTTCGCCGTGGCCGGGTCGCCCCGCACCACGATCTGGTCGGCGTCGAAGGGGTAGCCGGCGATCTGCAGCTTCAGGTCGTACTGGTCCGACCACTGCCAGGGGCACTCGCCCGGCGGGCGGGGGCGGCCGGTGATGGCGGCGGCGGCCTGCTTGGCCTGCTCCAGGGCGTTGGGCACGCTCTCCATCCGGAACATCCGGTCGTAGATCGGCATCGGCCGGTGGGCGACGTCGCCGATGGCGAAGACGGCCGGGTCCGAGGTCCGCGCGTCGAGGTCGACCACCACGCCGCGGGCGGTCTCGAGGCCCGCGTCGGCGGCGATCTCGTCGTTGGGGGCCGCGCCCACGCCGACCACCGCGGCGTCGCAGGCGATCGTGCGGCCGTCGGCCAGGGTGACGCCGGTGACGCGGCCGGCCTCGCCCTCGAAGCCGGTGACGCTGCAGCCCAGCTCGAACGTGACGCCGTGCTTCTCGTGGTATTCGCGGAAGAAGGTGGAGAGCTCGGGGCAGGCGACCCGGGCCAGCAGGCGCGGCTCGCGCTCCAGCACGGTGACCTCGGCGCCCAGGGCCCTGCCCGAGGCGGCGACCTCCAGCCCGATGTAGCCGCCGCCCACCACGGCCAGGCGCTTGCCCGGTCCGACGGCGGCCTTGAGCTGTTCGGCGTCGGCGGCGGTGCGCAGGAACATGACGCCGGCCAGGTCGGCGCCGGGGATCGGCAGGGCGATGGGCCGGGCGCCGGTGGCGATGATCAGGACGTCGTAGGCGAGGGTCGAGCCGTCGGAGAGGACGACGGTGCGGTCGCTGCGCTTGAGCTGCACCGCCTTCACGCCCGGGCGGAAGTCGATTCCGTGCTCGGCGTAGAACTCCAGGGGCTTGAGGGCCAGGGAGTCGGCGTCGGCCTCGCCCTTCAGCCAGGCCTTGGAGAGCGGCGGGCGCTGGTAGGGCGGGATCGGCTCCTCGCCCACCAGGGTGATGGGGCCCTCGTGGCCGTACTGGCGCAGCAGCGCGGCGGCCGTGCCGCCGGCATGGCCCGCGCCCAGGATCACCACATGCGCCGTAGCGTCGCTCATGGAACCTCGATGCCCAAAAGTGACGGCCCCGTCAACTTTTCCCCGCCGGAACCCGGCGGCCCCGGGCGTCAGACGACCCGGTCCACCAGCAGCTTCTTGATTTCCCCGATGGCCTTGGCTGGGTTGAGACCCTTAGGACAGACCTGGGCGCAGTTCATGATGGTGTGGCAGCGGTAGAGCTTGAAGGGATCCTCCAGCTCGTCCAGGCGCTCGCCGGTGGCCTCGTCGCGCGAGTCGATGATCCATCGGTAGGCGTGCAGCAGGGCGGCAGGCCCCAGGTACTTCTCCTGGTTCCACCAGTAGCTGGGGCAGCTCGTGGAGCAGCAGGCGCACAGGATGCACTCGTAGAGGCCGTCCAGCTTCTCGCGGTCCTCGGGGCTCTGCGCCCACTCGGTCTGCGGCTCGGGGGTCTTGGTGTGCAGCCAGGGCTCGATCGAGGCGTACTGGGCGTAGAACAGGGTCAGGTCCGGGACCAGGTCCTTGACCACCGGCATGTGCGGCAGCGGGCTGATCTGCACGGCCTGGCCGGGGACCTCCTCCCAGCCGTGGGTGCAGGCGAGCGTGTTGCGGCCGCCGATGTTCATGGCGCACGAGCCGCAGACGCCCTCCCGGCACGAGCGCCGGAAGGTCAGCGTCGGGTCCATGGTGTTCTTGATATGGATCAGGACGTCCAGGACCATCGGGCCGCAGGCGTCCACGTCCACCTCGTAGGTGTCCCAGCGCGGGTTGGCCGCGTCGTCCGGGTCGTAGCGGTAGACCTTGAAGGTCTTGGTGCGGGCCGCGCCGGCGGGCGCCGGGTGGTGGCGGCCCTGGGTGACGCGGGAGTTCTTGGGCAGGCGGATCTCGGCCATCGGGCGGGTCTTCCTGGGGCTGGCCTTAGTACACCCGCGCCTTCGGCGGGATGTAGGCGATGTCGTTGGACATGGTGAAGTTGTGCACCGGACGGTCGTCCAGCTTCACCTTCCCGGTCTTGTCGTCGAACCAGGCCAGGGTGTGCTTCATCCACTTCTTGTCGTCGCGGTCGGGGAAATCCTCGCGGGCGTGGGCGCCGCGGCTCTCGGTGCGGTTGGCCGCCCCGTTCACCGTCACCGCCGCCTGGCCGACCAGGTTGTCGAACTCCAGGGTCTCCATGAGGTCCGAGTTCCAGATCATGCTGCGGTCGGTGACGCGGATGTGCTTGCGCTTGTCGTGCACCGCCTGCAGGCGCTTGACGCCCGACGTCAGGCTCTCGCCGGTGCGGAAGACGGCGGCGTCCTCCTGCATGGCCCGCTGCATCTCGAGCCGCAGCTCGGCGGTCGGAACCTCGCCCGCCGCGTGGCGGAAGCGGTCGAACCGGGCCAGGTGGCCGTCGGTCATGTGGTCCTTCAGCTCGGGCTGGCTGGCGCCCGGGGTCAGGACGTCGGCCGCGCGAAGGGCCGCCGAGCGGCCGAACACCACGAGGTCGATCAGGCTGTTCGAGCCGAGCCGGTTGGCGCCGTGCACCGAGACGCAGGCCGCCTCGCCCACCGCCATCAGCCCCGGCACCACCTGGTCCGGATTCTTGCCGGCCTTGGTCACCACCTCCGAGTAGAAGTTCGTCGGGATGCCGCCCATGTTGTAGTGGACGGTCGGCAGGACCGGGATCGGCTCCTTGGTCACGTCGACGCCTGCGAAGATCTTGGCGCTTTCCGAGATCCCCGGAAGACGTTCGGCCAGGATCTTCGGATCCAGGTGATCCAGGTGCAGGAAGATGTGGTCCTTGTTCGGACCGACGCCGCGGCCCTCGCGGATCTCGATGGTCATGGCCCGGCTGACCATGTCCCGCGGCGCGAGGTCCTTCACGGTCGGCGCATAGCGCTCCATGAACCGCTCGCCCTCGGAGTTGGTCAGGTAGCCGCCCTCGCCTCTCGCGCCTTCGGTGATCAGGCAGCCGGCGCCGTAGATCCCCGTGGGGTGAAACTGGACGAACTCCATGTCCTGCAGCGGCAGGCCGGCGCGCAGCGCCATGCCGCCGCCGTCGCCGGTGCAGGTGTGGGCGCTGGTGCAGGAGAAGTAGGCCCGGCCGTAGCCGCCGGTGGCCAGGATGACCATCTGGGCCTGGAACCGGTGCAGGGTGCCGTCGTCCAGCTTCCAGGCGGTGACGCCCCGGCAGACGCCCTCGTCCATGATCAGGTCGAGGGCGAAGAACTCGATGAAGAACTCGGTGTCGTGGGCCAGCGACTGGCCGTACATGGTGTGCAGCATGGCGTGGCCGGTCCGGTCGGCCGCCGCGCAGGTGCGCTGGATCGGGGCCTCGCCGAAGTTGCGGGTCATGCCGCCGAAGGCGCGCTGGTAGATCTTGCCGTCGGCCGTGCGGCTGAACGGGACGCCCCAGTGCTCGAGCTCGTACACCGCCGCCGGCGCGTTGCGGCAGAGGTATTCGATGGCGTCCTGGTCGCCAAGCCAGTCCGACCCCTTGACGGTGTCGTACATGTGCCAGCGCCAGTCGTCCTCGCCCATGTTGCCCAGCGAAGCGGAGATCCCGCCCTGGGCGGCGACCGTGTGCGAGCGGGTCGGGAACACCTTGGTGATGCAGGCGGTCTTCAGGCCCGCCTGGGCGCAGCCGAGCGCGGCCCGCAGGCCCGAGCCGCCGGCGCCGACGACGACGACGTCGAACTTGTGGTCGATGAATTCGTAAGCGGCCATGGGGTGTCTCACGCGCCTCCCAGCGCGACCTTCAGCACGGAGAAGACGGCGAGCGCGCCGGCCAGTCCGCAGACGAAGAAGTTGAGGAGCAGGAGCGCGGCCTTGCTCAGGGTCTTGTGGATGTAGTCCTCGACGACCACCCGCAGGCCGGCGTGCATGTGCCAGAAGCTGAACGCCAGCGTCAGGACCATCAGCGTCATGTTCAGCGGCGTCGAGATCCAGGCGACCGCGCCGTAGTAGTCCAGCGCCGCCAGGCGGATGACGGCGTAGACGGCCCACAGGGTCAGCGGGATCAGGGCCGCGGCGCTGACGCGCTCGCCGATCCAGTGGCCGACGCCGTGCTTGGCCGAGCCCAGGCCCTTGGCCCGCGAAAGAGGGGTGCGGAAGCTGGACATCAGAGGGCTCCCGTCATGCCGGCGATCACCCACACCGCCAGGGTGGCGGCGACGGCGAAGGCGATGACGCCCACCGCCGAGGCGTTGGCGCTCTTCAGGTCGAAGCCGTGCCCCAGGTCCCAGGTCAGGTGCCGGACGCCGTTCCCCAGGTGGTAGAAGCCCGCCAGCGTCAGGCCGAACAGCGCGAGCTTGCCGAGGAACGAGCCCATCACGCCCTTGAAGGCGGCGTAGGTCTCGGGCCCGCCGGCCAGCGACAGCGCCCAGGCCGCCGCGATCAGCGCGCCGCCGTAGAGCGCCACCCCGGTGATCCGGTGCAGGATCGAGGTGGCCATGGTCAGGTGCCACCGCCAGATCGTCGTATGCGGCGACGTCGGCCGCTCGCGAACCACCCTCGTTACCTCAGCCATCGTGCCGTCCGTCCCACTCTCCGAAACCCAGCGTCCGAAGCCGGTCCGGTTGTAGGCCTGCCTCGTCGGGTGTCAACGAAAGGCGGGCGCAGCCTCGCATCCTTCGCGACCGCCGAAGTTTTCCCATGGCGGGCTTCTGCACAATCCGTCTTTCCTGTAGCTTTCCTTCGCGAGGTGCGAAGGATGCGGTTCGATTTCACCGACCTGAGGCTGTTCTGCGAGGTGGTTGACGCAGGGTCCATCACCGCCGGCGCCGAGCGGAGCGCGCTGGCGCTGGCCGCCGCCTCGACCCGGATCCGCAACATGGAGGCCGCGCTCGGCGCGCCCCTGCTCTCGCGCTCGCGCCAGGGCGTCAGCCCCACCCCCGCCGGGCGGATGCTGCTGAAGCACGCCCGCGCCATGCTGGCCCAGCAGGCGCGGATGCGCGAGGATCTGTCCGCCTACGCCGGCGGCCTCTCGGGCGAGGTGAAGGTGCTGGCCAACACCAACGCGCTCACCGAATTCCTGCCCGAGACCCTGTCGGGGTTCCTGGCCGACCATCCGCACGTCAGCGTCGACCTGGAGGAGCGCCTGTCGGACGAGATCGTCGGCCTGATCGCCGAGGGCGTCGGCGACATCGGCATCGTCGCCGGCACGGTCGAGGTCGGCCGGCTGCAGACCTATCCCTTCCGCTCGGACCGGTTCGTGGTGGTGACGGCGAAGGATCACCCGCTCGCGGCGCGCAAGAGCGTGGGCTTCGCCGAGGTGCTGGACTTCGACTTCGTGGGCCTTGAGCGGTCCAGCTCGCTGCAGCGGTTCCTCACCGCCAAGGCCGTCCGCGAGGGCCGCCCGCTCAAGCTGCGGGTGCAGCTGCGCAGCTTCGACGCCGTCTGCCGGCTGGTGGAGTGCGGCGTGGGCGTCGGCGTGGTGCCCGAGACCACCGCCGCGCGGGCCGCGCGGACCATGTCGCTGGGCGTCGTGGCCCTGGCCGACGACTGGGCCCTGCGCGAACTGCGCATCGTCGTCCGGGCCGAAGACGAGCTGCGCCCCTACGCGCGCGAGCTGGTGGCGGCCCTGAAGAGCGCCTGACGAACGCCCGAGGCGCGGAGGTTCAGGCCTGCGCCGGCGCGCCGCCCGACAGTCGCGCGATCAGGCCCGCCCCGGCGTCGCGCAGGGCGAAGACGGCGCGGTCGAACAGGCGGCCGAGCGCCTCGATCGCCCGCCCCACCGGCGAGCGCCGCTCGGGGGTCTCGACCACCGGCGTGGCGCCCGCGACCTCGGGCGCCGGCGCCTCCACGGCGGGCGCGATCCCGTGCTGCATCAGCCTGAGCGTCTCGACGATGTAGCGGGCGTGGGTGACGACGCCGATCTCCAGACGCTCGCTGTTGAACTCGACCTGCTGGGTCAGCAGGCCCGCCACCACCGGCCGCGGCGCGCCGGAGGCCTTGATCCGCGCCGTTCCCGTCCCGCCCGGGGCGAAGACCGGCCCGCCGGAGTTCCCGGGGAAGACCGAGAAGTCGAGGAGGAAGGTCGGCGAGGCCTTGGAGGTCAGGGGATAGGAGGCGATGCGCCCCGAGCGGAGGATGGGGAAGCCGGCGTTGTTCGCCGCCAGGCCGCGGGGGAAGCCCAGGACGATCAGCTCATCGCCGGGGCCGAAACCCTGCCGCTCCAGCGCCCCCTCCGCGGCCAGGTAGCCCGCCGGGATCGCCGCCTTGGCGAACTCGGGCGGCGCCTCGACGACCAGGGCCGCCACGTCCTGCGCGGGGTGGCGGGTCCACAGCGGCTCGCCGGCGTCGTCGCGGATGCGTAGCGGCGCGGGGCTGTAGGTCCAGCCGCCGTCGTGGGCGGCGGTGCGGTAGCCGATGGCGGCGATCGGCGCGGCCATGCCGTCGAGCACGTGATGGGCGGTGACGAGCACGGTCCGCGGCGCGCCCGAGGCGTCCACCGACGAGATCAGGAACCCGGTCCCGACGGTGCGCTGGCCCGAGGCGGTCGGCTGCTCCAGCTGCACCGTGGCCTGGATGAACTCGACGGCCGTATCGAACACTCGCCCGCTCCCCGACATCATGCCGCGAGTAGATCCCGCGGTCCTTGAATTAGAGATAGAGCGAATAACGCTGCTTTCTATAGCTGTACGCGAAGACGTGATCGCAGGCCGTCAAATCGTCGCAGCCCGCAATTACTCACGAAAACGTAAGGGCCCGCCGCCGCGACAGAAGGGCGCAGGGCGAACACCTGCGTCAGGCGCTGTCCTTCAGCCAGTCGGCCGATCGCATCTCCTGCAGGCGCGAGGCCGTGCGCTCGAATTCGAAGGCGCCGTCCCCCTCGGGATACAACTTCACGGGCTCGGCCTCGGCCAGCACGATCAGCTTGGTCTTCGCCTCGTAGAGGGCGTCGATCAGGATCACGAAGCGGCGGGCCTCCTCGCGCCGGGCGGGGGTGAGCCTCGGCACGCCCTCCAGGAAGACGGTGTGGAAGCGCTCGGCGAGCGCTAGGTAGTCGTTGGGGCCCAGGGCCACCGAGCAGAGACTGCCGAACGAGGCCCGCAGCAGCCCGCCCGAGGCGTTCGGGAAGGTGATCCGCCGGCCCAGCACCTCCAGCGTCTCACCCAGCTCGTCCTCGTCCTCGGGCCCCAGCATCTCGCGCCACAGCCGGTCGAAGGACCGCTCGTTGTCCGGGTCGATGGGCGAGAACCAGACGCCCGCGGCCCGCAGCCGGTCCAGCCGGTAGTCGTGCGGCCCCGCCACCGAGACCACCTCCACCTTGGACTTCAGGAGCTCGATGAACGGCAGGAAGAGCTGGCGGTTGATGCCGTCCTTGTAGAGCTGGTCGGGCAGCCGGTTCGAGGTGGCCACCAGGGTCACGCCGCGATCGAACAGCGCCTCGAACAGCCGGCCCAGGATCATGGCGTCGGCGATGTCGGTGACCTGGAACTCGTCGAAGCAGAGCAGGCTCGCCCGCTCGGCGACCACGTCGGCCACGGGCGGGATCGGATCGTCCCCCTTCGACTGGCCGAAGCGCGCCTTGCGGGCGGCGGGATCGCCCTTGCGCCAGGCGTCGATCAGCCGGTGGACCTCGCCCATGAAGACGTGGAAGTGCGTGCGCCGCCGCTTCTCGACCGGGGCGGTCTCGAAGAAGAGGTCCATCAGCATGGACTTTCCCCGGCCCACGGGCCCCACGAGGTAGACCCCCCGCCGGCTCTCGGGCGCGCGCTTGCGGA
Source organism: Phenylobacterium zucineum HLK1 (assembly GCF_000017265.1). NCBI lineage: Bacteria > Pseudomonadati > Pseudomonadota > Alphaproteobacteria > Caulobacterales > Caulobacteraceae > Phenylobacterium > Phenylobacterium zucineum. The sequence goes on along the minus strand of NC_011144.1, from coordinate 205,078 downwards.
ACAGGGCCTTGAGCCCCGAGGCGGGCTGGGCGTCCGCCAGCTCCCCCTCCAGGCGGACGAGGGCGGCCAGGGCGGCGGCCTGGGCCGGGTCCGGGCGGATCACGCCTTCGGCGAGGCGGGCGTCGTAGGCGGCTTGCAGCGCGGACGGCATCGGGTCCTCGCCTAGCGGCCGGCGACGGCCGGCGCAAGGAACGGCCGCTTCGCCACGGGGTTCAGGAAGGGAAGCAAGAAGGAGCCCCGACCATGGCCGACCAAGACGACCGCAACTTCAGCCCCAGCCAGGCCGAGGCGAATCGGGCCCGCATGCAGGGCGGCGGCCTGGGCGCGCGCGAGATGGACGAGCAGCGCGACCCGAACAGGTTCCAGACCGCCACCAATCCCGAGCAGCGCAGCTTTGAGGGCGACCTCGACGGCGCCACCAACGCCGACCGGCCAAGCCAGGCCGAGTTCGGCGACAGCGACATCGCGGCCGCGGGTGAAGAGGCTGGAGCCGAGGGCCAGCGGCGGGACGGCTGGGGCCTCGACCCCGACCTGGGCCGCGACGAGGCGGGCATGGGCGACGTGCGCGGCGACCTGGGGGCCGGCACGCCCGCCAATGTCGACGTCCACAAGCTGGGCCAGGAGGACAATCCCCAGCAGGACTGGGGCGACCCGGCCGACGAGGGGACGGTGTTCTCGTCCACCAACAACAACCGTCCCGGCCGCACCGAGCTGGAGCGCGGCCAGGGCGCCAAGACCCGCGCCCACAACAAGGACATCGTCAGCCGCCGGACGTAGGGACGGCGTCCTCCCCTTCGGGGGAGGCGGCCCGAAATGGGTTTGAGGGGGCTTCCGCCGCCGAACCGCGCGGACGAAGCCCCCTCGTTCGCTTCGCGACAGCTCCCCCGAGGGGGAGCCGACGCTGCTGGGCGCTACTTCATCGTCGGGATGACGAAGGCGCTGTCCTCGACGGCGCCTTCCGGCCAGCGGGCGGTGATCGTCTTCACCTTGGTGTAGAACTTCACCCCTTCCATGCCGTGCTGGTTGGTGTCGCCGAAGGCGCTGCGCTTCCAGCCGCCGAAGGTGTGGTAGGCCACCGGCACCGGGATCGGCACGTTGATCCCGACCATGCCGACGTTGACGCGGGAGGCGAACTCGCGCGCGGCCCGGCCGTTGCGGGTGAAGATCGCCACGCCGTTGCCGTACTGGTGCTCTGACGGCAGGCGCAGGGCCTCCTCGAAGCTCTCGGCCCGCACGATCTGCAGGACGGGCCCGAAGATCTCTTCCTGGTAGGTCTTCATCGAAGGCTTCACCTGGTCGAACAGGCTGGGGCCGATGAAGTAGCCCTTCTCATAGCCCTGCAGGCTGAAGCCGCGGCCGTCGACGACCAGCTCGGCGCCTTCGTCCGCGCCCATCTGGATGTAGTCGCTGACCCGCTTCTTGTGGGCCTCCGACACCACCGGGCCGTACTGCGCGGCGGGGTCGGTCGATAGGCCGACCTTCAGGGTGTCGATCTCGGCCAGCACGCGCTCGCGCAGCTCGTCGGCGGTCTTCCTGCCCACCGGCACGACCACCGGCAGGGCCATGCAGCGCTCGCCGGCCGAGCCGTAGGCGGCGCCGATCAGGTCCTTGGTCGCCTGCTCCAGGTCGGCGTCGGGCAGGATGATGCCGTGGTTCTTGGCCCCGCCCATGGCCTGGACCCGCTTACCCGCAGCCGTGCCGCGGCTGTAGACGTAGTGGGCGATGTCGGACGAGCCCACGAAGCTCACCGCCTTGATGTCGGCGTGGTCGAGGATGGCGTCCACCGCGACCTTGTCGCCGTGCACGACGTTCAGCACGCCCGCGGGCGCGCCGGCCTCCATCATCAGCTCGGCCAGGCGCACCGGCACCGTCGGATCCTTCTCCGACGGCTTCAGGATGAAGCTGTTGCCCGTCGCGATGGCGATGCCGAACATCCACATCGGGATCATGGCCGGGAAGTTGAACGGGGTGATCCCCGCGCAGACGCCCAGCGGCTGGCGCATCGAATAGACGTCGATCCCGGGGCCCGCGCCCTCGGTGTACTCGCCCTTCAGCACGTGCGGGATGCCGCAGGCGAACTCGATGACCTCCAGGCCGCGCTGGATGTCGCCCTTGGAGTCGGCGATCACCTTGCCGTGCTCGGACGACAGGATCTCGGCCAGCTCGTCCATGCGGGCTTCCACCAGCCGCTTGAACTCGAACATGACCCGGGCGCGCCGCTGCGGATTGACCAGGGCCCAGGTCTGCTGCGCCCGCAGCGCCGACTGGACCGCCTTGTCGAGCTCGGCCTCGGTCGCCAGGGCGACGCGGGCCTGCACCTCGCCGGTGTTGGGGTTGAACACGTCGCCGAAGCGGCCGGACTGGCCTGCAACGGGCGCGCCGTCGATGAAATGGGTGATGTCTCGCATGGCCGGCGTTCTACGCCCAACGCCCCGGAGCGCCTAGCTTCCGTTGCGGGAGGCGCCGCCCGGCGCTTGCCCGCGAGCGGGACGGCGGCGCATGTTCCGCCCATGACCGCGTTGAGCCACGCCCCGGCCCTGGCGCGCCCGAGGGGCGCCGACCACATCGTGGACGCCCTGATCGCCGAGCGCGCGCCGAAGCTGTCGGGCTCGGCCGCCTGGCCCGTGCTGCGCCCGCTGCTCTACGCCCTGCTGGACTACGGCAAGGCGCGGCGGATGGCCGACGCGATCGCCCCGCTCCCCGGCCGCGCGGCCCTGGAGCACGTCTCCGAGCTGCTGTCGGTGCAGGTGGCGGCCAGCGGACTCGACCGCGTGCCCGCGCAGGGCCGGGCGATCGTGGTCTGCAACCACCCCACCGGCATCGCCGACGGCGTGGCCGTCTACGACGCGCTGAAGGCCCTGCGCCCCGACATCTGCTTCTACGCCAACGCCGACGCCCACCGGGTCTGCCCCGGCTTCGAGGAGGTGCTGATCCCCGTGGAATGGGTCGAGGGCAAGCGCACCCGCGAGCGCACGCGCCTGACCCTGCAGCTGACCCGCGAGGCGATGGAGGCCGAGCGGTGCCTGGTGATCTTCCCAGCCGGCCGGCTGGCGCGCCGGCAGCCCGACGGGGGGCTCGCCGATCCGCCCTGGGCGCCGTCGGCGGTCTCGCTGGCCCGGAAGTACGAGGCGCCCGTCGTGCCGGTCCACGTGGCGGGCCCCTGGTCGACGCTGTTCCACTTCTTCCACGGGCTCTCGCAGGAGCTGCGCGACATCACCCTCTTCCACGAGCTGCTGAACAAGCGCGGGCGCCGCTTCGACCTGACGGTCGGCCATCCCGTCGCGCCCGAACGCCTGGCCGGGGATCCCGCCGAGGCGACGCTGGCGCTCAAGGCGCACGTCGAGGGGATCCTTCCCGCCGATCCGGACCGGGCCTTCGCATGATCCTCGCGGCCGAGGGCGAGTTCCGCCTCGACGACGAGGCGGCCACGGCGCGGCTGGGCGCGGCGATCGCGGCCGGGCTGAAGCCGGGCGAGGCGGTCTGCCTCTCCGGGCCGCTGGGGGCCGGCAAGTCCACCCTGGCCCGGGCCCTGGTGCGGGCGCTGACGACGCCGGCCGAGGACGTCCCCTCGCCCACCTTCACCCTGGTGCAGTTCTACGAGGGCCCGCGACTGAAGGTCGCCCACTTCGACCTCTATCGCCTCTCGAACCCGGACGAGGCCTATGAGATCGGTCTGGACGAGGCGCTGGACGAGGGCGCGGCGGTGGTCGAATGGCCCGAGCGGCTGGAGGGCCGCCTCCCGCCCGACCGACTCGATGTAGAGATCGCGCTCTCGGAAGACGACGCAGACGGCAGGCGCGTGCGGCTCACACCGCATGGCGCCTGGGAAGGACGAGGGCTTGAGTTCCGCGCCTGACATCTCGGACCGCGAGGCCCTGAAGGCCGGGTTCCTGCGCGCCGCCGGCTTCGGCCAGGCGCGCCGCCAGCCGCTGGGCGGCGACGCCTCGACGCGCAGCTACGAGCGCCTGTTCGCCCCCGACGGCCGGACGTTCATCTTCATGGACCAGCCGCCGGCGCTGGAGAGCGTGGTCTGCCCGCCCAGGGCCACGCCGGAGGAGCGCCGGGCGCTCGGCTACAACGCGGCCGCGCGCCTGGCGGCTGGCTCGGTGGCCGCCTTCGTCACCACCGCCGCCTTCCTGCGCGAGCGCGGTCTCTCGGCGCCGCAGATCCTGGCCCACGACGTCGAGGCCGGCCTCGCGGTGCTGGAGGACCTCGGCGATGGCCTGTTCGCCACCCTGATCGCCCAGGGGCAGGCCGAGGCGCCGCTCTACGAGGCGGCCGTCGATGTGCAGGTCGCCATGCAGGCCGAACCGCCGCCGGACGTGCTGCGCGCCGACGGCTGCGCGTGGCCGCTGCTCACCTACGACGCGCTGGCGCTCAAGGTCGCCACCGACACCTTCCTCGAGTTCTGGCCGAGGTTCGCCGGCCTGCCGGAGTTCGGCCCCGAGGCGGTGGCGGAATGGGAGGCCCTGTGGGCGCCGGTCTGGGTCTGGGGCGAGGCCGGCGCCTCGGTCTTCACCCACCGCGACTTCCACGCCCAGAACCTGCTCTGGCTTCCCGAGCGCGCGGGAGCCGCGCGCGTCGGCCTGCTCGATTTCCAGGACGCCCTGAAGGCCCATCCGGCCTGGGATCTCCTGCACCTGCTGCAGGACGCCCGCCGCGACGTCTCGCCCGAGCTCGAAGCCGTCATGCTGGAGCGCTACCTGCGGGCCCGGCCGGATCTCGACGCCAGCCGGTTCCTTTTCGAGTATCGGGCGCTGGCCGCCTCCAACGCCGCGCGCATCCTCGGCCGGGTGTTCGCCCGGCAGGCGCTGCTGGGGCGGCCGCAGTACAAGGCCTTCATGCCGCGCACCTGGCGCTACCTGGAGCGCAACCTGCAGGATCCCGAGCTCGCCGGCCTGAAGGCCTGGTTCGACCGCCACGTTCCGCCCGAGGCCCGCGCGTGAGCCAGGCGCCCACGACGGCGATGGTGCTGGCGGCGGGGCTCGGCACCCGCATGCGGCCGCTGACGGACACCACGCCCAAGTGCCTGGTCCCGGTGGCGGGCCGGCCGCTGATCGACCACGTGCTGGACGAGTTGGTCGCCGCCGGCGTCACCCGCGCCGTGGTCAACGTCCACCACTTCGCCGACCAGGTGGAGGCGCACCTGGCGCGCCGCACGGACCTCGAGATCCGCATCTCCGACGAGCGGGCCGAGCTGCTGGATTCCGGCGGCGGCATCCAGCACGCCCGGCCGCTGCTGGGCGATGAGCCGATCTTCGTCGCCAACATCGACTCGCTGTGGATCACCGAGGGCGAGCCGCCGCTGGAGACCCTGAAGCGGGTCTGGGACCCGGCGGCCATGGACATCCTCCTGCTGCTGGTCCGCCGCGGCCACGGCCTGGGCTTCGAGGGGCCCAACGGCTTCTTCATGGACGCGCAGGGCCGACTGACCCATTCGGTCGCGCCCAAGCCGCCGACGCCCTACGCCAACACCGGCTTCGGCATCCTCAAGCCCCAGGTCCTCGACGCCTCGCCCAGGACGGGCCCGTTCTCGATCCTGCCGGTCTGGCATGAGCTGCAGGCCGCAGGCCGGCTCCGCGGCGTGGCCATGGACGCTTTCTGGATGCACGTGGGCGACCCCGCCGCGCGCGAGGCGGCGGAGCAGAGGCTGTCGTGACCCGCTTCTTCGAGCGGCCGGGTCCTCGCTGGTTCAACATCCCGGCGCACCGGCCGTTCGCCGAAGACCTCGCCCGCGGGCTCTACGAGGCCCTGGCCGACGACGGGCCCGAGGCGCTGTCGGACGCCCTCGTCCTCCTGCCCACCCGGCGCGGGGCGCGGGCGGTGGCCGACGCCTTCGTGCGCGCCGCGGGCGGCCGGGCCGTCCTGCCGCCGCAGATGCGCCCGCTGGGCGACCTCGAGGCCGGCGAGCCGCCGTTCGAGCCGGGCGACCTGGCCCTCGACCTGCCCGCCGCCATCGACCCGCTGCGCCGGCGCTTCGAGCTGACGCGGCTGGTGGCCGGGCACTGGCGGCTGCTGCCGGGCCGCGAGCTGACCGCCTCGGCGGCGCTGGAGCTGGCCGACGCCCTGGGCGCCTTCCTAGACAGCCTGCAGATCGAGGAGGCCGAGGCCGGCGAGAAGCTGGCGGGCCTGGTCGAGGCCGACCTCGCCGAGCACTGGCGGGTCAGCCGCGAGTTCCTCGAGACGGCGCTGACCGAATGGCCCAGGCGCCTCGCCGAGCTGGGCCTGGTGGACGTCAGCGAGCGGCGCGTGCGCCTGCTACGGCGGCTGGCCGACGTCTGGGCCTCGCGCCCGCCGCAGGGGGTGCTGGTGGCGGCCGGCTCCACGGGCACCGCCCCGGCCACCGCCGACCTCCTGGCGGTGATCGCCGCCGCCCCGCGCGGCGCGGTCGTCGTCCCGGGCCTCGACGACAGCCTGGCCGAGAGCGCCTGGCGCGAGGTGGACGAGCAGCATCCGCAGGGCGCCCTGCGCCGCCTGCTGGCGCGCACCGGCATAGACCGTAAGCACGTCGAGGTCTGGCCTGCCGCCCTGGCGCACCAGACCCAGGGCCGCTGGCGCCGCCGGGTGATCAACGAGGCCCTGCGGCCGCCGCGCGCCACCGCCGACTGGCTGCACGCCATCGAGCAGCTCCGCGCCGAGGCCGACGCCGAGGGGCTCGATCCTATCGCCGAGGGGCTGAAGGGCCTCTCCCTCGTCAGCGCGCGGGCCGAGGAGGAGGCCGCCACGGTCGCCGCCCTGCTGCTGCGCGAGGCGCTGGAGACGCCCGAGAAGACCGCCGCCCTCGTCACGCCCGACCAGGTGCTGGCGCGCCGGGTGACGGCCAAGCTGGCGCGCTGGGGCGTCGTGCCGGACTCCTCCGCCGGCGAGCCGCTGGCCGGCTGCCGCTGCGGCGTGCTGGCCGGCCTCGTCGCGCGCGCCGCGGTCGATCCCCTGGCGCCGGTCACCCTGCTCGCGCTGCTGAAGCATCCCTACGTCCGGCTCGGCCTGGACGGCGACGACCTGGCCCGCCGCCGCGACGTGCTGGAGCGCCACGGCCTGCGCGGCGCCCGGCCCTGGACCTGGGCGGGCCTGCGGGCGCGCCTGGCGGAGAAGGGCCGGGGCCTCGACGCCCTGCCGCTGGTCGACCGTCTCGAGGACCTGCTCTCGGCCCTGCAGGCCGCCTGCGCCGAGGGTCCAGTGGCCGAGGCCGCCCGCGCCGTCACCGCCGCCATGGAGGCGCTCGCCGCCGGCGCCGACGGCTCGACGGGCGAGCTCTGGGCCGGCCACGGCGGCGAGGCCATGAGCCGCCTGCTCGCCGGCCTGATCCACGAGACCGGCGGCGTCCCGCCCGTCAGCGCCCGCGGCTTCGCCGACCTCTTGTCGCGGCTGATGGAGGGCGAGAGCGTCCGCGCAGGCGGAGCGACCCATCCGCGGCTGCGCATCCTGGGGGCCATCGAGGCCCGGCTGGTGCGCGCCGACCGGCTGGTGGTGGCGGGGCTGGAGGAAGGCGTCTGGCCGCGCGGTGCGCCCCTCGACCCGTTCCTGTCGCGGCCCATGCGCCGCACGCTGGGCCTGCCGCCGCCCGAGCGCCGGGTCGGCCTGTCGGCGCACGACTTCGCCCAGGCCGCCTGCGCCGCCGAGGTGATCCTGCTGCATTCCGAGCGCCGCGAGGGCCAGCCGGCGGTCAAGTCCCGCTGGCTCTGGCGGCTGGAGACCCTGGCCCGCGGCGCGGCGGTGGAGATCCCCGGCCGCCCCGAGGCGCTCGCCTGGGCCCGGGCGCTCGACGCGCCGGACGACTACCGGCCGGCCCGCCGGCCCGCGCCCTGTCCGCCGGTGGAGGCGCGGCCGCGGGAGCTGTTCGTCACCCGCGTCGAGACCCTGACCCGCGACCCCTACGCCGTGTGGGCGCGCGACATCCTGAACCTGCGCCCGCTGGAGCGCCCGGACGAGCCGGTGGAGGCCCGCGCCCGCGGCACCGCCATCCACGCCGCCTTCGAGCGGTTCGCCCTGGACCACCCCCGCGACCTGCCGCCCGACGCCGCGGCGATCTTCGAGGCGATGTACGTCGAGGAGCTGGAGAAGGCGGGGATGCCGCGCGAGGCCCTGGCCCGCGAATCCGCCCTCGCCCGCGAGGCCGCCGCCTGGGTGGCCGAGCTGGAGGCCCGCCGCCGCGCCGACGGCCGCGCGATCCACGTCGAGAAGACCGGCCGGCTGGCGATCCGCGTGGACGGCCACGAGGTGGTGCTGGGCGCCAAGGCCGACCGCATCGAGGCCGATCCGCAGGGGTACGGCCACATCCTCGACTACAAGACCGGCCGCGCGCCCTCGCAGAAGGTGGTGGACGCCGGCTTCTCGCCGCAGCTCACCCTCACCGCCGCGATCCTGGCCCACGGCGGCTTCGACGCGATCGGCCCGCTGGTCCCCGGCGAGCTGGTCTATCTCGAGGTCACCGGCCGCCGGCCCGCCGGCCGCGAGGAGGTCCGCGCCGGCGTCGGCGAAAGCGCCGAGGCGGCCGAGCGGGCGCTGGACGGCGCACGCCGCCTGCTGGCCCGCTATTTCCGGCCCGACCAGCCCTACGTCTCGCGCACCGCCCCGCAGTTCGTGAAGACCTACGCCTCCGACTACGACCACCTGGCGCGGGTGTTCGAGTGGTCGACCAGCGGCGAGGAGGGCGAGGCGTGAGCGTCCGCCTGCCGCCCGAGCACCACCAGCGGATCGCCGCCGACCCCGGCCGCTCGGCCTTCGTCACCGCCAACGCCGGCTCGGGCAAGACCAAGACCCTGATCGACCGTGTCGCGCGCCTGCTGCTGGCCCGGGCCGAGCCCGAGACCATTCTGTGCGTCACCTACACCAAGGCCGCCGCCGCCGAGATGCAGCGGCGGCTGTTCAAGCGGCTGGGCGACTGGTCGGTGATGCCCGACGGCCCCCTGACCGAGGAGCTGGCCCACCTCGAGGGCCGGCCGGCCGCGGCCTACGACGACCTGCGCCTGTCCGAGGCCCGCGCCCTGTTCGCCCGCGCGCTGGAGACGCCCGGCGGCCTGAAGATCCAGACCATCCACGCCTTCTGCGAGAAGCTGCTCCGGCGCTTTCCGCTGGAGGCCGGCATCTCGCCGGGCTTCCGGGTGATGGACGACGCCGCGGCCGCCGCGATCGCCGCCGCCGCCCGCGCCGGCGTGGCCCGCCACGCGCTGAAGGGCGAGGGCCGGGTCGCCGAGGCCTACGCGCGCCTGTCGGTGGCGCTGGACTTCGGATCGTTCCAGCAGATGTTCCTCGACTTCGAGGCCCGCCGCGGCCGGCTCCGGGACTTCTTCGACAGCCGCGGCGGCTATGAGGGCGCGCTCGCCTGGGTCTGGGACGCCTGCGGGCTCGAACCCGGCCAGGACGCCGAGGCGCTGGAGCGGGCCGCCGTCGCCGCCCTCGACCGCAACCTCTGGCGCGCCGCCGCCGAGGCCCTCGCCGCCGGCACGGCCACCGACGTCAAGTGCGCAGGTCAGCTCCGCGCGGTGGCCGAGACGCCGACCCTGTCCGGAGCGCTCGCCGCCCTGTTCACCGAGAAGGGCGAGGGGACCCCCGCGACCTGGGTCGGCAAGACCTCGGGCCTGAAGGCGCACGAGGGCCTGCGGATGGCCCTGCTGACCGAGCAGGACCGCCTGGCCGCCGCCCGCGAGCGGCTGCGCGGCGCCCGGGTCGCCGCCGACACCCTGGACGCGCTCACCCTCGCCGAGGCCTACCTCGCGGCCTACCGCGTCGAGAAGCAGCTCGCCGGCGCCCTCGACTTCGCCGACCTGATCGAGAAGACCCGCGCCCTCCTGGCCAGCCGCCCGGCCGCCGCCTGGGTGCTCTACAAGCTGGACGGCGGCATCGACCACATCCTGGTCGACGAGGCCCAGGACACCGCTCCCGACCAGTGGGAGATCGTGCGCGCCCTGACCGGCGAGTTCTTCGCCGGCGAGGCCCTGCCCCGGCGCGGCGAGCTGGACCGCACCCTGTTCGTCGTCGGCGACGAGAAGCAGTCGATCTATTCCTTCCAGGGCGCCGACCCCGAGCGGCTGATCCTGGAGACCCGACGCTACGTGGCCGAGATCGCCGCGGCGGGCCGGAACGGCGCCTCGGTGCCGCTGCACGCCTCGTTCCGCTCGACGGAGGAGGTGCTGGCCTTCGTGGACGCGGTGTTCGGCGCCGGGGTGCCGCCGGGCGTGGAGCCGCTGGAGCACATCCCCATGCGCGCCGGCGAGCGCGGCTGCGTCGACCTGTGGCCGCTGGAGCGCGAGCCGAAGGGCGAGGCCCGCGAGGCCTGGGACGCGCCTCTCGACGTCGAGGGCGAGGAGAGCGCCACCAAGCGGCTGGCCCGCAACATCGCCTGCGAGATCCGCGACCTCGTCCGGCGCGGCGATGCGGTGGCCGACAGGGACGGCAGGCGCCCCGCCCGCTACGGCGACGTGCTGATCCTGGTCCGCAAGCGCGGCGCGCTGTTCGAGGAGATCCTGCGCGCGCTGAAGCACGCGGGGATCCCGGTGGCCGGCGCCGACCGGCTGGCTCTGTCCGAGCACATCGTCTTCGACGACCTGATGGCGCTGGCGAGGTTCGCGCTCTTTCCCGCCGACGACCTGACCCTGGCGGCCCTGCTGAAGAGCCCGTTCTGCGACCTGGACGACGCGGCGCTGTTCGACCTCGCCCACGGCCGGGAGGGCTCGCTCTGGCGCACGCTGCTGGCCAGGGCCGGCGAGCGCCCCGACTGGGCGGCGGCGGCCGGGTTCCTGCAGGCCATGCGCGAGGCCGCCCGCGAGCACGGGCCGTTCGGCTTCTACGCCCGGGCGCTGGGGGTCCGCGGGTCCGACGGCCGTTCGATGCGCAGCCGCCTCCTGCGCCGGCTGGGCGCGGAGGCGCAGGACGCGCTGGACGAGTTCCTGGCCCAGGTGCTGGCCGCCGAGGGCCGCGGCGTGCACGACCTGGAGACGCTGGCGGCGGACTTCGCCGGCCTCGACATCATCGTGAAGCGCGAGCTGGAGGGCGGCCGCGACGAGGTCCGGGTGATGACCGCCCACGGCGCCAAGGGCCTGGAGGCGCCGATCGTCGTCCTGCCCGAGACCACCTCGGACCAGGGCGCGCGGGGCTCGCCGATGCTGGAGACCGCCGACGGCGGCTTCCTGTGGTGCGCCAGCGGCAAGGCCGACTGCGAAGCCTCGGCGGCGGCCCGGGCGCTGCGGCAGGACAAGGAGACCGAGGAGTCCCTGCGGCTGCTCTACGTCGCCCTCACCCGGGCGCGCGAGCGGCTGATCCTGTGCGGCCGCATCCCCTCGAACCGCAAGGAGGACGGGCTGAAGGGCTGGTGGGCCGCCATCCGCGCCGGCTTCGAGCACGAGGCAATCGCCCCGCACCTGCGCCAGGCCGCCTGCGGCGAGGTGCTGGCCACCCGCTACGGGCCCGATCCCGAGCCGCTGGGCCGCCGGGTCGCCGCCGACGCCGTCGCGGCCGCCGCGCCCGCCTGGTCGGCGGTCTCTCCGCCCCCGGAGGCCTTCGCCCGCTACGCCTCCCCGTCCGACCTGGGCGAGGGGACGGTGGTGGCCGCGCCCTCGCCGCTGGCCGCCGCCCAGGGGCTCGGCCGCTTCCGGCGCGGCGACCTGATCCACCGCCTGCTGCAGCTCCTGCCCGACCTGGCGCCCCCCGAGCGCGCCGCCGGCGCGGCCGCCCTGCTGCGCCGCGAGACTGACCTTGCCGACGACCAGCGGGCCGAGATGGCCGCCGCCGCGCTCTCGGTTCTGGAGGATCCGCGGTTCGCCGAGGTGTTCGGGCCGGGCTCGCGGGCCGAGGTGGCGATCGCCGGCGGGGCGGCGGCGCTGCCGCCGGCCCTGCGGATCTCGGGCCGGATCGACCGGCTGGTGATCCTGCCGGACCGGGTGCTGGTGGCCGACTTCAAGACCAACCGCCCCTCGCCCGGCCGCATCGAGGACGCCGATCCCGCCTACCTGCGCCAGATGGCGCTCTACAGCGCCGTCCTGGCCGAGGTCTTCCCCGGCCGGCGGATCGAGGCCGCCCTCGTCTGGACCGACGGGCCCAAGCTGATGCCCGTTCCAGAAAACCTGATGGCCCAGGCGCTGGCCGAGCTGCGCCGTTCTGGTTGATACCGCCCTAACACCCGCCTACATGGGCGGATCAGACAGGCGCCGGCCCGCGTTCCATCCGGCCGTGCGCGAAAGGAGCTTTCCTATGAGCACCGTGAAGGTCACCGACGAATCCTTCGAGACCGACGTCCTGCAGGCCGAGCGCCCTGTGCTCGTCGACTTCTGGGCGGAGTGGTGCGGCCCCTGCAAGCAGATCGCCCCGGCCCTCGAGCAGCTCTCGGACGAACTCGCCGACAAGGTGACCATCGCCAAGCTGAACATCGAGGAGAGCCCGACGACGCCCTCGCGCTACGGCGTGCGCGGCATCCCGACGATGATGCTGTTCAAGGGCGGCCAGATGGCCTCGATGAAGGTGGGCGCCATGCCCAAGCAGAAGATCCTGGAGTGGCTCACCGAGGCCGGCGTCGCCGCCTGAGGCGGCCGCCGAAGCGCGTTACTCCACAGGGCCGCCTTCGGGCGGCCCTTCTTCTTTCGGCCCTGGCCGTTCCGCCCTCTTCGGGGGCCGCCGCAGCACGAACCAGCGCACCACGCGGGTGGCGACCAGGAAGCCGACCATCCAGCCGATCAGCACCACGTCGGTGCGGCCGAACACCTCCACCAGTCCCCACAGCGCCACCAGGGCGATCGCCAGGGTGATCAGGTAGTGCCGCGGCAGGGCGAAGCGCAGGCTGTAGGGCTTTGCACGCATCAGGCGGGCCAGGTCTCCGGGCTCATGGCGAGCACCTCGCCCGCGAAATGCAGGCCGCCGCAGACCAGCACGTGCGGCGCGGGCCCGTCCACCGAAAGCGCCCGCCGCACGGCGTCCTCGACGTTCGGCGACATCTCGGCCGGCAGGCCCGCCTTCACCGCCGCCACGGCGATGTCCTCGGCGCTCGCCGCCTGGGGCGAGTCGAAGGTGGTGGCGATCACCCGCGGCTTCATCTCGGCGAAGGGGCGGAAGAAGCCCTCGGCGTCCTTGCGGGCGAACATGCCCGCCACCAGCGTCAGCGGCCGCGGGTCGCGGTCGACGATGCGCGAGGCGGCCTCGGCGAGCGCGCGGCCCGCATGCGGGTTGTGGCCGCCGTCCAGCCAGATGTCGGCGCCGCGGGCGCGCGCCAGCTCGAACAGGGGCCCGGCGGTCAGCCGCTGCATCCGCGCCGGCCAGACGGCCGAGGCGACGCCGTCGCCCAGCACCTCGTCCGGGAGGTCGTGGTCGAAGGTCAGGGCCGCGGCGACGGCCAGGCCCGCGTTGGCGAACTGGTAGCCGCCGAACAGGCTGGGCGGCGGCAGGTCCAGCAGCCGCTCGGGCATCTGCACCAGCAGCCGGCCGCGCTCCTCCCAGGCGTCGAAGTCGCGGCCCATCAGCAGCATCGGCGCCATGCGGTCGTCGGCCTCGCGCTCGATCATCTCCAGCGCCTCGTCCAGCTGGCGCGCCACCACCACCGGCCGCCCGCGCTTGATGATCCCGGCCTTCTCCCAGGCGATCTTGGCGAGGCCGGGGCCCAGCATCTCCAGGTGGTCGTAGTCCACGGGCGTGATGACGCTGACCGCCGGGGCGTCGAAGACGTTGGTGGCGTCGAACCGGCCGCCCAGCCCCACCTCGACCACGCACAGGTCGGCCGGCGTCTCGGCGAAGGCCAGCAGGGCCAGCACCGTCGTGATCTCGAAGAAGCTGATCGGCTGGTCCGCATTGGCCGCCTCGACCCGCTCGGTGAGGGCCAGGAGCTGCTCGTCGCTGATCAGCCGGCCCGCCAGCCGGATCCGCTCGGCGAACCGCACGAGGTGGGGCGAGGTCAGGGTGTGGACCCGCAGGCCCGCCGCCTCGCCGATGGCGCGCAGGTAGGCGACGGTCGAGCCCTTGCCGTTGGTGCCGGCCACGTGGATCACCGGCGGAAGCCGCCGTTCGGGATGGTCCAGCGCCGCCAGCAGGCGCTCGACGCGGCCCGTCGTCAGGTCGATGAGCGTGGGGTGGCTGCGGCGCAGCCGCTGGATCACCGCGTCCGAGGCGCGGATCGGGTCGAAACCGGGGTCGGCGGACGTCATGGCCCTATCCCGTCCTCTCCGATGGGGGGAGCGGGGGTCAGGCTCGGCTTGGACCTAGGCGGCGGGGGAAAGGCGTTCACGCCCCATCATAAGCGTCTTCAGGACCGAGCCCAGCACTTCGGGCAGGTCCGCGCGCCGGACCACCTGGTCGATCATGCCGCGCTCGACCAGGAACTCCGACTTCTGGAAGCCGGGCGGCAGGGTCTCGCGGATGGTCTGTTCGATCACCCGGCGGCCCGAGAAGCCGATCGTGGCGTTCGGCTCGGCCAGGTGCACGTCGCCCAGCATGGCGTACGAGGCGAGCACCCCGCCCGTGGTCGGGTCGGTCAGCACCACGACGTAGGGCAGCCCCGCGTCCTTGACCTCGTTCAGGGCCAGGGTGGTGCGCGCCATCTGCATGAGGGACAGCGTGCCCTCCTGCATCCGGGCGCCGCCCGAGGCGGTGAAGATCACCAGCGGGACCTGCCGCTTCACGGCCTCCTTGGCCGCGGCGATGAACGCTTCGCCCGCGCCCATGCCCAGCGAGCCGCCCATGAAGGCGAAGTCCTGCACCATCACCACGGCGGGTTGGCCGCGGATGTGGCCGTAGGCGGCGGCGATGGAGTCCTGCTCGCCGGTCTGCTTGCGCGCCGCCTTCAGGCGGTCGGGGTACGCGCGGTCGTCGGGGAATTTGTGCGGGTCCTCGACGACCTGCGGGCAGTCGATCTTCTCGAACTGGCCGTCGTCGAAGGTCACGGCCAGCCGCTGGGACGCGCCGATCCGCATGTGGTGGCCCGAGGGCGTGACCCACAGGGCCGCCTCCAGGTCGGGCCGGTAGATCATCTCGCCCGTCTCGGGGCATTTCACCCAGAGGTTCTCGGGCGTCTCGCGCTTGGCGAAGTTGCGCACGCCGGGCGCGATGCGGGACAGCCAGCCGCGGCGCTCCCGCTGGGCGGCCGGACGGCCGGGCTTGTCGTTACGCTGATCAGCCATCGCCATGGTTTTCAGACCGCCTCGTGGCTACGACGCGCAAGGCGCACAGCCTTAGCCAAGGATTCGACTTTGGAAAGAACTCGCGCGGTCACGTCTTCGTTCATGTCCACTGCTTCGGCGACTTCGTCCACAAGCGCGGAACCCACCACGACCGCGTCGGCGACCTGGGCTACCTGCGCGGCCCTTTCCGGAGTCTTGATGCCGAAGCCGACCGCGACGGGCAGGCCCGAGGCCTTGCGGACCCGCTCCACGTTGGGCGCGACGGCGGCCGCGTCGGCCTCCTTCACTCCCGTCACCCCGGCCACCGAGACGTAGTAGACGAAGCCCGAGGTCCGCCGGACCACCACCTTCAGCCGCGCATCGCCGGTCGTCGGCGTCGCCAGCCGGATCAGCGAGACGCCCGCCGCGTCCAGGGCGTCGGCCAGCGGATCGGCCTCCTCGGGCGGGCAGTCCACGATGATCAGCCCGTCCACCCCGGCGTCCGAGGCGTCGCGGGCGAAGGCCTCCAGCCCCCAGGTGACGAGGGGGTTCATGTAGCCCATCAGGATCAGCGGCGTCGTCGCGTCCCCCGCGCGGAAGGCGCGGACCAAGTCCAGCACGCCCTGCAGCGTCATGCCCTTGGCGAGCGCCCGGCCCGCGGCGCGCTGGATCGGCGGCCCCTCGGCCATCGGGTCCGAGAACGGGAAGCCCAGCTCGATGATGTCCGCCCCCGCCGCGGGCAGGCCCTTCAGGATGGCGAGCGCCGTCTCCCGGTCGGGATCGCCGGCCATCACATAGGGCACGAAGGCCGCGCGGCCCTCGCGCGCGAGTTCGGCGAAGCGGGCGTCGATGCGGGCCTTGGTCAAATCTGCCGCCCCAGGTAGCTCGCGACGGTGTTCACGTCCTTGTCGCCGCGGCCCGACAGGTTCAGCACGACGATCCCGTCCTTGCCCACCTCGCGGGTGATCTCGGGCAGGCGGGCCAGGGCGTGCGAGCTCTCGATCGCCGGCAGGATGCCCTCCAGCTCGGACAGCAGGCGGAACGCCTCCAGCGCCTCCGTGTCGGTGGCGGTCAGGTAGGTGGCGCGGCCCACGTCGTGCAGCCAGGCGTGCTCGGGGCCGATGCCCGGATAGTCGAGGCCGGCCGAGATGGAGTGCGCCTCCTCGATCTGCCCCACCCGGTCCTGCAGCAGGTAGGTCATGTTCCCGTGCAGCACGCCGGGGCGGCCGCCGTTGATCGCTGCGGCGTGGCGGCCGGTCTCGACCCCCTCGCCCGCCGCCTCGACGCCGAAGATCTTCACCGAGGAGTCGTTCAGGAACGGGTGGAACAGGCCGATGGCGTTCGAGCCGCCGCCGACGCAGGCGACCAGCGCGTCGGGCAGGCGGCCCTCCAGCTCCAGGATCTGCTCGCGCGTCTCGCGGCCGATCACCGCCTGGAAGTCGCGGACCATCATCGGATAGGGGTGCATCCCCGCCGCCGAGCCGATCAGGTAATAGGTGTCGTGGACGTTGGTGACCCAGTCGCGGAGCGCCTCGTTCATGGCGTCCTTCAGGGTGGCCGATCCGCTGGTCACCGGCCGCACCTCGGCGCCCAGCAGGTTCATGCGGAACACGTTCGGCTTCTGCCGCTCGACGTCCACCGCGCCCATGTAGACCACGCACGGCAGGCCGAAGCGGGCGCAGACGGTGGCCGTGGCGACGCCGTGCTGGCCGGCGCCGGTCTCGGCGATGATCCGCGTCTTGCCCATCCGCTGGGCCAGCAGGATCTGGCCCATGCAGTTGTTGATCTTGTGCGAGCCGGTGTGGTTCAGCTCCTCCCGCTTGAGATAGATCTTCGCCCCGCCGTAGTGCCTCGTCAGGCGCTCGGCGAAATAGAGCGGCGAGGGCCGGCCCACGTAGTGGGTCAGGTAGCCGGCCAGCTCGGCCTGGAAGGCGGGGTCGGCCTTGGCCGCCTCGTAGGCGGCGGTCAGCTCGTGCACCAGCGGCATCAGGGTTTCCGGCACGTACTGGCCGCCGTAGTCGCCGAACCGCCCCTTGAGGTCGGGATAGGCCGCGTAGTCGTTCGGACGGGAAGGCGCGTTCAAAACGAGGCTCTTAGGCGCGTCTGACGGCGTCGAGGAACGCCCGGATCAAGGTGGGGTCCTTTAGTCCGGGGCCGCGCTCCACGCCAGAGGAAACGTCCACCAGCGGCGCGCCCGAGGCGGCGATCGCCTCGCCCACGTTCCAGGGATCGAGCCCGCCGGCCAGGAACCAGGGCCGCGCGAACCGGGCGCCCTCCAGCAGGGTCCAGTCGAACGGAACGCCGAGGCCGCCGGGCCGGTCGGCGTCCTTCGGCGGCTTGGTCTCGAACATCAGGTGCTCGACCAGGGGCTCGTAGGCGCGGGCGGCGGCCACGTCCGAGGGCTCGGACACCGGCGTCACCTTGATGATCCCGCACCCCGTCCGCCCGGCGATCTCGCGCACCCGCGCCGGGCTCTCCTTGCCGTGGAGCTGGATCAGGTCGGGGGACAGGCCGGCCACGATGGCGTCCAGCTCGGTGTCGGAGGGATCCACCACCACCGCCACGACCTTCGCCCCGCGCGCCCGGGCCGGCGGCGTCAGCCGGGCCGCCGCCTCGGGGCTGACGTTCCGCGGGCTCTTCGGGAAGAACATGAAGCCCAGGAAGGCCGCCCCGCCGTCGAGGGCGGCGCTCACCGCCTCGGGCGTCGAGACCCCGCAGATCTTGGCCATCGCCGTCATGCGGCGGGATTAGGAGGCTCGTGAGCTCCCCTGCAAGTGCTAAGCGCCGGAACGGCCCCGCCCGTGCCGGGTTTTCCCTGGCGAACCCGGGAGAACCTGACCATGCGCAACGCCACGAACGGAAACCTCGGCCGGCTCGCGACCGGCGCCGCGCTCGGCTTCATGGCGGGCCTGGCCATGCCCCACGCCCGCAAGGCGGTGGCCCAGGGCCCCTCGCTCGTCGCCGGCGACTGGGTCGCGGCGCTGAAGGCCGAGCACCGGATGGTCGAGAAGACCTTCCAGGCCCTGCTCGCCACCTCCGACACCGAGACCATGAAGCGGCAGATGATGCTGACCAAGATCGCCTATGCGCTCACCAAGCACGCGATCGAGGAGGAGAACGTCATCTATCCGGCGATGGTGGAGAACGGCCGCGAGGAGCAGGCCCGCCACCTGATCGCCGACCATGGCGAGGTGAAGACCTTCATCTACGAGCTGCGCCGGCTGCCGACCGACGACCCCCGCTGGCTCGAGACCGCCCGCCGCTTCTTCACCGACCTTCAGGAGCACATGCGCGAGGAGGAGGAGGAGATCTTCCCCGCCTTCCGCGAGGCCCTGCCCCAGCAGGAGAACGCCCGCCTCACCCGGATGATGAACTGGGAAGGCTTCAAGGTGGCGTGACCCCGGTCACGCCATCCCGGAAGGCGGCGAAGCCGCCTGTCGGGGATCCAGCGGTCGCGCGAGGCCCTAGTCCGCCCGCCGCTTCAGGAGGTCGCGGATCTCCATCAGCAGGGTTTCCTGCGGCGTCGGCGCGGGCTTTTCCTCGGGCGGCTTCTCGGCCTCGCGGCGGCGGATCACGTTCACCAGCTTCACCAGCATGAACACCGCCCAGGCGACGATCAGGAAGCGGATGCAGGTGTTGATGAAGGCGCCGTACTGGATCGCCACGGCGTCGAGCGCCGGCGTCGCCGGATCGTCCGGCTTCAGCACCCAGGCCAGGTCCGAGAAGTCGATGCCCGACAGGACGAGCCCGATCGGCGGCATGACGATGTTGTCGACCAGCGCCTTGACGATGTCGTTGAACGCCGCGCCGATGATCACGCCGACCGCCAGGTCGATCACGTTGCCGCGGGCGATGAATTCGCGGAATTCCGAGATGATGCTCATCGACCAGCCCTCCGGGGCGGCTTAGCGCTCGTCCACGGCGTTCAGCCGCTCGCGCAGCTCCTTGCCGCTCTTGAAGAAGGGCACGTGCTTGGCCCGCACGTCCACCGGCTCGCCGGTGCGCGGGTTGCGGCCGGCCCGCGCATCGCGCGAGCGGACCGACAGGGCGCCGAAGCCGCGCAGCTCGACGCGGCCGCCCTCTTCGAGGGCCTCGATCATCCGCTCCAGGATCACGCCGACCACCCGCTCGATGTCGCGCTGGGTCAGGTGCGGGTTCTCTTCGGCGAGTTTCGCGATCAGCTCTGACTTGATCATGAGGCCCCTCGAACCGGCGCGACCATGGGCGACTCTCCCAATCCGTTCAAGGCGTAAAAAGGGTTTACGCACGTCGTCGGTTAAGCCTTGCGCGGGTTGCGGGCACGAAAAAGCCCCGCCCGGCGGACCGGACGGGGCCTTCGCTTCGAACCGCCCCGGGCGGGGCGGTCCGTCGGTCCTGGACCTTAGTCCTTCTGGGCCTTCTCGCGGAGAGCCGCGCCCAGGATGTCGCCCAGCGAGGCGCCGGAGTCCGACGAGCCGAACTGCTCGATGGCTTCCTTCTCCTCGGCCATTTCCAGCGACTTGATCGACAGCGAGACGCGGCGCGCGGCCTTGTCCACGTTGGTGATCTGGGCGTCGACGCGGTCGCCCACGGCGAAGCGCTCGGGGCGCTGGTCGGCGCGGTCGCGCGACAGGTCCGACTTGCGGATGAAGGCCGTCATCGGCGCTTCGTCCTCGCCGAACTTCACCTCGATGCCGCCCGAGGTGACCTCGGTGACGGTGCAGGTGACGGTCTGGCCCTTGCGGAACACGTCGCCCTGCATCGGGTCGCCGCTGAGCTGCTTGATGCCCAGCGAGATGCGCTCCTTCTCGACGTCGACGTCGAGCACGCGCGCCTTGACCACGTCGCCCTTGTTGTAGCGGGCCATGGCCTCTTCGCCCGACACGGCCCAGTCGAGGTCCGACAGGTGCACCATGCCGTCGATGTCGTTGTCGAGGCCGATGAACAGGCCGAACTCGGTGGCGTTCTTGACCTCGCCTTCCACGGTCGAGCCGATCGGGTGGGCCTCCAGGAAGGCCTCCCACGGATTGGCCATGGCCTGCTTCAGGCCGAGCGACACGCGGCGCTTGGACGGATCGACGTCCAGCACGACCACTTCCACTTCCTGCGAGGTGGAGACGATCTTGCCGGGGTGGACGTTCTTCTTGGTCCACGACATTTCCGAGACGTGCACCAGGCCTTCCACGCCGGGCTCCAGCTCCACGAAGGCGCCGTAGTCGGTGATGTTGGTGATGCGGCCGGTGAACTTGGCGCCCACCGGGTACTTGGCCTCGACGCCGTCCCACGGGTCGGACTGCAGCTGCTTCATGCCGAGCGAGATGCGCTGGGTCTCGGGGTTGATCTTGACGATCTGCACCTTGACCGTGTCGCCCACCGCCAGGACCTGGCTCGGGTGGTTGACGCGCTTCCAGCTCATGTCGGTGACGTGCAGCAGGCCGTCGATGCCGCCCAGGTCCACGAACGCGCCGTAGTCGGTGATGTTCTTGACCACGCCTTCGCGGACTTCACCCTCCTGCAGCTGCGACACCAGCTCGGTGCGCTGCTCGGCGCGGGCCTCTTCCAGGATGGCGCGGCGCGAGACGACGATGTTGCCGCGCGGACGGTCCATCTTCAGGATCGCGAACGGCTGCTCGCGGCCCATCAGCGGGCCGACGTCGCGCACCGGACGGATGTCCACCTGCGAGCCGGGCAGGAACGCCGAGGCGCCGCCCAGGTCGACGGTGAAGCCGCCCTTCACGCGGCCGACGATGGCGCCCATCACCGGCTCGTTCTTCTCGTAGACGCCTTCCAGGCGGGTCCAGGCCTCTTCGCGGCGGGCCTTCTCGCGGCTGATCACCGCCTCGCCCATGGCGTTCTCGACGCGCTCCAGGAACACCTCGACGGTGTCGCCGGCCTTCAGCGGCGGCTTGTCCTCGCCGGGCTGGGTGAATTCCTTCAGCAGCACGCGGCCTTCGGTCTTCAGGCCGACGTCGACGATGGCGAAGTCCTTCTCGATGGCCACGACCTTGCCGTGGACCACCTGGCCTTCCATGAAGTCGCGTCCGCCGAGGGACTCGTTGAGCAGCGCGGCGAAGTCGTCGCGCGTGGGGTTGAGGCTAAGATCGTCAGCCATGAGGGTCTTTCGTGTTGCGAATGGCGCGAGGCCCGCCGACCGAGGTCGGGCGGAGTCCAGGCGTCGGGTTTGAGAGGTGAGATCGCCCGCGGCCGTCCGGAGGGTGTGGCGCGGTTGGATTGCCCTACCGGGAGGCGTCCTCTTGGGACCTCCCCCAGCGGGCGCGCGCCGCCTCGACGATGCGGCGGGCCGCATCGAAGGCGCCGTCTATACTCAATTCGGAGGTGTCCAGCAAGACGGCGTCCGGCGCGGGCCGCATGGGCGAGTCGGCCCGCCCGCCGTCGCGCTCGTCCCGGCGCACGATGTCGGCCAGCACCTCCGCGTAGGGTACGTCCTCGCCCTGGCCCTTCAGCTGCTTCCAGCGCCGCTCGGCGCGCACCTCGGGGCTCGCGGTGACATACAGCTTCGCCGGCGCCTCGGGGCAGATCACCGTCCCCTGGTCGCGGCCGTCCAGCACCGCCCCGCCCGGCCGGCGCGCGAAGGCGAGCTGCACGTCGCGCAGGGCCAGCCGCACGGGCGTGTGCACCGCCACCCGGCTCGCCGCCTCGCCCGCCCCGCGGGTGCGGAACTCGGGATCGCCCAGGTGCTCCGCCTTCAGCCCGCGCGCGAGGCGCGCGACGGCCTCGCCGTCGTCCAGGTCGAGGCCCGCCCGGGTCGCGAGCACGCCGACCGCCCGGTAGAGCAGGCCGGAATCCAGCATCGGCAGGTCGTATTCCCGCGCCAGGCGGCTGGCGATCGTGCCCTTGCCCGAGGCCGCCGGCCCGTCGACCGTGATCACGAACGGGCCCCTCATGCGCCGACCGGCGAGTCCGCGCCCACATCCCCTCCCACGTCCGCTCCCACGTCCGCTCCGAGGCCGCGCATCATCTCGACGAAGCCGGGGAAGCTGGTGGCGATCATGCCGGGCTCGTCCACGCTCACCGGCTCCTCGGCGGCCATGCCCAGCACGAGGTGGGACATGGCGATCCGGTGGTCGCCGTGGGTGGTGATCCGCCCGCCGCCGCGCACGGCGCCGCCGCGGCCCGTGACGATCATCCCCTCGGGCTCCTCCTCCACCTCGACCCCGCAGGCGGCGAGGCCGGCGGCCATCAGGGCGATCCGGTCGCTCTCCTTCACCCGCATCTCGCCGATGCCGCGCATCACGGTCCGGCCCGAGGCGAAGGCCGCGGCGACGGCCAGGATCGGGTATTCGTCGATCATCGACGGCGCCCGCTCGGGCGGCGTCTCGACGCCCTCCAGCGCGGAGTGGCGGGCCGTGACGTCGGCCACCGTCTCGCCCCCCTCGTCGCGCACGTTGGTCACCGACAGGTCCGCGCCCATGTCGCCCAGCGTCTCGAGAAGGCCGATGCGCAGCGGATTGAGCAGCATGCCCTCGACGGTCACCTGCGAGCCCGGCGTGACCAGCGCCGCGACCAGCGGGAAGGCCGCCGACGACGGGTCGCCCGGCACCCGGATCCGGGTGCCCTTCAGCGCCTGGCCGCCGGGCAGCACGATGCGCCGGCCCGCGCTCTCTTCGGTCACGTCCACCTCGGCGCCGAAGCCGCGCAGCATCCGCTCGGTGTGGTCGCGGGTGGCCTCGGCCTCGAACACCTCGGCGCCGCCGTCGGCGCTCAGGCCCGCCAGCAGCACGGCCGACTTCACCTGCGCCGAGGGCTCGGGCAGGCGGTAGGCGATGCGCTTCAGGCTCCCGCCCTTCAGCGTCAGCGGCAGCCGCCCGCCGGCCCGGCAGATCCAGCTCGCCCCCATCTCGCCCAGCGGCTTCAGCACCCGATTCATCGGCCGGCCGCGCAGCGAGCTGTCGCCCGTGAAGGTCGCCGCCAGGTCGAAGCCCGCCGCCGCGCCCATGATCAGCCGCACGCCGGTGCCGGCGTTGCCGCAGTCGATCACGTCGCCCGGCTCGGCGAACCCGCCCTTGCCCTCGACGCGCCAGGCGCCCTCGCCGGTGCGGATCACGCCCGCGCCGAACGCCTGCATGGCGGCCGCGGTGCGGCGCACGTCGTCGCTCTCGAGCAGGCCGTCGACCTCGGTCAGGCCGCTGGCGAGCGCGCCCAGGATGAGCGCGCGGTGGCTGATGGATTTGTCCCCCGGGGCCCGCACGGTCCCCTTGAGGGACCCCGCGCGCCTGGCGGTCAGGTGGGCCGCCGTCATGTGCCGAAAACGAGCCTCCGGGATAAGCGCAAAATCACGAGGGGGATTGCTTTGACAGCGGCGTTCGCGCGTGGCAAGGGAGCCCGCTTTTCGCGAGCAACCACCGACATTTCAGAGGGTCGCCTACTTTGGCCAATCCCGAGCTGGGCACGAAGCAAATCTGCCCCAACTGCCAGGCGAAGTTCTACGACCTCGGCAAGCGCCCCGCGCACTGCCCCAAGTGCCACTCCGAGTTCGATCCCGACGAGGCGGTCCGCAACCGCCGCGTCCGCGCCCGGGCCGTCACGCCCGACACCGAGGCCGAGGAGGATCGTGAGGATCAGGTCACCGAGGAGGCCGAGCGCGAGGAGGACGAGGAAGAGGACGTGGGCGCCCCCGAGCTGGACGAGGTGGCCGACGAGCCGCCGCTGGCCGGCGACGACGACGAGGACGCGGCCGAACCCGGCCCCGCGGTCTCCGAGGACCTGGGCGAATTCACCGACGACGAAGACGTCGAGGAGGCCGACGACGTGCCCTTCCTCGAGGACGAGGAAGAGGACGATTTCGATGAGTCCGAGATCGAGGGCCTCCCCGACGAGGGGGACGAGGAGGACCGCTAGATAAAAGGTCGCAAAAAAAGCCCGCACAGCGGGCTTGATTGCGGAAACCTCATTGAATAGGTTCCGCGCCTTCCCGGCCGGCCAACAGCCGGGAAGGACAAGACCTCGGGGCTATAGCTCAGTTGGTAGAGCGCTTGAATGGCATTCAAGAGGTCAGCGGTTCGACTCCGCTTAGCTCCACCATGAAGGCCCGCCGGTAACGCCGGCGGGCCTTCGCCTTTCGGCGATCCGTCTTCAGGGGCCCGGTTGCGCCGCGCCGCGATGCGCGCATAACTGCCTGCGCCGCTAGGTAAAGGTGCGTCCCCGTGAAGCTTGCTCCCGCCATGCTCGCCGCGCTCGCCGGCCTGTCCCTTGCGCTCTCCGCCTGCGACGAGCCGAAGCCGCGCGGCGAGGCGCCCGCCGAACTGGCCCCGGGCCCCGGGGCGGCCCGCACGGGCGAGCCGCTGCCGGCTCTGCCGGCCTGGGCGCCCGAGGTCATGGGCAAGGGCCTGCGCGAGGCTTTCGCCGAGACGGGCGAATGCATCGGCAACACCGACGCGGTCGGCGCCCGCTACGAGGGCGCGCAGCCGGGGGTCAAGATCATCGGCTGGGGCTGGGACAAGGCCGAGAAGACGGCGGTCGAGCGGATCGTCCTGGTGGACGCCGACTTCCGGATCGTGGGGGCTGGCGAGACCGGCCTGCCCCGGCCCGACGTGACCCGCGCCCAGCCCGACATCACCTCGCCCACCACCGGCTGGCAGGCGTTCACAAGCCGCACCGCGGGCCCGCTCGACGCCTATGGCGTGACCAG
Source organism: Phenylobacterium zucineum HLK1 (assembly GCF_000017265.1). NCBI lineage: Bacteria > Pseudomonadati > Pseudomonadota > Alphaproteobacteria > Caulobacterales > Caulobacteraceae > Phenylobacterium > Phenylobacterium zucineum. Next base: position 180,376 of record NC_011144.1, on the reverse strand, counting down.
CGGCGGGCGCGGGGTCTGCCCGCTGGGCCACATCGAGTTCTAGCCCCGGCATGAAGAGGCTCTGGGAGCGCCTCCGCGACGGCCCGCCGCTGGCGGCGCCGGGCTGGCTGCAGGCCGGCGTCTACGCCGCCGTGGCCGCGGCGCCGATCTGTCTGCTCAGCTGGCCGGGCTTCATGTCGTTCGACAGCCTGCTGGCCTACGAGCAGGCCTTCACCGGCGTGCAGACGGCCGGCTGGCCGCCGATGCACACCTACCTGTTCTGGATCAGCAAGAGCCTGGGGGCCGGCGCCTGGGGCGTGTTCGTCGCCCAGACCGTCCTGCTGTTCCTGGGGGCAGGCGTCGTCCTGAACATGCTGGCGCCCGGGCGACGGCTCGCGCTCCTGGGCCAGGCCGGCTTCGCCCTGGGCTTCGTCTACTTTCCGGTGCTGCTCGGGGCGGCCATGGTCCAGTGGCGCGACGTGACGACGGCCAGCTTCGGCCTGCTGGCCCTGGCGCTCTGGCTGGCGGCGGCGCGGGCCCGCTCGATCCCGCTGCTGGTGGGCGCGGCCGCCGCGATCGGCTGCGCGGCGGCGCTGCGCTATAACGCGCTCGCCCTCTTCGCCCTGGTGATCCCGCTGATGGTCGCCGCCCCGTTCCTGACGCTCAGGGCGCCCCTGGCCGCGCGCCTCGCCGCGGCGGCCTCGCTCGTGCTGTTCATCGGCCTCGCCGGCGCCTCCACCGTCTGGCGGCTGCCGGACCTGCAGCGCCTGCCCAAGCCCTCGAATTTCGCCACCGCCCAGCTCCACGACCTGTTCGGCGTCTCGGTCTGCACCGGGCGCGACCTCCTGCCGGCGGCGGTGACCCAGGGCGCGCCGATCACGGTGGAGCAGATCCGCCGCGCCTACGATCCCCGCCACCTGAACATCACCATGGCGCCCAAGCCCGGCGTGCCGCGCCTCTACGAGCAGGACACCTACCGCGCCACGCCGCGGCGCTGGCGCGAGACCATCCCGGACGAGCCGGGCTGCTACCTGTGGCACCGCACGCAGATCGCCCTCGTCCAGCTCGGCCTGCCGCCGGCCGGCGTTTTCTATCCCACGCACGGGACGATCGACCCCAACCGCTTCGGCCTCGAGGTGGCCAGGCCCGGCCTCGCCGCGGCGGCCGTCGCCTATGTGGAGCGCAATGCGGGCGAGGCCTGGCGCCGGCCGTTCCTGCTCTACCTCGCCGCCGCCGTGATCGGCCTGGCGGCCGCCTTCCGCCGGCCCGAGGCCGCGCCGCTGCTGCTCGCCCTGCTGGGCGGGGCCTTCGCCTACCTCGCGCCCCTGTACGTGGCCGCGCCCGCGGGCGATGCGCGCTACATCTTCCCCTCGAACGTGCTCTGCCTGCTGCTGATCCTCGCCGGCGCGGGCCTGCTGCTGCGCCGCCCCGGGGAGGTCCGGCCGTGATCCGCAGCCGCCAGGGCAAGCGCCTGTCCCTCGTAACGCCCATGCACGACGAGGCGCCCGCGCTGGACGCCTTCTTCGCCCGGGTGGACGCCGCCGCCGCCGGCCTGGGGGTCGAGCTCGAGATCGTCTGCGTCGACGACGGCAGCCGCGACGACACCTATGAGCGCCTCGCCGCGCGCGCCGCCGCCGACCCGCGCATCCGGCTGATCGGCCTCTCGCGCAACTTCGGCAAGGAGGCGGCGCTCACCGCCGGGCTAGACGCGGCCAGCGGCGACATGGTCGTTCCGATCGACGCCGACCTGCAGGACCCGCCCGAGCTGATCGCCGAGTTCCTGGCGCTGTGGGAGCAGGGCTACGACGTCGTCTACGGGGTGCGCGCCGACCGGGCCAGCGACAGCGCCGCCAAGCGGGTCACCGCCGGCGCCTTCTACCGCGTCTTCAACCTCGTCTCCGACCACCCGATCCCGGCCAGCGCCGGGGACTTCCGCCTGATGGACCGGCAGGTGGTCGAGGCCCTGAAGCGGCTGCCCGAGCGCAACCGGTTCATGAAGGGCCTGTTCGCCTGGGTCGGCTTCCGGCAGGTGGGCGTGCCCTACGTCCGTCCGCCCCGCTCGGCGGGGACCAGCTCGTGGGGCTGGCTGAAGCTGTGGCGCTTCGCCGTCGACGGGATCACCGCCTTCACCACCGCGCCCTTGCGGGTGTGGAGCGTGGTCGGCGTGCTCGCGGCCCTGGCCGCCATCCTCTTCGGGCTGGTCATCATCGTGCGGGTGCTGGTCATCGGCCGGGACGTGCCGGGCTACGCCTCGCTGATGGTCGTGCTGCTGTTCGGCTTCGCCCTGCAAATGATCGCCCTCGGCGTCCTCGGCGAGTACGTCGGGCGGATGTACGAGGAGGTGAAGCGGCGGCCGATCTACATGGTCCGCCGGAAAGCCGGCTTCGGGGACGAGCCCGGCTTCGGGGACAAGCCTTGAGCGCGCGCATCCTGGCCCGGCAGGGCGTCCTGTTCGCGATCTTCGGCGTCATCGCCACCGGCGTGCACGTGACCGTGGCCCTGGCCGCCCACCATCTGGCGGGGGCGAGCCCCCTCGTCGCCAACTTCCTGGGGTACGCCTGCGCCGTGGGCGTCTCCTACTTCGGCAATGCGCGGGTCACCTTCGGCCGCGACGCGCTGCACGGCGGCCAGTTCGCCCGGTTCCTGACCGTCTCGCTCGCGGGCCTGGCCCTGAACCAGGGGATCACCCACCTGGTGGCCGACCGGCTGGGCCAGCCGTTCTGGCTGGCGCTGGCGATCACCGTGCTGACCGTGCCGCCCGCCACCTTCGTCGCCTCGCGGCTCTGGGCCTTCCGCCACCGCGGCTAGGCCGTTGCGCGGGGGGCGGCCCGACCCCACATAGAGCCTGTCCGGCCCTGCCGCGCCGATGCCGGGCGGCGAGGCCGGAGAGTCGCTTCCTTGCGAGGGCTCTGAAGGATGAACCGGTCTCTGATTTTCGACAGCCCCTTCCTGCTGGGCTTCGAGCATACCCGCAGCCTGATCGAGCGGGCGGCCAAGGCGGCGGCGGAGAGCTATCCGCCGTACAACGTCGAGGACCGCGGCGCCGGCGGCCTGCGCATCACCCTCGCCGTGGCGGGCTTCTCGCCCGACCAGCTGCAGGTGACCGTCGAGGACCGCCAGCTGGTGATCGCCGGCAAGCGCGACGGGGCCGGGTCCAAGCCCGAGGACGCCTATCTCCACCGCGGCATCGCCGCCCGCGGCTTCGTGCGCAGCTTCGTGCTGGCCGACGGCATGGTGGTGGAGGGCGCGACCCTGGAGCACGGCCTGCTCCACATCGACCTTGCCAGGCCCGAGCCGGAAAAACGGGTGCAGACCATCCCGATCCGGAGCGCCGGCCAAGCTTAGTCGAAGAACTTGTTCGAGGTCGCCGGATGATCCGGGGCCTTCCCCTAAACGAACGGCCGGCTGAACCGGCGACCGTTCGGAGCGTTGAGTTACATGGAGGTGGTCATGATGACGCCTGTACTGTCGACTGAAGCCTTTGCGGCGCTGGGCGCCCCCCATCTGGTCTATGTCCGCCCGGTCAAGGCGGCCGAGATCCTGGCGAGCGTCCCGTCGTCCCAGATCCAGGGCTTCGAGCTCGATCCCGACCAGACCCTTTATGCGGTCCACCGCGCCGACGGCGAGCGCCTCGCCGTCCTCACCGACCGCGAATCGGCCGTGGCCGCCGCCCTGGCGCACGAGCTGGCGCCGGTATCGGTCCACTAGGCCCGACCGTTAAGCGAAGAGTTCACCGCGAAATGCGGGAAAGGCCGGCGGAGACGCCGGCCTTTTTCGTTGCGGCTTCAGGATCGGGGTTTCAGGCCGCCGAGCGGGGGGCGGCGTCCTGCACCAGCAGCGCGTAGACGGCGTCGGCCGTCCGCGCCTGGCGCAGCTGCTCGCGCGCCTCTGCCTGGCGCAGCAGGCGCGAGACCCTGGCCAGGGCCCGCAGGTGGTCGGCGCCCGCGTCCTTGGGGGCGAACAGGGCGAACACCAGGTCCACGGGCTGGTCGTCCACGGCGTCGAAGTCCACCGGCTGCTCCAGGCGCACGAAGACGCCGCGCATGCGGTCCAGGCCCTCCAGCCGGGCGTGGGGCGCGGCGACGCCGTAGCCCACCCCGGTGGAGCCGGCGGCCTCCCGCTCGAGCAGGGCGTCCAGCACCGCCCCCGCCTCGAGGCCGAGCTTGCGGGCGGCGATCTCGGCGACCACGGCCAGGACCTGACGCTTGCTGGACGCGCTGACGCGCAGGGAGATCGCGGTGCGATCGAGAAGGTCGCCGATGTGCATGCTTCGTCTTGAACTCACTACTGACCGTCGGCCGCGCCTCTAGCGGGGGCGTGTGACGATCGTTCGTTAGCGCTAGTGGGCCGGACCGGTTCCCTCCCCGTCCATCCCGTTGCGGCCCTTCGTCCGCTCGGGATCGATCCAGCCGATGTTTCCGTCGGGGCGGCGATATACCACCGAGATCCCGCCGTGCGCAGCGTTTCGGAACACAATTGTTTGAGCTTCGGTCAGATCGAGCTCCATGACCGCCATCGAAACGGTCATCGTCCGCACCGGCTTCTCGGTCTCGGCGATGATCATGGGCTCGGGGAAGCCCTGGGGCTCGCCCGAATCCTCCTCCTCGTCCTCCTCCAGGTCGATCGGGCGGATGACGAAGTAGGCGGCGCTCTCGGCCTGCTTGGCGGCGGCCTGCGGCGAGTGGTCCTTCAGCCGGCGCTTATACCGCCGGATGCGCTTGTCCATCTTCTGCAGGGCCACGTCGAAGGCCATGTGGGCGTCGCCGCCCACGCCGTGGGTGGTCAGCTGCTGGCCCGAGGCCAGGGTGACCGCGCAGTCCACCTTGAAGGCGTTGCCCTCGCGGCTGACCACGACGTCGGCGCCGCCGCCGCGGTCGAAGTACTTCTCGATGCTGGCTGAGAGTTCGTCGGCGACTCGCGAACGCAGAGCCTCGCCGACATCGACGTGTTTGCCGGTGACTTGGACTTCCATGTGACGATCAACGCGCCTCCGCTCAGAAGGTGTCAAGCAGCCGAAAGCAGGGCCATCAGGCCCTGGAAAGCCTTGATCACGATGCTGGCGGCGAGCACCAGAACCGAGGCGCTGGCGAGCGCCGCGCCGTAGCCGATCAGGGCCAGGATTCCGTCCCGCTGGATGAGCGCCAGGGCCAGCACGCTGACCGAGGCCGCCGGCAGCAGGTTGCCCAGCGGGATGGGCAGGATCAGCACCACCGCCAGAACCGTGCAGACGAGGCCGATCAGCCGCTGGCCGACCGGGCCGAACAGGAACGTCAGCCGCGGGCGCGACACCGATTCGATGCGCCGCAGCCAGCGGATCACCCGCGGCAGGTTCGGCCGCACCTGGTCCATCTCCACCGCCCGGTGGCGCAGCGTCTGCGGCAGCCAGGGCGCGCGCAGGCCCACCAGCAGCTGCGGGGCGAGCAGCAGCAGCGGCAGGCCGAAGATGGTCGTCGCGCCCGGCGGCAGCGGCAGCAGGCACAGGATCCCGAACACCAGCAGCAGGGCGCCCAGCGCCCGGCCGCCGAACCTGGCCGACAGCTCGTTCAGCGAGATCCGCTCCGAGGGCGTCTCGGCGATCTCCTGCAGGACCTCGGACAGAGGCTGGTGCGGATCGGATAGCAGCATCGCCCCCTCATCTGGCGCTCCCAAACGGCCGCGCCAAGGGGCTCAACGCAGGAAGCGCTAGACGGCTTCCTTCAGCATGCGCCGGCGCTCCACCGACGAGGGGATGCGCATGGCCTCGCGGTACTTGGCGACGGTGCGGCGGGCGATGTCGACGCCGGCCTGCTTGAGGATCTCGACGATGCGGTCGTCCGAGTGGACGTCCTCCTCGCGCGCCTCGGCGTCGATCAGCTGGCGGATCCTGTGGCGCACGCTCTCGGCCGAGTGCGCCTCGCCGCCGTCGGCCGACGCGATGGCCGCGGTGAAGAAGAACTTCATCTCGAACACGCCGCGCGGCGTGGCCATGTACTTGTTCGAGGTCACCCGGCTGACGGTGCTCTCGTGCATGCCGATCGCCTCGGCGATGGTCTTCAGGTTCAGGGGCCGCAGGTGCTCGACGCCGAAGGCCAGGAAGGCGTCCTGCTGGCGGACGATCTCGGACGAGACCTTCAGGATCGTCTTGGCCCGCTGGTCCAGGCTCTTCATCAGCCAGTTGGCCTGGGCCAGGCAGTCGGCGACGAAGGTCTTCTCCTGGTCCGAGCGCGCCTTGCCGCTGACGTGGGCGTGGTAGCGCTGGTCCACCAGCAGCCGCGGCAGGGTCTCGGAGTTCAGCTCCACGTGCCACAGGCCGCCCGGCCCCTCGCGCACGAACACGTCCGGCGCCACCGGCTGGGCCGGCTCGCCGCCGAAGGCCGCGCCGGGCCGGGGGGTCAGGCCCCGCAGCTCGGCGATCATCTCCTTCAGGTCCTCGTCGTCCACGCCGCAGACCCGCTTCAGGGCGGCGAGGTCGCGCCTGGCCAGCAGCGGCAGGTTGTCGAGCAGCGCCGCCATCGCCGGGTCGTAGCGGTTGCGGTCCTTCAGCTGCAGCGCCAGGCACTCGCGCACGTCGCGCGCGCCGACGCCCACCGGCTCGAAGCCGTGCAGCACGCCCAGCACCTGCTCCACCAGCGGCAGGCCGCAGCCCAGGCGTTCGGCGATCTCCTCCAGGTCGGCCCGCAGGTAGCCGCCCTCGTCCACCGAATCGATCAGCACCTGGGCCACCGCCGCCTCGGCGGGCGAAAGCCCGGCCACCGCCACCTGGTCGTGCAGGTGCTCGGCCAGGCTCTTCTCGTGGGCCAGCAGCCCGTCCAGCCCGTCGGCGTCGCCCTCGAAGCCGCCGCCCTTGCCGGCGCGGGACCAGTCGACGGCGCCGCCGGCCTCCCCCGCCGCCTGGGCGGGGGCGTCGCCGGTGGCCAGCTCGCCCGGCGAGGCCGCGTCGTGGGCGGCGTCCAGGTCGGCGCGGGCGGTGGAATCATCGATGCGGTCGGCGGCGGCCTCGGCGACAGGGGCCTCGGCCGGCGCCTCCTCGGGCTCGTGGTCGCGCTCGTCCCGCTGCAGCAGCGGGTTGCGCTCCAGCTCGGCCTCGACGAAGGCCTCGAGCTCGAGGTTGGACATCTGCAGCAGCTTGATCGCCTGCTGCAGCTGGGGGGTGATGACCAGCCCCTGCCCCTGTCGAAGCTCCAGTCGCGCGGCGAGCGCCAAGGTCCTCAAGCCCCCTCTGGCCTGTTTCTTGCTGAGGGGAGGCTAGGCCTGTGTTTGCGACCGATTGGTTAACCGCCGCGCTGACGCGGCCCCGCCCGGGCCCTCGCTACGCAGCCTGGGCCGCCTCCAGCAGCCAGGGGAACTCCGGATAGAACCGGGCCATCAGCCGGTCCACGTAGGCGACGAGCCCGCCGTGCGCCTCGGCCCGGCGCTTAAGCTGCGGGTGGCCGGCCGGCGACATCAGCCTGGCCAGCACCGGGAAGACCGCCGCGTCGGCCGCGCAGGGCCGGCGGCCGAACAGGTAGGGGTTCTCGCCCAAGAGCTCGGCCAGCGCCGCCAGCGAGCGGACAGCCAGCACCAAGGTCTCGCGCTCCACCTCGGCGCCCTCGGCCACCGGCCGCAGGTGGTCCTCGGCCATGCGCTCCACCATCCAGGCGCCGGCCCGCTCGCGCGCGGCCAGCCCCTCCTCGAAGTCGACGCCGTGCACCTGCTCCAGGAACGCACGCACCAGGGCGTCGCCGCCGATCGCCTGGCTGGCGAAGCCGCGCCCGCAGACCTCCAGCACCGGCGCGTCGGCCACAGCCCCCGCCGCCTTGCGGTAGCCCACGCCGGCGATCTTCAGCAGCACCTCGGAGGTCATGGCCCTGAGGCTCGCTTCCGGCAGGCCCGCGCCGGGGCCGCGTCCATGCAGGGTGATCATCGCCGCGCTCCGTCCTTCGCTCGCCGGCCTCGCTCGCCGACCTCACTTGACAGACCGACGCTACGGCGGCCTTGCTGCCAGCATTCTGTCAGCAGCTTGGCGGGAGGCCCCGATGCGCCGCGCGGACCGGCTGTTCCAGATCATCCAGATCCTTCGCCGCACCCGCCGGCCGGTGACCGCCGACGCCATCGCCCAGGAGCTGGAGACCTCCAAGCGCACCGTCTACCGCGACATCGCCGACCTGATCGGCCAGCGGGCGCCGATCCGCGGCGAGGCCGGCGTCGGCTACATCCTGGAGGACGGCTTCGACCTGCCGCCGCTGATGCTGACGCCCGACGAGGTGGAGGCCGCGGTGCTGGGCGCCCAGATGGTCGCCGCCCGGGGCGATCCGGCCCTGAAGCGCGCCGCCGAGGACCTGATCGCCAAGATCGCCGCCGTCATCCCCGAGACCCTGCGGCCGCTGGCGCTCGAGCCGGCCACCCGCGCCCTGCCCAACTGGCACGCCAAGCCCGACAACCTCGACATGGCCGAGGTCCGCCGCGCCATCCGCGCGGGCCGCAAGATCGCCCTCACCTACCGCGACGAGCAGGAGCGCGAGACCCGCCGCACCGTCTGGCCCTTCGCCATCGGCTACTACGAGACGAGCCGCCTCCTGGTCACCTGGTGCGAGCTGCGCCAGGCCTTCCGCAGCTTCCGCACCGACCGCGTCTCGGCCGCCGAGTTCACCGACGAGCGCTACCCCGAACGCCCCGCCGCCCTCCGCGCCCGCTGGCGCCGCCTGCGCGAGGAGCACTGGCAGAACATGAAGGAGGCGGGGTGAGGCCCCCGTCTGGGGAGGGCCAGATCGCGCAGCGATCGGGGTGGGAAAGCCGCGATCAGGCGCGGCGCGGGGGTCGCCAGCGCTACCTCCAGCGCTCACGCAAGTTCGGCAAGCATCGCCTGTAGGTCGTTGCGGATCTCTCTCAGCAGATTCAACTGCAGGACTTGGAAGCGGGCAGGCGCGGCCACGAGCGGCGAGGCGGTACCGGCGTACTTCTGGAAGACGCTGGCGTTCTTCATTTTCTTCTTCGCTACGTCTTTGGCATTCCCGTGGTCAGTGTCGTGCTGGAGCTCTGTCCGGAGAGCGTTGACGTCCTTGAATGACGCCGGCCTGTCGATCTTCGGCCCTGGTCCCTCCCAAAAGAGGAAATACATATTGTCCACTAGGGTTTTGTAGGCGTCGTAGTTGGTTGCGGGTTCCCCGATGACCGCCTGGGCCTCAGCGGTCTTGCTGGTAGCCTTGAACAGATCTGAGCCATGGGTCCCGGCGTAGGCTTCATTGATTGCCTGGATATCGGCGCGGATCGCCTTCGCAACACTGGCGATCTCGCCGCTGAAGTTCGCACCGGCGAGCGCCTGTGGATCCACGGCGTCGAGGAAGTCCGGGGCGAACTGGAAGAGCTTCCGGAGCAGTACCTGCTGCCGGACGATCGGGCCAGCCTTCACATTGGCGTTGACGCTCTTCTGGAAGGCGATGAGGTCGACGTCAGTCGCGTCTTGGCCCTTCTCCACCTCGGCGGCGAGCGACTTCACGAAGTGCTCGGCGAAGGCCCCGATTGTCTGCTCTTTTCCTTTCAGGCTTGTGGTCTTCTGCAGGTGGCAGACCATGGTAATGAACGATTGTGTGATCGACCGACTACGGAAGGTCTTCGAGCCGACGGGCACCGCCCCAGCGAGCAGGTCAAGCGCAGCTTTGATCCGTTTCGCCACCTGTGACTGCTCGGAAAAGCCGGCGTTGCTTTCGAACACCTGCTTCACGTCCTGATATCTCAGGCCCGTTCCCGGACCCTCCACTTCGAGGGTAGCTACCTTTGCCATAACGTCAAAGTGTGCGTATCGGCGGTCGCTGAATGCAACGCAGTCCTTGAAGAACTTGTGTTTCGCTGACTTCTTGCAGAAATCCTTCAGCTTGCCTGGAACCGCGTTAAGTTTCTCGCTCGAGTTCAGCTGCAGGCCACTCTGCAGCCGTTGGAAGAAATCCATCAGCTCGTCATCTGAGGCGTCGCTGATCTCGTCAAAGTCGATTTCGAAGTCATCTACTTGATCGGAGATGTCGGCGGGCAGCTCGGCGTAGGTCGCACCTCCAAATTCCTCGGCCGTTTGCTCAGAGAGGGTCAGTTCTCCAGAAAGAAACTCAAATATGGTCGAAAGTCTCTGCTGACCATCCACGACCTCATACGTCTGTGGCCCCGTGACGACGAAGTAGAATTTCGGAAGTCGCCAACCTCTCAGGATGGAGTCGATCAGCTTCTGCTTGCGCGGAACATCCCAGACCTCGTCACGCTGCCAGTCCGGGATCTCGTAGCGATCACGGCGCTTGAAAATCTTGTCGAGCTCCCGTTTGTCAGAGCGCATTTCCACTGCTTAGTCCCCCACTACGCGACCGCGGTTCGTCCGCGGCGGCCACGACGCGTATCGGGCGAGACTTACAGCAACGCAATCCATCCGCTCAACGGCGCGGGTTAAGATTGCAGATCGACAGATCTCCCCAGCATCGACTTCCCGTCTGCCGCAACAAATCCCAATGGCTCTCGGCGTCGCCGCCGCGCCGCTTGAGCGGTGCCGGACCCACCGACCGCGAACCCCCGCCCCTTGTTCCCCATATGTTCCCACCCTACATCCGCCGGATGGCCAGGCCCCCCAAGCCCTACGTCCCGTTCGCCGAGCCGGTGGCGTACCGGATCATCGCCGGGCTCGCCTCGGGGCGGGGGCTGCGGGCGATCTGCCGGGGGGCCGACATGCCGACGCGGCCCACGGTCATGCGCTGGCTGAAGGAGCGGCCGGACTTCGCCCACGACGTGGCGGCGGCGCGCGCCTATGGCGGGCTAGACCGGCCGGGCCGCCCGTCGCTCTACGGCGAGGCGCTGATGGAGGCGATCTACATGCGGCTCTGCGCGGGCGAGCCGCTGCGGACGATCTGCCGCGACCCGCGCATGCCGGGCCGCAGCACCGTCCAGGGCTGGGCGAAACACCGGGCCAAGGCCGCGCGGCTGCTGGCGCTGGGCCACGACGTCGGCCGGCACATGGCCGCCGAGCGCCAGTGGCTCGCCTGGGGGGAGGATAACTAGAACCCTTCTCCCCTTGCGGGAGAACGCAGCCTGCGCAGCAGGTCGGATGAGGGGTCGCACCGCCCGTCCCGCCGCGGCACGGAAGCTGAACCCGCCTTCAACCCCTCATCCGTCAGCCTTCGGCCGACACCTTCTCCCGCAAGGGGAGAAGGGAGCCGCCGTCAGGCGAACCGGTCGCCCAGGTAGACGCGGCGGACTTCCGGGTCGTCCACGATCTCGTCGGGGCCGCCCTCGAACAGCACCTCGCCCGCGTGGATGATCGAGGCGCGGTCGATGATGTCCAGCGTCTCGCGGACGTTGTGGTCGGTGATCAGGATGCCGATGCCGCGGGTCTTCAGATAGCCGATCACCTCGCGGATGTCGGCGATGGCCAGCGGGTCGATGCCGGCGAACGGCTCGTCCAGCAGCATGAACGACGGCTCGGACGCCAGGGCCCGGGCGATCTCCACCCGCCGCCGCTCGCCGCCCGACAGCGACACCGCCGGGGCGTTGCGCAGGTGCTCGATGTGCAGCTCTTCCAGCAGCTCGGTGACCGTGGCGCGGGCCTGCTTCTGGTCGCGCTGGCGCAGCTCGACCACCGCCATCACGTTCTCCCACACCGTCATGCCGCGGAAGATCGAGGTCTCCTGCGGCAGGTAGCCCACGCCCATGCGGGCGCGCTGGTACATCGGCTGGGCGGTGATGTTCTCGCCGTCGAGGTAGATGGCGCCGTAGTCGGCCGGGATCAGGCCGGTGATCATGTAGAAGCAGGTGGTCTTGCCGGCGCCGTTGGGGCCCAGCAGGCCCGCCACCTCGCCGCGCGCCAGGCGCAGCGAGACGCCCTTCACCACCGGCCGGCCGCGGAACGACTTGCCGATGTTGTCGACCACCAGGCCGTCGGCGGGCACGCCCGATCGCGGGTCGATCCGTTCCGGCTTCACGGCGCTCATTCGCCCTTCTTGCTGGGATAGAACACGCCGCGCGGGCGGGCGGTGGCGTTGCGGCCGGTGGCCTGGCCTTCCATCTTGCCCTCGCCGGTGCGGGTGTTGAACACCATGCGCGAGCCGCGCAGCACGTTCTGGCCCTGGACCGCGACCACGTCGCCGGTCAGCACCACGGTCTCCTTGACGGCGTCATACACGCCCCGGTCTCCGCGCACCCGCTGCTGGGGAGTCACATAGTAGACGCCGCCCTCGGCCTCCAGGCGCAGCAGCTCGCCGCAGCTGGAGCCGGAGCCGGGCCGCGACGACGACTTGGCCATGTACATCCGCATGACGCTGGCCCGCAGGCGGGTGTCGCCCTGCAGCGCCTCGGCGTTGCCGCGCCAGATCGAGACGCATTCGCTCTGCTGGACCTCGAGCTCGTCGGCGGTCACGTCGATGGGTCCGTCGGAGCTGCGCCCCAGTTGGGCGGCCGCCGGCGCGGCGCCCAGGAGGGCCGCGGCGAGAGCCATCGGGATGACGAGAGACTTCATGACTGCCCAGCTTCTATTCTTGCTTCGGTTGTTCCTGGTTCGGCTGCAGCCGGGCCCGGACCCCGCCCTTGAAGACCATGCGGTCGCCTTTGCCGTAAACGCCATACGACTCCGCGGTGATCTCTCCAAGATCACCGGCGCCCTGAATGGGGCCTGAACCGACCAGCTCGCCGGTCTTGGTGTCGAACATCGAGGCGGCGGTGTCGAAGGCGCTCTTGGCGTCGGCCAGCTTGACCCCGCCGCTCAGCGAGAGCTTGCCGGTGGCCTCGTGGAACACCCCCTCGGCGCCCGCCAGGCGCATCTCGTCGGGGCCGCCCTCGTCCAGCACCAGGGCCGGGGCCTTCAGCAGCACCCGCTGGTAGTCGTTGCGGTCGCGGATCGCGGAATCGGCGGTCAGCACGAAGGCGCGGCCCTTGTCGTCGCGGCCGACGAAGCGCGGGTTGATCAGCCGGATCGGCTCGTCGCCCGAGGCGGCGCGCTGGGGCTGGGAGCTGAAGGTGGACCACACCACGCTGCCCGCCAGGCCCAGGAAGATCAGCGCGATCAGCGCCGGCAGCAGCACGCGCAGCAGCCGGATCAGCTTCGAGCGCCGCCGCCAGCGCTCGAAGTCGGCGCGCCGGGGAGGCGTGGCGTCGATCGAGGCGTGGGACGCGGTCATGGCCGGCCTCTAGGAATGGGCGAAGATGTCGACGTCCTCCCACCCGGCGACGTCGAGGACGGCGCGGTGCGGCAGGAAGTCGAAGCAGGCCTGGGCCAGGCTGTCGCGGCCCTCGCGGACCAGCATCTGCTGCAGCCGGTCCTTCAGGGCGTGCAGGTGCAGCACGTCCGAGGCGGCGTAGGCGACCTGTTCGTCCGAGAGCTTGCCCGCGCCCCAGTCCGAGCTCTGCTGGGCCTTGGACATGTCGACGCCCAGCAGCTCCTTGGAGATGTCCTTCAGGCCGTGCCGGTCGGTGTAGGTGCGGGCGATCTTCGAGGCGATCTTGGTGCAGTAGACCGGGGCCGTCAGCACGCCCAGGTGCAGCCAGAACATGGCGATGTCGAAGCGGCCGAAGTGGAAGATCTTGGTCACCGCCGGATCGGTCAGCAGCCGCTTCAGGTTCGGCGCGTCGTAGGTGGTCCGGTCCAGCTTCACGAGGTGGGCGTCGCCGCCGCCGTCCGAGAGCTGCACGACGCACAAGGGGTCGCGGCCCAGGCGCAGGCCCATGGTCTCGGAATCGATGGCGACGGACGAGGCGCTGGCCAGCACGTCGGCGGGCAGGTCCCCCTCATGAACGAAAGTGGTCACGTCGCCTTGAGACTCCGACATCGGCCCGCCCCGCGCTTTCCGAGTGTCGCGCGATGGGCGTTGAATTCCATGGCGTTTCCGCGCCGGCCGGGACGACAGGAAGAGCGGCGATCTAGGATCTCCGCCCCGCAGGTTCAACCCGGCCGCGACGCGACGCCAGGCGCCCGGACAAGCTGCGGCGCCAGGGCCGTGTTTAGATGATCCGGCGGAAGGGGGCTAGCGCCGGCTGGCGGCCCCCGCTTTGGGCCCCGGCTTGGGGCTTCAGACCTCGACCATGTCGAAGTCGCTCTTGGGCGTGCCGCAGAGGGGGCAGCGCCAGTCGTCGGGCAGGTCGCTCCAGCGGGTGCCGGGCGCCAGGCCCTCGCCCGGATCGCCGTCGGCTTCGCTGTAGAGATAGCCGCAGGTCCGGCACTGCCAGGTCTTGTAGGGCTCGGTCTTGTTGGGCTCGGCGCTCACGTCAGGCGTGCTCCGTCGCGGGGCCGGGCGCGAAGGCCAGGCGAAGGGTGTCGAGGCTGGTGCGGCGGATCGCGTCCAGGTCGATGTCCGGGTCGACCAGCCACTGCACCGACAGGCCCAGCAGCAGGCCGCCGACCATCAGCGCCGCCGACTGCGGGTCGATCTCGCGCCGGATCCCGCCCTCGGCCTGGCCGCGCATGACCAGCTCGGCGAGCCTCGCCTTCACCGCCTCGTGGGTGCGGGCGAACGCCGCCCGCAGGGGCGAGGCGTCGGCCACCGCCCCGGCCAGCAGCATGAAATAGGCCCGGGTCGCCTGCTCCTCGCGCAGGTGGCTAAGGTAGAGGTCCACGTAGGCGAGCACCGCCTCCAGGCCCGGCCGGTCGTCGATGTGGTGCAGGACCAGCATCTGCGCCTGGCGTTCCTGCAGGTCGGCGATCAGCGCCTCGATCAGCCCGTCCTTCGAGCCGAACTTCTGGGTCGCCAGGCCCCGGCTGTAGCCGGCGCTGCGCCCGATGGCCTCGAACGTCGCCGCCGAGACCCCGCCCTCGGCCACCACCTTCGCCGTCGCGTCCAGCAGGCGCCGCCCGGACTCGTCGCTCCGCTCGGCCTGGGTCCGCCGCGCTGGCGTGAGGCCGGGTGGAAGGCCCGGAACCTGCAGGGTCTCGCTCATGTAACCCTGGTACTTATTTGTTGAACGTATAGCAAGTTGCGCCTATGCCGTAGGGCAAGCCCGCGGACACAGCGGGACCCGGAGGAACAGCGCCCATGATCCCGCAGGACGTCGCCAACACCATCGTGGACCCCAAGGCCTATGCGGCCTGGACGCCGATCGAGGAGGCGTTCGGCTACCTGCGGCGCGAGGCCCCGCTGGAGCAGGCCCAACCCGAGGGCTTCGACCCCTTCTGGGTGGTCACCCGCCAGGACGACATCCGCGCCGTCGAGCTGCAGAACGAGCTGTTCCACAACGGCGACCGCTCGACCGTGGTCACCACCATCGAGGCCGACAAGAAGGTGCGGGCGCTGATGGGCGGCTCGCCGCACCTCGTCCGCTCGCTGGTGCAGATGGACAACCCCGACCACGGCAACTACCGGCGCCTGACCCAGGGCTGGTTCCAGCCGCAGAACCTGCGCGCCCTCGAGGAGCGGATCCGGGTGATCGCCCGCGGCTTCGTCGACCGCATGGCCGCCCACGGCGGGCGCTGCGACTTCGCCAAGGACGTGGCCTTCCTCTATCCGCTGCACGTCATCATGGAGGTGCTGGGCGTCCCCGAAATCGACGAGCCCAGGATGCTGAAGCTGACCCAGGAGCTGTTCGGCAACGCCGACCCCGAGCTCAACCGGTCGGCCGGCCAGCTGCAGGACGTGGACCAGGCCCTGCTCGCCCTGCAGGGGACGATCGCGGACTTCATCGCCTACTTCAACGAGATGACCGAGGACCGGCGGGCCAAGCCGCGCCAGGACGTCGCCAGCATCATCGCCAACGGCATGATCGAGGGTAAGCCGCTCGGGCACCTGGAGGCGATGAGCTACTACATCATCGTCGCCACCGCCGGGCACGACACCACCTCCTCCACCACCGCCAGCGCGCTCTGGGCCCTCGCCGAGAACCCGGCCCAGTTCCGGGCGGTGAAGGACGACCTGTCGCTGGTGAAGGGGCTGATCGAGGAATCGATCCGCTGGGAGACGCCGGTGAAGCACTTCATGCGCACCGCCACCGACGACGCCGAGCTCGCCGGGAAGAAGATCGCCAAGGGCGACTGGCTGTTCCTGAGCTATCCGTCCGGCAACCGGGACGAGGCGGTGTTCGACAACCCCTACGCCTTCGACGTGACCCGCTCGCCCAACAAGCACGTCGCCTTCGGCTACGGCGCCCACGTCTGCCTCGGCCAGCACCTGGCGCGGATGGAGATGCGGATCCTCTGGGAAGAGCTGCTGCCGCGCCTGGAATCCGTCGAACTGGACGGTCAGCCCCGGCGCATGGAAGCCAGCTTCGTCTGCGGCCCGAAGTCGGTGCCGGTCCGTTTCAAGATGAACTGAGGCGGGGGTCCCTGCCACATTTCCGGAGAGCGCCGCATTTCCGGAGAGCGGCTCCACCCGACGGTGGTGCCCAGGAGAGGACTCGAACCTCCACGGCCGTTAAGCCACTGGCACCTGAAGCCAGCGCGTCTACCAATTCCGCCACCTGGGCCCCGTCCGTAGGATCGGGAGGCGGCTACATATGGCGCCCGCCGCCCCCGGTCAACGGCGGCGCGGCAGAAGGTTTGAAGTCGCATTGCGGCGCGGGGCCGCATCGTCTAATCGGCAGGCTCCCGCGGACCCATTTTCTTGAGGCGGCCGGCCCAGATGCAGAACCTCGTCACCGTCTTCGGCGGATCAGGCTTCGTCGGAACCCAGGTGGTGCGCCAGCTCGCCAAGGCCGGTTGGCGGATCCGCGTGGCGGTGCGCAACCCGAGCCTGGGCTACGCCATGCGCCTGCACGGCGACGTCGGCCAGATCGACGTCGTCCAGGCCAACATCCGCGACCGCGATTCCGTGGCCCGGGCGCTGGAGGGCGCGACGGCTTCGGTGAACCTGGTGGGCGTGCTCTACGAGGCGGGCCGCCAGGGCTTCCAGGCCGTCCACGTCGACGGCGCGCGGACCGTCGCCGAGGTGGCGGCCGCCGAGGGCGTGACCCGGGTGGTGCAGATGTCCGCCCTGGGCGCCGCCGCGGACAGCGCCTCGAAGTACGCCCGCACGAAGGCCGAAGGCGAGGCCGCCGTGCGGCAGGTCCGCCCCGACGCCGTGGTCGTGCGCCCCTCGATCGTGTTCGGGCCCGAGGACGGCTTCTTCAACAAGTTCGCCTCGATGGCCCAGGTCAGCCCGGTGCTGCCGCTGATCGGCGGCGGGACGACGCGGTTCCAGCCGGTGTTCGTCGGCGACGTCGGCAAGGCGATCGCCCGCATGGTCACCGACAGCGCGGCGGCCGGCCAGACCTACGAGCTGGGCGGTCAGGCGGTCTTCACCTTCCGCGAGCTGATGCAGCTCATGCTGGCCGAGACGGGCCAGCGCCGCCTGCTGCTGCCCGTGCCGTTCGGCGTGGCGGGGATGCTGGGCGCGCTGGGCGACGTGATGGCCATGGTGCTGCCGCCGCCGGTCACCTCCGACCAGGTGACGCTGCTGCGGAGCGACAACGTGGTCAGCGGCTCGCTGCCGGGCCTGCCCGAGCTCGGGATCACGCCGACGACGCTCGAGGCGGTGCTGCCGACCTACCTCTATCGCTACCGCCGGGGCGGCCAGTACGCCGACCAGGAAGCGCGCGCCGTGGCCGGCGGCCACGCCTGACGATCCGCTAGCCGATAAACGCCAGGCCCAGCAGGCCCAGGGCGCCGACCGCGATCCGCCACCAGGCGAAGGGCGCGAAGCCGTGGCGGCCCACGAAGTCGACCACCTTGCGCACGGTGATGATCGCCGCGACCAGGGCGCAGACGAAGCCCAGGGCGATGATGCCGGCGTCGTCGGCGCTGAGCAGCTTGTAGTTCTTGGCGAGGTCGACGGTGAACGCGCCCGCCATGGTGGGCATGGCCAGGAAGAACGAGAACTCGGCCGCCGAGCGCTTGTCGCAGCGCATCAGGAGGGCGCCCGCCACGGTCGCGCCCGACCGCGAGACGCCGGGGATCAGGGCCAGGCACTGGAACAGGCCGATGATGAAGGCGGTCTTCAGCGGGAAGGCGCCGGCGTCCGTGTAGACCGGCTCGCGCTGGATCCGGTCCACCGCCAGCAGTGCGAAGCCGCCCAGGATCAGGCTGACGCAGATCACCGCGGGCGTCTCGAACAGCACCGCCTTGATGTAGTCGTGCAGCAGGAAGCCCGCGAAGCCCGCCGGCAGGAAGGCCAGCACGATCGAGGCCACGAAGCGCCGCGCGGCCGGGTCCGTGTGCAGGTGGGTCGCCACCGACCAGAGCCGGCCGAAGTAGACGCTGATCACCGCCAGGATCGCGCCCAGCTGGATCATCACCTCGAACACCTTGCCGGTCGAGTGGAAGCCCAGGAAGTGGCCGAGCAGCAGGATGTGCCCGGTGGACGAGACCGGGATGAATTCGGTCAGGCCTTCGACGACGCCCAGGATGATGGCCAGGACCCAATCGGGCATCGGCGGCTCCGCGTGAACAGGGATGAAGGGGGTGAAGAGGGCGGCACTATGGTGAAGAAGCGGTTCATCTCAAAATTGGACTAATTTTCGAGAGGCGCTCGCAGCAGCACTGATGGAGCAGCCCAGAACGATTCTGATAGTCCCGTTTTTGTATGATCATCTTTCCCGCCACGGCGCCGCCCCTTAAATGCGCGGCCAACCGGGAGGAGGCGCCCCCATGGCCGAGAAGATGCTGAAGTTCACGACGACGCCGCGCGCGACGCCCGAGAAGCGGCCGGCCATGGCGCGCTCGCACGACTTCCACGAGATCTACAAGGACTTCATCGACGCCAAGGCCGCCGAGCAGGCCTCGCGCTGCTCGCAGTGCGGCGTGCCGTTCTGTCAGACCCACTGTCCGCTGCACAACAACATCCCCGACTGGCTGCGGATGACCGCCGAGGGCCGGCTCGAGGAGGCCTATGCGCTGTCGCAGGCCACCAACTCCATGCCTGAGATCTGCGGCCGCATCTGCCCGCAGGACCGCCTGTGCGAGGGCAACTGCGTCATCGAGCAGTCGGGCCACGGCACCGTCACCATCGGCGCGGTCGAACGCTACCTGACCGACAAGGCCTGGGAGATGGGCTGGGTCAAGCCGCTGGTCCCCGGCGCCGACCGCGGCCAGTCGGTGGGGATCGTCGGCGCGGGCCCCGCGGGCCTGGCCGCCGCCGAGCGCCTGCGCGAGATGGGCTACGCCGTCACCGTCTACGACCGGCACGACCGCGCCGGCGGTCTGCTGATCTACGGTATTCCCGGCTTCAAGCTGGAGAAGGACGTCGTCGAGCGCCGCACGGCGCGGCTGGCCAAGGGCGGCATCGAGTTCCGGCTGGGCTTCGAGGTCGGCCGCGACGCCACCCTGGCCGAGCTGCGCGAGCGCCACGACGGGGTGCTGCTGGCGACCGGCGTCTATGCGGCCCGCGACCTGACCGTGCCCGGCGCCGGCTCGGAGGGCGTCGTGCCCGCGCTCGAGTACCTGATCGCCTCCAACCGCGAGCAGCTCGGCGACGGGGCGGTCGAGCCCCGCCTCAACGCCGCGGGCAAGCACGTCGTCGTGGTCGGCGGCGGCGACACGGCCATGGACTGCGTGCGCACCGCCATCCGCCAGGACGCCGCCTCGGTGACCTGCCTCTACCGCCGCGACCGGGCCAACATGCCGGGCTCGGCCCGGGAGGTGGGCCACGCCGAGGAGGAGGGCGTGGTCTTCGAATGGCTGGCCGCCCCCAAGGCGATCACCGGCGAGGCCCTGCAGGCCGCCGGCGTGCGCGCCGCGCGCATGCGCCTTGGCCCGCCCGACGCCTCGGGCCGACAGAGCCCGGAGGAGATCGAGGGCGCCGACTTCGAACTGCAGGCCGAGATGGTCATCAAGGCGCTGGGCTTCGACCCCGAGGACCTGCCCGCCACCCTCAAAGCCGACGGCCTGTCGGTGACCCGCTGGGGCACCCTGAAGACCGACCTGCGCTCGATGATGACCTCGATCCCCGGCGTGTTCGCCGCCGGCGACGTCGTCCGCGGCGCCAGCCTGGTGGTGTGGGCGATCCGCGACGGACGCGACGCCGCCGAGGCCATGCACCGCTACCTGACCGCCCACGCTGGGGCCGCCCTGATGGCGGCGGAGTGACGCCGATGACCGACATCCTGACCCGCTACGAGACCGATCGGCAGCGCCTCCTGGAGGCCAACGGCGGCTACGACATCACCGCCCAGCACGACGCCTGCGGCGTGGGCCTCGTCTGCGCCATCGACGGCAAGCCGCGCCGCGAGGTGGTGGAGCTGGCGATCCGCGCCCTGAAGGCCGTCTGGCACCGCGGCGCCGTGGACGCCGACGGCAAGACCGGCGACGGCGCCGGCGTGCTGGTGTCGGTCCCGCAGGACTTCTTCGCCGCCCACGTGGAGGCGATCGGCCACAAGGTGCGCCCCGGCCCCATCGCCGTCGGCCAGGTGTTCCTGCCGCGCACCGACCTCGCCGCCCAGGAAGCGGCCCGGACGATCGTCGAGAGCGAGGCCCTGCGCTTCGGCTTCTACATCTACGGCTGGCGCCAGGTGCCGACCGACACCTCGGTGATCGGCGAGAAGGCCAACGCCACCCGCCCCGAGATCGAGCAGATCATGCTCTCGCCGCCCCTGGGCCTGGAGGGCGAGGCGCTGGAGCGCGCCCTCTTCCTGTGCCGCAAGCGGATCGAGAAGCGCGTGGCGCAGGCCAACATCCAGCACTTCTACATCTGCTCGCTGTCCTCGCGGTCCCTGATCTACAAGGGGATGTTCCTCGCCGAGCACATCGACACCTTCTACCCCGACCTGAAGGACCCGCGGTTCATGGCCGCGGTGGCGATCTTCCACCAGCGCTACTCGACCAACACCTTCCCCGAGTGGCGGCTGGCCCAGCCGTTCCGGATGCTGGCCCACAACGGCGAGATCAACACGCTGAAGGGCAACACCAACTGGATGAAGTCGCACGAGATCCGCATGGCGGCCTCGGCGTTCGGCGACTACCAGGACGACATCAAGCCGGTGATCCAGCCGGGCAGCTCGGACAGCTCGGCCCTCGACAACACCTTCGAGGTGCTGGTGCGCGCGGGCCGCGACGCGCCGATGGCCAAGACCCTGCTGATCCCCGAGGCGTGGAACACCCGCACCGACGAGCAGATGAAGGCCTCGCACCGGGCGCTCTACGCCTACTGCAACGCGGTGATGGAGCCGTGGGACGGCCCGGCCGCCGTCTGCGCCACCGACGGCCGCTGGGTCGTGGCCGGCAAGGACCGCAACGGCCTGCGCCCGCTGCGCGTGGCCGAGACGCGGGACGGCCTGCTGATCGTCGGCTCCGAGGCCGGCATGTGCCGCGTCGACGAGGCCCGCATCGTGCGCAAGGCGCACATCCAGCCCGGCCGCATGCTGGCCGTGGACCTGACCGAGGGCCGCCTCTACGCCGAGGAGGCGATCATCGACCGCCTCGCCGGCCAGCATCCCTACGACCGCTGGCTCGGCAACATGGTCGAGCTGGAGGAGAAGATCGGCCCCGGCCCCGAGGCGCGGATGTTCCCGCGCGAGGAGCTGGTGCGCCGCCAGGCCGCCGCCGGCATGACGCTGGAGGACCTGGAGCTGGTCCTGGCCCCCATGGTCGAGGAGGCCAAGGAGGCGGTGGGCTCGATGGGCGACGACACGCCGCTGGCCGTGCTGTCGAACGAATACCGGCCGCTGTCGCACTTCTTCCGGCAGAACTTCAGCCAGGTGACCAACCCGCCGATCGACTCGCTGCGCGAGACGGCGGTGATGAGCCTGAAGACCCGCTTCAAGAACCTGGGCAACGTCCTGGCCGAGGACGAGACCCAGACGGACGTGTTCGTGCTGAACTCGCCCGTGCTGACCAACGGCATGTACGAGCGCGTGGTCGGGGTCATCGGCGAGAAGAACATCGCCGAGATCGACTGCACCATGCCGATCCCCGGCGAGGACGCCCGGTCGGGCGAGGCCCTGCGGGCCAACCTCGACCGCATCCGCGCCGAGGCCGAGGAGGCCGCCCTGCGCGGCTGCTCGACCATCGTGCTGACCGACACCGCGACCGGTCCCGAACGGGTCGCCCTGCCGATGATCCTGGCCACCGGCGGCGTCCACGCCTGGCTCGTCGCCAAGGGCCTGCGCAGCTACGTCTCGATCATCGTGCGCTCGGCGGAGTGCCTCGACACCCACTACTTCGCGGTGCTGGTCGGCGTCGGCGCGACGGCGGTGAACGCCTACCTCGCCCAGGAGAGCTTCCTCGACCGCCAGGAGCGCGGCCTGACAGGCGAGCTGTCGCTGCGCGAGCTGTGCCTGAACCACAAGAAGGCCATCGAGGGCGGCCTCCTGAAGATCATCTCCAAGATGGGGATCAGCGTCATCTCCTCGTACCGCGGCGGCTACAACTTCGAGGCCGTCGGCCTGTCGCGCTCGCTCGTGGCCGAGTTCTTCCCGGGCATGCCCTCGCGCATCTCCGGCATCGGCCTGGCCGGCCTGGAGGCCAAGGCGGTCGACCTGCACCGCCGCGCCTGGAACCCCGCGGCCCTCTCCCTGCCGGTCGGCGGCTTCTACAAGTCGCGGCGCGCGGGCGAGGCGCACGCCTTCGAGGCGCGCTCGATCCACACCCTCCAGAGCGCCTGCGACCGCGGCGACTACCAGCTCTACAAGCGCTACTCCGAGGCCATGCGGGCGATGCCGCAGATCCAGCTGCGCGACCTGCTGGAGTGGCGGGCCGAGGGCCGGCCGGTGGACATCGACGAGGTCGAGAGCGTCAACGAGATCCGCAAGCGCTTCGTCACGCCGGGCATGAGCCTGGGGGCGCTGAGCCCCGAAGCCCATGGCGCGCTGAACATCGCCATGAACCGCATCGGCGCGAAGTCGGTCTCGGGCGAGGGCGGCGAGGACCGGGCGCGCTACAAGCCCCTGCCGAACGGCGACAACCCCAACTCGGCGGTCAAGCAGATCGCCTCGGGCCGGTTCGGCGTCACCGCCGAGTACCTGAACCAGTGCCGCGAGATCGAGATCAAGGTGAGCCAGGGCGCCAAGCCCGGCGAGGGCGGCCAGCTGCCCGGCTTCAAGGTCACCGAGATGATCGCCCGGCTGCGGCACGCCACCCCCGGGGTGATGCTGATCAGCCCGCCGCCGCACCACGACATCTATTCGATCGAGGACCTGGCCCAGCTCATCTACGATCTGAAGCAGATCAACCCCGACGCCCGGGTGACCGTGAAGCTGGTCGCCATGACCGGCATCGGCGCGATCGCGGCGGGCGTGGCCAAGGCCAAGGCGGACATCATCCTGATCTCGGGCAACGTCGGCGGCACCGGCGCCTCGCCCCAGACCTCGATCAAGTACGCCGGGGGCCCGTGGGAAATGGGCCTGTCCGAGGCGCACCAGGTCCTGACCCTGAACAACCTGCGCCACTTCGTGCGCCTGCGCACCGACGGCGGCATCCGCTCGGGCCGGGACGTGGTGATCGCGGCCATGCTGGGGGCCGAGGAGTTCGGCATCGGCACCGCCAGCCTGATCGCCATGGGCTGCATCATGGTGCGCCAGTGCCACTCCAACACCTGCCCGGTGGGGGTCTGCACCCAGGACGAGGCCCTCCGCGCCAAGTTCACCGGCACGCCCGAGAAGGTGATCAACCTCTTCACCTTCATCGCCGAGGAGGTGCGCGAGATCCTGGCCTCGATCGGGGCCCGCTCGCTGCAGGAGATCGTCGGCCGCACCGACCTGCTGATGCAGGTCTCGCGCGGCGGCGAGCACCTGGACGACCTCGACCTCAACCCGCTGCTGGTGAAGGCCGACCCGGGTGCGAACAAGCCCTATTGCACCATCGTCGGCCGCAACGAGGTGCCCGACACCCTCGACGCCCAGATCGTCCGCGACGCCGCCCCGGTGTTCGACCGCGGCGAGAAGATGCAGCTCACCTACACCGTGGCCAACACCGCCCGGGCCATCGGCACCCGCACCTCGTCGATGATCGTGCGCAAGTACGGCATGGACGGCCTGGCGCCCGGCCACCTGACGGTCCAGCTCAAGGGCTCGGCCGGCCAGAGCCTGGGAGCCTTCGCGGTCCAGGGGCTGCGGCTGGAGGTGACCGGCGAGGCCAATGACTACGTCGGCAAGGGCCTGTCGGGGGCGACCATCGTGGTGAAGCCCTCGCCGCATCTGGCGCCCGACGCCCGGCGCAACGCGATCATCGGCAACACCGTGCTCTACGGCGCGACCTCGGGCCGGCTGTTCGCCGCGGGCCTGGCCGGCGAGCGCTTCGCGGTGCGCAACTCGGGGGCGACGACCGTCGTCGAGGGCTGCGGCGCCAACGGGCTGGAATACATGACCGGCGGCACGGCCGTGATCCTTGGGCCCGTGGGCTTCAACTTCGCGGCCGGCATGACCGGCGGCATGGCCTTCGTGCTGGACGACGCCGGCGACTTCCACGCCTCCCTCAACGCCGAGAGCGTGGTCACCTGCCGGGTCGCCAGCGCCCACTGGCAGGGCGTGCTGAAGGACCTGATCGAGGAGCACGCCCGCGAGACCGGCTCGGCCCTGGCCCAGGACCTGCTGCGCAACTGGGACGAGGCCCTCGGCCGCTTCTGGCAGGTCTGCCCCAAGGAGATGGTCGGCCGCCTCGACCATGCCCTGGAGGCCGAGGAGGTCGTGCATAGGCGGGCCTAGAGCCAGGACTCCTCCCCCTCAGGAGGAGGGGGAGGACGTCACACCAGCTCAGGCTCCGGGCCCACGTAGCGGGCCCGCGGGCGGATGAGGGCGTCGGTCTGGCCCTGCTCGATGGCGTGGGCGATCCAGCCGGCGCAGCGGGCGACCGCGAACAGGGCGAAGGGCGCGTCCTTCGGCAGCCGCAGCGCCTCGCAGGCGGCCAGCAGGGCGAAGTCGACGTTCGGCGCCTGGCCCGCGACCTCCATCACGGACCGCTGGAGCGCGGCGAGCGCCGGCGGCGGCTCGAACCGGTCCAGCAGGGCCGCCGCGCGCGGATCGCCGTCCGGATAGAGCGGATGGCCGAAGCCCGGCAGCGCCCGATCCTCGGCCAGGCGGCGGGCGATGGCCTCCGCCGGCCCGCCTTGCGCCGCCTCGGCCACGAAGGTCCGCACGGCCGCCGTCGCCCCGCCATGCCGCGGACCCGACAGCGTGGCCAGACCCGCGAGGGCGGCGGACGAGAGCGAGGCCCCTGTCGAGCCCGCCACCCGCGCCGCGAAGGCCGAGGCGTTCAGCTCATGGTCGGCGACCAGCACCAGGATGCGCCGGATCAGGTCCGCCCCCGGCCCGCCGGGCCCCTGCCCCCAGGCCAGGGCCAGGCGGTTGTGGATCGCCCCGCCGCCGACCTGGCCGGCGACGGCGTCGGTCAGCACGTCCAGCAGGGTGGCCGCCTCGACCGCCAGCACCAGGGGCGCGCGGCCGCGGGCCGGCGGATCGGACGCGGCCCGGGCGGCGAGCGCCAGGAACGCCCGCGCGCGCAGGTCGGGCCCCTGCGGCGGCTCGGGCCGGTCGGTGCGTTTCAGGGCCGCGCCGTGGCCGCCGCGCAGCAGGCGCGCGACCGCCTCCAGGGTCTCGGTCTCGGCCAGGCGGATGGCGTCCCGGCCGCGGTAGTAGAGCCGCCCGCCCGAAACGGTGGTGATCGCGGAAGCCAGCACCGGCTCGCCCCAGCTGATCGCGCCGGCGGCGACGTCGGCGGCCTTGCGGCTGCGGGACTTGCGCTCGGCGAGGTTCGCGATGTCGGCCGCGCGATAGAGGCTGCGCCGCGAGTCGCCGGGGTCGGGCCGCACCTGCACCCGGCCGCGGCTGACATAGGCGTAGAGCGTCTGCGGCCGCACCCCGAGGCGGGCGAGGGCGTCTTCGGCGGAAATCCAGTCGCGCTGAGGCATTTATATTGATCATATTGATCAAGATTGACGACAGGAGCCTGGAGGCAAATCTCCCGTCCGACAAGAGCAATGGAGGCCGATATGTCGGACGGACTTGAAGGCGTGGTCGCGGCGCGCACCGTGCTGTCGGAGGTGGACGGCCAAGCCGGCCGGCTGATCATCCGCGGCCGCTCGCTGGACGAGCTGGCGGGGCGGACGCGGTTCGAGGATCTGATCGCCCTGCTGTTCGAGGGCTTCTACGACCTGCCGGCCGACCTGGCCGGCGCCCTGGGCTGGGCGCGGTCGGAGGTGTTCGCCGAGGTGGCGGCCCTCGACACCGGTCTCCTCGACCGCACGCCGGTCGAGGCCGTGCGGGCGCTCATGGCCCGGCTGCCGGACGGCGACGACACCGCCACCGCGCTGCGGCTGCTGGCGGCGCCTTCGGTGTTCACCGCCGCGGTGGTGCGCGCGCAGGCCGGAGAGGCGCCCGTGGAGCCCGACCCGGGCCTGTCCCATGCGGCCGATACGCTGCGGATGCTGCGCGGCGCGGCGCCGTCGAAGGCCGAGGCCGACGCGCTGGACGCCTATCTCGTGACCGTCAGCGACCACGGGCTGAACGCCTCCACCTTCGCCGCGCGGGTGGTGGCCTCGACCCGCGCCGGCCTGACCAGCGCGGTCCTGGCCGGGATCAGCGCCCTGAAGGGCCCGCTGCACGGCGGCGCGCCGGGGCCGGTGATCGAGATGCTGGACGCCATCGGCGAGCCCTCGAACGCCCGCGCCTGGATCGAGGCGGCGCTCGGCCGGGGCGAGCGGCTGATGGGCTTCGGCCACCGGATCTATCGGGTGCGCGACCCGCGGGCCGATGCGCTGAAGCGGGCGGTGAAGTGGCTGGACGCCCGGCAGGGGCGGCTGGAGTTCGCCGAGGCGGTCGAGGCGGCGGCGCTCGCGATCCTGCGCGAGAAGAAGCCGGACCGGCCGCTGGACACCAACGTCGAGTTCTACACCGCCCTCCTGCTGGAGGGGCTCGGCTTCCCGCCGGCGGCCTTCACCTGCGTCTTCGCCATGGGCCGGACGGCCGGCTGGCTGGCCCACGCCCGCGAACAGCTGGCCGGGGGCCGGCTGATCCGCCCGCAGTCGGTGTACGTGGGTCCCGCGCCAATGCGGGCGGCTTAGGATGAAGCAGGGCTGATGAGAGGCTGAGCCGGCCCTTCAGGACGAAAGAGGGGCCGCACTCGCGATGCGGCCCCTCATCCGTCGTTCTTCCGGCGACACCTTCTCTCCCGAGGGAAGAAGGCGTGTCGCTCAGACGTCCAGCAGCAGGCGCTGCGGGTCCTCGATGGCTTCCTTGACGTGGACCAGGAAGGTCACCGCGCCCTTGCCGTCGACGATGCGGTGATCGTAGCTGAGCGCAAGGTACATCATCGGCCGGGCGACGATCTGGCCGCCGACCACCATCGGCCGCTCCTGGATCTTGTGCATGCCGAGGATGCCCGACTGCGGGGCGTTCAGGATCGGCGTCGACATCAGCGAGCCGTACACGCCGCCGTTCGAGATGGTGAACGTGCCGCCCTGCAGGTCCTCCAGCGCCAGCTGGCCGTCGCGGGCCTTCTTGCCGAGCGCGCCGATCTCCTTCTCGATCTCGGCCAGGCTCATCATGTCGGCGTCGCGGACGACGGGCGTCACGAGGCCCTTGTCGGTGCCCACCGCGACCGAGATGTCGTAGTGGTTCTTGTAGATGATGTCCGTGCCGTCGATCTCGGCGTTGACCTCGGGCACCTGCTTCAGGCCGTGGATCACCGCGCGGACGAAGAAGCTCATGAAGCCCAGCTTCACGCCGTGCTTCTTCTCGAACTGGTCCTTGTACTGGTTCCGCAGGGCCATGACGTTCGTCATGTCCACCTCGTTGAAGGTGGTCAGCATGGCCGCGGCGTTCTGCGCCTCCTTCAGCCGGCGCGCGATGGTCTGGCGCAGGCGGGTCATGCGGACCCGCTCCTCGCGCTCGTGCAGCTCGCGCGGCGCGGACGGTGCCTGCGGGGCGGCCGGCGCCTTGGCGCGGGACTCCAGCGCGGCGAGGGCGTCGGCCTTGGTCACCCGGCCGTCCTTGCCGGTGCCCTGAATGGCGCCGGCGTCCAGCTTGTTCTCGCCGACGATCCGCTGGGCCGACGGCGCCAGCACCTTCTCGGCCTTGGCCCCTCCCTGGGGAGCCGACGTATCCGGCACCGGGGCCGAGGTCGGGACGGCCTTGCCGGGGGTCGGCTCGGGCTGCAGCTCGCCGGCCGGGACCGGCGTCGGCGTGGACGACGGGGCGGCCGCCTTGGGCGCCTCGGCCTTCGGCGCCGGGGCGCCGGCGCCTTCGGTGATGCGGCCCAGCACGGCGCCGGGCTCGACCGTCGCGCCTTCGTCGGCGGCGATCTCGGCCAGCACGCCGTCGGCGGGGGCGGCCACTTCCAGGCTCACCTTGTCCGTCTCGAGCTCGACGAGGATCTCGTCCTTGCGGACGGCGTCACCGGCCTTCTTCGTCCAGCGCGCCACCGTCGCTTCGGTGACGGATT
This sequence comes from Phenylobacterium zucineum HLK1, assembly GCF_000017265.1. NCBI lineage: Bacteria > Pseudomonadati > Pseudomonadota > Alphaproteobacteria > Caulobacterales > Caulobacteraceae > Phenylobacterium > Phenylobacterium zucineum. Next base: position 152,148 of record NC_011144.1, on the reverse strand, counting down.
CGCCCAGCGCTGGCGTCATGATGTCGGCCATTTGGGGATTTCGCTCCTTATCGGGTCTCGGACACAAACAGAGTGCGGGTCAGGGAAATGGGGTTCAGGCGAAGGCTTCCGTGAGGAACGCCTCGAGCTCCTTCAGGTGGCGGCTCATCAGGCCGGCGGCGGTCGAGGCCGAGGCCGGGCGGCCGACGTAGCGGGCGCGCTTGGCCTTGACGTTCATCCGCTCCAGCGTCAGCTCCAGCCACGGGTCGACGAAGGTCCAGCCGCCCATGTTCTTGGGCTCCTCCTGGCACCAGATCAGCTCGGCGTTCTTGAACCGCTTCAGCTCGTTGGTCACCGACTTCATCGGCCACGGATAGAACTGTTCCAGGCGCAGCAGGTAGATGTCGTCCCGGCCGGTCTTGGCGCGGTGCTCCACCAGGTCGAAGTAGACCTTGCCCGAGCAGAGGATCACGCGGGTGATCTTGTCGTCGGGCTTCAGGGTCACGCCGCCCACGTCGCAGCCCGCCTCGGCGCCGTCCACCAGCACACGGTGGAAGCTGGAGCCTTCCGCCATGTCGACCAGGTTCGAGACCGCCCGCTTGTGGCGCAGCAGGCTCTTGGGCGTCATGACGATCAGCGGCTTGCGGAACTCGCGCACCATCTGCCGGCGCAGCACGTGGAAGTAGTTGGCCGGGGTGGTCGGGTGGACCACTTGCATGTTCTCCTCGGCGCAAAGCTGCAGATAGCGCTCGAGGCGGGCCGAGGAGTGTTCGGGGCCCTGGCCTTCGTAGCCGTGCGGCAGCAGCAGGGTCAGGCCGCTCATCCGCAGCCACTTGCGCTCGCCCGACGAGATGAACTGGTCCACCACCACCTGGGCGCCGTTCGCGAAGTCCCCGAACTGGGCCTCCCACATGACGAGGGTGTCGGGGTCGGTCAGCGAGAAGCCGTACTCGAAGCCCAGCACCGCCTCTTCCGAGAGCGCCGAATCCAGCACCTCGAAGTGGGCCTGGCTGGGCCCCAGGTTGCGGAGCGGGAAGTAGACCTCCTCGGTCTTCTGGTCGATCAGGCCCGAGTGGCGCTGGCTGAAGGTGCCGCGGACGCTGTCCTGACCGGACAGGCGCACCGGATAGCCCTGGTCCAGCAGGGTGGCGAAGGCCAGGTGCTCGGCGGTCGCCCAGTCGATCCCCTCGCCCTTCTCGATCGCATCGCGCCGGGCCGAGATGACCCGCTCGACGGTCTTGTGGGCGGTGATGCGCTCGGGGATCGAGGTCATCTTGCGGCCGAGGTCGAGCAGCTTCTGCTTCGGCACCCCGGTCGTGGGCTTCTCCTCGCCCGACGGCTTGCGGCCCGACCACTTGCCGTCCAGCCAGTCCGCCTTGTTGGCCTTGTAGACCTTGCCGGAGTCGAACTCGGCGTCGAGGAAGGCCTCGAACTCCGCGGTCCAGCCGTCGGCCTCGGCCTGGCTGACCACGCCCTCGGCCACCAGGCGCTGGGCGTAGAGGTCCTTCACCGACGGGTGGCCCTTGATCTTCGCGTACATCAGGGGCTGGGTCATCGTGGGGTCGTCCCCCTCGTTGTGACCGAACCGGCGGTAGCAGAACATGTCGACCACCACGTCCTTGCCGAACAGCTGGCGGTACTCGGTGGCGACCTTGGCGGCGAAGACCACCGCTTCCGGGTCGTCGCCGTTCACGTGGAAGATCGGCGCCTCGACCATCAGCGCCACGTCGGACGGATAGGGCGAGGAGCGGGAGTTCTTCGGGCTGGTGGTGAAGCCGATCTGGTTGTTCACCACGAAGTGCATGGTGCCGCCCACGCCGTAGCCCTTCAGGCCCGACAGCGCGAAGCACTCGGCCACCACGCCCTGGCCGGCGAAGGCGGCATCGCCGTGCAGCAGCAGCGGCAGGACATGGCTGCGCCCGGCGTCGGGGTTGTCGCGCAGGGTGAAGGCCTGCTTGGCCCGCGCCTTGCCGATCACCACCGGGTTGACGATCTCCAGGTGCGAGGGGTTGGCGGTCAGCGACAGGTGCACGCTGTTGCCGTCGAACTCGCGGTCCGAGCTGGCGCCCAGGTGGTACTTAACGTCGCCCGAGCCCTCGACGTCGGAGGGCACCGACGAGCCGCCTTGGAACTCGTGGAAGATGATGTGGTAGGGCTTGCCCATCACGGCGGCCAGGACGTTCAGGCGCCCGCGGTGCGGCATGCCGACCACGATGTCCTTCACGCCCATCGCGCCGCCGCGCTTGATGATCTGCTCCAGCGCCGGGACCATGGCCTCGCCGCCGTCCAGGCCGAAGCGCTTGGTGCCGGGGAAGCGGCGGTGCAGGAAGCGTTCGAAGCCCTCGGCCTCGATCAGCTTCTTCAGGATCGCGACCTTGCCTTCCTTGGTGAAGGCGATCTCCTTGTCGCGGCCCTCGATCCGCTCCTGCAGCCAGGCCTTCTCCTTGGGATCGGAGATGTGCATGTACTGCACGCCGACGTTGCCGCAGTAGGTGCGGCGCAGGATCTCGAGGATCTCGCGCAGGGTCGCGGTCTCAAGGCCCAGCACGTAGTCGAGGAAGATCGGGCGGTCGAAGTCGGCCTCGGCGAAGCCGTAGGTGGCGGGGTCCAGCTCGGAGGCGTCGCCGGGGGTGGTGGCGATCTCCAGCGGGTCCAGGTTGGCCTTCAGGTGGCCGCGCATCCGGTAGGCCCGGATCATCATGATCGCGCGCAGCGAATCCAGGGTGGCGGCGCGGACCTCGTCCTGGGTGGCGGCGGGCTTACGCTCTGCGACCTTCTGGCCGAGCTTGGCCTCGACCGCCGGCCACAGGCCGTCGATCGCCGACAGCCACTCGGGCCGCGGCTGGGGCGCGGACGGCCTGGTCCAGGCGGGACGCTGGGCGGCGGCCTTCACCTCGTCGGCGCGGTCGGCGAGCGAGGCGAAGAAGGCGCGCCAGGACGGCTCGACCGATTCCGGGTTCGCCGCCCATTTCGCGTAGAGGTCCTCCACGAACGCGGCGTTGCCGCCGTAGAGGAATGAAGTCTCGGCCAGAACTTCGTTGATCAGGCCTGCGTCGTCCGCCATGTCTCCGCCTTCCGGGCCGGTCCGCGGACCTTTTCGAGAAGGCGCCGGCGCGAACCGCCCTTACGCTAAAATATCGTCCCTCAGGCGCCCTTCAGCACCTCGACCAGGGTCTCGCCGAGTTTCGCCGGCGACGGCGAGACGCGGATGCCCGCGGCTTCCATCGCGGCGATCTTGTCCTCGGCTCCGCCCTTGCCGCCGGAGATGATCGCGCCCGCGTGACCCATGCGGCGGCCCGGAGGCGCCGTGCGTCCCGCGATGAAGCCGACCATAGGCTTCTTGATAGCTGAATTCTTGATGAACTCGGCCGCGTCTTCCTCGGCGGAGCCGCCGATCTCGCCGATCATGATGATCGACTCGGTCTCGGGGTCCTTCAGGAACATGTCCAGCACGTCGATGAACTCGGTGCCCTTGACGGGGTCGCCGCCGATGCCGACGGCCGTCGTCTGGCCGAGGCCCACCTGCGTGGTCTGGAACACGGCCTCATAGGTAAGCGTGCCCGAGCGGGAAACAACGCCCACCGAGCCGCGCTTGAAGATGTTGCCCGGCATGATGCCGATCTTGCACTCGCCAGGCGTCAGCACGCCCGGGCAGTTCGGCCCGATCAGCCGGCTCTTCGAGCCCGAGAGCGCGCGCTTGACCTTGATCATGTCGGTCACCGGGATGCCCTCGGTGATGCAGACGATCAGCGGCACCTCGGCGTCGATCGCCTCGAGGATGGAGTCCGCGGCGAACGGCGGCGGCACGTAGATCACGCTGGCCTCGGCGCCGGTCTCCTTCACCGCCTCGGCGACGGTGTCGAACACGGGCAGGCCGACGTGCGTCTGGCCGCCTTTGCCCGGCGTGACGCCGCCGACCATCTTGGTCCCGTAGGCGATGGCCTGTTCGGTGTGGAAGGTGCCCTGGCTGCCGGTGATGCCCTGGCAGATGACGCGGGTGTCCTTACCGATAAGGATCGACATTCTCTTACGCAGCCCCCCGGACGGCCTTCACGATCTTCTCGGCTCCGTCCGACAGATCGTTCGCGGCGATCACGTTCAGGCCGCTCTCGTTGATGATCTTCTTGCCCAGGTCGACGTTCGTGCCCTCGAGGCGGACGACCAGCGGCACCTTCAGGCCCACTTCCTTGACCGCGGCCACCACGCCCTCGGCGATGATGTCGCAGCGCATGATGCCGCCAAAGATGTTCACCAGGATGCCCTTCACGTTCGGGTCCGCGGTGATGATCTTGAAGGCGGCCGTCACCTTCTCCTTGCTGGCCCCGCCGCCCACGTCGAGGAAGTTGGCGGGCTCGGCGCCGTAGAGCTTGATGATGTCCATGGTGGCCATGGCCAGGCCCGCGCCGTTGACCATGCAGCCGATCTCGCCGTCCAGGGCGATGTAGCTGAGGTCGTACTTGGAGGCCTCGATCTCCTTCGGGTCCTCCTCGCTCTCGTCGCGCAGCGCGACGACGTCGGCGTGGCGGAACAGGGCGTTGGAGTCGAAGCTGACCTTGGCGTCCAGCACCCGCAGGTGATCATCGCCCGTGACGATCAGCGGGTTGATCTCCAGCATCGACATGTCCTTGGCCAGGAACGCCGCGTAGAGCTGGTTCAGCAGCGTGGCCGCTTCCTTGGCGAGGCCGCCGGTCAGGCCCAGCGCCTTGGCCAGGTGGCGGCCGTGGTGCGGGAAGACGCCGGTGGCCGGGTCGATGGAGAAGGTGACGATCTTCTCGGGCGTGGCGTGCGCCACTTCCTCGATGTCCATGCCGCCCTCGGTGGAGGCCACGACCGAGACCCAGCTCGTCTCGCGGTCCACCAGCAGCGACAGGTAGAATTCCTTGGCGATCTGCGCGCCTTCCTCGATGTAGAGGCGGTTCACCTGCTTGCCGGCCGCGCCGGTCTGGTGGGTCACGAGCACCCGGCCCAGCATCTCCTCGGCGTTGGCCTTCACCTCGTCCACCGACTTGACGACGCGCACGCCGCCCTTGGCGTCGGGGCCCAGGCCCTCGAACCGGCCCTTGCCGCGCCCGCCGGCGTGGATCTGGGACTTCACCACAAAGACAGGGCCGCCGAGCTTCTCGGCGGCCTGGACGGCTTCATCGACGGAGAACGCGGGATACCCGCGCGGGACGGCCACGCCGAACTCTGCGAGGACGGCTTTGGCTTGATGTTCGTGGATGTTCATGAGGCCTTGGGCGCAGTTGCCGGACACCTCGCCCGGGCGGCGAGTGACGGGGCTTATAGGCGCCGCGCCCCTCGATGACAACCGCGCGGGCCCCCTTGAACCGCGTTATCCTTCACGGTGCTTCCCCAGCGTGAGCAAGGCTCCGCCGGCGCCTCAGCCGAACACCATCGCCCACATCACCCGACCCGGAATGAAGGCGATGAAGAAGTTGATCGCGAAGGCGCCGTAGAACAGGCCCATCATCCGCCGCCGGTGCCGGGCGACGTCGTGGCGCTTGGCCGCGAGGACGGCCAGCGGCAGGACCAGCAGGGTCCAGCCGGTGAACAGGTGGATCCAGGACCAGCTCCCGTTGTTCAGGCTGGTGATGAAGACCGTGACGCCCGCGCTGACCGACACCAGTCCCACCCAGGTCCAGCCGGCGAGGCGGTGGAAGGTCCGCCCCTTGCGCGCGGCCATCAGCACCCCGCCCAGCGCCAGCGCCGCCAGGGCGGTGACGAGGTGGATCTTGATGGGCGTCGAAAGTCCGGCGAACAGCGAAAGGTTCGGGGCGTGCGGCCGCGCCTCCCCGGCCATCCGGAAGACGCCCAGCCAGAACGGCCCGAGCGCCAGGGTCAGGATCGCGGCCACCGCAACCATGGCCAGGGCGAAGTAGGTCCCGAAGCCGAACTTGCGGGCGGGCTTTTCGAAGGCTTGCGACATGCTCTATCTCCGGTCCAGGCGGCGCGTCGGCGCCGGTCGGACCGGGTGATGGCGGGGTGGCCTTGAGGGCGCGACAGCGGATGCGTCGGGGGACGGCCGGGCTTCGCGAACAGCCGCGGTCCGCCGTTCACGCTTCGCGAGCGGCGGCATGAGCCGCCTTCTCGTCCGGCTGACGCCCTACGACGACCTCGCCGGCTGGCTGCGCGGCCTGGCGGTGACCGTGGCCTTCGCCCTCTTCATGACCCTGACGGGCGCCTTCGACACCGGGGACGCGCCGCTGGCGCGCCGCGGCGCCTATTGGCTGGGAGTGATGTTCCTGGGCTACCTCTGGGGCGGCTTCGTCGCGCGCCGCGTCTTCCGCGCCCCGCGCGCGGGGCCCAGGCCCTGGTGGATCGTGGGGCCGGCGGTGTCGGCGGTCATGGCCGCCCCGTTCACGCTGATCGTCTGGGGCGGAACCCGGCTCGTCCTGGGATCGAAGCTGCCGGCCGCGGCGCTGCCGGTCCTGTTCCTCTACGTCTTCGTCGTCGCCCTGGCGATCACCGCCCTCTTCAGCCTGATCGAGGCCCGCCGCGGGGCCGACCCCGCCGCTCCTGCGGCGCCGCCGAAGTTCCTGGACCGCCTGCCCCTGAAGCTCCGCGGCGCCGAGGTCTGGGCCGTCGAGGCCGAGGACCATTACCTCAGGCTCCACACCTCCAGGGGTCAGGACCTGATCCTGATGCGGCTGGCCGACGCCGTGGCCGAACTGGAGGGGCTCGAGGGCCTGCAGGTGCACCGCTCGTGGTGGGTCGCCCGGGACGCCATCGTGGACGCCAAGCGCGGCGACGGCCGGGCCACCCTGACCCTGAAGGACGGCGCCCAGGTTCCCGTCAGCCGCACCTACGCCGGCCAGCTGCGGGACCGGGGCTGGATCTAGCGCCGGATCCGGCGTTGGGCGCGGCGGGCCATCCAGTCCTCCCGGCTCTGGCCCCAGACGTCGACGGCCACGTTCATCGGCGGCGGCAGCACGGCCTGGCGCAGGATCGCCGAGCCCAGCCGCCGGGCGACCTTCTGCGAATTCACGTTGGCCGCCTCGATGGTGTGGATCACCTCGGTCCAGCCCAGCGTGTCGAACGCCCAGTCGATGGCCGCCTCCGCCGCCTCGGGCGCATAGCCCTTGCCCCAGTGCTCGCGGGCGATACCCCAGCCGACCTCAGTCCCCGGCCAGCCCTCGGGCCGCCACGGCCCCACCCGGCCAACCCAGGCGCCCGAGGCCTTCTCCACCACCGAGAACATCGAGTAGCCCCGAACGATCCAGGCGCCGGCCATCACGCTCATGATCCGCCAGGCGCCGATCCTGTCCTGGGCCCCGCCGATGAACCGGGCCGCCTCCGCGTCCGCGGCGAACGCGGCCCAGGGCTCGAAGTCGCCGGGTTCCGGCGCGCGCAGAATGAGGCGTTCTGTCTCAAGCGTAGGTATTGGAATCGTCACCATTTTCCGCCTTTATCTGGACTGGGAGAGCGTTCGGGTGGGGCGAACCTCGGGCGGCCGCGCCCGAGTCCCCTTCCGCCTGCGCATCGAGGGACCCGTACCACGAGGGGTCGCCGATGGCGCACGACCAGTTCGAAGATCACGGCCAGACCACCCGCCGGGGCGGGCGCCTCGTCCTGGCCGGCGTGGTCGGCGCCTGCGCGCTGGGCGCGGGCCTGGGGCTGTGGGCGAGGCCCTCGGACGGGGAACGCCTGGCCGAGACCGCGCCGCCGCCCGAGGCCGAGCCCGCCGGTTCCATGCGCAGCCTGCAGATCGTCGTCGACGATGCGCTTCCGCCGGTGGAGTCGCTGCTGGAGGTCATGCCGCCGGACATGGGCGAGGGCGTGCGGCCCTACGCGCCCCGTCCTCCCATGGGCCCTCCCCTCGGGCCGCCCGCCGGGCTGATGAAGGCCACCGCCCCGGTCGCAGCCCCGGTCACCGTCCTGCCGCCGCCGACCCCCGCCATCCAGCCCGCGCCCCCGCCGAAAGCAGAGCCCGAGCCGAAGACCGAGGTGAAGGCGGAGCCGGCGTCCCCTGCCGCCAAGGCGAAGGCCGCCGCCCGAAAGCCCCCGAAGCCGGAACCCAAGGCCGCGGCGAAGGCGGACAAGCCCGCGAAGACGGCCGAGAAGGCCCCGTCGAAGAAGAAGGCCACGGTCGAAAAGAAGGCGGCGGACAAGAAGACGGAGAAGAAGGCCGAGAAGAAGAAGGCCGAAAACAGGAAGGCGGGCGAGGTCGCCGGGGGCAAGCCGTCCAAGTCGTCCGCGGCCGCCGGGAAGTCCCCGCAGACGACGAAAACCAAGGCCGTCAAGCCCAAGTCCAGGCCCGAGCCTGCGAAGGCCAAGGCCGCCGACGACAAGCGCAGACGCGAGGCCAAGCTCGCCAAGGCCAAGGCCGCGGAAAAGCCCGCCAAGACCAAGCCGAAAACGCCCGCCCGAGCGGCGGCGGCGCCCAAAACGAAGCCCGCGTCGAAGCCTGCGGCCCCGGCGGCCACGCCGAAGAAGACGGCGCCCAGCCCGCGCGGCGAGGGGCCGATGCGGCTCGCCAAGGCCGCGCCCTGCGCCTCCCCCGATCCGGGCGAGGCCCTGGTCTGCGCCGACCCCCGGCTCGGCCAGCGCGACCGCCAGCTGCAGCGGGCGTTCCGCGACGCCGAGGCGGCGGGCGTGCCGGCGGCGGCCCTGCGCCGGCAGCAGGAGCGCTGGCGTCAGGCCCGGGCGGCCGCGGCGCGCGACGGCTCCTGGGCGGTGGAGGACGTCTACGTCGCCCGGATCGCCGAGCTGAACGACCTGGCCCGCGACGCCCGCGACTACTGAGCCGGCCCGGGAACGACCTTCGCATTTGCAACCCTCCGGCGGGCTGCGGCTTTCGGAGCGCGAGGGACCGAGACGTAAGAGATCGAGATTCATGGCGACCGAGCGTATCGGCGACCCCTGGTCCGGCGTGACCTACAACGGCTTTGCGGGCGTCGGCCCCCGCCGCGAGGATGACGAGCTGAGGATCGAGCGCCCGCCGCCCCGGCAGTTCGAGCCGCACGAATACAGGGGCGTGCGCCGTCCTCGCAGGCGGATTTCACGCAACACGCTGCTGGGCGGCGGAGCGGCGGCGATCGCCGCGGGCCTGGCGTTCGGCCTGCTGGCCAAGCCCGACCTCGTCCGGGAGGCCCCGCCTCCTGCCCCCATGCAGCCCGTGACGGCCTCGTCGGCGGCGACCGTGCCGGTCGAGGTGGCGCAGCCCGCGCCGCCGCCGGAGGCGCCGGCCCCCGCCGGCAAGCTCGAGGTGCTGCCCGCCGAGATGGCGAAGGCGGCCGAGACGCGCGCCGTGCGCGCCGCGCCCGCCCGGCCGGTTCGAGCGGTCCATGTCCCCGCCAAGACAACCGACGAGCCGCGCGAGATCGCCGCGCCTATCGCCCCTCCGAGGGTCCGGCCGCCCGAGCCGGCGCCGACGCCCGTGCGGGTCTCGGCGCCTGCGCCGCGGCCCAGCTTCGACTGCCGCTACGCCGGGACGCGCTCGGAACGGATGGTGTGCGGCGATCCGCGCCTGGCCGGCCTGGACCGGCGGCTCGACCGCGCCTTCGAACGCGCCGTGGCGGCGGGGATCCCCTACCGCGAGCTGCGCGCCGAGCAGGACGACTGGCTGGCGATCCGCGAGGACGCCGCCCGCCACTCGCCCGACGCCGTCGAGAGCGTCTACCGCCAGCGGATCGCCGAGCTGGACGACCTGGCGGACTACTAGCGCGCAAAAGGAAAGGGCCCCCGGCGGCGCCGGAGGCCCTTCCACAACGGGCGCTGCCGTGAAGCCTTAGCCCAGCATGTCCTTGACGGTGTCGCGCTCGGCGACCAGCTCGTCGTTGGTGATCTTGATCTTCGACTTGGCGAAGTCGTCCATCTCGTAGCTGGTGACGACCTCGTAGGCGCCCGGCGCGGTGGTCTTCACCGGCATGCCGGCCCACACGCCCTCGGCGAAGCCGTAGCGGCCTTCCGAGTTCACCGCGATCGAGTGGACCTCGCCCACGGTGTTCAGGCTGCGCACGTGGTCGATCAGGGCGTTGGCCGCCGAGGCCGCCGAGCTCTGGCCCCGGGCCTCGATGATCGCCGCGCCGCGCTTGCCGACGGTGGGCAGGTACTCGTTCTCGAGCCAGGCGCGGTCGTTGATCACGTCCGCCGCCGCCTTGCCGCCGATCTTGGCGTGGGTGAAGTCGGCGAACATCGTCGGGCTGTGGTTGCCGTAGATGAACAGCTCGGAGACGTCGTTGATCGACACGCCGGCCTTCTTGGCGAGCTGCGCGCGGCCGCGGTTCTCGTCGAGGCGCACCATGGCGGTGAAGCGGTCCGGCGTCAGGCGCTTGGCCTGGCTGGCGGCGATCATGACGTTGGTGTTGCAGGGGTTGCCGACCACCGCGACGCGGGCGTCATCGGCGGCCACGGCGTCGATGGCCTTGCCCTGGGCGATGAAGATCTTGCCGTTGTCCTTCAGCAGGTCGGCGCGCTCCATGCCGGGGCCACGGGGCTTGGAGCCCACCAGCAGGCACCAGTTGGCGTCCTTGAAGGCGACGTTAGCGTCGTCGGTCAGCACCATGTCCTGCAGCAGCGGGAAGGCGCAGTCCTCGAGCTCCATGGCCACGCCCTTGAGCGCCTTCTGCGGGCCCTCGGCGGGGATCTCCAGGAGCTGCAGGATGACCGGCTGGTCCTTGCCCAGCATCTCGCCCGAGGCGATGCGGAAGAGCAGGGCGTAGCCGATGTTGCCGGCGGCCCCGGTGACGGCGACTCGGATGGGCGGCTTCGAGGCCATGGGACGGCTCCTTCCAAAACTCGTGGCGAAAACACGCGGCTGCGCGCCGGGTCCGTAGCCAATTGACGGCGATGCTGCAATGCCGCAGGCCCTGGAGCGATGTTCCGGATCGACCCCGCCTTCGAGGCCACGTCGCAACCCCTGGCCGCCCTTCCGCTCTGCGAGGCGCGGCTGCAGGCGGACGCGCGCTTCCCCTGGATCGTGCTGATCCCGCGGGTCGAGGGCGTCCGCGAGCTGGAGGACCTGTCTCCCGCCGACCGGGCGAGGCTGATGGACGAGATCCTGCTGGCGGGCGACGCCGTCCGCGCGGCCGGCGAGGCGCTGGGCCGGCCGGTGGAGAAGCTGAACGTCGGCCAGCTGGGCAACGTCACGCCGCAGCTCCACGTCCATGTGGTGGGCAGGCGGGCCGACGATCCGGCCTGGCCCGGGCCGGTCTGGGGCGCGGGCGCGGCGGAGCCCTATACGCCGCAGGCGCTCTCGGCGGCGCTGGCTAGGGCGCGCGCCGCGCTAGGCTGACGGGCCGGCGCGCGCCGCCCGCCTCGCGCAGCTCGCCATTCCAGCCGCCGCCGGGGACGGCCCTGAGGACCGCGACGCGGGCGCCGTCGAAGCGCAGGATCACCTCCGCGCCGGACCGCGCCGCCTCGTCGACGAGGCCCGAGGCGGCCGGCGCGAGCGGCCGGCGGATGTCGCGCCAGGCGCCTTCGAGGGCGCCGTCGCCCCGGTCGACCAGCTGGAATTCGTAGAGCGGCGCGCCGTCCGCCATCAGCAGCCAGCCGCCGTCCAGCGACCCCTGGAAGCCCTGGGCCGACGCCATCGAGGCGCGGATGCGGGAGTCGTAGGCGACGCCCTGGATCGGCGGGGGCGCGGCGACGGCGGGCAGAATCTCAGGCTTCGGCGGATCGGCCGCCTCCGATGGCGGCTCGCCCAGCAGGGCGCCGATGGGATCGGCCGCGGGTTGCGCGGCCGCGGGCGCGGCCCCGATGAGCGCGACTATCAGCGCCGGCAGTCCGGCTGCGATCGTTCCTGCCCTCGTCCTCATCCGCCTCCCTCGTGCGCGGCGATGGCGTCGGCCACGGCGATCAGGCGCCGGGCCTCGGCCAGATGCAAGCGCTCGACCATCCGGCCCTCCACCTTCAGCACGCCGCGGTGGGCGTTCTGCGGCGCTTCGAAGGCCGAGACGATCGTGCGCGCCCAGGCGACGGCGCCGGGCTCGGGAGTGAACGCGCGATTGGCCGCTTCGATCTGCGAAGGGTGGATCAGGGTCTTGCCGTCGAAGCCGAACGCCAGGGCCTGGGCGCACTGCGCCGCAAGGCCTTCGGCGTCGGCGATCTCGTTGTAGACGCCGTCGAGGATCGACAGGCCGTGGGCCCGCGCCGCCATCACTGCAAAGCTGAGCGCCGGCAGCAGGGGCGTGCGTTCCGGCGTGAGCGGGCAGCGCATCTCCTTGGCCAGGTCGTTCGTGCCGATCACCCACACGTCCGTGCGATGCGCGCGCGAGGCGCCGGCCAGGGCGTCCAGGCGCAGCATGGCCTGGCAGGTCTCGATCATCGCCCAGATCCGCAGGCTCCCGGCGGCCCCGGCACAGGCGGCGAGGTCCTCGGCCGAGGACACCTTCGGGACCAGGACCGCGTCCGGCCCGGCCTGGGCGGCGGCGGCCAGGTCCTCGGCGCCCCAGGGGGTGTCGAGGCCGTTGGCGCGGATCACCACCTCGCGCGGGCCGAAGCCGCCGGCCTTCACGGCGGCCACGGCCTGGGCGCGGGCCTCCTCCTTCTGCTCGGGGGCGACGGCGTCCTCCAGGTCGAGGATCACCACGTCGCAGGCCAGCTCCCGGGCCTTCTCGATCGCGCGGGCGTTGGAGGCGGGCAGGTAGAGCGCGCTGCGGCGGGGACGGGCGAGAGCGGACATTGGGCGGACGAGGCTCCTTCAGCGCCTTGGCGGACGCCCCGTCTTAGCGTTTAGGATGCGCCCATGGCCATCCGCCCGCTCCGCTACGACGCCGGCGCCCGCAACGTGCTGGGCGGCGAGCTGCAGCCCTGCTCCGTCGACCCGGTGACGGGCTTCTTCCGCAACGGCTGCTGCGAGACGGGGCCGCACGACCTCGGCATGCACACGGTCTGCGCGGTGATGACCGCCGAGTTCCTGGCGTTCTCGAAGGGCGTCGGCAACGACCTGTCGACGCCGCGGCCCGAGCTGGCCTTCCCGGGGCTGAAGCCCGGCGACCGCTGGTGCCTCTGCGCCCCGCGCTGGAAGGAGGCGCTCGACGCCGACGCCGCGCCCCGGGTCGTGCTGGAGGCCACCCACGAGGAGACCCTGGCCATCGTGCCCCTGGGCGTCCTCAAGGACCATGCGGTGGAGGCGTGATGCGGGCGGCGCTCGCCATCGCCGCCGTCCTCCTGGCGCTCGCGCCCGCCGCGGCGGCTCAGCACTTCAAGCCGCCGTTCCCGACCCGGCCGCTGTCGCCGCAGGGGCAGGCGCTGGCCGACGCCTGGCGCGCGAAGGTGGACGCGGTGCGCGCCGAACTGGCGGCCCTGCCGCCGCCCACCTCGGTCGGAGAGGATCTCGCTCGGCGCAACCGGCTGCAGCGGGAGGCGCGGCTCGCGCTCTCGCCGATCTTCACCTCGCCGCCCGAGGAACGCGGCTGGATCCTGGCGGTGGTCTGGAACGAGCTCGGCCGGATCGATGACGACAACACCGAAGCTCTGAAGCGGGTCCTGCCGCCTGGCGGCTGGTTCCGCAGGAGCCGCGACGGGGCCGCGGCGCACGAGGCCTGGGACGTCGTCCAGCACACCAACGACTGGGCGTTCCAAAAGGAGGTCCTGGCCCATGTCGAGCCGCTGGCGCGGATCGGCGAGGCCGACGGCTCGGACTACGCCAAGCTTTACGACCGAGTGGCCCAGCGGGACAGCCGTCCGCAGCGCTATGCGACCCAGGTATCGTGCCACGGCGGCGTCCGGGGCTTCGGCGACGTGGAGGACCTCGCCCGCGTCGATGCGCTGCGCCAAGCCGTCGGTCACGGCGAGACCCTGGCCCAGACCAAGACCCGGCTGAAGGTGGGATCGGCCTGCTAGGTCACCCTAGCGGGTACTCGGCCTCGACGCGGTAGAGGGCGCGTTCGGAGCCCAGGACGCTGGAGTAGAGGGCGAAGCGGTCCACCGGGATCGGCGGCGACTTCAGGAGGTTGTTGGCCTGGATCCAGGCGGCGACTTCCGGCGGGTCGGCTTGCTTGAGATAGGCCAGGGTGACGTGCGGCCGGTAGCGGCGCTTCTCGGGCTTGAGGCCCGCCCGGCGGGCGGCGGTCTCGCAGGCCTCGGCCAGCCGGCGCAGCGGCGCGCTCTCGGCGACCCCGGCCCAGATCGCATGGATGTCGCGGCCCTCGCCGAACGCGCCGGCGCCCTCCAGCTCGATCTCGAATGGCGGGGCGTCGATGCCGGCGAGCTCGGTGTCGAGGTCGCGGGCCACGTCCTCGCGCACCTCGCCGAAGAAGCGCAGGGTGATGTGCAGGCTGTCGGGTTCGCGCCAGCGCGCGCCGTCGACGCCCGTCTGGCGTCTGACGAGGCCGCGGACGATGTCGGGCGGCAGCGGCAGGGCGGCGAACAGGCGGATCATGGCCTCGCCTCTTAGCCCGCGGCCGTGCGTCCGGTCATCAGGGCTTTCGCCACGGACGGGGCGAGCCGCCGGGCGATGACCTCGACGCCGGCGGCGTTCGGATGGATGCCGTCGCGCTGGTTCAGGCGCGGGTTGAGCGCCACCCCGGCCAGCATGTCGGGCACGAAGGTCACGCGGTGCGTGCGGGCGACGCTGGCGAAGGCCTCGTCGAAGGCGCTGGCCCAGGCGCCGCTCAGGAGCGGCGGCGCGCGGACCCCGGCCAGCACCACGCGCACCCCGCGGGCCTTCAGCCGCCGCACGATGGCGTCGAGGTTGGCGCGCACCTCGCGCGGCTCGGCGCCGAGCAGCAGGTCGTTGCCGCCGAGGGCCACGACGACGAGGTCGGTCCCAGCCGGCGCGGCGCGGTCCAGGCGGCGCAGGCCGCCGGCCGTAGTGTCGCCGACCCGGCCCGCGGGCGTGACGCGGGCGGGCACGCCCAGGCGGGCGAGCTCGGCCTGCAGCCTGGCCGGCAGGGCCTGGCCCGCCGGCAGGCCGAAGCCGACGGCGATCGAGTCCCCCAGGATCGAGACGCGACGGATCGGGGCAGGACGGACGGGGGCCGCCAATGCACCGGGGGCGGCGGCCGAGGCCGCGGCGAGCGCCAGGAGGCCGCGGCGGGTGAGGCGGGAAGGCATGGCCCCCCATTTAGGCGCGGCCCCCGTCGGGCCAACCCCGTGCGACGTCAGGAGCTTCATCTGGAGCCTTGTCTCACCTCGGTTTTTCGGAACCAACGGGGCCGTGAGCCCTTGCCTAGCCGCCTTGGCAAAACGATATTCAACCTGCGTCCGACTGGGACGCGACGAAAAAGGGCAGAGCCTCTCATGAGCGACTTCAACCGCGGCTACGCGCGCACGATCCCGGCGGATCGCGCCGACATGTCGGTGGACGCGGGACTTCGCAGCTTCATGCTCGGCGTCTACAACAAGGTGGCGCTGGGCCTGGTGGTCTCGGCCGCCCTGGCCTTCCTGACCGGCCAATATCCGCCGGTGCGCGACCTGATGTACGCCGTCACGCCCGACGGCCGCCTGGCCGGCATGACCATGCTCGGCACGATCGTCGCCTTCGCGCCCCTGGCGGTGATGCTGTTCGGCATGTTCGCCCTTCGCAACGCGACGCCGCGCAGCTCCGGCATCCTCTACTGGACGATTGTCGCGCTGATCGGCGCGGGCCTGGGCGTGTGGACGCTGATCTACACCGGCGGCTCGATCGCCACGACCTTCCTGATCACCGCCACGGCCTTCGGCGGCCTGAGCCTGTTCGGCTACACCACGAAGAAGGACCTGACCGGCTTCGGCAGCTTCCTGCTGGTCGGCCTGATCGGCCTGGTGATCGCCTCGATCGTGAACATCTTCCTGCAGAACTCGATGATGAACTTCCTCATCAGCGTGCTCGGCGTGTTCATCTTCGCGGGCCTGATCGCCTACGACACCCAGCGCCTGAAGATGACCTACTATGAGCTGGGCGGGAACCAGGCGGCGATGGGCGTGGCGACCAACTACGGCGCGCTCAGCCTCTACATCAACTTCATCAACCTCTTCCAATTCCTGCTGCAGCTCTTCGGCCAACGCCGCTAGGCCGCGCAGCGGACCCCAAGACGAGAGAACCCCGGCGGGCGACCGCCGGGGTTTTTTCATGGGCCGCGGGGGCGCTAGAAGGCGCCATGGTCGAGCTCGTCACGCCCCGCCTGAAGTTGCGCCGCGCCCGGCCGGACGACCTTCTCGCCATGCACGCCGTCCTGAGCAATCCGGCCGCCATGCGCTACTGGTCGACCCCGCCGCACGCGGACCTGGCCGGCACCCGGGCCTGGCTGGACGACATGATCGCCTCGGACGGGGAGGACTTCGTCGTGGAGCGGGACGGCCAGGTGATCGGCAAGGCCGGCTGCTACGCCCTGCCCAGCGTGGGCTACATCCTCCACCCCGACTGGTGGGGCCAGGGCCTGGCCACCGAGGCGCTCTCGGCCGCCCTGGCGCACGTGTTCGCCACGCGCTCGGTCGACAGCCTCGTCGCCGACGTCGACCCGCGGAACGGCGCCTCGCTACGGCTGCTTGAGAAGCTCGGGTTCCGCGAAACCCACCGGGCCGCGCGAACCTGGCTGGTCGGCGAAGAGTGGTGCGACAGCGTCTACCTGGCGCTGGCCAGGGAGGACTTCAGTCCACGACCGTGAAGCGGCCCTTGTCGAAGAAGCGCAGCACCTGCTCCAGCTCGTGCCCCCGGCGCAGGATCAGGCCGCCCTGCCCCACCACCGCCCAGGCCCCCTGGCGCCTCGCCAGGGCGGGGCGTTTCTCGATGCGGTAGAGCGGGGCCTCCGCGGTCCGGCGGAAGACGGAGAAGACGGCGGCGTCCGGCAGGCTGTCCATGCCGTAGTCGCGCCATTCGCCCGCAGCGACCATGCGCCCGTAGAGCCGCAGCAGCCGCTCCAGTTCGCGCCTTTCGAAGAAGACGCCGGCCTGGCGCGGGGCCGCATAGCTCGGATCGAAAGCCATCAGTGCGAGAGCCTGACGCAATTTCCTGTGTCGGGCCACCCGAAATAGGGCCGGCGGCCCCGTCCGCAAGCCTGCACGCCACGCCGCGAAAAGACCTTATTTCGGTCCCGCGCGCGCCTGATGCGGCTTCGATATTGGCCTTGTCGGTTGGTCGGACCTGGCGGTCCCGGATCCTGAACAGCCCCCCCAGCCCCCCTGGATCGGCGGACTGGCCAACCGGCGCTTTGGTATCCCCTCCCCTAGCGCAGCCCGTGCGGTCCCTCTCTCCAGCCGCGCGGGTTCGCGTCTGCGGAGGGGATCGCCGTATCTGGCCCTTGAGTATCGGGCCTCAGGCGCCCTTCTGCAGGACGCCGATCACCCGGCCCCCGCGCGCCGCCTGCACCACGACCACGGTCTTCAGGCCCTCCTCGGAAGGCTCGCCCAGGCGATAGGCCTGCGGCCGGCCGCGCCAGGCGCCCAGCCGCTTGATCTCGCGCACCACGTTCCTCTGCACGATCGTCTCGCCGCGGTTGTCACCCGCCTTCACGTCGACCTCGATCTCGCGCGGGTCGTAGCGGATGAGCCAGACCTCGGCGCCGCCGGACGGGACGCGTCCCGAGCCGACGTCCACCCGCCGCGCGCCGATGAACTTCATGTCCGGCGGGTTGCGCGGGGCCGCGGCGGCGGCGCGGACCAGCCGGTCGACCTCGGCGGCCTTCAGGCCTGGGGCCTCCTCGTCGCCGTCCACCACCACCTGGGGCGTATAGGGCTCGCGCAGCTTCAGCCGCGTCACATAGGCCCGCTGCCGGTCCGTGAACTCGGGCTTGGCGAAGGTGTCGGTCCAGCCGAGGTAGTCCCAGTAGTCGACGGAGTAGGTCAGCGCGAGCACGCCCGGCCGCTCGGCCAGCTTGTTCACGTGAGTGTTGGCCTCGACGCAGCCGCCGCAGCCCTGGGCGGTGAACAGCTCCACCAGCACCGGGGGCTTGGCGGTCGCAGCCGCAGGCGCGGCGACGAGGATCAGACTGACGAGCGCCGCTTTCCGCATCGCCCCCGACTTAGAAGCTGCGCCCGGAGCTGTAAATCTCAACAAGCCGTGAGCCATGGACGCCGGCCGCGGAGCCGCTACCCTCGGTCGCAGGCCGTTCAGGGAAACCCGCATGTTCCAGGCTCCGCCACCCCCGCCGCCGCCGCCCGCCCCCGAGGTGCTGCGCACCGAGGGCGTGAACCTCGCCATCGCCACGGACGATCGCCTCGTGGTGTTCGCCAAGGGCCAGCAGGCCGAACGCGGCGTGGTCCGCTACCAGCTCTTCCAGCGCGTGGACGTGGAGGCGACGAGGCCGGCGGCGGCCCCGGACGCCTCGCCCGACGCCGCCCCGCCGCCGATCCTGTGCACCTGGACCGTCTCGGTCTGGCTGCAGCGCGACCCCTGCATCGAGTCCATCACCGGCCGCCTCGCCTGCATGCAGCCATACACGGTCCGGCTGGACGACCGGGACCGCGGCTCCGAGCCCGTCCCGGAGGCCGCCGCCTGCGTCCCCGAGCACCCGTCCGTCGCGGCCGCCATGACCCGGATGTCCGAAGCGGTCTCGGAGGGCGCGGCGGCGCGGTTCGAAGTCGACCTCAAGCGGCGGTTCGCGCCCGAGCTGGGTCACGCTGGAGTCGCGGTGCGCCCCCGGGTCCGCTGACGGGCCGCCCATGCGAAAACGGGGCCCCGTCGCCGGGGCCCCGCCATCGCGTTCGGAAGGCTCGCGCGCTTACGCGGCCGGCTTGGCCAGGCTGCGCAGCACGTAGTTCAGCACGCCGCCCTGCTTGAAGTACTCGAGCTCGGTGGGCGTATCGATCCGGCAGCGGACCGGGAAACGGGCGATGCGGCCGTCGCTCGGACGGTACATCTCGACGATCAGCTGCTTGCGCGGCGCGAGGTCGGTGAGGCCGCGGATGGTCACGATCTCCTCGCCCGTCAGGCCCAGCTTGTGCCAGCCTTCCTGCAGGAACTGCAGCGGCAGCACGCCCATGCCGACCAGGTTCGAGCGGTGGATGCGCTCGAAGCTCTCGGCCACCACGGCGCGGACGCCCAGCAGCTTGGTGCCCTTGGCCGCCCAGTCGCGCGACGAGCCGGTGCCGTACTCCTTGCCGGCGAAGACCACGAGCGGCCGGCCTTCGGCCTGGTAGCGCATGGCCGCGTCGTAGATCGACATCTGGTCGCCGGACGGGAAGTGCTTGGTCACCCCGCCCTCGATCTCGGGCGTGATGCGGTTGCGGATGCGGATGTTGGCGAAGGTGCCGCGCATCATCACTTCGTGGTTGCCGCGGCGCGCGCCGTACGAGTTGAACTCGGACTGGGGCACCTGGCGCTCACGCAGGTAGACGCCGGCGGGCGACGAGGCCTTGATCGAGCCGGCCGGCGAGATGTGGTCGGTGGTGATCGAGTCGCCGAACACGCCCAGCACGCGGGCCTCGACGATGTCGGTGACCGGCGCCGGCTCCATGGTCATGCCCTGGAAGTACGGCGGGTTCTGCACGTAGGTGGAGCCCACGTCCCAGGTGTAGGTCTGGCCGCCCGCGACCTTGATGCCCTGCCAGTGCTTGTCGCCCTTGAAGACGTCGGCGTAGCGGGTGGCGAACATCTTGTTCGTCACGTGCTTGCGCTGGAGCGCGGCGATCTCGGCGGTCGTCGGCCAGATGTCCTTCAGGAACACCGGCTGGCCGTCCTTGCCCTCGCCCAGCGGCTCGTTGGCCAGGTCGATCAGCATGTTGCCGGCCAGGGCGTAGGCGACCACGAGCGGCGGCGAGGCCAGGTAGTTGGCCCGCACGTCGGGGTTCACCCGGCCTTCGAAGTTGCGGTTGCCCGAGAGCACCGACACGGCCACCAGGTCGTTCTTCTGCACCGCCTCCGAGATCGGCTCGGGCAGCGGGCCCGAGTTGCCGATGCAGGTGGTGCAGCCGTAGCCCACCAGGTTGAAGCCCAGGGCGTCCAGGTGCTTCGTCAGGCCGGCGGCCTTGAGGTAGTCGGTGACCACCTGCGAGCCGGGGGCCAGCGAGGTCTTCACCCACGGCTTCACCTTCAGGCCCTTCTCGACGGCCTTCTTGGCCACCAGGCCGGCGGCGATCAGCACGCTGGGATTGGAGGTGTTGGTGCACGAGGTGATGGCGGCGATCACCACGTCGCCGTTCCCCAGGTCGAAGTTCTCGCCCTGCACGGAGAAGCGCTCGGAGTAGCCGTCGGCCTTGCCGAAGTCGTTCGCCAGCGCGCCCCGGAACTCGGCGGCGGCCTCGGTGAGCAGCACGCGGTCCTGCGGGCGCTTCGGACCGGCCAGCGAGGCCGTGACCGTGCCCAGGTCGAGCTCGAGCGTGTCGGTGAACACCGGGTCCGGATCGGACGGGTCACGCCACAGGCCCTGTTCCTTGGCGTAGGCCTCGACGAGGGCCACCCGGGCGGCGTCGCGGCCGGTGGCGGTCAGGTAGTCCAGGGTCGCCTGGGTGACCGGGAAGAAGCCGCAGGTCGCGCCGTATTCCGGGGCCATGTTGGCGATGGTGGCCTGGTCTTCCAGCGTCAGGTGCTGCAGGCCCGGGCCGTAGAACTCGACGAACTTGCCGACCACGCCCTTCTTGCGGAGCATCTGGGTGACGGTGAGCACCAGATCGGTGGCCGTCGTACCGTCGGGCAGGACGCCGTCCAGGCGGAAGCCGATGACTTCGGGGATCAGCATCGGGATCGGCTGGCCCAGCATGGCCGCCTCGGCCTCGATGCCGCCCACGCCCCAGCCCAGGACCGACAGGCCGTTGACCATGGTGGTGTGGGAGTCGGTGCCGACCACGGTGTCGGGATAGGCGACTTCCTGGCCCTCGTCCGTGTTGGTCCAGACGGTCTGGGCCAGGTACTCCAGGTTCACCTGGTGGCAGATGCCGGTGCCGGGCGGCACCACGCGGAAGTTGTTGAAGGCCGACGAGCCCCAGCGCAGGAAGCGGTAGCGCTCCATGTTGCGCTCATACTCGCGCTCGACGTTGTTCTGGAACGCCTTGGCGGTGCCGAAGTAGTCCACCATTACCGAGTGGTCGATGACGAGGTCGACCGGGTTCAGCGGGTTGATCTTCTCGGGGTCGCCGCCGAGCGCCGTCATGGCGTCGCGCATGGCGGCCAGGTCCACCACCGCCGGCACGCCGGTGAAGTCCTGCATCAGCACCCGCGCGGGGCGGAAGCTGATCTCGTGCTCGACCGAGCCCTTGTTCTCGAGCCAGGCGGCGAGGGCCTTCAGGTCGTCGGCGGTGACCGACTGGCCGTCCTCGTTGCGCAGCAGGTTCTCGAGCAGCACCTTCATCGAGATGGGCAGGCGCGAAACGCCCGAAAGTCCCGCTTCCTCGGCGGCGCGAAGGCTGTAGTAAGCGTAGGTCTTGTCGCCCACCACGAGCTCGCGGCGGGTTTTCAGGCTGTCGACTGACGCCATGAGGGGAGATCCTTTCTCTGTTCCCGGCCTCCCACACGTTCCAGGGATCGCGCGCTCTGAAGGGGCGGACACACAGCGTTCGTCCCCGCGCGGCGTTGGCCCCCTGGGGCGGTGGCGGCCGGCCGCTTCATAGCCCCGGCCATCGCGCCCGTCCATGCGCGGCGCACCTTGCGAATCGTTCGCAAAATCTGAGGGGTAGCGCCGCGGCGGGGCAGGCCGGCCGATGATATCGGAGCTGGTCATTTCCGACGCGTCCGTCCGGCGTGGCGGGCGGGTGCTGTTCGAGGGGCTGGGGCTGACGCTCGCGGCCGGCCAGGCCTGCGCGCTGACCGGGCCGAACGGCTCGGGCAAGACCAGCCTGTTGCGGGCGATCGCCGGACTCGTGCGCCTGGAAGCGGGGGAGATCGGCTTCGGCGGGGCCGAACCGGCCGAGGCGCGGGCCGCGGCCGTGCACTTCGTCGGCCACCAGGACGGGCTGAAGCCCGGGCGCACGGTGCGCGAGGAGCTGGTGTTCTGGAGCGTCTGGTCCGGGGGGACCGAGGCCTCGGCGGCGGCCGCGGCCGAGACCTTCGACCTCGTCCGGCTGCTTGACCTCGAGGTCCGACGCCTGTCGGCGGGCCAGCGGCGGCGCCTGGCCCTGTCGCGCACGGCCGCCGCGCCCCGGCCGCTCTGGCTGCTGGACGAGCCGCTCAGCCCGCTGGACGCCGGCTGGCGCGCGCGCGCGGGCGAGCTGATGGCCGGACACCTGGCCGACGGCGGGATGATCGTGGCCGCGGTGCACGACCCGCTGCCCATCCCCGCGGTCGCGCTGGATCTCGGCGCATGAGCCGCTTCTCCGCCCTGCTCGCCCGCGAGACGGCCCTGGCCTGGGGCCGCGGCGGCGGCCCGCTGGTGGCAGTGGGCTTCTACGCCGGCGTCGCCACCCTGATCCCGCTGGCGATCGGGCCCGAGCCCGACCGGCTGGCGGCCATCGCGCCCGGGGCGGCCTGGGTGGCCCTGGCGCTCGCCTCGCTGCTGTCCCTCGATCGGCTTTTCGAGCGCGACTTCGAGGACGGGGCCCTGGACCTGCTGGCGCTCTCGCCGCTGCCGCTGGAGCTCACCTGCGCCGTGAAGTGCCTCGGCCAGTGGCTGGCCACCGGCGCGCCCCTGGCGGCGGCCGCGCCTGTCGCCGCGATCGCGCTCGGCGCCTCGCCGGCGCTCGCCCCCATGATCTTCGCCTGCGCGCTGCTGGGCGGCGTCGCCTTCGCCTTCATGGGCGGCATCGGCGCGGCGCTCAGCCTCGGCGCCCGCCGCGGGGGCCTGCTGACGGCGGTGATCGTCCTGCCGCTGTTCGTCCCGCCGGTGATCTTCGGCGGCGGCGCCCTGGACGCCTTCGCCTCGGGCCTGCCGTGGAAGGCCGGGTTCGCCCTGCTGGGCGCCTACGCCGCCGCCGCCCTGGCGCTGGGGCCGCTGGCCATGGCCGCCGCCTGCCGCAACGCGCTGTCCTAGGCCTTCTCGCCTAGTCCCTGGCGGCCGGCCGCGGCTTGGGATGCCACATGGCGTTGACGATCACCCACCGCTCGCCGAACCGGCCGAGGTGGAAGTAGTCGATGAACCAGGGCGTCTCGACCCGGGCCACCGCCACCTCGCCCGCCACGTCCAGCACCTTCACCGAACGGCTCCACTGGTCCTTCGGGGTCTTCAGAACGCCCTGGCGGGTGAGCTCGACCAGCTCCTCCTTCGACATCCGGCGCAGGGCGTAGACCTCGTCGGGGTTGGTCTCGACCGCCCGTTTGGCGAGGTCGGGATGCAGGGCGCGGGCGACGCGCGCCGGATCGCCCTCCAGCTGGCCGTCCACATAGTCGTAGGCCACCGCCTCGATCGCCCGCACGGCGGCCGGGTCGGGCGCCGCATCTGGGGCAGGGGCAGGGGCGGCCACGGCGGCCGCGAGCAGCAGGGCTGCGAGCATCGGGATCTCCACATCAAAGCTCGACCGTATGCCGCTTCGCGGGGCCGCTGGCACATGAACAAAGCTTCATGCCGAACGCCGCTTTTTCGCCCCATCCTGACGGCTGAGCTTGGCCCCTCAGACGCCTGCCACGGGAGACGAAAAGGCGATGCCGAAGACCCCTCACTGGTTCCTTGCGGGAGCCGCGCTGGCCGCCCTGGCGGCGGCCGGGCCGGCCTCCGCCCATCCGCACGAGGCGCATGGCAAGAACGACGCTCGCGCCGAGCGCCATGTCCACATCACGCGCGTCGGCGACGGCGACGTGGTGATCCGCCGCGGCGACCGGACCGAGCACCTGAAGGACGTCCTGCAGCTGCGTCCCGACCAGGAGCCGGCGCTGAAGGCCTTCCTCGAGGCCACCCGGCGCGAGCACGCCCGCCACGAGATGGTGCGGTTCGAGCACGACAGCGGCAAGACGACGCTGGAGCGCCTCTCCGAGATGGAGGCCAGGATGGCCGAGCAGCAGAAGGCGATGAAGGCGCGGATCGACGCCACCCGCGCGTTCTACGCCCAGCTCGACGCAAAGCAGAGGAAGGCCTTCGACGCCATGCCCATGCTGATGATGGTGGGCCCGGGCCTGGGCCCGATGATGATCCCGCACATGGCGCACCTCGACGCCCCACCGAAGCCGCCCAGGCCCCCGATGCCGCCCAAGCCGCCGGGCCCGCCGGGACCCCCGCCGCCGCCGATGTAGGGAGAGGCGCGTAGGGGCCTGCGCCCGGGACCGCTTGCGGGTCGGGCCGCCGGGCCTTAAGCGGATCGGCCATGATCCCGGCCCCCGCCTTCCTGGCCAATCCCGAGCGCTTCATGGCGTTCTCGCGCTGGGCCGCGCCGCTGTTCGGCTTGCTCGCCGCCGCGCTGGCGGCCGCCGGCCTGTGGCTGGGCTTCGCCGCCCCGCCCGACTACCAGCAGGGCCTGACCGTCCGGATCATGTTCATCCACGTGCCGGCGGCGCAGATCTCGATGTTCGCCTACGTCTGCCTGGCGGTGGCGAGCTTCCTGTCGCTGGTGTTCCGGCACGTCCTGGCCGACGCGGCCGCCCAGGCCGCGGCGCCGCTCGGCGCGGGCTTCACCTTCCTGGCCCTGGTCACCGGCGCGCTCTGGGGCCGGCCGATGTGGGGCGCCTGGTGGGTCTGGGACGCCCGGCTGACCTCGGTGCTGGTGCTGTTCCTGCTGTACCTCGCCTACATGGCCCTGCGCGCGGCGATCGACGACGAGGCCAAGGCCGGGCGCGCAGCCGCCATCCTGGCGCTGGTGGGCGCGGTGAACCTGCCGGTCATCAAGTACAGCGTGGAGTGGTGGAACACCCTGCACCAGGGCTCGACCCTCTTCGCCGAGGGCGGTCCCGCCCTGCCCGCCGTCTACCTGACGCCGCTGCTGCTGATGAGCCTTTCCTATCTGTCGGCCTTCGGCTCGCTGTGGCTGGTGCGGATCCGCGGCGAGGTGTGGCGCCGGCGGGCCGAGGCCGCGGCGCTGCGGCAGGCGCGGGGCTGAGCCGATGCCGCAGACGCTGCCTGAGACCCTGCCCGACTACGCCGCCTACATCTGGCCCGCCTTCGTCGTGACTGGCCTGGCCTTCGCCGGCATGGTGTGGGAGGCGCTGGCCCACGCCCGCCGCTGGAAGCGCCGCTACGAGGAGCGCGCCCGCAAATGAGCCGCTGGCTGGCCTGGATCCCGCTCGCCGCCCTGGTCGCCCTGGGGCTGCTGTTCGGCCTCTACGCCCTCAACCGCAATCCGCAGATCCAGCCGCAGGCGCTGGTGGGCAAACCCGTACCGACGGTCAGCCTGCCGACGCTCGCCGAGGGCCAGCCGGTTTCCCTGCGCGAGATGGCGTCGGAAGGACCGATGATCGTCAACTTCTTCGCCTCCTGGTGCGCCCCCTGCGAGATCGAGCACCCGGTGCTGATGGGCCTGAAGGGCCAGCCGGTGCGGGTGGTCGGCATCGCCTACAAGGACGCGCCCCAGAACAGCCAGGCCTTCCTGGACCGCCTCGGCGATCCCTACGCGGAGGTGCTGGTGGACCGCGACGGGCGCGCGGGCGTCGAGTTCGGCGTCACCGGCGTGCCCGAGACCTATGTCGTGGGCCGCGACGGCATGATCCTGGCCAAGCACACCGGCCCCCTCACCGAGGCCGACGCCCGGAGGCTTGCGGCCCAGGCCCGCTGAGAAGGGCGCGCTGATGAGGTGCGCGGCCGGGCGCGTTAACCACTTCTTGAGGCGGACGCGGGCACCCAGGGAGCGTCCCTGTTAACCATGTCCGGCCTTCCGCCCGTGACCACGATCCGACCGAACCTGCCGCCACCCGCCGCGCCCCAGTCGCACGGCCTGGATCCCGCGCGCCAGGCCGCCCAGCGGGCGTTCTTCGCCGCCGCCCTGGGTCAGGCTCAGGCGCCCGCCGCCGCCGCCGCCCCGCGGCCGGCCGAACCCCCGCCGCAGGCCCCCTCCCGCACGCCCGATCCCGGCGCCGAGGCGCCGCAGCGGATCCTGCGCCCCGGCTCGCTGCTGGACATCCGCGTCTGAGCTTCAGCTCCACCTAAACTACGCAAAATTAACCATATTCCGCGCGGAACGCGGGTCGGCTCCGCGTGTTTCGTCATTTGTTGAATGCGTTTCGTAAGACGAGCGATGGGACGGGAAGACCGGATCTACGAGGAGGCCGCGGCCTTGTGGCGCGCGCTCTACGGCGAACCGCCGCCCATCACGGCGGACGGCGGGACGATGCTCGACATCATCATGCGGACCCTGCCCGAGGCCGGCTATGAACGCCTGCGCACGCCGCACCTGCGGCCCACGGACGTGGTGATGCCCCGCCCGTCGGCGTAGGCGGCCGCCGGACGGATCGGCCGTTTCAGGCCGCCTTCTTCAGCTTCTTCTTCTTTTTCGACTCGGGCTTCGCGGCCTTGTCCGCCCTGGGCTTCTTGGCCGGCTTGGCCTCGGCCTCGGTCTTGCCCTGGGGCTCGCCAACGCCCGCCAGGTCCTTCAGCAGCCGGACGAAGGCCTCGCGGCGCGTGCGGCCGGGGATCAGCTTCAGCAGCCGGCCGTCCACCGCGGCCATCTTCGGCTGGGCCTCGGCCAGGGCGGCCTGGCCCTCGGGCGTCAGGCGCACGGCGTTGGCGCGGGCGTCGGCGGTCGAGCGCTCCCGGGCCAGCAGGCCCTTCGCGATCATCCGGGCGGCCATGTCGGCGAGGGTCGAGCGGTCGATGCCGGTGGCGCGGACGAGGTCGGTTTGGGTCGCCCCCTCCTGGGCGGCGACCGCCGCCAGGACCGCGTACTGGCGCTGGGTGATCGCGCCGGCGCCGAACTCGGCGGCGTATTCGTCGAGCGCCCGCTGCAGCGCCCGATGCAGCAGATGACTGGGCGAGCCGTCGAGGGCGGCCACGCCGGCCTTCGCACGCGCCTTGCCTTTGGCCATGGTCGTCACCGTCCCCCAACTGGCTTGGACGGCGGCAAGACTTAGCCGCTCTCTGCGACGGTTTGACGACGGACGATCCCGTCCCCCGAACCTTACTCCGTCGGCGGCGGCGGCAGCTCGTCGGCGCGCACGTACTTCATCAGCAGCGGGGCGTGGGCGATCGAAAAGACCAGCGTGAGGATCATCAAGCCGGGGAAGCGGAACACCACCCAGACCTCCTCGGCCTGGGTCCGCCAGACGAATTCGTTCAGCCCCGCCAGGGCGAAGAAGAACAGCGCATAGTTGATGGTCAGCCGCCGCCAGGCGGGCTCGGGCATCTGGAACGCCTCGCCCAGCAGCAGCTTGAGCGGGTGCTTGCCCATGAAGAGGCCGACCGTCAGCACCAGGCCGAAGATCCCGTTCATGATGGTCGGCTTGATCTTCAGGAGCCGCGGGTCGTGGAAGAACAGCGCCAGCCCGCCGAACACCAGGCCAGCGGCGCAGGCGATAAGGGGGAAGGGCGCGATCCGCCGCTCCACCGCCAGGCCGACGACCAGCGCGATCCCCGAACCCACCACCAGGGCCCAGGTGGCGACCGTGATGTCCTTGCCGGTCATGAAGTAGGCGACGAGGAACACGACGAGCGCCGAGTAGTCGACGAAATAGCGGATCCAGTCCCGCGTGCGCTGGTTCATCGGACGGGCTCCGCGAGGCCTACGAGGGAGCGGGCGAAGGCGCGGGCGTCGAAGGGCTGCAGGTCGTCGATCCCCTCGCCCACGCCGATCAGCTTGATGGGGCTGTCCGAGGCCTGGGCGACCGGCACCAGCACGCCGCCGCGGGCGGTGCCGTCCAGCTTGGTCATGACGATGCCCGAGACGCCGATCTGGTTGCCGAAGATGTTCTCCTGGTTCAGCGCGTTGCGCCCCACCGTGGCGTCGAGGACCAGCAGGGTCTCGTGCGGCGCCTCGGGGTCCAGCTTCTTGACCACCCGGATGATCTTCAGGAGCTCGTCCATCAGCCCCTGCTTGTTCTGCAGCCGCCCGGCGGTGTCGATCAGCACGACGTCGTAGCCCTCGGCCTTCGCCCGCTGCACGGCGTCGAAGGCCAGGCCCGCGGCGTCGGACCCGGTCGGGCGGCCCATGAAGTCGGCGCCCGCCCGCTCGGCCCAGACCTTGAGCTGTTCGACGGCGGCGGCGCGGAAGGTGTCACCGGCGACGATGAGGACCTTGGCGCCCCGGCTGCGCAGGTCGGCCGCGATCTTGCCGAGCGTGGTGGTCTTGCCCGAGCCGTTCACGCCGATGAACAGGACGACGTAGGGCCTGGGGCCCGACAGCGGGTCGAAGCCGCCCTGGCGGCTCGACAGCTCGTCGCCGATCGCCTGGGCGAGCGCCTCCTTGATCTCCTCCTCGCCGACGTCCTTGCCGAACTTCTCCTCGGCGAAGCGGGCGGTGATGCGGGCGGCGGAATGCGGGCCGAGGTCGGCCTCGATCAGCATCTCCTCCAGCTCGTCCAGCTTGGCCTGGTCGAGCGGCTCCTTGGCCGTGAACACAGAGGCGATCTGGTCGCCCATCTGCTTCGACGACTTGGTGAGCCCCTGTGTGAGGCGCTGGAACCAGCCGCGTTTGGGTTCTGACATGGGTTGGGCTTCTAGCCGGGAGCTTGCCGCGCGTCACCTGCGGCCGCATGAGAGGGGCGATGGAAGGTCTCGCTGCAACCCTCGCCGCCCTCGACTACGCCGCCGTGGCCGTGTTCGGCGCGACCGGCGCGCTCGCGGCCGCCCGGCGCAAGCACGACATCATCACCTTCGGCTTCTTCGCCGCCGTCACCGGCGTGGGCGGCGGCACGCTGCGCGACCTGCTGATCGACGCCCCGGTGTTCTGGGTGCTGAAGCCGAGCTTCCTCGTCGCGTGCCTGGCCGCCGCCCTGGCGGTGTGGGTCTTCGGCGGCGGGCGCGGACGCGGGCGGCTGCTGCTGTGGCTCGATGCGCTGGGCATGGCCGGCTACTCGGTGGTGGGGGCCCTGAAGGCCGCCTCGCTGGGCGTGCCGCCTCTGGCGGCCATCGTCATGGGCGTGCTGACGGCCACCTTCGGCGGCGTCCTGCGCGACGTGCTGGCCCAGGAGCCGTCGGTGCTGCTGCGGCGCGAGCTCTACGTCACCCCTGCGCTCGCCGGCGCCTCCACCTTCGCGGGGCTGTACGCCCTGGACGTGCTGCCGATGGCGGCGGCGGGGGCGGGCTTCGCCGTCGCGCTGTCGCTGCGGGCGGGGGCGATCCTGTTCGGCTGGAAGATGCCGGGCTTCCCCGGCCGGCCGCCGCCGGAACCCGAGGACTGATCAGTCGTCGCGGTCGGGGTGCTGGTAGTTCTGGATCCGCTCGTAGTAGCCGGGCGGCGGGCGCTCGACCTCCAGCTCGGCGATGTGCGCCATCCACCCCGGCGAGCTCTCGGGCTCCAGCTGCACGGTCGGCGCGATCTCGGCGGCGCGGTCGAAGGCGAAGATGGTCAGGTCGATGCTCTTGGCCGTCTCGAAGGTCAGCGGCGTCCCGCACGATGGGCAGAAGCCCCGGCGCACGAGGTTGGAGCTCTGGAAGCGGGCGGGTTCCTCCCCCGTCCAGGTCAGCCGGTCCCGGTCCACGCCCACGAACGCGCCGAACGGGCCGCCGGTCGCCTTCTGGCACATGCGGCAGTGGCAGATGCTGGCGCGCCCCAGCTCGCCCTCCACCCGGAAGCGGACCTTCCCGCACTGGCATCCGCCGGTCCAGCTCATGCCGCGCCCCTCTCCTGAACGCGGGCGATCGCCCGCCGGCCGTCGTGTGCGGTGACCGCCAGGGCGACGACGGCCCCCTCCGCCGCCTCGCCGGTGAAGGCGATCTCGGTGAAGTCCTCGGCGCGCGCGAACCCGGGCCGCTCGACGAGGCCCAGCAGCGTCCGGCCGACCTGGGCCTCCAGGTGGCGGTCCAGGGCGGCCTCGCCGGCGGCGCGCAGGCGGGCGGCGCGAGCCTTCACCACCTCGCGCGGCAGTTGCGGCATCCGGGCCGCCGGCGTGCCCGGCCTGGGGCTGAAGGGGAAGACGTGCAGGAACGCGAGTCCCGCCTCCTCCACCAGCCGCAGGGTGTTCTCGAACATCTCGTCCGTCTCGGTCGGGAAACCGGCGATCAGGTCGGCGCCGAAGGCCACGTCGGGGCGCACCGCGCGCACGTCGGCGACGAGCCTCAGCGCGTCGGCGCGGCTGTGGCGGCGCTTCATGCGCTTCAGGATCATGTCGTCCCCTGCCTGAAGGCTGAGGTGCAGGTAGGGCATCAGCCGGGGCTCCTCGGCGAGGAGCCGCAGCAGGTCGGCGTCGATCTCGGCCGCGTCGATGGACGACAGCCGCAGGCGCGGCAGCCCGGGCGCCAGCTTCAGGATTCGCCCGACCAGCTGGCCCAGGGTCGGGGCGCCCGGCAGGTCGGCGCCCCAGCTCGTCACGTCCACGCCGGTGAGCACGACCTCCTGGTAGCCTTCGCCCGCCAGCCGGCGAACCTGCTCGACCACCTCGCCGGCGGGCGCCGAGCGGGAGTTCCCGCGGCCGTAGGGGATGATGCAGAAGGTGCAGCGGTGGTCACAGCCGTTCTGGACCTCGACATAGGCCCGCGCGCGGTCTTTCAATCCGTCGATGAGATGGCCCGCCGTCTCGCGCACGCTCATGATGTCATTGACGCGCACGCGGCCGGCCTCGGCCGTCGGCGCATAGGACCCGGCCTGGCTCTTCTCGGCGTTGCCGAGCACCAGGTCGACCTCGTCCATGGCGGCGAAGGCGTCGGGATCGATCTGGGCCGCGCAGCCGGTGACGATCACCTTCGCGCCCGGCCGCTCGCGGCGGGCCTTGCGGATCGCCTGCCGGGCCTGGCGCACCGCCTCGCCCGTCACCGCACAGGTGTTGAACACGATGGCGTCCGAAAGGCCGTCCTCGGCCGCCCGCTTGCGGATGACCTCGCTCTCGTAGGCGTTCAGCCGGCAGCCGAACGTGACGATGTCGACGTCGCTCCTCCCCTGCGAAGGGGGGGAGGTGGATCGGCGCGAACGCGTCGAGACGGAGGGGGCCTCGAAGCCGCTCACGGCAGCTCGCCCTGGAAGTCGACGGCCGCCGGGCCGGTCATGATCACGTGGCCGTCCGCGCGCCATTCGACGAACAGCTCGCCGCCGTCCAGCTCCATCGTCGCGTGGCGGCCGATCAGGCCGCGGCGCGAGGCGGCCACCATGGCCGCGCAGGCGCCGGTGCCGCAGGCCTTCGTCAGCCCCGCGCCGCGCTCCCACACCCGCAGGCGGATGCGGTCCGGCGCCTTCACCTGGGCGAAGCCGACGTTGACGTGCTCGGGGAACAGCGGGTGCCCTTCGATCGCGGGGCCGGCCTCGGCCGCCGGCGCCTGCTCGGCGTCGGGCACGAAGAAGACCACGTGCGGGTTGCCCATCGAGACGCAGCCGGGCGGCGCCATCAGGTCGGCGTGGTGGTATAGGACGACGTCCAGCGCGCGGGTGTCGTGCGGCTCGGCGAGCGGGATCTCGTTCCACTCCAGCCGCGGCGGGCCCATGTCGACGCTGACCAGCCGCTCGCCCGCGCGGGTGGCGACGAGGCGCCCCGCCCGCGTCTCGATCACCGCCTCGTCCTTGCCGCTGGACTGCATGAGCAGCCAGCCGACGCAGCGCGTGCCGTTGCCGCAGGCCCCCACCTCCTCGCCGTCGGCGTTCCAGAAGCGGACGTGGGCGTCGGCGCCCTCGGCAGGGTCGACGGCGATCAGCTGGTCGCAGCCGATCCCGGTCGCGCGGTCGGCGATCGCGCGCACCTGCGCCGCCGTCGGTTCGAACGGCGCGGAGCGGGTCTCGACCACGACGAAGTCGTTGCCGAGCCCGTTCATCTTGAGGAACGGACGTCCCATGGCCGCGGACATATAGGCGAGAACGGCGCGCGCTGCACCTCGCCGCTTCGGCGCCTGGTCAGGCGGCCGCGGTGGCCCCCGTCACCGGACCCGAGCGGCGGCCGCTCAGGGCGACGTTCATCTGTTCCACCAGCCGGCTGAGCTCGATCGGCTTGGCCGTGACGCCGTCCATGCCGGCCTGCGCGTACTCGACCAGGTGGTGCGACATCGCGTTGGCGGTCAGGGCGACGATCGGCGTGCGCGCCCGGCCGGTCTGCGCCTCGATCTCGCGGATGCGGCGGGTGGCGGCGAGGCCGTCCATCACCGGCATCTGCACGTCCATCAGGATCAGGTCGAAAGGCCCCTGCCGCCAGGCCTCGACCGCCTCGTGGCCGTCGGCGGTCATCTCGACCTCGACCCCGAGCTGGCCCAGCAGGGTCTTCAGCACCAGCTGGTTCGTCTCGTTGTCCTCGGCGACCAGCACCCGGATCGCGGCGACCTCCGCCGGCGCGGCCGCCGGCCCCACAACCTCGGGCGCATCGGCGCGGTCCAGCGGCAGGATGACGGTGAAGGTCGAGCCTGCGCCGGGCGTGCTCTGCGCGGCGATGTCGCCCCCCATCAGCCGGGCGAGGTCGCGGGAGATGGCCAGCCCCAGGCCCGAGCCGCCGTAGCGGCGGGTCGTCGAGGCCTCGGCCTGCACGAAACGCTCGAACAGGGCGTCCAGCCGCTCGGGCGCGACGCCCGGTCCGGTGTCGCGGACGCGCAGCACGACCTGGCCCGCCGCGTCCAGGAAGAGATCGGCGGCCACGGCCCCGCGCTCGGTGAACTTCACGGCGTTGGCGAGCAGGTTGTAGAGGATCTGCCGCACCCGCGTCGCGTCCGCCCGCCAGGCGCCGGCGAGCTCGGGCGCGGCCCGCACCGAGAGCTCGAGGTCCTTCGACGCGGCGAGCGGGGCGAAGGCCTCCTGCGCCTGGGCCGCAAGGTCGTGCAGATCCAGCGGTGCAAGGTCGAGCTCCAGCTTGGCGGCCTCGATCTTGGAAATGTCGAGCAGGTCGTTCAGCAGCACCAGCAGCACCTCGCCCGACTGGCGGATCACCTCCAGCCGCTCGCGCTGGCGCCTGGGCAGCGGATCGTGCGCCATGGCCTGGGCCATCCCCAGCACCCCGTTCAGCGGTGTGCGGATCTCGTGGCTCATGGTGGCCAGGAACTCGCTCTTGGCGGCGCTCGCCTCCTGGGCCCTGGCCCGGGCCGCCTGGGCCTCGCCGAGCGCCTCGTCCAGGGCCACCGCCGCCTGGCGGTTGCGCAGCACGGCGATGAACAGGTGGGCCAGGTAGAGGCTCGCGCCGACGGCGACGAAGGCCATGCCGGCGACATCGGCGTCCTGCTCCACGAGGATCGACAGCACCGGCAGGCTGACCAGGTAGAGGGCGTGCGGCGTGCAGCCGGCCCACAGCATCTTGGGCGCCGACTGGGCCTGCAGCGCCACGTTGATCAACCCCGCCGCCGGCACCAGCAGGGCGTAGAGGTGGCCCTCCAGCCCGCCCTTCAGCCAGCACAGCGGCGTGATGGCGGAGTAGACGAGGACGTTCAGCGTCACCGAGGCGAGATAGACCCGCTCCTGGGCGCGGTCGGGGACGAAATCGGGGTCGCGGCGCATCGGCGCCGTCAGCCGCAGGTCGAGAAGCTGGGTCGCCGCCACCGCCGCCAGCCAGGCGAAGGTCCAGGGGCTCTGCGTCAGGTACAGGGTCCCGGCGCCGATGATGAGCGCAAGGCCCACCCGCATGGGCAGTTCCCGGGCCCGGGTCGACGCGAGGCGGTGGTAACTGAAACTGGGCGACATTGCCTCTCCCCAGCCTGCAGCATTTCCCAGGTTGGCTTAATCAAGCGTTCCAATCAGGCCGCCTTTTTCGAATCAGGCGTACGGCGGCCGGCGAGGAGGGGCAGACAAGCCCGTGGCGGCCCGGCTAGATGAGGCCATGAAACGCCTCGCCTGCGCCCTCGCCGCCCTGTCGATTTCCGCGCCCGCCGCCCTCGCTCCCCCCGCCCTGGCCCAAGACGATCCGCACCTGTGGCTCGAGGAGGTGGAAAGCCCCAGGGCGCTCGCCTGGGCCGAGGCCGAGAACGCCAAGACCGCAGCTGTCCTGGAGACGGACCCCCGTTACCAGGCGATGCTGGCCGAGGCGCGCGCCATCTTCACCGCCAAGGACCGCATCCCCACGCCGGGCTTCCGGGCCGGCGGGATCGACAACCTGTGGCAGGACGCCGAGCACCCGCACGGCCTGTGGCGGCATACGACCCGGGCCTCGTACGGCGCCGCCCAGCCTGCCTGGGAGACGCTGATCGACATGGACGCCCTGGCCAAGACCGAGGGCCGGCGCTGGTTCTTCAAGGGCGCGGTGTGCCTGAAGCCCGAGGAGACGACCTGCCTCGTCCGCCTCTCCGACGGCGGCGGCGACGCGGTCGAACTGCGCGAGTTCGACACCCGCACCCGACGGTTCGTGGAGGGCGGCTTCCGCTTCGCCGAGGGCAAGCAGTACGTCCAGTGGATCGACCGCCACACGCTGGTCGTCGGCCGCGAATGGACCCCCGGCGAGGTCACCCAGTCCGGCTATCCCTATGTGCTGAAGACGGTCGCCCGCGACGGGACGGCGCGCGAGGTCTTCCGCGGCCAGAAGGCTGACGTCTGGGCCCAGCCCGCCGTGCTCTACGGCGAGGGCGGCCGGGCCGACGGCCTGGTGGTCCAGCGGGGCCTGTCGTTCTTCGAGTCCGAGTTCAGCCTCGTCACTGATCGGGGCCTCGTCCGCATCCAGCTGCCGAAGAAGGCGCAGGAGGAGGCCTATGTGGACGGCCAGGTGGTGTTCAGCCTGCAGGAGGCCTGGGGCGGCTTCCAGCCCGGCGCCCTCGTCGCCTACGACCTGGCGGCCCTGAAGGCCGACCCCGCCGGCGCGCGCCCGACGCTCGTCTTCCAGCCCGGCCCGCGCCAGGCGGTGCAGCAGGTCTCGGCCACCGACGGGAAGCTGGTGGTGACGCTGCTCGAGGACGTGAAGGGCGCGGTCGACGCCTACGACTTCGCGGACGGCCGCTGGACCGCCCGGCGCCTGCCGCTGCCGAAGGACGCCAACATCACCCTGGTGGACACCTCCGGGAAGGACGACGCCCTGTTCGTCACGGTCGAGGGCTTCCTGACCCCCACCAGCCTCTGGCTCGCCGACGCCGCGAGCGGGACGGCGCAGCAGGTGAAAACCCTGCCGCCCCGTTTCGACGCCTCGACCCACGTCGTGGAGCAGTTCTGGGCGACCTCCTCCGACGGCGCGAAGATCCCCTACTTCATCGTGCGCCCGAAGGCGGCGAAGCTGGACGGCTCCCTGCCCACCCTGATGTACGGCTACGGCGGCTTCGAGGTCGCCAAGCCGCCCATCTACATGCCCGAGGCCGGCAAGCTGTGGATGGAGCGGGGCGGCGCCTACGTCATCGCCAACATCCGCGGCGGCGGCGAGTTCGGACCCGCCTGGCACCAGGCGGTGCTGCGCGAGAAGCGCCAGCTCGCCTTCGACGACTTCGCCGCCGTGGCCCGCGACCTGTTCGCACGCAAGATCACCTCGGCGCGCAGGCTCGGCATCTACGGCCGCTCCAACGGCGGGGTGCTGACCACCGTGTCCATGACCCAGCATCCCGAGCTGTGGAACGCCGTCGTCGTCGAGAGCCCGCTGGTCGACATGCTGCGCTACCACAAGCTCTCGGCCGGGGCGTCCTGGGTCGGCGAGTACGGCGATCCCGACGTGGCCGAGGACCGCGCGTTCATCGCGAAATACTCCGGCTACCAGAACCTGAAGCCGGGCGTGCGCTACCCGCTGGCCTACATCACCACGAACACCCGCGACGACCGGGTCCATCCGGGCCACGCGCGCAAGTACGCCGCGCGCCTCGCCGAGCTGGGGGTCCCCTACCTCTACTACGAGCAGACCTTCGGCGGGCACGCCAACGACGCCGATCCCGAGCTGAACGCCCGGCGTTGGGCGCGGCACTACGTCTACCTGGCCCAGCGGCTGATGGACTGAAGGGGGGGGGCCTCAGGCCTCCTTCAGCATGTCGGCCAGCAGCCGGCCCTCCGCCCGGCGGTTCGAGCCGGCGCGCCAGGCGACGACGATCTCGCGCTCGGGGTGATCGGCGGTGATCGGCCGCACGGCGACCGGCGCCGCCTCGGTCAGCCCGGCGGCCACCGCCATCCGGGGAATGAAGGTCACGCCCAGGCCCGAGCCCACCATCTGCACCAGGGTGGGCAGGGAGGTGGCGGCGAAGGCCTCCTCATTGCCGCCGTCGCGCGGCGGGCTCAGCCGGCAGGCCGACAGCGCATGCTCGCGCAGGCAGTGGCCGTCTTCGAGCAGGATCAGGTTCTCCTCCGCCAGCGCCTCGGGCGAGGCGGCCTTCAGGGCGGCGAGCGGATGGTTCGCCGGCAGGGCGGCGAGCAGCTCGTCGT
Source organism: Phenylobacterium zucineum HLK1 (assembly GCF_000017265.1). Classification (NCBI taxonomy): domain Bacteria; kingdom Pseudomonadati; phylum Pseudomonadota; class Alphaproteobacteria; order Caulobacterales; family Caulobacteraceae; genus Phenylobacterium; species Phenylobacterium zucineum. Next base: position 116,154 of record NC_011144.1, on the reverse strand, counting down.
CGGCGACGTGCGCCCACTCCAGCCCCGACATGTCGAACGGCAGGGCGATCAGCGCGGCGTCGAGGCGCCCCGCCTTGAGCTGCGCGATCAGCCGCTGGGTCAGGTCCTCGCGCAGGAACAGCTTCAGCTTGGGGAAGCGCTCGCGCAGCAGCGGCAGGGCTCGGGGCAGCAGGAAGGGCGCGATGGTCGGGATCACCCCGAGACGGAAGCGGCCGGTCAGCGGCTGTCCGGCGTTCTTGGCCGCCTCGACCAGCTCCTCGGCCTCGTTGAGGATCACCGTCGCCCGGCGCAGGGCCTCCTCGCCCACGGGGGTCAGGATCACGCCCGAGCGGGCCCGGTCGACCACCGGCGCGCCCAGCGTCCGCTCCAGCTCCTGGATGCCCGCCGACAGCGTCGGCTGGGTGACGTGCGCGGCCTCGGCGGCGCGGCCGAACGCGCCGTGCTCGGCCAGCAGCTTGAGGTACTGCAGCTGTCTGATCGTCGGCAGCATCGGGCGTCACTCCAGGGGCGCGCGGGGCGCCGCATCACCATAGCTTTGTTCTATTCGATATCCAAAAACAATCGATTGGCCTTTGGGTTCAGCCTCCCCTATCTCCCCGTCACACGCCGGGCGGAGCCACCGCCCGGCGCTCTCCTGAAGTCTGGACACGCACACCAACTTCAGCCCCGCCCGGGGGGTGCTTCCCTACCTCCCCCCAAGCATCCCCCGGGCGCCTTCCTCTTCATCCCAGCGAGTCCAGGGCCGCGGCCAGCCGCGCGACGCCGGCCGCCATGCCGCGCGCCGGAAAGCCCGAGAAGCCGAGCATCAGGCCGGCGCGGGGCGGCGCGCGGCGGTACAGCGGACTGATCGCCCGGGCGATGATCCCCCGCCCGGCCGCCGCGCGCTCGGCCGCCACGTCGTCGAGCCCGCCGTTCAGGAACGCGGTCAGGTGCAGCCCCTGGTCGGGCAGGCCGATCTCGACCCGGTCCCCCAACGCGTCCCGCAGCGCCTGCGCGAGCGCGTCGCGCTGGACCTTGTATGCGATCCGGCGGCGGCGGATGTGGGCGGCGAACTGGCCGCTCTCCATGAAGTCGAGCACGACGGCCTGGGTCAGCGTCGGGGGCTGCCGGTCGGTGAGCTGGCGCGCGGCGGTCAGCGCGGCGGCCAGCGGCCGCGGGGCGACCATGTAGCCGAGCCGCAGGCCCGGGAAGAGCGCCTTGTTCAGCGTGCCGACGTAGATCACCCGCTCGCCGCCATCCAGGCCCTGCAGCGCGGCCAGCGGCGGGCCCGAGTAGCGGAACTCGGCCGAGTAGTCGTCCTCCACGATCCAGGCCCCGGCCTCGCGGGCCCAGGCCAGCAGCTCCAGCCGCCGGCCCATCGAGAGCGTCACGCCCAGCGGGTACTGGTGCGAGGGGGTGACGAAGGCGAGCCGGGCCCGCGGCTCCGCGGCCATCCCCGCCGCGACGTCCAGCCCCGCCCGGTCGACGGGCACCGCATGCACCACCGCCCCGGCGGCGGTCAGGGCGTGCCAGGTCGGCTGGTAGCCGGGGTCCTCCATCCAGACCGGATCGCCGGGCTGCAGCAGCACGCGCACGGCGATGTCCACAGCGTGCTGGGCGCCCGAGGTGACAATCACCTGGTCGGGGTCGCAGACCACGCCCCGCGCCGCGCGCAGGTAGTCGGCGACCGCGGCCCGCAGGCGGGGCTCTCCCGCCGGGTCTGAATAGCCGAAGTGGACGTGGTCCAGGGTCCGGAGGGCCCGGCGCGTTGCCTTCGCCCAGGCGTCCAGGGCGCGGGCGTCCATCAGCGTTCGGCCGTTGGAGAACAGGCGGGGCTCGTCGGGTCCGGGCAGGGGCAGGGCGGCCAGCGACGCGACGCGCGGCGGCGTCAGCGGCGGCGGGGCGGCGGGCGCGGCGGACGGGGCCTTCAGCTCCAGCACCCCGGAGAGGTCGCCGCAGACGTAGGTGCCCGAGCCCGGCCGACCTTCGGCGTAGCCTTCGGCCAGCAGCAGGTCGTAGGCGGCCACCACCGAGGCCCGCGCCACGCCCAGCCGCGCGGCGAGATCGCGGCTGGAGGGCAGCCGCCCGCCCGGCTTCAGCGCCCCCTGGTGGATGGCGCCGCGCACCTGCTCGTAGACCTGCCGGATCACGGGCCCGCCGGGCCCCGGCGCCTCCCACGGATAGATGTCGGCCCAGCTCATGCTCGCCCCGAAGTGGTCTGCGGCGACGTCGCCGATTGGACCTACATGCTAGACCACATATCCTCTAGCTGCGGAACCCACGTAACGGAGTTCCGCCGATGGACGATGCGCCCGCCTTCACGCCCACGCCGCGCTCGCAGGTGCGCCGCCGGCCGCAGCGCGCCGCCTACGACGAGGCGGCGGTGTTCGAGATCCTCGACGCCGGGCTGATGGCCCACGTGGGCTATGTCATCGACGGCCAGCCCTATGTGACCCCCACGGCCTACTGGCGCGAGGGCCGCACGCTCTACTGGCACGGCGCGGCCGCCAGCCGGATGCTGGGGACGGTCGGCCAGGGCGTCCCGGTCTGCGTCACCGTCAGCTTCCTGGACGGGCTGATCGTCGGCCGCTCGGGGATCATGCACTCGCTGAACTACCGCTCGGTGATGGCCTTCGGCCGGGCGCGCGCCGTCGCCGAGCCCGCGGCCAAGCGCGCCGCGATGGACGCCTTCATCGACCGCCTCTACGCGGGCCGGCCGCTGAAGCTGCGGCCGACGACCGACGCCGAGCTGGCGCGGATCGCCCTCGTCGAGATGGAGATCGAGGAGGCCTCGGCGAAGGTCCGCAGCGCCGACGCCGCCGAACTGGAGCCCGAGCCCGGCTGGGCCGCCTGGGCGGGCGTGTTCCCGATCGAGACGCGGATCGGCGCGCCGGCCCCCGCGCGGGGCGAGGCGGCGCCGCACACGCCGGACCTGTCGCCCTACGCCGAAGGGGCGCGGCTCGACGCGGCGCTGGCGGCGGCTAGTCGGGCGTCCCGGTCCGCAGGTAGCGGCCGTAGCGGCTGAGCGCCTCGCCCATCACCCCGTCCACGGGCGCGGCGAAGGCCTGGGCCAGGCCCGGCGGGCCGCCGCTCACGCTGTAGGTCAGCACCACCTCGGACGCGCCGGTCCCCTTGGGCTTGACCGTGAAGGTCAGCGCGCCCGAGACGCCCTGGTCCTGCAGCGGACCGAGGGCCGCGTCCAGCCGCAGCATCCCCTGGGCCGGCCAGGCGAGGACCACCGTCCCGTGCGCCACCCCGCCGCCCGCCAGGGCCTCGCAGAAGCAGCCGCCGGGTTTCATCTCGAGCGTCAGCGCCTTCGGCGCGTCGCCGGAGTAGGTGTGCGCGCTGCTCCACCAGCGGCCGACCTCGCCCAAGGCGGCATAGGCGCGGTCGGCGCGGACCGGCGCCTCGACCACATGCCGAATCGCAAAGCCCGTGTCCCACTGTCTCACCACCTCGGCCCGGGCCGCGCCGGCGAAGGCTGCGGCGATCATGGCGCCGGCGAGCATGACGGGTCTGACGCGGGTGCTCATGGGGGGACTCCTCCCCTTCAGGCGGGCTCGAAGCTTAGCGGGCCGCCCCAGAAGGTCTCGACCAGGCTGTTCTGGGCGCCGGGCTCGCCCGTGGTCAGGAACCGCCGCAGGCCCGAACGGCCGGGATCGAACTCCGGATGCCGGTCGAGGTAGCGCGCCAGGGCGTCGGCGGTCGCCTCGGGCTGGCGGATCAGCGGGGTTCCGGGCGGCAGCGCCTCGCGAAACAGGTCGGCGACGATCTCGTAATGGGTGCAGCCGAGGATCGCGCGATCCGGCGCGCGGCCGATACGGGTCCTCAGCGCCTGGACGTGGCCCTCGATCACCGCCTTCAGCTCCTCGCGCGGGGCGCCGGCCTCGATCATCCGGGCGAGCTCGGGGCAGGGCTCGGAAAAGACCGCCACGTCCTGCCGGCGCTTGTCGATCTCGATCTCGTAGACCCGGCTGCGGGCGGTGGCGGGGGTGGAGAAGACGCCGAGGATGTCGAGCTTCTCGACCTTCTCGCCGCGCCGCTCGGCCTCGTGCTCCCACGGCAGGCCCGTGGCCGCCTCGATGGTCGGCACGACGATGCCCAGCACGTTCAGCGCCCGCCCCGTCTCGCGGCGGTAGCCCGGCAGCCAGGTCTGCTGCAGGCGGCGCAGGGCCACGCTGGCGGCGGTGTTGCAGGCCAGCACGACGAGGTCGCAGCCCGCCTCGAACAGCCGGATGCAGCCCGCCTTGGTCAGCTCGACGATCTCCTCGCCGGGGCGGCCGCCGTACGGCGCGTTCGCCTGGTCGGCGAGATAGACGAAGTCGGCGTCGGGGAAGCGCTCCACGAGCCTGTGGTGGACGGTCAGGCCGCCCACGCCGGAGTCGAAGACACCAATGGCCATGTCCGGTTGCTTAAACTGCGTCCCGACCGGCGGCTAGGCCGTCGTGCGGCCCGCGCCTCGCCGGGCGAGCCCGCGGGAAAACCGGCGTCATATCAAGGCCCTGTCACGTGACGTTCAGCTCCGATCCTGCTTAAGGTCGCAGGCAATGAGCCGTCCGACCGGAGATTCCATGCGCCGTCGCACCTTCCTCGCCGCCACCTCGGCCCTCGCCGCCACCTCGGCCCTCGCCGCCGCCGCCGCCCTGCCCGCCGCCGTCCTGGCCCAGGACCTTCCCAAGGACTTGGCCGCCAACCCGGCCGCGGCCCCGTGGACTGGGCCCTTCGGCGGCGTGCCCGCCTTCGACAAGGTGCGGCTGGAGCACTTCCGTCCCGCGCTGGAGGCCGGCATGGCGCAGGAGTGGGCCGAGGTGGAGGCGATCGCGAACGATCCCGCCCCGCCCACCTTCGACAACACCATCGAGGCCCTGGAGCGTAGCGGCTCTGCCCTCGACCGCGTCCAGACGATCTACGGCGTCTGGGTGGCGACCCTGTCCACGCCCGAGCTGCGCGCGCTCGACAAGGAGATGCAGCCGAAGCTCGCGGCCCATAGCGACCGCATCCTGCAGAACGAGAAGCTCTTCCAGCGCATCGACGCGGTCTACCGCCAGCGCGAGAGCCTGAAGCTCACCCCCGAGCAGGACCGGCTGCTGTGGCTGCGCTGGAACACCTTCGTCCGCAACGGCGCCCAGCTCGCCCCCGAGGCCAAGGCCAGGGTCGCGGCGATCAACGCCGAGTTGGCCACGGCCTTCACCGCCTTCAGCCAGAACCTGCTGCACGACGAGAACGAGTACGACCTCTACCTGAAGGAGGCCGACCTCGCCGGCCTGCCCGCCGACGTGCGCGCGGCCATGGCCGCGGCGGCCAAGGCCAAGGGCCGCGACGGCGAGTACGTGATCGTCAACACGCGCTCGTCGGTGGACCCGTTCCTCACCTACGCCGAGCGCCGCGACCTGCGCGAGAAGGTCTGGCGCACCTACTACAGCCGCGGCGACAACGGCGGAGCTCACGACAACAACGGCCTGATCCGCCAGATCCTGAAGCTGCGCGCCGAGCGGGCGAAGCTGTTCGGCTATCCGACCCACGCCCACTGGCGGCTGGCCAACAACTCCATGGCCGAGACCCCGCAGGCCGCCAGCGAGCTGATGGAGCGGGTGTGGCCCTTCGCCGTCGCCCGCGTGAAGGAGGAGGTGGCCGAGATGCAGGCCATCGCCGACAAGGAAGGCGCCGGGATCAAGATCGAGCCCTGGGACTACCGGTTCTACGCCGAGAAGGTCCGCAAGGCCCGCTACGACCTCGATATGAACGAGGTGAAGCCTTACCTGCAGCTCGAGAAGCTGCGCGAGGGCATGTTCTGGGCCGCCGGCCAGCTCTACGGCTTCACGTTCCATCCGGTGACGAACGTGCCCGTGCAGCATCCGGACGTCCGCGTCTGGGAGGTGAAGCGCGGGGCCGAGCACATCGGCCTGTGGTACTTCGATCCCTACGCCCGGACCGGCAAGCGCTCGGGCGCCTGGATGAACGCCTACCGGGCGCAGGAGACCTTCGACGGCAAGGTCACCACCATCGTCTCGAACAACTCGAACTTCGTGAAGGGCGCCCCCGGCGAGGCGGTGCTGATCTCGTGGGACGACGCCGAGACCATGTTCCACGAGTTCGGCCACGCCCTGCACGGCCTCAACTCGGCGGTGACCTATCCCTCCGTGTCGGGCACCCGGGTGTTCCGCGACTACGTGGAGTTCCCCTCGACGGTGAACGAGTCCTGGCTGCGCACGCCCCAGGTGCTGAACCGGTTCGCCCTGCATCATCAGACCGGCAAGCCGATCCCGCCCGAGCTGGTCGCCAAGATCGAGAACGCCTCGACCTTCCGCCAGGGCTTCGACGTCACCGAATTCCTCGCCTCGGCGCTGATCGACATGAAGCTGCACCTGGCCGGCGACGCCGACATCGATCCCGACGCCTTCGAGCGCGAGGAGCTGGCGAAACTCGGCATGCCCGCCGAGCTGCCGATGCGCCACCGCACGCCGCAGTTCGGGCACATCTTCGCGTCCGACGGCTATTCGGCCGGCTACTACTCGTACCTGTGGGCCGAGGTGATCGCGCTGGACGCCGTCGAGGCGTTCCGCGAGGCGCCGGGCGGCCTCTACGACAAGGGCGTCGCCAAGCGGCTGCACGACCACGTCATGAGCGTCGGCAACTCGGTCCACCCGCGCGAGGGCTACCGCGCCTTCCGCGGCCGCGACCCCGACGTGAAGGCCTACCTGAAGGACAAGGGCTTCCCGACGAGCTGACCCTCAGGCGAACAGGTCGCCCTGGGGAGTCTCCTTCGGGATGGCCGCCTTCGCGCCCTCGATGGCGAGCAGCCTCAGCTTGGTGTCCACCCCGCCGCGGGCCGAGAAGCCGCCGGGCTTGCCGCCGGCGGCGGTGACCCGGTGGCACGGCACCACGATCGGCCAGGGGTTCTTGCCGAGCGCCTGGCCGACGTCGCGGGCCAGCAGCTTGTCGCCCAGCTTCTCGGCGATCTCGCCGTAGGTCAGGGTCTCGCCCGGCGGGATCGCGCGGGCGATCTCGTAGACGCGGGCGTGGAACGGGGGCGTGCGCGACAGGTCCAGCGGCGCGGCCGACAGGTCGGCCTTCTCGCCGCGCATCAGCGCCTGGATCCCGGCGATCGTCGGCGACAGCGACGCCGGCGGCTCGGCCTCGGCCGTCTCGGGGAAGCGGCGCCGGAAGCCGCGCCGCGCCGTCTCGGCGTCGCGTTCGGGCAGGTGGCAGGCGACGAGGCGCGCCTGGCTGTCCGCCTCGTTCCAGGCGATCCCCGCCCAGCCGATGGCCGTCTCGAAGAGTGCGAACCGGATCATGACCGCAATATAGCGCCGGTCGCCGATAGCCGCTGGCGGCTTTCGGACTTGCTAGGTCGAGGTCCCCTGGAGCGGCGTCTGCTGATGCTGGACGAGCCGCCAGCCCGGCCCGTCGCGGCGATAGGTCGAACTGCACCAGGCCTCGTACGGCGCCTCGCCATCGCGCCGCCCGCTCGCGCGATAGGCCAGCACCGCAAGCTCGCCCGTCGGCTGCGCCAGGGTCCGCTCGTCCATCTCCACCGAAGCCCAGCGCGGCGCACCCTCCAGGCTGGCTGCGATCGCCGGACCCCGCAGCACGCCGAACGGGAAGACCATGACGCATTCCGGGTCCAGCGCGCGGGCGAAATGCTCGGGTCCCCTGAGCCAAAACCGCCGCTCCAGGTCCCACAGGTGATCGGTCTCGTTCATGGAAGAGGAAACGCAGGACCCGCCGTCCGTCTCCCGTCCGCGCCCTCTCCCCTTTTCGTCACGGCTCGACTTGTTCGGGTCACCCATCCCGACGCCCCTCCGCGACGAGAGGGGAGAGGCCGACGGCAAAGCCGTCCCGTCGACACGAAGCGCACGAAGACCACCAAGATCACGAAGGATGGCCCCTTCGTGTCCTTTGCGCCCTTCGTGTTCTTGGTGTTCGAACATCCCCGGCCCGCCGCCCCAGGCTGGGTCGCCCGGACAAGCCGGGCGATGACGAGATGAGGGAGCCTCGTTCGTGTGGTTCGTGGACCTCTTCCGCACCCTACGAGCGTCCACGGCTGCCGCCCGCGCCGCTGATTCCTTGACTCGGAGTTCTCCACAGGCGCATAAGCGCGCCCTTCCGGCCTGATCTCGGTCAGCGCCCTCCACCGCCACGACCCCCACCACCATATGGGACGAGGGCGGCGAGGCCCCCCGTCGACGCAATCGTCCACGGGGGCTGATCGCGTTTGGGCCATAGGAGTTGCACTTGTTCGACGCGCTTTCTGATCGGCTGACATCCGTCTTCGACCGGCTCTCCGGTCGCGGCGTGCTGTCCGAGAAGGACATCGACGAGGCGATGCGCGAGGTGCGCGTCGCCCTGCTCGAGGCCGACGTCGCCCTGCCGGTCGTCCGGCAGTTCATCGACAAGGCCAAGGAGCGCGCGACGGGCGAGGCGGTGATCCGCTCGGTCAAGCCCGCCGACCAGGTCATCAAGATCACCTACGACGGCCTCGTCGAGATGCTGGGCGGAGACGGCGAGCCCGAGGGCCTGCGCCTGTCGGCCAACCCGCCGACCGTGATCCTGATGAGCGGCCTGCAGGGGTCGGGCAAGACGACCACCGCCGGCAAGCTCGCCCTGCGCCTCTCAAAGGAGCGCAAGAAGGTCCTCCTGGCCTCGCTCGACACCCGCCGCCCGGCGGCCATGGAGCAGCTGGCCATGCTGGCGACCCAGGCCGGGGTGGACTCGCTGCCGATCGTGCCGGGCCAGTCGGCGCCGGACATCACCCGCCGCGCGCTGCAGGCGGCCAGGCTGCAGGGCTACGACGTCCTGATCCTCGACACCGCCGGCCGCACGACGCTGGACGAGGCGATGATGAGCGAGGCGGCCGAGATCGCGAAGATCTCGAACCCCTCCGAGACCCTGCTCGTCGCCGACGCCCTGACTGGCCAGGACGCGGTGCGCACCGCCAAGGCCTTCCACGAGCGCCTGCCGCTCACCGGCTTGGTGCTCACCCGCGCCGATGGCGACGGCCGCGGCGGCGCGGCCCTGTCGATGCGCGCGGTCACCGGCCTGCCGATCAAGTTCCTCGGCGTGTCCGAGAAGATCGACGGCCTCGACGCCTTCGACGCCCACCGCGTGGCCGGCCGCATCCTGGGCCGCGGCGACGTCGTGGCCCTTGTCGAGAAGGCCGCCCAGGACCTCGACGTCGAGCGCGCCGAGGCGATGGCCAAGAAGCTGGCCAAGGGCCAGTTCGACCTCGACCTGATGGCCGAGCAGCTCAAGCAGATGAAGCGCATGGGCGGCATGGAAGGCCTGATGGGCCTGCTGCCCGGCGTGCAGAAGATGAAGAAGCAGATCGCCGAGAGCGGGGTCAGCGACAAGACCTTCGACCGCCAGCTCGCGATCATCTCGTCCATGACCAAGGCCGAGCGGAAGAAGCCCGACATCCTGCAGGCTTCGCGCAAGCGCCGGATCGCCGCGGGCGCCGGCGTCGACGTGGCCGAGATCAACCGCCTGCTCAAGCAGCACCGCCAGATGGCCGACGCCTTCAAGGCGCTGTCCAAGAACGGCGGCAAGGGCTTCGGCCAGATGGCCAAGATGCTCGGCGGCGGCGACATGGACCTGGGCAAGCTGGCCCAGCTCGGCGGCGGCAAGGCGCCGACGCCCGAGCAGATGGAAGAGCTCCAGAAACAACTCGGCGCCGGCCCCAAGGGGGCCCTGGGCGGCCTGAAGCTTCCCGGCCTCGGCGGCGGCCTGCCGCCGGGCTTCAATCCCTTCAAGAAATAAGACCTGAGGACCTAGACCAATGCTGAAGATCCGTCTCGCCCGCGGCGGCGCCAAGAAGCGCCCCTACTACTCGATCGTCATCGCCGACAGCCACTCGCCCCGCGACGGCCGGTTCATCGAGAAGGTGGGCAGCTACAACCCGCTGCTGAAGAAGGACGACCCGAACCGGATCGTCGTGAAGCAGGAGCGCATCCAGGAGTGGCTCGGCAAGGGCGCCCAGCCGACCGACCGCGTGGCCCGCGAACTGTCCAAGCTCGGCATCACCCAGTGGACGGCCGGCAACAACCCGAAGAAGGGCGAGCCGGGCCAGAAGGCCAAGGAACGCGCCGAGGAGCGCGCCCAGCGCGAAGCCGACCGCGCCGCCGCGGCCGCCGAGGCCGCCGCCGCTCCGGCTGAAGAAGCCCCGGCTGAAGAGGCTCCGGCCGAGGAAGCCGCCGCCGAGGCCGCCCCGGAAGCCGCTGCGGCCGAAGAGGCCCCGGCCGCCGAGGCCGCCGCCGAGGAAGCCGCTCCCGCCGCTGAAGAGGCCGCTCCGGCCGAAGGCGAAGAGCAGGCCTAAGCGCTCGGGATGGGCGACAGCCTGATCCTGGTGGGCCGCGTGGCGGGCGCCTTCGGCGTCCGCGGCGAGGTCCGCCTCACCAGCTACACGGCCGAGCCCTCGGCCCTGCTGGACTATCGCGACCTGAAGCGCGAGGACGGCCGGCCCGCCCTCACGCTGCTGTCCGGCCGCCCTGCGAAGGGCGGCCTTGTCGTGCGCGCTCAGGAAGTGGAGACCCGCGAGCAGGCCGAGGCCCTGCGCGGCCTCAACCTCTACATCCCGCGCGACATCCTCCCCGAGCCCGAGGAGGACGAGTTCTACGTCACCGACCTGATCGGCCTGGCCGTCGAGACGCCGCAGGGCGAGCCGCTGGGCCGGGTCAAGAACGTCCAGGACTTCGGCGCCGGCGACCTCCTGGAGATCGAGCCCCCCGAGGGCGCCGCCTGGTACCTGCCGTTCACGAAGGAGGCCGTGCCCGAGGTGCGCCTCGCCGAGGGCAAGGTCGTGGCCGTGCGCCCCGAGGAAACCGAGTAGGTCAGGCCTTCGGCTTGCGCATTCGCATCAGGCCTTCCTGGGCGCAGGACGCCACCAGCACCCCGTCCGAGGCCCGGTAGATGTAGCCCAGGTTGAAGCCCCGCCCGCCCGAGGCGCTGGGGCTCTCCTGGACGTACAGGTGCCATTCGTTGAAGTCGGTCGGGCGGTGGAACCACATGGCGTGGTCCAGGCTCGCCGACTGGAAGCCCGGCGTGCGCCAGCTCACCCCGTGCGGGCGGATCGCGGTGCCCAGGAGGCTCATGTCCGAGGCGTAGGCCAGGATCACCTGGTGCATGTGCGGATCATCGCCGATCGGATGGCGGGCGCGGAACCAGACCTGCTGGTGCGGGTCGCGCGGCTCGGGACTGGCGGTGTCGAAGCGGCCGCCGACGGTTCGCATCTCGATCGGCTGCACGCGGTCGATCCAGTCGACGTCCTGCGGCGGCGGGTTCGGATTGAGCCGGCGGCGCACGACGGCGTCGTCCTCCACCTCGTCGGGCGAGGGCGCGGCGGGCATGTCGGCCTGGTGCTCGAAGCCCTGCTCCTCGGTCTGGAACGAGGCCGCCAGGTTGAAGATCTGCTGACCGTGCTGGATGGCCACCACCCGACGGGTGGTGAAGCTGCCCCCGTCGCGCGCCCGGTCCACCTCGAAGATGATCGGCACGGTCGGGTCGCCCGGCCGGATGAAGTAGCAGTGCAGCGAGTGGCAGATCCGGCCCTCGACCGTCTCGTAGGCCGCCAGCAGGGACTGGGCGATCACCTGGCCGCCGTAGATGCGCTGGCGCTGCTCCTTGTCGGGAGTGGTCCCCCGGAAGAGGTTCACCTCGAGCTGCTCCAGCCCGAGCGTTTCGACCAGCGTCTGGGTGTCCATGGCGTCCGCGGATGCTGCAAGTGCGAAGGCGCGTGCATTACGCCGCCGCGGCGAGGCCGTCTACTTCGCGGCCTTCATCCGCATCAGGCCTTCCTGGGCGACCGAGGCGACCAGCGTGCCGTCCTCGGCGTAGATCGCGCCCCGGATCAGTCCGCGCCCGTCCGACGCCGAGGGGCTGTCGTGGACGTAGAGGTGCCAGGTGTTGAAGTCGGTCGGGGCGTGGAACCACATGGCGTGGTCCAGGCTCGCCGACTGGAAGCCCGGCGTCTGCCAGTGGACCTGGTGCGGACGCATGGCCGTCGAGAGCAGGTTCATGTCCGACGCGTAGGCCAGGATCACCTGGTGCATGCGCGCATCGCCCCCGATCGGCGTGCGGCACCGGAACCAGTTCTGCGACACCGGCTCCTTGGGCCCGTCCAGCCAGTAGGTCCGGGCGTCCTTCGAGCGCATCTCGATCGGCATCGGCCGCGAGAGCCAGCGCTTGGCCTGTTCGGGCGCGTCCTTCATCAGCTCGCGCAGGACCTCCATCTGGTCCTTCAGCTCGGACCAGTGCGGGCCTTCCGGCATCGGGGCCTGGTGGCGGAAGCCCTCCTCCGGGTCCTTGAACGAGGCGGCGAGATTGAAGATCTGCTTGCCGTGCTGGACCGCCACGACCCGGCGGGTGGTGAAGCTGCCGCCGTCGCGGGACCGGTCCACCTCGAAGACGATCGGCACGGTCGGATCGCCCGGCCGGATGAAATAGCAGTGCAGCGAGTGGCAGACCCGCGACTCCACCGTCTCGTAGGCCGCCAGCAGCGACTGGGCGATCACCTGCCCGCCGAAGATGCGGCCCGGCGCGTTGTCGGGCGAGGTCCCGCGGAACAGGTTCTCCTCGATCCGCTCCAGCTGGAGAGTCTCGACCAGGGTCTCGTCTTGGGCGTCGGTCTCGCTCATGACCAGCGGCGATACGCGGGGGCGCCGCGCCCGGCAAGGCTTGACGTGGCGGCGTCGGCGCCCGCCTTACGACCGCCATGTCCTTCGACTGCGCCGTACTGACCATGTTCCCCGAGGCCTTCCCCGGCCCGCTGGGCGTCTCGCTCATCGGCACTGCCTGGCGCGAGCAGAACCTCTGGTCGCTCGAAACGGTGGACATCCGGGCCTTTTCCAAGGATAAGCGCGGCTTCCTCGACGACACCCCTGCGGGTGGCGGCCCGGGGCAGGTGATGCGGGCCGACGTGATCGCCTCCGCGCTGGACAGCGTGGAGCGGCGCGGACGTCCGCTTTTGTACATGAGCGCCCGGGGCCGGCCCCTGACCCAGGCGCGCGTGAGTGAATGGGCCGAGGGCCCGGGGCTGATCGTCCTGTGCGGTCGGTTCGAAGGGGTGGACCAGCGGGTGCTCGACGCCCGCGGGTTCGAGGAGGTCTCCGTCGGAGACGCGGTCCTGGCCGGAGGCGAGGCTGCGGCGATGGTGGCGATCGAGGCGTGCGTACGGCTCGTGCCCGGTGTGTTGGGGCAGGCCGAGAGTTTGAGTGAGGAAAGCTTCGAGGACGGGCTCCTCGAGCATCCGCAGTACACCAGGCCGCGGACGTTCGAAGGGCTCGAGATCCCCGAGGTGCTGCTTTCGGGCAATCACGCGGCCATCCGCCGCTGGCGCCAGGAGCAGCGCGAACAGACCACGCGGGAGCGGCGTCCGGACCTCTGGGCGAAGCGGCTCGCCAATCAACAGGCAAAGGGCGGGTAAAGCCCAGTAAGGAAGACGACGATGAACGTGATCGAACAGCTCCGTAAGGAAGAGGCCGACCGCCTCCTGGCGCAGCGCAAGGTTCCGGAATTCCGCCCCGGCGACACGGTGCGCGTGAACGTCCGCATCAAGGAAGGCGACCGTGAACGCGTGCAGGCCTACGAGGGCGTCTGCATCGCCCGCGCCGGCCAGGGCGTCGACGAGAACTTCACCGTCCGCAAGATCTCGTTCGGCGAGGGCGTGGAGCGCGTGTTCCCGATCCTGTCGCCGATGATCGAGTCGATCGAGGTGAAGCGCCGCGGCGTCGTGCGCCGCGCCAAGCTGTACTACCTGCGCGACCGTCGCGGTAAGTCGGCCCGGATCGCCGAGCGCCAGATGACGGCGGCGTCCAAGGAAGAGCCCGCCGAGAAGTCGGAAGCCTAAAGGCCCCGACGCACCGAGTTTCCATGCGGCGGCCGGAGCGATCCGGCCGCCGTTCATGTATGGGGACGGCCGTGAGCGACCTGCAGCGATACGAGACCCGCGACGGCCCGATGCTGGGCTTCGCCAGCGACATCTACGTCGCCCGCTCGCTGGAGCTCTACGGCGAGTACTGCCCGGGCGAGCGTCGCCTCTTCGACCAGCTGGTCAAGCCTGGCCACACCGTCGTCGAGATCGGCGCCAACATCGGCAGCCACACCGTCGCCCTGGCGCGCGCCTGCGCGCCGGGCCCCCTCTATGCCTTCGAACCGCAGCAGCGGGTGTTCCAGGCGCTCTGCGCCAACCTGGCCCTGAACGGCGTGGCCAACGCGGTCGCCTATCCCGAAGCCTGCGGGGAGGCGCCCGGCTGGGCGGTGGTCCCGCGGCTGGACTACGGCGCCGTGCGGAACCCGGGCGGCGTCGCGCTGCAGCCCGACGGATCCGAGGGCCTGCGGACGCGCATCGTGCGGCTGGACGACCTGGAGCTGCCCGCCTGCCACCTGCTGAAGGTCGACGTCGAGGGCTTCGAGCCCGCCGTCCTGCGCGGCGCCGCCGGCACGATCGCCCGCTGCCGGCCGATCCTCTACGTCGAGAACGACCGCGCCGCGAACCAGCAGGCGGTGATCGACCTGATCCACGGCCAGGGCTACCGGATGTACTGGCACACGCCGGCGCTGTTCGATCCGCAGAACTTCCGCGGGAACGCCGAGAACGTCTTCCCCGGGACGGTGTCGCTGAACCTCCTGGCCATCCCGAGCGAGCGGCCGAGCAACATCGCCGCCCCGCCCATCGACCCCGCCAACTGGCGCTCGCCCATCAAGGTCTAGAGCGTCGCCGTCAGGGCGCGGCCTGCGGATGCTGCGGCAGGCCATCGTCCAGCTTCAGCCAGGCCACCCGGCTCTCGACCCAGAAGTGGTCGGTCGGCGACAGGGCCGACGGATCGTCCAGGGCCGCGAGAGCCACCGACGTCCGCCCCGCCGACCCGCGGCGCGAGAACAGGGTCGTCCCGCAGGTGGGGCAGAAGCCGCGGGAGAGGTCGTCCGACGAGGCGAACCACTGCGGCTCGCCCTCGATCGCCACCTGCTCGGTCGCGAACAGCGCCCGGGCGAAGAACGGCTGGCCCGTGACCCTCTGGCACATGCGGCAGTGGCAGACGCGCACGTTCACCGGCGCACCCTCGGCGCGGAAGCGGACCCGTCCGCAGAAGCAGCCGCCCTCGTACGCCGTCATCCCGCCTCCGCAGCATAGCCGGCGAGCTCGGCCGCCAGGTGATCGAACATCGCCCGCATGCGCGGCGCCCCCCGCAGCGCCTCATGCATGCAGATCCAGATCTCCAGCCGGAACTGGAAGGCGCCCGGCAGCACGTGGACCAGCCCCGCGCGGCGGCCGATCTGATGCTGGCAGACGCCGATCCCGAACCCCGCCTTGAGCAGGGCGAGCTGGGCCACGTCGTTGTCGGTCCGCAGGGCGAAGATGTCGCGGGTGATCGGCCGCCCGATGTCGACGCCGATCCCCTTGGGCGGCGGGCTGCGGTCATAGCCGATCAGGGTGTGGGCCCCGAGCGCGTCCAGGTCGTCCGGGACCCCGTGGCGCTCGAGGTAGCGGGGGGTCGCATAGAAGCCGAACCCGATGTCGCCCACCTTCTTCGCCACGATCGCGTTCTGGGTCGGACGCGCCATGCGCACGGCGATGTCGGCGTCGCGGCGGGAAAGGTCCTCGACGCGGTTCGAGACCGCGATCTCCACGTCGATCCGCGGGTGGGCCTCGCGGAACCTGGCCAGGATCGGCGGCAGCACCTCGGCGCCCATGATCTCGCTGGCGGCCACGCGGACGACCCCGCCGGCGTGATCGGCGGCCCCGGCCGCATCCCGCCCCGCCGCGCCGGCGGCGGCGGCCATGTCGGCGAGGTGCGGCTTGAGGGTGAGCGCGAGGTCCGTCGCCTGCAGGCCCCGGGGGCTGCGCAGGAACAGCGGCGCGCCCAGCTGGCGCTCCAGCTGGTCGATGTGACGGCCGAGGGTCGGCTGGGTCAGCCGGCGCAGCCGCGCCGCGGCCGAGAAGCTGCCCGCCTCCAGCACGGCGTGAAGGCTCTGCAGCAGGTCCCAGTCGGGCGTGGTCGTCATGCGCCCTTGAATAGCTCAAGCTTCCCGGCGTCAGAAACGCTTTCCCAATCGTCGCCGGGCAAGAAATTGCTGCAACCGCGTGCATTCTGCGGCGTCGCAGCACTAGACGTGCGCGGGTCCGCGGACCTAGATGCGCGCCATGCCCGGCAAGACCCTCTACGACAAGATCTGGGACGCCCATGTCGTCGCCGAACAGGACGGCGAGGCGATCCTCTATATCGACCTGCACCTGATCCACGAGGTGACCACCCCGCAGGCCTTCGCGGGGCTGCGTGTCGCCGGCCGCCCGGTGCGCCGGCCGGACCGCACCCTCGCCGTGGCCGACCACAACGTGCCGACCGAGGGGCAGGGCCTGGGGATCGACGCCGTCGCCGACGAGGAGGCGCGCCTCCAGCTCCAGACCCTGGCGAAGAACGTCGCCGAGCACGGCATCGAGTTCTTCTCGATGGGCGACGTGCGCAACGGCATCGTCCACGTGGTGGGGCCCGAACAGGGCCGCACCCAGCCGGGCATGACCATCGTCTGCGGCGATTCCCACACCTCGACCCACGGCGCCTTCGGGGCGCTGGCCCACGGCATCGGCACGTCCGAGGTCGAGCACGTCCTGGCCACCCAGACCCTGCGCCAGAAGAAGGCGAAGAACATGCGGGTGCGCATCGAGGGCGAGCCCGCCCCCGGCGTCGGCGCGAAGGACTTCGCCCTGGCGGTCATCGGCGAGATCGGCACCGCCGGCGGCACCGGCTACGTCATCGAGTACGCCGGCTCGGCCGTGCGGGCGCTGTCGATGGAAGGCCGCATGACGCTGTGCAACCTGACCATCGAGGGCGGGGCCAAGGCGGGCCTGATCGCCCCGGACGAGATGACCTACGCCTATCTGCAGGGCCGGCCCGCCGCGCCGAAGGGCGGCGCCTGGGAGATGGCGCTGGACTACTGGAAGGGCTTCCACAGCGACGAGGACGCCGTCTTCGACCGCGAGATCGTGCTGGACGCCGCGAAGATCGCCCCGACGGTGACCTGGGGCACCAGCCCCGAGGACGTGGTGGCGGTCACCGGTCTCGTCCCCTCGCCCGACAGCTTCGGGACACCCGACAAGCGCGCCTCGGCCGCCCGGGCCCTGGAGTACATGGGCCTGACCGCCGGCCAGCCGATCACCGAGGCGAAAGTCGACGTGGTCTTCATCGGCTCGTGCACCAACAGCCGGATCGAGGACCTGCGGGCGGCGGCGGCGATCGTCGCCAAGGCGCTGGAGGGCGGCCGCAAGGTCGCCCCGGGCGTCCGGGCCATGGTCGTGCCGGGCTCGGGCCTGGTCCGCGAGCAGGCCGAGGCCGAGGGGCTGGACGAGGTGTTCAAGGCCGCCGGCTTCGACTGGCGCGAGCCGGGCTGCTCGATGTGCCTGGGCATGAACCCCGACCGCCTGGCGCCGGGCGAGCGCTGCGCCTCGACCTCGAACCGCAACTTCGAGGGCCGCCAGGGCCGCGGCGGGCGCACCCATCTGATGAGCCCGGCCATGGCCGCGGCGGCCGCGATCGCCGGCCACATCGCCGACGTGCGGGAGTTCCTGTGATCACCGGTCTCGACCACGTCGCGCTCTGCGTGCGCGACCTGGACGCGGCGGTGGACGGCTACCGCCGGCTGCTGGGCGTGGAGCCCAACTGGCTGGGCGGCGACGGCGGGGCGCGGCACGCCTGGTTCCAGCTGCCGAACATGGCGCTGGACGTCATCAGCCCGCACGGCGAGGGCGCGTTCGGCGACCGCATGCGCGCCCAGCTGGAGACCCACGGCGAGGGGATCTGGGCGCTGGCCTTCACCGTCGGCCGCACGGTGGACGACCTGGCGCCGTTCGCGAAGCTGCTGTCCCGCCGCGGCCTGCGGATGACCGAACCCGCCCTGACCCGCTCGACGCACGACGACGGGCGCAAGCGCTACTGGCTGGGGTCGAACGCCGACCCGGAGGACACCGGTGGCCTGCAGATCCTGCTGATCGCTCAACCCCGCGACGGGACGCCCTGGCCGCTCTCCGAGCCGGCGGGCCCCGCGCCCGTGGCCCGGCTGGACCACGTGGTCGTCCACACGCCCAACCCCGACCGCGCCCTCGCCCTCTACGGAGCCAAGTTGGGGCTCGACCTGCGACTGGACCGCGAGAACCCTCAGTGGAGCGCGCGGCAGATGTTCTTCAAGGCGGGGGAAACCGTGGTGGAGGTCGCCGCCAGCCTCACCAAGCCCGTCACCACCGGCCCCGACGCCTTCGGCGGCCTAGCCTGGCGGGTGGACGAGCCCGGGGCCGCCCGGGCGCGGATCGCCGCCGCCGGCTTCGACGTCTCGGACCTGCGCGCCGGCCGCAAGCCCGGCACCCAGGTCTTCACCGTCCGCGACGCCCCCGCGGGCGTTCCGACCCTCATGCTCAGCGCCGAACCTGCGATGGAGACCGCCTGATGGAAGCCTTCACCCGCCTCGACGCCAAGGCCGCGCCGCTGCCGCTGGCCAACATCGACACCGACCAGATCATCCCCAAGCAGTTCCTGAAGACGGTGGAGCGGGCGGGCCTGGCCAAGGGCCTGTTCTACGACCTGCGCTTCGACGAGCAGGGCCGCGAGAAGCCGAACTTCGTCCTGAACCGGCCCGAGTACAAGGGCGCCGGCGTGCTGGTGGCCGGCGACAACTTCGGCTGCGGCAGCTCGCGCGAGCACGCCCCGTGGGCGCTGATGGACTTCGGCATCCGCTGCGTGATCTCCACCAGCTTCGCCGATATCTTCTACGGCAACTGCTTCCAGAACGGCCTGCTGCCGGTGGTGCTGAAGGCCGAGGAGGTCCAGCAGCTGATGGACGAGGCCCGCGGCGGCAACCACGTGGTCAGCGTGGACCTCGAGGCCCAGACCGTCACGTCTCCGTCGGGGGCCGTGTTCCGCTTCGAGATCGATCCGCAGCGCAAGGACAAGATGCTCCGGGGCCTCGACGCCATCGGCGAGACCCTCCAGTCGCAGAAGGACATCGACGTCTACGAGATGAAGCGGGCGCTGGCCCAGCCTTGGCTGGAGGGGGCCTGAGGACCCCCTGAGGAACTTCCGCCGGACGGCGCGCGTCCGGCGGAGCTCGTCCTCTACTGCTTCTTCTCTTCGTCAGGTCCGGCCTTGGCGCTCGCCGAGCCCTGGACCGAGCCGCTGGCCGTGACGCCGGAGGTCGTGTCGGCCGAAGCGCCAGCGTCGACGCCCGCATTCGCATCGGCTCTGGCGGGAGCGGCGTCGGACGCCGCCGCGGCCGAGCCCTCGGCGGTGGTCGCGCCGGACACGGCGGCGGCGGGGCTCGCCTGCTGGCCGGCCGTCTCGGCGGCCTTCGCGGCGGCCTTCGCCTTCTGGCGGGCCGTCTGGCTCACGCCGCGGGTCGTCTCGGCGCCCGAACGGGCCACGCCGCTCACGGTCGAGCCGAGGCCCGCGCCGGGTTGGGCCACGCCGCCCACGGCGGCGCCTGCCGAGCCGGTCACCTGACCCGCGCCGCCGAGGAGCTGAGCGCTGGCCGGGCCGGCGAGCGCCGCGGCGGCGGCCATGGCGAAGAAAGTGGTCGCGATACGCATCCAGTGGTCTCCCTTGCGGCGTCCGCCTTCGCAGACGCCAGTGGTCCCCGCCGACCGCCGCCTAGAGAGACCGCCGCTGTGGGTGAGAAAATGGCGCAGCCGTGGCCATGCCGTGACGGGCCCGGGGTTCCCGAGCGCGCCGTCTTCGCCTAGGAGGTCGCCCGCGCACCTGGACGAACCGAGCCTTGGGGGACCTGCCGTGACCGATCTGCTTCTGCTTCCCGGCGACGGCATCGGACCGGAAGTGACCGCCCAGGTGCGCCGGGTCGCCGAGCGGCTGGCGCCCGACCTCGCCATCGACGAGCGCCCGTTCGGCGGGACCAGCTACGACCGGCACGGGACGCCGCTGACCGACGAGGCGCTGGCCCTGGCCAAGGCGTCGAAGGCCGTGCTGATGGGCGCCGTGGGCGGCCCCCAGTGGGCGGGCGTTCCGCGCGACAAGCGCCCGGAAGCGGGCCTGCTCGCCCTGCGCGCCGGCATGGAGGTGTTCGCGAACCTTCGCCCCGCCCTGTGCTTCGAGCCGCTGGCCGACGCCTCGACGCTGAAGCGGGAGGTGGTCGAGGGCCTCGACATCATGATCGTGCGCGAGCTGATCGGCGGCATCTACTTCGGCAGCCCACGCTTCATCGAGGAGATCCCGGGCGGCAAGCGGGCGGTGGACACCCAGGTCTACACCACCCCCGAGATCGAGCGGATCGGTCGGGTCGCCTTCGAGCTCGCCCGCAAGCGCCGCAACAAGGTGACGAGCTGCGAGAAGTCCAACGTGATGGACTCGGGCCTGCTCTGGCGCGAGGTGATCACCGACCTGCACCAGCGCGACTACGCGGACGTCCAGCTCGAGCACATGCTGGCCGACAACGCCGCCATGCAGCTGGTGAAGAACCCGCGCCAGTTCGACGTCATCGTCACCGACAACCTGTTCGGCGACATCCTCTCGGACGAGGCCTCGCAACTGACCGGCAGCCTGGGCCTGCTGCCCTCGGCCGCGCTGGGCGAGCCCGGCCGTCCCGGCCTCTACGAGCCGATCCACGGCTCGGCGCCGGACATCGCCGGCAAGGGGATCGCCAATCCGCTGGCGGCGATCCTGTCGTTCGAGATGGCGCTGCGCTGGTCGCTGGATCGGCCCGACCTGGCCGACCGGCTGTTCGCGGCCGTGGGCCGGGCCCTGGAGAAGGGGGCGCGCACGCCGGATCTCGGCGGTAAGCTCACCACGATCCAGATGGGCGAGGCGGTGCTCGCCGAACTCTAGCGGGAGGGGACGATGGCGGGCTGGCTGGTGAAGTCGGAACCCAACACCTACAGCTTCGAGGACCTGCAGCGCGACGGCCGCACCGTCTGGGACGGCGTCCGCAACAACGCCGCGGCCCTGCACCTGAAGGCGATGAAGGCGGGCGACGAGGTGCTCTTCTACCATTCCCAGGAAGGCCTGGCGGTGGTGGGGATCGCCAGGGTCTCCCGCGAGGCCTTCCCGGACGCCACCGACCCTTCCGGCCGTTTCGTCGCCGTCGAGCTCGAGCCCGTGCGGCCGCTGGCCAGACCCGTGACCCTGGCCGAGATGAAGGCGAACCCCGCCCTCTCCGAAATGGCGATGCTGCGGCAGTCGCGGCTGTCGGTCTCGCCCGTCCGCCCCGAGGAATGGCGCGCGATCCTGGGCATGGCCGGCTGAGGGCGCACTCAACCCTCTCGCGCCGCACTCGCCTTAAGGTCGTGTTAAAGAACAAGTTCCCGGCAAGCTCGTGTTAACCGTGCTCACGGCAAAGCTTCACCCGACGAGGCCGGATCGTCCGGCCGACGCGAGGGAGCCAAGGGCCGGTCGATGTCGCTCGATCCCGCCTCTCGCGCGCGCTTCAACCTGGAGCGCGCCGCCGTCATGCTGCTGGACGACACCCCGATGGGCATGTCGATCCTGGTGCAGATCGTCACCGGGCTGGGCGCCAAGACGCTCTACCGCTGCGCCAGCGTCGAGCAGGCCCAGCAGGTGGCCACCAGCTACGAGCTGGACCTCGCCATCGTCGACGGCATGGCGCCGTCGGGGGCCGGCTACGACTTCGTGCGCTGGATGCGGACCGAAGCCAAGGAGCCCAACTGCTACACGCCGGTGCTGATCACCACCGCCCACACGCCGGCCAGCGACGTGGCCCGGGCCCGCGACTGCGGCGGGCACATCATCATCAAGAAGCCGATCGCGCCCAAGGTCATGCTGGAGCGGATCCTGTGGGTGGCCAAGGAGGGGCGGCCCTTCCTGTTCTCGGGCAGCTACGTCGGGCCCGACCGGCGCTTCCGCAACGACGGACCGCCCGACGGGATCGGCCGCCGGCGCGAGGATCACATGGTCGACGCCGGCGAGGCGCCGGCCGACGAGGAGGCCGCGTCCGACGCGCGGGCCGCGTCGTGAGCACCGTCCGCTTCGTCTTCCCGAAGGTCCGGCTGACCGAGATCCTGAAGACCCCCGGCGGGCTCACCGTCGCCGAGGCGCTGGAGCGGGCGCAGACGAACCTCGAGGAGATCCGCCCCACCTGCATCGCCGACCTCACGGCCCTGCTGGAGTACGCCGAGGCGGGCCTCGAGCAGCTGCCAGAGCCGGCGGACGATGCGGGTCTGGCCGACCTCTACGCCATCGCCGTGCGCGGCATCGGCGCGGGGGCCGTCTGCGGGGTCCCGGCCGTGGACGAGGCGCTGACCAGCCTGTGCGACCTCATCGACCATCTCCGCACGCGCGGCCGGTTCGACCGCGAGGCGGTGGCCGTGCATGTCCGCGCCTGGCGCCTGCTCATGAACCCCGACCTGCCCGACGGCGGGGCCGAGCCGGTTCTGGACGGCCTGCGCAAGGTGACGAGCCGTTACGCTGGGCCTGAGCCTGCCTGATCCGGTCCTAGTCCTGCACGGTCATCTGGGTCTGGATGACCAGCGCCAGCAGCCGGCCGTCGGGGCCGGTGATGCGGGTCTGCCAGACGCTGGACCGGCGTCCGATGTGCAGTGGCGTCGCCTCGCCATCGACCACCGTCCCGACCTTGGCCGAGCCCAGGAAGTTGGTCTTGCTCTCCAGCGTCGTGGTCCGGGCGCCGGCCGGCAGGTTGAGGAAGCCGCCGATGGCGCCCAGCGCGTCGGCGAAGGCCATGAAGGCGCCGCCGTGCAGGATGCCGCCGGCCGTGCACAGGTCCTCGCGGACGGTCAGCCGCCCCCGCACGCGATCCTTCTCGCGCTCGACGATCTCCACGCCCATGAGATTGGCGAACGGCATGCCGGTGTCGGCCATCGGTGATCCTCCCGTTGTCCCGGCCCGCATAGGGCCCCCGCAGGCGCGCCGTCCATGACCTTCGGCGTCATGCCGGGACCGCCTCTCGCCGGCGCGCCTTCCGCTGGCGCCGGGAGAGCCTATCTGAAGGGGCGTTGAGGATCGCTCGCCTTGCGCTGGCGGGGCGCAGGGCGTACGGGGACGCTCCCCAGTCTTAGGAGGACACCGATGGGTTACCGGGTCGCCGTGGTCGGCGCCACGGGCAACGTGGGCCGTGAAATGCTGAACATCCTCGAGGAAGTGAAATTCCCCGTGGAGAAGATTCACGCGATCGCGTCCCGCAAATCCATCGGTCAGCTCGTCTCCTTCGGCGACCAGAACATCGCCTGCGAGGACGTCGAGCAGTTCGACTTCTCGAAGGTCGACGTCGTGCTGATGAGCGTCTCGGGCTCGTTCTCCAAGGAGTGGTCGCCGAAGATCGGCGCCGCGGGCCCGATCGTCATCGACAACTCGTCGGCCTGGCGCATGGACCCCGACGTCCCGCTGATCGTCCCCGAGGTGAACCCGGACGACGTGGAGTGGGCGAACCGCAAGAACATCATCGCCAACCCGAACTGCTCGACCGCCCAGCTGGTGGTGGCGCTGAAGCCGCTGCACGACCGGGCTAAGATCAAGCGGGTGGTGGTGGCCACCTACCAGTCGGTCTCGGGCGCCGGCAAGGAAGGCATGGACGAGCTCTGGGACCAGACCAAGGGCGTGTTCGTCCTGGGCGCCCCCGAACCGAAGAAGTTCCCCAAGCAGATCGCCTTCAACGTCATCCCGTTCATCGGCGCGTTCCGCGACGACGGCTACACCGACGAGGAAGCCAAGATGTGGGACGAGACGCACAAGATGATCGACCCGGCCATCAAGCTGACGGTCACCTGCGTGCGCGTGCCGGTGATGGTCGGCCACTCCGAGGCGGTGAACATCGAGTTCGAGAGCCCGCTCGACGAGGACGAGGCCCGCGAGATCCTGCGCGAGGCCCCGGGCCTGATCGTCATCGATAAGCGCGAGCCCACCGGCTACATCACGCCCAAGGAAGCCCAGGGCGAGTTCCCGGTGTTCGTCAGCCGCATCCGCAACGACCCGACCGTCGAGAACGGGCTGTCGATGTGGGTGGTCGCCGACAACCTGCGCAAGGGCGCGGCCCTGAACGCGGTGCAGATCGCCGAGCTGCTCCACCAGCGCGGCCTGATCCGCCAGAAGGCGATCGCTTAAGACCCATGGCTCCGTCCGCGTCCGACGGTGAAGGCCGTCTGGCGCTGACGGCGGGAATCGTCTGCTACCTGATCTGGGGGTTCGTCCCGCTGGCCTTCCAGGCCATCGGGGCCCTCGGCGTGGGATCGTGGGAGATGCTCTCCCACCGGATCCTCTGGAGCGCGCCCGCCGCGGCGCTCTTCGTGCTGCTCGCCCGCCAGGCGGCCGAGGCGCGGGCCGTGCTGCGCCAGCCCCGCGTGCTGGGCTGGCTGGCGGTCTCGTCCGTGCTGATCGCCACGAACTGGGTGGTGTTCATCTGGGCGGTGAACTCGGGCCGCCTGCTGGAGACCTCGCTCGGCTACTACATCAACCCTCTGGTCAACATGGCCGCCGGGGCGCTGATCTTCCGCGAGCGCATCGACCGCATCGGTCAGGCGGCGATCGCCCTGGCCCTCGTCGGCGTGCTCGTCCAGACGGCGGCGCTGGGCCATCTGCCCTGGGTGTCGCTGGTGCTGGCCTTCAGCTTCGGCGGCTACGGGATCGTGCGCAAGCGCGTCTCGGCCTCCGCCCAGACGGGGCTCCTGTGGGAGTGCCTGATCCTGGGCCTGCCCAGTCTGGCGCTGATCCTCTGGCTGCAGGCGCGCGGCGAGGGCCACTTCACGGCCGGGCCGGTCGAGGCCGCCTGGCTGATCGCCTCGGGCCCGATCACCGCCGCGCCGCTGGCGCTGTTCGCCTGGGCCGCCCGCCGGCTCCCGCTGTCGGCCATGGGGTTCCTGCAGTTCCTGGCGCCCACCATCAGCTTCTGCATCGGCCTCCTTCAGGGCGAGGCGTTCACGCCGCTGCGGGCGATCTCCTTCGCCTTCATATGGGCGGGGGCCGCCGTCTTCCTCTACGGCGCATGGCGGCGCTCGCGCGCGGTGCGGGTCGCGATCGCCACGACGGCGGCCGCGCGGAAGTAGCGAGGGCGCTAGCTCAGCGCCTTCTCCATCACCGAGAGCGCGAGCGGCGGGTCGAGGGCCACCGGGAACGGCCGGCTCTCGCCCGTCCGCCGGTAGCCCCGGCGTTCGTAGTAGGCGATCAGCTCGGCGCGGACCGAGACCACCGTCAGCTCCATGCGCGAGGCGCCGAACCGCTCGCGGGCTAAGCGCTCGGCCGCCGCGACGATCCGGCGGCCGAGCCCGCCGGCCTGCCGGCGCGGATCGACCGTCAGCATGCCGAAGTAGGACGTCTCGCCGGACACGCGGCTCACCTGCACGCAGCCGGCCAGCCGGTCGCCGTCGAACGCCAGCAGCAGAACCTGGGCCGGATCGTCGACGATCGCCTGCAGGGCCTCGGCGCTCGTGCGGGGCCCCTCGATCAGGTCGGCCTCGTGGGTCCAGCCGGCGCGGGCGCTGTCGCCGCGATAGGCGCTCTCCACCAGCCGGTGGACAGCGGGAAGGTCCGTAGGTCCCGCGGCGCGGAAATCCAGCTTGATGTCCGACATGGCGCTCAGAGCGCCCCGTAGGCGGCCTCGATCAGCCGCCGGGGCCGGGCGTCGCCCATCAGGGCGGTCCCCTGCTTGTTCATCACATAGGCGCCGCCCAGTCGACGGTCCGGATCGGCGAAGGCGCAGCTCCCGCCCCAGCCCGAGTGGCCGAAGGTCCGCTCGCCCGGGCCCCAGGGATTGTTCGGCGGATTGCGCATGAAGCCCGCGCCCCAGCTCATCTCGAACGGCAGCACCAGGTCCTGGCCGTGGATGCGCTCGCGGCTCGCCTCGGCGATCAGGGCGGGCGACAGGATCTGCCCGCCCTCGAGCCAGCCGTTGTCGGCCAGCGCGCCCATCAGCCGCGCGAGGGCGAGCGCCGTGGCGTAGCCGTTGGCCGACGGGACCTGTGTCTTGCGCCAGACAGCGGCCGGAACGCCGCCGACCGAGGCCCAGGGCGTCAGGAAGGCGGCGCGGGTGGGATCGTTCACCTCGCCGAAGTCCGGCAGGGCGCTGGGCCGCTGCAGCTCGGCCAGGCGGCCGAACTCGCTCTCAGGCAGGCCGATCCAGAGGTCGAGGCCGAAGGGGGCCCGAAGATCCGCCCCCAGGGCGTCGCCCATCATGCGCCCGTCGGTCCGGCGGAAGACCTCGCCGGCCAGGTAGCCGAAGGTGATCGGATGGTAGCCGCTGGCCGTTCCCGGCGGCCACATCGGCGCCATGGCGGCGAGCTTGTCGGCGATGGCGTCCCACTCGACCCACAGGCTGGGCTCCATGGGCTCCAGGAACCCCGACAGGCCCGCCTGGTGCGACAGGACCTGCTCGACGGTGATCGCCGCCTTTCCGGCTTGCGCGAACTCGGGCCAGACCTCGGCCACGGGCTGGTCGTAGCGGAGGAGGCCGCGTTCCACCGCCCGCGCCACCAGCAGGGCGGCCAGGGCCTTGGTCGTCGAGAAGATGCAGGTCAGGGTCTGCTCATCGAAGGCCCGCGTCCGCTTGCGGTCGGCATGGCCCGCCCACAGGTCGAGGACGACCTCGCCCGCCTCGACGAGGGTGAACCGCGCCCCGAGCTCCTCGCCCGCCTCGAAGTGGGCGGCGAAGGCGTCCTTGACGGCGGCGAACCGGGGCGGCGCGAAGCCTGCAATCTCGACCATCAGACCGTGGCCCTTTCCTCGAAACCCTCGGCGCCGTCGTCCGCCGCCTCGGCCGGCGTGACCGCCGTGACCCGCGCGGCCGGCGGCCCGTCGGCGCAGGCGCGGACCAGAGCGTCCACCGCATCGGCCGGCCCCACCGCCAGCAGTTCCACCCAGCCTTCGGCGCGATTGCGCACCCAGCCGGAAACGCCGAGCCGCCGGGCTTCGGCCGCCGCCCACCAGCGGTAGCCCACGCCCTGGACCCGGCCCTCGATCCTGAGGATGACGGCGCGACGCATGACGCCACGGGGGATGCCCCCGCCGCGCCCCGAAATCAACTCGCCGACAGCTCAGGCCGGTTCAGAGGCGCTCCACGCGCACCGCTGCCCGCGGAGACACGAGCCGGTCGGCTAGGGCCACGATCGGCAGCTCGGGGGCCTTCCACTCCAGGGTGGCCTGGACGGTCTCGGCGGCGGCGCGGGCCGCGCGTTCGGCGGCGGCCAGGGGAGCCATCCCCTCCACCAGCCCGGCGCCGAAGCTGGCGGCGACGAGGTCGCCGGTCCCGTTCGGGGCGCGGTCGAGGCGCGGGTGGGCGAACAGCACCGCCTCGGCCTCCGTGACCAGCAGGAGCCCGATCTCGTCCGAGCCGGCGGGGACCGAGGTGACCAGGGCCGGCCGGCCCAGGGCCCGGGCCGCGTCGCGCGCCGCGCCGGCCGTCTCGACGCTGCGCCCGGACAGCCGGCCCAGCTCCCAGAGGTTCGGCGTGATCCAGTCGGCGAGCGGCACGAGCCGGCGGGCGACGCGGTCGGCCACGTCGGGGTTCACATAAAGGCCCTTGGGCGCATCGCCCATGATCGGGTCGACCACCACCACCGGACGGCGGGAATAGGCCGGGCCGCGCTCGGCGGCGCGCACCCTCTCCAGCACGCCGGCGGCGATGTCCACCTGTTCGGGCATGGAGAAATGGCCGGTGATGATCAGGTCGACGAGGCCGAAGATCGCGTCGGCCTCGATGTCGCCAAGCATGCGGGCGAGCACGTCGGGGGCGGTCACTTCGCCGAGGCCGCCCTTGGCCGGGCTGCGGCCGAACATGACCGTGGGGGCCAGCACGGGGTCGATCCTGTGCGCGGCCAGCACGTACTGCTGGGCCCCGCCGCCGATCCGGCTGGCCGCCACGAAGGAGGAGAGGACGAGGGCTAAGGGCACAGCCTGACCATAGCCCCCGCGCGCCGCTCCGAAAGCCCTAGTAGCGGTAGTGTTCGGGCTTGAACGGGCCTTCCGGCGTCACGCCGATGTAGTCCGCCTGTTCCTTGGAGAGCTTGGTCAGCTTCGCGCCGAGCTTCTCGAGGTGCAGCATGGCCACCTTCTCGTCGAGGTGCTTGGGCAGGGTGTAGACGCGCTTCTCGTACTTCGCGCCGTTCTGCCACAGCTCGATCTGGGCCAGCGTCTGGTTGGTGAACGAGGCCGACATGACGAAGCTGGGGTGGCCCGTGGCGTTGCCGAGGTTCACCAGGCGGCCTTCCGACAGCACGATGATCTTCTTGCCGTCCGGGAACTCCACGTGGTGGACCTGATCCTTGATCTTGTCCCACTTGAAGTTGCGCAGGCCGGCGATCTGGATCTCGGAATCGAAGTGGCCGATGTTCGCCACGATGGCGTTGTTCTTCATCCGCCGCATGTGGTCGACGGTGAGGACGTCCTTGTTGCCGGTGGCGGTGACGAAGATGTCGGCCTTGTCGGCCACGTCCTCGACGGTCACGACCTCATAGCCTTCCATCGCCGCCTGCAGAGCGCAGATCGGGTCGACCTCGGTGACCATGACCCGGGCGCCGCCGTTGCGCAGCGAGGCGGCCGAGCCCTTGCCCACGTCGCCGTAGCCCATGACCACGGCGGTCTTGCCGGCCAGCATCACGTCCGTGCCGCGGCGGATGGCGTCCACCAGGCTCTCGCGGCAGCCGTAGAGGTTGTCGAACTTCGACTTCGTCACGCTGTCGTTGACGTTGATCGCCGGGAACGGCAGCTCGCCCCGCTCGGCCATCTGGTACAGGCGGTGGACGCCCGTGGTGGTCTCTTCCGACACGCCCTTGATGGCGGCGCGGATCGCCGAATAGAAGCCCGGCTTCTCCTTCAGGTAGCGCTTCATCACCGTGTAGAGCGCTTCCTCTTCCTCGTTCTGAGGATTGTTCAGGATCGAAGGATCGGCTTCGGCCTTGGGCCCGAGGACGCACAGCAGGGTCGCGTCGCCGCCGTCGTCCAGGATCATGTTCGGGTAGCCGCCGTCGGCCCATTCGAAGATCCGGTGGGCGTATTCCCAGTACTCGATCAGGGTCTCGCCCTTGATGGCGAACACCGGCGTGCCCTTCACCGCGATGGCGGCGGCGGCGTGGTCCTGGGTGGAGAAGATGTTGCACGAAGCCCAGCGCACCTCGGCGCCGAGAGCCTCCAGGGTCTCGATCAGGACCGCGGTCTGGATCGTCATGTGCAGCGAGCCCGCGACCCGAGCGCCCTTCAGGGGCTGGGCCTTGGCGAATTCCTCGCGCACCGCCATGAGGCCCGGCATTTCGGTCTCGGCGATCTCGATTTCCTTGCGGCCCCAGTCGGCGAGCGAAATGTCCTTCACGACGTAGTCGGTCATGGCGTCCTCAAAAGGGGGAAGTTCGGTTGCGCGCTCTATAGCCGCCGGGGCGGCCAGCCGCAACAATCATATAAAGAAGTCTTTATGTCCCGGGCTCAGGTCCCGCGGAGGGCGCGCCCCTGGGCCGACTTGCTCTCGAAGGAGAGATTCAGCGGCGCGGCCTTCGCCAGCTCCCGCGCGAGGGCGAACAGCGCCTCCTGGGGCCCCGACTTCAGCTCCAGCTCGACCTCGCTGATCGGCCCCGAGCGGCCGCCCGCCAGGACCTGCCCCACGTCGGCGGCGATCTCGATCTCGGCCCCCGCGTAGCGCACGAGCCGCTGGCGGCGCGTGATCCTGACCTCCGAGACGGGGACGAGGGCCGCCAGCTGGTCCTCCCCGGCCAGGGCGCGCAGGGCGGGCATGGAGAGGTCGGGAGAGAGCCCCGCCACCTCCATCTCGTGCTCCTCGCGGGAAAAGCCCTTTCCCCGCTTCAGCGTCTGGACGTACCGGCCGCCCCCCGACCGCACCCGGAAGGCGGCCTCCGCGGCGTGCAGCGCGGCGTCGGGGGTGTCGTAGTAGACCGAGACCAGCTCGCGGGTCTCCTCAGGCCCGGCGGGAGCGGCCGCCAGCACCGCGTCCATGTCCTTGGGATCGCAGAGGAACTTCAGCTCGAACTCGCGGCCCGCCTCGCCCATGCTGATCACCGCCCGTTGCTGACCCTGGGGAAAGCCCGGTAATGCGGGCTTCCGGCCTCGGAGAGTTCCTCATGAACGCGCACGTCCGCCCTGTCGACCCCGCGAACGTCGATCCCGCCCAGCCGCGCCACGACTGGACGCTGGAGGAGGTGGAGGCGCTGTTCGAGCTGCCCTTCACCGAGCTGGTGTTCCGGGCGGCCGAGGTCCACCGGCGCTGGTTCGACCCAACCGAGCTGCAGCTCTCGCAGCTCCTGTCGGTGAAGACCGGCGGCTGTCCCGAGGACTGCGGCTACTGCGCCCAGTCGCAGAAGTTCAAGACAGGGCTGGCGGCCTCGAAGCTGATGGAGGCCGAGACGGTGATCGCGGCCGCCGCCGAGGCCAAGGCGGGGGGCGCCCAGCGCTTCTGCATGGGCGCGGCCTGGCGCGACCTGAAGGACCGCGACCTGCCGAAGGTCGCCGCCATGATCTCGGGCGTGAAGGCCCTGGGCCTGGAGACCTGCGCCACCCTCGGCATGCTGACGGCCGACCAGGCGAAGGCGCTGAAGGCCGCCGGCCTCGACTACTACAACCACAACCTCGACACCGGCCCGGACTACTACGACAAGGTCGTGACGACCCGCACCTACCAGGACCGGCTCGACACCCTGGCCGCCGTGCGCGACGCCGGCATGGCCACCTGCTGCGGCGGCATCGTCGGCATGGGCGAGACCCGCCGCGACCGCGCGGGGCTGCTTCACCAGCTCGCCACCCTGCCCGCCCATCCGGACAGCCTGCCGATCAACGACCTGATGCCGATCCCCGGAACCCCCCTGGGAGATTCCAAGGCGGTCGATCCCCTGGAGTTCGTGCGGATGATCGCCGTGGCGCGGATCGTCTGCCCGAAGTCGATGGTGCGCATCGCCGCCGGCCGCGAGCACATGACCAAGGAGCTGCAGGCCCTGTGCTTCCTGGCCGGCGCCAATTCCATCTTCGTCGGCGCCCGGCTGCTGACCACCGACAATCCCGAGAAGACCGCCGACGAGGCCCTGCTCGCGGACCTCAAGATGAAGCCCATGGCGATGGCCTGAGGGCGGGAATCTGCCGCCCCGGCGGCAGATTCTTCACAGGGGAGCGCCGCCCTCGCAGGCAAGCGGTTGAAAACACGCCGGTCTGCGGCGGCACGCCGCTTGCGCGGGCCCGGCCATGCAGATCCCCTCTCCTGCCTCCGCCTTCGTTCCGCCGACGACCGGGTTCGGCGGGTTTGCAGCCAAGCCGCCCGAGCGCAGCGCCGCGGCGGCCGAGTTCCTCAGCTATGCCCAGAAGACCGCCGCCGAGCAGATGCGCGAGCAGGTCCTGCGCGCCCTTGGCGTGACCGAGGACGAGGTCCGGGCGATGGACCCGAAGGAGCGCGAGAAGCTGGAGGAGAAGGTCCGCGAGATGATCGAGCAGAAGGTGCGCGAAGACACCGAGCAGCGGACGGGCCTCCTGGTGGATGTCCGCGCCTGAGGTCTTGCCTGCCTGTTCATCGGATCATGTCGGCGACGGCCTAGCTGAACCGTCCTTCGGGTCCTATCTGGGAAGCTTCCGGAGGGGGACGCGTTTGGATCCGATCATTTCCGTCAGGGGTCTTTCCAAGACCTACGCCTCGGGCCACCAGGCCCTGAAGGACGTCAATCTCGACATCCGCCGGGGCGAGATTTTCGCCCTGCTGGGCCCGAACGGGGCCGGCAAGACCACGCTCATCGGCATCATCTGCGGCCTCGTGCGGGCCTCGTCCGGCCAGGTGGTCGCCGACGGCCACGACATCCAGCGAGACTATCGCGCCGCGCGCACCAAGATCGGCCTGGTGCCTCAGGAGCTCTCCACCGACGCCTTCGAGAAGGTGTGGGACACGGTGAAGTTCTCCCGCGGCCTGTTCGGCAAGGCGCCCGACGACGCCCACCTGGAGAAGGTGCTGAAGGACCTGTCCCTCTGGGACAAGAAGGACGCCAAGATCATGGCGCTGTCCGGCGGCATGAAGCGCCGGGTGATGATCGCCAAGGCCCTGTCGCACGAGCCGACCATCCTGTTCCTCGACGAGCCCACCGCCGGGGTGGACGTCGAGCTGCGCCGCGACATGTGGGAGATGGTCCGCCGCCTGCGCGAGGCCGGCGTGACGGTGATCCTGACCACCCACTACATCGAGGAAGCCGAGGAGATGGCCGACCGGATCGGCGTGATCTCCAGGGGCGAGCTGATCGTCGTCGAGGACAAGGACGTCCTGATGCGCAAGCTGGGCAAGAAGCAGCTCACCCTGCACCTGCAGGAGCCCCTGGCCGCCGTGCCGCCCGGGCTCGCCGACTACCAGCTCGAGCTGGCCGCCGAGGGGACCGAGCTCGTCTACACCTTCGACGCCCAGGCCGAGCGCACCGGCATCGCCGAGCTGATCAAGCGGCTCACCGAGCAGGGCGTCGATTTCAGGGACCTGCGCACGCAGGAAAGCTCGCTGGAGGAGATCTTCGTGAGCCTGGTCAGGAGCCGCGCATGAACGTGCACGCCGTGAAGGCCATCTACCTGTTCGAGATGCACCGCTGGCTGCGCACCATCGTGCAGAGCCTCGCCGCGCCGGTGATCACCACCTCGCTCTACTTCATCGTCTTCGGGGCGGCGATCGGACGCCGCATGCCCGAGATCGACGGGGTCAGCTACGGCGCTTTCATCATCCCGGGCCTGATCATGCTCTCGATCCTGACCGAGAGCATCTCCAACGGCTCATTCGGCATCTACATGCCGAAGTTCGCCGGCACCATCTACGAGCTGCTGTCCGCGCCGGTCTCCACCTTCGAGGTGGTGCTGGGCTACGTCGGCGCGGCGGCCACCAAGTCGGTGGTGCTCGGGCTCATCATCCTGGCCACGGCGCGCCTCTTCGTGGACTTCTCCATCGCGCACCCGTTCGTGATGCTGGCGTTCCTCGTCCTGACCTCGGTGACCTTCAGCCTGTTCGGCTTCCTGACCGGCATCTGGGCCGACGGCTGGGAGAAGTTGTCGATCATCCCGATCCTGGTGATCACGCCGCTGACGTTCCTGGGCGGCAGCTTCTATTCGATCGACATGCTGCCGGGGATCTGGCGCGACATCGCCCTGGTGAACCCGGTGGTCTACCTGGTCAGCGGCTTCCGGTGGGCGTTCTACGGCGTCTCGGACGTGGGGGTGGGCGTCAGCCTCGCCGCCACCTTCGGCTTCCTGGCGCTGTGCATGGCGGCGGTGACCTGGATCTTCCGTACCGGCTGGCGCCTGAAGAGCTAGGTCCTTCGATTTTGAAGGAGTTCTGAAGCTTCTCTATTCGTCTTCGTCGAAGCGGGCGGCGACCAGCTCGGCCAGGGCGGCGACGGCCGGCTCGGCCTCGGGCCCCTCGGCCTCGATCTGGATGCAGCAGCCCGGCGAAGCCGCCAGCATCATCAGGCCCATGATCGAGCGGGCGTCGACGGACTGGCCGTCCTTGGAGACGCGGACCTCGGCGTCGAAGCCGGCGGCGGTCTTTACGAATTTCGCCGACGCGCGGGCGTGCAGGCCTCGCTTGTTGACGATCTCCACGGTGCGGGAGGCGACGGTCTCGCTCAGCTCACTTCTCTCCGGCCAGGACGTAGGAGGCGACGGAGATGTACTTTCGCCCGGCTTCCTGCGCCGCCGCAACCGAGTCTTCGAGGCTGTAGCGGGTCCGTACGCTGGCCAGCTTGATCAGCATGGGGAGGTTGAGGCCGGCGATCACCTCGGCCCGGGTCTGCTCCATCACCGAGATGGCCAGGTTCGAGGGCGTGCCCCCGAACATGTCGGTCAGCAGGATGACGCCCTGGCCTGTATCCACGCGGCCGCAGGCCTCGAGGATGTCCTTGCGCCGGCGCTCCATGTCGTCGTCGGGGCCGATGCAGATCGACTCCACCGCCGCCTGCGGGCCCACCACGTGCTCCATGGCGAAGATGAACTCTTCCGCCAGACGCCCGTGGGTGACGATCACGAGCCCGATCATGCCTTTTGTTCCAAAGGGTATCCCCACCCGATGGCGCCGTAGCCGGGGCGCGAGCGGAGCTAAATACGCCTGTTGTGCGCCGCGTCAAAGCATGACAGCGCGCGACTGAGTTTCGCAGGCGCCGACTCCTCGAACGCTGCGGTAGTGAGCATCGGGGTGCGCACGCCAAGGATGTCCTCGAAGGCGGGATCGGGAATCCGCTCGGGCTCGCCCAGGCGCGCCACCAGGCCCACCTCGGCCAGCGGCAGCGCCTCGGTCCGCACGACGTCCAGGCCGCGCACCTCGATCAGCCCGTGCAGCGCGTCCGGCGCGCGGCCGAAGAGCCGCCCCCCGGAGGCCCACAGCACCACCCGGTCGTCCGCCACCAGCCGGAAGCCCCCGCCGAGGCAGCGGAGGGCGAGATCGCTCTTGCCCGCGCCGGACGGCCCCTCGATCAGCACGCCCAGCCAGCGGCCGCCGATCCGCTGCGCCACGAGGCCGGCGTGGCGGATCACGGCTCGGAGTCCGGAAGGATCAGCGTGAAGACGGCGCCCAGCACCTCGCCGTCGGCGGTCCGGTTCTGCGCCTGCACGGTGCCGCCGTGCGCCTCGGCGATCTGCCGCGCGATCGACAGTCCAAGGCCCGAATTGCCGCCGAACGCCGCGCCCTTGGGCCGCGAGGTGTAGAACCGCTCAAAGATCGTCTCCAGGTTCTCCGGGGGAATGCCCGGGCCGTTGTCCGAGACGGTGGCCACCACCCGGCCGTGCCCGCGGCCGAGGGCGACGGTGACCACGTCGCCCGGGGGGCTGAACGAGCGGGCGTTGTCGATGAGGTTGCGGAAGATCTGCCCCAGCGGGCCCTCGCGCCCCATCACCCGGACCGGCTCGGCGCCGGGGGCGATCTCGAGGCGGACGCGCACGTCGCCCGTCTTGGCGGTGGCCTGGTAGAGGCGGACGATGTCGGACAGCAGGCGGCCGACGTCCACAAGCTTCGGCTGGTCGCGCGAGAGCTCGGCGTCCAGCCGCGAGGCGTTGGAGATGTCGGTGACCAGCCGGTCCAGCCGCTGGACGTCGTTCTTCACCACCCCCATCAGCCGCTCGCGGGAGGCGGGCTCCTTCACGAGGTCGAGGGTCTCCACGGCCGAGCGGATCGAGGTCAGCGGGTTGCGGATCTCGTGGGCCACGTCCGCCGCGAAAGCCTCGATGGCGTCCATCCGCTCGGAGAGCGAGTGGGTCATGTCCTCCAGGCTGCGGGTCAGGTCACCGATCTCGTCGTCCCGCTTGGCGAGGTCCGGCAGCGAGATAGCCCGGGCCCGGGCCTGGCGCACCCGGTCGGCCGCGCGGGCGAGCCGGCGCACAGGCTGGGCGACCAGGCTGTTCAGCAGCAGGATAGAGGCGAGGTTCACCGCCACCGCGATCAGGATGAAGGGGATCAGCGCGGCCCGCTCGCCGGCGATGATCTCGTCGACGTCGCTGGCTTCCAGGGTGATCACCCCCAGCACGGCCTTCACGTGGCGGATAGGGATCGAGACCGAGACCACCCGCTCGCCGTCGGCGCTGCGGCGCATCCCGGCCCACTGGCGACCCTTCAGCGCCTCGCCCACCTCGAAGGCGAGCTGCTGCTGCGCCTCCTCCGCGGTGGCCTTCGGCTTGTGCGGCATGAGGTCGAGGTGGACGCCGCGCTCCTCCCGGGCCCGGGCGGGCGGCAGCACCTTCCACTCCACCCGGTCGGCGAGGAGGTCGGTGTCGGCCACCAGCCGCCCCTCGCGGTCGTACAGGCGCGCCCGCTGGGTGGTCGGGCTCTTGAAGGTCTGCATGATGTCGGCGGCGAGCGCCGTATCCATCTCGGGCTCGGGCTCGCCCACCGTGGCCGCCCGGTTGATGATGTCGGCGATCAGCGCGCCCTGGGTGCTGAGGCTGTCGATGCGCGCGTTGACGAGGCCCTGGCGCAGCTCGTTCAGCACCAGGGCGCCCCCCACGAGAACCGCGAGGCCCAGCAGGTTCAGGGCGACGATCAGCCGGCCGAGCTTGGAGCCCGGCAGCCAGCGGAACTTCGAAGCCCGGGCCGGCCGCTCAGGTTTCCCGGTAGCGGTAGCCGACGCCATAGAGGGTTTCGATCGCGTCGAAATCGGGGTCGACCTCGCGGAACTTCTTGCGCATGCGCTTGATGTGGCTGTCGATCGTGCGGTCGTCGACATAGACCTGGTCTTCGTAGGCCGCGTCCATCAGGTTGTCGCGGCTCTTCACGAAGCCGGGCCGCTGGGCCAGCGACTGCAGCAGCAGGAACTCGGTGACCGTCAGCTTCACCGGCTTGCCGTCCCACAGGCAGTCGTGACGGGCGGGGTCCAGGGTGAGCTTGCCGCGCTTGATCGCCCGGGCGCTGACCTCGGCGGCGCTGGCGGGGCCCGCGGCCTCGTCGGCCTCGCCCCGGCCGGCCCGGCGCAGCACGGCCTTCACCCGCTCGATCAGCAGACGCTGGCTGAACGGCTTGTGGATGTAGTCGTCGGCCCCGAGGTTGAAGCCCAGGATTTCGTCGATCTCCTCATCCTTCGAGGTGAGGATGATGACCGGCACGTCCGAGGTCCGGCGCAGGCGGCGCAGCACCTCCATGCCGTCCATGCGCGGCATCTTCACGTCCAGGATCGCCAGGTCCGGCGGGTCGTTCTCGAGCGCCGCCAGGCCCGAGGCGCCGTCGTAGTACGCCTTCAC
The DNA here is from genome assembly GCF_000017265.1 of Phenylobacterium zucineum HLK1. Classification (NCBI taxonomy): domain Bacteria; kingdom Pseudomonadati; phylum Pseudomonadota; class Alphaproteobacteria; order Caulobacterales; family Caulobacteraceae; genus Phenylobacterium; species Phenylobacterium zucineum. The sequence continues at coordinate 79,564 of NC_011144.1, read as the reverse complement.
CGCGTGGCCGTGGCTTTCCAGCGCCAGGCTGACGGAGGTGACGATGTTCTCGTCGTCGTCCACCAGGGTGATCTTCGCCATGTGCGATCGAGGTCTCCGTATCCGAGAAGAGCCAAGCTATTGAGAGAGCACCGTGGCCTCAATGGGGCCGGGGTTCAGGTGCTGCGTGAAGTCAACACGCCCTTAAGCTGTTTCTAGCAACGTGCCAGCGTCCGGGGGGATGCTGGCATGGATGGATTCAGCGTGCATTTCGAGGTGTTCGTCCGGAAAACCCCCGGCGCGCCGTGGACATTGGAGATGGCCACGGAGAACCGCACGGCCGCCATGCAGGCTGCGGAGGACATGTTCAAGGAGGGTCGCTGCGCCGCCGCCAAGGTGACAAAGGAGACCCTCGACGAGGACACGCGCGAGTTCCAGAGCGTCGCCATACTGAAGCTGGGCGCACCCGAGGCCGCCCGCAAGCCCAAGCCGCAGGTCGACGTCCAGCCGCTCTGCGTGACGCCCCAGGACCTCTACACCATCCATGCGCGCGAGCGCATCGGCCGCCTCCTCGAGGGCTGGCTCGAGCGCAACAACGCCACGCCCTTCGAGCTGCTGCACCGCCCCGACCTGGTCGAGAAGCTGGAGGCCTCCGGCATCGACCTGCAGCACGCGATCCAGAAGCTGGCCGTGCCCGAGGCCCAGGCCCGCGGCATGACGGTCCACGAGCTGATGCGGGTGTTCCACCAGCTGGTCGACCGCGCCGTCGACCGCCTGATGGGCGACCACCGCCGCGGCGCCCTGCCCGATGTCGACAGGGAAGGCTTCGCGGCCGCCGCCGAACGCCTCGCCAAGGAGCCCGAGCGGGTCTACCTGCTGGGCGCCGGCGTCGCGGCCTCCATCGCGCCGGCGAACAACTGGTCCGAGAAGGTGCTGCGGCTGCTGGACCTGGCCGACGCCGCTCCCAAGGGCCACGCCGCCCGCGCTCTCGCCCTGTCGGTGCTGGAACAGCCGCTGGCCGAGATCCTGGAATCCAAGCCCGGGCTCGGCGACCTGCTGGGCAAGGGGCTGGACCTCGGCTCGGGCCTGGCCGCCGTCACCCGCCTTGCGGCCTATGAATCGGTGGAGTCGCTCATCCGCGTCGAGCGGTCAGTCGCCAAGGTCATGCCCGAGCTCGCGCCCCCCGCGCAGCGTCTCGCCAAATGGCTCTCCACCGAGGATTTCGCCGACGTGCGCACCGCGCTGGGCAAGCGCATCCTGCGCGAACTGAACGGGCCCCGCCGCCTGAAGCCCGGCGACGCCGAGGCCGAGATCGATGTCCTGCGGGCGCTCGCCATGTCGCTGACCGCGGCCTCGGGCAAGCTGCTGCCCCTGGAGGATGTCCAGGCCGCCTTCTCCGCCCGCTCGCGGATGCTGATCACCGGCGACTTCGTTGAGGCCTACCTCGGCCAGGGCAAAACCTCCCGCGAGGAAGTCGAGGCGCTGATCTGGCTGACCGAGAACGTCATCGGCGCCGCCAACAAGCGCCAGGCCGGCCGCTGGCTGAAGGCCGTGGTGCAGTCCCTGCGCTTCGAGAAGGAGATGCGCCAGGACGGCGCCGACAGCCCGGCGGTGCGCCTCGCCCAGCTCGCCGCCCTCCAGCGCGCGGTGGCCCGCTGCGGCCTCGTCGAGGAGGACTTCGTGCCGATCCAGACCCGCCTGGGCGAACTCGGCGGGCAGGTCGAGGCCGAGGCCCGGCTGGTGGCCAGCATCGTCAAGGCCAACGCCTCGGCCGTCCAGCGGCTCACCCTGCTGCTGAAGCTCGCCAGCGGCGAGACCGCGCCGCTCGGCCCCGCGGCCGGCCGCGCCAAGGTCGAGGCGCTGAAGCTCGCCCGCCACGACGACATCCGCATCGAGCTGTCCCAGACCCCGGACCAGGTCGACAGCATGCGCGAGCTGATCCAGCAGGCGGGCCTGGCGGCCTAGAGGCCCAGCGCCTCCTCGAGCGCGCCCGCCACCTTCGCCACGTCGCCATCCGCCATCCCCGGATAGAGCGGCAGGGACAGGCAGCGCGCGTACCAGGCCTCGGCCCCGGGCAGCTCCAGGGCGCCGTACCGGTCCCGGTAGTACGGCTGGCGGTGGACCGGGATGTAGTGCACCTGGCTGCCGATCCCGCGCGCCTTCAGGGCCTCCACGACCTCAAGGCGCGTGCGGCCGGCCGCCTCGAAATCGATCAGCACGGTCATCAGGTGCAGCACCGGATCGCTCCAGGCGGGGCGGGCCGCGGGACGCACCACCGGCGCTAGCGGCGCGAGCGCCTCGGCGTAGAGGCCGGCCAGGGCCCGTCGCCGCGCCGCGAACCTGGGCAGCTTCTTCAGCTGCGAGAGGCCCAGGGCGCACAGCACGTCGGGCAGGCGGTAGTTGAAGCCCAGCTCGGGCATCTCGTACCACCAGGGCTCGCAGCCCTCGGGCCGGACCATGCCGTGGCTGCGGAAGGTCCGCAGGCGCGTGGCGAGCTCGGGATCGTTCGTCGTGACCATGCCGCCCTCGCCGGTGGCGATGGTCTTCACCGGGTGGAACGAGAACGTCGCCATGGCGGAGTGGCGCACATCGCCGACCCGTTCCGCCCTATCGCTGAAGCGCATCGTCGTTCCGAGGGCGTGCGGCGCGTCTTCGACGAGCACCGCGCCGGCGCTGCGGGCCAGGTCCGCCAGGGCCGGCAGCTCGGCCGCGTCGCCGCGCAGGTGGACGGGCAGGACGGCCCGCAGCCGGCGCCCGTCCAGCCGGCCCAGCGCCTCGGCCAGGGTCTGCGGCGTCATCAGGCCGGTGTCGGGATCGACGTCGGCGAACACCACCTCGGCGCCGACATACCGGGCGCAATTGGCCGTCGCCAGGAAGGTGATGGCAGGCGCGATCACCGCCTCGCCGGGGCGAACGTCCAGCGCCAGCATGGCCAGGTGCAGCGCCGCCGTGCCGTTGGCGCAGGCGACGGCGTGCCTTGCCCCCACCACCTCGGCGAACGCCCGCTCGAACGCCTCGACGGTCGGGCCGGTGGTCAGGAAGTCGCCGCGCAGGGCCTCGGCGACGGCGGCGATGTCGTCGTCCTCGATCGTCTGCCGGCCGTAGGGAAGCACCGCCACCTCAGTCGGTCGCGCGCCGGCGGCGGCGCTCGGGGGCGTCTTCGCCCAGCATGGCGAGGAAGGCCTCGGCGCCCAGCCAGTCGTCGTTGGTGTCCGAGGCGTAGGAGAAGCCTTCCGCGACCTCGCCGCCTTCCAGCGGCTCGCGGGTGTACTCGGCGAAGGCCGGCTCGATGACGTAGCGGTCGCCGAGGTCCAGCGTGGTGCGCGCATCGTCCGACGAGATCATCATCTCGTGCAGCTTCTCGCCCGGGCGGATGCCGATCACCTTGGTGGGCAGCTTCGGCGCCATGGCGGCGGCGATGTCCACGACCTTCATCGAAGGGATCTTGGGCACGAAGATCTCGCCGCCGCGCATGAGCTGCAGCGACGAGAGGACGAAGTCCACGCCCTCGTCCAGGGTGATCAGGAACCGGGTCATGCGCGGGTCGGTGATCGGCAGCTCGGCCGCGCCGCGGGCGATCAGGCGCTGGAACAGCGGCGCCACCGAGCCGCGCGAGCCGACCACGTTGCCGTAGCGCACCACCGAGAACCGCGTGCCGATGTCGCCCGACAGGTTGTTGGCCGCCACGAAGGTCTTGTCCGAGGCGAGCTTGGTGGCCCCGTAGAGGTTGATCGGATTGCAGGCCTTGTCGGTGGAGAGCGCCACCACCTTCTGCACCCGGTTGGCGAGGCAGGCGCGGACCACGTTCTCGGCGCCCAGCACGTTCGTGTGGATGCACTCCGAGGGATTGTACTCGGCCGCGGGCACCTGCTTCAGGGCGGCGGCGTGGATCACCACGTCGACGCCGCGGAACGCCAGGCTCAGCCGCTCGCGGTCCCGCACGTCGCCCAGGAAGAAGCGCATGTGCGCCAGCTTCTCGCGCCCGAACCGCTCGGCGAGGTCGATCTGCATCTCGCTCTGCTTCAGCTCGTCGCGCGAGTAGACGATCAGCTTGCGGGGCGTCGAGCGCTGCAGGACGGTCTCGATGAAGCGGCGCCCGAACGAGCCGGTGCCGCCGGTCACGAGGATGACCTTGCCGTCGAGGTCCAGGGCGGTCGGCGCAAATCGTCCCAAGCGGGGCTCCCGGCAGCGATTCGTATCGGAGCCGACTGTCCGGCCCGCCGCGTAAAGAGACCGCTAACCATGCGCGGGGCCATCATCGCCCCATGGACCGCCGCCGCCTCGCAGGCCTGATCGCGCTGATCCCCGTGGGGACCGCCCTGCTGCCCGGCGCCGCCCGCGCGGCCGGCAAGAAGAAGGACGAGCCGGCCACCCGCTCGCCCTACGTCCCGATCCAGACCCTGCTCGGCACGACCGTGCGGCCGGACGGCCGCCGCGGGTCGCTGTCGGTGGAGTGCGGACTCGACATACCGGACGCGTCCTTGAGGGAACGCGCCGAGGCCTCGATGCCCCGCCTGCGGTCAGCCTTCGCCGCCACGGTCCGGACCTACGCCGCGGGCCTGCCGGCCGGCCATCCGCCCAATGTCGACTTCATCGCCCGCGCCCTGCAGCAGCAGACGGACCAGGTGCTGGGCCGCGCCGGCGCCAAGGTGCTGCTGGGCGCCGTGCTGGTGAACTGACGCCCAGCAGCGGCCTCACATCGCCGAGATGCCGCCGTCCAGCTTGAGTTCTGCCGCCGTCATGAACCGGCTCTCGTCCGAGGCCAGGTAGAGCACGGCGTTGGCGATGTCGTCCGGCTCGCCGATGCGGCCCAGCGGCACCTGGCGGGCCAGCTTGGCCTCGGCCTCCTCCTTGCCGAACCGCTGGCGCAGCGGATCGAGGATCGGGGTGTCGATGAAGGTCGGGTGGATCGAGTTCGAGCGGACGTCCAGCCCCTGCTTGGCGCAGTGCAGCGCGATCCCCTTCGACAGCAGCCAGACCGCCGCCTTCGAGGCGTTGTAGACGGGGGTGTTGTGGGCCGCGATCAGACCCGCGATCGAGCTGATGTTGACGATCGAGCCGGGCTGGTTCTGGCGCAGATACTTCAGCGCGTGCTTGGTGCCGAGGAAGACCGAGTCGACGTTGACGCCCATCACCAGCTTCCAGTCCTCGAAGCTGAGCTCCTCGATATTGCCGCCGCGGCTGATGCCGGCGTTGTTCACCAGCACCGAGATCCCGCCCATGGCCGCGTCGGCCTCCTCGAGGGCGAAGATCCACTGCTCCTCCTTGGTCACGTCGAGCGGGAAGGCGAACGCCGTCCCCTCGCCCTGCGCGGCGTTGATCTCGGCGGCGACCGCCGCCGCTCCCGCCACGTTGATGTCGGCCAGGCTCACCTTGGCGCCTTCGGACGCCAGCTTGCGCGCGAACGCCGCCCCCAGTCCCTGCGCCGCCCCGGTGATGAACGCCTTCTTGCCCGCGACCCGTCGGGCCATCGTCTGTTTCCTCCTAGTTCCCCGAAATCTCGTCCATGAACCCCGCCAGGGTCATGTCCAGCTCGGTGACGCCGTCGGCGTCGTGGGTGGCTAGGGTCACCTCGACCCGGTTGTAGACGTTGAACCACTCCGGATGGTGGTCGAGCTGGTCGGCCCGGATCGCCACCCGGGTCATGAAGCCGAAGGCCGCGTTGAAGTCCTTGAAGCGGAAGGTCTTGCAGATCGCATCGCGCCCGCCCTCGGCCTTGGCCCAGGTCGGCAGGCGCGCCAGCGCCGCCTCGGCGCCGATCTTCTTGGGGCGGCTCATGCCGGCTCCTCCTCGGGGAAGTCGAGGCCGACGATGGCCGACAGGTCGGCCAGCGCCTGGGCCTCGGTGGTCACCTTGATGGCCTGCATGCCCAGGCCCGCGGCCGGCTTGCAGTTGATACCCAGGTCGTCGAGGTAGACGCAGGCCTCGGGCCGCACGTCCAGCAGGTCGCACATCATCAGGTAGATCCGCGGGTCGGGCTTGCGCACGCCGGCCTTGCTGCTCTCGATGATGGCGTCGAACAGCGGCATCACCTGGGCCATGGCGCCGGCCATCCGCTGGCCCTCGTCCTGGCCGGGGCTGTGCTCGGAGACGACGTTGTTGGTGATGCAGCCCACCTTGAACTGCGCCTTGCACGCCTTGAGCGCCGCCACCATCCGCGGGCGCAGCTGGCCCGACAGCAGCGGCAGCACCTCGCGGCCGGGGACCGGATGGCCCAGGGTCGTGGACTCAGCCAGGAACAGCTCGTCGAAGCGGAAGGCGTCGATCTCGTTGCGCTCGAACAGCGCCCAGGCGTTGTGGTCGGGGTTGGTGGCGTTCACCCGCCGGATGAAGTCCCGCGGCAGCCCCTTCTCGGCCTCGTAGCGGTTGAAGGCCTCGAAGGGCGAGGAGGTGAACACCCCGCCGAAATCCCAGATCACCGCCTCGATGCTCATCCGCCGCTCCGCCTTCCTGATCGTCACCAGCGGTCTAGAGAGGCTGCGCCGGCCGTGCAACTAAGGGCCGATGCGCCCCGACCGCCTGCCCCTCGCCGTCCGCCTCGCCGCCTATGCCGCGGCCACGGCGGTGGTGCTGTACATCTGCCTGGCGCCCACCGACGCCCTGCCTGACGTCGCGCTCGACGTCTGGGACAAGGCCGAGCACGCGCTCACCTGGGCCGGCCTGGTCCTCCTGGGCCTGGCGTTCTGGCCCCGCCGGCTGCTCGCCGTCTCGGCCTTCGCCCTGGTCCTGGGCGCAGCCATCGAGGCGCTGCAGGCGGGAATGGGCGCGGGCCGGCAGGGCGATCCCCTCGACTTCCTGGCCGACGCGGTCGGGGTCGCCGCGGTGGTTGCGGCGGCGACGCTACTCCGCCGGCGCCGGGGCCGCGCCCGGGATCACGCCTGAGCCCTGGCCCTCCGCCTCGGCCCGCTGGCGCGCCCGGCGCTCCTCCAGCGCCGCCTTGGTGGCCTCGTAGGTCCGCCGGTCGATCCTGTAGAGCGAGTAGAAGAACGCCGCGATCACGCCGGGCACGGCGGCCATGACGCTGTCCCACAGGGCCAGGTTGAAGAGGACGTCCGACGGCACGTCCGCGATGGTCTTCGCCCCGATCGGGAAGTTGATCAGGGTGATCACCCAGCCGGCGACGGCGGTGCCCACGGCCATGTCGATCTTCCCGGCCATGGTGCGGGTCGAATAGAGGATTCCCTCCTGGCGGAGGCCGAACCGCAGCTCGTTCTCGTCCGCGACGTCGGCCAGGGCCGACATGACGCTGATCTGCAGCACGCTGATGGCGCCGTACTGCACCGCCGCGAAGGCGATCAGCAGCGGCACGAGACCGGCCTGACCCGGGTGCAGCACGCCCATCATGCCCAGGATGATCGGGATCGGCGGCACGAGGGCGTAGATCAGGGCGGCGATGATGATGGTGCGCTTCTTGTCGATGCGCCCGTGCAGCAGGGGCGCGAACAGGAAGGCGGTCAGGTAGCCGACGAAGCTGCCCAGCACGAACCAGGACAGCTCCTCGCTGGAGAGATCCCAGTAGTAGGTGGCGACGTAGAGCCTGAGGCCCTCGCGCAGGCCGATCATCAGGGCCACGAAGAAGTAGGCCACCAGCAGCCAGACGTAGTTGATGTTGGCCAGCGCCTTGCGGATGTCGCTGAGGAAGCCGCCGACGCTGAACGCCGGCTGCCCCGGCTGGGCCTTCGGCAGGTGGGGGATGCGGTCCTTGGTGAACCAGGCCGAGATCAGCAGCACGCCGCCGGTGACGAGGCCGATCGTCAGGGCGTAGGCGCCCCAGGGCTCGGGGTTCAGGAGCCCGCGCGGGAACTCGGGCGTGGTCGGGAAGAACACCCGCAGCGCCACGATCACGGTCAGCGACCCGCCGGCCCAGTTGAAGAAGCTGTAGTAAGCCATGACCTTGGAGCGCTCGGTGTAGTGGGGCGACAGTTCGCCCCCGAGCGCCAGGTGCGGCACGTAGAAGAACGTCATCGCCTGCCGCATCAGGATCACCGCGGCCGCCAGCCAGATCAGCAGGCCCGTCTGGCCCAGCCCGGCGGGCGGCGCGAAGATCGCCCACACCGACAGCCCCACCGGGATGCAGGCGGCGAACAGGTAGGGGTGCCGCCGGCCCCAGCGCGACCGCGTCCGGTCCGAGATCGAGCCCACGATCGGGTCCGAGACCGCGTCCAGCACGAGGCTGGCCGAGATGGCCAGGCCCGCCAGATGGGCCGGCACGCCCAGGACCTGGTTGTAGAAGAGGATGGCGAAGCTGGAGACCGAATAGAGCGCGACCATCTCCGCCGCGCCGCCCAGCCCGAAGGCGAGCTTGGTCTTCATGGGCAGGCGTTCGCCCGCCGCCGGCTTGCCGACCATCCGCATCCTCCCGCGCTCTCGGGCGCCTTGCCGCAAGCCAACCTCAGGGCCGCGGGACCGTCAATCGGCGGCGTACCGCACTTTCGATCCCCACGGCGGCGATCCTTGCGACTGCCGCCTGCCCCGGAAACCTGCTAGGAGGGGGTTCGACGTTCCCGAAGCGCCGCCATGGGCGCACGTTCGTCCCCCTCACCCCTGACGCCGGAACATTCCATGCCCCGCGCCCAAGCCGTTCCCGCCGCCGGTCACAACATCGGGACCGCAGACCGGACCCGCGCCCTGACGCGCATCGACGAGCGCCTGCGCTGGCTGGCCACCTGGACCATCCACCACGCCAACCACCTGCGCGAGAGCCGCGACGGCCTGAAGGTGGGCGGCCACCAGGCCTCCTGCGCCTCGATGACCACCATCCTGACGGCGCTGTACTTCCACGCGCTGCGCCCCGAGGACCGGGTGGCGGTGAAGCCGCACGCCTCCCCGGTCTTCCACGCCGCCCAGTACCTGATGGGCCGGCAGACCCGCGAGCAGCTGGAGGCCTTCCGCAGCTTCGGCGGCGCCCAGTCCTATCCCTCGCGGACCAAGGACAAGGACGACGTCGACTTCTCCACCGGCTCGGTCGGCCTGGGCGTGGCGATCACCGCCTTCGCCTCGCTGGCCCAGGATTACCTGAAGGGCCACGGCCTGCTGGATCCGGCGCGCGAGGGTCGCTTCGTCGCCACGCTGGGCGACGCCGAGCTGGACGAGGGCAACATCTACGAGTGTCTCATCGAGGCCTACAAGCACGACATCCGCAACGTCTGGTGGATCGTCGACTACAACCGCCAGAGCCTCGACGCGACGACCGCCGACCGGATGTTCGACCGGTTCGACGACATCTTCGAGACCGCCGGCTGGCGGGTCGTGACGCTGAAGTGGGGCAAGGCCCAGGAGCGCGCCTTCGCCCGTCCCGGCGGCGCGGCCCTGCGCAGCTGGATCGAGGCCTGCTCGAACGCCGAATACGCGGCGCTCACCTACCAGGGCGGCGCGGCCTGGCGCGCACGCCTGACCCGCGACATCGGCCGCGAGTCGCACGTCCCGGCCCTGCTCGAGAGCTTCTCGGACGAGGCGCTGCACCAGCTGATGATCGGTCTCGGCGGCCACTGCATCGAGACCCTGACCGAGGCCTTCGACGCCGCCGCCCGCGACGACACGCCCACCCTGTTCATCGCCTACACGGTCAAGGGCTTCGGCCTGCCGCTGCAGGGCCACAAGGACAACCACGCCGGCCTGATGACGCCGTCCCAGGTGGAAGCCCTGCGCGAGGCGATGGGCGTTCCCGCGGGGGCCGAATGGGAGCCCTACGCCGGCCTGCCGCCCGAGGAGGCCGAGGCGCTGGCGGCCTTCGTGCGCGACGTCCCCTTCGCCGCCGAGGCCGACCGGCGGCCCCGGGCGGCCCCCGTGCCGGTCCCGCCGCGCGAGGCCTTCCCCGCCCCGGACGGCGCCGAGCAGTCCACCCAGGCCGCCTTCGGGCGCATCCTGCTGGACCTCGCCAAGAGCGGCCACCCGATCGCCGACCGGATCGTCACGACCAGCCCGGACGTGACCGTCTCGACGAACCTCGGCGGCTTCGTGAACCAGCGGGGCCTGTTCCGCCGGCGCGAGACCGCCGACGTGTTCCGCGACGCCAAGATCCCCTCGCCCCAGAAATGGGCGGGCGGGCGCGCCGGCCAGCACATCGAGCTCGGCATCGCCGAGCACAACCTGTTCCTGAACCTGGGCGCCCTGGGCCTGACGGCCCCGCTGTTCGGCGAGCGGCTGCTGCCGATCGGGACCGTGTACGATCCCTTCATCAGCCGCGGCCTCGATGCCCTGAACTACGCCTGCTACCAGGACGCCCGCTTCATGCTGGTGGCGACGCCGTCCGGCCTGACGCTGGGCCCGGAAGGCGGGGCGCACCAGTCGATCTACACGCCGCTGATCGGCATCGGCCAGCCGGGCCTGACCTATTTCGAGCCGGCCTTCGTGGACGAGCTCTCCGAGGTCATGCGCTGGTCGTTCGAGCACATGCAGGCGCCGGACGGCGGCTCGGTCTACCTGCGCCTGACGACCCGCAGCCTGTCGCAGCCGGAACGGTCCGACGACGCTTGGCGCGAGCCGGCGCTGAAGGGCGGCTACTGGCTGCGCGAGCCGGCGGAAGGCTCCGAGGCGGCCCTCGTGTTCTGCGGCGCCGTCGCGCCCGAGGTGCTGGCCGCGGCCGAGCAGCTGGCCGACGACCTGCCGGGGCTGGGCGTGCTGAACGTCGTCTCCCCGGGCCTGCTGCACCGCGACTGGATGGACGCGCGCCGCGGCCGTTGGACCCGCGGCGAGCGCCGGCGCAGCCACGCCGAGGCGCTGCTGTCGCGGCTGGCGCCGGGAGCCGGCCTCGTCACCGTCGTCGACGGCTCGCCCGCCACGCTCTCGTGGCTGGGCGGGGTGCGCGGCATGCGGGTCAGCGCGCTCGGCCTCGACAGCTTCGGCCAGGTCGGCGACCTGCCCGACCTCTACCGCCACTACCGCCTCGACGTGGACGCCATCGTCGACGCGGCGGCGGAGCTGTTCCTGTAGTGGGGCTCCCCCTGAAGGGGGAGCGCCGTTACGGAGCCAGCGCCTGCTCCAAGTCTGCGATCAGGTCGTCGGCGGACTCCACGCCCACGGACAGGCGGATCAGGCCGTCCGAGATGCCGATGCGCGCGCGGGTCTCGGGCGGGATCGAGGCGTGGGTCATGATCGCCGGGTGCTCGATCAGGCTCTCCACCCCGCCCAGGCTCTCTGCCAGGGTGAAGAGGCGGGTCCGCTCCAGCATCCGCCGCGTGCCGTCGAGGTCGCGGTCGAGGATGGCGGTGATCATGCCGCCGAAGCCGTGCATCTGCTTCTTCGCCAGCGCGTGCTGCGGATGGCTCTCCAGGCCCGGATAGATCACCTGGCGGATGTGGCCGCGCGCCTCCAGCCAGCGGGCGATCTTCATCCCGTTCTCGCAATGGCGCTCCATGCGCAGCGCCAGGGTCTTCACCCCGCGCAGCGTCAGGAAGCTGTCGAACGGCGAGGCCACCGCGCCCACGGCGTTCTGCAGGAAGGTGAGCTGGTCGCGCAGGGCGGCGTTGTCGCCGACCACCAGCGCCCCGCCGACCACGTCGGAGTGGCCGCCCAGGTACTTGGTGGTCGAGTGCATCACCACGTCGAAGCCCAGCTCCAGCGGCCGCTGGACGTAGGGGCTGGCGAAGGTGTTGTCGGCCGCCGCGATCAGGCCGCGGCGCTTGCACAGGTCGGCGATGGCCTCCAGGTCCGCGAGCCGCAGCAGCGGATTGGTGGGCGTCTCCACCCAGATCATCCGGGTCTTCGGCGTGATCGCCGCCTCGATGGCCGCGACGTCGGCCAGGTCCACGAAGCTGAACTCGAGGCCCGCCGAGCGGCGCTTCACCTTGTCGAACAGTCGGAACGAGCCGCCGTAGAGGTCCTCGGAGGCGATGACGTGGTCGCCCGCGTCCAGCACCTCCAGCAGGGTTGAGATGGCCGCCAGGCCCGAGGCGAAGGCGTAGCCGTTCGTCCCGCTCTCCAGGTCCGCCAGCGCCCGCTCCAAGGCGAAGCGGGTCGGGTTGTGGCTGCGCGAGTACTCGAAGCCCTGGTGCACGCCGGGCGAGGACTGGGCGTAGGTCGAGGTCGCGTAGATCGGCGGCATCACCGCGCCGGTGCTGGGATCGTGGCTCTGGCCGCCGTGGATGGTCCGGGTGGCGAACTCCAGCCGGTTCTTCCCGCCAAGGGTCGTGGGAGAGGTCTTGGGGCTGTCGCTGGTCACGCCGAGCGCCTCATGTAGTTGATCAGGTCGATGCGGGTGATGAGGCCCAGGAAGTCCCGGCCGTCCATGACGATGGCCACCTGGTCCTGCTCGAAGATCGGCAGCAGGGCGTCCAGCGGTTGGTTCGCCTGGAGCGTGTTGAGCTTGGCGGTCATGGCCGCGCTCACCGGCTGCTTGAAGCGGCCCTCGGCCTGGCGCCGCTCGACGGCCTCCAGCAGGTCGCTCTCGTCGATCAGGCCGATCAGGCGGCCGTCGTCCATCACCGGCAGCTGGCTGACGTCGGCCTGGCGCATGCGGTTGTAGGCGGTGAGCAGGGTGTCCTCGGGCCCGACCGTGACCGCCTCGCCCTCCGAGCGGGCGATCAGGTCGCGCAGGTCGCCGTGCAGCTGGCGGTCGGCCAGGCCCTGCTCGGCCACCCAGCTGTCGTTGTACATCTTGGACAGGTAGCGGGAGCCGGTGTCGCACACGAGGGTCACGACCCGCTTCGGCTCGGTCTGCTCGCGGCAGTACTTCAGCGCCGCGGCCAGCAGGGTGCCCGACGAGGAGCCGGCCAGGATGCCCGCCTTCATCAGCAGCTCGCGGGCGGTGGCCACGCTTTCCTGGTCGGTGATCGCATAGGCCTTCTCGACGAGGTCGAGGTCGCAGATGTCGGGCACGAAGTCCTCGCCGATGCCCTCGACGATCCACGAGCCGGCCTCGACGTGCTTCCCTTCGTTGACGAGGGGGGCGAGGATCGAGCCCACCGGATCGGCCAGCACCATCCTGGTCTTGGGCGAGACCTTCGCGAAGTAGCGGCCGAGGCCGGTGAGCGTGCCGCCCGAGCCGACGCCCACGACGACGGCGTCCACGTCGCCCTCCATCTGCTCGAAGATCTCCGGACCCGTGGTGGTCTCGTGGGCCAGCGGGTTCGCCGGGTTCTCGAACTGGTTGATGTAGACGGCGTTGTTCAGCTTCGCCGCGATGGCGGCGGCCATGTCCTGGTAGTACTCGGGATGGCCCTTGCCGACGTCGGAGCGGGTGATGCGCACATCGACGCCCATGGCCCGCAGGTGCTGGATCTTCTCGCGGGCCATCTTGTCGGGCACGACCAGCAGCAGCTTGTAGCCCTTCAGCAGGCCCACCTGGGCCAGGCCCAGGCCCGTGTTGCCGGCGGTGGCCTCGACGATGGTGCCGCCGGGCTTCAGCCGGCCGTCCTTCTCGGCCGCCTCGATCATCGAGCGGGCGATGCGGTCCTTGATGGAGCCGCCGGGATTGGCGTTCTCGAGCTTGACGAACAGGCGGCAGGGGCCGGTGTCGAAGCCATGCAGCTCGACCATGGGGGTGCGCCCGATCAGCTCGAGCGCGGAGTCCGCCGGCGGCGGCAGGGGTTGGGCGGTCACGACTAGCCTCTGGAGTGGCGGAAGCGCACGGCTCTACGAAACGGAACCGGATTGCTTCGAGTTCAGCTAGCGGTGGTAGACATTAAGCCCAAGCGCGGCGCAACCGCGATTTCCTTGCCGCACCGCACCCTCCAGAGGGCAGAACGCGCCGCCCAGTCGTTGTGGCCGGGGCTCAGAAGAAGGCGGCGCCGGGCCGCACGCCCAGCTTCTTGAACGCCATGGCCGCCGGGCAGAAGCCGGTGAAGGCGGCCTGGATCATGTTCAGGCCGGCGAACACCGCCAGCAGGATCCACCAGGGGCTGACGTAGTAGGCCAGGGCCACGCTGAGCAGGATCATGCAGCCGGCGAAGACGAAGACGGCGCGGTCGAGGGTCATTCGGAAGGCTCCTTGTCTCTCAGTCTCAGGCGGGCGCCTTGGCGAGCGCCTGCTGGGTCCAGGCGACGATCTGGTCGGCGCTCAGGGCGCCGGCCTGGCGGGCGACGACCCCGCCGTCCCGGAACAGGATCAGCGTCGGGATGCCCGACACCTGCAGGTCGGCGGCGGCCTGCGGGTCCTGCTCGGAATTTAGCTTCAGCAGCCGCACCTGCGGTTCCAGCCGGGCGGCCGCCTTTTCGAAGTGCGGCGCCATCATCCGGCAGGGGCCGCACCAGGGCGCCCAGACGTCGAGCAACAGGGCCGCGCCCTTGGTCGATCCCCGGTGGACGGCCAGTTCGGCGCCGGTCACCTCGATCGGCCGGCCCGCGAACAGTCGGTCCCCGCAGCGGCCGCACTTGGCCTCCAGCGGGTCCTTGCCGAGCGGCATCCGGTTCACCGCGTTGCACGCGTGGCAGACGAGCTGTCGCATGGGCGTCAGGCCTTGAGCTTGCGGGCGCCCATGAGGTCGAGCGCCAGCTTCTCGTAGAAGGGCTCGGCCTCGCCGCGCTTCACCTTGCCGATGAAGTACTTTTCGAAGCCCACCTTCGCCAGGTGCACCCAGCGGCCCTCGGCCGACCAGTTGACGTTGCGCGGCGGGATCTGCGGCTGGGCGATGAAGGCCACCCCGCTGTCCCCGAAGTCGGCCAGGCAGATGGCGTTCCAGGTCGCCTCGGCGCTCGCCGACCCGCCGTCCACCAGGGCCGACAGGTTCTTGGCGATGGCGGTGACCATGCTCTCGATCATGAAGCCGGTCTTCGGCACGCCGACCGGCACCGGCGTCTTGCCGGTCGGGGCGATGGCCACGGCCACGCCCAGCCCGAAGACGTTCGGGAAGGCGGGATTGCGCTGGTTCTTGTCGACCACCACGAAGCCGCGGGGATTGGTCAGACCCTCGATCCCATGGATCGCCGGAACGCCCCGGAACGCCGGCAGCAGCATGGAGAAGGCGAAGGGGAGCTCGTGCCGGGCCTTCACGGCGCCGTCGTCGGCGACCTCCTCCACGTCCATGACCCCCGCCTCCACCTTCTCCACCTTGGCGTTGGTGATCCACTTGATGTGGCGGTTGCGCATCTCGCTCTCGAGCAGGCCCTTGGTGTCGCCCACGCCGTCGAGGCCCAGGTGCCCGATGTAGGGTTCGGAGGTGACGAAGGTCATCGGCACGCGGTCGCGCAGCTTCCGCCGGCGCAGCTCGGTGTCGAGGATCATCGCGAACTCGTAGGCCGGGCCGAAGCACGAGGCCCCCTGCACGGCCCCGACCACGATCGGGCCCGGATCCTTCACGAAGGCGTCGAAGGCGGCCGCCGCGCGCTCGGCGTGGTCGACGTGGCAGATCGACTGGGTGAAGCCGCCGTGCGGCCCCAGCCCCGGGATCTCGTCGAAGGCGAGCTCGGGGCCGGTGGCGATCACCAGATAGTCGTAGGCGAGGCTTTGGCCGTCGTTCAGCTCGATGCGGTTCTCGGCCGGGTGGACCCGGCGGGCTCCCACGCCGGTGAAGCCGATGCCCTTGCGCTTCATCACCTCGGGCAGCCTGACCTCGATGGCGTCGCGCTTGCGCCATCGGACGGCCACCCAGGGATTGGACGGCACGAAGTGGAACGTGTCGCCCTGGTTGACGACCGTGACTTCGGCGCGGCCGCCGACGGCGGCCTTGATTTCGTAGGCGGCGATGGTCCCACCGAGACCGGCGCCGAGGATGGCGATGACGGGGACGGGCGTTTCCATGAGCATACCTTGCGGGAGTCCGCGCCGTCCGCCTTGAGCGAAGTCAACGCTTTCCGGCCGCGGCGAGCCTAATGAAGCTGCCCTTGATCGGGCTTGATATATCAATATATGCGCAACTACGCATATACAAGCCCATCAACCGGAGACGCCGCGATGTTCGGACGCCAGAGGATCAAGGACCTGACCCCCAACGAGGTCAGGGCGAAGATGCAGCACCGGGAGATCGTGCTGATCGACGTGCGCGAGCCGCCCGAGTTCGCCGCCGAGCGCATCCATGGCGCGCTGAACTTCCCGCTGTCGACCTTCGACCCCAGGGCCCTGCCCGCCGGCGGCGACCGCCCGCTGGTGTTCCAGTGCGGCTCGGGCAAGCGGTCGGCCATGGCTGTCGAGCGCTGCCGGCAAGAAGGCGTGGCCGCCGAAGCGCACCTGGCCGGCGGCATCGCCGCCTGGCGCAGCGAGGGCCTGCCCACCATCCGCTTCGACCCGGCGACGGGCCAGGTCGTGGACGCCGGCTGACCCGCGATGATCCGCCCCCTCATCCCCGCAGCCCTCACGGCCGCCGCCCTGGCGCTGGCGGCCTGCGGCTCCGAGCCGAAGCCGGCCGAGACCCCGGTGGTCAGCACGGCGCGCGAGCGGCTGACGCTCGCGCCGCGCACGGTGGCCGACCTGAAGCCGGTCGCCGCGACCGTGGCCACCCGCGACCTGGGCGAGGCCCGGGCGCGGATCGGCGGCACGCTGGTGAAGCTGGCGGTCAAGGAGGGGGACGTGGTCCGCAAGGGTCAGCTCGTGGGCGTCGTGACCGACCAGCGCCTGACCTTCGAGACGGGCGCCTACGAGGCCCAGGCCGCGGCCGCCGCCGCCGAGGCCGCCCGCGCCCGGGCTGAGCTCTCCCGCGTGCAGACGCTCTACGAGAAGGGGTTCTACGCCAAGGCGCGGCTGGAGCAGGCGCAGGCTCAGGCCCGCGCCGCCCAGGGGCAGCTCGACGCCGCCCGCGCCCAGCGCTCGGCCAGCGCCGAGCTCTCGGCCCAGGGCGCGATCCTGGCCCCCACGGCCGGCCGGGTCCTGACCGCCGACGTGCCGCCCGGCTCGGTGGTGACCGCCGGCCAGTCGGTGGCGACGATCACCGCCGGCGAGCCGCTGCTGCGGCTGGAGATCCCCGAGGCCCAGGCCCGCGCGCTGAAGGTGGGCGATCCCGTTCCGGTCGAGACGGGCGACCTGCCCGGGGCCGCCGCCGTCGGGGCCATCGACCGGGTCTACCCCGCCGTCAGCGCCGGACGGGTCACCGCCGACATCGCCGTGCCCGGCCTGCGCGCCGACCTGGTCGGCCAGCGCGTGCGGGTGCGCGTGAAGGTCGGCGAGCGGACGGCCCTGATCGTCCCCGCCCGGTTCGTCGCGACCCGCTACGGCGTCGACTTCGTCCGCGTGCTGGGGCCCGACGGCCGCACCAGCGACGTGGCGGTCCAGCTCGCCCCCGGTCCGACCGCCCGGGAGTTCGAGATCCTGTCCGGCGCCGCCGCGGGCGACGTCCTGCTGGCCCAGCCGTCGGCGGCGCGATGAACCTCGGCATCTCCGGACGGCTCACCCAGGCGACCATCCGCTCGCCCCTGACGCCGCTATTCCTGCTGGCGGCGATCGCCATGGGCCTGCTCGCGCTGATGTCGATCCCGCGCGAGGAGGAGCCGCAGATCAGCGTGCCGATGGTGGACATCATGGTGCAGGCGCCGGGCCTGCGCGCGCCCGACGCGGCCGAGCTGGTCGCCAAGCCGCTGGAGACCATCGTCAAGAGCGTCGACGCCGTCGACCACGTCTACACCCAGGTCGAGGACGACCGGGTGCTGGTCACCGCCCGCTTCGACGTCGGCGAGGACCCGGACGACGCGGCCGTGCGGATTCACGAGAAGCTGCGGGCGAACTACGACCGCATCCCCGTCGGGATCCCCGAGCCCCAGGTCGTCACCCGCGGCATCAACGACGTGCCGGCGGTGGTGCTGACGCTGTCGCCCAAGCCGGGCTACGCCGGGCGCTGGACCGACCAGGCCCTCTACGAGATCGCCGGCAAGCTGCGGACCGAGGTCGCCAAGGTCGAGGACGTCGGCCTGACGTTCATCGTCGGCGGCCGCCCCGACGAGATCCGCGTCGAGCCCGACCCCGAGCGGCTGACGCTGCGCGGCGTGCCGCTGTCGGCGGTGATCGAGACCATGCGCCAGGCCAACCGCAGCTTCCCGACGGGATCGATCCGCGAGGGCGGCCAGGCCCTGGAGGTGGCCGCCGGCCGCACCCTCGCCTCGCCCGCCGACGTGGGGCTGCTGACCGTCGCCTCGGTGAACGGCGAGCCCGTCTACCTGCGCGACGTGGCCGAGGTGGTGCAGGCGCCGCGCGAGGACCAGGCCGGCGTGTGGCGCTACGCCCGGCGGGACGGCCGCTGGACCGACGCCCCCGCGGTCAGCCTCGCCATCGCCAAGCGCAAGGGCGCCAACGCCGTCGTCGTGGCCGAGCACATCAAGGAGAAGGTCGAGACCCTGCAGGGCTCGCTGATCCCGGCTGGGCTGGAGGTCGCCGTTACCCGCGACTACGGCGAGAGCGCCAACGAGAAGGCCAACGAGCTGCTGTTCCACCTGGGCCTGGCGACGGTTTCGATCGTGATCCTCATCGGCTTCGCGATCGGCTGGCGCGAGGCGGCGGTCACCGCCGTGGTGATCCCGACCACGATCCTGCTGACGCTCTTCGCCTCGAACCTGATGGGCTACACCATCAACCGCGTCAGCCTGTTCGCCCTGATCTTCTCGATCGGCATCCTCGTCGACGACGCGATCGTGATGATCGAGAACATCGCCCGCCACTGGGCGATGAACGATGGCCGCAGCCGAACCCAGGCCGCCGTCGAGGCGGTGGCCGAGGTCGGCAACCCCACCGTGGTGGCCACCCTGACCGTCGTGGCGGCGCTGCTGCCGATGCTGTTCGTCTCGGGCCTGATGGGGCCCTACATGGCGCCGATCCCCGTGAACGCCTCGGCGGCCATGGTCTTCTCGTTCTTCGTGGCCGTGGTGATCGCGCCCTGGCTGATGATCCGCTTCGCCCGCAAGGCCCTGGCCGAGGGCCACGGCCATGCCGAGGGCGAGGGGCGGCTGGGCGCCGCCTACCGCGCCGTCGCCGGCCGGGTGATCGCCACCCGCCGCAGCGCCTGGCTGTTCCTGATCGGCGTGGGCGTGGCGACCCTCGTCGCCATGTCGATGTTCGCCTTCAAGGCGGTGACCGTGAAGCTGCTGCCGTTCGACAACAAGTCCGAGCTGCAGGTCGTGGTCGACATGCCGGAGGGGACCAGCCTGGAGGCCACCCGCCGGACGCTGGCCGCCGCCGCCGCCGTCGCCCAGACGGTGCCCGAAGTGGTCTCGATGGAGGCCTACGCCGGGACCGCCTCGCCGTTCAACTTCAACGGCCTGGTGCGCCACTACTTCCTGCGCAGCCGGCCCGAGCAGGGCGACCTCGCCGTGGCGCTGTCGCACAAGTCCGATCGCAAGCGCGCCAGCCACGCCGTGGCCCTCGACCTTCGCGAGCGGCTCGCGAAGCTGCCCCTGCCGAAAGGCGCTTCGATCAAGGTCGTGGAGGCGCCGCCCGGCCCGCCGGTGCTGGCGACCCTGCTGGCCGAGGTCTACGGGCCAGACCCGCAGACGCGCAGGGCCGTGGCCGCCGAGGTCAAGAAGCTGTTCCAGTCGGTGCCCTACATCGTCGACGTGGACGACAGCTGGGGCGAGCCGCGGCCGCGCCTGCGGCTGACCCCCGACCGCGAGCAGGTCGAGTTCTTCGGCCTCTCCGAGGGCCAGGTGTTCGATTCCATCGGCGCGATCCTGGGCGGCAGCACGGTCGGCTATTCGCACCGCGGCGAGGGCCGCACGCCGGTGGAGATCGCCGTGCGCCTGCCCCAGGCCGACCGCACCTGGAGCGAGCGGCTGGCCTCCACGCCGGTGGCCGTCGCGGAGACGCCGCAGGGCCGCCGCCTGGTCGAGCTGGGCGAGGTGGTCGAGGCCACCCGGGAGACCGGCTCCTACCCCATCTACCGCCGCGACGGCCGCGACGCCGAGATGGTCATGGCCGACCTCGCCGGGCGCTACGAGGCGCCGATCTACGGGATGCTGGCCGTCGACGACGCCATCGAGGCGCACGACTGGGGCAAGCTGCCCAAGCCCGACATCCGCCTGAACGGCCAGCCGACGGACGAGAGCCGGCCCACCGTCCTGTGGGACGGCGAGTGGGAGATCACCTGGGTCACCTTCCGCGACATGGGGGCGGCCTTCGGCGTCGCGATCCTCGGCATCTACGTGCTGGTGGTGGCGCAGTTCAAAAGCTTCCGCCTGCCGCTGGTGATCCTGACGCCGATCCCGCTGACCCTGGTGGGCATCGTGATCGGCCACATGCTGTTCCGCGCGCCGTTCACGGCCACCTCGATGATCGGCTTCATCGCCCTGGCCGGGATCATCGTGCGCAACTCGATCCTGCTCGTGGACTTCATCCGCCACCAGCAGGGCGAGGGCCGGGCCCTGCGCGACGTCCTGCTCACAGCCGGCGCGATCCGCTTCAAGCCGATCCTGCTGACGGCGCTCGCGGCGATGATCGGGGCGGCGGTGATCCTGTTCGACCCGATCTTCCAGGGGCTGGCGATCAGCCTGCTGTTCGGCCTGGCCTCCTCGACCCTGCTGACCGTGCTGGTGATCCCGGCGATCTACGTGGTGCTGCGCGACGACGGCCGCCCGGCGAGCGGACCGACCCCTGGCGCGCAACATTAGGGATCCCTAAAATAAGGCCATGACCAAAGTCCCCGCCGCCGTCGCCCGGGAGCTGCCCAAGCCCGCCGAGCTCGAGGAGCTGGAGCGGCACGCCTCGGCCGCCGCGCGGCTGATGAAGCTGATGGCCAACGAGCAGCGGCTGATCCTGATGTGCCGCCTGGGCGAGGGCGAGTGCTCGGTGGGCGACCTGGCCGCCCACGTGGGCCTGGCCCAGTCCGCCGCCTCGCAGCACCTGGCCAAGCTGCGGGCCGAGGGCGTGGTCGCCACCCGCCGGGACGGCCAGACGATCTACTACCGCCTCGAGGACCCCGCCGCGGCCCGGGTGATCGACACCCTCTGCGAGATCTACCGCGGCAAGCCGGCCGGCTAGACCTTCCGCCGGCGCACGTCGCGCAGGATCTCGGCGGCGGCGTTGTGGCCCGGCGCGCCGGTGACCCCGCCGCCCGGGTGGGTTCCCGAACCGCACTGGTAGAGGCCCGGGACCGGCGTGCGGTAGTCGCCCGCCCCCAGCACCGGCCGGGCCGAGAACAGCTGATCCAGGCTCAGGCGCCCGTGCATGATGTCGCCGGCCACCAGGCCGAAGGTGCGCTCCAGGTCCAGCGGCGAGAGCACCTGTCGGCCGATCACGGACCTGGCGAAGCCCGGCGCGTGGCGGTCCACCGTCGCGATCATCAGGTCGGCGACCTCGTCGCGATGGTCGTCCCACGAGCGGCCGTCCGGCAACTGCGGCGCCACGTGCTGGCAGAACAGGCTGGCCACGTGCCGGCCGGCCGGCGCCAGGGTCTCGTCCAGGGTCGAGGGGATCAACATCTCGACGATCGGCTCGCGCGACCAGCCGTCCCGGCGCGCGTCCATGTAGGCCCGGTCCATGTAGGCCAGGCTGGGGGCGATGATGATCCCGGCGGTCAGGTGGTCGCCCGCCCCCGGCTTGACCGTGAAGCTGGGCAGTTCGGACAGGGCCACGTTCATCCGGAAGGTGCCCGACCCCGAGCGGTAGCGGCCGATCCGCTCGGCGAAATCCGCCGGCACGGCGCCCGCATCCACCTTCGAGAACAGCAGCTGCGGGTGCAGGTTCGAGACCACCAGCCGCGCCTTCAGGGCCTCCCCCGCCTCGGTGACCACGCCGACGGCGCGGCCCTTCTGCGTCAGCACCTCGGCGACGCCGGTCCCGGTGCGGATCTCCACCCCGCGCTCGCGGCAGCAGGCGGCCATCGCGGCGGTGATCGCGCCCATGCCGCCGACCGCGTGGCCCCAGGCGCCCTTCTTCCCGTTCACCTCGCCGAAGACGTGGTGCAGCAGCACATAGGCCGAGCCCGGCGTGTACGGGCTGGCGTAGTTGCCCACCACGCCGTCGAAGCCCAGCACCGCCTTGATCGGCTCGCTCTCGAACCAGCCGTCCAGCCAGTCGCCCGCCGACTGCGAGAACAGCGCCAAGAGGTCGCGCTTGGCGGTGAGGTCCAGCTTCGAAAGCCGCCGTCCCAGGCTGGCGCTCCTGATGAGCTCGGGCAGCGCCTGGGCGAGGCCGCCCTCGACGAGGTTGGGCGGGGTCTGCAGCACCAGCTCGCGCAGCACGTCGGCGATCCGTTCCAGGCGCTCGCCATAGGCGTCGAGCCGCTCGGCGTCGCGCGGCGAGAAGCGGGCCACCTCGGCCTTCGTGCGTCCATCGCCCACCGACAGCGAGTCGCCGTCCAAAGGCAGGAAGTTCGACATCTTCCGTTCGACCACGCGCAGGCCGTGGCGGGCGAGCTCCAGGTCGCGGATGACCTTCGGGTTCAGCAGGCTGACGGTGTAGCTGGCGACCGAGTTGCGGAAGCCGGGATGGAATTCCTCGGTCACCGCCGCGCCGCCGACGACGCCGCGGCGCTCCAGGACGGTCACCTTCAGTCCGGCGGCGGCCAGGTAGGCCGCGCAGGTCAGGCCGTTGTGGCCGGCCCCGATCACGATGGCGTCCGTCACGCGCAGCCTCCCCGTCCGACCGCTGTCGAAGCTGCAATGGACGGGGCGGGCCTCGGCCGCAACCCCCCGTTCGGCGACCGCACGTCAGCGGCGCGCTTGGGGCCTGGCCACGAGGACGCTGCGCATGGCGATGCTGGAGTGGATCCGCGCCACGCCGGGCAGCCTGGAGAGGATCTCCTTGTGGATCCGCTCGTAGTCGGCCGTGCTCGCGGCGGCGGCGCGCAGGATGTAGTCGGAATCCCCCGTCATGAGGAAGCACTCGACGATCTCGGGATGCTGGCGGACCGCCTCCTCGAAGCGGGTCAGGAACTCCTCGGTCTGCTTCTCGAGGGTGATGCGGACGATCGCGGTCACGCCCTCGTCCCCGGCCGCGTCCGAGATCAGGGCCGCATAGCCCCGGATCACCCCGGCCTCCTCCATCAGGCGCACGCGGCGCAGGCAGGCGGACGGCGACAGCCCCACCCGGTCGGCCAGCTCCTTGTTGGGAATGCGCCCCTCGAACCGAAGGACCCCCAGGATCCGGCGGTCGACCGCATCGACATTGAACATCGTTCGCCCTGCGTTCGCCTGAAGTTCACCTAGGCCTGCAATTTAGCATTTTATTCGAACAATGGGCGGCTCATTCGAACACCGGGGCGGTAAACTGCGTTACAGGCGCAATCCATGACCGCAACCCCTGCCACCCCTGCCGACGGCGCGACGCTGTGGATCGACCTCTCGGCGGTCCGCGAGAACTTCCGCGCGCTCGCGCGGCATGCGGCGCCCGCGCGCCTGGCCGCGGTGGTGAAGGCCGACGCCTACGGCCTGGGGGCGGGGCCGGTTTCCGAGGCGCTGGCGGCCGAGGGCTGCCGCGACTTCTTCGTCGCCCACCTCTCTGAGGCCCTGGAGCTGAAGCCGGTCCTGCCCGAGGACGCGCGGCTCTACGTGCTGAACGGCCTGGCGGCCGGCCGCGAGCCGGCCTGCGCCGCGGCCGGCGTCCTCCCCGTGCTCAATTCCCTCGATCAGGCCGAACGCTGGTCGCGCCTGGCTCCCGACGGCGGCGCCGCGCCGCCCGCGGTGCTGCAGATCGACAGCGGCATGTCGCGCCTGGGCCTGCCCGAGGCCGAGGTCCGGCGCCTCGCCGGCGACGCCGACCTGCTGGGGCGCCTGCGCATCGACCTGCTGATGAGCCACCTCGCCTGCGCCGACGAGCCGGACCATCCCGCCAACGCCGCCCAGGCCGAGGCGTTCGACCGGCTGGCGGCCGCACTGCCCGACTGGCCCCGGTCGCTCGCCAATTCCCACGGCGCCCTGCTGGGCCCGCGCTTCCGCCACCAGCTCGTGCGCTCGGGCGTCTTCCTGTTCGGCGGGGTCCGCTCGCAGGTCCTCTCGCCCAGGCCCGTGGTGCGGCTGACCGCCCCGGTCGTCCAGGTGCGCGACGTGCCCGCCGGCGCCGGCGTCGGCTACGGC
Organism: Phenylobacterium zucineum HLK1; assembly: GCF_000017265.1. Classification (NCBI taxonomy): domain Bacteria; kingdom Pseudomonadati; phylum Pseudomonadota; class Alphaproteobacteria; order Caulobacterales; family Caulobacteraceae; genus Phenylobacterium; species Phenylobacterium zucineum. The sequence goes on along the minus strand of NC_011144.1, from coordinate 55,723 downwards.
TTCGCCCATGTGACGCGGGCGCCGGCGCGGATCGCCACGGTCGCCCTCGGCTACGCCGACGGCTGGTCCTGGAATCTCGCCGAAGGCTGGCCCGCCCTCTTCGACGGCCAGACCCTGCCGGTCGCCGGCCGCGTCTCGATGGACAGCATCACCCTCGACGTCACCGCCTTCGAGGCGGCGGGCGGGCGCCTGCAGCCGGGCGACGAGGTGGAGTTCCTGGGGGCCGGCCGCGACATCGTCGACGCCGCCGAAGCGGCGGGCACGATCCCCTACGAGATCCTCACGCGCATGGGCCGGCGCCTGCAGCGCCGCTACGTCGGCGGGCCGGGGCCCCTGCGCCAACAAGGAGCAGCGTCCCGATGAAGGTTGTGGTGCTGGGCGCCGGCGTGATCGGCGTGACGACCGCCTGGTATCTGGCCAAGGCCGGCCACGAGGTGGTGGTCCTGGAGCGCCAGGACGGCGCCGCGCTGGAGACGAGCTTCGCCAACGCGGGCGAGATCTCGCCCGGCTACGCCTCGCCCTGGGCCTCCCCCGGCGTGCCGCGCAAGGCGCCGAAGTGGCTGCTGGCCCGCCACGCGCCGCTGATCGTCCGGCCCAGCCTCGATCCCGCCCTGCTGAGCTGGCTGCTCGCGATGCTGCGCAACTGCACGACCGAGCGCTACCTCGCCAACAAGGCGCGGATGGTGCGCCTGGCCGAGCACAGCCGCGACTGCCTGATCGCCCTGCGCCGGGAGACGGGCATCCAGTACGACCAGCGCAGCCGGGGCACGCTGCAGGTCTTCCGCACCCAGGCGCAGATGGACGAGGCCGGCAAGGACATGGAGGTCCTGCGGGATCTCGGCGTGCCCTATGAGCTGCTGGACCGCCTGGGATGCATCGCCCGCGAGCCGGGCCTGGGCCACGCCCGCGACACGATCGTGGGCGGCCTTCGGCTGCCGAACGACGAGACCGGCGACTGCTTCAAGTTCACCACCGCCCTGGCGGACCTGTGCCGCGGGCAGGGGGTCGACTTCCGCTTCGGGACGACTATTCAGGGCCTGGAGACGGCCGGCGGCGAGGTCGGGGGCGTGCGCACCCCCGGCGGCACCGTCACGGGCGACGCCTACGTCGTCTGCCTCGGCAGCTACTCCGAGCCCTTCCTGCGGCCGCACGGGATCCGCACCGGCGTCTATCCGGTGAAGGGCTATTCGCTGACGGCGACGATCACCGACGAGGCCAAGGCGCCCGTCTCGACGCTTCTGGACGAGACCTACAAGGTCGCCATCACGCGGCTGGGCGACCGGGTGCGCATCGGCGGCCTGGCCGAGCTCGCCGGCTACGACCTCAGCCTGCGTCCCTCGCGCCGGGCGACGCTGGAGCATTCCGCCGGCAGCCTGTTCGGCGGCAGCTGCGACCTGCCCTCGGCCACGTTCTGGTGCGGCCTTCGCCCGATGACCCCCACCAGCACGCCGCGCATCGGCGAGGCGCCGCTGCGGCGGCTGTTCCTCAACACCGGCCACGGGACCCTGGGCTGGACCATGGCCTGCGGCTCGGCCCAGGTGCTGGCCGACGCGGTGGGGCGCCAGGCGCCGGCGCTGGACCTGACCGACTACGCGGTCCCCGGCTCGCCCGCCGCCGAGCCCCTGCGCCGGGCGGCCTGACGCCGCCTCCGGCCGGGGCGCGCGATTGACTTGGCTGCGCCCAGCCGCCAAACCCGCGCCGCGATGCAAGTTCCAGCGCGCTTCCAAGCACTCCTGCGACGGGCGGGCCGCCTCGTCGCAGGCCGCTGAGCCCCCGGGGCGGCGCACAGCCGGCTCCGGGGCCGCGTCACAGTGGGCCGCTTCGCCCGCGGGCGCGAACCGTCGCCGTTCCTGATCATCCGTGGGCGACGGCCGGGCTTGAGCAAGCGAGGCTGCAATGTCGCAACGATTCCTGCGCCACAACATCGTCGGCAGCGAGGCCGGCCGTCCCCGGCCCCTCGTCTACATGCGCCAGGGCTGGAGCCGGTCGCGGCTGCGCCGGCGCTCCCGCAGCCTGCTCCCGGCGCTGCTCGGCGCGGCCGCGCTCGCCGTCGCCGCGGGCCTGTGGCTGACGCTCGGCTGAGCCGTCAGGACTCCACCGCCAGCACCTTCACGGCTCGGGTCGCCCCATCGATCCGCTCGGCCCAGCGGAACACCGAGCCTTCGGGCAGGCCGATCAGCGCCGCCCCGATCGGCGACAGGATGGAGACGCGGTTCTCGTCCTGGTGGGCGTGCTCGGGCTGGACGACCTGCACGATCCGGCGGCGCCGGGTGCGCAGGTCCTTGTAGGTGACGGTTGAGTTCAGGCGCACGAACCGCAGGTCGTCGTACGCCCGGATCGCCATCCGCTCCACCTCGCGGCGCAGCAGCTCCTGGCCCAGGCCGGGCGCCTGGCGCGAGAGCGAGATCGCGCGGAGCCGCTTCAGGTCGGCGGGCGTGGCGTAGACGGCGGGCGGAGGGGGCGCGTCGGCGGCGTCGGTCACGGCGGAGGTCTCCCTGGATCGAAGGATGGGCGAAAGGTCGGGGGCCCAGCGGGGCGGCGGCGCCAGCGCCGTGGGCGCACCAGGGCGTCGGCTTCGGCGTCCGGCTCCAGCCAGGTCCTGAGGATCCGGCCGACCGGGTCCACGTGGCGCCCGTTGCGGGCGTCGATCAGGAACGCCAGCAGCCAGCCGGCCACAAACGGCGCCAGCAGCGCGGCGAGGAAGGCGGCGCCCGTCATCGGACCTCGCGCCCCGGCTGAGCGCCGGCGGGCCGGCGACGGTCGAGCGGAAAGGGCCGCGAGCCGAACCGCAAGGGAGCCGGTCCCGAGCCTGGGTCGCGAGGATAGGGGAAGGAGGGAGCCCCGTCGCCGGTGGCGCGCGGGTCTCCAGGACGTCTGGACAAGACTACGCCTCATCGCAGGCAAGGGCCTGCAAGCTGTGAAATGCAATCTGCTGGCGACTTGAAATATATCCCCGAACCCTCGCCCTACCGGCGAAAGAGCTCGGGGCTACACCGGCGCGGCGGCGCTGCGGAAATATTTCGCCCGTAGGCCGATGAATGCAGAAGTGCGCATGGCGAGCAAGAAGATGGGCCGGCGCATGGAAGAAGTCAAATGATCCGGGTTCGAGCGAAACCTTGCGGCCCCATTGACTTTCCCTCGGGCGGGGTCATCTTCGGATCATGTCGAAGGTCCCCGCGCAGCGACGCCGCGTTTGCCACGCGTGCCGCCGAGTCGAAGGCGTTCCGCCCCGGGCCTAGTGGCGAGGCCCTGGACCCGGGGACAAGGGCGCGCGCCCACCTCTGACGAGATCACCGACACCTCCCTTTCATCGCCCGGCGGGGCGCGCAGAGCCGCGCGCGCCGGGCCGGCCATGAGGCATCAGAATGACCAGCCGCCTGAGCGGCGTCGTCTCCCAGGCCCGCGCCGAAGCCCGCGCGCGGCGTGAGGAGCTCGGCGCCCAGCTGGCGAACCCCGGCGCCGTCGCCGACCGGCTGCGCGAAGAAGCGGCCGCGGCGGCGGAATCGCCGCTCGCCTACGACCAGATCCTCAGCCTCGCCCTCCGCGACGCCGCCGAGCCGCCCGACTCGACGGCCGCGGCGCTGAAGCTGCTTGCGCCGCCCGATCCGATCGAACAGCTCGCGCTGCGGCGGGAGGTGTTTACCTGGACGGGCGCCGACGTCCTGGACCTCGATGTGCGGATGGCCGCCGCCCATGAGGCCCGCCGGGGCGCGTCGCGCATCGGCCGCGACCCCGCGACCCTGGCGCTCTACCTGCGGCGGGCCGCCGTCCTGAACCGCGAACTCTGGGACCATCCGGCGATCGACGCCGACCCGCCCCGGCGCGCGGCGATGCTGGCCGCCGTGGAAGCCCTCGAGACCTGGGCCGACCGCATCGAGCGCGTGCCGCCGGACGCGGCCGGGCCCCGGCGCTCGCCCTCGCCCCGCCTGACCCTTGTCCAATCCGAACACCGTGGAGACGCACGATGACCCTCAGCCTGAACGACCATCACCGCCGCCTGAACGACCTGGAGGCCGCCTTCACCAGCCTCGTGCAGGCGCTGCAGGACGCCGGCGGACCGCAGGCCCGGGACGCCATGACCAACGCCGCCGCGCGCCTGCGCGCGCGGGGCCGGACGGGCGCCGCCGACCTCCTCCTCGGCGACCTGGCCGAGGCGGCCTACCGGCGGACCTGAACGGACTGACGGGAGTCTCCGAAGACGAGGCGGGCGGAGCCGGGCCACCGGCCCCGCCCGCGGCGTCTCAGCTCTGGCGCGGACGGGAGATCCGCGGCGCCAGGGGCGGTTCGACCGCATCCACCTGCAGGCTCCTGAGCTCGCCGCTCGGGGCCCGCCAGTGGAAGACGTCGCCGGGCCGCAGGCCCAGCAGCGCCGCCCCGATCGTGCCCGACACCGGCTCCAGCGCCGGCGGACGGGCCTCCCGCGGGAGCACCAGGCGGATGCGCCGGCTCTCGCGACGGGTCAGGTCCGTGTACTCGACCGCCGAGCCCAGCCGCACGACGTCCGCCGGCGCGCGGCCGGCCTGGACCAGGGTGGCGCGGGACAGCTCGTTCCAAAGCAGGGCCAGTCCGGGGGTCGCCCGGGGCGAGCCGCAGACGATATCCGCCAGCGGCGCGTACTCCTCGTCCAGGACCGTGACGCGGGGATTGGAAGGCAGCGAGCTGTGCGGGCTCAAGGCGGTCTCCTCTTCTGGCGGCTGTCTCCGGCCGGGGCGCCGGACGCGGCCCTCGGAACAGCCTTCGCCTTATGTAGGCGCCCGCGCGCGGAAAGCCCGCCCCCGCGGGGCCGGACCGGCATCAATTCAAGGAGATCGCTGGCGCACCCGACACGATTCGAACGTGTGACCTTTGCCTTCGGAGGGCAACGCTCTATCCAGCTGAGCTACGGGTGCGTCTTCAGCGGGCGGTCTCTCTAGCCGAAAGCGGGGCGTCCGGCAAACGGCGAGACCCTTGCGCGCGGGGATTTCAGCCGGGCAATCTGAATATAACGGCGGGCGGCTAGCTTCCGCCCGAGAGCGAGCCGTCGAACGGCCGGTATGTTTTGGGGGAAACGATGGGCGTCTGGAAGCGGATGGCGCAGGGCGGCGGCGTGGCGGCGTTGGCCGCGGCGGCCCTTGGCGCGGGTCTCGGGTTCGGCCAGCTGGCGAACGCCCAGGCGCCGGACGATGCGCCGACGCCCGGCAAGCTCGTCTACGACCAGTACTGCGCGTCCTGCCACGACAAGCCCGAGCCGGGCAGCCGGGCGGCGCCGATCGGCAACCTGCGAAAGATGAGCGCCCAGACGCTGACCACGGTGCTGACCACCGGGGTGATGAAGCCGATGGGCGACCAGCTCAGCCGCCGCCAGATGCGCGAGCTGGTCGAGTACCTGGCCGCGCCGGCGGGCCCGCTGGGGACCGAATGGATCGAGACGGCGATGTGCGCGCGCGGGCAGCGCGAGGTGGACGTGTCGGGCAAGCCCGCCCAGCTCGGCTTCGGCGTCGACCTCGACAACTCCCGCCGGATGAGCGCCGCCCAGGCCGGCCTGAAGACGAAGGACGTCGCCGACCTGGAGGTCGCCTGGACCTTCGCCTTCCCGCGCACCAGCAGCCTGCGCAGCCAGGGCGTGGTCGTGGGCTCGACGCTGTTCTATCCGGCCGGCCAGACGAACTACCTGGTGGCGCTGGACACCAAGTCCGGCTGCGTGAAATGGGCCAGCGAGCTGCCCTCGCCGATCCGCAACAGCCTGGCCGTCGGCCGGCTGGGCCCCAAGGGCCCGCTGGCGGTGGTCGGCGGCGACAACGCCGGCAATCTCGTGGCCGTCGACGCCAAGACCGGCAAGGTCGCCTGGCGCGTCGATCCGCGGCACGACAAGAACGTCCCGCTGAGCGGCTCGCCGCTGTTCCACGAGGACAAGATCATCGTCCCGGTCTCGGCCATGGACGTGGCCAACGCCATGCGGCCCAACTTCGAGTGCTGCAAGAGCCACGGCGCGGTCGTGGCGGTCGAGGCCGCCAGCGGACGGACCCTGTGGACCTGGCACACCATGGAGGACGCCAAGCCGCTGGGGCGGAAAACCTCCACCGGCGTGGAGACCTACGGTCCGTCGGGCGCCCCGATCTGGTCGAGCCCGGCGATCGATCCGCGCAAGGGGATCGTCTACACCGCCACGGGCGAGAACACCTCGCCGCCGGCCACCAAGACGAGCGACGCTGTGGTGGCCATCGACCTTTCCACAGGCAAGGACCGGTGGGTGTTCCAGGCCCTGGAGAACGACGTCTGGAACATGTCGTGCCCCATCGGGCCGCCGCCGCCCGGCCAGCCGCTGAAGCCCAACTGCTACTTCGCCAATGAGGGCAGCGTGCTGCGCGACCACGACTTCGGCGGCGGTCCGGTGATCTTTCGCGGGAAAGGCGGGCGCGAGCTGATCCTGGCGGGCCAGAAGTCGGGCGACGTCTGGGCGCTGGAGCCGCGCGGCGGCAAGGTCGTCTGGCGCCACACCTTCGGCCCCGGCACCCCGCTGGGCGGCGTCCACTGGGGCCTGGCCACCGACGGCGTGCGCGTCTTCGCCCCGATCAGCGACCCGAACGTGCCGGCCGACAAGTCCGCCGCCGGGATGCACGCCATCGACGTGGCGAGCGGCAAGATCGCCTGGCAGTGGAAGGCCGCCCCCGACTGCGAAGGCGATCGGAAGACGCGGGTCCCGATCTGCGCCAGCCGCTACGGCCTGTCGGCGCCGCCGCTGGTCATCGACGGCGCGGTGCTGGCGGGATCGCTGGACGGCCGGCTCTGGGTGTTCGACGCCGTTCGGGGCGACGTGCTCGCCAGCTACGACACGGCCCGGACGCATCAGTCGGTGAACGGGCTCGCGGGCTCGGGCGGCTCGATCGACGCGGCCGGCCTGTTCGCCGGCGACGGCATGGTGTTCGTCAACTCGGGCTATGCGGCCTTCGGCCAGCAGCCGGGCAACGTGCTGGTGGCGTACCGGCCGAAGGCGAAATAGCAGCGGCGGGGCGGGGGCGTCAGGCCCCCGCTACCTCTAGGCGCCCGTCACCTCGTCCCAGAAGCGCTTGGCCTTGCCGATGAAGCTGGCCGACTTCGGATGCTGCTGCTCGCCGCACAGGCCGGCCAGCTCGCGCATCAGCTCCTTCTGGCGGACGGTGAGCCGGGTCGGCGTCTCGACGAACAGCTCGACCACCAGGTCGCCCCGCTCGCGCGAGCGCAGCGAGGGCATGCCGCGGCCCTTCACACGGAGGGTCTTGCCGGTCTGGGCGCCCTCGGGGACCTTGACGGTGATCTTGCAGTTCCCGTCGCAGTTCTCGCCGCCCAGCAGGCAGGGGGCCTCGATCTCGCCGCCGAGCGCAGCCACGCACATCGGCACCGGCACCGTGCACAGCAGGTCCAGGCCATCGCGCTCGAACAGCTCGTGCGGGCGCACCGACAGGAAGATGTAGAGGTCGCCGCGCGGGCCGCCGCGGGCCCCGGAATCCCCCTCGCCGGCCAGCCGGATGCGGGCGCCGTCGTCGACGCCCGGCGGGATGCGGACCGCCAGCGTGCGCTCGCGGCGCACCTGGCCCATGCCGTGGCAGTCCGTGCAGGGATCGAGCACCATGGTCCCCGAGCCGCCGCAGCGGGGACAGGCCCGCTCGATCGAGAAGAAGCCCTGGGTGGCGCGGATGCGGCCGGCGCCCTGGCAGGTGGTGCAGGTGGTCGGGCTGGTGCCCGGCTTGGCCCCGGAGCCTTCGCAGGTCTCGCAGGTCAGGGTGGCGGGGACGGTGATCTCGACCTCGGCGCCGGCGTAGGCCTGCTCGAGGGTGATCTCCAGGTCATAGCGCAGGTCCGCCCCGCGGGCGGGGCCGCCCCGGTGGGAGCCGCGGGCGCGACCGCCGAACATGTCGCCGAAGACGTCGCCGAACACCTCGTTGAAGATGTCGTGGACGTCGTGGAACTGGGCGCCGCCGGGGCCGCCGCCGTTCATGCCGTTGACGCCCGCATGGCCGAAGCGGTCGTAGGCCGCGCGCTTCTGCGGGTCGGAGAGGACCGAATAGGCCTCGTTGATTTCCTTGAAGCGGCCGGCCGCCTCCTCGCAACCGCCGTTGCGGTCGGGGTGGTGCTCCATCGCCAGCTTGCGGAACGCCGCCTTCAGGGCGGCGTCGTCGCAGCCGCGATTGACGCCCAGGATCTCGTAATAGTCCCGCATCAAACTGTCAGGCGCTCAAAAATTGGGCTGGAATTCAGGTGGGTCGGCCCCCGCCCGACTGCAAGGCTTAAGTCGGCCGAGCGGGCGGGGGCAACCCTTACCGCGAAGGCGGCGGCGACGTCCCCATGGCCGGCCTCTTCGCATCCGAGGCTGAAGGCCGCCATGGGGCGCGTTGTCACGCCGACTTCTTCTCGTCGCCCCCGGGGGCGCCGTCGACTTCCTCGAACTCGGCGTCGACCACGTCGTCCGAGGAGGCCGCGCCGGACCCCTGAGCCTCGCCGGACGGCTGGCCGCCGGCGTCCTGCTGGGCCTTGTACATCGCCTCGCCCAGCTTCATCGACGCCTGGATCAGCGTCTGGGTCTTGGCGGCGATCGCCTCGGCGTCATCCGACTCCAGCGAGCCCTTCAGGTCGTCCAGCGCGCCCTGGATGGCGTTCCGGTCGGCCTCGGAGACCTTGTCCCCGTGTTCGGACAGCGCCTTCTCGGTCGAGTGGATGACCGCGTCGGCCTGGTTCTTGGCCTCGACGGCGGCCTTGCGCTTCTCGTCCTCGGCCTTGTGGGACTCGGCGTCCTTGACCATGGCCTCGATGTCCGAATCCGAGAGGCCGCCGTTGGCCTGGATGCGGATCGACTGCTCCTTGTTGGTCGCCTTGTCGCGCGCCTGGACGTTCACGATGCCGTTGGCGTCGATGTCGAAGGTCACCTCGACCTGCGGCACGCCGCGCGGCGCCGGCGGGATGCCGACCAGGTCGAACTGGCCCAGCAGCTTGTTGTCCGCCGCCATCGGCCGCTCGCCCTGGAACACCCGGATGGTCACCGCCGACTGGTTGTCGTCGGCCGTGGAGAACACCTGGCTGCGCTTGGTCGGGATCGTGGTGTTGCGCTCGATCAGCGGGGTGAACACGCCGCCCAGGGTCTCGATGCCCAGGGTCAGGGGCGTCACGTCCAGCAGCAGCACGTCCTTGACGTCGCCCTGCAGCACGCCGGCCTGGACCGCGGCGCCCAGCGCCACGACCTCGTCCGGGTTCACGCCCTTGTGCGGCTCGCGCCCGAAGAACTCCTTCACGGTCTCGACGACCTTGGGCATGCGGGTCATGCCGCCCACCAGGATCACTTCGTCGATGTCCGACTTCTTGAGGCCGGCGTCCTTCAGGGCGTTCTCGCAGGGGCCGATGGTTTTCTGGACCAGGTCCTCGACGAGGGCTTCCAGCTTGGCGCGCGACAGCTTGATGTTCAGGTGCAGCGGGCCCGACTGGTTCATCGAGATGAAGGGCAGGTTCACCTCGTACTGGGTGACGCTGGACAGCTCCTTCTTCGCCTTCTCGGCCTCTTCCTTCAGGCGCTGAAGGGCCAGCTTGTCCTTCCGCAGGTCGACGCCCTGCTCCTTCTTGAACTCGTCGGCCAGGTAGTCGACGACCCGCAGGTCGAAGTCCTCGCCGCCCAGGAAGGTGTCGCCGTTGGTGGACTTCACCTCGAACACGCCGTCGCCGATCTCGAGGATCGAGACGTCGAAGGTGCCGCCGCCCAGGTCGTAGACGGCGATCTTCTTGCCCTCGTTCTTCTCGAGGCCGTAGGCCAGCGCCGCGGCGGTGGGCTCGTTGATGATGCGCAGGACTTCCAGACCCGCGATCTTGCCCGCGTCCTTGGTCGCCTGGCGCTGGGCGTCGTTGAAGTAGGCCGGGACGGTGATGACCGCCTTCTCGACCTTCTCGCCGAGGTGCTGCTCGGCGGCTTCCTTCATCTTCTGCAGGATGAAGGCCGAGATCTGCTGGGGCGAGTAGTCCTTGCCGTGGGCGCGCACCCAGGCGTCGCCGTTCGGACCCTTCACGATCTCGTAGGGCACCATGCCCCGGTCCTTCTCCACCAGCGGATCGGTGAACTGGCGGCCGATCAGGCGCTTGATGGCGAAGAGGGTGTTGGCCGGGTTGGTGACGGCCTGGCGGCGGGCCGGCTGGCCCACGAGGCGTTCGCCGTCCTCCATGAAGGCCACCACCGAGGGCGTCGTCCGGGCGCCTTCGGCGTTCTCGATCACCTTCGGCTGCTTGCCGTCCATGATGGCCACGCACGAGTTCGTGGTGCCGAGGTCGATGCCGATGATCTTGCTCATGTTCGAGTCTTGCTCGCTCCTTGTTGGCGGACGCCGCGGGTGGGCCTTCTAATGAAGCGCCCTGAAAATAGCGACGCCCCCGGTTCGATCAGGTCTCGGCCGGCTTCCGGGCCCATCGCCCGCAAACCAGCGTCGCCTGCCGATATGGGGAAACTTGGGGCCCCCGCAAGTCCGAATGTCCCCAATCCCGACAAGGACATGGCTCACGCGCGCCGCCAGTTCGAACGGATGTTCGCATAGAGTTCCGGGGGGTGCGGCGCCGGGCCGCCGCGCGAGGCGAGGAAGGCGTGTTCGACCACCATGGCCTGCTGCTCGATATTGAGCGCGGCGAATTCGCGCTCCCCGGCCAGGTGTTCGGCCAGGTCGTAGGCGTAGGCGCCCGGCCCGTCGCCGGCGCGCAGCTTGGCGAGGATCAGCGAGACGCCGTTCTGCGCCTGCCAGACGTGGGTCAGCTCGTGCACGAACACCGCCTGGGTCCGCAAGGGGACGTCCGGCGCGGCGAAGTCCGGTCGCGCCGTCGCGGCGGGCCAGACGACGAGCCCGGGGCCGGCGACGAACGCCCGGCGCCAGGCGGGGATGGCGAACAGCCGCACCCGGGCGGCGTCGAGCCCCTCGCCGAACACCTCGGCCGCCAGGGCCCGCTCGCCCGCGGTCAGGCGGCGCAGGGCCAGCGGTTTCATTCGTGGGTCGGTCATGGCGGGTCCAGGCTGCAAGCCTAGACGCCCAGCTTGGCCGTGGGTTCCCGAAGGGACTACAGGCCCGCCATCTCGGCGGCGATGCGCCGCGCCGCGGCCAGGGGGTCCTCGGCCCCGGTGATCGGGCGGCCGCAGACGATGTGCGAGGCGCCGGCGCGCAGCGCGTCAGCCGGCGTCGCCGCCCGGGCCTGGTCGTTCTTCGCCGCCCACTCGGGCCGCACGCCCGGCGTGACGACGAGGAAGTCCTTGCCGCCCAGGGCGCGGGCCAGCTCGGCCTCGTGCGGGCTGGCGATCACCCCGTCGCAGCCGGCGGCGATCGCCTGGCGGATGCGGCGCTCGACCAGCTCGCGGGCGGTCTCGGTGAAGCCCATCTCCCTCAGGTCGGCGTCGGTGAGGCTGGTGAGCACGGTCACCGCCAGCACCTTCAGGTCCGAGTCCCCGCGGCCGCGGACCGCGGCGGCCATCACCTGCGGTTCGCCGTGGACGGTGAGGAAGTCGCAGCCCTGGCCCGCCAGCACCGCGGCGGCGCGCTGCACGGTGGTGCCGATGTCGTGCAGCTTCCAGTCGAGGAACACCTGCTTGCCCTGGCCCTTCAGCTCGCGGGCCAGCGCCATGCCGTCGCTGGCGAACAGCTCCAGCCCCACCTTGTAGAAGCCGACCGCCTCGCCCAGCCGCGCGACCATGGCCCGCGCCTCGGCCACGGTCGGCAGGTCCAGCGGCACGATCAGGCGCGGATCGGCGGCGGGGGCGGTTTGCGCAGCGGCGGCGGCGGCGGCCATGGCATGGCTCCGGAGAGGCGGGTGGTCCGCGGGGTTGGATTCAGGCTAAGAGCCAGCAGATGAGCCAGGCCGACTTCGCGGTCAACTTCTTCGTCGCCCTCTTCGCCCTGCTGGACCCGCTGGGCAACGTGCCCGTGTTCGCGGCCGCGACGGCGGGCGCGAAGCCGCGCGAGCGGGCGCTGATCGCGCTCTACGTCTCGCTGTTCGTCGTGGGCTTCCTGACGTTCTTCTACTTCTCGGGCCTCAGCCTGCTGCAGTTCTTCGGCATCTCGCTGCCGGCCTTCCGCATCGCCGGCGGGGTGATCCTGTTCCTGCTGGGATTGGAGATGGCCCGGGACGATTTCACCGCCACCTTCGCCGAGGCGGCCGAGGCGGCGGCGGGCGACCCGCGCTCGGTGGCGCGCCGCCGGTTCGAACGGATGATCGTGCCCTTCGCCATGCCGCTGCTGATCGGGCCGGGCGCCATCTCGTCAGTGGTGATCTACGCGAGCCAGGCCCAGCAGTTCGGCCTGACCGGGGCGGCCCTGGGCGTTGGCGTCATTGCGGCGGTCTCGGCCGCCACCCTGCTGTGCTTCCTGCTGACCCCGATCATCTCGAAGATCCTGGGACGGATCGGCCTGACCATCGTGGTGCGCGTGCTGGGGCTGATCCTCTGCGCCCTGGCCATCCAGTTCATCTTCGCGGGGCTGGCCGAGTCCACCGCCGGGTTCATCCGCCCCGAGGCGGCGAACCCCTACGGGCACTGAACGCCGGTCAGAGCTTGCGGAAGCGCTGTCCCTGGCTGGCCATCAGCGCCAGACCCCACTCGTCGGGCAGCAGCTTGGCGACGGCGGCGATGGCCTTGTTCGGCGCCCCGGGCACGCAGATCGTGCGGCCGGCCTCCACCGCTTCATAGCCCGCGGCCGCCACCTCGTCGGCGCCCAGCCACATCCACGAGGGCGTCGAGGCGCTGACCAGGCCGCGGGTGCCGTTGACGTCGTGGAACTCGGAATAGGTGAAGCCCGGGCACAGGGCCGTGACGTGGACGCCCTCGCCGGCCGTCTCCAGCGACAGGCTCTGGGAGAACTTGATCAGCAGGCTCTTCGAGGCCGCGTACAGCGTGTGGCCCGCCGCCGCCGGGACCAGCCCCGCCAGCGAGGCCACGTTGACGATCCGGCCGAACCGGCGCTGGACCATGCCGGGCAGGACGCGGTGGGCCAGCTCGCACGGGGCGGTCACCATCACCTGCAGGAAGGCGGCCTGGTCGGCCCAGCGGGTCTCGGCGAAGGTTCCCGGCAGGCCGTAGCCGGCGTTGTTCACCAGGGCGTCCACGGTGCGGCCGTGGGCGGTCAGGTGATCGAGGATCTGGCCGGGCCCCTCGGGCTGCGCCAGGTCGGCGGCGACGGTGAGGGTCTCGACGCCGTAGCGGAGACGGATTTCGTCGGCGAGCGCCTCCAGCCGATCGGTCCTGCGGGCGGTGAGCGCCACGTCGTAGCCATGGCCGGCCAGGATGCGGGCGAACGCCGCCCCGATGCCCGCCGACGCCCCGGTGACCAGCGCAAGCCTGCGATCCATGTGTCCGACGCCCCTCGAAATGCCCCGAGCCACGAAACTAGGGCCAAGGCGGCGGCGCGCAAGCCGCGCATTGAACCCGCCTGGGATTGGGTGTATCGGCCCGGCCGCGTGACGGCATGGGGCCGCCCGAGGGAACACGCCTCAAGCTTCCCGTTCCCGGAGACCATGGATGGCTGAACCGGCCGGCGCCCCCGAAAACGGGGCCCAGGGGACGCATCACGCGCCCAAGGACAAGTTCTGGGCCCTGGTGCTCGGATCCGTCGGCGTCGTCTTCGGCGACATCGGCACGAGCCCGCTGTACGCCATGCGCGAGGCGCTCGCCCATTCGAAGAGCGGCGGCACGGCCGAGCTCGCCGTCCTGGGGGTCGTCTCGCTGATCACCTGGGCGCTGATCCTGATCGTCACGATCAAGTACGTGATCTTCCTGATGCGCGCCGACAACAAGGGCGAGGGCGGCACCCTGGCCCTGATGGCGCTGGCGCAGCGCGTCACGCCGGGCACGCGCTCGGCGATGATCTTCCTGCTCGGGGTCGCCGGCGCGGCGCTGTTCTACGGGGACGGCATCATCACGCCGGCGGTCTCGGTGCTGTCGGCGGTGGAGGGCCTGCGGGAAGCGCCCGGCATGGGCGCGCGCCTGGCGCCCTACGTCCTGCCGATCTCGGCGGGGATCCTGATCGGCCTGTTCCTCGTCCAGTCGCGCGGCACCGCCAGCGTGGCGCGCTACTTCGGACCGATCACCGCGGTCTGGTTCGTGGTCCTGGCGGTGCTGGGCGCCTACCACATCGCCGACGACCTCTCGATCTTCCGGGCGCTCTCGCCGTGGTACGGCGTGGCCTTCCTGGTCGACAACGGCTTCCTGGGCTTCGTCATCCTTGGCAGCGTGTTCCTGGCGGTCACGGGCGCCGAGGCGCTCTACGCCGACATGGGCCATTTCGGCAAAGCGCCCATCCGGGCCGCCTGGGCCATCCTGGTCCTGCCGTCCCTGCTGCTGAACTACCTGGGCCAGGGCGCCCTCGTGCTGTCCGATCCGGAGACGCGGGAGAATCCGTTCTTCGCGATGATCCCGGAGTTCGCCTACTGGCCGGTGCTGCTGCTCGCCACCACCGCGACCGTTATCGCCAGCCAGGCGGTGATCACCGGCGCCTTCTCCATGACCCAGCAGGCGGTGCAGCTCGGCCTGTTCCCGCGGATCGACATCCGGCGGACCAGCGAGACCCAGGCCGGCCAGATCTACGTGCCGCAGGTCAACACGCTGCTGCTGATCGGCGTGCTGGTGCTGCTGGTGATGTTCCGCACCTCGTCGAACCTGGCCGCCGCCTACGGCATCGCGGTGACCGGCGCGATGTTCGTCGACACGCTGCTGTTCTTCTACATCGTCCGCTACATGTGGAAGCGGCCGGTCTGGCAGGCGGCGGCGGCCTCGGCGGCCTTCGGCCTGCTCGACGTGGTGTTCATCTCCTCGAACCTGCTGAAGATCCCGCAGGGGGCGTGGCTTCCGCTGGTGCTGGGCGCGGCCCTCGTCCTGGTCATGTGGACCTGGACCCGCGGCACCCAGATCCTGGCCGACAAGACCCGCCGCGACAGCGTGCAGATGACCGAGCTGGCCGAGATCCTGAAGGCCCGCGCGCCGCACCGGGCGCCGGGCACGGCGATCTTCCTGACCTCGGACCCCGACACCGCCCCCGTGGCGCTGATGCACAACCTCAAGCACAACAAGGTGCTGCACGAGAAGAACATCATCCTGACCGTCCAGACCGCCGAGACCCCGCGGGTCAGGGAGGAGGACCGGGTCCGGATCGAACCGCTGAACGACGACTTCAAGAAGGTCGTCATCACCTACGGCTTCATGGAGAGCCCCAACGTGCCCAAGGCGCTGGGCCTGTGCCGCAAGCTGGGCCTGAAGTTCGACATCATGGCCACCAGCTTCTTCCTCGGCAGGCGCTCGGTGGTGCCCTCGGCCCAGTCGGGCATGCCGCTCTGGCAGGACAAGGTGTTCATCTTCCTGATGAAGAACGCCGCCAATCCCACCGACTTCTATCGCATCCCGCCCGGCCGTGTGGTCGAGATGGGCGCCCAGGTGACCGTCTAGATGCTGGCCTGGCTCCCCTATGTCGGCGACGCCGTCTGGATCCTGGTGATGGCCTCGATCGCCTCCACCAGCCGCGCGGCCCTGGCGCGCATTCCGGCCGACGTGCGCACGCCTCTGCCCTTCTCGCCCAGCGTGACGGCGCGGCCGCGGGGATCACGCAACGCCGCCTTCGCCGTGGCGATCGGCGCGCCGCTGCTGGTGGGCCTGGCCCTGCTGATCTTCGGCCGGCTGGCGGGGACGCCCGAGAAGGCCGTGCTGGTCTTCCTCGTCCGGCTGGCGGTCGCCCCCCTGTTCGCCCTGGCCCATCTCGCCTGGCTGCGCGGCGTCCTGCGCACCCTGGAGGACGAAGGCGCACTCAGGCCTTGAACCGCAGAGCCGCGTGCCCTTAAAGGCGCGCGACCGTTCCTCCGCACCTCATTTCGCAAGGTCCCAGCCCCGATGGCCGACAAGAAGCCCGTCAAGAAGGTCGTGCTCGCCTACTCCGGCGGCCTCGACACCTCGATCATCCTGAAGTGGCTGCAGACCGAGTACCGCGCCGAGGTGGTCACCTTCACCGCCGACCTCGGCCAGGGCGAGGAGCTGACCCCCGCCCGCGAGAAGGCGCTGATGCTGGGCATCAAGCCCGAGAACATCTTCATCGACGACCTGCGCGAGGAGTTCGTCCGGGACTTCGTCTTCCCGATGTTCCGCGCCAACACCGTCTACGAGGGCCAGTACCTGCTCGGCACCTCGATCGCCCGGCCGCTGATCGCCAAGCGCCAGATCGAGATCGCCCGCCAGGTTGGCGCCGACGCCGTCTGCCACGGCGCCACGGGCAAGGGGAACGACCAGGTCCGCTTCGAGCTGGGCTACTACGCCCTCGAGCCCGACATCCGGGTGATCGCCCCCTGGCGCGAATGGGACTTCCGCAGCCGCGAGGCCCTGATCGACTTCGCCGAGAAGCACCAGATCCCGATCAGCAAGGACAAGCGCGGCGAGGCGCCGTTCAGCGTGGACGCCAACCTGCTGCACTCCTCCTCGGAAGGTAAGGTGCTGGAAGACCCTTCGGTCGAGGCCCCCGAGTTCGTGCACATGCGCACGATCGCCCCCGAGGACGCGCCCGACAAGGCGACCGTCATCACCATCGACTTCGAGAAGGGCGACCCCGTCGCCATCGACGGCCAGAAGCTGTCGCCCGCCGCCCTGCTGGCGAGGCTGAACGAGCTCGGCCACGACAATGGGATCGGCCGCCTCGACCTGGTGGAGAATCGCTTCGTCGGCATGAAGTCGCGCGGCGTCTACGAGACGCCCGGCGGGACCATCCTGCTCGCCGCCCACCGCGGCATCGAGAGCATCACCCTCGACCGGGGCGCCATGCACCTGAAGGACGAGCTGATGCCGAAGTACGCCGGCCTGATCTACAACGGCTTCTGGTTCTCGGCCGAGCGCGAGATGCTGCAGGCGGCCATCGACAAGAGCCAGGAGCCGGTGGCCGGCCAGGTGCGGGTCAAGCTCTACAAGGGCAATGTCACGGTCATCGGCCGCACCAGCCCCTACTCGCTCTACGACCAGGAGCTGGTGACCTTCGAGGAAGGCGCGGTCGCCTACGACCACCGCGACGCCGAGGGCTTCATCAAGCTGAACGCCCTGCGCCTGCGGGTCATGGCCAATCGCGACCGCCGCCGGGGCAAGCCGCTGGCGGAGATCCCCGACGGCGAACACTTCACGGGCTAGCCGTCCAGGCGGTTGTAAGGATAGCGGTCGCGGATCTCGGCCTGGAAGAACCGCCCCTTCGACGGGGCGTCCAGGAACGAGCGGTGCACCTCGCCCGGCACGCCAACGTAGACGTAGCGCTCGCCGCTCTGGAAGCGGACGAGCAGCTTCGAGCGGTCGGCGTCGTAGTCGATCTCCTGGATGGCGGTGGATTCGACGTCCATCGGCGCCCTCCCGTCGGCGGCTTCGGCAGCTAAACGCCCCCGGCCGCCACGGCGGTTCCCCTCGGCCGCGGCATGCGTCAAGCTCGGCCGCAGCAACGGGGGGAAACCACATGCAGACTCACGCCTATGTCGCCATCGTCACCCTGTTGGCGATCCTGACCTACTTCTGGATGGGGCTGGCCGTCGCCGGCGCCCGGCGCCGCAGCGGCATCGCCGCCCCGGCCATGACCGGCGATCCGGTGCTCGAGCGCACCATCCGGGCCCACTACAATACCCTGGAATGGCTGCCGATCTTCCTGCCGTCGATGTGGCTGTTCGCGCTCTACTGGAGCGATCTGGTCGCCGCAGCCCTCGGCCTGATCTGGATCGTCGGGCGCATCGTCTATCAGCTCGGCTACGTGCGCGACCCGGCCAAGCGCGAGCTGGGCTTCCTGATCCAGGCGCTGGCCGCCGGCGTCCTGCTGTTCGGCGCGCTCGGCCGCGCGATCTGGGTCCTGGTGGTCGTCCAGGGATGATGGGAAGGCGAGGCGCCGCCAGATGATCGGGCCCGCAACCACAATTGCGGCTACGGGTTCAGAGCTTTACATGTCCCTTCGAGGGACCTCTCCGAGTTCGAGAAGGCAAATGTCAAAGAGATCAGCCGCTATCGCCATCGGCCTGGCCTTGGCCGCGGGGCTTGCGGCCTGCGCGACGCCTACGCCTTACCAGCCGAACATTCCCGGACAGTCGACGTCCGGCGGGTATTCGGAAATCCAGCTGGAGTCCAACCGCTTCCGGGTGAACTTCCAGGGCAACACGCTCACCTCGCGCGAGACGGTCGAGGGCTACCTCCTCTTCCGCGCCGCCGAGCTGACCGTGCAGCAGGGCTACGACTGGTTCCAGGTCGTGGACCGCGCCACCGACCGGCAGTCGCGCACCTATGTGGAGCCCGACCCGTTCTACCGGCCCTGGTACGGCCCCACCTACGGCTACTGGCGCCCCTCCTGGCGCTACTACGGCCGCGGGTACGGCTGGCGCACCTGGGATCCCTTCTGGGGCGACCCCTTCTGGGCCAACCGCGTCGACGTGCGCACCGTGGACCGCTACGAGGCCACCGCCGAGATCGTGATGGGCCGCGGCCAGAAGCCGGCCGACGATCCGCGCGCCTTCGACGCCCGGGCGGTCATCGACAACCTGCGTCCGCGCATCCAGTACCCCGAGCCCCGCTAGACGTCAGCGAAGGGCCGAGCGCGAACTCGGCGCCAGCCGCAGCACCTGCGGCTGGCGCTCCTTCGCGTCCCGATGCTGCGAGCAGCTAGACCTTGCGCGAGGCCTTCTCGGCGAGCCCCGACGTCCCTTCGCGGGCCTCCAGGCGCGCGGCGACGTCGTCCAGGCTCACCCCCGCCGCCGCCAGCACCACCAGCCAGTGGTAGATCAGGTCGGCGCTCTCGGCGGTGAGCCCCTCGCGGTCGCCTTGGGCGGCGGCGATCACCGCCTCCACCGCCTCCTCGCCCAGCTTCTTGGCCGCGCGGTCGAGGTCGCAGAGCAGCTGGGCCGTATACGAGGCCGAGGCGTCCCCGCCCCGGCGGCTCTCGATCGTGGCGGCGAGGCGGCCGATCACCTCGGCGAAGCGCTGGTGCGGCATCAGGCGGCCCTCTCGGTCAGGCGGACGGGAATGCCCTCGGCGGCCATGGCGGCCTTGACCTCGCCGATGGACACCTCGCCGAAGTGGAAGATCGAGGCCGCTAGCACCGCATCGGCGCCGGCCCGCACTGCGTCCACCATGTGCTGCGCATTGCCCGCCCCGCCCGAGGCGATCACCGGCACGCCGACGGCCGAGGACACGGCGCGCAGCAGCTCCAGGTCGTAGCCGGTCTTGGCCCCGTCGCGGTCCATGGACGTCAGCAGGATCTCGCCTGCGCCGTGCTTCACCACGTCCTGGGCGTATTCCATCACGTCGAGGCCGGTGTCCTCGCGGCCGCCGTAGATGAAGACGCGCCAGCGGTCCCCGACCTTCTTGGCGTCGATGGCCACCACCGTCGCCTGGCTGCCGAAGGCGTCGGCGCAGCCCGAGATCAGGCTCCGGTCCTTCACCGCGGCGGTGTTGATGCTGATCTTGTCGGCCCCGGCCAGCAGCAGGCGCCGGGCGTCCTCCACCGAGCGGATGCCGCCGCCCACCGACAGGGGCATGAAGCAGACCTCGGCCGTGCGGGCCACCACGTCGAAGATGGTGCCACGGTTCTCGTGGCTGGCGGTGATGTCGAGGAACATCAGCTCATCGGCGCCCGCGGCGTCGTAGGCCCTGGCCTGCTCGACCGGATCGCCCGCGTCCCGCAGCGAGACGAACTGCACGCCCTTCACCACGCGCCCGTCCTTCACGTCCAGGCAGGGGATGACGCGCACGTTCAGCATCAGGCGGCCACCTTCAGCGCCTCGGCCGGGTCGATGGCGCCGTTGTAGAGCGCCCGGCCCAGCACCGCGCCGGCGATCGGCGCGCCCTTGCGGGCCTTCAGCCGCACGAGGTCGTCCACCGAGGCGAGGCCGCCGGCCGCGATCACGGGGATGCTCACCGCGTCCGCCATGGCGCCGAAGGCCTCGACGTTGAAGCCCATGACGGTGCCGTCGCGGTCGATGTCGGTGACGATCAGGGCGCCGACGCCGGCGTCCTCGAACCGCCTGGCCACGGTGATCGCATCCAGATCGCTGTCGGCCGTCCAGCCCTGCACCGCCACCTTGCCGGCGCGCACGTCGACGCTGACGGCGATCTGCTCGGGGAAGAGCCGCGCGGCTTCGATCACCACCTCGGGCTCCTTCACCGCGACGGTGCCCAGGATGACCCGGCTGACACCGGCCTCGATCCAACGCTCGATGTCGGCCAGCGTGCGGATGCCGCCGCCCAGCTGCACCGGGATCGACACCGACGAGAGGATGGCCTCGACCGCGGCGGCGTTCACCGCGTGGCCCTCCACCGCCCCGTTCAGGTCGACCACGTGCACCCAGTGGAAGCCGGCCTCGGCGAAGCTCCTCGCCTGGGCGCCGGGGTCGGTGTTGAACACCGTGGCCGTGGAAAGATCGCCGTGAAGCACCCGGACGCACTGTCCGTCCTTCAGGTCGATGGCGGGATAGAGGATCAAGGGCGCCACTCCAGGAAATCGGCGAGGAGGGAGAGGCCGGCGCCTTGCGACTTCTCCGGGTGGAACTGGACGCCGGCCATGTTGCCGCGCGCGACGGCCGCCGGGAAGCGTCCCCCGTGGTCGACATAGGCGGCGACATCCGCGGGGTCCTTGGCGAAGAACGCGAAGGAGTGGGTGAAATAGACCGGCCGTCCGTCCTTCAGGCCGCGGAAGACCGGATGGTCGATCACATCCAGGAGGGCGTTCCAGCCCATGTGGGGCACCTTCGCGGCGGGGTCGTCCGGCTCGATCCGGCGCACGTCGCCGGCGATCCAGTCCAGGCCGGCGGTCTCGCCGAACTCCAGGCCCCGCGTGGCCATCAGCTGCATGCCGACGCAGATGCCGAGGAACGGGACGCCGCGCGTACGCACCGCCTGCGTCATGGCCTCGACCACGCCCGTCCGCGCCTCGAGCGCGCCCATGCAGGCGGCGAAGGCGCCGACGCCCGGCAGGACCACGCGGTCGGCGGCCGCGATGAACCCGGGATCGTGCGTCACGACGATCTCCGCCCGCCCGTCCGCGGCGCGGACGAGGGCCTTTTCGGCCGAGCGCAGGTTGCCCGACCCGTAGTCGATCAGGGCCACCCTCTGCATCGCGATGATCCTAGAGGACGCCCTTGGTGGAGGGGGCGTGGCCGTGGGTCTTGGGATCGAGCTCGACCGCCTGCCGCAGGGCCCGGGCCAGCGCCTTGAACCCGCTCTCGGCGATGTGGTGCGAGTTGGTCCCGTAGAGGCACTCCAGGTGCACGCACGCGCCCGCGTTCATCGCGAAGGCGTGGTGGAACTCCTTGAAGAGCTCGGTGTCCATGTCGCCGACCTTGGGCGTGCGGAAGTCCGTCTTCCAGATCAGGTAGGGCCGGTTCGACAGGTCGATGGCGCAGCGCGACAGGGTCTCGTCCATCGGGATGTAGGCGTGGCCGAACCGGCGGATCCCCTTGAACCCGTCCAGGGACTCCTTGATCGCCTGGCCGAGGACGATGCCGGTGTCCTCGACGGTGTGGTGCATGTCGATGTGCAGGTCGCCCTTCGTCTCGACCTTCAGGTCGAAGCCGCCGTGGCGGGCGAAGCTGTCCAGCATGTGGTCGAAGAAGCCGACGCCCGTCGAGACTTCGGACGCGCCGGTCCCGTCCAGATCCACCCAAACCCGGATCTGGGTCTCCTTGGTGTCGCGGCGGACTTCGGCCGTGCGGCTCATCGTCAGTATCCCTGCGTCCTAGTAGCCCCGGGACGCCGCCAGGTCCTGCAGCGAGACCTGCGGCCGGGGGCCGTAGTGCGAGATCACCTCGGCCGCGGCCAGCGAGGCCAGCTTGCCGCACTGCTGCAGCGGCCGCCCGCGGCTGAGGCCGAACATGAACCCGGCCGCGTATTGGTCGCCCGCGCCGGTCGTGTCCACGACTTTTTCCACAGGCTCGGCCGCGACGGTCAGGCGCTCGCCCTTCGACAGGATCACCGAGCCCTTCTCGCTGCGGGTCACCGCGGCCAGGGTCACGCGCTCGCGCAGGGCCGCCACGGCGACGTCGAAATCGTCGGTCTCGAACAGGGCGGTGACCTCGGCCTCGTTGGCGAACAGCAGGTCCACCTGGTTCTCGATGAAGCCCAGCAGGGCGCCGCGGTGGCGCTCGACGACGAAGCTGTCCGACAGCGTCAGGGCGATCATCCGGCCCGAGCCGTGAGCCAGGGCCGCCGCCTTGGCGAAGGCGCGCCGCGCCGCCTCGGCGTCGAACAGATAGCCTTCGAGGTAGACGATCTTCGCCGCCTCGACGACCGCCTGGTCCACGTCGGCGTCGGTGAATTCCACCGAGGCGCCGAGGTAGGTGCACATCGTCCGCTGGCCGTCGGGGGTGACGTTGATCATCGAGACCGCCGTGGCCGGACCGCCCACGAGAGGCGCGTTCTCGAACCGCGCGCCGATGGCCCGCATGTCGTGGGCGAAGACGCCGCCGAGCTGGTCGTCGGCCACCTTGCCCATGAAGGCGCCCTTGCCGCCGAAGCTGGCGAGGCCCGCGATGGTGTTGGCCGCCGAGCCGCCCGAGGTCTCCATGCCGGGCGCCATCTTCGCGTACAGCGCCTGGCTTTGCTGGGCGTCGACCAGCATCATCGCGCCCTTGTCGAGCCCGTTCGCCGCGATGAACTCGTCGGTGGCCGGCGCGATCACGTCGACGATGGCGTTGCCGATGGCGGCGACGTCGTAGAGCTCTGGCATTGCTGGATGTCTTCCCCGGGGACGTGCGGGGCCGATTACAGGGAAATCGCCCTACGAGCTAGGGGCGGCTAGCGGCCGACGAACAGATGCCGGCTGGGGCAGAGGTCGGCGACGGGGCAGTCCTCGCACTTCGGCCGCCGGGCCGTGCAGGTGTAGCGGCCGTGCAGGATCAGCCAGTGGTGAGCCCGCGTCAGGTAGGGCTCGGGCACGATCGCCATCAGGTCGGCCTCCACCGCGTCCGGCGTCTTGCCGCCGGACAGCTCCAGCCGGTGCGAGACGCGGAAGACGTGGGTGTCCACGGCGATGGCCGGCTCGATCCGCAGCTCGTTCAGCACCACCGAGGCGGTCTTGCGCCCCACGCCCGGCAGGGCCTGCAGCTTCTCGCGCTCGAGCGGGACCTCGCCGCCGTACTGGTCGACGAGGATCTGCGCCATCCGGATGACGTTCTTGGCCTTGGTGTTGAAGAGGCCGATCGAGGAGATGAAGGGCTTCAGCCCCTCCTCGCCCAGGGCCAGCATCTTCTGCGGCGTGTCGGCGACGGCGAACAGCTTCTCGGTGGCCTTGTTGACCGAGACGTCGGTGGCCTGGGCCGAGAGGGCCACGGCCACGACCAGGGTATAGGGGTCCTGGTAGTCCAGCTCGGTGCGGGGATCGCCCTCCAGGCTCTCGAAACGTGAGAACAGTTCGGCGATCCGGGCCCGTTCGGCGGGCTTCAGCGGGGTTGTCTTGCGGGCCTTGGCCATGGGCGCGGAAGATGGCCTGCGCCGCCCGGCTCCGCCAGCGCGAGTTCACGGTGGAGCGCCGCCCGCGGACGCGGTATTTTCCGGCTCAGCCATGCTCGCTCGGCTCTACATGGATGCGGTGATCACGCCGAACCGGTCGCTGTCGGAGCGCGGCTTCATCATCCTCATCAGCATCATCACCCTGGCGAACGTCGCCTCTGCGGCGGTGTTCATCGCCAACGGCGCGCACCTGGTGCCGGTGTTCCTGGGCGTGGACCTGGCCGCCATCATCGTGGCCTTCCTGGTCAGCTTCCGGGCGGCGCGGAACGTCGAGCGGGTGCAGGTCACGCCCCACCAAGTCGTGGTCACCTACGAAACGCCGAAGTGGTCCCGCGTGGTCTGGGAGAGCCCCACCGCCTTCACCCGCGTGGCGGTCGAGACCGACGCGATGGACGGACGCGTTACGGGCCTGCGGCTCGCGCTCTCGGGCCGCGAGACGCCGGTGGCCGCCGCCCTCAGCCCCGGCGAGCGGGCCGAGTTCGCCCGCGCCCTCGAAGACGCGATCTGGCGCGCCAAGCGCGGCGCCTAGGCCTCACCCACGGCGGCCCGCAGTTCCTCCAGCCGGCGGGCGTCGGCGGGATGCGTCGAGATCACTTCCGGCGCCTGCGCGGCCGCGTCAGCCCGGCCCGCCATGCGCTCCCAGAAGCGGACGGCGGCGGCGGGGTCCATGCCGGCCTTGCGCATCAGGTCGACGCCCACCCGGTCGGCCTCCAGCTCGTGACGACGGGAGTAGGGCAGGATGACCCCGAACACCGCCCCCATGCCGAGCGCCGCGCCGATCTCGTCGGTCCACTGGCCGGCGTTCTCGGCGATCAGCATCTGGGCGACGGAGACGCCGGCCTGCACGGCCAGCTCCTGGCTGACCCGCTCGGCGGGGTGGCGGGCGACCAGGTGGCCGACCTCATGGCCCAGCACCGAACCCACCTCGTCGTCCGAGCGGGCGAACTCGAGCAGGCCGCGGAAGAAGCCCACGCGGCCGTTCGGCAGGACGAAGGCGTTGAACTCCGGGCTGTCCAGCACGGTGAACGACCACGGCAGGCCCGTCAGCCCCGACGCCTTCACCAGGGGGTCGCCGATCCGCGCCAGCCGCGCGTGCGCCGCCGGATCGCGCACCGGCGGGATCTTGGCGGCGATCTCGTCCCACGCCTGGTCGGCGAGGCCGGCGAGCTGGCCGTCGTCCACCAGGACGAGCTGCCGCCGGCCCGTGGCGGCGTTCTCGCTGCAGGCCGCCAGGGACGCGGCGCCGAGCGGCAGGGCCCCCAGGCCCGCCAGCACTCCGCGCCGCGACAGGCAGATCCCGCACATCGCCTAGAGGATGAACTTCGACAGGTCGGCGTTGCCGGCCAGGTCGCCGATCCGGCCGTTCACATAGGCCGCGTCCACCGTGATCGTCTCGCCGTCGCGGTCGGCGGCGGTGAAGCTCACCTCCTCCAGCACCTTCTCCAGGATGGTCTGCAGCCGCCGGGCGCCGATGTTCTCCACCGAGCCGTTCACCGCAACGGCGGCGTCGGCCAGGGCGTCGATGGCGTCCTCGGTGAAGGTCAGCGTCACGCCTTCGGTGGCCAGCAGGGCCTGGTGCTGGCGGATCAGGTTGGCCTCGGGTTCGGTCAGGATGCGGCGCATGTCCTGGCGGGACAGCGCCTTCAGCTCCACCCGGATCGGCAGGCGGCCCTGCAGCTCGGGCAGCAGGTCCGAGGGCTTGGCCACGTGGAAGGCCCCCGAGGCGATGAACAGGATGTGGTCGGTCTTCACCGGCCCGTGCTTGGTCGAGACGGTGGTCCCCTCGATCAGCGGCAGCAGGTCGCGCTGCACCCCCTCGCGGGAGACGTCGGCGCCGGCGCGGTCCTGGCGGGAGGCGACCTTGTCGATCTCGTCCAGGAAGACGATGCCCTGGTTCTCGGCCAGCTCCAGCGCCTCCTGGGTCAGGGCCTCCTGGTCGACCAGCTTGTCGCTCTCCTCGGCGATCAGCGGGACCCAGGCGCCCGAGACGGTGGTCTTGTGGGTCTTGGTGCGGCCGCCGAAGGCCTTGCCGAACATGTCGCCCAGGTTCAGCACGCCCATGGACGCGCCGGGCTGGCCGGGGATGTCCATGGCGCCGAAGGGCGAGGAGGTGTCGGCGAGCTGCAGCTCCACCTCCTTGTCGTCCAGCTCGCCGGCCCGCAGCTTCCTGCGGAAGGCCTCGCGGGCGGCGGTGGAGCCGGGGCCGGTGAGGGCGTCCAGAATCCGCTCCTCGGCGGCGGCCTCGGCGCGGGCGCGCACGGCGGCCCGGCGCTTCTCGCGCACCATCTGGATGGCGCTCTCGACCAGGTCGCGGACGATCTGGTCCACGTCGCGGCCGACGTAGCCCACCTCGGTGAACTTCGTGGCCTCGACCTTCAGGAACGGCGCCTGGGCCAGCTTGGCCAGCCGGCGGGCGATCTCGGTCTTGCCGACGCCGGTCGGGCCGATCATCAGGATGTTCTTGGGCGTCACCTCGTCGCGCAGGTCGTCGGGCACGCGGCGGCGGCGCCAGCGGTTGCGCAGGGCCACGGCCACGGCGCGCTTGGCTTCCGGATGGCCGACGATGAAGCGGTCGAGTTCGGAGACGATCTCGCGCGGGGAAAATTCGGTCATGTCGCCTGGTTAGATAGTCACGATCCGGCCGCTTGCGACGGCGCTGCGGAGGGGGGTGTCGGAGCCGGCGCATCCAGCAGCTCGTCGAACAGCAGCCGCCAGCCGTCCGCGTCGTTGCGCCAGATGCGCACGTAGTGGCCCCGGCGCTCGGCCCCGTCCGCCATCCAGCGCGCGGCGCCGTAGGTCCAGGCGAGATCCCCCGCCGCCGAGGCGCTGCCGCCCAGCGGCGCATAGTCGATGGCCCGGGCGCGGGTGGCGAGCTCGGCCTCCACCTCGGCGCGGGTCGCCGGGGGCCTGGCCTTCGAGCCGGTGATGCGGGCGTCCTCGGCCGCCACCGCGAGGAAGGCGGCGGGAACGTCGGTCTTCGCCGTCTCGTGCAGCGCCGTCTCGGCGGCGGTGACGGCGGTCATCGCGGCGGCGGGCGATCCGGCCTCGCGGGCGGCGAGCCTCGCATAGGCGACGGGCGAGTCCTTCGGCGCGGCGCCCGAGGTGTCGCTGGGCGGGCCGCCGTCGAACAGCCACTTCCAGCTTCCGTCGGCCTGCTTCGCCCAGACCGTGAAGTACCAGGCCTTCATCTCGCCCCCGAGCGAGTAGGGCCCTGTGGTGAAGCCGAGGTCCCCCGAGCGCGAGATCCCGGCCCACAGCGGCCACCAGACCAGCGGCGGGCCCTTCGGGCGCGGCTGGCCGAACACCGCCTTGGCCAGCCGTGGCTCGGGCGCGAAGACGATGCCCTCGGGCGCGGAATGCTTCAGGAAGCTCGCCTGCACCCCCAGCTCCAGCCCGTCGGCCGCGAAGGCCCGCTCGGCGGCGACCACCGGGGCGGGATCCACCGCCGCCGAGGCCGCCGGCGCGGCGGCCAGGAGGGCGAGGACGGCGAGGGCGGAGCTAGAGCGCCTCAACCGTCAGCTCCCCGTTGGTGTAGACGCAGATCTCGGCGGCGATGGCCATGGCGCGGCGGGCGACCGTCTCGGCGTCGAGGTCGGTGTCCACAAGCGCCCGGGCCGCCGCGAGGGCGAAGATGCCGCCCGAGCCGATGGCGGCCACGCCGTGCTCGGGCTCCAGCACGTCGCCGACGCCCGTCACCGTGAAGATCTGTTCCTGATTGGCGACGATCAGCATGGCCTCGAGGCGGCGCAGGTAGCGGTCGGTGCGCCAGTCCTTGGCGAGGTCCACGCAGGCCCGGGCGAGCTGCTCGGGGTACTGCTCCAGCTTGGCCTCCAGCCGCTCGATCAGGGTGAAGGCGTCGGCGGTGGAGCCGGCGAAGCCCGCGATGACGCGGCCGCCGGCCAGGCGGCGGACCTTCTTGGCCGAGCCCTTGACGATGGTCTGGCCCATGGAGACCTGGCCGTCGCCGGCGACGACGGTCTTTCCATTCTTGCGCACCGCGAGGATGGTGGTGCCGTGCCAGTCGGGGAAGGTTGAGGTATTCGACATCGGCGCGATGAAGGGCGGGGCAGGCCACAAGGTCAAGTGACGTGACGTTCACCGACGACGAGATCGAGCGCTACGCCCGGCACCTGGTCCTGCGCGAACTGGGCGGGCCGGGGCAGCAGAAGCTGAAGGCCGCCAGCGTGCTGATCGTGGGCGCGGGCGGCCTCGGCGCGCCGGCCTCGCTGTACCTGGCCGCCGCCGGCGTCGGGACGATCATCCTGGCCGATCCCGACGAGGTGGACCGCTCGAACCTGCAGCGGCAGGTGATCTTCGCCGAGGACGACCTCGGCCGGCCCAAGGTGGACGCCGCCGCCGACCGGCTGCACGCGCTCAACCCCCACGTCTTCGTCGCCGGCTTCAACGGCGCCTTCGAGGCCGCCACGGCCGACGAGCTGGTGGAGGGCGTGGACCTGGTGCTCGACGGCACCGACGATTTCGGGGTCCGATTCTGCGTCAACGAGGCCTGCGTACGGCACGGCAAGACCCTGGTGTCGGGAGCGATCGGCCGCTGGACGGGGCAGGTGGGGGTGTTCGGCCGCCAGCCCTGCTACCGCTGCCTCGTCCCCGAGATCCCTCCCGACGCCGAGACCTGCGTCGCCGTGGGCGTCGTGGGCGCCCTGCCGGGCGTCATCGGCTCGATGATGGCCATGGAGGCGATCAAGCTGATCACCGGCGCCGGCGAGCCGCTGGCCGGCCGCCTCCTGATCTACGACGCCCTGGCCGCCGAGACGCGGACCGTGAAGGTGGCGGGCGATCCCGGCTGTCCGGTGTGCGGGGGCCCTCCCTCTCCTTGATGGGGAGGGGGCCGCCTAGAGCATCTGCGGCAGGACGCGGTCGGGCGGGCGGTGGCCGTCCATCCAGGTCTTGATGTTGATGATCACCTTCTCGCCCATGTCGACGCGGGCCTCGACCGTCGCCGAACCCAGGTGCGGCAGCAGCACCGCGTTGGGCAGGTTCAGCAGCTTGGGGTTCACCTGCGGCTCGAACTCGAAAACGTCGAGGCCCGCGCCGGCGACCTTGCCGTCGCGCAGCAGCTCGGCCAGGGCGTCCTCGTCGATGATCTCGCCGCGGGCGGTGTTGATGATGATCGCGTGCGGCTGCAGCAGCTTCAGCCGGCGGGCCGACAGCAGGTGGTAGGTGGCCGGCGTGTGCGGCGAGTGCACGCTGATGATGTCCATCCGGGCCAGCATCTGGTCCAGGCTGTCCCAGTAGGTGGCCTCCAGCTCCTCCTCGATGCGGGGGCTGACGCGCTTGCGGTTGTGGTAGTGGATCTGCAGGCCGAAGGCCTTGGCCCGGCGGGCGACGGCCGAGCCGATGCGGCCCAGGCCAATGATCCCCAGCCGCTTGCCGGTCACCCGGCGGCCCAGCATCCAGGTGGGGGCCCAGCCCTGGAAGCCGCCCGCCTGGACGACGTTCGCCCCCTCCACGATGCGTCGCGCCACCGCCATCATCAGGGCCATGGTCAGGTCGGCCGTGTCCTCGGTGAGCACGCCGGGGGTGTTGGTGACGGTGATCCCGCGCTCGGTCGCCGCGGCCACGTCGATGTGATCGACCCCCGCCCCGAAGTTGGCGATCAGCTTCAGCCGCTCGCCCGCCTTCTCCAGCAGGGCCGCGTCGATCTCGTCCGTGATGGTCGGCGCCAGCACGTCGCAGCGGCCGACTGCGTCGATCAGCGCCTCGCGGCTCATCGGCGCGTCGGTCACATTCAGCTCGGTGTCGAACAGCTCCCGCATCCGCGTCTCCACGGAGTCTGGCAGTTTGCGCGTCACGATGACTTTTGGCTTGCGAGGCATTCTTGCAAAAAGCGGGGTGCGACTTGAAAAGGGGGCATGCCCTGCGCCGCGGCCGGCGCAGGCGGATCGATCAGACGAGACCCTTACCAAAGGGGTCACCTGCGGCCAAGGCGAGGCGGACGGCGTGAAGATTCTGGGCGCGTGGGCGGCGGCCTTGGCGGCCGTCGGGCTGCTGATCGGCATGGGCGCGGCCGGCGCCGCGGCGGCGGCCGAGCGGGCGACCCCCTCGGGCCTGCCGGTGCCGCGCTATATCTCGCTGAAGTTCGGCAAGGTGAACGCCCGCGCCGGCCCCGGCGACGACCACCGCCTCCTGTGGGTCTACCGCGCCCGCGGCCTGCCGGTGCAGGTCGTGGCCGAGACCAGCGAGTGGCGGCGCATCTGCGATCCCGAAGGCGGCCTGGCCTGGGTCCACCGGCGCGTGACGGACGGCCGCCGCTCGGTGATGAACCTGCAGCCGGCCGCCGCGCCCCTCTTGCGCAAGCCCAAGGCGGGCGCCGAAACCGTCGCCTACCTTCGCCCCAAGGCCATGGCCTCGCTGGTCCGCTGCCAGAAGGGATGGTGCAAGGTGAAGGCCGACCGGGCCACCGGCTGGGTGCGGGAAGGCGCCCTCTGGGGCACCAACGAGGCGCCGCAATGCCGTTGAGGGGTCCCGCGGGCCTGTGGTAGGGCCAGCCCCCTGACGGTTTCATAGGCCAAGAGAGAGATGCGCGACGTGGCGACCCGGCCCTCCAGCTACACGCTCGACGAGCTCCTGGCCTGCGGCCGGGGCGAAATGTTCGGCGACGGCAACGCCCAGCTGCCCGCCCCCCCGATGCTGATGTTCGACCGGATCACGAACATCACCGCCGACGGCGGCGCCCACGGCAAGGGCTACGTCGAGGCCGAGCTCGATATCCGCGACGACCTGTGGTTCTTCGCCTGCCACTTCATCGGCGACCCCGTGATGCCCGGCTGCCTGGGCCTGGACGCCATGTGGCAGCTGGTCGGCTTCTTCCTCGGCTGGTCGGGGGCGCCCGGCAAGGGCCGCGCCCTGGGCGTCGGCGAGGTGAAGTTCACGGGCCAGGTGACGCCGAAGGTCCAGAAGGTCACCTACAAGATCGACCTGAAGCGCGTGATCATGCGCAAGCTCGTGATGGGCGTCGGCGACGGGGTTCTGCTCGCCGACGGCAAGCCCATCTATGAGGCGACGGATCTGCGCGTGGGCCTGTTCCGGGCCGAAGACCTGGCCTGACGGCCCGACAAAGAGAAGCGTACGGAGGAGACGGCCAGATGCGCCGCGTCGTCATCACGGGGATGGGTATCGTCTCGTCCATCGGCAACAACCCGGACGAGGTCCTGGCCTCGCTGCGTGAGGCGAAGTCCGGCGTCACCGCCGCGCCCGAGTACGCCGAGCTCGGCTTCCGCTGCCAGGTCCACGCCCCGCCCCGGATCGACTGGGAGGCCATGGTCGACCGCCGCGCCGCCCGCTTCCTGGCCCAGGGCACCGCCTTCGGCCACATCGCCATGGAGCAGGCGATCGCCGACTCCGGCCTGACCGAGGCCGAGGTCAGCCACGAGAAGACCGGCCTGATCGTCGGCGCGGGCGGCCCCTCGACCCGCGCCATCGTCGAATCCGCCGAGATCGCCCGCACCAAGGGCCCCAAGCGCGTGGGCCCCTTCGCGGTGCCCAAGGCGATGAGCTCGGGCCCCTCGGCCACGCTCGCCACCTGGTTCAAGATCCGCGGCCTGAACTTCTCGATCAGCTCGGCCTGCGCCACCTCCACCCACTGCATCGGCTCGGCCTACGAGCAGATCCTGATGGGCAAGCAGGACGTGGTGTTCGCCGGCGGGACCGAGGAGCTGGACTGGACCCTCAGCGTGCTCTTCGACGCCATGGGCGCCATGAGCTCGAAGTTCAACGACCGGCCGGCCGTCGCCAGCCGGGCCTACGACGTCGACCGCGACGGCTTCGTCATCGCCGGCGGCGCCGGGATCCTCGTCCTCGAGGAGTACGAGCGCGCCAAGGCCCGCGGGGCCAAAATCTACGGCGAGATCGTCGGCTATGCGGCCAATTCGGACGGCTTCGACATGGTGGCCCCCTCGGGCGAGGGCGCGGCCCGCTGCATGAAGCTGGCCATGCAGGACCTCGGCGGGCGCCGGATCGACTACCTGAACCCGCACGGCACCGGCACGCCCGTGGGCGACGTGAAGGAGATGGAGGCCGTGCGCGCGGTGTTCGGCGAGACCGCCCCGCTGATCTCGTCCACCAAGTCGCTGACCGGCCACAGCCTCGGCGCGGCCGGGGCCCAGGAGGCGATCTACAGCCTGCTGATGCTCAACAACGGCTTCGTCGCCGAGAGCGCCCACATCGAGAACCTCGACCCCGCCTTCGAGGGCATGCCGATCGTCCGCAAGCGCGAGGACCGGGAGCTCGAGACGGTGATGAGCAACTCCTTCGGCTTCGGCGGCACCAACGGCTGCCTGGTGATGGCCAAGGCGTCCTAGGCCCTGACCGGCGTCCCGCCCAACCTCCCGCTGGGCGTGCCCGCGCCTCCCCGCCGTCCGACGCGCGAGGAGTGCTGCGGCCGCGGCTGCGACCCCTGCATCCTGGACTACTACGAGCGCGCCCTGGAGCGGTGGGAGGCGCGGGTCGCCGCCCTCGGCCACGACCCGGCCGAACTGCTGGCGGCGCTGAAGGGCGGCGCCCCGTCCGGCGACGGCCAGTGAAAGCTGAGTGATGACAGCGGCAGGTGGATCGGCCTAAACCGCGCCAATTCCGACCACGAAGGGAGAGACACGTGGCCGACGACTATCAGATGCCGACCGGGACCCTGATGAAGGGCAAGAAGGGGATCGTCACGGGCGTGGCGAACCACCAGTCCATCGCCTGGGGCATCGCCCGCCAGCTGGCCGCCCAGGGCGCCGAGATCGCCTTCCTGCACCTGCCGGGCATGGAGCGGCGCGTGCAGCCGCTCGCCGACGAGATCGGCGTGAAGGTGCTGGCGCCCGTCGACGTCACCGACGACGGCGCCATGGACGCGGCCTTCCAGACGGTGAAAGACGCCTTCGGCCAGATCGACTTCTTCGTCCACGCCATCGCCTTCGCCAACAAGGACGAGCTGAAGGGCAGCTTCGTGGACAACACCACCCGCGAAGGCTTCCTGCGGGCGATGAACATCTCGGCGTTCAGCTTCGTGGACTGCGCGCGGCGCGCGGCGGCGATGATGCCCGAGACCGGCGGCTCAATCATCACGCTCACCTACATGGGCTCGGAGCGGGCGATCCCGAACTACAACACCATGGGCGTGGCCAAGGCCGCGCTCGAGGCCGCCGTGCGCTACGCCGCCCGCGACCTGGGGCCCAAGGGCATCCGGGTCAACGCCGTCTCGCCGGGCGCCATGCGGACGCTGTCCCTGGCCGGCATCCAGGGCGGCCGCGGCATGCTGGCCAAGGGCCGCTCGCTCAGCGCCATGAAGGAGGACACCTCGATGGAGGGCGTCGCCGGCTGCGCACTGTGGCTCCTGTCCGACCTCGGCAAGTCCACCACCGGCGAATGCATCCACGTGGACGCCGGCTTCCACATCATGGGCTTCACGGAAGACGAGGCCGAGGGCTGAGACCGCCTCAGGCGGCGTAGGCCTTCATGAAGCGGGCGGCGGCCTCGGTCGCCACCCGGTCCACCAGCGCCTCGGTCAGCGGCCGTTCCACGCCCAGCAGGGCGGCGGTCTGGTACGAGCCGATCACCATCCCGGCGAAGAATTCGGCCGCCTCCTGGGGATCGGGGCAGGCGATCCGGCCGGCCCTCGTCTCCATGTCGAGGAACTCGGCCAGCCGGCGGCGGCTGGTCCGCGGGCCCGCCTCCCAGACGGCGCGGCCCAGCTCGGGCGCCTCGATGGCTCCCATCATCGCCACCCGTAGGAAGGCGCGGGAGCGCTCGTTCAGCACCTTGCCCAGCAGCACCCGGGCGAAGCCGGCCAGGGCCTGCTGCGGATCGGCCACTCCCTCCTCGGTCTCCAGCGGGGCGACCATCTCGTGCACCCGCCGGGCGGTCAGCGCCTGCACCAGCTCGGCCTTGCTGCCATAGTGGTTGTAGATCGTCTGCTTCGACACGCCCGCCCGGCGAGCGATCTCCTCCATCGCCGCCGAGACGCCCCGCTCGACGAAGACGTCGAGGGCTGCATCCAGGATGGCCTCGCTCTTCGCGACGTCGATCTGGCCCGTGACGCGCGCCATCAGTGCGCCTCCGTGTTGGCCGGGGCCGCGCCCGGCCGCCCGGGCCGGGCGAAGAACGCCAGGGCTGCGGCGACCCAGCAGCCCATCGCCAGCACGCCGAAGGCGTCGCCGAAGCTGAGGGTCGAGGCCTGCCGGTGCATCATCATGCTGAAGGCCTTGCGCGCCCCGCCCTCGGGATCGGCCATGCCGCCGGCGGTCATCATCTGGACGAGGCCGTCGAACATGGCCGTGCTCTGGGGGTTGGCGATGCTGACCGCCGAGGCCAGGTCGGCGTAGTGCACCGCCGCCTGGTGGGTGAGGATGGTCGACAGGAGCGCCAGGCCGATCGCGCCGGCCACGTTGCGCACCAGGTTGATGAGGCCCGAGGCGTCCTTCATGGCGCTGACCGGCAGGGTGGAGACGGCCATCTGCTGCGAGGCGATCATCGCGATCATGGTGCCGAACCCGCGCACCGCCTGCAGCACGAAAAACTCACGGAACCCCCATTCGTCTGTGACCCGGACGCCGAGCTGGATCGCCCAGGCCGCCAGGGCGAATCCGACGACCATGGATATCCGGGCGTCCACCATCCGCACCAGCCGTCCCGCCAGCGGCGCGCTCAGGAACATCGACAGGCCCGAGACCAGCATCGTCGTGCCGACCTCGGCCGAGGAGAAGCCGCGGATCTGTCCCAGGAAGATCGGCAGCAGGAAGGTGCCCCCGAACAGGCTGGCCCCCGAGATGAAGGTCATGATGATCCCGAGGGTGAAGTTGCGGTCCCGGAACGGGGTCAGCGACACGATCGGCTGCCGGTAGGCGAGCTGACGCCAGATGAACGCCACGCCCGTGAGCGCCGCGGTCACCGTCAGCCACAGGATCAGGTCCGCCTCGAACCAGCCCTCGTCGTTCCCCTCTTCGAGCACGTACTGCATCGAGAGCAGGAAGACCGTCATCAGGCCCAGGCCCCACCAGTCGATGCCCTTCGAGAGGCTGGGGTCGCCCTTGTCGAAGTCGCCGTAGCGGCCGACCAGGAAGATCACCAGCGCGCCCACCGGCACGTTGATGAAGAACAGCCAGCGCCAGTTCAGCGCCTCGGTCAGGTGGCCGCCCAAGGTCGGCCCAACGGTCGGCGCGAGAGTGACGATCAGGCCCACGATGACGTTGGCGGTGATCCGCTTGTCGGGCGGGAATACGGTCATGGCCGTGGCGAAGATCGGCGGGATCATCGCGCCGGCGAACACGCCCTGCAGCGCCCGGAAGAAGATCATCATTCCGACGCTGGACGACAGGCCCACCGCGACCGAGGTGACGATGAAGCCGACGACCGCGATCACGTAGAACGACCGCGTGCCCCACATCTTCGTCAGGTACGCGGTGAGCGGCATGATCACCACCTCGGCCAGGAGGTAGATGGTCTGCACCCAGCTGATCTCGTCGGCGGTCGCGCCGATGCCGGCCTGGATCTGGACCAGCGAGCTGGCCACGATCTGGATGTCCAGCATGGCCATGAACTGGCCGATGACCATCCCGCCGAAGCCCAGGAAGATCTTCATCCAGTCCACGGCCTCGCCGCCCGCGCCCATGTAGGCGTGCGGCTGGGCGGCGGCCTTGGCCTGGCCGCTGTCGGGATGGATGGCGGCTTCGGTCACGACCCGCAGCTCAGCGCGAGGCGCCCTCGCGGGCGTAGCGGGCGGGGATCTCGCCGGCCTCGGCGAAGGAGGGGCCGGTCTTCTCGGTCACATCGACCTTCACGTGCAGGGAAAGGCCCGGCCGCAGCGCGCCCGAGAGCGGCTGGCCGCGGTCGACGGCGATCTTCACCGGCAGCCGCTGGGCGATCTTGGTGAAGTTGCCGACGGCGTTCTCCACCGGGATCAGGGCGAACTCGGCGCCCGTCGCCGGGGCGAAGGAGTCGACGCGGCCCTGGAGCGTCTTCTTGCCGAAGGCGTCGGCGCGGATCTCCACCGGCTGGCCGATGCGCAGGCGGGCCACCTGGGTCTCCTTGAAGTTGGCCACGACATAGGCGTCGCCGAGCGGCACCAGGCTCATCAGCGCACCGCCGGGGCGCACGTACTGGCCGGGCCGGACGCCGCGCGCGCCGACGACGCCGGCCACGGGCGCGCGCACCTCGGTGCGGGCCAGGTCGATGCGGGCCTGTTCGACCGCCGCACGGGCCGCGGCGGCCTGGGCCAGGCTCTGCGCCCTGGCGGAATCGAGCGAGGCGGCGGTGCGGCGCTCGGCCTCCAGCGCGGCGGCGGCCTGTTCGACCGCGGCGCTCGCCCGTTGCTCGGCGGTGCGGACCGACTGCGCCCGCTGCGAGGAGACCCAGCCCGACTGGGCGAGGGCGCCGTAGCGCTTCAGCTCCGCGCTGGCGAGCTGGGCGTCGGCGCGGGCGCTCTCCACCGCGGCGGCGCGCTGGGCGATCAGCGCCTGCTCGAGCCGGGCCTTGTCGTCCACCTGGCGGACCGCCGCCTCGAGGGCCGCGGCGTTGGCCTCGGCCTGGGCGAGCCGGGCCTTGATGGTCGCCGGATCGATGCGGACGAGAACCTGGCCGGGCCGGACGGCCTCGTTGTCGCTGACCAGCACCTCGGCCACATAGCCCTCGACGAGCGGGGCCACCGTCACGGTGTCGGCCTGCACGAAGGCGTTGTCGGTGGTCTCGTAGTGCTGCTTGTTGAACCACCAGACCCCGCCGCCCGCCGTCACGGCCACGAGGGCGGCGCCGCCGGCGACGAGGGGAACCAGACGCTTTCTCGGCAGCCCCGCCATGTCGGTAGATCCCGGAAACTGAAGATGGGTCACTAAAAATGGACCCGAGAGTCCAACAGAGGCGTCAGATAAGCTGCTCCCGGTCCTCCGGCAAGCGAACTTTGGACGGCGGCGTCCATTTTTCGATGCCGGCTGGCGGCGGAGCGCCGGGGCGCGTAATCGTCGCCGCATGAGCGGACCGTCCGAGGCGTTCGACGCCGACGTCATCATCGCCGGCGCCGGCATGGCGGGCGCCACCCTGGCCCTGGCCCTCCAGCAAGGGGGCCTGAGGCCCCTGCTGATCGATCCTGTGGCCTTCGAGGCCCAGACGGCGCCGACGTTCGACGGCCGCGCCTCGGCCATCGCCTACGCGGCCTACCGGCAGTGGCGGGCCCTGGGTCTTGCCGAGGCCTTCGACCCGCACGCCCAGCGGATCGAGCAGATCCTGGTGACCGACGGGCGCACGCCGGGCGCCTCGACCGGCGCCCCGACCCCGTTCTTCCTGCGCTTCGACTCCGCCGAAATCTCGGACCGGTCCGAAGGCGAGCCGCTGGGCTACCTGATCGAGAACCGCCACACCCGGGCGGGCCTGGCCGCCGCGGTGCAGGCCGCCGGCATCGAGGTGCTGGCCCCCGCCCGCGTGGTCGGCTGCGAGTTCACGCCCCGCGCCGCCACGGTGATCCTGGCCGACCGCCGGCGGCTGTCCGCCCCGCTGGTCGTGGGGGCCGAGGGCCGCGGCTCGGCGGTGCGCGAGGCCGCCGGCATCGGGGTGGTCGGCTGGCCCTACGCCCAGACCGGCGTCGTCGCCACCGTGCGGCTGGAGCGGCCGCACGAGGGCGTCGCCCACGAATACTTCCTGCCCGGCGGGCCCTTCGCCATCCTGCCGCTGACCGACAATCGCGCCAGCCTCGTCTGGACCGAGAGCACGGCCCGCGCCGAGGCGCTCAAGACCGCCCGGCTCGAGGTGTTCCAGGCCCACCTGGAGCGCCGCTTCGGCGAGTTCCTGGGCGGGATCACGGTCGAGGGTCCGGTGTTCACCTATCCGCTGTCGCTGCAGCTCGCCGAGCGCTTCGCCGGTCCGCGGGTCGCGCTGCTGGGCGACGCCGCCCACGGGGTGCACCCGATCGCCGGCCAAGGGCTGAACCTCGGCCTGAAGGGCGCCGCGGCGCTGGCCGAGGTGCTGGTGGACGCCGCGCGCCTGGGCGAGGACATCGGCTCCGAGACGGTGCTGGAGCGCTACGCCGCCTGGCGGCGCTTCGACACCGTGACCCTGTCGGCGGGCATGGACGCCTTCGTGCGGCTGTTCTCCAACGACAACCCGCTGGTCCGCATGGTGCGCGGGGTCGGCATGGCCGCGGTGAACCGGGTGGGTCCGGCCCGGCGGTTCTTCATGCACGAGGCCGGCGGCGCGGTCGGCGACCTGCCCCGCCTGCTGCGCGGCGAGGCGCTGTAGCTACTCGCCCTCGCCCAGCTCGCGGGCTTCCTCGGGCAGCATGATCGGCACGCCGTCGCGGATCGGATAGGCGAGCCGGGCCGAGCGGCTGACCAGCTCGGCCTTCTCCCGGTCGTACTCCAGGGGCCCGCGGGTCAGCGGACAGACCAGGATCTCCAGCAGGCGCGGATCGACGTCGACATCGAGGGCGGGCAGGGCGTCTTCCATGCCTTCCCTCTACTGCACCGACTGGGTGTCGTCATCCGGCTCGGAGGCGTCGATCTCCAGCAGGGCGATCAGGGTCTCGAACCGGCCCATCAGCCCCTCGGCCTCCAGCAGCGCCTGCTTCTCGGCCGGTTCGAAGGGCAGGCCCATGCACAGGCTGTTGACCAGGGCCTCCAGCGGGGCGCTGCTGGCGGTCTCCCAGTCGATGTCCAGCTCGCGGCGGTTCAGGTAGCGCTTCAGCGCGCGGCCGAAGCGGGTGCGGGCGGCGGCGGAGGCGTCCTGCGCCGCGTCCCGGTCGAGGTCGCCCTCGAACCGGTCGTACCGGGCCCGCAGCTGCCGGTAGGGGGTGCGCAGGATCAGCTCCTCGCCCGCCTCGAAGCGGCAGATGCCGGTGAGGGTGATCAGATAGCGGCCGTCCGAGGTCTCGGCGTAGCTGGTGATCCGGCCCGCGCAGCCGACGTCGGCCAGCTTGGGCCGGGTGCGGTCGCCGCCCGGCTTGCTCTGGATCATGCCGATGATCCGGTCGCCGCCCATGACGTCGTCGATCATGTTGAGGTAGCGCGGCTCGAAGATCTGCAGCGGCAGGTCCCCGCCCGGCAGCAGCAATGCGCCGTCCAGGGGAAAGACCGGAATCACCTGCGGCAGGTCGGCGGCTCTGCGATAGGCGGCCATGGCGCCCGCCTCCCTAGCTGAACAGCAGGGAGGAGAGCTTGCGCCGGCCCTGCTTGGCGACCTCCGAGGTCGGACCCGCGGCCTCGAAGATGGTGAGGAGCTGCTTGCGGGCGGCCTCGTCGTTCCAGGCGCGGTCGCGGCGGACGATCTCGATCAGCTCGTCCACGGCCTCCATCATCCGGCCCGAGCCGGCCAGCGCCTTGGCGAACTCGAAGCGCGCCTCGTGATCGTCGGGGTCGGCGGCCAGGCGCTGCTCGAACTCGGCGGTTTCGGACGGGGCCTCCTCGGCCAGGGCCAGGGCGGCGCGGACGGCGTCGAGGTCGGGGTCCTTGGCGCCCTCGGGGGCCATCTCCAGCACCTCGCGGGCGCGCTCCAGGTCGCCCGACTGCTGGTAGAGGCGGGCGAGGCCGCCCAGCGCCTTCACGTTCTGCGGATCGGCCTGCAGGATCTGGGCGTAGGCCTGGGCCGCGCCGCCCATGTCGCCCAGCTCGAGCGACTCCCTGGCCATCTCCAGCATCTGCTCGATCGGATCGCCGCCGCCCTGCTTGGCCAGGCGGTCGACGAACTGCTTCACCTGGCTCTCGGGCAGCGCGCCCATGAAGCCGTCCACCGGCCGGCCGTCCACGAAGGCGAACACCGCCGGGATCGACTGCACCCGCAGCTGGCCGGCGAAGGCCGGGTTGCGGTCGATGTCGACCTTGACCAGCTTCACCGCGCCCTTGGCGGCGGTCACCGCCTTCTCCAGCGCCGGGCCCAGCTGGCGGCACGGGCCGCACCAGGTGGCCCAGAAGTCCACGATGACCGGCGTGGTCTTCGAGGCCTCCACCACGTCGGCCATGAAGCTGGCGTCCGTTCCGTCCTTGATGATCTCGGCCTTGTTGACGTCGCCCGTCGGCGCGCCGCCGGTTTCCCCGATCAGGGTCATCGCCCGAAGTTCCCTTGTCCCACTGCGCTGACAAAACGCCTTGCGTCCAAGATGGTCGCAAGACGGCCCGGCTTCAACGCAGGGCGCTCAGGCGTTCTCCACCACGGCCATGGCCTGGAAGTCCACAACCATCGGCTCCACGCCGATCGCGGCGAGAAACCGGCGGAGGTCGGCGCCGCTCACCGTCGTGGTCGCGGTGTTGGTCAGCGGGTGGAAGTTGACGAGCTCGGCCTCGGCCAGGGTGCGGTCCAGCACGAAGCGCACGCGCCGGGCCCGATCGTTGACCAGGGCGAAGGCGGTCACCGAGCCGGGCGTCACGCCCAGGGTCTCCTCCATCAGCTCGGCGTTCCCGAACGAGAGCCGCGCCGAGCCGATCACCTGGTGCAGGCGCTTCAGGTCGATCACCGCGTGGCCCTCGGCCGAGATCAGCCACAGCTGGCCCTTGGCGTCCTTCAGGAACAGGTTCTTGGTGTGGGCGCCCGGGATGCGGGCCTTGATCTCCTCGCCTTCCTCCACCCGGAAGACGGCCGGATGGTCGAAGGTGGCGTGCCGCACCCCGATCTCGTCGAAGTACGCCAGCAGCTCGTCTCTCGTCATCGCCATGGCCGCTCCATAGCGGAACTGGACGGGAAGGGGAGGGGGCCCGTAAAGGTCTCGGCCATGGAACTCGAGTGCTACCCCACGTCCCGCAACCCGCCCGAGCTGGTGCCCGGCCGGCCGAACCGCGCCTGGATGGACCGCTTCGCCGAGCGGCACCCCTACCGGTGCCTGCCGCTGTCGATGGCCAACACCTCGGGCTGGGAGCTGCTCTGCCCGGTCAGCTTCACGGCGGAGTGGAACGGGGGGATCCACCAGCAGGACATCAAGCTGACGCCGGACCACCCGCACCCGGACTTCCACCTGCTGGCGTCCAGCCACTTCAGCCACGGGGTGCTGACCTTCCACTCGGGCTATCTGTTCCGCACCCCGCCCGGCTGGTCGATGTGGGTCGGCGGGCCGCCGAACCACGTCAAGGACGGCATCCAGCCCCTGGCCGGGGTGGTCGAGACCGACTGGCTGCCCTTCCCCTTCACCATGAACTGGATCTTCACCCGCCCTGGGAAGGTGCGCTTCGAGAAGGGCGAGCCCTTCTGCTTCATCACCCTGCTGCAGGACCACCCGCTGCACGAGATCCAGCCGGTGATCCGGCGGATGGATTCCAATCCCGAGCTGCGCCACCAGTACGACGTCTGGGAGA
Source organism: Phenylobacterium zucineum HLK1 (assembly GCF_000017265.1). Classification (NCBI taxonomy): domain Bacteria; kingdom Pseudomonadati; phylum Pseudomonadota; class Alphaproteobacteria; order Caulobacterales; family Caulobacteraceae; genus Phenylobacterium; species Phenylobacterium zucineum. Next base: position 15,007 of record NC_011144.1, on the reverse strand, counting down.
AGCACCGCTCCGAGTTCAACCAGAAGATCTTCCGCGGCGATCCCGAGGCCACCAAGGAGGCCTGGCAGCGCTACTACTTCAAGGGCGAGTTCCCGGAAGAGGTCGCGCCGGCCCCCGAAGGGCACGTCAACAAGCGCCGGCTGAAGGCCCCGAAATTCGGCTGAGAAATTGCGCCATTCGGCCGCTTGCCAACCGAAATGGCCTCTGTCATAAGGCCGCCTCTCGCAATTGGAGGCGTCGCCAGACACCTCCGCGGAGCGCGGGCGTAGCTCAGGGGTAGAGCACAACCTTGCCAAGGTTGGGGTCGGGCGTTCGAATCGCCTCGCCCGCTCCATTTTCCCTCCAGGGGGAGACAAGCGAAGAGGCCGCCAGACCCGGCGGCCTTTTGCGTTTGGGGCGCTTCCGCTAAGCAGGCGCCGGGCCTGCGGGGATCGCCTTGCTGTCAGATCGTCACCTCGCGCTCTTCGGGCGCACACCGGCCGCGGCGCGGACGTTGAAGTACCTGGGCGAGGACCGCGAGGGCTTCGAGGCGGCCTGCCTCGCGCGCAACCCCAAGGCGCGGTTCGCGGACGACGGGCCCGAGGCCCAGGTGGATGCTCTCGCCACCGACGACCTCGACGCCGCCCTGAGGGACCTGTCCGTCGCCGAGGCCCTGGCGCCCGGCGGCGCGTTCGTCGCCGTGTTGAGGCCGGCCGCGCCTGAGCGGGTGCGCTACCTGCTGGCTCTGGTCCAGGCGCTCGGGATCGAGGTCCTGCAGCTCCAGCCGCTGGCCGGGCCCGAGCCGTTCTTCAGCGACATCCGCTCGAACCTGGTCCCCGCGGCGCTCGCCGAGCCGCCGCCGGCGACCGAGGCGGGGCTGGTGCTGGTGGGCCGCAAGGCCGGCGGGCCCGCCGACCCGCCGCTGCTGGTTCAGTTCGCCGCCTTCGCCCCGCGGCTGATGGACATCCGCACCTCGCTGCCCTCGCTCGCCCTGCGCACCGATCCCGGCCTCGTCTTCGCCTGCCAGAAGATCCCCGTGTCGCTGCCGCCGACGCCGCCCGGCGCGCCGAAGGTGATCATCCTCCAGCGGCCCAACGACACCGACACCGACAAGCTGCGCCAGCTGTCGCTGGCGTGCATCCGCGAGGGCTGGGTGATCGTCATCGAGCACGACGACCATCCGAGCCTGGTGGCGGCGGTCGGCAAGCGTCCGGTGCGCGACACCGACTGGCTGCGCTTCAGCCTGGTGCACGCCGTGCAGACCTCCACCGAGCAGCTGGCCGAAGCCTACAGGCCCTACAATCCCGAGGTGCGGGTCTTCCCCAACGCCGTCTTCGAGCTGCCGCCGCTGCGCGAGGACAAGCCGCCGCGGGTGTTCTACGGCGCCGTCGGCCGCGGCCCCTTCGCGGCGGAGGTCGCCCGCTCGCTCGGGCCCGTGACCGCCCGCCGGCCCGACGCGGAATTCGAGGTCGTGGGCGACCGGGCGGTGTTCGACGCCCTGCCGACCGACCGCAAGCGCTTCCACGACTACCTGCCCTACGCCGACTACCTGCGGCTGATGGGCGGGTGCGCGGTCTCGCTCTCGCCCATCGAGGACCGGCCGTTCCTGGACACCAAGAGCGACGCCAAGTTCCTCGACGCCGCCTCGGCCGGCGCGGTGATCCTCGCCTCGCCCACCATCTACGCCGGGGCGGTGCGCCACGGGGACACCGGGCTCATCGCCGAGCGCCTGGAGGACTGGGCCCCCCTGCTCTCCATGGCGCTGGAGGACGAGCCGATGCGCCGGCGCATCGCGCGGCAGGCGTGGGGCTACGTCCGCGACGAGCGGATGTTCGCCTATCAGATCGAGGCGCGCTCGGCCTGGTACCACGAGCTCTGGCGCCGCCGCGAAGAGCTCGCCGCCGCCCTCTTCGCGCGCGACCCGAAACTCGCCGCCCTCGTGGCCGAGGCGGCGTAGCCATGGACCTGGACCTGCCCGCGAACGCGCTGGCCGAGGCGCTGCGCGTCGCGCGCACCGCCGAGCAGCTCGATGTGGCCATCGACCACGTGGCGCGGGTCGCCGGCCGCTTCCGGGAGCCCGAGCTCTACGGCCGGATGCTCTACGCCTCCGAAGTCGATGCTACGGTCCCGGTGCTGGCGCAGCGGCTGAAGCTGAAGGACCTGCCCGGCGAGCTTTCCAACACGCGCGCCGTCGTGCTCGTCAGCCGCCTCTACGCTTCCGGCGGCCACAGCCGGGTGGCGGCCGACATCGTTCGGCGCCTTCCGCCGGCCTCGGCCACGCTGGTGATGACCGACCCCAAGCGCCAGTTCCGCCACCGGCAGATGCTGAACGGCGTGCCGGGCTTCGACCTGCGCGCCGCGGTGCTGCTGGCCTCGGCCACCCCCGCCGAGCGGATCGTTGAGCTCTACAACATCCTGGCGGCGATCCGGCCGACCCGCATCTTCCTGCTGAACCACCACATGGACCTGACGGCGGTGGCCGCCGCCTGGCCCTTCCGCGACGTGGTCGAGTTCATCCATCACGCCGACCATCTGCCCTGCCTGGGCGCGACCCTGCCGTTCGCCGCCCACGTCGACCTCACCTGGACCTGCCACTTGGCCTGCCGCGACGCGGGGCTGCGGCCGCTCTACGCGGGGCTCGCGGCGCCTGCCCTGGCCCCGGGCGAGGTCGCGGCGAGGCCGGGGCTTCGGGTCGCGACGTCCGGCGTCCAGCACAAGTTCGAGGGCCGGCGGGCGCACGCCTGGGCCGACTTCGCCGCCGCGGTCCTACGGCGGCCGGGCGCCGAGATGATCCACATCGGCGCCACGAGCCCCGAGTTCGAGCAGGGTCTGCGGCAGGCCCTTGCGGGCGCCGGCGCCGATCCGGCCCGCTACCGCTTCGTCGGACAGGTGGAAAGCGTGCACGCGGCCCTGCTGGAGCACGGCGCCGACGTCTACCTCTCCAGCTTCCCCGAGACCGGCGGCAAGGCGAACCTCGAGGCCATGGCCGCCCGCATCCCGGTGATCCTGCCGATGGCGGCCGGGACGCCGCCCCTGCTGCGCTACGACCTGCCGCTCCGCCGCTGGACCGAGGTGGAGCGGCCCGACCAGATCGACGCCGCCCTCGACGCGGCGCTCGCCATGGCCCCCGCCCTGCGCACCCCCGAGGCGGTCGCCGAGCTCGAACGCGAACTCGGCCGTTTCGACGCTTATGTCGCGAACGAGGCGGCCCGGCCCTAGCGGCGCTGCGCCACCACGTAGATCTCGCCGGCGATGTCGGGGTAGCGCTCGCCCAGCACCATGAACGCCTGCAGCATCTCGGGCGTCCAGTCGCGCTCGATCTGGCCGTTGGAGACCGGCTTCATCCAGTAGCCGCCGAACACCTCGATCGACAGGCCGGCCTGCATGAAGTCGCGCCGGAAGGTCTCGGGATTGTAGACCCGCCGGTGGCCGTGCTTATGGTCGGCTTCGTTCAGGGCCTCCTCGAACGGCAGCATCCCCATGATCACCGCCGCCTGGCGGTGCAGCGAGCGCGCGTTGGGCACCGCCGCCAGGATGCGGCCGTCGTCCGTCAGCCACTCGCGGGCGAGCGCCAGGATGCCGACCGGATCGTCCACGTGCTCCAGCACGTGTCCCAGCACGATGCTGCGGAACTTCTGCTTCGGCTTGAACTCCTCGAAGAGGGCGTGGACCACCTCGATCTGCGGCCAGCGGGCCTTGATCGAGTCGCAGAACACCTTGGCCCCCTCGACCACCGTCAGGGGCTCGTCCAGCGAGGCCAGGTCGCCGGTCATGTAGCCTTCCGCCGGCCCCATCTCGAGGATCGGGCCCGGGCGGATGTAGCGCCGGAACACCTCGAAGGAATGGGCGATGGTGGCGCGGTTGGCGCCCGCCCCGTAGGTGGAGTCGGCCGCGATCTCGTCGAGCCGGCGGCGCTCTTCTTCGGTCATGGTGGCGCTCATGTCGCGGCCTCTATGATCTCTATGAGGTTGAGGGTCGGGGTCATCAGGAAGGCGATCCGGCGGCCGCCGAAGGCGACGGCCGGCACGGGGCCGGCGGTGACCCGCAGCCCCCTGCCCTGGAGCGCCTGAAGCGCCCCGTCGAAATCGCGGGCCTCGAAGGCCTGGTGGTAGAACTTGGTCCCGCGCTGCAGGTAGCCCTCGACGGGCGAGCCCTCGGCGGCCGGGGCGAGCAGCTCCAGGCGCGGTCCGGGCCCGATGATGAAGCAGCCGTGGATCTTCTGGACGGGATCGGTGAACGCCTCGCCCTCCAGGGCGTAGCCCAGCCTCAGCCAGCCCTCGCGCTCGCGGTCGATGTCGCGGCAGGCGACGCCGAGGTGGTGGAAGCTGAAGCCTGGCGCGTCGAGCATGGGCCGTCTCTACGTCCCCGCCACGCGGCTGGCGAGCATCTCGAGCCGCGGGCGCATGGCCGTCCAGGCCTCGCGCGTGACCCGGTGTTCCACGCTGTCGTGGAGCGCCCCGTCCAGCTCCACATGGTCCTTGAGCACCCCGGTTCGCGGCGCGCCGGTGGAATCGTGGAACGAGACGACCCGCTGGTTGTCGGCGACGGTGCGGCAGTAGACCGCCTCCAGCCCCAGCGCCTCGAAGGCGGCGCGGTAGATCAGCAGGGCCGATTCCACCGCCGCGACCGATCCGGGCTTCACGAGCCAGCGGCCCCACTCGGCGGCGCGGGCGGCCTCGTCGATGTCGTAGATCCCGATCGTCCCCACCGCCTCGCCGGTGCGGCCGTCCTCGATCACGAAGTAGACGTCGCCGGCGCGCTCGAAATAGCGCTCCAGCCAGGCCTCCTGGTCCTCGACCCGCGGCGAGGTGGCGTGCAGGAAGCGCCCGAGCTCGGGATCGGTGCGCAAGCCCACGATGAACGGCGCATCGGCCAGCGTCACCGGGCGCAGGCGGAACCGAAACCCCTCGAGGCTGACGTCATGGCGCATCGGCGGCCGTCACCTTCGCCCTCAGGTCGCCGATCGACATCACCTCGCCGATCTCCTCCGCGCTGAACGAGACCCCGAACGCGGCCTCGGTCGCGAAGATGATCTCCAGGTGCTTCAGCGAATCCCAGCGCGCCTCGTCCTCGCGGCGCAGGTCCTCGCCCGGCGCGACCGGGCGCTCCAGCACCAGGCTGAGGATCTCGGCGAGGGTTTCGTCGACGGAGGCGGGCATCAGTTGGTCCATTTCACGGTCACGGGGGCGCCGGACGGCCCCTCTAGCGCCGAGCCGGGCGCCTCGACCAGTCCTTCCTCGCCTTCCAGCGGGCGGCCCGTGAAGCGAGCGGCCCACTCCAGCGCCGGATCGTTCCGGGGGCCGCGGCGCCAGGCGAAGGCGGCCCGGCGCGCGCCGAGCGCCTCGACCCCCCGCCGGAGCGCCTCGGCGACCATCACGTCCTCCAGCCGCCGGCCAAGCGCCCGGCACGAGATGCAGAGCTCGTCCACCACGAGGGTGTCGCCGTCCCGCCGCGCGAAGAGCGCGGCGACCGAGCCGGAGTCCGCCAGCCGGTCGCTCAGCCGGACGTGGGCCACGAGCCGGTCATCGCGGCCGAGGTATTCGTCCACCGCCGTCTCGTCGAGGCGGGCGAGCGCCAAGTTGAACTGGTTGGTCTTGCGGCTGATCTCGGCCAGCCGCTCGCGGTCCTCGGCCGGATCCAGGCTGAGGACCAGCTCGGCCTGGAGCGCCCGCAGGTATTCCTCCTCGTCCAGCTCGCGGGCGAGGGCCTCGCGCTCGGCGTTGGCGGCGATGTCGGCGGCCCGCCCGGCGAAGGTCGCCTTGCCGCGGGGCAGGCCGGGATAGAGGTCGAGCGCCCGGGCTGCGTCGGCCGCGGTGGGGCCGGCGTGCAGCAGGCGCAGGCCGGGGACCCGGGCGCCGGCCTCGACGAGCTCGCCGAGGTTGTCGTCGATCATCAGCACCGCGTCGGGCCCGATGTTGAACGCCTTCGCCGCCGCGCGAACCGCGTCGGACTTGGCCCCCCAGCTCACCTGCCAGGCGCTGACGTGCTCGGCCTTCAAGGGAAAGTCGGCGCGGGCGCGGAACAGCTCGGCCACGTCCTCGGCCTCGTTGCGCGAGACCACCGCCACCAGCACGCCCCGCTCGGCCCAGCGGACGATGGCCGCCTGCAGCGCGGCGTGGTCCGCGGTGAGGCGCACGCCCGAGGTCCCGTCCTCGCCGAGGACGCCTTCGTAGATCGTGTTGTCGAGGTCGACCGCCAGCGCCTTGACCGGCAGGGTGAAGAAGCCGGCCAGGATCTCGAAGGCGAGGGCCCGGGCCGATTCCAGAATCGCGGCCTCGCCGAGCCGCGTGCCGGTCGCCTGGGCGCGGGCCTCGTCGAACGTCCGCTCTCCCAGTCGCCGGGCGATCTCGTCCAGGCGCAGGACCGCGGCGGCCGGGGTGCGTTCGGCCCAGGCCGCCAGGGCCCCGTTCAGCGCCGCGTAGCGGTCGCCCGCGTCGGGCGCATTGCTCACGATCAGCGGCCCCGCCGCGGCGGCGCGCAGGGCGTCGAGACGCCCGACGATCCAGGCGACGAGCGCCTCGTCGTCAAGCCGGCCGTAGCGGGCGTAGTCCAGCCAGACCAGGCGGGCGTCCCCGGCCTCCTCGGGCAGGTTCAGGCTGTCGTCGTAGTCGCCGATCTCGACCCGCATCGGCGCGCCCGCGAAGCCCAGGAAGGCGGGCAGGACGCTCGCGGCGCCCTCGAACGCGTGATTGCGCAGCACCTGGAGCGTGCGCTCGCCCGCGGGCGCTCCCCGCGCGGCCTTCATGAGGCTGAATCGGTTGGGCGCGGCGGCGAACAGCGCCGCCTGCTGCTCGAGGGGCTCCAGGAGGCCGGCCGCGCTCACGAGCCGCCCTCCTCCGTCCTCCGGATCGCCGCTGCGACCGCTTCCGCGTCGGCCGGGGTCATGCCCGGCCACATGGGCAGCGAGAGCACCTCGGCCGCCAGCCGCTCGGCGAGCGGGAACTGCCCGGCCCGGAAGCCCAGGTGGGCGAACGCCGGCTGCAGGTGGCACGGCGTGGGATAGTGGATCAGGGTCTGCACGCCGGCCTCGGCCAGCTTCGCCTGCAGGGCGTCGCGCCGGGCGCTGCGCACGACGTAGAGGTGGTAGACCGCCCGGGCCCAGTCGGCCTCGCCCGGCGGCGTGACGATGTCGGTCGGCAGCGACCGCGCGTAGGCGGCGGCGACCTCGCGGCGTCGCGCATTCCGGGCTTCGAGCCTCGGCAGGAAGACCCGCAGGAACGCCGCCTGCAGCTCATCCAGCCGCGAGTTCACGCCCACCACCTCGTGGACGTACTTGCGCTCCGAGCCGTAGTTGCGCAGGCGCCGCAGGCGGTCGGCTAGCGCGGGATCGTCGGTCGTCACCGCGCCGGCGTCGCCGAGGGCGCCCAGGTTCTTGGTCGGATAGAAGCTGAACGCGGTGGCGTGCGCCAGCGCGCCCGTCCGCCGCCCCCGGTGCTCGGCGCCGTGGCTCTGGGCGGCGTCCTCCAGCACGAAGAGGCCGTGCCGGGCGGCCAGCTCCATCAGGGCGTCCATGTCGGCCGGGTGGCCGTAGAGCGAGACCGGCAGGATCGCCGCCGTCTTCGGCGTCACCGCCGCAGCCGCGGCCTGTGGGTCCAGGGTGTAGGTCCGAGGATCGGCCTCGACGGGGATGATGGTGGCCCCGACCGCCGCCACCGCCAGCCAGGTGGCGATGAAGGTGTGCGAGGGGACGATCACCTCGGCGCCCGGGCCGACGCCGGCGGCCCGCAGCGCCAGCACCAGGGCGTCGAGGCCGTTGCCGACGCCGACCGCGTGCTTCGCCCCGCAGAAGGCGGCGAACTCACGCTCGAACGCCTCCATCTCGGCGCCCAGGATGGTCCAGCCGGAATCGATCACCCGGGCGTAGGCGGCGTCCAGCTCGCTTCGCAGGCCGTCCTCGGCCAGGCCCAGGTCGAAGAACTTCATCGGCGGGCGTGAGCCAGGAAGGCGTCGAAGTCGCGGATGTAATCGCTCTCGTCGTAGACCATCGAGGCCAGCACCATGCAGACCGCCCCCGACGAGAAATTCTCGATCTCTCGCCACAGGTTCGGCCCGATGTGCAGGCCCCGGTGCGGGCGGTTCAGGGTCACCACCTCCTCGGTGGTCCCGTCGTGCAGGCGCACGTCGAAGCTGCCCGAGACCGCCAGCAGCAGCTGGTTCAGCGCCAGGTGGGCGTGACCGGCCCGCATAGAGCCGCTGGGCACGTCGTAGAGGTAGTAGACCCGCTCGATCGCGAACGGGACATGCCGGTTCGATTCCGCAAAGCACAGATTCCCCCGGGGATCCGAGATCACCGGCAGGTCGATGAAGTTGGCGAGTTTTCCGGACATGCGTCGGCGGGACGCTAGTCGAGACCGCGAGTCGAGCCAAGCGCGGCCTGCATCCCCTGGCTCACCCCCTGGCTCACCCCCTGGCTCACCTCGGAGGCTTGCGCTTCAGGGCGACATAGAGCGCGCCGGCCCCGCCATGCCGGCGGTGCGCCTCGGACACCCCCGCGACGATGTGCGCCAGGTGCGGCGCGGCCAGCCATTCCGGCGCGTGGCGGCGCAGGACGCCGTCGCCCTGCACGCCCTTGCCCGTGATCACCAGCACCGAGCGGTAGCCCTCGTCCCAGGCGCGGGCGAGGAAGGCCTCGAGCGCGGCGCGGGCCCGGTCCTGGGTCATGCCGTGCAGGTCGATCCGCGCGCCGATCGGATCGCGCTCGCGGGCGATGCGGGTCTTGCGGTTCGGCTCGATGGCGTCGACGCCCTCCCGCGCGGCTCCCAGCCTGGCCGCCGCGGGCCGCTTCGGCTCGATCCGCGCCGGGGCGTCCAGGTTCTGGGGGGCGGGCTGCTTCGGCGTCGCCCTCCCCGGGAGCGGGTGGACGGTCGCGGCCACCAGCGACCAGATCCGCAGCTCCTCGGGCTTCAGCGGCCGTTTCACCGGTAGGGGACCAGGCGGAACATGCGCAGGGTGTGGCGCACCCGCCCCGCCTCGGCTCCGGCCGCGCCGCCTTCGCCGAGGTAGAGGTCGGCCCGCACCGGCCCCTTGATCGCCCCGCCGGTGTCCAGGGCGGCGACAAGGCGGCGGTAGGTCGGGAAGGCGCCCTTCAGCAGCGGCGCCTCGGCGTCGATCCAGTAGAAGCCGCCGTAGGCGTGGTGCGCCGGGTCCACCGCGATGGCCCGGCCGGCGGGCAGGGGCACGTTCGCCGCGCCGGCGGGCGGGCGGCCGTCGCCCGGGGCGAGGCGGAAGAAGGCGTAGCGCGGATTGAGCCGCATGATCTCGTCGGCGGCCGGGCCCCGGTTGGCCGCCAGCCACAGGCGGATCGCCTCGCCCGAGGTGGCGTCCCGCGCCAGCAGGCCTCGGTCGCGCATGGGATTGGCGATGCCGACGAAGGGCTGGCCGTTGTTGGCGGCGTAGAGCGCCTTCATCCGCCGGCCGTCCTCGAAGGTCAGCACGCCCGAGCCCTGCACCTGCAGGAAGAACAGCTCCTCGGGCCGCATCCAGGCGATGGCGTCGTCGGCCGGACGCGCCTCGATGGCGGCGCGGTCGGCGTAGGGGGCGCCGTTCACCAGGTCGGCGGGCTTCGGCCGCACGGGGGCGCTGAACTCGGCGTCGGGCCGGCGGCGCGCTTCGTAGACGGGAGCGAAATAGGAAATAGGCGGTGAGCACCCCCTCGCCCGGCAGCGGCTCGGCGAGGAAGCGGCTTTCGAACCACCGGCGGGCGTCGGCGGCCGCCACGGTCCGGGCCTCGGCGCACAGCGGCTGCACCTTAGGATCGCGGACCGCCTGGCAGCCCGCGCGGAAACCCTCGAGGGCCTGGGCGTGGTCCTCGGCCGCCCAGCCGGGCAGCTCGGAGAGGAAGCGCGGGCGCAGCGCCTCTCCCGGCGCAGGCTCAGGCGCGGGCGGCGGCAGAGGCCGGTGCGGCGGGACGGCCGGTCCGACGGGCGGGACCACCGTGGGCGTGGCGCAGGCGGTAAGGACCAGGGCGGCCAGGGCCGCCCGCACCGGACCGATGTTCAAGGCGCTTACGCCTCCGCGGCGTCGACGTGGACCAGCATCCAGTTGGGGTCACGGCTCTTAAGATTGCGTTCGAACGTCCACAGCTCGGCGGTGCGGCGGTCGTCCACGGCCTCGCCCTCGGGGCCCTTGGTGCGGCTGCGGAATTCGGCCAGGAACCGGACGGTCACCCGGCCGAGGTCGGCGCCCGTGACGTCGGCCTTCTCGAGGTCGGCGCGGGGCGGGTGGAAGAACTCGACGCTCTCGGTGCGGCCCTCGGCCTCGCGCTGGTCGATGGCCGCCTCGAACGAGGCCAGCACCTGCGGCGCGAGCAGGTTCTTCAGCGTGGCCCGGTCGCCGTCGGCGAAGGCCCGCACGATCATCTCGTAGGCCTGCTTGGCGCCGCCCAGGAAGTGGCCGACGTCGAAGCTGGGGTCCAGCGCCTTCACCGCGGCCAGGCCCGTCAGCGCCACGCCGTCGTCGGCCGGTTCGGCCATCCGGTCGACGGCGCGTACGGAGCCCTGCGCCGGCTCGGCGGCGGCCTGGTCCTCCGGCTGGCGCCCGACGCGCCGGCCCAGCACCGAATAGAGCTGGTAGAGCACGATGGCCGCGAGGCCGGCGAAGATGATCAGCTCGAGGACTTGCAACTTCCTGCCTTGGCTAGGGACGTGGGGGATCCGTCCAACGCCTCAATATAGGCTGCCGGAACGCCGCCGTCAGGGGCGGCGTTGCATCCCCTGAGGCGCCATGTTAGCCGGGCCGCCCGAAGAGACGCGTTTCTCCCGCGTTTGCGATAGGATTGTTTCTCCCGCGTTTGCGATAGGATTCAAGCCAGATCATGTCCGAAACCGACGCCGGCGCCCCGGGCGCGCCCGAAGCCGCCGAAGGCCAGGCGCCCGGCATCCGCATCCTCGCCCAGTTCATCCGCGACCTGTCGTTCGAGAACCCGCGCGCGCCCGACGCCCTGCGCGCCGCCCAGACCCAGCCGCAGATCGACCTCGGCGTCGAGATGAACGCCCGGGGCCGCGAGGACGGCCTGTTCGAGGTGGACCTGAAGCTGTCGGCCAGAGCCACCCGCGACGACGGCGCCCTGTTCGTGGTCGAGCTGCTCTACGGCGGCGTGTTCCAGATCGCCGGCGTGCCGGCGGAGGACCTGGAGCCGGTGCTGCTGATCGAGTGCCCGCGCTACCTCTTCCCCTTCGCCCGCCGGATCATCGCCGACGTCACGGCCGAGGGCGGCTTCCCGCCCTTCATGCTGGATCCGATCGACTTCGCCGGCGTCTACGCGGCCCGCAAGGCCCAGGAACAGGAACAGGTCGGCCACGCCTGACGCCTGCCCTCCCCCTCGCGGGGAGGGACGCTACAGCCCGAACTTGCCCCAGAGCTCCTCGCTCTTGACCACCTCGCGGATGAACGCGGCGTGGACCGCGCGCTCCTCGTCGCTGGAGAGGGGCGCCAGCGGCCTCGGTCGCGCGCCGTAGCTGTTGCGCGTCGCCGCGTGCACCGCGCTGACCGCCGCGGACGAGGTCAGCTCCAGCCGCCGTTCGCGGCCGCCGCGCAGCTCGAGATAGACCGCCGCCAGCAGCTTGGTGTCGATCAGCGCCCCGTGCTTCTCGCGCTCCGCCAGCGAGATCTTGAAGCGCTTGCAGAGCGCGTCCAGCGAGTTGTGCATCCCCGGGAAGCGCTGCTTGGCGAGCGCCAGGGTGTCGATCCAGCGGTGGTCGGGCAGCTCGGCCCGGCTGCACAGGCCCAGCTCGTAGTTCACGAAGGCCCGGTCGAAGGCCGCATTGTGGGCGACGATCGGCGCATCGGCCACGAAGTCCAGGAACGCCTCGACGATCTCGGGCGCCTCGAACTTCGGCTTGCCGCGCAGGAAGGCGGTGGAGAGGCCGTGCACCTTCTCGGCCTCGGCCGGCATGTCCCGGCAGGGATCGATGTAGGCGTGGAAGTGCCGCCCGGTCGGGATGAAATCCTCGATCTCAAGGCAGGCGATTTCCACCAGCCGGTCGCCGGTGAGCGGGTCGAAGCCCGTGGTCTCGGTGTCGAGGACGATTTCGCGCGCCATGGCCCTTCAATGGCCCGGTTCGGCGGCCTCTTTCAACCGGCGGAAACGCGCAGGCGGCTAGTCGCCGCGCCCTCCGTCCGTCCCGGCCCGCAGGGCGGCGATGATGGTCATCACCTGGGCGCGGGCGTGCTCCAGGCCCTGGCCGGTGTCGACGACGAAGTGCGCCCGGGCCCGCTTCTCGGCGTCCGGGGTCTGCTGGGCGAGGATGGCGTCCAGCCGTTCCGGGGTCATGCCGGGCCGGGCCAGCACCCGCTCGCGCTGCATCTGGGGGGGCGCCGAGACGACCACCACCGCATCGACGTTCGCGTGGCCGCCCGTCTCGAACAGCAGGGGGATGTCCAGCACCACCATATCGGCGCCCGCCGCCTCGGCCGCCTTGAAGAACTGCACCCGGTCCTGGCCGACCAGGGGATGGACGATGGCGTTCAGCCGCTTCAGCGCCTCGGGATTTCCCAGCACCTGCTGGCGCAGCGCCTCGCGATCGACGCGGCCGTCCTTCACAACCCCCGGGAAGGCCTCGCCCACGGGCCCGACGGCCGCGCCGCCCTGGTCGTAGAGGTCGTGGACCGCCGCGTCGGCGTCGTAGACGGGGATTCCGGCGTCGCGGAACATCGCCGCGGTGGTGGACTTGCCCATGCCGATGGAGCCGGTGAGGCCGACGATCTTCATGGGGCTCGGCCCTCCAGCGTCTTCAGGGCCAGCGCGCGGACGTCCGCGCCCGCCGGCGGATTGGCGCCGTAGAAGGCCTGGAACGAGGGTTCGGCCTGGCGGATCAGCATCTCCAGCCCGTCCACCGTGCGCCGCCTAAGGTCCTGGGCCCGCTGCAGGAACGGGGTGACCAGCGGCTTGTAGACCATATCCATGACGACCGCCGTCTCGGGGGTCGCCTCCAGCGGCACGTCCAGGCCGGGCGAACCCGAGAGGCCGGCCGAGGTGGCGTTGATCACCGCCGTCGCGCCCTCGAAGGCTTGGGCCGCCGCGTCCAGCGGGCAGGCGACGGCGATGCGGCCCACCGCCCCGGCGACGGCCTCGGCCTTGGCCAGGGTGCGGTTGACGATCCGCACCTGCGGCGCGCCGGCGGCGACGAGGGCGGCCACCGCCCCGCGCGCCGCCCCGCCCGCGCCGAGCACGGCCACGGGTCCGGCGTCGGCCCGCCAGCCGGGGGCCTGGGCCTGAAGGGCGCCCAGCAGCCCCACGCCGTCGGTGTTGTCGGCCAGGACCCTGCCGTCGGCCTCGAAGGTGATCAGGTTGGCCGCCGCCGCCGCCTCGGCCCGCGGGCTCACGACGTCGGCGATGGAGAGCGCCACCTCCTTGAAGGGAATGGTGACGTTCAGGCCGCGGATCGCCCCGCCGCGCAGGCCGTCCACGAACACCTCGAACCGGTCGGCGTCCGGGGCGAAGGCCACATAGACCCCGTCGATCCCCGCCGCCGCCAGCCAGGCGTTGTGGATCAGCGGGGAGAGCGAATGGGCCACGGGCTGGCCCGCGACTCCGGCCACGACCGTGCGTCCCGTGATCGGCGGCTTCATGCGGCGAGGGCTCCATGTCGTCTGAGGAGGTCGAGCAGGCCCAGCAGCGGCAGGCCCAGGATGGCGAAATAGTCCCCGTCGATCTTCTCGAAGAGCTGGGCGCCCGGCCCTTCCAGCCGGTAGCAGCCCACCGAGCCCAGCGCAGCCTCGCCCTCCTCGGCCAGGTAGGTCTCCAGGAAGGCGTCCGAGAACGGCCGCATGGCCAGGGTGCAGGTCGCCACCTCGCGCCAGATCGGGGCCCCGTCCTTGGCGACCACCACGGCCGAGTGCAGCTTGTGGACCTGGCCGCGCAGTTCCTTCAGCCGCTCGCGCGCGGCGTCGATGGTGTCCACCTTGTCGTAGAGCCGGCCGCCCAGCTCCAGCGTCTGGTCGGCGCCGATGACGAACCCCGGCGTCCGGCGCGAGACGCGGACCGCCTTCAGCTCGGCCAGGGCGTCGGCCACCTCGCGCGGGCGGGCGCCCTCCGCCAGCAGGCTCGCCTTGACCGCATCCTCGTCGACGCCGGCCGTCGCGCATTCGAAAGGAACGCCGGCCCCTTCCAGCACCGCCCGCCGGGCGGCGCTCTTGGAGGCCAGGATGATCGTCTCGCTCAACCCAGCACCTCCACCTGGCCGTGGCCGCCGTGCAGCAGGTTGAGCACGGCCGCGGCGGTCTCCTCGACCGAGCGGCGGGTCACGTCGATGGTGGGCCAGCCGTGCCGTTCGTACAGCCGGCGGGCGTAGACGATCTCCTCGCGCACCGCGTCGACGTCGATGTAGCTCGACTCCCGGTGCTCCTTCAGGCTGAGTAGCCGGTTGCGGCGGATCTGGATCAGCCGGTCGGGCGAGATCGTCAGGCCGACGATCAGGGTGTTCTTCATCGTGAACAGCTTCTCGGGGACCGGCCGGCCCGGGACGAGCGGGACGTTCGCCGCCCGCACGCCGCGGTGGGCGAGATAGATGCAGGTCGGCGTCTTCGACGTCCGCGACACCCCCACCAGCACGACGTCGGCCTGATCGAGGTCCTGACCGCCCTGGCCGTCGTCGTGGCCGATGGCGTAGTTCAGGGCGTCCATCCGGTTGAAATAATCGTTGTCGAGCCGCAGGTGCGCGCCGACCCGGCTGGTGGTCGCCGCGCCCAGGTAGCGCTGCATGGCGCTGACCAGCGGGTCCAGGGCCGGGATGCAGGGCATGTCGAGCCGCCGGCAGCCTTCCTCCAGGATGTGGCGCAGCTTTTCGTCGACGATGGTGTGCAGGACGATGCCGGGGGATTCCTCGATGTCGCCCAGCGCCCGGTCGAGCTGCCGCTGGCTGCGGACCAGGGCGTAGATGTGCTCGATCGGCAGGACGTTCTCGAAGCGGGCGCAGACCGCCCGCGCCATGGCGTTCAGCGTCTCGCCGGTGGAGTCCGAGACGAGGTGCACGTGGAAATAGGTGGCGAGCCGGGGCGGGCTGGAGGTCGGCAAAAGGGTCGCACCCAC